>NZ_JAZHRX010000001.1:5910067-7146351 GCF_036924645.1 Bradyrhizobium sp. AZCC 2176 | reverse complement strand
GCCACGACATAATGGTCGGGCGTGTAGACATTCAGTCCGACGAAATCGATCGGCGACGAAATGATGCGCAAATCCTCAGGCGTGAATTTCGGCGCGTCGTTGCCGGCCTGCGCGAGGTATGCATCGGTATATTTTCCCTCCATCATCACAGTCAAATAGCCGGCATTGAGCTCTCGCGTCGCGATCTCGGCGGCGCGGATGTTGGCAGGCGTTTCGACGGCAGGGATGCAGCTCACGGCATTTTCCGCCGGACCAACCTTGGTCCCAGTGCGCCCGTGGGCCCTGATCGCCTGAACCGAAAGGCCGTGGCCGAGCGCGACGTGATGACGGACCTGCTTCAATCCCGATTCGGATAGTTTGAGGCCCGGCGCATCGGCGCCCATGCCGTGGCCGAGATGAACGAGCCGGGAGCATTCGTTGATTGTGAAGAAATGCGTCACGCGGTCGCTCAAACGCGCCGCAACATGGCCTGCGTAATCCGCAAAGGCCTTTGAGGTGTCGCGCGAGGTCCAGCCGCCGAAACGGTCCTGCAGCGCCTGCGGCAGGTCCCAGTGATACAGGGTCGCAAACGGCTGGATGCCGTTCGCCAACAACTCGTCGACAAGGCGGTTGTAGAAATCGAGGCCCTTTGGGTTTGGCGCGCCGGCGCCGTCCGGAAAGATGCGCGGCCATGCAATCGAGAATCGATAGGCCTTTGCGCCGAGCGCCTTCATCAACCGGATGTCTTCCTTGTACAGGCGATAATGGTCGGTCGCGGTGTCGCCGTTGCTGTGATCGGCGATCGTCCCGCGCGTGTGGGCAAAGCGGTCCCAGATCGACGGACCGCGGCCGTCTTCGTTCACCGCTCCTTCGATCTGATAGGCCGAGGTCGCCGTACCCCACAGAAAGCCGCTCGGGAAACCGGAAGAGGTTGCTCGATTCCGCGTTCCGTTGTCCTGCTCCGATTCGGCCAGTCCGGACCTGGCTGACAGCATCGACATGCCAAGCGCCGACCAGCCCGCAATCCTGCCAAACTGGCGCCTTGAAAATCTCTTGAATGGCATCACTTCACTCGCCGCGCCGGGATCAATATTGAGCAAAACAAGGCGCACTCTTGATACTTCATGTTTGAAGCACCTCAATATCACCGCTTCCGTGTTCCGGTGCAATTGTGCAAGCGCCATCAGCGGGTCGACAGGACTGCCGTGCGCCGCTAAATAGGCTGATACATTCACCCATTGGGAGCAGGACCAATCGGCTTTCGGACGCCGCTGGCGCTTTTATTCGTATCGCTGGGCATGGTTGCCGCGGTGTGGTGGTGGCTGGCCACGCCGGTAGCGTTGACGCGCGCGCCGATCGATGCGGCGGCGAAGCTGGAGTGCGTTTCCTATGCGCCATTCCGCAACGATCAGACGCCGCATGATCCGACGCTGATCGTCAGTCCGGAGCAGATCGCGGAGGATCTGGCCGAATTGGCCAAGGTCTCCAAATGCATCCGCACCTATTCCATCGACAACGGGCTCGACAAGGTGCCCGAGCTTGCATCCAGGGTCGGATTGAAGGTTCTGCTCGGCGTATGGATCGGACGCGATCGCGCAAAGAACGCCCAACTCGCCGACATTGCGGTCTCGCTGGTGAAGGATCATCCCGGCACGGTCACCGCGGTCATCGTCGGCAGCGAAGTGCTGCTGCGCGGAGAGATGACCGTTGCCGACCTGAGGCAGATCATCCGCTCGGTCAAGCCGCGCGTGAATGTACCGGTGACCTATGCCGATGTCTGGGAATTCTGGCTTCGCTATCGCGAAGTGGGCGAGGATGTCGATTTCGTCACTGCCCATTTCCTGCCCTATTGGGAAGACGATCCGCCGCGTGCCGAAGAAGCGGCTGCGCATGTCGATGATATCAGAAAGCAGGTGGCGGCAGCGTTTCCCGGCAAGGAGATTTTGATCGGCGAAACCGGCTGGCCGAGCCACGGGCGGATGCGCGACGGTGCGCTGGCTTCCCGCGTCAATCAGGCGCGTTTCATTTCCCAGATTCTCGAGCGGGCGCGACAGGACAATTTTCGCGTTAATTTCTTCGAGGCTTATGACGAGCCGTGGAAGCGCCGCTGGGAAGGAACGGTCGGCGGCTATTGGGGGCTGTTCGACGGTGCCGAACGCAAGCTGAAATATCCGGCGGGCGTGGCCATCAGCAATTATCCGTTCTGGAAGTTGCAGATGGCGGGCGGGCTATTTCTTTGCATCGGGGTATTCGGCGTAGCCCTGTTCACCCTCAAGCGCCGGCCGTCGCCGACGCCATTGGCATCGTGGCTCGCGGTCGCGATGTCCGCGACAACAGGCGGAATCCTGCTGGGCGTGAGCGCCGACAAGATGCTCCACGAAAGCTATGGGGCCGGCGGTTGGCTGGTGCAGGGCTTTCTGCTGGTGGCGGCTGTGACGGCGCCGCTGCTGTCGACCTACGCGCTGATGTCGGGGCGCGGGCTTCCGGCTTTTCTTGAAGTGTTGGGGCCATCAAAGGGCCTGACCCCATTCTTCATGGCCAATATGCTGGGCATCTCGCTGATCGTGACGACGCTCATTGCCGCACAAACTGCGCTCAGCCTGATATTCGACGCGCGCTGGCGCGATTTCCCGTTCGCCGCCCTGACCATGGCCGTGGTGCCGTTCTGGACATTGGCATTCCTCAACGGTTCGAAATCCGGCGAGAGGCCGCTCTCGGAAGCCGTGTTTGCCGGTCTCTTCGCCATGGCCGCGGTCTATGTCGTCTTCAACGAAGGGTTCGAGAACTGGCAGGCGCTATGGACCGGGGCGGTGTATGTCCTGCTCGGCAGTGCGCTATGGCGGGCGCGCATTGCTGCTATTGCCTGAGTTCGCTCACGCGCCGCGCACGATCTCGCGCACGATGCCGACCGTCTCCTCGATCATCGCAGCGCTGACGTCGAGATGCGTGCAGGCGCGAATGCGCCCATCCATCATCGCGAGCAGGACGCCGCGTTTGCGCAAGGCCTCGACCATCTTGTCGCCGGCAACGCCCGCGCCGTCAGGCCTGAAGAACACCAGATTGGTCTCGGGCTGCTGCACCTTGATGCCGTCGATCTGCGACAGTCCCCGCGCGAGCGCACGCGCGTTGGCGTGATCGTCGGCGAGACGGTCGACGTGATGGTCGAGCGCGTAGACGCAGGCCGCGGCGCAGACGCCGGCCTGCCGCATCGATCCGCCGAGCCGCTGCTTCCAGCGCCACACGTCGTCGATGAAGGCGCGCGAGCCGGCAATGACGCCGCCGATCGGCGCACCGAGGCCTTTTGAGAAATCGATCCAGGCCGAATCCCAGCCCGCGGCCATATCGCGCGCCGATATTCCGGTAGCTATGCAGGCGTTCAAGAGCCGCGCGCCGTCCATGTGGGTGATGAGCCCATTCGCCTTGGCGATCGCTACGACTTCATCGAGGGCTGCCTTCTTCCAGATGGTGCCGCCGCCGATATTGGCGGTCTGCTCGACGCTGACGACAGTCTGTGGCGGCTGGTAACGCGAGCGCGGATGCAGCGCGGCACGAAATGTTTCGGGCGCGAACTGCCCGTCATCGCCCGGCAGCGGCGTGATCTGGAAGCCGCCAAGCGCGGCATGCGCGCCGCCTTCGCGCGCAATGATATGCGCGCTGGCATGGGCGAGAATTTCATCGCCCGGCCGGCAATGGGCCAGTGTCGCCGCGACGTTGCACATCGTGCCCGACGGCATGAACACGGCCGCTTCCTTGCCGAGCAGGTCTGCGACGCGCTCGCACAGCAGATTCACCGTCGGGTCATCCCCGATCTGTTCATCGCCGACCTCGGCGCGCGCCATCGCCTCGCGCATCGCAGGCGTCGGCCGGGTCTGCGTGTCCGACAGCAGGTTGATGCGGATGGGGTCAGCCTTGGGATCGCGAGGGGCAGGGGTGTAGTGCATGGGGGATTCTCGATATTTTGCAACGTGAGAGGGGAGGAATTATCTGAAGCGCAGATTTTCGCGTGAGAGCTGGTCGATCGATCTGCATCCCATCAGCTTCATTCCTCGCTCGATCTCGGCCCGCATCAGGCCGAGGGCGCGTTCAACGCCGGCCTGACCGGCCGCGGCGAGAGGATAAAGATAGAAGCGTCCAACGCCAACAGCCTTGGCTCCCAGCGACAGCGCTTTCAGGACGTGGGTTCCGCGCTGGACTCCGCCATCCATGATCACGTCGATCTGGTCGCCCACGGCATCCACGATTTCAGCCAATTGATCGAATGCCGCCCGCGAGCCGTCGAGTTGCCGGCCGCCATGGTTGGAAAGCACGATGCCGGTGCAGCCGATTTCAACGGCACGTTTGGCGTCGGCCACCGACATGACGCCCTTCAGGCAGAATTGCCCGTTCCATAGCTTCACCATTTCCGCGACGTCGTCCCAGGTCATGGCCGGGTCGAGCATTTCGGTGAAGTAGCGACCGATCGACATCGTGCCGCCGCTCATATCGACGTGCTCGTCGAGTTGAGGCAGTTTGAAACCCTCATGGGCGAGGTAGTTGATGCCCCACATCGGTTTGACCGCAAACTGCGCCATGCCGGCAAGCGTCAGCCTGAAGGGAATTGAGAAGCCGGTACGCAGGTCGCGTTCGCGGTTGCCGCCGGTGATGCTGTCCACGGTCAGCATCATGACGTTGACGCCGGCTTCCTTCGCCCGCTGCATCATGGCGCGGTTTAGCCCGCGATCCCGGTGAAAATAGAACTGATAGACTTGCGGCGTATCGTATGCCTTGCGCAGTTCCTCGAGGCTCACGGTGCCGAGCGAGGATACGCCGAACATAGTGCCGTATTTCGCGGCCGCGGCGGCCACCGCGCGTTCGCCGGTATGGTGGAACAGGCGCTGCAGCGCGGTCGGCGAACAATAAAGCGGCATCGCCAGTTTCTGGCCCATGACGGTCACCGACATGTCGATGGTTTCGACGCCGCGCAGGACGTTGGGCACCAGATCGCAGCGCTCGAAGCTTGCGGTATTCTGGCGAAGCGTTGCCTCGTCGTCGGCGGCGCCGTCGATGTAGTTGAAGATCGGGCCGGGCAACCGTCGTTGCGCCAGCTTGCGGAAATCATGGAAGTTGTAGCAGTCGCTCAAACGCATGTTGTCCCCCGGCACCGGTTCGCACCATGCCGCCCCCTTGGCTGAACCTTCGGCTGAATCCTACTTGCAAGCCGTCATTTGAACCATGCGCATTGCAAACTGCGGATAAAAAAAGGCCCCGGCAAAACCGGGGCCTTTGATATCTCGGAACTGAAAACCGATCAGCGCGAATAGAATTCGACGATCAGATGCGGCTCCATCTGCACCGCGAACGGCACGTCCGACAGTGCAGGAATGCCGGGTGAACTTCGCGGTCATCTTGGAGTGATCGGCTTCGATGAAGTCGGGCACGTCGCGTTCGCCGAGCTGGCTGGCTTCCAGCACCGGGGTGAGTTGCTTGGAGGATTCCTTGATCTCGACGAGGTCGCCGGGCTTGAGCTTGTAGCTCGAAATGTTGACGCGGCGGCCGTTCACCTTGATGTGGCCGTGGTTGATGAACTGGCGGGCGGCGAACATCGTCGCCACGAACTTGGCGCGATAGACCACGGTGTCGAGACGGCGCTCGAGCAGGCCGATCAGGTTTTCACCGGTGTCGCCCTTCATCCGGCCGGCCTCGACATAGATGCCGTGGAACTGTCGCTCGGAAATGTTGGCGTAGTAGCCCTTGAGCTTCTGCTTGGCGCGGAGCTGGACGCCGAAGTCGGACAGCTTGCCCTTGCGGCGCTGGCCGTGCTGGCCGGGACCATATTCACGGCGGTTCACGGGACTCTTGGGGCGGCCCCAGATATTCTGGCCCATACGGCGATCGATCTTGTATTTCGCCTCACTGCGCTTTGTCATCGCGTCCTCTGCTTAAGAGTTTGAGTATTGAGGAAACGCGCCCTCCTGTGCACCGGCGGGGCCGGGGCCGACAGGTCCGCCTCGAAAGCTCGGGGAAGACCACGGGTCGCGAAACGCATCGCGGGCCGAAACCGGCCCGCGAGCAAGCGGGTTCTTAAGGAGAAACCGCCGTTCTGTCAATGAAAACGGGCCAGTTTGGCTCCGTCATTCCGGGGCGATGCGTTAGCATCGAACCCGGAATCTCGAGATTCCGGGTTCGCACTTCGTACGCCCCGGAATGACTGCCAAAAGTCCGGAATGACCGCCGAGAGGCGGTCAGGTCGCGACCGCCCGGACCGGTTTGGGCTCGCTTTGCTGTCGATTTGAGCGCAATTCGGCGGCAATTTCACCGTTCAGCACCTGTTCCAGCCGATTCAGCGCCTTGGCCATCGGAGCGGCGTCGGTAATCCGGTGATCCCAGCGCAGCACCACATCGATGGTCTGGTCGGGCTTCTCCACCCCATAGCTCAGGACAAACGGCCCGGGGCTGATGGCATGGAGCTGGCCGGCGCCGTAGGCGGCCACCGAGGTTACGCCAAAACTGCCGAAATAATTGGCCCGCTGGCGGCCGAAATTGAGCCCGACCGCCCAGAACAGGCGGCGCAGCGGCAGCGGCAGCCGGGTAGTGCGCAGGATCTTGCGGAACGCCGGCACCTCGTTGATCGGAGCCTGCTTGGCGTGCCGGATCAGCGCATCGACCTCGGCGAGCGACATTTCATCCGGCGCGGCGACCTTTTGCGGCAGCACGCAATCCTGGCCGTCCTCGAGCCGGGCGATCGCCACCATCGCGACGCTGCGGGGCAGTTCGTAAAACGCAGGCATCGGCCATTTGACGTAGAGGGTGCGCAGCACCGGCTGCTCCTTCGCCACCAGCGCGAACGCCTTGACGAAGATCGCAGCCCAGCCGGGCCGCTGGACGGCCTGCCCACGGGCCTCCTGCAGGGTGCGGATATGCAGCGGACGTGTGAGCGAAACAAAGGGCACGCGGACCGACGCGTGCATGAGGTCGGCGACCAGGCGGCGCGGCAGTGTGATTTTTCGAACCGTTCCGCGCATCGCTCCGCTCGAGTTCCGCAATAGACAAATCAGAAAGCCGCAGGCGGCTGCGGCAACCTGCCAGCACCTCATCTAGCACGAACAAGGCGTTTTGACGCCAGAAGGTTCGCATCCGAGGTCGCCCGGCCCGGCGGCGGCACGTGCTCCGGGGGCGATATAAAGCCCAAGGACTTTGAAGGGCTTGCCGCCGTCTCGGCACCTATCGCTTGATCCCGTCAAAACTCGCCGCGATGCCGCGCTGGAACAGCGACCAGTCGAAGCCGAGCGCCAGCGCGACATAGCCGCGGTCGATCATCTTGTTGGCCTGTTCGGCCGTGCGCGCGACACCGCCGATCGGCACACCGCTCTTGAGGATGCCGGCCTCGGCGCGCGCCATCAGTTCCAGCACCTGGGGATCGTCGGGCAGGCCGCGCTTGTTGATGGATGTGGCGAGGTCGCCGGGGCCGATCACCGCGAGGTCGATGCCTGGTGTTGCCATGATCTCGTCGATGCGCTCGACCGCCTCGACATGCTCGATGGTGATCATGCAGATCATGTCGTCATCCGCGGTCGCCATGTAATCCGTCATCGACACGCCCCAGCGGAATGGCGCGTGGAACGGGCCCCACAGCCGGTCGCCTTTCGGCGGATAGCGCACGCTGCGCACGGCTTTCTCGGCGTCTTCGCGGCTGCAGATCATCGGAAAGTTGATGCCGAGCGCGCCGAGGTCCATCGGTGCCTTGGCAAGCCACGGCTCGTTGGCGGCAATCCGCACCATCGGTACGCACGGCGTGCCTGAGGTGGCCGTGATCATCGCATGCGCCGAGCCGAGATCGATCGGGCCGTGTTCGAGATCAACGATGATCCAGTCGATCCCGGAACGGGCCATGATCTGCACGGTCTGGATAGAGGGGATGGTCGCGATCGCGCCGAAGGTCGGGCGTCCTTCTTGCCAGAGCTGGCGCAGGCGATTGAGCGGCGCATGCTTCGCGGAGGTCAAGGCGGAAACTCCCTCATCAAATGATCGATTCGAACATGCGTCAACCGCACAACTATATGTTAATATCTTGCCCGCAAGGATGGTGCGCATAATGAACCTGCCGGGGCGTTATGCGGACATTCTATGGTGTGCAAGCCATGCGCGGCGTCGCGGCGCTGGCTGTCGTCTGCGGGCACGCGGTAATCGCTCGCTCTGATTCGGCGACGCAAAATGCCGCCGAAGCGGCGCACACGATCCTGGCGAGCGGCGTCGACATCTTCTTTGTCATTTCCGGGTTCATCATTGCGACGACGGCCGCGTCGCAAACAGACGCGCTGAATTTCGCTTTCAGAAGGGCCATTCGAATCTATCCGATGTATTGGCTTGTATTGCTTGGGGCGTTTGTCAGTTCGTACTGGATCGCACTCTCGGCGGGAGATCGATCCGCACTGGACCTCGGCCACGTCTTCGCGTGGGGTTTTCCGAACTGGTATATCCCACCCGCCTGGTCGATCGCGTTTGAAATGCACTTCTACGCTGTTGTCGCGGTGATACTTGCCATTGCGCCGCACCGCCTTTTCGAGCTCTTGTTTGCGGCGCTCGGCGTTGCGGTAGTCGCGATCGTTTTTAAGCTGCCTCTCGGGCTCTATTCGCATCCCCTAATTCTGGAATTCGGCGCCGGCGTCTTTATCGCCTACCTTGTCCGGATGAATGGAACGCTGCCTGTTTTGCCATACAGCACGGCTATCTCCGCAGCCTTATTCGCCGCGGGCTGGTACTGGATTTTCGTCCACGGATCGAGCAATCCTCAACTCGCACGTGTGCCGACCTATGGTCTCGGTGCGGCACTCCTCATCTATACCGTCGTCTCGGCCGAATTCCACGGCGCTTCCTTTTCGCGCATCCTGCAATGGTTCGGCAACATCTCCTATTCGCTCTACATCTCACATTATTTGCTGATCAAATGGATCGCGAACTTCCCCGAGCTGTGGCAGATTTCTTCGGCCGGCGTCATCATCGCCAGCATTTTGCTTTCGATCGGCCTCGCGGCGGGCTTGCACCTGCTGGTCGAAGCGCCGACGCTCAATTGGGGTCGCAAGCTCCGCCTGACGCGCAGGGGCGCCGAAGTCCCGCTTACCTTCGCTGGCGTGCGCGATCTTCAGAAGCCCTGAGCGGGTTCATCAATGCCCGGCAGTTTACGCCGGCACGCGCCCGCCGAAAAACGGCATCAGGGCTCGGCTCAGCGTGTGCGGCCGCCTCGACGTGAAGATGATCTCGGCCCTGGCCTGATCGCTTTCCCGGTCCGGAGATCCGAGCAGGTCGGACACGCGCCGGGCGATAGCGGGCGCTGGATCGATCCAGTCGACCGGCCACGGCGCGAGCCTCGTCAGGCGGTCGAGCAGCAGCGGATAGTGGGTGCAGGCCAGCACGACGGTGTCGGTGCGATTCTCGCCGTTTGCGACGAAGCAGGGGGCAAGCTCCGCTGCAATATCCTCGTCGCGCACGTCGTTGCCGCTGAGCGCGGATTCGGCGAGCGAGGCGAGTTCCGCCGATCCCACCAGCGTGACTTCGCAGCCTTGCGCGAAATCCTGGATCAGGCGCTTGGTGTATTCGCGCTTGACGGTGCCCCTGGTGCCGAGCACCGACACGCGTTTGGTCTTTGAGCTGGCGCAGGCCGGTTTGATCGCAGGCACGGTGCCGACGAACGGCACGCTATAGGCGCCGCGCAGATGCGACATCACGAGCGTGGACGCGGTGTTGCAGGCAACAACCACCAAAGCGGGGGCGTGGCGGGCGATCAACTCGCCGATCAGCGGCACCACGCGGGCGATGATCTCTTCCTCGCCGTGATGGCCATAGGGAAAGAACGCGTCGTCGGCGACATAGACGTAGTGCGCGTCGGGCCGCGCGCGGACGATCTCGCGCAGGACCGTGAGGCCGCCAAGGCCGGAGTCGAAGACGAGGATGGTGGGCGGGGCTGACACGCTGCGACCTTAGCCGATCTGCGGTTACCGTTGGGTTGCTTTCAAGGTGCCGGCGGGGTCACGGAGGTTGTCGGCGGCGATAGGGACAATTTGGATTGATCTAAGTCGGTTTGGCAAGGCCCGGAAAACTGCTGGGGCGGCCGTCCAAGGTACCACCCAGGACACCACCCAGACACCCATGGGGCAGAGCCGCTGAAATGCAAAACGGAAGTCCCGCCAAGCGGTTGCGCCGCTTGGAAGACCCTTCGCGCCGGCGGAATGGTCAGCTCTCGCCGAACACCCGCTTGAAGATCGTGTCGACGTGCTTGAAGTGATAGCCGAGGTCGAACTGCTCCTCGATGTCGGCATCGCTCAGATGCTTCTTCACGTCAGCATCTTTCTTGAGCAGCGTCTGGAAGTCGCCTTCGCCGCGCCAGACCGGCATGGCGTTGCGCTGGACGTATTTGTAGGCGTCCTCGCGGCTGGCGCCCTTTTGCGTCAGCGCGATCAGAAGCCGCTGCGAATGCACGAGGCCGCCGAGACGGTCGAGGTTCTTCTGCATGTTGGCGGGATAGATCAAAAGCTTCTCGATCAGTCCGGCGAGGCGCATCAGCGCAAAATCGAGCGTCACGGTGGCGTCGGGCCCGATCATGCGTTCAGCCGAGGAATGCGAGATGTCGCGCTCGTGCCAGAGCGCCACGTTTTCCATCGCCGGCATCGCATAGGCGCGCACCATGCGCGACAGGCCGGTGAGATTTTCCGACAGCACCGGGTTGCGCTTGTGCGGCATCGCCGACGAGCCCTTCTGGCCCTCGGAGAAGAATTCTTCCGCTTCCAGCACTTCGGTGCGCTGCAGATGGCGGATTTCGATCGACAGCCGCTCGACGGAGGAGGCGATCACGCCGAGCGTTGCAAAATACATCGCGTGGCGGTCGCGGGGGATCACTTGCGTGGAGATCGGCTCCGGGACCAACCCCATCGCCTTGGCGACATGTTCTTCGACGCGCGGATCGATCTGGGCAAAGGTGCCGACGGCGCCTGAGATCGCGCAGGTCGCGACTTCCTTGCGGGCGGCGACCAGCCGCTCGCGGGCGCGGGAAAATTCCGCATAGGCGTAGGCGAGCTTGAGCCCGAACGTCACCGGCTCGGCGTGGATGCCGTGGGAGCGGCCGATGGTCGGCGTCAGCTTGTGCTCGAAGGCGCGCTTTTTCAGCGCGGCCAGAACCTTGTCGATATCGGCAATCAGCAGGTCGGCGGCACGGGTGAGCTGCACGTTGAGGCAGGTGTCGAGCACGTCGGAGGAGGTCATGCCCTGGTGGACGAAGCGCGCCTCGGGGCCGACGATTTCGGCCAGATGGGTCAGGAAGGCGATGACGTCGTGCTTGGTCTCGCGCTCGATCTCGTCGATCCGGGCGACGTCGAAACTGGCATCCCTGGCCTTGGCCCAGATCGTCTTCGCGGCTTCCTTGGGGATTGTGCCGATTTCCGCCAGCGCATCAGCCGCATGCGCCTCGATCTCGAACCAGATCTTGAAGCGGGTCTGCGGCTCCCAGATGGAGGCCATTTCCGGGCGGGTATAGCGGGGGATCATCGAAAACTCCGGACCAGCAGGGCGGGACACGAGGCGATCCCGGCCGATTTGTTTTTACGCCGCGCTTTAGCAAATCGTGCCGGGCGAGGCCACCCATACGGGGGCGCAGAGGCAGGAAAACCGGGCAGAAACCGGCTCGAGACGGGGCGCGCGCCGTCGTTAGAGGCTGGCCAGCCCACACTCCACGGCCAGGCGGACAAGCTGCGCGTCCGTCCGCATGCCGGTCTTGGTCTTGATCAGGTAGTGGTAGTTTTGCACGGTCTTGATGCTGAGATTGAGGTTTGAGGCGATCTGCTCCGTGGTCGCGCCGGCTGCCAGTTGCCTGAGGATCTCGATTTCCCGCTCGCCGAGCTGGTCAAGCACCGATCCCGAAGGGGAGAGGCTTTCCATCGCCAGAACGTGGGCGATGTCATCGCTGATCGCCGGCTCGCCGCGGACCAGCGAACGGATCGCCCGGATCAGTTCGGAAGGGGCGGAGCCCTTCGTCACATAGCCGTTCGCCCCGGCATTGAAGGCAGCCTTCACCTGCGCCGCCTCGCAGTGCATGCTGAAGACGAGAATGCGCGCAGCGGAACTGCGCGAGCGGATGTTCCTGACAGCCTCGAGGCCGCTGGCGCCCGGCATCAGGATGTCCATCACCACGACGTCGGGGGCGTGCGCCTTGAAGGCGCGGTAGGCGTCGGCCGCATTGTCGGCCTCGGCCACCACCTGGAAATCGTCCTGATGTTCGAGGACGCGCCGGTAGCCTTGCCGGACAACGGGATGGTCGTCAACGAGCAGGATCGAGATGCCTGGGGTCTGCGGCGCGGTCATCACGCCGCAAGCGGGATCGTGGCGGCGACGCTCACCCCGCGATTGGCATCCGCGATCGACAGCGAGCCGCCAAGGGCGGCGACCCTCTCGCGAATGCCTGTCAGCCCGAAGCCGGTGGACGCGGCCACCTTGGCCGCATCGCCGCCGCCATCGTCCTCGACATGGACCAGCAGGGCGTTTTCGGCCCCCGTGCGCCGCTCGATCCGCAGTACGATCCCGCGCGCCGAACTGTGCCGCAGCGAGTTGGTCAGGCATTCCTGGACCATCCGGTAGGCGGTCGCGGCGACGGCACCGCGGACGTCGGCGAGATCGCCCTTGAGATCGAGCTGGATCATCGGCTGCGTTGCATTCGCTGACCGCCAATTGTCGACGAGATCGACAAGGCAGGCCTCCAGTCCGAGCTCTTCGGCGGGCGGATGGCGCAATCGCTTCAGGGTATCCCGAAGGCAGGCCATGATGCGATGGGTGGCTTGCGAGATCATCCGCGCGTCCTGGGCGACCTCGCATCTGCTCTGGTCCTGCTCTCGCGCGCTGGCGGCTTCGATGGTGTTGGCAAAGGCAAGGATCGCGGCCAGGTTCTGTCCGAACTCGTCGTGCAATTCGCGGGCAAGCGCGCGCCGCTCGTCGCTGCGGATTTCCAATAGGCGCCGGGTCAGCGCGGCACGTTCTTCCATGGCTTGCGACAGACGGTCGCCGAGCTCGCCGACTGCCTGTCCGATCATGGCAAGGTCCATTGACCGGAAGCGCGGCAGCGAGGTTCGGTATTGGCCGCGTGCCATGCGCTGCAGGGCGGCAACGATCTGCTGTGCGGGTGCAAGCGTATGCGCAATCGCCAGCGATGCGAGCATCGCGATCGCCACCGCCATCAGCAGAGCGAGGTGGATGTTGTCGAGGATGTGCTGCCAGGCCAGCGCGATGGCGGCATTCGGATCGGGGGTGGCCGAGACACTGCCCGCGCTCGCGGCGCGCGCGCTGATCGGTCGCACGACCGCGGCGTGGTCTCCAAGCAGGGTCTGCGCAGCGGCCGCAAACCAGCGCGGCGGAACTTGGCCGATTCCCTTGCTTTGGCCGCAGAGCGGGTTTTCGAACGCGCCGGCGGGCACGATCTGGACGCAGATGCCCGGCGAGATCAGCCCCATCGTTTCGATGGTGCGCCATTGCGGCGCCGGCAGCAGTTGCTCGCGCATTCTGTTGCTGCGCAACAGCAATTCGCGCCAGTAGAGCGCTTCCAGCGCGACCGAGACCCGCTCGGCGGAAGCGGCCGTGGCGCGATCGACGCTGCGATGGGCATCGATCGTCGCCCAGACGGTGGCCGCTCCCAGGCACAGGATGACGATGACAAACAGGCGGCCGACAAGCTGAAGGACGAGGCGCATGCGATCACTCCCCAACGTGCGGATGAGTGCAACAGCACCGCTAATTCACGCCAAAAGCAAGCCGGCGAGGCGTCACTCGGGAAATTTTCCCAACCAACACTGGGCATATGTCTTTGGACGCGGCCGTGGTCCGCTGATCTAACCAAACGCACGGATTTTCGTCGCGGGCCGGCCTGCACGGAACCGCTCTTCCCAGCCAGGGAGCCGACGCAGCATGAGTGCCACGGCCAGCGCCGAGACCGCGCCCTCCGCCACTGACACGGACACGTCCGAGCGCAGCGTCCTCCTGTTGTGGATGATCTTCACCGGGCTGTCGATCTTCGCCGTCGTGCTGTTGTGGCGATACGGACTGCTCCATCTGATGGTCAGTTCCGACCGCACCTACATTTCGAGCGTCATTGCCGTGCTTTATTTCGTCACCTGCTTCCATTGCTTCTGGCGGACGCGCGCGATCGCGCGCGAGGGCGAGATTACGCGCCGCTGCCGCGCCATCCTGTCGGCGCCCGGCGGGGCGAGGGGACTTGATGACGCGCGCGCCCTGCCGGGCGGCCTGGTGCCGGATCACATCCGCAACCTGGTGAAGAAGGCCAAGGCGCAAGCCGCGGGGCGTATCGACCAGACGCTGCTGCTGCGGTCGCTTGCCGACCGTTTGCGCGGCTCCAACGGGTTCGGCGCATTCGTGTCCGACACGCTGATGAAGCTCGGGCTGCTCGGCACCATCATCGGCTTCATCATCATGCTGGCGCCGATCGCCACCCTCGATGCGGCCGACAAGGCCGCGATGAAATCCTCGATGGGCCTGATGAGCGATGGCATGGCGGTGGCCATGTACACGACGCTGGCCGGCCTGGTCGGCTCCATCCTCGTCCGCATTCAATATTACATGCTCGATGCCGCGACCCAGCGGGTGTTTTCCGACGCCGTCATGCTGACCGAGACGCACGTCACGCCGGTTCTGGAACGCCACCATGATGGATGATTTCGGGCTCTATCCGCGCGAGGAGCCGTTCGACCCGCTCGGCGTGATGCTGTTCAAGGCGCTGCAGGTGATCGCGTTCCTGTTCTTCCTGGCGCTGCTGGCGGTCTCGCCGGACGCCAAGGACGGCAAGATCGATTCCAAGGCCGAATTCCTCATCACCATGGACTGGCCGGACAATCATCCCGACGACTTCGATCTGTTCGTGCAGGACCCCGCCGGCAACATCGCCTGGTACCGCCGGCGCGAGGCCGGTTTCCTCACCCTCGATCGCGACGATCGCGGCGGCGCGAACGATTTCATCATCGTCAGCGGCAAAAAGATTCTGTCGCCGGTCCGGGAGGAAATCGTCACCGTGCGCGGCATCGTGCCCGGCGAATACACCGTCAACGTCTCGCATTTTCAGGCCACCACCGGGCAGCCCGTCGCGGTGAGCGTAAAAGTGCAGAAGCTCAATCCGACCGCGCAGGTGATCTTCGACAACAAGCTGACGCTCGACCACACCGGCGAGGAAAAGACCGCATTGCGCTTCTGGCTCGATGCCGAAGGCAAGGTGGTCGACGTCCAGCAGCGGCAGAAGTCGCTGATGGAGACGTTCCGCAACGTCCGCGCCAACGGTGCGGACCTGGACCCGAAAACCGGCGTCAGGATGCCGCGCCGTGAATAGCCTGCAATCGGTCGTCCTCACGCTCTCCATCAGCTACGCGCTGATCGGCGCGCTGCTGCTGATCGTTCTGGTCTATGCGCGCGTGCCGTGGTCGGCCAAGGCGGTTGCCGTGGTGGTGACGAGCGCGTTCTACATCGCAAGCTTTGTCGGCGTGCGCGGATTGCTGGGCTGGGCCAGCGTCGACAGGCTGCCCGCAAGCTTCAAGCTGTTGCAGGCCCGGATCGTCGAGCCGCACTCGCTGGAGGGCGATCCGGGCGCGATCTATCTCTGGGTCGAGGCGCTCGACGACGGCAACCGGCCAAGCGGCGTCCCGCGGGCGTTTCGCATTCCCTACAGCGACAGGCTTGCGGAAAAGACCGACAAGGCCGCTGGCGAGATCGCCGCCGGCCGCCCGCAGGGCGGTCGTGCCGCCGATTTTGGCGATGGCGGCGGCAGCCTGCTCCAGGCCGCCCGCGAATACATCACGCCCGGCATGATCCTGGACACCTCGGGCGGCGATCCCTCGACGGGCGGCGGATTGGTTGCGGCGCCTCGCGATGGCGATGGGGTGGCGTTTACGCCGCTATTGCCGCCGCGGATGCCGCCGAAGGACGAGCCATAGGCTTCCGGCGATGAGGATGGTGTAGCGCCCGGCCGGCCCCAACAATCACGGTTTATTGACTGACAGATATTGAAATCTGTCAGCGGGACATGCTATATCCATTGCCGACGCCGGTGTTAGGGCGTCACCCGGCTCTTAAGGTTTTGGAGCCCGGGTACTTGCAAAGGACTACGCTAATGACTGCCCATCTCATTCATCTGACCGCCCAGATCCAGCGCTGGCTCAACCAGAGCGTCGCCCGTCATCTGGCCGCCCAGGCCGAGCGGCTGGAACCGATCGTGAAACATTAACCCGCCCTAGGGGATTACACGGAATTACAAGGGGGATTAAATGACCACCCGTCCCATCGTTTCGCAGGTGTGCGCATGAACGAAGTCGTGGTTCTGACCCCCGAACGAATTCTGGAGGTGACCGAGGACGTTTTGCGCCGCTATGGGCTCGCCAAGGCCACCGTGGTGGATGTCGCCCGCGCCCTCGATGTCAGCCACGGCAGCGTCTACCGCCATTTCCCCAGCAAGGCCTCGCTGCGCGAGGCGGTGGCCAAGCGCTGGCTCGACCGTCTCAGCGCACCTCTCCTGAAGATCGCGGAAAGCTCCGGCCCGGCGCCGGCCCGGCTCGAGAAGTGGCTGCGCACGATGTTTTCGATCAAGCACAAGCGGCTTAGTGACGATCCCGAGATGTTTGCGACCTATCTGGCGCTGGCCCGCGAGGCCTGCAAATCCGTGAGCTGCCACAAGGACTGCCTGGTCGACCAGATTGCCCTGATCCTGTCCGACGGCGTGAAGCAGGGCGCGTTCGAGGTCGCCGACATCAAGGTGACGGCGCGCGCCATTTTCGATGCCACCAGCCGTTTCCACCATCCCGCACACGCCGAAGAATGGAACGAGCCGGGTGCCCCGGCTCGGATCGATGCGCTGCTGACGCTGCTGCTCAGGGGGTTGGAAGCGCCGCGGAAGGGCTGACGATTGTTCTGTAATCCGAACTGTAAGGCCAAGCCCTTTTCCCACGAAGCGGCCACGCCAAAATCAAGTGCCGAGGTCTCACGTTAACCCAAAGCGGAAGTGGAGCCTTGGGCGTTGCCGATCGGTGGAGGACGGTCGCCGGACGCTCCTGACCCCGAAAGATCAAGAAGCAGATGTGAGAAACTGCCGCGACTGGCGATTCCCTAGAGAACTGCCAATGAAAGCTTTCACACTCGACTATCGCGACCGAGGCGCTTCCAGTAAGTTCAGTTGACGGCATATCCAGGACCGGAGAGCGCTACGTGCCTTGCTGCTAACGGCAATATGGCTGCGTTTGTACCCTCCGCTTCCAGCCTATGCCCGCTGAGGGCCGGTGATGAAGTGTCCGAAGTGCCAGCACGAAAACCCCGCCACAGCTACGTTCTGTGAGGAGTGCGCGGCACGTCTAATAATAGGCTGTCCCAATTGTGGGAGCCGGGTTTCCGCCACAGCCAAATTCTGCCCGGAATGCGCCCATCCCCTGATGCCGGTCGCGGGCGAACCTCGCTTTGCCTCGCCCAAGGATTACACGCCGCAGCATCTCGCCAACAGGATTATCGCGGCCAAGGCAAGCCTAGATGGCGAGCGCAAGCAGGTCACAGTTCTCTTCGCTGATATCACGGGTTCGACGAAGTTGATTGCCGACCGCGATCCGGAGGACGCACAGAAACTCATCGACCCGGTGCTCGAATGCATGATTGAGGCTGTGCACCACTACGAAGGTACCGTGAACAGGGTGATGGGCGACGGCATCATGGCCCTCTTCGGTGCACCGCTCGCTCACGAGGATCATGCTGTGCGCGCGTGTCATGCGGCGCTCAGGATGCAAGAGACCGTCAAACGGTATGCAGAAACTCTCCAGCGCACTCACGGACTGTCCATCACAATCCGCGTCGGACTGAACTCAGGGGAGATTGTTGTCTGCGACATCGGCAACGACCTCCACACGCATTACACCGTCGTGGGCCAGAGCGTACACTTGGCGGCTCGCATGGAGCAGATGGCAAATCCCGGCTCCGTGCTCGCAACGGCCGATACCCTTCGGTTGGCGGAAGGCTATGTCGGCGTGAAGCCCCTCGGTCCCGTGCCAGTGAAGGGGCTCGCCAACCTGGTCGAGGTCTGCGAGGTGACGGAGGCGGGGCCAGCGCGGAACAGATTGCAAGCGAGCGCACGCAGGGGGCTCACGCGGTTCGTCGGCCGCGACGCTGAGTTGGAGCAACTCCGCCGCGCGCTGCTACTCGCCGCCGCCGGACACGGGCAGGTCGCGGCGATCGTCGGCGAAGCAGGGGTCGGCAAGTCGCGCCTGCTCTACGAGTTCACCCACTCGCATCACTTGCTGGGCTGGCGGGTCCTCGAGAGCGCCTCGGTCTCGTACGGCAAACGAACGAGTTATTTGCCTGTGATCGACCTCCTTAAGAGCTACTTCGCGATCGTGGACAGCGACGACCCGCAGACCGTGCGAGAGAAGCTCTCGACACAGAATTGCGCGCAGGACGGCAGTTTGCCAGCGCTGTTATCTTTGCTGAACGTGCCAGCCGATGATGCGCAATGGGACAAGCTCGATCCACCCCAGCGCCGCCGCCGAACATTGGACGCGCTGAAGCGGTTGCTGCTGCGTGAAAGCCACAAACAGCCCCTGCTGGTCGTCTTCGAAGACCTCCACTGGATCGACTCCGAGACCCAAGCACTGCTCGATGTTCTCATCGAGAGCCTGCCGGCTGCCCGACTGCTGCTGCTTGTTAACTACCGCCCAGAGTATCAGCACCGTTGGGGCAACCGCACCTGTTACACGCGGCTCCGGCTGGATCCTCTGCCGTCGGACACCGCTGAGCAGCTTCTCGGCGTCCTCCTCGGGCCCGATGCCAGTCTCGAACCGCTTAAGGACACGCTGATCGAGCGGACGGGGGGCAATCCGTTCTTCCTGGAGGAGAGCGTGCGGTCGCTCGCGGAGACCAGGGCCCTACTCGGCGAGCGTGGGGCCTACCGGTTGGCGCAGCCGCAGCCATCCATCCAGGTCCCCGCGACGGTCCAAACCGTGATCGCCGCCCGCATCGACCGGCTCTCCGCCACCGATAAGACGCTCCTGCAGACCGCTTCGGTGCTCGGGAAGGACGTGCCGCTTGGCTTGCTGCAAGGTATTGCCAAGGTCGCCGAAGATGAGTTGCGTGCCGCGATCGGACGCCTCCAGGCGGCGGGATTCCTCTACGAGGCCGGCTTCTTGCCGGATATGGAGTACGCCTTCGCGCATGCGCTGACGCACGAAGTTGCCTATGGCAGCCTGCTCCAGGACCGGCGGCGCGCCCTCCACGTGCGAATCGTGGAAACCATCGAGCGAACCTATCCGGCCCGGTTGGCCGAATATGTCGACCGGCTGTCCCATCATGCGTTTCTGGGCCAGGATTGGGCGAAGGCGGTCACCTACCTTCAGCAAGCCGGTGCCAAGGCCCTCGCTCGCTCGGTCCACCGGGAAGCCGTCAGGTGCTTCGAGGAAGCACTGATGGCGTTGACCCACCTACCCGTGACTCGCGAGAGCCTGGAGCAGGGGATCGATCTTCGCTTCGACCTTCGAAACGCTCTGCTCCCGCTGGTGGAATGGGGAAAGATCAAAGAGTATCTCGGGGAAGCTGAAGCTCTCGCCAAGAAATTGAATGATCGGCGCCGACTGGCATCGGTGTCGGGCTACATGAGCGGCCTTCACCTGAACACGGGTGGTCGCGCGAGCGACGTGCGCGCGTTCGCCGAAGAGGCCGAGGCCATCGGCGCGTCTCTCCATGATGTCCCGCTCCAGGTTGCCGGCCGGTACTACCGCATCTGGCTGGGGAATCGCTCGGGCGACTATCGCGAAACCGAACGCCTCTGCCGGACGTTGATAGAGGCGCTGCCCGGCGATCTGTCTCGCAAGCGTCTTGGACTCGTTGCGTATCCGGCGGTGGTGGCGCGCGCCTTCCTGGCGCGCGCCCTCGCTGAACTCGGAGTGTTCGACGAGGGACGCAACCATGGACAGGAGGCTGTCCGGCTCGCTGAAGTGCTCGATCACCCCTTCAGCCTCATCTGGGCCTCCTTGAATCTCGGACGCCTCGAAAGCCTACGCGGAGATTTCATCCAGGCGATCATGCCGCTCGAGCGTGCGGTCGCTCTGTCCCAGGAGTGGGATATCGCCTACTTGACTCCGATCGCGCAGGCGGCTCTGGGGCACGTCTACGCGCGCTCGGGACGCGTCGAGGAAGGCGTCTCCTGGCTGCGGCAAGGCTTGGCCGGCTATGCATCCGCGGGGATCGGATACCTGCACTCGATGAGCACCCTGCAGCTCGGCGAGGCGCATCTCCTCGCAGATCGGGTGGAGGAGGCGTGGGAGTTTGGCACCCGAGCCGTGGTGCTTGCCCGCGAGTGCGGAGAACGCGGTCACGAAGCGTGGGCCCACCTGCTCCTCGGCGAGACGGCGTCACATCGTGACTGCCCGGACGTTGCTGCAGCCGAAGCTCACTATGGTACCGCCACGGCTTTGGCCTCGGAGCTCGGTATGCGACCGCTTGTCGCTCATTGTCACTTCAGCGTCGGCAAGCTCCTCGGGCGGGCAGGCGATTGGCGTGCGATAGAACATCTCACGACGGCCATGAACCTATTTCGCGAGATGGGAATGGGGTTCTGGCTAGATAAGGTCGAGGCCGAGATGCAGGCGCTTGAGGTCGCCATGGCCACCCCTGGTGCCTTTTCGCTCTCTCGCCGTTGACACTACCTTGTAGCGACCATAGGCTGCATATGCTCGGCGCCTGACATATGGCGCGCAATCGTTGATGTGCCCCTCGAGGAGGATTCACCGATGGCGAAAAGTCCGAAGTCCAAAGCAAGAAAAGCGAAGGCCAAGAAGGCGGTGCCGGTACCCGAGCAAGAGTTCGGTAAGTTGAGCAAGGATGGCATCCCTGAAATCGACTTCAAGCTCCTCGAAAGATTTAAAAAGACGTTGAAAAGTGCGCGCTTTGCAAAGGTCAAATTCGTAGCGCGAAATGCGCCGTTCAAGAGGCGATCGGCAATCCTTCCGGGCTAGACGTCCACGCTAGGAGGGCCGGTTTGTGAACATCGCCGCCGAGCTCACCCTGAAATCTCTTCGCTCGCACTACCGGGCAGCGGGACCTTATTATCGCGACGCGCTGGTCACCGCCTGCCGCAAGGCACCGCCGCCGTTTGGGACCAAGAACTACGAAAAGATCTACCGCGACGTCGCCAGGGACCCGAACTGGATGACGCTGTCGCTCATCCAGAATGCGCAAGGGGAAGGCGAAGGCTCCGCGCACCTGTGGGACCTCGCGGCCTCCACTCCGGATCCCCACGTGGCCGCCCAGGTCAAAGCGCACGCGATCGACGAGTCCAGACACGCCAAAGCCTATGTCGCGATGCTGGATCTCACTTTTCCGGACATCGTCGACAACGAGTCCCATGCCCGGCTTGTTTCGCTGTCCCCCGGCTACACGCAGCGAAGCCCGATCGAGGCCCACGCGGGCTCTCCGTACGCGAGCGCGGTCACGCTCGACGATCTCATCCAGATGAACATCGCCGAGATCCGCACCCTGGTGCACCACATCATTCAACGGCCGATGCTGCTGGCATACTGCGCGCCCGAGCGGCGGCGTCGCTTGGCCCTTCTGCACGACCGCCTGCGGGTCGACGAGGCCCGCCATATCGGATACACCGCCGCGCTGATCGAGGAATTTGCGCAGCGGGGCAAGGCCGACGCGGTGAAGCGGCTCATGCAAGAGCGGATGAGCGACTTCAACGCGATCACGAATGAAGAGCTTGGAAGAGGCGCCTTCGAGCCTCTCTGATCATCGCCGCCTCCGGCGTGGCATGACGCTTCACGCTGTGAGACAGTGGGCCCGCGAGCGCCGGATCGGCGGGGCGCGGCTAGCGCGCGCCTACGAGGCCGCGCTTTTCGTCGCCGTGTCGCGGCTGCTCCAGGGGATATTCCGGGAGGGCCACGCGCCTCACGCGCGGCTGTGGCAAAGCGAGGCTGGCAAGTGGTTTCTCGATCTCGGCCACGAGCCGATGCTGCGGGCGCCGGTGGGTGGCCCGCTGCCCTTCCGACGGCTCGAACTGAACGGATTTCCATGGAAGATTGTCGCCGGCAGACGGCGCGCGCTACGCAGCACCCGGGCCTTCCTGAACGCCCTTCGCCTCTGCGTGGAGCCCTCGGAACTCGCCCAGCATTTCGATCGGCTCATCGCGGATTTCGACAACAGCTTCGCCAATCTGGTGATGAACCGTCTCATCGCCGAGGGGCTCGATGCCGGTGCGCAGGCCATCGAGCCCGCATATGAGGGCCATCATTACTATCCGTTTCCGGCGCTCCGGCTCGGACCGTCGCCCCGACAGGTGGCTGAGTGCTCGAATCTCTGCCGGAAGGCGATCGATCTGACGTTGGTCGCCGCTCGGCCGTGCCTGTTCGATTCCAGCGCGTTCGCGGATTATCGAACGTGCTTTCGCGCCTGGGCCGGCATTCCCCTTCCTCGAAACGTCGACGTCGTGATCCCGCTGCACCCGTGGCAAGTCGAGCTCTCGCCAGTAATCCGCGAGCTCTTGAAACGGCGATGGATTGCGGTCCTCGACACTCGCCTCGAGGCAATTCCCCTCGCATCGCAGCGGACGTGCCGCATTTTGCGGTCCGGCTTCGACGTTAAGCTGCCGATGGACGTCATACTGACGGGGGAAGATCGGCTGCTCTATCCCTTGAATCGCGCGAATGCGACCGCTTTCTCATCGCTCGCCCGCATCCTTTTGCGGCAGAGCGGAGAAAGCTATGTAGACTTCCAGTACGACGTGGCCTCAGTTGCCCATGCCGATCCATTTATCGGCATGCATCTCGCCATGATCGTCCGGGCGCCGGTATTGGCGGATGCCTCGGAGATTGTGGTCCCGGCGCTAAATCTCTGGTGCGGGCCGCAGCGGGCGCGCACGATGTTGGACTTCCGCGAGCGAGAGCACGCCTACGCATTCTTCCGCGTCTACTGCCGTGTGCTCATGCACGGTATGGTCGACTTCTATGCGCGACGGGGCATGGCGTTCGAGCCGCACCTGCAGAACGTGTACGTCGTACTGCGTAACGGCATGCCGTCGCGCATGATCCTGCGCGATCTCGACAGCACAATCCTCGATCCTCTCCGGATCCGCCCAGTAGCGCAGGCGAACGGGGTGCGGCTTGCACGCGGAACTTGGAAGCACATGCCGGACTATGGTGGTCGGCGACTGGCTCACGCCATGATGTATGGGCACCTCGGCGAGGTGATGTCCTATCTGGCCCGAGCCGCGCAGGCCGATCTAGCCAAGTTGAGTATTGCGGTGGAAGAGACGTGGGACGAGCTGGTCGCCCAAGCGCCGTCGGCAGCGTGCCGGAAGCGCGTGTGCGACTTGCGCCAGCAGGCGGACACCGTCGGGGCCATCCTATGGCGCCGCATCATGAGGGCGGAGCACACGACGTTCCGCTGATCACGACCAAAGGAGGTAACGGGGCAGTAAAAGCTGACATCGCGTCCCCCGCTGCCGAGGCGTACGACTCGCTGGACTTCTTGGATTCGCGGTGTATCGACAACAACCCCTCAAGACCTGTTTTGGCAGGCGGATTCAATACGTCGTGCGGCAGACGACGTTCAGGCGCACGGCGGGCGGAGGCCTGGGCCGGCGCGGATGAACGTTGGCTTGGGTCCCCAAAGCGGTAATTGCGGCGGCGCATGAGCGCGGTTGTGCCACTATCGTCCGCCGGTAGATCTGATCAACCTAACAGACTGCAGGCGCACCCGGACCGATTGCACGCCGCAGGCGGCCTGTTGTTTGATATCCATCAAGGCGCGCGCAAGTATGGGCGCGATGATGGATAGGGAGGAAACGTGCGGCTTGCCGTCTTTGCCGATATCCACGCCAACCGGCAGGCGTTCAGCGCGTGTCTCGAGTTCGCGCGCGCTCGCGGCGCGGAGCGGATCGTCTGTCTCGGCGATGTGGTCGGCTATGGCGCCGATCCGGAATGGGCGGTCGATACGGTGATGGACCTCGTTGCGGACGGCGCCATCGCCGTGATCGGCAACCACGATCACGCGATCAGCACCGCTTCGGAGACGATGAACGCTGAGGCCCAGGCTGCGATCGAATGGACCCGCGGCCGGCTCAGTGCGCCGCAACGGCGCTTTTTGGCAGAGCTGCCGCTGACCCGGCGCGAAGATGATCGCCTCTATGTGCATTCGGACGCATCGCACCCGTCGCGATGGCACTATGTGCGCGATACGTCGGATGCCGCACGCAGCATCGCGGCCACCGACGCCCATGTCACGTTCTGCGGGCACATCCACCGGCCGGCGCTCTATTCGATGTCATCGGCGGCGAAGATGACGAGTTTTGTTCCGACCACCGATGTGCCGGTGCAATTGCTCGGCGGCCGGCGCTGGCTCGCCGTGCTCGGCTCGGTCGGGCAGCCGCGGGACGGCGACCCAGCGGCGTCGTTCGCGATGCTCGATACGACGTCTCGCGAGATCACCTATTGCCGCGTGCCTTACGATGTGGAAACCGCTGCCGAACGCATCCGCGCCAATGGCCTGCCGCATTGGCTGGCCGATCGTCTGCTGATCGGGAGGTGAGGGGGTGGCAAAGCCTGCAATCGGACCTGGCGCCGAACTCGACGGCTTCACGATCGGCGAGTGCGTCCACCAGGGCGGCATGGCGACGCTATGGACGGTGACCCATCCCGGCATCACGGTGCCGCTATTGATGAAGGTCCCGCGGGTTGCCGAAGGCGAGGACCCGGCGGCGATCGTCAGCTTCGAGATGGAGCAGATGATCCTGCCGCGGCTGGCGGGCCCGCACGTGCCGGGTTGTTTCGGCACCGGCGATTTCGACCGGCGGCCCTACGTCGTCATGGAGCGCATCCCCGGCAAGACGCTGTATAGCCGGATCGGCGAATTGCCGCTTCCTTACGAAGAGGCGAGGGTGATCGGGGGCAAGATCGCGACCGCGCTGGCGGACCTGCACCGGCAGAACGTCATTCACCACGACATCAAGCCGAGCAGCATGATGTTTCGCACCTCCGGCGAATGCGTGCTGATCGATTTCGGCCTGTCGCATCACAACCAGTTGCCGGACCTGCTGCAGGAAGAATTTCGTCTGCCCTACGGCACCGCGCCCTATATGGCACCCGAGCGCCTGCTCGGCGTCCGCGACGATCCGCGCAGCGATCTGTTTTCGCTGGGCGTGCTTTTGTATTTCTTTACCACCGGCGAGCGGCCGTTCGGCGAGAGCGAAACGCTGCGCGGCATGCGCCGGCGGCTGTGGCGCGATCCCTATCCGCCGCGCAGGCTAACGGGCGATTATCCGCCATGGCTGCAGGAAATCGTGCTGCGCTGCCTGGAGATCGAACCGGTGTGGCGGCATCCGACGGCATCCCAACTGGCGTTCGAACTGGCGCACCCTGAGCAAGTCAAGCTGACGGCGCGCTCAGAACGGCTGCAGCGCGACCCGCTCTCCACGGTGTGGCGCCGCCGCTTCAATCGCGGCGTGACGCTGCCGCAACCGAAATCCGACGTCGCGGCCCAGCTTGCTTCGGGATCGATCGTGGTCGTTGCGGTCGATACCGAGGAGGGGTCGATCGCGCTCAATGAATGCCTGCGCCGCACCGCTGCGCAGCTACTCCAGACATTGCCGTCGGCGCGGCTCGCCTGCCTGAACGTGCTCAAGCTCGGGCGCATCACCATCGACAGGACGCTCGACGAGCAGGGCAACAACAAGCATATCGACCGCATGGTCGCGCTGCGGCACTGGGCGCAGCCGCTGCAACTCGACGAAAGCCGGCTCACGGTGCATGTGCTGGAGGCAATCGATCCCGCGGCCGCGATCCTGGAATTTACCAGGGTCAATCATGTCGATCACATCGTGATCGGGGCGCGGCAGAATTCGATGCTGCGCACGCTGCTCGGCAGCGTGTCAGCCAAGGTCGCGGCCGAGGCCGCCTGCACCGTGACGGTGGTGCGGCCGCCGCGGTCGGCGTCTGCGCCGGTGCAGGAAGGTGGCTAGAGCATGATCCGGAAAAGTGGATTCCGGTTTTCCCTCGCGACAAACGCGGAACGCGTTTGCGCGGAGATCATGCTCAAACAAAGAGATGAGATCACGATGCGATTCTATCGCGTCATGATCCAGCATCGGATCAGGCGGCGCGTGCGCTCAGTCGAGGGTCTGGACGGGCGGCAGCTTGCTGGCTGAACGCGGCGGGTTCGGCACGGGGCGACTGGCGATGCGGCCGCTCTGTTCGGCCTGACCGGCGGGGCTTGCGGCTTCCGCCCTGGCGCCGCGCACGCTGTCCCTTGAAGACTGCCTGCGGTGCCGCGACGACCGCGAGCCTTCCAGTCCCCACGACCGCGATATCGAAGGTCCGGCCGTATAACCGACGAACGCTCCGGCGACGGCCCCGACGGGGCCCAGCACGACGGCACCGGCCACCGCGCCTAGTGCGGCGTCACCTGCGCGTTGCGCGAGCGCGGCGGAGGGCGCGAGTAGCAGGAGCATGGCGGCGGTGGTGGTGTAGGCCTTGATCATATTCGCGTCCCATCCATGAAAGGCCGCAATGTTGATCCGCCTTTATGGCGAGATGCGTGACGCTTTGTGGCCGCAGCATGGAGCTTTCCGGTTCCATGGCTCGCTGCGCGCCTGTTGTGGCTTTCTTGCCGGCTCGCTGCGTTTTTCGTCAGACCGCTTCGCCGCGCGCCAGCGCCGCCGCGTGACGGATCGCGGAAATATTGGCCTTGTAGGCCTCTAATGTGCCGCCCTTGAATACCGCCGAGCCCGCGACCAGCGCATTGGCGCCGGCGGCGGCCAACTGGCCGGCCACGTCAGGGGCCACGCCGCCATCGACCTCGATATCGATCGCACGTCCCGCGGTCATCGCCCTGATGTCGCTGACCTTGCCGAGCGCTGACTTGATGAAAGCCTGGCCGCCGAAGCCGGGATTGACCGACATGACCAGCACCAGATCGATCAGGTCGATGACATATTCGATCGCGCTGGCCGGCGTGCCCGGGTTGAGCGAGACGCCGGCCTTCTTGCCGAGCGCGCGGATCGCCTGCAGCGAGCGATGCAGATGCGGGCCGGCCTCGGCATGGACGGTGATGTGATCGCAGCCTGCTTTTGCAAACGCTTCGAGATAGGGATCGCACGGCGAGATCATCAGATGCGCGTCGAAGATCTTCTTGGTGTGCGGGCGCATCGCCTTGATGACGTCGGGACCGTAGGAAATGTTGGGCACGAAATGCCCGTCCATCACGTCGAGATGGATCCAGTCGGCGCCGGCCGCGTCCACGGCGCGGACTTCTTCGCCCAGCTTGGCGAAATCCGCCGCCAGGATCGACGGCGCGATGACGAGGGGACGCGACGCAAATTGCTGAGACATGTGCGCTTTCCCAGATCTCTTCGAGGGGCAGGATGGCTCCGCGTAACATGCAGCGCGGCCGGGGGCAATGCGACCGCCAAGCTGTCCTGTGGGCGGGAAAAATCTGCCGGAGCGGGCATCTATTGCCGGGTTTGCCGGATCGAAACGGATGCGGGAAAGCCCGGTTTTATTGGGTTTTTCATCCTGGCACGGCGCTTGCTGAAGAACATGCACGAGCTATCGGCCGCGACCGGCGCGGCGTTGTTGGAGTTTTGCCATGTTCTTTGCTTTGGGCGCCGCGTCGTCGGCGATCGATGCCCTCAAGGCGCTGACGTCGTCGAAGTCGTCGTCCGCGCAATCCACCGGCCTCAGCCAGGACGCCAAGAGCCCGTTCGATCTCATGTCCTCGGGTTCGTCGGCTTCGGTCGGCTCGGGCTCGGGTTCCGGCGGCGGCGGTTCGCAGATATCGCCGCAGACCATGAGCGCGCTGCTTGATGCACAGAGCCAGTCCAGCTCGAATGTATCGTCGCTGTCGATGCGCTCAAAGTCGTTGAAGGAATGGTTCGCCAAGGTCGACAGCGACGGTGATGGCAAGATCAGCAAATCGGAGTTCGAGGCGCTCGGCGCCGACGCCAACAAGGCCGCCCAAGCCGGCAATGCTTTCGGCAAGCTCGATACGGATGGCGACGGTTCGATCAGCCTCAAGGAGCTGGCGTCGGCGCTGAAGGGCGGCAAGGGCCATCACAGCGATCGCGACGAGGCGGGCGGTGGCGGCGCAGGTTCCGATCCATTCTCGCAGGCCCTGCAGGGCGCTTCCACCACGTCCGTCACCAACAGCGACGGTTCGGTGACGACGTCGCTGACCTATGCGGACGGATCGAAGGTAACGATGACATCGGCCGCGAGCGGGAGCTCGTCCGCGTCAGCGACATCGTCCTACAATTTCATCGAGCAGATGATTCAGCGTCAGGCTCATGCAATTTCATCGGGCGCCACCGCATCGCTCTCGGTCAGCGCCTGAGCACGAGACCCGGCGGGATCCCTTCGGACTGCGGTCGCTTCTTTTTGGAGCATGATCTCTTCGGAAAACCGGTACCCACTTTTCCGGATCAGGCTTCTAACCGAAGCGATCGCTCCACGCCGGTAGCGCACCCGGAAAGGGTAGCGCGGTCGCACGATGGACGCCGCGCGCGATCGCGCGGGCGACCGTGTTGGCCGCCACCATGCCGAGTTCGGTGAGGCCGAACAGCGGATCGACCGGCTTCTTGCCGGTCGCGGCGGCAAACACCACGTCGCCATCCGTCGTTGCATGGACGGGATAGATGGCGCGCGCCATGCCGGTGTGCGCGATCATCGCCAGCCGTTTGGCCTGCGGCTTTGTCAGCACGGCGTCGGTGACCACGACCACCAGCGTGGTGCTCTCCGCAGCCGTTACCGCCAGTCCGCCCTTCAGGCGCGCCCGCAGCATATCCGGCGTGAACGAGGGCGGCAGTCCGCGCCCGCCAAACTCATTGCCTGTCTCGAACGGCGCCGCCCAGAACCACGGGCCGTCGCCGATGGTCACAGTGCCAACCGCATTGACCACCGCGAGCGCGCCGACGGCGACGCCGCCTTCGGTCTGCGCGGAAGCCGAGCCAAGCCCGCCCTTGAAATTCGCTGTCGTCGCGCCGAGCCCGGCGCCGACGCTGCCCAGCGCGAAATCGGCGCTCGCCGCACACGCTGCGGCGTAACCGAGATCGCGATAGGGCGGGAAACGGCCCCATGCCTTGTTGCCGCCGTTGAGCAGATCGAAACAGATCGCGCCCGGAACGATCGGGATGACCGCTTCGCGGATTCTTAAACCGCGGCCCTGTTCGGCAAGCCAGGCCTGCACGCCGCTCGCGGCATCCAGGCCGAGCGCCGAGCCGCCGGAAAGCGCGATGCCGTCGATCGCCTCCACAGTGCTTTCCGGCTTCAGCAGGGCATCCTCGCGGGTGCCCGGACCACCGCCGCGTACATCGATCGAGGCCACCGCAGGGGAATCGAACAGGATCGCGGTGACGCCGGAGGCGACCGCTGCATCGTGGGCGTGGCCGACGTGAACGCCGGATATGTCGGTGAGCAGATTTTTCAAAGAGCCGATCCGTGGGGCTGCAGTTCCATCCACGGATATATCAGCCGCCGGGAATGCTTCAACTGCCAAGCGCCAGTCTGATCATCCTGGCGAGTTCTGATTTGCGATAGGGTTTGGCGAGCAGCAGCACGCCGGAATCCAGCCGGCCATGATGGACGATGGCGTTCTCGGTATACCCTGATGTGAACAGGGTCTTGAGGCCCGGCCGCCGCTTCAGCGCCTCGTCGACGAGCTGGCGGCCGTTCATGGTGCCGGGCATGATCACGTCGGTGAAAAGCAGGTCGATGGTGGCGACGTCGTCGATGATGCGCAGGGCGTCGGAAGCGTTGGCCGCCTCGATCGTGGTGTAGCCCAGGCTCTCGATCTGGGTCATGACATAGCGCCGCACCAGCGAATCGTCCTCGACGACGAGGATCGTTTCGCTGCCGCCTTCAATATTCGCCGAGACCTTTGCTTCCGCGGCGGTCTGCTGCAGTCCCGTCGCCCGCGGCAGGTAGATCTTGACGGATGTGCCGTGGCCTTCCTCGCTGTAGATCTTGATATGACCGCCCGACTGCTTGACGAAGCCGAACACCATGCTGAGGCCAAGGCCGGTGCCTCTGCCGACCTCCTTGGTGGTGAAAAAGGGTTCGAACACCCGTTCAAGCAGCGCGGCGGGGATGCCGGTGCCGGTATCGCTGACGGCGATCATGACATAGTGGCCAGGTGTGACCTCGCTGTGCATGCCGGCATAGTTCTCGTCGAGATAGACGTTGCCGGTCTCGAGTGCGAGCTTGCCGCCATTGGGCATGGCATCGCGCGCGTTGATTGCCAGATTGAGAACGGCCGTGGCGAGCTGGTTCGGATCGGCCAGCGCAGTCCACGCGTCCTCGGCCAGAAGCGGCGTGATTTCGATATGTTCGCCAAGTGTAGGATGCAGCAGCTTGGCGGCTTCCAGCACCAGCGCATTGACGTCGACTTCAACCGGCTGCAGCGGCTGCTTGCGGGCAAAGGCGAGCAGATGCCTGGTCAGGTTGGCCCCGCGTTCGGCGGCTTCGTCGATCAGCTTGGCGATGGCGGCGAGCTGGGGCTGATCGGCGACGGCTTCTTCCAGAATGCCGATGGTGCCGGTGATCACGGTCAGGATGTTGTTGAAGTCGTGCGCGACGCCGCCCGTGAGCTGGCCGACTGCATCCATTTTCTGCGCATGCCGCAATTGGGCTTCCGCGGCTTGTTTTTCGGTCAGGTCCCGGCCGATGAAGAAGTGGCGGCGGACCGGCTCCGACCAGTTTCCGGTCCAGTTCAGCGCGACGGCCTTGCCTTCCTTGTTGACATAGCGCGTCTCGAAATTGCGCTTGCTCTGCCCCCGTCGCCCCGCCCGCATTTCCCTGCGAGTGTGTTCGAGATCGTCGGGGTGGATGAATTCGATCGCGCTGCGTCCGACCATGTCGGAGGGCTGATAGCCGAGTATCGCGGTGACGCTCGGGCTGACCTGGATGAAGTTGCCGGCAGAGTCGGTGACGAAGATCAGGTCGTTCGAGGAATCGAAGATGCGCCTCCGCTCCTCGATTTCCTGGCTGAGCGCTTGCTGTGTCCGCTTGCTCTCGGTGATGTCGTGGGCAGCTTTGGAAACGCCGACAATCTTGCCGGACGCGGTGCGGATGGGAGAGATGCTCAGCGAAACGTCGACAGTGCTGCCATCCTTGCGCATGCGCGACGTCTCGTAATGTGCAATCGGCTCGCCTCGGCCGATCCGTTCGACGATATTGCGTACCTCGTCGTGCCGCTCCGGCGGGACGATAATGTTGATGCTCTTGCCCAACGCTTCGGCCGCCGTGAAGCCGAACAGGCGTTCAGCGGCTCCGTTCCAACTCGTGATGGTGCCGTCCAGCAGTTTGGTGATGATGGCGTCGTTGGACGATTCCACGACAGCGCTAAAAAGGCTGTCGCGCTCGGTGCGAAGGTCTCTTTCAGAGGCGGCTTGCAGGCGCAATGATCCGAATAGGCGCGCCAGCTTCGCCTGCAGGCCGACATTGTCGACAAGCAGGACGGCGAGCACGAAGCTCGCGGCGCAGAGGCTGTAGATGCGGCCGAGATAGAAGCCGACGTCGAATCGCGCCACGTTCAGGATCGCCGACAGGGCGATGTCGAACAGCCAGGCGCACATCACCACCATCAGCCAGACGTCGAGGACGAAGTGCGGCCTGCGAAGACATAGCGCCGCCAATGCCGCGAAGCTGAGGCACCATACGGTCGAAACCACGGCGAGCATGATGGGGGTGTAATGGCCGCCGCTCAGAAGGATCGGCAGACGGTCGTGTTGGGCGGTTACGACCCAGGTGAACGCGGCGATCGCGACACCGACTGCAACGATGCTCGTAACGACTGCTGCGCGCGTCGAGCCCCGTATCTTCGGCTCGTTGTCCCTTGCTTTTAGCAGCGCATAGCAGAGGACGAGCAGCGGAAACCCGCCGTGCCAGATCATGTAGAGCCAGACGGTGGTCTGCGTTCCCGCACCGAGCAGCCCGCCGGGCGCGAACAGGCCGGGAAAGGTCAGGGCGTGGACGACTGCCGCCATGGCCGTGAACAAATATCCGTTCGCGAGCAGCAGCAGCGCCCGCGAGCGGGAAACCCCGAACTGCGAAAACAAAAGAACGGCGGTGATCAGGCCATTGATGGCCAATGCGGACTGATTGCTTGCAACGAAGGCCGGGATCGGGGTGAGCGGCACGCCGGCAAACGGCACCGCGCAGACGAACAGCACTGTCGAGACGCCGACGACGGCGAGCGCGGGAATGCGATCGCCACGGGTCGCCGGCATGGTCGAAAGAAAGATGTTGCGCTCGTTACCCATTGTCGTCTCCGGCAAACTGGCAGCGAACGCGCCATGACAATAGCTTCAAACGCGCGAAAAATAACGCATTCGACGCGGACACCCAGCCGATAGTTGGACGCCGCTGAAATCGACGCCCCTGGAATCGCACCCAGAGGTTACGCTAACGACACCTCGGCGGGAATCAACTCAAGGTTCCATATTACCGGACGATACCTGGAGGAAAACGCGACGAGCGCGCCGGACCTGATGCGCGCGATCGAAGCGGCGCAGGGTTCGCTCCGGCAGCCGACTGGGGCCGCCGCAGCAGCGGTGCGATAGGTTTCATTGCTGACCACGTCACCGCTCCGCGCGCCGCAGGGCGTTGCCGTCGGCGGCGGCCTCAAGGAGTGAAACCGGATCGGCGGCAAACTGCCGATGCGGCAAGGGGACCGAGAGGCCACAAACCAGGCCTTCCGGGCGCCAATCGAATTCCGCGTGGCCGCCGAGCTGCGACTCGATGCTGGCGATCACGCTTCTGGTTCCGAACCCGCGCGATACCGGTTTCTCGACCGGCGGCCCGCCGGCCTCCACCCATAGGATCTTGAGAAGGCCCGCCTGGTCTTCCCAACTCACCGACAGCCGGCCCGACAGCGCCGACAGGGCGCCGTACTTTGCCGAGTTGGTGACGAGTTCGTGCAGCGCCAGCGCCACCGTCTGAGCCGTCGCCGGCTCGAGCTGGACCTCCGGACCGGACAGGTCGATCTGTTCGCCGGTGGAATAGGGCGCCAGTTCCTCGGAGATCAGCTTCCTAATTTCGGCGCCTTGCCAGCTCGACAGCGAAAGCACGGTGTGTACGCGTGCAAGCGCGTTGATCCGTCCTTCGACCGACCGGACGTAGCTCTTCACGTTTTCGCCGCGCGTCAACCGGACGATGGATTGCGCCAGCGCCAGCGCGTTCTTGGCGCGATGATCGACCTCTCGCGCCAGCAGGTTTTGCCGCTCCTCGGCCTGCTTGCGCTCGGTAATATCGACGGTGACGCCGCTGACGCGGATGACGCGGCCGCCCTTGTCGGCGCTCGCCGCCGCCGTTCCGGCGCACCAGCGCACCTCGCCATTCGGCCGGATGATGCGGAATTCCGCTTCATATGATTTCGCGCCTCGCGCGAAGCTCGCCCAGGCCTCGTGCAATTCATGAACGTCGTCGGGATGAAACAGCGCCTGGATATTGGCGGGTGTCAGCTCGAACTTGCGGGGATCGAGGCCGAGTATCTGATACTGGCCTTCGTCCCACATCCAGTCGCCGTTGACCCAGTCCCAGTCCCAGGATCCCATCTTGCCGGCCGCGATCGCCAGACTGCGGCGCTGCTCGCTTTCCAGAAGCCTGGCGTGCGATTCCTCAAGCTCGGCGGTGCGGGCGCGCACGCGATCTTCGAGTTCGCTGTTGAGGCGCTCGAGCTGGCGCGTCTTGCGATAGAGTTCGGCGAACACCTTGATCTTGGCGCGCAACACTTCCGGCACCACCGGCACCGGAACGTAGTCGACCGCGCCCATCTCGTAGCCGCGTAGCCGGTCGATGTCGCTGACCTGGATCGCGGAGATGAATATCATCGCGGTCTTCTGGAAGCGGGGATGTTCGCGGATCATGGCCGCGAGTTCGAACCCATCCAGTTCCGGCATGCAGACGTCGACCAGGATGATGGCGACGTCGTTTCGGAGCAGGAACTCGAGCGCTTCGCGCCCGGACGAAGCCTTGACCAGGTTCTCGCCGAGCTCCTTCAGGATGACTTCATAGGCGAGCAGCTTCGCCGGCTGATCGTCAACCAGAAGAATATTTACTTTCTCTTGATCCATCATCTGTTTACGCCGGTCAGCGGTGTAACCACATTCGGATGGCGAGCAGCAACTGCTCGGTATTGACGGGCTTGGCGAGATAGTCCGAAGCGCCGGCTTCGAGACATTTCTCGCGGTCGCCCTTCATCGCCTTGGCGGTCAGCGCGATGATCGGGAGACGACCGAAAGACGAGTTTTGCCGGATAACGCCGATGGTCTGATATCCGTCCATTTGCGGCATCATGATATCCATCAGCACGATTGCGATATTCGGATTGGATTCGACAAGCGCGATGGCCTCATGGCCTGTCGTCGCGGTCAGGACCTTCATGCCGCGCCGTTCTAATACGCTCGACAGCGCAAAGATGTTCCGGGCGTCATCGTCCACCAGAAGTGCGGTTTTGCCAACGAGATCCTCATCGGAGCTATTGAGCTTTTCGAGCATTCTTTGCTTCTCGACTGGCAATTCCGTGATCACACGGTGCAAAAACAGCGACGTTTCGTCGAGCAGGCGTTCCGGCGACTCGACGCCTTTCACCACGATGCTTCTCGCCATGGTGTGAAGTTCCGCATCCTCCTCGACGGAAAGTTCCCGTCCCGTGAACACCACGACCGGCACGTTCGACAGCGCTTCGTCATTGCGGATGCGGTCAAGCACCTCGAAGCCGCTCATGTCCGGCAGCCGCAGATCCAGCACGACGCAATCGCACGGTTGGTTCCGCAGCGTCGACAGCGCATCGGCGCCGGTATCTGACGTGAGGATCTCGATGTCGTCGTGCCCGAGCAATTCGGTGATGCTCATCTGCTCGGCGACGTTGTCCTCCACGATCAGAAGCCGCTTGCGGCGGGGCTTTGCATATTCCTTGATCTGCGACAGCGCCGCGCTGACGCCTTCCGTCGTCGTCGGCTTGTTGACGAAGGAAAATGCGCCGCGCGCCAGCGCATGCTGACGGTCTTCGTCGAGCGTGATGATCTGCACCGGAATGTGCCGCGTCAGCGGATTGTGCTTGAGCTGGCTCAGCACGGTCCAGCCCAGCATATCCGGGAGGAATACGTCGAGCGAAACCGCGGCCGGCTGAAATTGCTTGGCGAGTTCGAGTGCCTCGGCGCCGCGGCTGGCGACCAGCACCTTGAAGCCCTTGTCGCGCGCCAGATCGATCAGTACCCGCGCATAATGCGGATCGTCCTCGACGATCAGCAGGATGGTATCTCCCGGCGCGAGGTCGAGGCGGTCGTCGGGCAATTGCTCGATGACCCGCTCCTGCGTCGCCGCGACCTGAACCGCGGGCGCGGGCGTGAACGGGGCAGGGGAGCGCGGCGCAACGGTGGGACCGGCATATTTCAGCGGCAGATAAAGCACGAAGGTAGAGCCCTTGCCGGGCGCGCTGCGCAGATGAATCTCGCCGCCGAGCAGGCCCGCGAGCTCGCGGCTGATGGCAAGGCCAAGGCCGGTGCCGCCGTATTTGCGGCTGGTGCCGGCGTCCGCCTGCTGGAACGCCTCGAAGATCAGCTTCTGCTTTTCCAGCGGAATGCCGATGCCGGTGTCGGTCACTTCGAAGGCGACCACGGCGGGCGCGTGATTGAGGATCGGGTGTTCGGCGCTCCAGCCGCCGACGGCGGCCGAGACGTTCAGCTTCACGCCGCCCTCCGCGGTAAACTTGAACGCGTTAGACAGCAGGTTCTTCAGAACCTGCTGCAGGCGTTTGGAGTCGGTTACCATGCTGCGGGCGAGGTTCTCGTCGACATTGATGTTGAACGAGAGATGGCGGTTCTCGGCCTCGTGCTTGAACGGCCGCCCGACGGTTTCCAGGAGGTTCGATGTCAGGATCTCCTCGGCGTCGACGGTGACGGTGCCGGATTCGATCTTGGACAGATCGAGAATATCGCTGATCAGGTTGAGCAGGTCGGTGCCGGCGCCGTGAATGGTGCGGGCGAATTCGACCTGCTTGGCCGACAGATTGCCGTCCGGATTTTCGGTGAGCTGCTGGCCGAGGATCAGGATGCTGTTGAGCGGCGTGCGCAGCTCATGCGACATGTTGGCGAGGAATTCGGACTTGTACTTCGAGGTCAGCGAAAGCTCGGTCGCCTTTTCCTCGAGCGCGCGCCGCGCCTGTTCGATTTCCTGGTTCTTTCGTTCCACCTCGACATTGCGCTCGGCGAGTTGCTGGGCCTTCTGTTCGAGCTGCTCGTTGGTCTGCTGCAACTCCTTCTGCTGGGTTTGCAACTCGCCGGCGAGTTGCTGGGATTGCTTCAGCAGGCCCTCGGTCTGCATCGTGGCCTCGATGGAGTTGAGCACGATGCCGATGCTGTCGGTCAATTGTTCGAGGAACGTCATCTGCGAGGTGGTGAACGAAGAGATCGAGGAAAGCTCGATGACGGCCTTCACCTGGTTCTCGAACAGCACCGGAAGCACGACGATATTCTTCGGGATCACGCGCAACAGCGCCGAATTGATCGGCGCCGTGTCGCCCGGGATGTCCGCCACCAGCCGCTGACGCTTGTCCATGGCACACTGGCCGATCAACCCTTCGCCGAACTGCACGACGAGCGGATGCGGATTGGCGCCATCGCCGGCATAGGCCGAGAGCAGGCGCAACTGCGGGCTGTCGGCATTCTCGGTCTGATAGATCACGCCCATATGTGCGTTGATCAGCGGCGCCAGTTCGGTCAGCAGCAGCCGGCCGACGGTGGAGAGGTCGCGCTGCCCCTGCAGCATGTTGGTGAATTTGGCGAGGTTGGTCTTGAGCCAGTCCTGCTCGGTGTTCACCTGGGTGGTGAGGCGGAGATTGCCGATCATCGTGTTGATGTTGTCTTTGAGTTCGGCGACTTCGCCGCGGGCGTCGACCTGGATCGAGCGGGTCAGGTCGCCCTTGGTCACGGCGGTCGCGACCTCGGCGATCGCGCGCACCTGCGAGGTCAGGTTGGCGGCGAGCAGGTTGACGTTGCCGGTGAGGTCCTTCCAGGTGCCGGCGGCACCGGGCACGTTGGCCTGGCCGCCGAGCCGTCCCTCGACGCCGACTTCGCGCGCCACGCTGGTGACCTGGTCGGCGAAGGTGGCGAGCGTCTCCGTCATGTTGTTGATGGTGTCGGCAAGCGCTGCGACTTCGCCCTTCGATTTCACCGTCAGGTTCTGCTTCAGGTCGCCGTCGGCGACCGCGGTCACGACCTTGACGATGCCGCGCACCTGTTCGGTCAGATTGGCCGCCATGAAGTTGACGGTGTCGGTCAGGTCCTTCCAGGTGCCGGCGACGCCCGGGACCTGCGCCTGACCGCCGAGCTTGCCCTCGGTGCCGACTTCGCGCGCGACGCGCGTCACTTCGCCGGCAAAGGCGTTGAGCTGGTCGACCATCGTGTTGATGGTGTTCTTCAGTTCGAGGATTTCGCCCTTCACGTCCACCGTGATCTTGCGCGACAGGTCGCCGCGCGCCACGGCGGTGGTGACTTCGGCGATGTTGCGGACCTGGGTGGTGAGGTTGGCCGCCAGGAGGTTGACGTTGTCGGTGAGATCCTTCCAGGTGCCGCCGACGCCGGGCACCACGGCCTGACCGCCGAGCCGGCCCTCGGTGCCGACCTCGCGTGCCACGCGCGTCACTTCGGCGGCAAACGAGCGAAGCTGCTCGACCATCGTATTGAGGGTGTCTTTCAGCAGCAGGATTTCACCGCGGACGTCGACCGTGATCTTCTTCGACAGGTCGCCGCCGGCGATGGCGGTGGCGACCTCGGCGATGTTGCGGACCTGCGCGGTCAGGTTCGAGGCCATGAAGTTGACGTTGTCGGTGAGGTCCTTCCAGGTGCCGGCCACTTCGGGCACCTGGGCCTGGCCGCCGAGCTTGCCTTCGGTGCCGACCTCGCGCGCCACGCGCGTGACTTCCGACGCAAACGCGTTGAGCTGGTCCACCATCGTGTTGACGGTGTTCTTCAGCTCGAGAATCTCGCCCTTGACGTCGACCGTGATCTTCTTCGACAGGTCGCCCTTGGCCACCGCCGTGGTCACTTCGGCGATGTTGCGGACCTGGCCGGTCAGATTGCCGGCCATCGAGTTGACGTTGTCGGTGAGGTCCTTCCAGGTGCCGGCGACGCCGGGCACGTTGGCCTGACCGCCCAATCGCCCCTCGGTGCCGACCTCGCGCGCCACGCGGGTCACTTCGCCGGCAAAGCGGTTGAGCTGGTCGACCATCGTGTTGAGCGTTTCCTTGAGCTGCAGGATCTCGCCGCGCACGTCGACCGTGATCTTGCGCGACAGGTCGCCGCCGGCGATCGCGGTGGCGACCTCGGCGATGTTGCGGACCTGCGCGGTCAGATTGCCGGCCATCGAGTTCACGCTGTCGGTCAAATCCTTCCAGGTGCCGGCGACGCCGGTCACCTGGGCCTGGCCGCCGAGTTTGCCGTCGGTGCCGACCTCGCGCGCCACACGGGTCACTTCGCTCGCAAAAGCGTTGAGCTGGTCGACCATCGTATTGAGCGTTTCCTTCAACTGAAGGATTTCGCCTGACACGTTGACGGTGATCTTTTTCGACAGGTCGCCCTTGGCGACGGCGGTCGCGACTTCGGCGATGTTGCGGACCTGAGCGGTGAGGTTGCCGGCCATCGAATTGACGTTGTCGGTGAGGTCCTTCCAGGTGCCGGCGACGCCGCGCACGTTGGCCTGGCCGCCGAGCTTGCCTTCGGTGCCGACCTCGCGCGCCACGCGCGTCACTTCGCCGGCAAACGCGTTGAGCTGGTCCACCATCGTGTTGATGGTGTCCTTCAGCTCCAGAATTTCGCCGCGGACGTCCACCGTGATCTTCTTCGACAGGTCGCCATTGGCGACCGCAGTCGTCACCTCGGCGATGTTGCGGACCTGCGCCGTCAGGTTGGAAGCCATCGAGTTGACGCTCTCGGTGAGGTCCTTCCAGGTGCCGGCGACGCCGAGCACATTGGCCTGACCGCCGAGCCGTCCCTCGGTGCCGACTTCGCGCGCCACGCGCGTCACTTCACCGGCAAAGGCGTTGAGCTGGTCGACCATCGTATTGAGCGTTTCCTTCAACTGAAGGATTTCGCCCGACACGTTCACGGTGATCTTCTTGGAAAGGTCGCCGCCGGCGATGGCGGTCGCGACGTCGGCGATGTTGCGGACCTGCGCCGTCAGGTTGGAGGCCATGAAGTTGACGTTGTCGGTGAGGTCCTTCCAGGTGCCGGCAACGCCGGGAACCTGGGCCTGACCGCCGAGCTTGCCTTCGGTGCCGACTTCGCGGGCGACGCGGGTCACTTCCGACGCGAACGAGTTGAGCTGGTCGACCATCGTGTTGATGGTGTCCTTCAGCTCCAGGATTTCGCCGCGGACGTCGACCGTGATCTTGCGCGAGAGGTCGCCGCGGGCGACCGCGGTGGTGACGTTGGCGATGTTGCGGACCTGGGCTGTGAGGTTGCCGCACATCGCGTTGACGGAGTCGGTCAGATCCTTCCAGGTGCCGGCGACGCCGGGGACGATGGCCTGGCCGCCGAGCTTGCCGTCGGTGCCGACTTCGCGTGCCACACGGGTCACTTCGGAGGCAAAGGATCGAAGCTGGTCCACCATCGTATTGATGGCTTCCTTGAGCTGCAGGATCTCGCCGCGGACGTCGACCGTGATCTTTTTCGACAGGTCGCCGTTGGCCACCGCGATGGTGACCTCGGCGATGTTGCGGACCTGGCCGGTCAGGTTGTTGGCCATCGAGTTGACGCTCTCGGTCAGGTCCTTCCAGACGCCGGTCACCTCCGGCACCTGGGCCTGGCCGCCGAGCTTGCCTTCGGTGCCGACCTCGCGCGCCACGCGCGTCACTTCCGAGGTGAACACGCCAAGCTGCTTGATCATCGTGTTGACGATATTGGCCGACTGCAAAAATTCGCCGCCCAGCGGGCGGCCGTCGACGTCGAGTTTCACGGTTTGCAGAAGGTCGCCCTGCGCGACGGCGGCGACCGCGCGCGTGACTTCGCGGGTCGGCCACAGCAGGTCGTCGATCAGTGTGTTGACGGAGCCTTCCATGTCCGCCCACGAGCCGCTCGAGAGGTCGAACTTGACACGCTGCCGGGTCTTGCCCTCGCGGCCGACGACCTGGCCGACGTGTTCAAGCTGCTGCGCCATGCGCTGGTTGGCGGCGACGATTTCGTTGAAGGTATCGGCGATCTTGCCTTCGATGCCGAGGTGATCGCCGGTCATGCGTACCGAGAAATCGCCGGCGCGCATCGCCTGCAAGGCGTGCAGCAGATCCTGCATCGGATCGGACGTGCCGTTGGTGGTGGCTGGTTGGGATTTGGCGACCCGGCGAACGGAGGGTGATGCTCCAGGGGAAAGATCACTCATGGTGTTTCCTCGGCCAGTTCGCGCGCAAATCACTTGGGCTGAAATGCGATTTCACAGATAGAACCGCTGCCCCACCGGCAGATCAAGTTGGAATAACGGTTAAGGTCGAGAAATCAATGACATGGAACTCAGCCCAACGCGGCTTAATGCAGCGGGAACCCAATTGTTCCAGCGATCGGAAAATTATCTGGAACCCAAAATGAAAACGCCCCGGCAAGCCGGGGCGTTTGAAGTTCTGATCGACGAGGGCCTATGACCCCTTCGGATTGATCTCGGCGTAGTTGCCCTTGGCGTCCCACTTGTAGACGACGTAGTCGATGACCTTGATGTCGCCCTTGGCGTCGAAGCCCAGCTTGCCGAGCACGGTGTCCCAGTCGGCGGCCTTGATGGTTTCCATGACCTTCTTCGGATCGGTGGTCTTGGCCTTCGCCACCGCCTGCGTCCAGACCTGCATCGCGGCATAGGTGTAGAGGGTGTAGCCTTCGGGATCGATGTTCTTGGCCTTGAACTTCTCCACGATCGCCTTGGCAGTCGCCTTGTTGCGCGGGTCGGGACCGAAGGTGAACAGCGTGCCTTCGGCGGCCGGACCGGTGATCGAGGCGAATTCCTTGTCGTTCATGGCGTCACCCGCCATCAACACCGTCTTGAGGCCCTGGTCGCGCATCTGGCGCAGGATCAGGCCGGCTTCCTGATGGTAGCCGCCGACAAAGACCAGATCGATATTGTCGCGCTTCAGCCGCGACACGATCGAGTTAAAGTCCTTGTCGCCCTTGTTGTAGGATTCGAACATCTTCTCGGTGAAGCCGGCCTTGTTGAGCGCCTTCTTGGTTTCGTCGGCAAGGCCTTTGCCATAGGTGGTCTTGTCGTTGAGGATGGCGACGTTCTTGCCCTTGTAGTTCTTGGCGATGTAGTCGGCGGCAACCAGGCCCTGCTGGTCGTCGCGGCCGCAGACGCGCGCCACGTTCCAGAGCTTGCGCTCGGTGAACAGCGGGTTGGTCGAGGCCGGGGTAATCTGCAGCACGTTGCCGTCGGCGTAGGCTTCCGACGCCGGGATCGACGACGACGAGCAGAAGTGACCGGCAACGAACGGGATCTTGGAGCTGGCGAGCTTTTCCGCCACCGAGCGCGCCTGCTTGGGATCGCAGGCATCGTCACCGACCTGCAGCGCGAGCTTCTTGCCGAGCACGCCGCCACCGGCGTTGAAGTCAGCTACGAATTGTTCGGCGCCGTTCTTCATCTGCCGGCCGAACGCGGATTCGCCGCCCGTCATCGGGCCCACCACTGCGATGGAGATGTCCTGCGCCAGTGCGGTTGTCGACAGCGCCAACGATGCGCCCAATGCCAGGCCGATGAGTTTCAGTGATTTCATGAGATATCCTCGCAGTCAGTCGATTTCGGGAAGCACCCGGCATGCCGGGTACGAAAATCACACCCATTGTCGGCTGATTTTACGGCGAAGTCATCGGCAAATTTCGGGCAAATCCACGGTCGGTTCGCAGCATCTTGCCGCAGCAAGCACCAGGGCAAGGTGGGAGGCAGTCGGAAGCGCCGCTACTCCCGCCGGCCGCCCTCCAGATAGGCAGCGCGGATTTCCGGGCGCTGCAGCAATTCGTTGCCGGTTCCGGACAGGGTGATCAGGCCGTTGACCATGACATAGCCACGATGCGCCAGTTTCAGCGCGTGGTTGGCGTTCTGTTCGACGATCAGGACGGTCAGGCCGTCCTGCCGGTTCAGGGTCCGGATCGCGTCGAAAATCTGTCGCGCGATCAGGGGGGCCAGCCCCAGCGACGGCTCGTCCAGCATCAGCAGGCGCGGCCGGCTCATCAGGGCCCGGCCGATCGCCAGCATCTGCTGCTCGCCGCCGGACAGCGTGCCGCCGCGCTGGGTCATGCGTTCCTTCAGCCGCGGGAACAGCGCGAAGACGCGTTCCAGGGCGCCTGCCCGGTCGGCCTCGCTGCTATCGGTCGCATCGGCGCCCATCTGAAGGTTTTCCGCCACGCTCATGCGCGGGAAGATGCGGCGGCCCTCCGGGGATTGGGCGATGCGCAGCCGTGCGATCTCGTGCGTCGGCACGTCGGTGATGTCCTGGCCGTCGAATTCAATCCGGCCGGAACGGGCGCGGGGCCGGCCGAAGATCGTCATCATCAGCGTCGATTTGCCGGCGCCGTTGGCGCCGATCAGCGCGACGATTTCGCCGGCGTTGATGTCGAGATCGACGCCCTTCAGCGCCTCGATCTTGCCGTAGGCCGCGCGCAGGGCGCGGATCGCGAGCAGGGGTGATGGAGTTGAGATCATCGCATGACCTCACAGCCGTCATGGCCGGGCTTGTCCCGGCCATCCACGTCTTTCTTCCTTGACGACCGCAAGGACGTGGATGGCCGGGCATAGGCGAGCGGAAGCGACGCCGTCCTTCGGACCGCTTTGCCCGGCCATGACGGAGATATGTGTAACGCCGTCACGTTCCGCTCTCCATCACGGCGATGGCTTCCTCTTCATCCGTGCCGAGATAGGCCGCGATCACCTTGGGATCGTCGCGGATCTCGCGCGGCGTGCCTTCGGCGATCTTCAGCCCGTGATCCATCACGACGATGTGGTCGGAGATTTCCATCACCACGCTCATGTCGTGCTCGATCAGCAGGATCGAGGTGCCGTGATCCGCGCGGATCGAGAGCAGCAATTCGCTTAAAGCGGCGCTTTCGCGCGCGTTCAGTCCGGCTGCGGGCTCGTCGAGGCAGAGCAGCGCGGGCAGGGTGCACATCGCACGCGCGATCTCCAGACGCCGCTGGTCGCCATAGGGCAAATTGCCGGCGGCATCGTCGGCGCGGTCCAATAGCCCGATGCGGTCGAGCCAGGTCTGCGCCAGGTCGATCGCGGCCTGTTCGGCATGGCGCCAGGACGGCATGCCGATCAGGCCGAGAAACGTCAGCCCGGAGGCGCGCATCAGCGCGTTGTGCTGGGCCACCATCAGGTTTTCCAGCACCGTCATGCCGGGAAACAGCCGGATGTTCTGGAAGGTGCGGGCGACTTTGGCCTGTTTTGAAATTCGGAAGTCGTTCAGCCGCTCGAGCCGGATGGTGTGGCCGTTGTCGTGCGCCAGCCGCATGGCGCCCGAGGTCGGCTTGTAGAAGCCGGTGATGCAGTTGAACACCGTGGTCTTGCCGGCGCCGTTCGGCCCGATCAGTGCGGTGATCTTGCGTCGCTCGGCATTGAAGGAGAGTTCGTTGACGGCGACGATGCCGCCGAAGCGCATCGACAGCCGATCGACCGACAGGATGGGATCGCCGCTCATCCGTGCCCCTCCTTGACGAGGTCGGATGAGATCGCCTGGCTGTGCTTTAAGAACACGGTCGGCGCGCGATGGCCGATCAGGCCGCGCGGCCGCCAGATCATCAACAGCACCATCGCCATGCCGAACACCAGCATGCGGTACTGATCGAGCCCGCGGAACAGCTCGAAGCCGCCGATCATGGCGAGCGCGGCGAGCGCCACGCCGAGCTGCGAGCCCATGCCGCCGAGCACGACGATCGCGAGCACCAGCGCCGATTCATGGAAGGTGAAGGATTCCGGGCTGATGAAGCCCTGCCGCGTCGCGAAGAACGCGCCGGCAAAACCACCGAACATCGCCCCCGTTGCAAACGCCGTCAGCTTGGTCGTGGTGGTGTTGATGCCGAGCGCGCGGCAGGCGACCTCGTCCTCGCGCAGCGCTTCCCAGGCGCGGCCGATCGGCAGCCGCCGCAGCCGGATCGTGACCCAGTTGGTGAGCAGCGCCAGTGCCAGGATCAAATAGAACAGAAATACGATGCGGTGGGTCGGCGAGAATTCGATGCCGAGCAGGGCCGCGAGTCCGTCATCGGCCGGTGTGAGCGGAATGCCGAACAGGGTTGGCCGGGGAATGCCGGTGACGCCGTTCGGCCCGCCGGTCAAGCTCTGCCAGTTGATGATGACGAGGCGGATGATCTCGCCGAAGGCCAGCGTGACGATGGCGAGATAATCGCCGCGCAGCCGCAGCACGGGAAAGCCGAGCAGCACGCCCCAGAACGCGGCGAGGATGCCGGCGAGCGGCAGGCAGACCCAGAACGACAATCCGAAATTGGTCGCCAGCAGCGCATAGGAGTAGGCGCCGACGGCGTAGAATGCGACATAGCCAAGGTCGAGCAGGCCGGCGAGGCCGACCACCACGTTCAGCCCCCATCCGAGCATCACGTAGGTCAGGACGAGGATGCCGAGGTCGAGAATGTAGCGCTCGTCGTAGAAGATGACCGGCACCAGGAACGTGAACACCAGCAGCACCGGCGCGATGCCGCGGCGCGCGACGGCGAGGGTGGTTTGCACGGAAGGTGGCACGATCCTGACGGTGCCGACGGGTCCCCACCATTGCCGCAGCAATTCGACGATGATGCTGCCGCCGAACACGCCCGCGACCATGACGGCGAGGTCGCCGAACCGCGTCCAGTAGATCAATTGTCCTTGGGGACCCGCTTCGGTGCGTACGCCGATCATCAGCGAAAACAGCACCAGCGCCACGAGCGCGCTGATCAGCGCTTTCTTGAAGATGAAGGCTGCGCCCGGAGCGCGCGAGGTTTGGGCGGCGGGGGTTGCGTTCACGCTGCCGTCCGTCAGACTTTTTCGACTTCAGGCCGGCCGAGCAGGCCGGTCGGAAGGAAGATCAGGACCACGATCAGGATCGAGAACGCGGCGACGTCCTTGTACTCGACGGAGAAGTAGGCCGACCACAGCGTCTCGATCAGGCCGATCAGTAGCCCGCCCAGCATCGCGCCGGGCAGCGAGCCGATGCCGCCGAGCACCGCGGCGGTGAACGCCTTGATGCCGGCGACGAAGCCCATGAAGAAATCGACCAGCCCGTAATAGAGCAGGTACATCATGCCGGCGACGGCGGCCAGCGCCGCCCCGATCACGAAGGTCATCGAGATGGTGCGATCGACGTCGACGCCGAGCAGCGAGGCCATGGTCTGGTCCTGCTCGCAGGCGCGCATATCGCGCCCCAACCGCGTGCTCGATACCAGCCAGGTGAACAGCGCCAGCAGCACGATCGTGGTGATGACGACGATGATCTGGACGTTGGAAAGCTGCACCACGAAGCCGCCCGCGCCCTCGTGCAGGGTGTAGCCGCCGGTGATGATCGGCGGCACCGGTTTGACGCGGGCGCCCTGGGCGACTTGCGAATAATTGGTCAGCACGAATGACATACCGATCGCGGAGAGCATCGGGGCCAGACGGAACGAGTGCCGCAGCGGCCGGTAGGCGATGCGCTCCACCGTCCAGCCATAAAGCGCCGTGATCGCCATCGACACCAGCAATACGACCAGCAGGATGAGGGGGATGGCGGTCAGGCCGAACGAGACCAGGATCAGGAACGTGATCAGGGCAATGAAGCCGCCGATCATGAAAATATCGCCATGGGCGAAGTTGATCATGCCGACGATGCCGTAGACCATGGTGTAGCCGATGGCGATCAGGCCGTAGATCGAGCCGAGCACGAGGCCGTTGATCAGTTGCTGGGCGAAATAATCCATGCGCTGCCGCTCGAGCCTGTTCGGGACTGAACAGGCTCTGGTTTTCCTTTTGACGCGCCTTCTTCACGCGAACCGGTACCCACTTCGCTTGAAAACGCTATGAAGAGCCAGCGACGCGGCGAGAGCTCCGGCAGCCCGATGCGACGCGTCGTGTCGGTTTCTAACAGTGGGAACCAAGGGCGGCAACAGCGCCGGCTGCGGCTTAATTGGCTTGTACAGAGCTAGTTTTTGCGCAGCGGTTCCCGGTGCCACAGTCCGGACACGGCCTTGCCGCGGAATGATCGCGGCGGAACCGGCGTTCCCTTGCAACGAATGCCATGCCTCTCCGTTTATTGGGGCTATGGTCAACAACGGAGATCCCCCAATGACCAATCAGAACAACCCGGGTCAGCAGAACCAGAACCCGGGTCAGAAGCCCGGTCAGCAGCAACAGGGTGGCGGCCAAAAGCCGGGCCAGCAGCAGCAGGATCCCGGCCGTAAGGGACAGAAGCCCAGCCAGGATCCACGGCAGATGCCAGAGTAGAAAAAAGATCCCGCCGAAAGGCGGGATTTTCTTGTGCGCGCTCCGCCCACTACCGTCGTAGCCGATCGGACCAGCATCCCATTCGTGTCCCGGACGGGGCGCAGCGCCTCTTGGCGGTGCGACGGTCCGGGATACGACAAGCTGCGTGCGCGGAAAGAGCTATCCCTTCAGCAAGCCTAGTTCGGCGATGATCGCGCCCGCTTCCTTGACGGCGTGATTGGCCGCCGGCACGCCGCAATAGATCGCCTGCTGCAGCAATATTTCCTTGATGTCGTCGGGCGTGAAGCCGCCTTCGGCCAGCGCCGCGCGCACATGCAGGCGGAATTCATCCCATTGTCCGAGCGCGACCATGGTGCCGATCACCAGCACGCGGCGGGTGCGGTGATCGAAATGCGGCCGGGTCCAGATCTCGCCCCAGGCATAGCGGGTGATCAGGTCCTGGAAGTCGGTGTTGAACGCGTTGCGGTTTTTGATCGACTTGTCGACCCATTCATTGCCGAGCACCTTGCGGCGCTGCGCCATGCCTTCGTCGCGGCGTTGGTTGTCGTCCATCAGTGTCTCCTCCAGAGCCGTCATTCCGGGGCGATGCGAAGCATCGAACCCGGAATCTCGAGATTCCGGGTTCGCCTCTTCGAGGCGCCCCGGAATGACGACGCACGTCTATCGTTGCGTCAAGAACCCGATCACCGCATCCGTGAACGCGTGCGGTTGCTCGACGTTGGAAATGTGCGCCGCATCGAGGATGGTCATGCTCGCGCCGGGAATCCGGCTGCGCATGAATTCGGCGTCCGCGATTGTCGTCGACATGTCGTGGCGGCCGGCAATGATGAGCGTCGGGCTCTTGATCCTGGGCAGCAGCTCGCGCTGGTCGAGCGTCGACAGCGCCTCGCAGCAGGCGATGTAGCCCTCGACCGGCGTGGTCAGCATCATCGCCTTCATGTTGGCCGCGATCTGCGGCTCGCGTTCGCGGAAATCCGCCGTCAGCCAGCCCGCCATCACGGCGTCGGCGACCGCGGCGATGCCGCCTTCCTTGACCGCCTTGATGCGATCGTTCCAGCGCGTCGGGTCCGGGTAGTGGCAGGTAGTGTTGGCGAGCACGATCTTGCCGAATCGGTCGGGAGCATTGGCGCCCAGCCATTGCCCGACCATACCGCCCATCGACAGGCCGCACCAATGGGCTTTCGCGATATTGAGGTCGTCGAGGATCGCCAGCACGTCGCGGCCGAAGCGTTCCAGCGAATAGGGCCCGGGCGGCACGTTCGATTTGCCGTGGCCGCGCCGGTCGTAGCGGATGACGCGGAACACCTGCGTCAGCGCCTTCATCTGCGGCTCCCACATCTGCATGGTTGAGCCCAGCGAATTCGACAGCATCAGCGTCGGTCCGCCGTCGCGGCCTTCGACGGATACGTTGAGCAGGCACCCGTCGGCGTCGATCATCGGCATGGCAGTTCTCCGGCTTCTTATTCGTTCAGCGAAGCGAGCAGGCGGTCGATCAGGGCCTGCGAGGCGCCCTGATAGGCCATCGGCTCGAACAACGCAGCGATTTTATCGGCGCTGAGCTGCGCGGTGATCTTGGCATCCGCCGTCAAGACATCGCGCAGATGTTTGTTGTCCTTGACCGCCCTCTTGCTGGCCGCCTCGACCAGATGATGCGCGTCGCTCTTGCCGACCTTTTCGGCCAGCGCCATCGTCACGGCTTCCGCCATGATCAAGCCGCCGGTCGCGTCGAGATTGCTGCGCATGCGCACGACGTCAACTTCCAGGCCTTCCGCGATATCCACAACGGCGGCCAGCGCGCCCGAGGTGACCAGCATCAAGGTCGGCAGCGTCGGCCATTCGGCGTGCCAGGGACCGGCGCTGCGTTCGTGGTCCTGCACCTGCGCCGCAAAGATCGTCGCCGCCAGATTTGGGGCCATGGTGGCGGCCGCCAGCGCGCTGGCCGCGGCGACAGGATTGCGCTTGTGCGGCATGGTGGAGGAGCCGCCGCGGCCTTCGCCGGAGGGCTCGAACGCTTCGCCGACATCGGTCTGCATCATCAGCGAGACATCGCGCGCGATCTTGCCGCAGGTGCCGGCGATGATAGCGAACACCGAGGCCGCTTCCGCGATGCGGTCGCGGTGGGTGTGCCAGGGTGCGTCGGGCAGCGGCAGCTTCAGCTCGAGCGCCAGCCGTTCCGCGACCGGCAAACCCTTATCGCCGAGGGCGGCGAGCGTGCCGGCCGCGCCGCCGAATTGCAGCGCAAGCGTCTCGCTGCGCAGGCGCTGCAGCCGCAGCTTCGAGCGGTGCAGCGCCGCGGCATATTCTGCCAGCTTCAGCCCGAACGGCATCGGCAGCGCATGCTGCAGCCAGGTGCGGGCGACTACCGGGGTGTGGCGGTGCTGACGCGCCAGTCCGGCAAAGCCGGCAATGGCGCGGTTGGTGTCGGCGAGCAGCGCATCGATGCCGGCGCGAAGGCCGAGCATGGCGCCGGTATCGATGACGTCCTGGCTGGTCGCGCCCCAATGGACATAACGCGCGGCCTCGGCATCCACCTTGGCGACGTTGGCGGTCAGTGCCTTGACGAGCGGGATGGCGAGGTTGCCGGAGCGGGTGGCGGCGTCGGCCAGCGCGGCGAGATCGAATGATTCGGCGTGGCACGCATTCGTGATCGGGCCGGCCGCGCTTGCCGGAATCACCCCGGCTGCGGCCTCGGCGCGCGCCAGCGCCGCCTCGAAATCCAGCATGTTTTGCAGGGCCGCGACATTGTCGCAAACCGTGCGCATCGCGGCGCTCGACAGCATCGGGGCCAGCAGGGGGGAAAGGGACGTGCTCATCTGCGCGACCTAACCACTCCGGCCTGCCGCTGCCAATGCCCTTGTCGGCCGGGCTCTGCTGCAATTGCGAATATGCATCGCTCACGGTGCCGGGCGGTCTTCCTTTTGGCCCAGCCGTGCTTTACTTGGGGAAGATCAGGTTGAAGCGATCCAGGAGGCTCCCCCCATGGCGATGACGATGAACGGCGAAGTCCAGCTTGCGGCGTCGCGTGAGGCTGTGTGGGCCAAGCTGAACGATCCGGAGGTGCTGAAGGCCTGCATCCCCGGCTGCGAGGAGCTGGAAAAGACCGAGGATAACGGCTTCCGCGCCACCGCCAAGATGAAGGTCGGGCCGGTCTCCGCCCGCTTCAAGGGCAAGGTCATGCTGAGCGATCTCGACCCGCCCAACGGCTACAAGATCTCGGGCGAAGGCGAGGGCGGCGTCGCCGGCTTCGCCAAGGGCGGCGCCACGGTGGCGCTGTCCGAAAAGGATGGCGGCACGCTGCTGAGCTATAATGTCGAGGCGCAGATCGGCGGCAAGCTGGCCCAGCTCGGACAGCGGCTGATCAATGGTGCGGCCAAGAAGCTGGCCGACGAATTCTTCGCCAATTTCGGCAAGGCCGTGCAAGGCTGACCAGGCAAGGCTGACCAGGCAAGGCTGATTTAAGCAAGACTGATTAGGCAAGACTGATCAAGGCTGATTCTGCGCGGCCACCCCGGTCGAACAGGCCGTCAAGTCACTCATGCCATGCCCCAGGAGAGGGGCTCGCGAGGGCTCCTGAGGTTGCTCATTACCGGGATGGCCCATATTATGGGCTTTGGAATGACTATAAACGCCTGCGCTGCCGGCAGATCCGTCGGCGGCGCAGCCCAAGAGAGTGGTGATGGCCAAGATTTCCCTGATCGTGAACGGTAATCCCGTAAACGCCAATGTCGATCCCCGTACCCTGCTGGTCCAGTTTCTGCGGGAAAATCTGCGCCTGACGGGCACCCATGTCGGCTGCGATACCTCGCAGTGCGGCGCCTGCGTCGTCCATCTCGACGGCAAGGCGGTGAAGTCCTGCACCACGCTCGCGGTCATGGCCGATGGCCACGACGTCAAGACCATCGAGGGCCTGGCCGCGGACGGAGCGCCGCTGCATCCGATGCAGGAAGCCTTCCGCGAGCATCATGGCCTGCAATGCGGCTTCTGCACCCCCGGCATGATCATGACCGCGGTCGATATGGTGCATCGCAAGGGCCATGACCTCTCCGAGCACGTCATTCGCGAAGAGCTCGAAGGCAATCTGTGCCGCTGCACCGGCTATCAGAACATCGTCCAGTCGATCGCCGCCGGCGCCAAGGCGATGGCCAAATCCGATCTCGCTTAATTGATTTCATCGCATCCGCGATCAGGAAGTTCTCAAATGTACGAATTCAAATATCATCGTCCGGCAACCGTGCGGCAGGCCGCCAATCTCCTGGTGAAGAACGAAGACGCCAAGGTGATCGCCGGCGGCCATACGCTGGTGCCGGTCATGAAGCAGCGGCTCGCCAGCCCGCCGCATCTGGTCGACCTCTCCCACATCGAAGGGCTCGACGCCATCGAGATGAAGGGCCGTTCGCTGGTGATCGGCGCGACCGCCAGCCATGCGGCCGTCGCGGCGTCGTCGATCGTGGGCGAAGCGATTCCGGCGCTGGCCGAGCTCGCCGGCGGAATCGGCGATCCTGCGGTGCGCCATAAAGGCACGATCGGCGGCTCGCTCGCCAACAACGATCCGACCGCGGATTATCCCGCAGCGGTTCTCGCGCTCGGCGCCACCATCGTCACCAACAAGCGCCGCCTCAAGGCCGAAGAGTTCTTTCAGGGCCTGTTCACCACCGCACTCGAGAGCGACGAGATCATCACCAAGGTGATGTTCCCGCTGCCGAAGAGGGCAGCCTACATCAAGTTCCGCAACCAGGCCTCGCGTTACGCGCTGGTCGGCGTGTTCGTCGCCAAACGTCCGTCGGATGTGCGCGTCGCCGTCACCGGCGCCGGCTCGGACGGCGTGTTCCGCGCCACCGCGTTCGAGGAAGCGCTGAAGAAGCGTTTTTCGCACAAGGTGCTCGATGGCATTTCGGCGTCGGCCGATGGGCTGAACAGCGACCTGCACGGCAGCGCCGAATATCGCGCGCATCTGATCGGCGTCTTGACGCGCCGCGCCGTCGAAGCCGCGACGGCGAAGTAAGTTTGCCGATTAGTTTGCCGACTCCTTGCGTATCAAGATTGGCTATCCCATGAGTGCATCGGCGCTACCCAAATCCGTCGATGCGATGCTGGAGCTCCTGACATCGCGCGGCTATCTGGCCGAGCGGTCGCTGGCGACGGTCGCCTACCTGTCGCTGCGCATGGGACGGCCGCTGTTTCTCGAAGGCGAGGCCGGCGTCGGCAAGACCGAAATCGCAAAAGTGTTGTCGGCGGCCCTCGGGCGCAAGCTGATCCGCCTGCAGTGCTACGAGGGGCTGGACGTCGCTTCCGCCGTCTACGAGTGGAGCAGCGCGGCGCAGATGATCGCGATCCGCCTGGCGGAAGCCGCCGGCGATACCGACCGCGAGCAATTGTCATCGGACATCTTTGCCGAGCGCTTTCTGATCAAGCGTCCGCTGTTGCAGGCGCTGGAGCCGGATGTTGCCGGCGCGCCGGTGCTTTTGATCGACGAACTCGACCGCGCCGACGAGGCGTTCGAGGCGTATCTTTTGGAAATCCTCAGCGATTTCCAGGTGACGATCCCCGAATTCGGTACCATCAGGGCGCCACAGCCGCCGATCGTCATTATCACCTCGAACCGCACCCGCGAGATTCATGACGCGCTGAAGCGGCGCTGCCTTTATCACTGGGTGGACTATCCCGAGCCCGAGCGCGAGCTTGCGATCGTCAAGTCGCGCGTGCCTGATATTTCCGCAAAGCTGTCGCAGCAGGTCGTCCGCTTCGTGCAGGCGCTGCGCGACCAGGACTTCTACAAGTCGCCCGGCGTCGCCGAGACTATCGATTGGGCCACCGCGCTGACTGAGCTCGATGCCCGCTCGCTGACGCCGCAGATGGTCGGCGACACCCTGGGCGCGCTGTTGAAGTACCAGGACGACATCGCGCGGATGCAGGGCGACACGCTGCAGAAGGTTTTGAAGGAAGCGACGAGCGAGGATTAGGCCACAGCGTCGCCCGTCATTCCGGGGCGATGCGTCAGCATCGAACCCGGAATCTCGAGATTCCGGGTTCACGCTTCGCGTGCCCCGGAATGACGGCGGAGGCTACCATGACAACCATCGATCACCTCAACCCGCCCACCGGCCACATGGCCGACAACGTCGTCGGCTTCGCGCGCGCGCTCCGCGCGGCCGGGATTCCCGTCGGCCCCGGCGCGGTCATCGATGCGCTCAACGCGCTGCAGGCGATCGAGATCGGCAACCGCGCCGATGTCTACGCCACGCTGGAGGCGATCTTCGTCAAGCGCCATGAACACATGCTGATCTTCGCGCAGGCGTTCGACCTGTTCTTCCGCGCCGCCGAAGACTGGAAGCACATGCTGGATTCGGTGCCGTTGCCGGACCACGCCAGGAAGAAACCGCCGCCGGCGTCGCGCCGGGTGCAGGAGGCCATGGCGCAGCCCTCGATGCGCGACGAGGCGCCGCAAATCCAGGAACAGGAGCTGCGGCTGTCGGTCTCCGACAAGGAGATCCTGCAGAAAAAGGATTTTGCGCAGATGAGCGCAGCCGAGATCGCCGAGGTCACCCGCGCCATCGCCAATATGAAACTGCCGCAGGCCGAACTGCGCACGCGCCGTCACCAACCCGACGCGAAGGGGCTGCGGCTCGACATGCGCCGCACCCTGCGCAGTTCCTTGCGCACCGGCGGCGAGATCATCGACATCAGAAAGCTCGGCCGGATCGAGAAGCCGGCGCCGATCGTGGCGCTGCTCGATATATCGGGATCGATGAGCGAATACACCCGCCTGTTCCTGCATTTTCTCCATGCCATCACCGACGCCCGCAAGCGCGTGTCGGTGTTCCTGTTCGGCACGAGGCTTACCAACGTGACGCGGGCGCTGCGGGCGCGCGATCCGGACGAAGCGCTGGCGAGCTGTTCGTCGTCGGTGGAGGATTGGGCCGGCGGCACCCGCATCGCCACCTCGCTGCACAGCTTCAACAAATTGTGGGGCCGGCGCGTGCTTGGGCAGGGCGCTATCGTGCTGCTGATATCGGACGGGCTGGAACGCGAGGCCGACGCCAAGCTGGCCTTCGAGATGGACCGGCTGCATAGGTCTTGCCGCCGCCTGATCTGGCTCAATCCCCTGCTGCGCTACAGCGCCTTCGAGGCCAAGGCCCAGGGTATCAAAATGATGCTGCCGCACGTTGACGAATTCCGCCCGGTGCATAACTTGACATCGATGGAAGGGCTGATCGCGGCGCTTTCGGCGCCGCCCCCGCCGCACCACATGAGCCGCATCCGTTCAGCAGCTTGAAAGGGCCCGATATGCTCAACCGCGACGAAGACATTCTGCAGGCTGCCGAGAACTGGCAGAAGGCGGGACACGGGGTTGCACTCGCGACCGTGGTCGAGACCTGGGGCTCGGCCCCACGACCGGCCGGCTCCAGCCTCGTCATCAACGATGACGGCACGTTTCTGGGCTCGGTCTCCGGCGGCTGTGTCGAGGGCGCCGTCGTCACCGAGGCGCTGGACGTGATCGCCAGCGGCAAGCCAAAAATGCTGGAATTCGGCGTCGCCGACGAGACCGCCTGGAATGTCGGCCTGTCCTGCGGCGGTACCATCCGCGTGTTCGTCGAGAAGGTGGGCCAGTCGTGAAACTCGAAACGCTAACACAGGTAAACGTCGAGCGCGCCGCGCGCCGTCCGGTGATCGTGATTACCGATACCACCAATGGCGAGCAGCGGCTGGTGAAGGCCAAGGACATCGCCGGCGATCCGCTGGGCGCCGAACTTTCAAAGCAGCTCCGCATGGGCAAGAGCGGCATGATCGAGTCCGGCGGCAAGAAACTATTCCTCAATGTCTATGCGCCGACCGCACGCCTCGTGATCGTCGGCGCGGTCCATATCAGCCAGGCGTTGGCGCCGCTAGCACGTTCGCTCGACTATGACGTGACGGTGGTCGATCCGCGCACGGCCTTTGCCAGTCCCGAGCGCTTCCCTGACGTGCCGCTGATCGCGGAGTGGCCCGACGTGGCGCTGCCGCCGCTCAATATCGATCATTACACGGCGTTCGTCGCGCTGACCCATGATCCGAAGATCGACGATCCGGCGCTGCTGCATGCGTTCGAACGCGACTGCTTCTATATCGGCGCGCTGGGATCGCGAAAGACCCACGCCAAGCGTGGCGAGCGGCTGAAGGCGCAGGGCGCTGGTGATGCCGACATCGCGCGCATCCATGCGCCGATCGGGCTTTCGATCGGCGCGGTGTCGCCGTCGGAGATCGCGGTCGCGATCATGGCCGAGATCACCGCTGAATTGCGGCTGCCCAGGGAGGGCGCGAAGGAAACCGCGAAGGTGCAGGCGGCATGAAGTTCGGTCCCGCCAGTCCGGCCAACGCGATTGGCGGCGTCACCGTGCATACGCTGCGGCAAGGCTCGCTGGTGCTCAAGAAAGGCACCACGATCGGCCCGGCCGAGGTCGAGGCGCTCAACAAGGCGGGTGTGAAAGAAATCGTCGTGGTGCGGCTGGAGGCGGGCGACGTCTCCGAGGACGAAGCCGCCGCCAGCATCGCGCAAGCCGTTGCCGGCGAGGGCGTCACCGTCGAGCGCGCCTTTACCGGCCGCTCCAACCTGTTCGCGGCGCAGGCCGGCGTGCTGGTGGTCGATCGCGCCGCGGTCGACCGCATCAACGGCGTCGACGAAGCCATAACTTTCGCGACCCTCTCGGCCTTCAAGCCGGTGGTCGAAGGCGAGATGATCGCGACGGTCAAACTCATTCCGTTCGGCGTCGAGGCGAAGCTGCGCGATGCGGCCGTGGCAGTCGCAGGCAAGGGCACACTGCGGATCGCCCCCTATGTCATCAAGAAGGTCGGCGTGGTTTCGACCTTGCTGCCAGGGCTTTCGCCAAAGGTGATCGACAAGACCCTGCGGGTGACGGCGGAACGGCTGGCGCCCGCGGGCGCCGGCATCATTGCCGAGCGCCGCGTACCACACGATGAGGCTGATCTTGCGGCATCGATCAAGGAATTGCTCGGCCTCGGCGCCGAGCTCGTGATCGTGTTCGGCGCCTCCGCGATCGCCGACCGCCGCGACGTGATCCCGGCAGCAATCACCGAAATCGGCGGCGCGATCGAGCATTTCGGCATGCCGGTCGATCCCGGCAATTTGCTCCTGATCGGCAGCGCTGGCGGCGTGCCCGTATTGGGCGCACCGGGCTGCGCGCGCTCGCCGGTCGAAAACGGCTTTGACTGGGTGTTGATGCGGCTTCTCGCCGGGCTGAAGGTCACGCGCGCAGAGCTGACCGGCATGGGCGTTGGCGGCCTGTTGATGGAAATCGTGACGCGGCCGCAGCCGCGCACCGTTGCCGACACCGAAGCCAACCGCAACGTCACGGCTATCGTGCTCGCGGCCGGGCGCTCGACCCGGATGGGCGGCCCCAACAAGCTCTTGGCCGAAATCGACGGCAGGAAGCTGGTGCGGATCGTGGCCGAACAGGCGCTGGTCTCCAGGGCAACCGGCGTCATCATCGTCACCGGTCATCAGGCCGATCTCGTCGAGCAGGCGCTGGCGGGCCTCAACGTAAAGTTCGTCCGCAACCCGGATTTCGCCGGCGGCTTGGCGTCCTCCGTCAAGGCCGGCATCGCAGCGGTGCCGGAAAACGCCGACGGTGCCATCGTCTGCCTCGGCGACATGCCGCTGATATCAGCAAAACTGATCGATCAGTTGATCGAAACTTTTGCGCCGGACCGCGGCCATCTGATCGCGGTGCCGGTCAGCGACGGCCGCCGCGGCAACCCCGTGCTGTGGTCGCGCCGCTTCTTCAAAGAATTGATGACGCTCGACGGCGACGTCGGCGCCCGCCATCTGATCGCCAAGCACACCGAGGCCGTCGCCGAAGTCCCGGTCGATGGCGAGAGTGCCTTCCTCGACATCGACACCCCGCAGGCGCTGGAAGCGGCACGGCGGGGGTAGATTGTAGGGTGGGCAAAAGCGCAGCGTGCCCACCACCATCCTATCGCGATCGCAGGGAAGCGGTGGGCACGCTGCGCTTTATCCACCCTACGAAGCTTCCGTTCACCAAATTTAAAACTCCCCGCGGCTAGATTCTTCCCCGTTACCTCGGGGGAGGGGCACTTGATCGTTTCGACCGTCGCGGCGCAACGCCGCGCGCTCTTTGTCCTTGCGCTGACGCTGATCCTGGGCGTCTCGGGCTATATCACCAGGGCTTGGGCGGCCGGCGCCTTTGCCGTCGGCAAGTGCGGCGCCTACGGCCAGGCCTATGACTATCCCGCCGAGGAAGCCGCGCGTGCCGCGGCGCTGAAACAATGCAAGGGCAACTGTACCGCGCTCACCATGAAACGCGCCTGCGCCGCGCTCGCGGTCGACATGACCAACCCTTGCGGCCCCCACGGCTACGCCGTGAAACCCAAAATTTCCAGCTCGCTCAACGCCGCGACAAAGAAGTGTTACGAATTCGGCGGCAAGGAATGCGTCATTCGCGCCTGGGCCTGCGACGCCAAGGGATAGCGCCAAGGGGCCGCGTCAAAGGATAGTGTCACGGGCATGCACCCATAAAGCCGACGACGTGAGAATGCTGCGTCGCTCACTCTAAGTTAAGCGACGCAGCACTTAGGCTTGCTACCAGTCGAAATGGTGCAATTCATTCGGCTTTACGTCCTGCAAGTCGATGGTCTCGTTGCCGACCTGCAACAATGTTCCCCCGTGATGGTCAGATGATTTCCTGACATGGTCATCGGTCCCGAATTGCAGCTTGTCTTCCTTCGGATCGAAGTCAGTGATTGTTACGGTGTTATGTCGACCCTCGATTTGATTAAGGTCGATCACGAAGGTATCGGCGCCATCACCACCTGTCATCGTCATGTGGCCGCGCGCCGCCACCAGCGTGTCATCCAGATCCCCACCGGTCAGGGTATCCTTGCCTGCTGATCCGACCACGAGCTGCGCCATGCCGTCGGCGGCCTCTTCTCCGGTCGGATCTACGCCTCCCAGGGTGCCGCTGTGCCGCTCAGTGGCGACGAAGGCATCGCTCTGCATGGCGGTGGTATCGGTGTCGCGCAGGATCAGGTCCGACAGGGTGGTGCTCTCGATCTCCCTCATGGTTTCCCTGTCGAACTTCTGGTTCTCGAAATAGTACCGATCGCCGTCGCGCAATGCGGTGAACTGATCGCCGATGATCTTGCCGAAGGTTGGTCCGATGATGGCGCCCTCGGCATGGTCCTCCGCCAATCCACCAGCCCACAAATCGACGGCATCGATAGAACCATAGGCTTTCTCGAACGCGGCTGCCGTCTCCGGATCCGAGCTGAGCTGATCGAAGCTGGTGTATGGCGCAAGCCCCAGCGCCTCCCGGGTCTGGTTCAACGTACCCAACCCGAGATCATGGCCGCGCTGGATATTGATCGCCGCCAGATCCATGCCATCAGGAGGATCGACCAGGAAATTCCGCAAGCCATCGACAATGTGGGCGTCCAGCAGGTTAGCCAGATCTCCCGACAGATGCCGAAGCAGGCCATCTGCACCCGTCGCAGCGAAAGTCGCCGTATCCTCAAAGAACGATTCCGCCAGCGTCTGCTCCGACGTGAATGCACCCAGATTGCTGATGGCGCTGATTTCGTCGGAGACGATGGAGTGCCCGAAGCGGTAGGCGGCGCCGGCAAACTCTTCGGTGATCCGCGGGTCTACCGTAGGATCGTAGCCGTGGTACGGTTTAATCGCGTCCTCGCCCAACAGATGCGGCAGGAACTCGCTGTAGGTGATGTTGACCATCTCGGCCGTGGTGATGGCTTTGGCGGTCTCGTACAGCCTGTCGCCGCTCCAGTTCGGATGCTCCTCATGCAGTCGATCGACCTGATAATTGTGCTCGCGCACAAACAGGACCTGCAAGGCCGTCAGGTCGGGGTTCTCCTGCGCCCGCACGTCGCCGGCCGCAAAGGCCGGGCCCTGAGGAGTATCGATAATGGGCAGATTATCGCCTTCCGACATCTTCATATGACCGTCGGCGGTCCGCAGGCTCGCGGCGGTGGCCGCGTCGGATCCGTATATCTGTGATCCATCCAGCCAACCCGTGACCGTATTGATGGCGGTTGCGGGGTGCCCGGGAACGCCGGTCGCAGGATCGATGGCTACCCGCGTCAATGGGATGCTGCTGCCGGGCGGCAGAAACTGATCATCATCCGGGACTGTGATCGAGATATCGGTGGTGGTGGCTGACTTTTGCAGATCCAGATCGTGATCGATGAACTGGCCCCACGCATACATCATGCCTGACAACGCAACACCGTTGTCGTCAGTCAAATGCGGGCCGTCCTCTCCGGCGTCCTCCTGCGCCACAACGATGTTGCTGATCTCGCGGGGGTTCGGCCCCGGAGTCATTTCGTTGAACCCATCGGCGAAATTCGCCGGACCCACGCGAGCAAAGTCGGTGCTGGCTTGGTTCACAGTGGGATCGGCAAGATTGTTGTTGGAGCCGTCGATGGTACGGAATTCGAGGGTACGGAAACGAAGTGCCATGGCTCACCCTCCCTGTAGAGTGTATGGCCCCAGCTCCTGCACTATTGACGACCCCGTTGACGGCCTTTGAAATGGCGCTTTCATGAATCATTGTGATTGTTGCGTGACTGTTGAGAGACAGCACGCGGGCTTTTCGGGGGCGTCCCGGGGATGAATAGATCAGCTTTCATCGCGCGACATATCTGTGCTCGACCTATTCGCTGCTGGCGACGCACGCCGGAATGACATCCTTGAGGCAATTCAATGCAATTCGACACCAAGATCGCGGTCGTGATCCGGACCGATCTCGAACCGTGGCAGAAGCTCAACGTCGCTTCCTTCCTCGCCGGCGGCATTGCGGCGGCGTTTCCCGAATGTATCGGCGAGCCCCATGGCGACGCATCCGGCACGAAATATCTCTCGCTGATCGGCCAGCCGATCCTGATCTACGGCGCCGACCGGCCAGCGCTCTCCCGCGCGCTCGAACGGGCGCTGGCACGAGGCGTTACGCCCGCGGTCTATACCGAAGACATGTTCAAGACCACGCATGACGCCGCCAACCGCGAAGTGGTAAAGGCCGTGATCCGCGCCGAACTCAAGCTGGTTGGGCTAGCAATGCGCGCCGAGCGCAAGGTGATTGACAAGATCGTCGACGGGCTGAAGTTTCACAGCTAGCCTCCGCCCTGACGCCCATTTCAATGCTTGTCCAGGAACGCAAGGACAGCCTGGTCGTAAGCCTCCGGGCTTTCCGACGGAACGGTGTGCGAACTTCCGGCAATGACGATACGCTCGCGGTTTGGCAGGCAACCCTCCAGTTGATCCATGATCAGATAAAAGAATTTTGGGCTCCGTTCCCCGCTGGACATTAGCGTCGGGACGCTGATCGCCTTGGCCATCTCGCAGGTAAAGACGGGCCGCGGAAGTTTCGTTGTCGCGTCGGCCTGAAAGGAAGCCACGTTATCCAGATTCATTTTCTTGTCGGCATCGGAACGACGCTCATAAGCGCCCGGTCCGCCGACGACATCCACGAAGAGAGGTATGGCGCGCAGCGTGTCGCCGGCCTTGGCTGCCTCCCTTGCTGCCACCTGCTTGCCGCCCCATTCCTTCAACGTGTCTGCGACACCAAGCACGCCAGTCAACAGCCCGGTGGCCGGCGGCTCATTGAGCGCGAGACTGACGAGCATGTCAGGGTACCTGGTCGCGAAGAAGAGCGCGGCGTGCGCTCCCGACGAATGCGCCACGATCCGCACCCTGGATAGACCAAGCGCGCGCACGAATGCGGCGAGATCCTCGCCATGCGTATCAGCGGCAGCATCCGGCAAACCGTCGGGGCTCACATCGTTGGGAAAATGGTTGCGGCGGCTATACGCTATGGCGCGATAACGGCCGGCGAATTTCGGCAGATGCCCGGCCCACATCCGATAGTCCTGAAGGCCGCCGTGAACGAAGATGACCGGTTCGCCCTGGCCGGCCTCCACGTAGGAAAGTTCGGTGCCGTTGGCGGAGACCCGCTTGACGTCATCGGCGACTGCCGTGGTGCCGATCGCTCCGGCAACGAACAGAGCTCCAACGGTTGCAGCACGGGCAAAATTACGATGCGTCATGCCAGCCTCCAGTCGAATGTAATTCGGTCCCGTCGTTCAGAACACGTCAAGATCATGAGCCGTAACAACTCGCCCATCATAGCGACTCCGGACCTCGTCCAATAGAGCCGTTTCCGGGTCCGCCAGCGTCATGGCGCCACCGGCGTTCGCGCGATGATAGAGCACCAGCAGGCGAGGTTTTACGCGCGCGGCAAGCGCGGCAAGTTCGCGTGACGAGGTGTGGTATTTTCGCCGGTAATGCTGCCACTTGCGCGGCACGCTTCGATACGTTTGCAGCGAATAGGCTTCGTGGATCAGAACATCGCAGCCCTCGCAATGCTTGGCGAGGCTGGGTGTCGGCGCCGTATCGCCGGAAATGACGATGATCCTGTCGGGCGTCTCGAAGCGAAAGCCGAATGCGTGTGCAAGCGCGCCGTGCCGGACCGGAAAGGCGGTGACTTGAATGTTGCTGTCTGAATAGATCACGCCGGGCACGATCTCATGCACGTTCACGCGGCAACCGGCGCGCGGCAACCGGTCGATGCCGTTGGTGCGGTTGTCGATATCGACCTTCCACGCTTCCAGCACGTGCTTTGTCATGGCCCGGAGACCGCGCGGTCCGTAAACGCTGATCGGCTCTGTGCGGCCGAGAACCCATGGCGTCAGGATCAGGTCCGGATAGCCGGCGGTATGGTCGACATGCAGGTGGGTGAGAAAGACCGTCGAGAGCGCGGCGGCGGCCGGTCCGAATGCCGTGATACCCTTGTTGTACGCGGCTGCGGCGCGGCGAATGACACCGGGCCCGAAGTCGACGAGATAGGGTTTCCCTTTCACCACAATGGCCGTCGCAGGGCCCGACCTTTCGGGATCGGGTCGCGGGGTCCCGGTTCCGAGCATGACGATCTGCGTCTGCGCCGGTCGTGCGCGCGTATGCTTTTTCTTCGCCTTCATCGCGTCACTCGATCCGGATATCGGCCGTCCTGATGACAGTCTGCCATTGTGCGCTGACGCGCTTGAGCAGAGCGTCGGTCTCTGCGCTTGTGCTCGCGATCGGCTCCAGTGCCTGCACGCGGAGACGTTCCTGCAGTTCGGCGGATTGCATGATGTCCTGGAGCTCGCGCTCGAGCATGGACCGGACGGACTCCGGAATGCCGGCAGGCGCAAGCATCAACTGGTAGAACCCAACCTCGAATCCGGAATAGCCGCTCTCCGCGACCGTCGGAACGTCAGGTGCGATCGAGGTCCGTCGAGGACTTGAGACGGCAAGCGCCTTCAGTCGACCGTCTCGCACGCTGGGAAGTACGCCGGGGGTCGCAAGGAAACCGGCCTCAATCTGTCCGCTCACGAGGCCCATGACGACTTCGGCATTGCCTTTGTAGGGCACGTGCACGGCGTCGAAACCTGCCTGCAGGCGGAAGTACTCCATCGCGAGATGACCCGGATTGCCGGGTCCGCCGCCGCTGCCATACAGCAGCGGTTTCTCTTTGCGTGTTTTAGCGTATGCGACGAATTCCGCCACCGAGTTGACCGGCACCGACGGATGCACGACCAGGCTGAGCGAAAAACTGGCCACCGTCGAAATCGGCGTGAAATCCCGCACCGGGTCGAACGGGAGCTTGGTGTAGAGCCACGGATTGACCGTGAGCGGCGTATCAAGGACGAGAAGCAGCGTGTATCCGTCCGCCGCGGCCTTTGCGACGGCATCGGTCCCGAGATTGCCGGCGCCGCCCGGCCGGTTCTCCACCACGAACGGCTGCTTCGTACTCCTCGCGAGTTTGTCTGCGAGCAGGCGTGCCGTGGCGTCGAGTGGGCCGCCGGCCGGGAAGGGGACAATGATTTTAACGACCCTGGACGGATAGGCCTGAGCGACAGCCAGGGTCGGAAGCAGGAGCCCAGCGGTCAACGCGAGGGCAGCGACAGCAAGCTTCGAAGTGCGCCGCATGGTAGCCAATCCGGTCACGTGCCCTCCTTCTAAAAAAGGTCACGGGAAGCATGCACCCCGGGGACATGACCGTCTAATGCTATTATCTTAGGTTTCCATAACCATTTTGATAGGTCAAGCCATGGAGTGGGCTGGTCGAATCGGGCGTCGCCTCAAGTTGCGCGACCTGCATCTGCTGATCACTGTCGTGCAACTGGGAAGCATGGCCAAGGCTGCGGCTGAGCTCGGGGTCTCACAACCCGCGGTGTCGAAGGGAATCGCGGACATGGAGCAGACGCTCGGCCTTCGCCTGCTCGATCGCGGACGAAACGGCATCGAGCCGACCGCCTATGGCCGCGCGCTGGTAAAACGCGGCTTGATCGTCTTCGATGAACTCAAGCAGGGCGTGGAGGAGCTTGAATTTCTCGCCGATCCATCGGTCGGAAGCCTGCGGATCGGCAGTACGGAGAGTATCGCAGCCGGAATGCTGCCGGCCATTATCGAACGCTTCTGGCGTGACTATCCCGGCGTTCACCTCGACGTGGCGCAAACCGTAATCAGCACATTGCACTATCGCGAGCTGCGCGAGCGGAGCATCGATCTTCTGATCGGCCGCATCCCGACGCCGTTCACCGATGACGATCTGGAAGCCGATGTCGTGTATGACGATGAGGTCGTTGTAGTGGCAGGGCGGCAAAGCAAATGGGCGCGTGCACGCAACGTCAAGCTCGCCGATCTCAGCGGTGAACCCTGGATTCTGCCGCCATCAGATACAATGCCCGGATCGCTCGCGGTCGAACTGTTTCGCGCCGGCGGCGCCGAGATGCCGCGCGCGCCCGTTACGACGCTCTCGATGCATTTGTGCTGCAGGCTGGTCGCAAGTGGACGGTTCGTCGCCACACTGCCGATCTCGATCCTGCGCTTTGGCGGCCATGACCAGGCCCTCCAGCGTCTGCCGATCAATTTGCCCAAACAGCCCCGCCCGGTCGGGATTGTGACCCTCAAAAATCGCACACCGAGCCCTGTCGCGAAGCTGTTTATCGCGTGCGTTCACCGGGTTCTGGCCCGGATACCGAAGGCATAGTGTCTCACCGCGCAACTTTCGCCCGAGCACGGAGTGGTCGACGGGATCGTCGACCGGCGCGGCAGCCGCAAAATATCCGCTAGGTCAAGCGTAGCGCTTTCACGCATGCCCGGAAGTTCGTTATGATGCGGGTCTGCCATCCAAGGGAGTGAGCACATCATGAAACGCCGTACGTTCCTCAAAGGCGGCGCTGTGGTCGGCGCGACGACGCTGGTTGCGGCGCCTGCGATCGCGCAAGCAGCACCTGAGATCAAGTGGCGGCTGAGTTCGAGCTTTCCAAAGTCGCTCGATACCATCTTCGGCACCGCGCAGACCTTTGCGAAATACGTAGCTGACGCCACCGACAACAAGTTTCAGATCCAGACCTTTTCGGCAGGCGAGATCGTGCCCGGCCTGCAGGCGCTCGATGCCGTGAGCAACGCGACCGTCGAGATGGCGCAGACGCCGCTCTATTTCTACATCGGCAAGGAGCCGGCGCTTACCTATGCGACGGGCGCGCCGTTCGGCATGAACCATCGCCATCAGCATTCCTGGTGGTCGTTCGGCGGCGGCGCCGAACTCTGCAACGAGGCGCTGAAACCTTTCAGGACGCACGCCATCCTGTGCGGCAACTCCGGCACGCAAATGGGCGGCTGGTTCCGCAAGGAGATCAAGACGGTCGACGATCTCAAGGGCCTCAAGTTCCGCATCGCGGGCATGGGCGGCCATGTGCTCGCCAAGCTCGGCGTCGTGCCGCAGCAGATCGCGGGCGGTGATGTATATCCAGCGCTCGAGAAGGGGACGATCGATGCGGCGGAGTTCGTCGGTCCCTATGACGACGAGAAGCTCGGCTTCTACAAGGTGGCGAAGTACTACTACTTCCCCGGCTGGTGGGAAGGCGGCGCCATGCTGCACATGATCGTAAACGAAGAGAAGTGGAATGGGCTTCCCAGGCAATACCAGGCGGTCCTCAACCAGGCCGGTTCGGCTGCCGGCGCGTGGATGATCGAAAAATATGACAGCGTCAATCCGGCCGCCCTGAAGCGGCTCGTTGCCGGCGGAGCGGAGCTGCGCGCGTTCCCGCAACCGGTCATGGAGGCCTGCTACAAGGCAACCCAGGACCATCTGAACGAGATTGCCGAGAAGAGCGCGCTGTTCAAGAAGACCAAAGAGAGCCACGACGCCTACATGAAGGAGGTGCTGTTCTACACGCAGATCGCGGAAAACTATTACGACAACTTCCTGCTCAGCAAAATGCGCAAGGGCTGAGTGCGCCCGATCGGTGCTGCCAACTGCGAGGTGACCCGCGCCGAGTTCGATTCGGTCGGGCTCGCGATGCGCGCCGAGCGCAAGGCGATCGACGAGAGCGTCGACGGGCTGAAGTTTCACAGCAGGCGCGTGGACCGATAAATTCGGACCGGCCGGCGATGAATCCTACATTCCAATAAATCCACGCAGCTTTTTGACCGTTTCGGCGGCGTCCCTGGCTTCTTCGGTTGTCAGGACGATGATCTCGCCAGTACGCTCGTGCAGGACGCTGTGATGGATTGGCGCGCCTGAAAGCCCGTCCACGTTCGACTTCACCGCGATGTCGTCGATATTGGAGAGCGGGAATTCGACGGGCTTTTTGTTCCACAGCAGCATTTTTTGCTGCAGCGTTGCCTTGCCGGAATCCTTGTCGAGCGTAAGTGTCTTTGAGCCTGCTTTCAAAACGAGCTTGCGCGGAGTTTCTTCGATACTAGCCATGGCAGGTCCCCTCGCTGGTTCCCTACATTCACATGTCAGATATCGGGTGATGCACCGATAGACGGTTGTATCGCCGAAAATTCTCGCAAGGTTTATGTGCTCTGTCGAGCGACAAATTGACGCCAATGCGTGGGGCGGCCTGTCGCACGATGGCGCCGGCGGCACGCGGGCGGACCTTGCGGCACGGGCGCAAAACGCAAATACTCCTCCCGCTGGGTTTTCCAAGGGGGAAGCCCGGCCAAGCAAGCCCGGGCAGCGGGCAACAAGGGAGCGGACGTCATGATGCGGGAAACCGGAGGCAATTCGGCTGACGGCAACAAGTTCGACACCAGCCGGCGCAGATTTTTGGGCAGTTCAGGTCTGGCGGCGATCGGGGTTGTCATGGGCGGCGTTCTGCCGCTGTCGCGCAACGGCGGCGCCATTCCGCAGGCCTACGCGCAGCCCGCTCCGGCCGCTGCGCCCCCGTCCGCCGCCGCGCCAGCTCCGGACAAGGGACCGCAATACCTGAAATATCCCGGCAAAAACGAGGGCCTCGTCGTGCTCGGCGAGCGGCCACTGGTGGCCGAGACGCCGGAAAGCCTGCTCGACGACGACACCACGCCGATCGAGAAGTTCTACATCCGCAACAACGGGCAGATCCCCGAAGAGGCGAAGGATCCCGATGCCTGGAAGATCACCATCGATGGCGAGGTCAACAACAAGGTCGAGATCACGCTCGGCGAATTGAAATCGAAATACAAGGCCGTGACGCGGCGCATGGTGCTGGAATGCGGCGGCAACGGCCGCTCGGGATTCTCGCCGCCGGCGCGCGGCAACCAGTGGACCAACGGCGGGGCAGGGTGCGCGGAGTGGACCGGCGTGCCGCTCGCTGATCTGCTCAAGAAGGCCGGCTTGAAACCCAGCGCGAAATACACCGCGCATTATGCGGCCGATCTGCATCTGTCGGGCGACCCCGGCAAGCCGAGCCTTTCGCGCGGCGTGCGGCTTGAGAAGGCGATGGACCCCAACACGATGATCGTGTGGGCGATGAACGGCAAGCCGCTGCCGAATATCCATGGCGGGCCGGTGCGCCTGATCGTGCCGGGCTGGACCGGCTCGGCCTCGCAGAAATGGCTGACGCGCATCACCATCCGCGACCGCGAGCATGACGGCCCCGGCATGACTGAGTTTTCCTATCGGCTTGCCATCAAGCCGATGGTGCCCGGCGGCAAGGCCGATCCGGCGAATTTCCGTATTCTCGAGTCGATGCCGGTGCGTTCGATCATCACTAGTCCTGCGAACGGCGCCAAGTTCGCGGCCGGCACCAAGGAATTGAAACTGCGCGGTGCCTCCTGGGCCGGCGATCTCACCGTCAAGCAGGTGGACATCTCGACCGATTTCGGCGCGAGCTGGCAGCGCACGACGCTGGAAAAGCCGAAGAACAAATATGACTGGCAGCGCTGGACCGCGACCGTCAAGCTGCCGACCGACGGCTATTTCGAAATCTGGGCGCGCGCCACCGATTCAAAAGGCGCGATGCAGCCGCATCAGGCCGGCTTCTGGAATCCACAAGGCTATGGCGGTAACGCCATGCACCGGATCGCCGTGCTGGTCGGATGATGCAGCGTCTTGCGTGGCTCGCTATGGCCGGCGCGCTCCTGATAGCGCCGGCCACTGCGCAAACGAGCTTCACGCCGCGCGATGAAAGCCCGGAGCAGTTTGCCGCGGGCGCCGGCCGCAATGAGGCCTTCTACGCCTGCACCGCCTGCCATGGCTTCCGCCTGGTGGCGCAGCAGGGCATGACGCGCGCGCAGTGGGAGGACTCCATTAACCTGATGATCCGCCGCCACAACATGCCGCCGCTCGACGACAAGGCGCGCGAGGTGGTGCTGAACTATCTCGAGGCGGCCTTTCCGCCGCGCGCGCCGGCGGCGGGAAGGGGCGGCTGGGTGAACCCGTTTGCGAAGTGAACATCCTTAAGAAGTTGCGGCCAAGTGGCACGCGTGGCGCGGTTCTTTCGGCTCGCCGGCACGGCATCGAACTTTTCGGAAATCGAAGTATCGCCGCTATCGCACGGCGATCGGCGAAACGGTGGAGCCGGTACCGCCCTCAATCTTGAGCGGCTGCATTATGAAGGCGAACTCTCCGACGCCCTTCTGCGCGAGTTCATCGAGCTTGAGGTTCTCCAGCAGGTGGATGCCGTTCACCACAAGCGCGACCTGGTGCACCGGAAGCGATAATTGCTTGTCGGGGTTGGGCGCGACCTCGACCGGCCAGTTGTCGGCGCCGAGCAGCATCGGGTCCTTTGCGGCAAGCCAGAGCGCAGCCGGCACGCCGATGCCCGGACAGGATTTCACGTAGCGGGGGTTGTCCTTGCCGTAAAGCTTGCCCCAGCCGGTATGGATGATGACAGCATCGCCGGGCTGCAGCGTCAGGTTCTGCTTCTTCAGCGCGCCCTCGAGGTCGTCCACGGTGATTTCGTAATTGTCGCCCAGCATCTCGACGCCCTTGAAGCCCGCGACGTCGATCAGGACGCCGCGCGTGAACAGCGCGCCCACATTGTGGATGCCGAACTTCCTGAAGCCAGTGCGATCGGTGTTCTCGTCGACCTTCTGGCAATTGTACCAGCTGTTGAGATGGGTCTGGTGCGCAAAGCCGTCGAACTGGGTGCCGACCTGGCCGAGCTCGGTGATGATGATCTCTTCGTTCGAGCCGCGCATGTTGGAGAATTGGTTCATGAACGTGCGCTTGGTGTGCATGTCGAAGCGCCGTGTCCCGAAGAACGCCATGCTGGGGCCGAGCACGTGCGCGAGCTCGATCACCTCGCCGGTCTTGATCAATTTTGCGGCGTTCATCACCGCCGCAGGCTTCTGGTGGTTGGCCGAACCGCGCTCGTCGGCTGCGCCCCATTTCGACGGACAGCGCTGGCTTTCAGCGGGGACGGTCCAGCTTGGTGCTTGCGCGTAGGCGGCGCCGCAAAGCGCAAGCGTGATCGCCACACCCAACGTGAATGCTTTCATCTGTGTCCTCCCAGGAGATGGTGCTCTGGAAACGGCCCCTCCTGGACAAATAATGCAAACCTTATGCAGGCGAATTCAAGTCACGATTGTGCTTCGGGTTTCTACATCTGAGCCGGGCCAATCCCGTTCATTGGCCAGCGCGCTGGGCAGCCGCCGGCTCTGCCGCCGCGTCAACCGGCCATCCCGGACTCACTCGACGAGTTTCCAATATGAATCTTTTCGAACCACTTTGCCGTTGCGGAAGCTGTAGAAGTCGCAACCCCAGACTTCCAGCTTCTTGCCATCCCGAGCAGTGCCGGTGAGGCACCATTTCGAAATGCCGGTTTGAGATTCCGAATCCACAAAATGCTCAGCGTTCCCGTAGTGGACGTCGGGCAGGCCTTCAAAGCGCGCAGCCAGCCCTTGCCGCACCGTCTGCTTGCCCTCAAACCGGGAGCCATACGGCTTATTCCCCCTTGGCATCTCCAAAACGCAATCATCGGCAAAGAAACTCATGATCCGATCCAGATCGTGCGCGTTAAACGCATCACATAGCTCTATTAGCTTGGCTCGAATATCCATCTGCGCCTCGCACGATTGCAGCACACCGCCATGTCGGCAGGCCAACGCTTCATAACCCAGTCAATCATGTCATCTGGGCGTGGACAACGCTTTCGGGCGCCGCCTCGGGCGACGTATTGACTGTGAGTACGCTCACCAGCACGGCCAACCGCGCTGGAAAAGCAGTGCGCGAACAATCTAATTTGCTGAACAGATTCAAGCTGATTTGGGTCGTCCAGCCTGCCTTGCAAAAATTTCCCGCTTCTAATTGACCCCAAATCAGTGGCTATCTCCGCGCTGTCCCGTCTCGACAAGAGGGGCGTATCGCGATCGTCACGAACGCGAGGCGGGATGTGGTGGACGCAGCAGCGTCGGCGCGCAGAGGGAGTCGCAGGGCAAGTTTATCTTGTGAGCGAAATCCGGCGCGCAGGACGTACGGCGCTGAAGCGTACGGCAAAACCGTGTGGTCCTGACACCCGTGGCTGGTGCCAAGCTGCCGGTGGCGACTTCGATCCAACCGGATCGATTGAGCCATCAAGCCGGCAGCGATGGAGGCAAGACGAATTCGTCTCCAGGGAGAGCGCGGCATAAGCCGTCAACCCATTGCGCAGGGAATGCCGGAGTGCTCCGGCTGTACCTGTATGCTCGTGTGCGCAACTCTCTACACCATTGCACACGAGACCGCGGGTGCAGCAAGCACCCGGCATTCCCTGCTCCCTCCTTGGGAGGGACAAGGTTCATGCAAACCTCGGGCACAGTGTGTCGCGAGAATGCGAAACTGTATCAACGTCATTGCGAGCCAACGGGTCGCGCGAATGCGCGCGCCCGATGACAGGCTCCGCGAAGCAATCCATTCTTTCTTTTGTGCCGCGAGGTGGATTGCTTCGCTGCACCCGCAATGACGGGGATGGGCAGCATCGTACCCCGTAAAGTGTGGGATATGACGCTCTTCGGGCGACGCGCAAATTCCTCGACACTGGCAGCGCGAACCGAGGGTTCCTGCAAGTTGGTCACGCCCATGTGAAGGAGCCGCTTTTGGGTTTAAATTGACAGTGACTGACCAGTCAGTCATATTATGGGCATGACAAATAGCACCGCCAAGAAAGCGCGGAAATCCGCCCCGAAACCCGCCAGTCGCCGGGCCGGGGAGATGGCATTGGCCGCTCCGGCGCCGCCCGAGCCCGCCTCCAAGCCCGTCTCCAACCGCGCCGAACGAGCGGCCGAGCGGCGCGGGGCCATCATCGAGGCGGCGATGGACGAGTTCATTGCGCGCGGGTTTGCGGCGACGCGGCTTGATGACGTCGCCAAGCGCGCCGGCGTCGCCAAGGGCACGATCTATCTGCACTTCAAGGACAAGGAATCGATGTTCGAGGAGCTGATCCGGACCGCCATCGTGCCGATGATCAACCGTATCTGGGGCACGCCACCTCAGCCCGGGGCGTCGGTGCGCGACATGGTGGAGGGGTTTGCCAAAACCTTCATCGAGGAGGTGGCGACCACGCGGCGCGGCGACCTCGTGCGGCTGATCGTCGCCGAAGGCCCGCGATTTCCGGAAGTTGCCGACTTCTATTACCGCGAAGTGGTGTCGCGAGGCCTCGCTGGCATGCGCGCGCTGATCGAACTCGGCATCGCGCGCGGCGAAATCCAGCACAAGAATCTGGCGCGGTTTCCGCAAATCATGGTGGCGCCCGCGCTGATCGCCGTGATCTGGCAGAGCCTCTTCAGCAGACATGCGCCACTAGACGCCCTCGAAATGTTTCGGGTGCATCTCGATCTGATTTTTGGCGAACGGAGGACGACATGACTTCGTCGCGAATGACGGCAATCCTGGCCGCGCTGGCGCTGGCCGTCGTGCTTACCGGTTGCAAGGATGGCAAGGACCCGGGCTTCCAGGGCTGGGTCGAGGCCGACATGATCTTCGTCAGCCCGGATGAAAGCGGGCGCGTGACCAAACTCAACGTGCGCGAGGGCGACGAGGTGAAGCCCGGCATGCAACTCTATACCGTCGACGACGATTTGCAGCAGGCCGATCTCAATCAGAACAAGGCGACACTCGCCAATGCGCAGCAGACCTATGACCGCGCGGCGTCGTTGAGCAAGACCGGCTCCGGTACGCAGGCCAACCTCGATTCGGCAACCTCGGCGTTGCGCGTCGCGGAAGCGCGCGTCAATACTTCCCAGACCCGGCTGGCGCGGCGGAGCGGCTTTGCACCGGTCGGCGGCACCATCCAGCAGATCTATTTTCGCGAGGGCGAAATGGTGCAGGCGCAACGCCCGGTGTTGTCGATCATGCCGCCCGGCAACATGAAGCTGCGCTTCTTCGTGCCGGAGGCGGAATTGCCAAAGCTTGCGATCGGCGACGAGGTGAAGGTGACCTGCGACAATTGCGCGGCCGACCTCACGGCAAAGATCTATTTCATCGCGACCACGGCGGAATACACCCCGCCGGTGATCTACAGCCTCGATGAGCGCAACAAGCTGGTCTATTTGATCCAGGCGCGGCCGAGCCGGCCGGACGTGCTGCGCGTCGGCCAGCCGATCAGCGTGTTCCTCAATCCTCGAACGCCGGTAGCGGACAAGCGATGAATACAGCGCCCGCATCTGCACCCGACATTGCGATCAATGTCGAGGGTCTTTCAAAATCGTTCGGCGGCCGCGAGGTCGTGCATGACCTTTCGATGCAGGTGAAGCGCGGCTCGATCTACGGCTTCCTTGGGCCCAACGGCTCCGGCAAGACCACCACCATCCGCATGCTGTGCGGCCTCCTGACGCCGGATGCCGGCGAAGGGACCTGCCTCGGCTACGACATCCGCCGCGACGCCGACAAGATCAAGCGCCAGGTCGGATACATGACGCAGCGCTTCAGCCTGTATCAGGATCTCTCGGTGCGCGAGAACCTCGAATTCGTCGCGCGGCTCTACGGCATGCGCGACGCGCGCAGCGCCGCGGCCGAGATGATCCGGCGGATCGGCCTGAGCGGCCGCGAGGAGCAGCTTGCCGGGGAGCTTTCTGGTGGCTGGAAACAGCGGCTGGCGCTCGGCGCCTGCACACTGCCCAATCCGCAATTGCTGCTGCTGGACGAGCCGACCGCCGGTGTCGACCCCAAGGCGCGACGCGATTTCTGGAACGAGATCCACGCGCTCGCCGCCGAGGGGCTGACGGTGCTGGTCTCCACCCATTACATGGACGAGGCCGAGCGCTGTCACGAGATCGCCTACATCGCCTATGGCCACCTGCTGGCGCATGGCACGGTGGACGAGGTGATCGCGAAATCGGCGCTGTCGACCTATACGGTCTCGGGCGAGGAGCTCAACGGGCTTGCGGCCGAACTCACCGGCAAGCCCGGCATCGACATGGTGGCGCCGTTCGGCACCAGCCTGCACGTCTCGGGGCGTGACAAATCGGCGCTCGAGGCGACCATCGCGCCTTACCGGGCCAACCGTGGATGGCGCTGGGAAGACAGCGAACCGTCGCTGGAAGACGTGTTTATCGATCTCATGAACCGCTCAAAGGACAATTTCCAATGAGTGCAACCGAGATGACCAACCAAGATCGCGGCGCCAGCGAGCCGGCGTTCGGCTTCTGGCGGCGCAGCTATGCGATGCTGGTCAAGGAATTCATCCAGCTCCGCCGTGACCGCGTCTCGTTCGCCATGATCGTGATGATCCCGGTCATGCAGCTATTGCTGTTCGGTTACGCCATCAACACCACGCCGCGCCATCTGCCGACGGCGGTGTTGATCCAGGAGGACAGCGACCTGGCGCGCTCGGTGCTGAAGGCGCTGGAGAATACCAGCTACTTCCGCTTCACCCGCGAAGTGCACAGCGTCGCCGAGTTCGACGATCTCTTGCAGTCCGGCAAGGTGCTGTTTGGCGTGGAGATCCCGCGCGGCTTCGAACGCGCGGTGCGGCGCGGCGACAAGCCGGCACTGCTGGTCGCGGCGGACGCGACCGATCCCGTCGCGGCCGGCTCGGCGCTCGGCTCGCTCGGCGTCGTCGTGCAGACCGCGCTCGCACACGACCTCCATATCGGCGATCCGCCCGCGATGCCTTTCGAGATCAGGGCGCATGCCCGTTACAACCCGGCCGCGGAATCGCGGCTCAATATCGTGCCGGGCCTCGTCGGCACCATCCTGACCATGACCATGCTGATCTTCACCGCGCTGTCGGTGACGCGCGAAATCGAACGCGGCACCATGGAAAGCCTGCTGTCGATGCCGATCAGGCCGGTGGAGGTGATGTTCGGCAAGATCATTCCGTACGTGATCGTCGGCTTCATCCAGGCCTCGCTGATCGTCAGCATCGGGGTCCTCTTGTTCGGTGTGCCGATCCTCGGCAGCGTGGTGCTGCTGGCGGCGCTGACGACGCTGTTCATCACCACCAACCTGTCGATCGGCTACACCTTCTCCACCATCGTGCAGAACCAGTTGCAGGCGATGCAGATGTCGATGATGTTTTTCCTGCCCAGCATTCTCCTGTCCGGATTCATGTTTCCGTTCGCGGGCATGCCGGTTTGGGCGCAATATCTCGGCGAAGGGCTGCCGCTGACCCATTACATCCGCATCGTCCGCGCCATCATGCTGAAAGGGCGCCGCGCCTTCCAACCTGCAATACGACACGATTGCACTCATTGCACTGATGCTGGTGGCAATGACGATCGCCGTGACGCGCTTCCGCCGCACGCTCGATTGAGGTTATAAATGCTGGCAGCAAGAAGGTAGCGCGGTGGGTCCATTCGTCATTGCGAGCGAAGCGAAGCAATCCATACTTTCTTTGCGGCGCGATGGATTGCTTCGCTGCGCTCGCAATGACGGAGAAGCGGAGGGGCCGTCTCGGTTTGCGCCCTTACGCGCCCGGAATGACAGGTGAGGGGATGGCTGGGTTGTGGGGCAAGGGGAAGAACGACCAAGATACCGGCGTGTCGGCTGACTTCCAGCGCGCGCTGATGCAGGAAGTGATGACGACCGAGCTGTTGCGGATCAAGGCGCTGATTGCAACCACCGCGCTGCTCGCCATCATCCTCGGGACCGTCTACTTCTTCGCATCCGAGGCGGTGAGCCGTGTCTGGCACGGCAATCTGAGGCCGGAATACTTCTATTCGATCATCGTGCCGTTCATCCTGTTCGAATTGTGGGTGCATGGCCAGATCACCCGCCACATGCGGCTGGGCCGCGACCTGCCGGTGATCAGGCGCTATCTTGGCGCGTTGATCGAGACCTCGATGCCGACGGTCGCGCTGGCGCTGCACATCAACAGCATGGGATCGGTAGCGGCGCTGGGCTTCGTGGTGCCGATGATCTATTTCATCTTCATCATCCTCTCGACCCTGCGGCTGGATTTCTGGCTCTCGACCTTCACCGGCGCGGTCGCCGCCGTTCAGTTGTTTTACATGGCGATGTTCTATCATCCGGCTATCGGCGACCAGGCCGAACCCCTCTATTATCACGCCGCGCGCAGCCTCATCATCCTGATCTGCGGCGTGCTCGCCGGCGCGGTCGGGCATCAGTTGCGGCGGCAGTTCGAGGCCAGCATCAAGGCGGCGACCGCGCGCGATCGCATCACCAACCTGTTCGGCCAGCACGTTTCGCCGCAGGTGGTGGAGCGCCTGATGGCCGAGGGCACGAAGACCGATAGCGACATCCGCCGCGTCGCCGTCATGTTCGTCGACTTCCGCAGCTTCACGGCTGGCGCGCGCACCCGCACGCCGCAGGAAGTGGTGGACCGGCTCGACGGCGCCTTCGCCGTTCTGGTCGACATTCTCGATCGCCACGGTGGCATCGTGAACAAGTTCCTGGGTGACGGATTGCTGGCGCTGTTCGGCGCGCCGCTGGAAGCGCCGGACCCGGCGCACCGGGCCGTCGCCGCGGCACGCGAAATGCTGGAAGCCAATGCGCGCATCAATGAGGGGGCGAGCTGGCCCTTGCGTATCGGCATCGGCATTCATCTCGGTGAGGTGGTCGCCGGCAATATCGGTTCGCCGCGGCGCAAGGAATACACCGTGATCGGCGACACCGTGAACTTCGCCTCGCGGCTAGAGGCGCTCAACAAGGATTTCAATTCGCAATTCCTGATCTCGGAAGCGGTTCGCGACGCGCTCGGCGAAGCGTGCGGCGATGCCGTCTCGCTCGGCGAGGTCGAGGTCAGGGGTTATGAGCGGCCGATGGCCGTGTGGCGGTTAGGGTAAGGGAGCATCGAAATGCAGCGGCGTTATATCACTGTGGACGTTTTCACCGACCGCGCCTTTGGCGGCAATCCGCTCGCCGTCGTGCTCGATGCCGGCGGGCTGTCGACCGAACAGATGCAGGCGATCGCCACCGAGTTCAATTATTCGGAGACGACCTTCGTGCTGCCGCCGGCCGATCCCGCCCACGACGCTCTGGTGCGCATCTTCACGGTGAACCGGGAGCTGCCGTTTGCGGGCCACCCAAATGTCGGCACCGCCTTCGTGCTGGCGACGCTGGCGTCAAGACCGCCGGCACGGCTGCTGTTCGAGGAGGGCGCTGGCCTCGTCCCGGTCGAGATCGTGACGGAGCAGGAAAGGGTCGTCAGCACCGAATTCACGGCGCCGCAGCCGCTGAAGCGGATGTCGCATCTTCCCGTCGAACAGGCGGCTGCCTGCCTCTCGCTGTCGGTCGGCGACGTCAAGACCGACCGTCATGCACCGCAGATCATCTCAGTCGGGCTGCCGTTCCTGGCCGTCGAAGTCGCCTCGCGCGAGGCGCTGCGGCGGGCCAGGCCCAATGCTGCAGCGTTCGCAAAAACCTTCCCGTGCGACGGCAGCGACGCCGTCTACTTCTATACGAGCGATGTGCCGGCCGGCGAAAAGCCATGCGAGCTGCAGGCGCGGATGTTTCACCCCGCCGCCAGCGGACTGTCCGAAGATCCGGCCACCGGCAGCGCGACGGCGGCCTGCGCGGCGCTGCTTGCCGATCTCGATGATATCAAAGACGGCGAACTGAAATTGAAGATCGGGCAGGGTGTCGACATGGGCCGGCCGAGCCTCTTGCTGACGCGTGTCCGCAAGCAGAATGGCGAGGTGGCATCCATCCATGTCGGCGGCGGCTGTGTGCAGATCATGGAGGGAACGTTGCGGCTTGATGGTAAAGGATGATCTCTTCGTCATTCCGGGGCGCGCCTCTTGGCGCGAACCCGGAATCCATTTCGCCATCTGCTCCGCGGAGCGATGGATTCTCTGATGCGCAATTGCGCATCAGAGCTCGCGCTCCGCGCCCCGGAATGACGGCTGGCTATACCTGCGGTGCCACCAGATTTTCGACCTTCACGCCGTCGCGGTCCTCGATGATCTCCGCGATCCATTGCCGGTGGCACTGAGTATGATCGCGCTCGTAACAGAGAATGCACACCGGACCGGACTTGTTCACCAGTGCCGACAACTCGTCGAGCTGTTCCTTGGCCTGCGCCGTCTTCAGATGCGCCGAATAAATCTTGTGCAGCAGGCCGAACTTGCCGCTGCGCGCCGCCTCGCGGCCGCTCTTCGGCGTTCCGAGGCCCTTCAGATGCAGATAGGAGATGCCACGTTCGTCGAGGCCGGCCGCGAGCTGATTCTTGGAGAATCCCGGCCGCCGCGAGGCGGCGACTGCGCGCACGTCAACCAACAGCTTGACGCCGGCGGCTTCCAGCTCGTCGAGCACCGCCTTGGCCGGCGTCTGCTCATAGCCGATGGTGAAAAGTCGTTTGGTCCTGCGGGCCATCTCGATCCAGACGGTATGTCGCTGGCGCAAAGCTACGGTAACGGCCGATCGATTGCTACATCCGCGTTGCGGCCGGAAGTGGCGTGCCGCATAGTCCTGCGAAAGAGCCGGTCGATGGCCATTCTCGCTGGGGAGACAAGATGAACCGAATTAGCCGCTCGCTGACGCGGATACTCGTGCTCGTGCTGTGCAGTATTGCCGCAGCGCACGCCCAGACCGGCTATCCCGATCGGCCGGTAAAGATCATAGTCCCGATCGGTCCCGGCGGCAGTTACGATCTGGTCGGGCGGCAGCTTGCGGATACGCTGTCGAAGCGGATGGGGCAGGCCTTCGTCGTCGAGAACAAGCCGGGCGCCGGAACCGTCGTCGGCACGCAGGCGGCGAGCCAGAGCGAGCCGGACGGCTATACGCTGGTGGTCGGCGGGCTCTCCAACATGGCGTTCAATTCGGCGCTGTATTCGAAACTGGCGTACGATCCGCGCAAGGATTTCGTGCCGGTCGCGCTGATCTACAAGTTCGGTTACGTGATGGTCGGCCGCAAGGATTTGCCGCACGCCAAGCTGCAGGACATCGTCGCCGCCGCAAAGGCCAACCCGGGCTCGATTTCGGTGGCGACCGCCGGCGTCGGCACCGGCCAGCATCTGGTGGCGGCCGCGTTCATGAAAGCCGCGGGCGTCAAATTTCAGGAGATACCCTACAAGGGTTCGCCGCCGGCCTTCACCGATCTGCTCGCCGGCCGCATCGACCTGTTTTTTGATTCGAACGCCGCCGGGCTCCCTTACGTTCAGTCGGGCCAGGCGAAGGGCATTGCGCTGCTGTCATCGAAGCGCAGCCCGCTGGCGCCCGACGTGCCGACGATGTCGGAAGCCGGCGTATCCGGCCTCGATGTCGATTCCTGGCTCGGGATATTTGCGCCCGCGAAAACCCCGCCGGATGCGATCGCAAAACTGCGCCGGGAAATCCGCGCCTCGCTGCCCGACCTCAAGGAACGTTTCGAGAAGAGCGGCGGAGAGGTGTGGGACCTGCCTGATGACAAGCTCGACGCCTTCGTCGCCTCCGAGTACGACAACTGGACAAAGCTGATCCGCGAAGCCGGCATCAAGCTGGATTAGGGAGTTATTTCACGCGTTCAATCAATTCCATTGCGCCCGCCGGCGCGCGCACCTTGCCCTCGTGGATGACGTAGGCGAACACGTCGCGCGGCGTCTTTGCAGGCTTGGCCTTGTCGACGCGCGGCAGATCGTCCGGCTCGCCGCCACTGGCCCAGGCCTGAAAGCGCTTGGCCCAGGCGTCGAGCTGCTTCGGCGGATAACAGGTCTTGAGCTCGTCATTGCCCTTCTGCAGCCGCGCATAGACGAAGTCGCTGACCACGTCGGCGATCGCCGGATATTTGCCGTGCTCGGCGAACACGACAGGCGTTTCGAACTTGCGCAGCAATGCGATGAAGTCAGGCACGCAGAAACTGTCATGCCGCACTTCGACCACGTGCCGCAGCGCGCGGCCGGCGAGTTTGCGCGGCAGCAGTTCGAGGAACTTGCCGAAATCGGCCTCGTCGAATTTTTTGGTCGGCGCGAACTGCCATAGCACGGGCCCGAGCCGGTCGCCGAGCTCGAGCACACCGGAATCGTAGAAGCGCTTTATGGAATCGCCGGCCTCCGCCAGCACTCGACGATTGGTCGCGAAGCGCGGTCCCTTCAACGAGAACACGAATCCGTCCGGCACCTCGCGCGCCCATTTGCGAAAGCTCTCCGGCTTCTGCGAGCCGTAGTAGGTGCCGTTGATCTCGATCGAGGTCAGCTTCGACGCGGCGTAGGCCAGCTCCTTCGCCTGCGCGAGCTTTTCGGGATAAAACACCCCGCGCCACGGCTCGAAGGTCCAGCCGCCGATGCCGATAAAGATGTTGCCGCTGTTTTTCGCGGTCGATTTCGAAGGCTTGCTCACGGGAGGGCTCGTCGGAAATGGGGAAGGGCACGGTGCATGTTAACCAGATCGGCCCTGATTGGCCAGTTTGCCAAGGCGCCGGCTCATAGGCGGAATCCCGCGACAACGAAACAAAAAGGCTCCGGAAAACCGGAGCCTTTTGCTTCCACCAATTTGTGCCAAACCGGTTTCGCGTTGACTTCAGGGCTTGCCGTGCGTCGCCGGCCGCTTGTCGGTCACCCCCTTGAACGGGTCGAGGGTCTGTCTGGCGAGCCGGTTGTGGAGTTCGCAGATCTTCTGCGACTCGGCGACCGAAGTTTCATAGGCCCGCTTCACGAATTCGGTCTGAACCGTCATCGCCTTGTCGAGCGAGCGAACGCCGCTGAGCTGTTCGACAAACGAACCGAACTCCTCGATCGATTTCCTTGTGTAGTCGCGATAGGCATTGGCGATGGTTTGCAGGCTTACCGGCGCAGGCTCCACCGCGGCCTCGACCGGTGCGGGCTGGATCGGCGCGGCCTCGGCGGGCGCAGCCTCGACGGGCGCAGCCTCGACGGGTGCGGGCTCAGCCGGCGAGGGCGCCGCGGTCGGCTGCGGCTCCGGCGACGCGACAACGACGGGCTCCTCGACGGCCGGCTGATCCACCTTCGGGCTCTCCGCGTGAACCGGCTCCGGTTGCGGCGGTTGATCCTGATCCGGGCTCTGCAATTCAACCGGCGCCGGGCTCTCGGTTGGGCTCACGGCCGTGCTCTCTTGGGAAGCGGCTTTTTTGCCCCGCTCTCCCTTGCCCTTGCGCCGCCCGGATTTTCCGGCCGGTTTGCCCTGATCTGTATTCGACATCTTCTTCCCCTAATCCCTGTCAACCCAAAGGTCGAGAGTCTGCCATGTTTGCGATGGAATCGCGGTTCTTGCTTGTCCGTTACGCGGCACTCGCGTGGTGAGATTTTGGAGGGCGGCGCAGGCCGCTCGATTTGTCGATGGCTGGCGCCGGGACTATTCCTCGACAAGCTTTTTCCGTGATATCAGTTCCCGGTCAGGCGTAGGGGATAATTGAGTATGAATTCGCAGTCAGTCGCCGGTCTTTTGGGGGCCATCGTCGCGTCGATCGTGATGGTGGTTGCAATTGCCTACGGGCCGATCGGCCAGTTCGGAAAGCCCGCCAAGCCGGCGAGCATCCAGCAACCCGCGCCGGCGCTTCAACCGGCTCCTGCGACGCCAGCCCCGCGCGGGCCTGTGATTCGCGAAGTGCCGAATTAGCTGCCCCTTGCGGAATGCCCCAGGCATTCCTATCTCGCATTCAACGGCGACGTTGACGCTTCAAGGCTCCGGCGCTGGAACGACCATGAATAGCTTGGCTGCGCCGGATGTACGCGCGCCCTCTGTTCGTGGTCGTTGGCATTTTCAGAGCATTTTCAAGCGAAGCAGACCCCGGATCTGATCCGGCAGCGGCCACCGATTCGCCCCGCATCGGATGGACGCCCGGTGGATTTCACCCCCGGTTTTCCCCGTCCAGCCACCGCGTTCCTGAAGCTCGCCTTGGCATGTCGGGCGGCTGCGGATATACGCTGGCGACCATGAATGACGCCATCAAACCGGGCCCCGAAACCCCGTCGCAGGCCGGTTTGCCTGAGCTTTCGGTCGTTGTGCCGACCTTCAATGAGCGCGACAACGTCACCGTGCTGTACCGGCGGCTGGAGGCCACGCTGACCGGCATTGCCTGGGAAGTGGTCTTTGTCGATGACAATTCCCCCGACGGGACCTGGGAAGTAGTGCGGGGGCTGGCGCGGAAGGATTCCCGTGTCCGCTGCATTCGCCGGATCGGGCGGCGCGGCCTGTCGGGTGCATGCATCGAGGGCATTCTGGCCTCGAGCGGCCCCTATGCAGCGGTCATCGACGCCGACCTGCAGCACGATGAAGCGCAACTGCCGAAGATGGTTGCGCTGCTGCGGAGCGGCGAGGCGGAACTCGTGGTCGGCAGCCGCTATGTCGAGGGCGGCAGCGCCGACAGTTTCAACAAGCAGCGGGCAGGCGCCAGTCAGCTTGCAACCGAGGTCGCCCGGCGCGCCCTGAAGGTCGAGGTCGCCGATCCCATGAGCGGCTTCTTCATGATCCGCCGCGACCGCTTCGAGCACCTGGCGCCGCAACTCTCCACCCAGGGCTTCAAGATCCTGCTCGACGTCATCGCGACCGCGGAGGGCAAGCTGCGCGCCATCGAAATTCCCTACACCTTCGGCTCGCGCCAGCATGGCGAGAGCAAGCTCGATTCCATGGTGGCGCTGGACTTCCTGGGCCTGGTGCTGGCCAAGCTGACCAACGACGTGGTCTCACTTCGCTTCCTGCTGTTTGCGATGGTCGGGGGCACCGGCCTCGTCGTGCACCTCACGGCGCTGTTCATCGCGCACGAAATCTTCCAGGTGCCGTTTGCGGAGGCGCAGGCCATCGGCGCGCTGGTTGCGATGACCAGCAACTTCGTCCTGAACAACTTTCTTACCTACCGCGACCAGCGGCTGAAGGGATTTGCGATCCTGCGCGGGCTGTTGCTGTTCTATCTCGTTTGCGGCGTTGGACTGCTCGCCAATGTCGGCGTCGCGTTCGCGGTCTTCGACCAGGAACCGATCTGGTGGCTCGCGGGTGCAGCCGGCGCGCTGATGGGCGTGGTCTGGAATTACGCGATGTCCGGACTGTTCGTCTGGCGCAAGCGATGACGGGAAAATGAATCCGAGCGAGGCGCGGGTTGCCCTCAACACGGGTTTGGCGATCCTGGGGCTGGTGGCACTACGCCTGATTGCCGCGGCGTTCACGCCGATCACCTTCGACGAAGCTTATTACTGGATGTGGTCGAAGCATCTGGCCGGCGGCTATTACGATCATCCGCCGATGGTCGCGGTGGTGATCCGGCTCGGCACGCTGATCGCAGGCGATACCGAGTTCGGCGTGCGGCTGGTCTCAATCCTGCTGGCGCTGCCGATGAGCTGGGCGATCTATCAGGCCGCCGCCATCCTGTTCGGCAGCCGTCGCGTGGCCGCGTCGTCGGCGATCCTTCTGAACGTCACGCTGATGGCCGCGGTCGGCACCATGATCGTCACGCCGGACGCGCCGCTCCTGGTGGCTTCCAGTCTGCTGCTGTTTGCGCTCGCCAAGGTGCTGCAGACCGGCCGCGGCGTGTGGTGGCTAGCGGTGGGTGCTGCCGCCGGTTGCGCGCTGCTTTCGAAATACACCGCGCTGTTCTTCGGGCCGGCGATCCTGATCTGGCTGATCACCGTTCCCGAGCTGCGGCACTGGCTGGTCTCGCTTTGGCTTTATCTCGGCGGGCTCGTCGCGCTGTTGCTATTTGCGCCGGTCATTCTCTGGAACGCCGGCCACCACTGGGTTTCCTTCATCAAGCAGATGGGGCGGGCGAGGATCGAGGATTTCCGCCCGGTCTTCATCGCCGAGCTGATCCCGACGCAGATCGCGTTCGCCACGCCGCTGGTGTGGATGCTCGGTGCGATGGGGCTTTATGCTCTGTTCCGCCGACGCGCCGGCGCGCTGCCGCAGCGCGTGCTCGTCAATGCGATGTTCTGGGTCATCGTCGCCTATTTCGTCTGGCACGCGCTCCATGCCCGCGTCGAGGCCAACTGGTTTGCGCCGGTTTATCCGGCGTTTGTGATCGCAGCCGCCGTCGCCGCGCATCTGGTCGAATGGCAGCCGCGCTGGCAGCGTCTGGTCGATTTCTGTCGGCGCTGGGCGGCGCCGGGCGGTGTCTTGATGTTCGTATTGCTGGTCGTGCAGGCCAACAGCGGCGCGCTGTCGGGCTATCGCCGCGATGCCACCGTACGCAGCGTCGGCATCGGCTGGCGCGAAACGGCCGCCGCGATCGAAGCGGCGAGGGCGCGAACGGGAGCCACATGCGTGCTGGCGTCGGACTACGGCACCACCGGCTGGCTCGCCTTCCATCTGCCGAAGGGCACCTGCGTGGCGCAGCAGAGCCAGCGCATCCGCTGGGTCAACATGCCCGAGCCGGATGCGGCGCAGCTTGCCGGCCCGTTGCTTTATGTCAGCGAGGTCCGGCCCGGCGACGCGCCCTTGAAGGACCTGTTCGCCCGCGTGGAGAAGGTGGCCGAGGTCGAGCGCAGGCGCGGCCCGCTCGTGATCGAGACCTATGCGCTGCATCTCCTGCGGGAGCCGAAGGGCGAGGTGTTCGACCGCACGCCGCCGCCGGAATTGCAATAGGACGCGAAGCCGGTCACTCCGCGGCGTCGGGATGCGTGCGTTGATCGATCGTCGGATGTTCGCCCCGCCACAGCCAGACCGTGAGGGAGCCCGACCTGCCGCGAATCTGAGTCTCGACGGGGCCGGCGAGGCTTCCGGTTTTCAGCCGGGCGCCCGTGCCTTCCGCCGCGATGCGCAACGTATCGCTCAGCGCCAGCCTGACATCGTGGCGGGCCGCCACTTCCATCAGTCGGCTCGCCACGTTCACAGTGTCGCCGGTTGCGGTGATGTGCTGATGGTTGCGACCGCCGAGCCGGGAGGCGACGATCGGCCCGAAATGTGCGCCGATCTTGAAGCCGATGCGCGCCGCGACCGGTTGCGGCAACGCTGCGATCCAGCGCTCGGTCTTGACGCAAAGCGCGATCGAACATTGTGCCGCGCGCACAGCGTCATCCGGCGCCGCCTCCGGCAGACCGAACAGGATCATGGCGCCATCGCCGAGAAAGCTCGTGATCATGCCGCCGCACTGGGTCACTTCCTTGTCGACCAGAGCGTGAAACTCCTTCAGGAGTCCCCGTGTGGCATCTGGATCGAGCGTTTCGCTGAGCGAGGTAAATCCGGAGAGATCGACGAACACGACGGCGGCATTCTGCCTGACCGGCGCCAGCAGGAAGTCGGGATCGCGCGTCAGCCATTCCTGGAGGCCCGGCGTCTGGAATTGCTCGAGCAGCCTGTTTTGCGTGGCGAGATGCTGGGCGCTGCGCCGGCCCGACCACAATTGCAACGTGCCGAACAGAATGACCGGCGGCGCAGCGGCGGCGATGGTCGTCGCGGCGTCGAGCCATATGCCGTGCGCGAAAGCAATCGCATTCGCAGCCAACCATGCCAGCACCACCGCGCTGACCGTCAAGAGACCGATCGCGTTTCGCCGCCAGGCCAGCAAGCCGACCAGCAGCACCGGGAGCAGGATCGTCGTGATGGCCTCGACGATGCGAACCGGCCGGTCGCGCACGACGCTGTCTCCTGCGACCAGATGCGTAATCGCGGTGGAAATGATTTCCACGCCCGGCATCAGTGAATCGAACGGCGTCGGAAAGAAGTCGCCGGCGCCGGTCGCGGTCGCGCCGAGGACGACGATCCGGCCCTGGATGGCTTCCTTGTCGATCTGGCCGTCGATCAGATTGGCGGCGCTGACGGTGCGAATGGTCTGGCGCGGGCCGTAATAGGAGATCGGCAGCGAATAGTCGGAAGCGGTTGCGATCGGCCGGTCGCCGAACAGCAGGCGCTCGGGCTCGATCGTCAGCTTCTGGCCGATCGCGACGGAGGCGGCGCGAAGCGGAAACGACAATTCGATTCTGTCGCGTGTCCGGAACAGCATCGGGACCGAGAGCGGCGTGCCGGTTTGGCGCGTCGCCACGTTGGCGATACCGACTTCCGCGCGGTCGGCAAAAGCCGGCAGCGGCAGCAGGAAGCGGTCGGCCTTCGGCAGGCGTGCCAGCGGCCCATCGTCCTCCGCCGAAGCCTGAACGGTATTGGAAAATACCGCCGCCGCCGCAAGCACGGTCGGACTCGCCGCCAGCGACTTCGCGAGCGCCGCGTCGCCGTCGGCGGGCCCTTTGTCGACCAAGAGGAGATCGATCGCGATGACCTTCGGCTCCAGCCGCGCGATCGCCTCGACGATCCTGGCGATCTCTGCGCGCGGCAGCGGATAGGTGCCGCCGAGCTTGACGATGGTGTCGTCGATCGCAACGATCGTAACGATGTCCGGCGGTACCTTTACGCCGCGCACCAGCGTTCGCATATCGGTCAATGCCGACTCGATGCGGTCGAGAAACCGCAAATGGCCGCTCGTATGGCCGAGCCATATCGCGCCTGCCCACAATCCCGTGCTGAGCAACGCAACCAGAATATGAAGACGTCGATGGCTCATCCGCGTGTCTTCTATTGTCCCAATCTTGCCATCAGGGCTGTCACGCGCGCGGGCGGCCAGCGTTTCACGATCAACTCGCCAGATCCCTCGACATCGACGCCGTCGCCGGGCCCGAGTACGACGCTGCCGCGACCGGCGGATCGCGCGACGCTCACGCGGCCGTTGACGACGAATACCGACGTCTTTGCACCTTCGGCGTCCACCGCCCATTTGGTGCCGCGCACCGCGGCAATCGCTTGCGGCGTCACCACGTTGAACCGGGTGCGGCCCGGCTTCTTCGGCACCTCGAGCAGTAGCGCCTTGTTGCTGAGTTCGACGGAATCGACATGGCCGTCGCGGTTGCGGTCCCCGAGCTCGAACTTCGCGCCGCTTTCGGCCACGATCGTGATCGCTGTCGGGCAATGCAGGGTCTGCGTCCCTTGCGCCGTCGGCGCGGTCGTGCAGCCTAACGTTGCCGGCTGGGCTGCCACGTCAGCGGTCAGCAGCAGACTTGAAAAAACGATCCATCCGGCGCGTGCCAGCATCGTCATGGCAGCTTCCCTTCCGGGCATGGGAGAAATTGGATTGATACGGCACCGTATCACAATGGCGCCCCAACACGCAAAGCGAATAAAGGGCTCCAATAATGTGTCTGCCGGCGGCCCATAAGGTTCGGCAAAACTCCGGTCGTATAATTCGGCTCAAAAAGCGTCGTAAATGGCCGGTTACAACGCTGAAAAGGCAAAAATTGGAAGGAGTTGAAGGGACCCGTTCCGGTTGCGGGCAGGCCGGGCTCGGCAGGAACGCAAGGCCGGTATGCAGAGTGTCGCGTGTGTGGCCGAAACGGCGATTTCCGAGGCGTATTTTGGTGCCGCGGTGTCGGAACGACGTGTCGCAAGAACGTCTTGTATCCAGGTCAACCAAAATGGAGGTCATTCCATGTCCGGTTCCGCCCTGAAACCCGCCGCTGAACTCGCACGTGGAAATAGCGTGCGCTTTCCCAATGAGAGTGCCGAGTATCGCCGCGCCCGCGAGCAATTACTGGCGGAGGAGATCGAACTGCGCCGCCACATCGAGCGCGTCGCCGAATTGCGCCGCGCGCTGCCGCCGGGAGGCGCAGTGACGAAAAACTATGAATTCGAAGGCGAGGGCGGCAAGGCGACCTTGTCGGACCTGTTCGGCGACAAGCAGACGCTCGTGATCTACAGCTACATGTTCGGACCGCAGCGCGAGCAGCCGTGCCCGATGTGCACGTCCTTCATGAGCACCTGGGAAGCAAAGCTGCCCGACGTCGAGCAGCGCATCGCGTTTGTGTTCGTGGCGCGCTCGCCGATCGCGCGGCTGATCGCAGCGAAGAAGGCGCGCGGCTGGACACGGCACCGGGTCTATTCGGACCCGTCTGGCGAATTCACGCGCGATTACGTCAGCGCGGCGGACGCGGACGTTCCCGGCTACAACGTGTTCACGCGCCGCGACGGCAGCATCCGCCATTTCTGGTCCGGCGAAATGGGACCATCGATTGCCGATCCCGGACAGGACCCGCGTGGTGCACCTGACTTCGATCCGCTGTGGACCATCCTGGACACTACGCCGGAAGGGCGGGGCAAGGACTGGTATCCGCGCCTGAGTTATTAGTACGCGCGGCGCGCAAAGCCATTCCTGGCAAGCTCGACGTTGTGATAGTTCACTGCGAACCGAACGGACCTCTGTTGCGGTCGACATGGGATCCTCCGAAGCCTTGATCGGCTTTCGGCATGAGGCGTTGCAGTGTAGGAGGATCAAATGCGATCCGATCCCTACCAGGAGCGGGCCAGGGCTTTGGCCGTTGAAGCCGGGCTTGATCCCGATGCCAAGATCGATCGGCCCGGCCAGCGGCCGATGCCGACCTGGTGCCTGTTTCGCGACGCCGCGCGCAAGGAGAAGCTTGCGCGAGACGCGAAGGCCGTTGCATCCGATATCGCGCCCAAGCCGCAGGCGGCGCAATACCAGAACAGCCCGCTCAAGGTCTTCGGCAAGCACGACGACGCGACGATCGCGCAGATGCGCAATTGCATGTCGGTCGGTAACGCGGTCGCCGGTGTCCTTTGTGCTGACGGTCATCTGGGTTATGCCCAGCCGGTCGGCGGCGTGATCGCGTATGAGAAGCAGGTCAGCATCTCCGGTGTCGGCTTCGACATCGGTTGCGGCAACATGGCCGTGCGTCTCGATACGCCGTTCAGCCAGATCGAAGGCAATGTCGGCACCATCATCAAGGACGTGCACAGCGTGATCTCGTTCGGCCTCGGGCGTACCAATGACGAGCGGGTCGAGCATGAACTGTTCGACGACGCCGATGCATGGCGCGAGTCCGACATGGGTGCCTACCGACAGAAGGCGGTCACGCAACTCGGGACCGTCGGGTCGGGCAACCACTATGTCGACCTGTTGCGCGACGAGGAGGGCTTCGTCTGGATCGGCGTGCACTTCGGCAGCCGCGGCCTCGGACACACCAGCGCGACCCGCTACCTCAAGGCCGCGGGCGGCAAGGACGGCATGAACGTGCCGCCCGCCGTCATCGATGAGGGCAGCGAGATCGGACGGCGCTACATCGCGGCGATGCAACTCGCCGGGCGCTACGCCTATGCCGGCCGCGAATGGGTGGTCGAGCGCGTGCGCCGGATCATCGGCGGCGAAGTCACCGACATGGTTCACAACCACCACAATTACGCGTGGCGGGAGAACCATGGCGGCAGGGATTTGTGGGTGGTTCGGAAGGGAGCAACCCCGGCATTTCCCGGCCAGCGTGGCTTCATCGGCGGATCGATGGGCGACGACGCGGTGATCGTTGAGGGCGTCGACAGCGAGGAGGCGAGGGCCTCGCTCTACTCGACGGTGCACGGCGCGGGCCGCCTGTTCGGCCGCAAGGAAGCCAAGCGGCGGTTCACGCGGGCGGAGATGGACGCCTGGCTGCAATCGTGTGGCGTCACGCTCGTAGGCGCCGACCTCGATGAAAGTCCGATGGCCTATCGCCGGCTGCCGGACGTGCTGGCCGAGCACGCTGGCTCGATCAAGGTGCAGCATACGCTGCGTCCGTTCGCGGTTGCGATGGCGGGGGAGAACGAGTTCGATCCGTTCAAGGATTGAGGCCAAACCTGGCCCGATGTGGGACACTTGGCGAGCCATACACCGGGTGTCCCTGATTGGGACTAATCCCTGCGTCACTACGGAGATAATTTCCCCAATAGTTCCATGTATTTGAGCCTGCCTTAGATCCGCCCGCGTTTAAGCCGGATTTAACTAAAAGTCGCCTTAATGACGCTCTGTGCCTCTGCGAGATGCTGCAGGCAACGTCTCCGGACGCAGCATCAATGGGGGACTTGGTGGAATTGTTCTGGGCGTTGTGTGAATGAGTAAGCGTACGCGTGCGTTCGGCCCTGCGGCCCACAACCGCAGGAAATCCTCTCGCAAGGGTATTCCCCAACATTTTCTCGGCGGTGTCGCGGTCGCGGGCCTCGTGCTGGGCTGCGCTTGGACCGTTTACACCAACGTGATCGGCGCCAGCATCTATCCGAGCGTGAACAGCGCCGCCTTCGAGGCGCCCCTCGTCAAAAGCTCGACCATGGTCGCCGCCGGTTCGATGCGGCCGGCCTTCAACGAAATATTCGCTTCGCTGGAGCAACGCCCACTGGTGATGCCCGCGCCGGAGAACGTAGCGAGCTCGCTGATGTTCAGCGAACGGTTTGCCGCGGCAGCGCCGCAGGGCGAGCCGTCCAGGTCTGTTGAGCCGCAACCCGTCGAGGCAACGAAGCTGGCGGCTGCTTCCCCGCCGGCCGAAACGCCAAAGGCTGTCGGTGCGCCAAAGCCTGCCGAAGCGGCCAAGCCGAAAGTTTCCGCACCGGCTACCAAGCTCGCCTTGAACGTTCCGGCCGCGGCGCCGAAGGAGGCCGAAGCTAGGACTGCGGAGGACAAGACCGCGAAGGTCTCCTCCGGCACTTCCGTTCGCGACATGGCGCAGCGCGCCAAGGCCGCGGTGATGTCGATCGCTTCCAACGACAAGCAGTCAATGGTCGAAAAGCTGTGGGGCAAGCAGCCACAGAACTCGCTGCTCGCTTTCGCATCCGCCGACGCCAACGTCACCGGCAGTATCATCGATACGCGAAGCCAGAACCCGATGATGGGCGGCGCGCCGCCCTATGATCGCCAGACCGCGGTCTACGATATCGCCGCCAAGACGGTGTATCTGCCAGACGGTACCAGGCTGGAGGCGCATTCGGGGCTCGGCTCCAAGATGGATGACGTGCGCTATTCGCATGTGCGGATGCAGGGCGTGACGCCCCCGCACATCTACGAACTGACGCCGCGCGAGGCGCTGTTTCACGGCGTGCCGGCGCTGCGGCTGACACCGATCGGCGGCGAGGACAAGATCCACGGCCGTGACGGCCTGCTTGCGCACACCTACATGCTCGGACCGAGCGGCCAGTCCAACGGCTGCGTATCCTTCAAGGACTACTACGCCTTCCTCGACGCCTACAAGAACAAGGGCATCCGCCGCCTCGCGGTGCTGGCGAAGATCCAGTAGCGCGTCGCGCAACAATTGGCATTTGTGGTTATGGGTTCCAGGTCAAGCCCGGGACGACCGGGTACTTCTGAGCACAACCCCAGACGACGAGTCTGGAACGAGACTCGATTGTGGTTATATTTGCTGATCCAGAGTGAGTCCCCGCTCGACAACCAATCTGGCGCGAAACGACATGTGTTCCGCAATGCTCGTCGAAACTCCACCGCCGTTCGCGACCGAAGCATTCGTCGATGCCGGTGCGGCCGTTGCCCGTATCGAAGAGATCTACGAGCGCAATACCCGGTTCCTTCGCGATCGCTTTGAAGCCTATGTCAATGGCGGGGCGTTCACGACGCGCGTTCGAGCCTGTTATCCGTTTGTGCGGATGACGACCTCGACCCATGCACGGCTCGATTCGCGTCTCGCTTACGGCTTTGTCGCGGGGCCGGGCGTGCATGAGACCAGCGTGACGCGGCCGGATATCTTCCGCACCTATCTCACCGAGCAAATCGAGCTGTTGGTCAAGAACCACGGCGTGCCGGTTGAAATCGGCGAGTCGAACGAGCCCATTCCGATTCATTTCGCCTATCGGCGGGACATCAACATCGAGGCGGCGCTGACGATTGCCGACAGCTCGGCCTTTACGCGAACGCTGCGCGACGTGTTCGATACGCCCGATCTTGCTGCCATGGACGATGCGATCGCCGACGGCACATTCGAGATGCCCCCCGGGGCACCCGAGCCCCTGTCCCTGTTCCGTGCGGCGCGGGTCGATTACTCGCTGCGCCGGCTCTATCACTACACCGGCACCGATCCTGAGCATTTCCAGAATTTCGTGATCTTCACGAACTACCAGTTTTATGTCGATGCCTTCGTGCAACTGTGCCAGCACCGCCTCGCATCGGGCGAGACAGGCCCCGATGCCTTTGTTGCGCCCGGGAATGCGATCACGCGCAATGCGCGGCTTGGCGGCGGCACGACCGGGATTACCCCCGAACGCGCGCCACAGATGCCTGCTTTTCATCTCGTCGAGCCCGGCTATCGCGGCATTACCCTGATCAACATCGGTACCGGTCCGTCCAATGCGCGGAACGTCACCGACCACGTCGCGGTGCTGCGGCCGCACGCCTGGCTGATGGTGGGGCATTGCGCGGGCCTCAGGAATACGCAGCGGCTCGGCGACTACGTACTCGCGCATGGCTATGTCCGCGAGGATCACGTGCTCGACAATGAGCTGCCGCTCTGGGTCCCGATCCCAGCGCTTGCCGAGATGCAGGTCGCGCTCGAGGAAGCGGTCGGCGAGGTTACCGGGCTGACCGGCTTTGAGCTCAAACGGGTGATGCGCACCGGAACAGTTGCAAGTGTCGACAATCGCAATTGGGAAATCAGCGGGCCGTCGGTCATTCGACGGCTGTCGCAATCCCGCGCTGTCGCGCTCGACATGGAGTCCGCGGCGATTGCCGCCAACGGCTATCGCTTCCGCGTCCCCTACGGCACTTTGCTGTGCGTCTCCGACAAGCCGCTGCACGGCGAAATCAAACTCGCCGGCATGGCCAGCGAATTCTACCGGCGACGCGTCGGTCAGCATCTGGAGATCAGCCTGAAGGCGCTCGAACGGGTCAAGCACCAGGAATCCGAGCGCCTGCATTCGCGCAAGCTCAGAAGCTTTGCCGAAGTCGCATTTCAGTAGGCCGTACGGTGGGCAAGGCGACAGCGTGCCCACGATCAAGATGGACGATTGGCGATGGATGGTGGGCGCGGCGCTATTGCGCCTTTGCCTACCCGACGACCGGTACGGCTGTCAGGCGCGAGCGCATCGGGGATTTCGAAGGGAGCGAGGAGAATGTCATCGGTCGCCTGGGCATGATGTTCTTTTCCATCGATGCCGGTAGCAACGGCGCGCAGCCTGCCATTCGCCACGGGCGGATCGGCACGGTGGTGCAATAGCGTGACACCAGTGGCTGCATTACAACGCCGGCGCCGCAACGCTCGACGCGGATCTCATGGCTGCGCCGCTCATTGAGAAGCAAAAGTCGCTATTTCAAGCGCTAGCTGGTCTGCCGTGCGCCGGAATGGAACCGCACAATCCCGTAAGCTTACGGTGTTACCCATGCATATTTTATGGTTGCGTCCGAAAGCTCATTTGCATCTAACTCTTAGGGCTAGGCGAGCAGCCTGGCTCGCCCAAGCGTTTGGAGTTTGTTGTTAGAGTGCGAGTTTGTTTGAGTGAGCGTGTATAGAGAAGGCAGATTTAAGCTCATGTTTAGGCCGCCGTTCCGGGACGCTCCAAATGGCGATGGTCGCGGACGCTTCACCGGGTGTTCCCCGCAGTGAAGCCTTCTGCGGGAATAGGGAATCGCCTTCTTGCAGCATTGCCGGCATCGGATCTCGACCTGCTGAAGCCTGAGCTCGAGGTGATCGAGCTCGATCAGGACGCGGTTATTTCGCGGGCGGGCGACGCGATCGAGTACGTCTTCTTCCCTTATAGCGGCGCCATCTCGCTGATGATCGAGATGGCGGACGGGCATACGGTTGCCATCGCCGCAGTCGGGCGCGAAGGGGCGGTAGGTATTCTTTCGGTGCTCGGGCCGTCGTCTGCAGACAATACCGCGGTCGTTCGTGCGGCCGGCACCGCCGCCCGGATACCCGCATCGCGATTTCACACCGCTTTCAACCGGAGCCCTGCGATACGGCACGCGGTCCAGATTCACGTCAAGGCGATGCTGAAGCAGCTTCAGCTCGGCTCGGCCTGCAACGCGCTTCACCCGGTCGAAGCGCGCATGGCCCGCTGGCTGCTTCAGCTTCGCGACCGCGTCGACCATGATGTGCTCCCGCTCACACAGCAGGCGCTCTCGCAAATACTCGGTGTGCGACGTACGACCGTGACGCTCCTGATGCGCAATCTGCGCGCGCGCGGAGCGATCAGGTCCGATCGACGAGGCCTGATCGAGATCGATCCGGCGCGGCTCGCGGCGGCAGCGTGCGAATGTCACAACGTCATGCATCTCGAAGTCGAGGAGATGTTCGCGGCGAATTTGGCCCGATCTCGCGCGGCGGCTCTGTCCGAAGACCGGCGCATTCCAGGGATCAAATCGGGCGGTGCCATGTGAGCGCCTGTCCGCGCAACCGCTCGACCTTTCGCATCGGGACTTGCCGCTGCGGCATTCCCGGAGAGCCGCATCAAACAGCGGCTTCTCCGCCCGATCCGGTTCTCTGCCGCCAATCTCGGCCGGATGCTTGCTCGGATGCCGCCTCGAGCCTCGCAATCTCTCGCAGCACCTTCGCCGTCTGGCGCAGATCATTGCGCTCAGGACCCGGCTTCAGCCGTCGCGCTTCGTAAAGAAAATCCCTGGCCTGCAGCAACCAGGTGGAGGTTTCAGTCGAGATTTGCATTCGCGCCATGGTATCCCCCCATCGCGATGACAGCCTGATCTGTATCGAAGCTTAAGCTAGCGAGTTCGCGCTGCGGCGCCGGACCCGGATGCTCGGCTCGTCGACCCAGGCTTCCCGCGCGAACCAGGCGTGATCGGCGCGGCAAATCGGACAACGGGTGCGCGAGAAAAACACCGCGCTGCGCCCAAAGCTCTCACGATCAGTCTTGATGCCGGTGGGAATCGCGTGCCCGGTTTGCGGACACTTGACCATGACCATACCCATGTCGCCCTCCCTGGAAATTGTTTTTGTTGTCTCTTGCGGAAAAGCACCGGCCGGTTGGAGTTCGCCTCGTGTCGGTGCGGGTTACTTGGGGGGCATCGCGCACCTTGTGTGACCGAGCATCGGGCAGTGGGGCTCATGCTCGCTACTGGGCTTATTCCTACCGGCCGGATCCCTCCTCAAATGAACCTTGGACGTTGAGCGCGGCTTTGTTAGCCGGCTCGATGAAGAACGTTGCTGAAATGCTTCCTGGTCGGCTCACCCGCTTCCGTCGCGTTCAGCGTGACTTTCGCTTCACTTTCACTCACGGCACAATTCTCCTCCCAGGCGAAAGCATTCCCCGCAACGCTCGCCCGCGTCACGAGAGCTCGCGCTCCGTGTTCGATCAGATTTTGGATGAGCCTTGATCCAGCCCCGACGTTACTGTGCCCCACGAAAACTCGGGCTGTCGGTTCGGTTTGCGACTCTCGCGCAAATTATTTTTTGAGAATGTCAACATACACCATCGTATATTTGCGGAGTGGTGTGCATAACAAGGATATCCCAGCGAGCGTGAAATCTTTTCGTCAGCGTGACGTTGCGAATTTTTTCAGCGTGACGGTGCGACGGGCGCTGGCGTTCACTGCGCAGTAGCGGTCGTCCCGCACCGCCTGCTCAAACAAAACCCCGGCATCGCTGCCGGGGTTCTGCATTCCTTAAATATCGCCAGAATGGCTGGATCAGAAGTCCATGCCGCCCATGCCGCCGCCCGGAGGCATGCCGGCGCCGGCGCCGGCGTTCTTCTTCGGCAGTTCGGCGATCATGGCTTCGGTGGTGATCAGGAGAGCCGCGACCGAGGCCGCGTTCTGGATCGCCGCACGAACAACCTTGGTCGGGTCGATGATGCCCTTGGAGACCAGATTGCCGTATTCGCCGGTCTGCGAGTCGAAGCCGTAATTGTACTGCTCCTTCTCGAGGATCTTGCCGACGATGACGGAGCCGTCTTCGCCTGCGTTGATCGCGATCTGGCGGGCCGGCGCGGACAGCGCCTTGCGCACGATCTCGACACCGGTCTTCTGGTCGTCGTTCTGGGTCTTGATGCGCTTGAGCTGCTCGGAGGCGCGGAGCAGGGCGACGCCGCCGCCCGGCACTATGCCTTCCTCAACCGCCGCACGGGTCGCATGCATCGCGTCATCCACGCGATCCTTGCGCTCCTTCACCTCGACTTCGGTCGCGCCGCCGACGCGGATCACGGCAACGCCGCCCGCGAGCTTGGCCAGACGCTCCTGCAGCTTCTCACGGTCGTAGTCCGAGGTGGTTTCCTCGATCTGCGCCTTGATTTGCTGCACGCGCGCCTCGATGTCGGCCTTCTTGCCGGCGCCGTTGACGATGGTGGTGTTTTCCTTGTCGATCATCACCTTCTTGGCGCGGCCGAGCATCTGCAGGGTGACGTTCTCGAGCTTGATGCCGAGATCTTCCGAGATCGCCTGACCTCCGGTCAGAACGGCGATGTCCTGCAGCATGGCCTTGCGGCGATCGCCGAAGCCCGGCGCTTTGACGGCTGCGACCTTCAGACCACCACGCAGACGGTTGACGACGAGGGTGGCGAGCGCTTCGCCTTCGACGTCTTCCGCGACGATGACCAGCGGCTTGCCGGTCTGCACGACGGCTTCGAGCAGCGGCAGCAGCTCGTTCAGCGACGAGAGCTTCTTCTCGTTGATCAGGATGTAGGCGTCGTCCATCTCAACGCGCATCTTGTCGGCGTTGGTGACGAAGTAGGGCGAGATGTAGCCACGGTCGAACTGCATGCCCTCGACGACGTCGAGTTCGGTCTCGAGCGACTTGGCTTCTTCAACCGTGATGACGCCCTCGTTGCCGACCTTCTTCATGGCATCGGCGAGGAACTTGCCGATCTCGGCGTCGCCGTTGGCGGAGATGGTGCCGACCTGGGCGATTTCCTCGTTCGAGGTGACCTTCTTGGAGTTCTTGACGAGGTCGGCGACCACGGCTTCCACCGCCAGGTCGATACCGCGCTTCAGATCCATCGGGTTCATGCCGGCGGCAACCGACTTGGCGCCTTCACGAACGATCGCAGCGGCGAGAACGGTCGCAGTCGTGGTGCCGTCGCCGGCAGCGTCTGCCGACTTGGAGGCGACTTCGCGCACCATCTGCGCGCCCATGTTCTCGAACTTGTCGTCGAGCTCGATCTCCTTGGCGACGGTGACGCCGTCCTTGGTGATGCGGGGAGCGCCGAACGACTTGTCGAGCACGACGTTGCGGCCCTTCGGACCGAGCGTCACCTTGACGGCGTTGTTGAGGATGTCGACGCCGCGCAGCATGCGGTCGCGGGCGTCGACGCCGAATTTGACTTCTTTGGCTGACATATTGGATTTCCCTGAGTTGATGCTTGTCTCTCACCCTGTCGGGGAGGCGCCTTGCGGGCGCTCCTCAGGGTGAGCGTTGCAGGCGAAGCGCTTAGGCGGCCTTCTTCTTGGCGGAGGTAACGTCGAGCACGCCCATGATGTCGGACTCCTTCATGATCAGGAGTTCCTGGCCGTCGATCTTGACCTCGGTGCCCGACCATTTGCCGAACAGGACGCGGTCGCCGACCTTGAGGTCGATCGGGATCAGCTTGCCGGCTTCGTCGCGGCCCCCCGGGCCCACGGCGACGATTTCGCCCTGGGAGGGCTTTTCCTTGGCACTGTCCGGAATGATGATGCCGCCAGCGGTCTTCTCTTCGGCGTCGATGCGCTTGACCACGACGCGGTCGTGAAGCGGACGGAAGTTCATGCAGTCCTCCTAAGTTTCTGAAGATGTTATCAGAATTGGAAATTTTGGCAGTCCGGGCCAGCGAGTGCCAGCTCGGCTGCGGCTGATTTAGGCCAGACTTGTTCGGGGGACAAGGCCTTCTAGCAGAAAAATTGGCACTCAAATATGACGCCTGCCAATTTCGTTAATCATGATTAATCCGGCGGGCCGGGCGTCCGACCCCGTATTAGCACGTGCGGTAAGCTGCTGCTAACGCGCGAATTTTCAACAGTTCATTAAACATTTAGGCTTGTGATGGGTTGGTATCGTGCGTCACATTTCTCTCATGTGAGCGCATCTCCGCCGGGGTGGCTCGGTGTGTGGCCACCACGACAATGCGCTCCTTAATTGGAGGTATTGGCATGGTCTCGCGGGTTGGAGTCGCTTCCGACGACTTCCGGAAGCAGGTGCTGGGTTACGGGCTGACGACGGCGCAAATCCTGTATCGGATGCCGGATCATCCCTCATTGCTGCAGACCTATATCTGGCAGAATTACGATATGTTTCCGAAATTCCCGGCGCTGAAGGATTTCCTCGTTTTCTGGCAGGAAAAGCTTGATGGCCCGCTGTTTTCCGTGACGGTCGCGCACTCCAAGCTGATCAAGCCGGCCGAGCTGCGCGCGGTCGACGGCGTGTTCAGGCTGCATTGAGGCTTGCGCCGGCGCTGTAGGGTGGGCAGAGCGAAGCGTGCCCACCATGCCAACGTAGATCTCGCTCCTGATGGTGGGCACGGCGCATGCGCGCCTTTGCGCACCCTACAAAAAAATTCTGTGTTAGCCTCCCGTCATCAACAAAAGGGAGGCACCAATGGCCAAGCAGAAGGCGGCATCACGCCCCGCGGCGCAGCCCGCCGTGAAGAAGAAATGGTCGGGTCACAAGACGGCGGCGAAATCTTCAGCCCGCAAGACTTCAGCCCGCAAGGCCGTCAAGTCGAAGGCGAGGGTCGCGCCGGCGGCCAAGTCGAAACCGGCCAACAAGGCGCGGCCGAAGCAGCGAATCGCCATCAGCCATCACCGCGAAGAGGATTTCAAAGCCGACGGCCTGCGCACCTACGCGAAGTATCGCGATCTCGGAATCGCGGACGCGACGCACGGTTTGGCGCAGGCGCATGTGATCCGCCTGCAAGGTCCCTGCAATCCGGCGGAAGTTTCAAAGCTGCATTACCACGACGTCGAATTCCAGATGGTCTACGTGCTCAAGGGCTGGGTGAAGACCTACATGGAAGGGCAGGGCGAGACGCTGATGAAGGAAGGCAGCGCCTGGACCCAGCCGCCGCGCATCAGGCATCTGATCATGGATTATTCCGACGATGTCGAATTGCTCGAAGTGATTTTGCCGGCAGAGTTCAAGACGGTGGAATTGGCGAGTTAACTCTCGCCGTCATTCCGGGGCGCGCGTAGCGCGAGCCCGGAATCCATCTCGCCATTTGCCTGCGGCCCGATAGATTCCGGGCTCGTCCTTCGGACGCCCCGGAATGACCGCTACGTCATCACTCCCACGATCGCGCCCATCAGGCACGTCGTTAGCGTGCCCGAGGCGATCGACTTCAGCCCCAGCGCATTGATCTCGTCGCGCCGCTCCGGCGCCATCGTGCCGAGGCCGCCGATCATGATGCCGAGGCTGGCAAAATTGGCAAAGCCGCACATCGCATAGAGCATGATCAGCCGCGAGCGCGGGTCGAGCGCATCCGTGCCGAGTTTCGAAAGCTCGAGATAGGCAATCAGTTCGTTGAGCACGGTCTTGGTGCCCATCAGGCTGCCGGCCGTGATCGCCTGCGGCCAGGGCAGGCCCATCAGCCAGCACACCGGCGCCATCAGAAGCCCGAGCAGCCGCTGCAGCGAAATTTTGGCGCCGCCGATCTCGGGCAACAACCCGAGGATCGCATTGACGAGATAAACCAGCGCGACCAGTACCAGCAACATCGCGACGATGTTGAGCAGCAGTTCGAGCCCGGCTGCGGTACCCTTGGCGATCGCGTCCATGGTGGAGGATGCATGCATGTCAGGATCACCGGCCAGTGCGCCGCCGGTGCGCTTGTCCGAGGTCTCCGGCACCATGATCAGGCTGACCAGGATGGCCGCCGGCGCGCCCAGCACGGAGGCAATGACAAAATGCGCCGCCGCATCCGGGATCAGGGGGGCGAGGAAGGTGGCGTAGAGCACCAGCACGGTGCCGGCGATGCCGGCCATGCCGCCGGTCATCACCAGAAACAATTCGCTGCGCGTGAGCTGCGCCAGATAGGGGCGGATGAACAGCGGCGCCTCGACCATGCCGAGAAAGATATTGGCCGCGGTCGACAGGCCCACCGCGCCGCCGACGCCGAGCGTGCGTTCCAGCAGCCACGCCATGCCGCGCACGATCGGCGGCAGGATGCGCCAGTAGAACAGCAGCGTGGTCAGAACGCTCATGACCAGCACGATCGGCAGCGCCTGAAACGCCAGGATGAATTCCGCGCCCGGCGCCTTGAGGTCGAACGGCAGGGCGCCGCCGCCGAGATAGCCGAATACGAAGGAAGTGCCGGCGCGCGTCGCCGCCGAGATCGTGTTGACGGCGTCGTTGATGGCGCCGAACGCCCTTGCCACCGGCGGCAGCTTGAGCAGCACCAGCGCGGTAACGACGGTGGCGGCCAGGCCAACCGCGATTTGCCGCAACGAAACGGCGCGGCGGTTCTCGCCAAGCGCCCATGCGATCGCCAGCAACGCCAGCACGCCAAACGCCGATTGCAATTGCAGCATGAATCCCCCGCCAACCCCGGGAGCGATTATGCCAGCGCCACGCCCCCGCGCAATGCCGTGTTGCGGGTCCCTCCGTTGACATCTGCACCGCGCTCGGCCACCGCTCTTGCCATGTCGTTGACGATGCCGGTGGGCGCCCGCGATTTGCTCAGGCACGCCCCGTTCCTGTTCTTCCTGTTGTCGCGCAGCCTGTCGCGGTTTTCCAGCCAGATCGCGGCGGTCGCGATCGGCTGGCAGATCTATGACATCACCGGCAGCGCCTTCGATCTCGGCATGGTCGGATTGGTGCAATTCCTGCCCACGGCGCTCCTGGTTTTCGTGGCCGGCCACGCCGCCGACCGGTTCGAGCGCAAGCGCGTGGTGCAGCTTTGCCAGCTCGCAGAAGCTATGGCTGCGCTGTTCCTGGCGGTCTCCACCTTTGCCGGCTGGCTCACCGAGGTGCAGATCTTCATCGGCACGTTCGTGATCGGGATCGCCGGCGCTTTCGAGAGCCCGGCCACAGCCGCGCTGCTGCCGCTGATCGCGCCCAAAGGCTCGGTGCAGCGGGCGACCGCGATCTCCTCCGGCGCAGCCCAGGTCGCGACCATCGCCGGGCCGGCGCTCGGCGGGCTGGCTTACGTGCTGGCACCGAGCCTGCCGTATCTCGTCATTGTCGTGTTCTGGTTGGCCGGTGCGGTTCTGACCGGCTTCATTCACACAAAGAAGCAGGAGCCGTCGAAAGCGGAGGATGCAGTTGCAGACGATATCTTTGCCGGCGTTCGTTTCATCCGCAACAATCCGGCGATCCTCGGCACCATCTCGCTCGACCTGTTCGCCGTGCTGCTCGGCGGTGTCACCGCGCTGCTGCCGATCTATGCGCGCGACATCCTGCAGGCCGGGCCGCTCGGTCTTGGCATGCTGCGCGCTGCACCCGCGGTCGGCGCGCTGTTGATGACCGCCTATCTCGCGCATCACACCATCAACCGCCATATCGGTTTGCGGATGTTTCAGGCCGTGATCGTGTTCGGCGCGGCGACGGTGATTTTCGCTCTCTCGCAGTGGATCTGGCTGTCGGTGCTGGCGCTGGCGATGCTGGGCGCGGCCGATACGATCAGTGTGGTGATCCGCTTCTCGCTGGTGCAGCTTTCGACGCCCGACGAGATGCGCGGCCGGGTCGGCGCGGTCAATTTCCTGTTCATCAACGCTTCCAATCAGCTCGGCCAGTTCGAAAGCGGCGTCACGGCGGCGCTGTTCGGCGCCGTGCCGGCCGCCGTGCTCGGCGGCGTCGGCACGATCGCCATTGCGCTGCTCTGGATGAAGCTGTTCCCGTCGCTGCGCAAGGTGGAGAAGCTGGAGTAGGGCGAGCGCGTCAGGGACGGATGTTTCGGCACGTCGTCGCTGCGAACGCGGGGCCCCATACCGCGTGATTCCTCTTGTGAACGCGAACGGTAGACGTCTCGTTACCGATAACCGCCGCGGCGTATGGGTCCCTGCGTTCGCATGCGTTCGCAGGGACGACGAGAGTGGGTTTGCTACCCCCGTCCGACGAACGGCATCTTCGTCGCCATGACCGTCATGAACAGCACGTTGGCATCTAACGGCAGGCCGGCCATGTAGGCCACGGCATCGCCGACCGCCTTCGCATCCATGCGCGGTTCGTGTTTCATCGTGCCATCGGGCTGCATCACACCGGGGCCGGCGACCATGCGGTCCGTCATGGGCGTCGCCGCATTGCCGATGTCGACCTGGCCGACCGCGATGTCGTACATGCGGCCGTCGAGATTAGAGGCCTTGGTGAGACCCGTGATCGCGTGCTTGGTCGAGGTGTAGGCCGCCGAGAACGGCCGCGGCGCGTGCGCCGAGATCGAGCCGTTGTTGATGATGCGGCCGCCGCGCGGGTTCTGGTCCTTCATGATGCGGAAGGCGTGCTGCGTGCACAGGAACGGCCCAGTGAGGTTGGTGTTCACCACCGCCTGCCACTGCTCGAGGCTGAGATCCTCGAAATTCACCGGGGGCGCGCCCATGCCGGCATTGTTGAAGAGAACGTCGAGCCGGCCGTAGGTGTCCATCACCTTGGCGAACAGGGCTGCGATCGAGCCGGGGTTGGTCATGTCGGCGGAAACGCACAGGCTCTTGCCGACATTGTCGCCGAGCTTCTTGGTTTCTTCCAGCATCTCCATGCGGCGTCCGGCGAGCACCACGGTGAAGCCGGCATTCATCAGTGCCAGCGATGCCGCGCGTCCGACGCCGGTGCCCGCACCGGTGACGATCGCGATCTTGTTTGTTGCGTCGGCCATTTGTTTCCTCGCCTTCAGTTTTTTGCTTCTGTTTCGGATTTGTAGGGTGGTCTCGGAATATTCTGGTGCGCCGCGCGTAGCGCTGCCGACCAGCGCGAGCGCAGATCGTGGAAATAGGGCTCGCCCGCCTCGATGCGGTGGTTGAGATCGGCCTCGCAGGCATCCGTACGCACCACCAGAACGTCGATCGGCAGGCCGACGCCGAGATTGGAGCGCATGGTCGAATCCATCGAGATCAGGCCGGTCTTCAGTGCCTCATACAGTTCGACGTCGTAATGCATCGCGCGGTCGAGCACCGGCTTGCCGTATTTGTGCTCGCCGATCTGCAAATAGGGAGTGTCCGTGGTGCATTCGATGAAATTGCCGGCGGTGTAGACCATGAACAGCCGCATCCGCGAGCCCTTGATCTGTCCGCCGAACAGGAAGGAGACGTCGAAGCTGACGTCTTCGGATCGCAGCGCAGGGCCTTCGGTGGCATGGACCAGGCGGATCGCCCGCCCGATGCGCTGCGCCGCCTGGAACATGGTCGGCGCGTTCATCAGCGTCTCGACCTCGCCGGTGTTGGGATCTTCGACGCCCTCGGTCAGTGTCGACAGCACCGACTGGCTGATCGCCAGATTGCCGGCGCTGGCGATCGCCATGATGCGCTCGCCGGGTTTGGAGAAAATATGGAGCTTGCGAAAGGTCGAGACGTTGTCGAGGCCGGCATTGGTACGGGTATCCGCGATCATCACGAGACCGTCCCGCACCAGAATTCCGCAACAATAGGTCATTCCAAGTCCCCGAACGTGTCCGATCTTTGGGCGGCCAAACTAGTAGCCAATTTCAGGGGGGCATCCAACCCCAATTCCCGTGGCGCGGCATGTGTTCGGCGGGTAAAATCTGTCCGGACCGAAGGCGGGGAAAGGCATGCGGAAATCAGCTCTGATCGGCTCGATCGTGGCGTTGTTGCTGGGCAGCGCGCCTGCGCCGGCCGGGCCATGGGAGGACGGCATGGTGGCCTATAACCGCGGCGACTATGTGCCGGCGATCCGCCTGTTCCGTCCGCTGGCGGAAGCGGGCAATTCGAAGGCGCAAGCCCAGATCGGGCTGATGTACCGCAAGGGCGAGGGGACGGCGCAGAGCCCGGCCCGCGCGTTCATGTGGTTCAGCCTTGCCGCCAAGCGCGGCGATGCCAAGGCCAAGGCGGAATTGCGTGCGGTTTCGGGAACCATGACGCCTGCCGAAATCTCGCAGGCTCGGGCAATGGCCGGCGCCTGCGAGGCGTCGAACTATCGCAATTGCGAGTATTGATTGGGCCGGCCGTCTCCGGCACGCTGCCTCTCCCATAAGAACAAGAATCCCGGGGGAGGCCACCATGCGCGCCAGCACCTTGTCAGGCAGATCAATCGCGTCGATGGCCGTACTGTTTTGCATCGGACTGCTTGCTGCAAGCCCCGCCTCGGCGCAGAAGAAGGGCGGCACGCTCCGGCTCTATCACAACGACAATCCGCCCTCGACCTCGCTGCATGAGGAAGCGACGATTGCCTCGGTGACGCCGTTCGCGGCGATCTTCAACAACCTCGTGGTGTTCGATCCTGCAAAAGTCCACGAGAGCATCGATACCGTCATTCCTGATCTAGCCGAAAGCTGGTCATGGGATTCCACCAACACCAAACTGACGTTCAAGCTGCGGCAGGGGGTGAAATGGCACGATGGCCAGCCGTTCACGGCCAAGGACGTGCAGTGCACCTGGCGGATGCTGATCGGCAAGACCGAGACCCAGGACTTCAAGCGCAATCCGCGAAAAGTCTGGTACACCAAGCTGCAGGACGTCAGCGTCAACGGCGATCATGAGGCAACGTTTGAGCTGAGCGAGCCGCAACCCAGCCTGCCGGTATTGCTCGCGAGCGCGTTTTCGCCGGTCTATCCCTGTCATGTGCCGCAGCAGGTCATGCGCACCAAGCCTGTTGGCACCGGGCCGTTCAGATTCGTCGAATTCAAACGCGGCGAGTCGGTGCGCCTGGTGCGCAATCCGGATTACTGGAAGAAGGACCGGCCCTATCTCGACGAGATCACGTTCCGGATGATCGACAGCCGCGCCACGCGCATGCTGGCGTTCGCCACCGGCGACTACGACATCACCTTTCCCTCCGACGTCAGCGTTCCCCTGATGAAGGACATGAAGGCGCGCGCGCCGCATGCGATCTGCGAGATGACGACGACGGGAGTGCAGATCAATCTGATGGTCAACCGCGTCAACCCGCCGTTCGACAATCCGGATATCCGGAAAGCGATGTCGCTGGCGCTGGACCGCAAGCCATTCAATACCATCCTGATGGAAGGGATGGCGCGCATGGGCGGGGCGATGCTGGCCAAGCCCGGGGGCGAGTGGGGCATGCCGCCTGACATGGTGTCGTCGCTGACGGGGTATGGTCCGGAGAGCGAGAAGAACATCGCCGAAGCGCAGGCCATCATGCAAAAGCTCGGCTACAGCGACGTAAAACCGCTGCAGATCAAGATCCAGACCCGGAACCTGCCGACCTATCGCGATCCCGCCGTGATCCTGACCGACCAGCTCAAGAAGATCTACATCACGAGCGAACTCGATATTCTCGATACGCCGCGCTGGTACGCGCGGCTGGCCAAGAAGGATTACACGATCGGACTGAACTTGACCGGCGTCAGCGTCGACGATCCCGACGGCAACATCGTCGAGAACTATTCCTGCAAGTCGGAACGCAACTACACCCAGTATTGCAACGCGGAGGTCGACCGGCTGCTGGCCGCGCAATCGAGCGAGCTCGACAAGGAAAAGCGCAGGAAAATGGTCTGGGAGATCGAGCGGCTGCTGGTCGAGGACGCCGCGCGGCCGATTATCCTGCACTCATCGGCCGGCAATTGCTGGCAGCCCTACGTGAAGAACTTTCGGCCGCACGACAACAGCCAGTACAACAATCTGCGCTTCGAGGACGTATGGTTGGATAAATAATATATCCGCCGTCATTCCGGGATGCGTCGCAAAGCGCAGGCCCGGAATCATCTAACCGCAGTGTCTGTGTTGCGATGGATTCCGGGCTCTCGCGTCGCGAGCCCCGGAATGACGATGTGGAGCGAGGTGCGTTATGGCTAAGACTGCGACTGGCTCTGCCACTGACCCGGGCGCCCGGCCTGTTCGACCTTGACTGCGACCGTAAGCGTCTCTGCCCCGCCGCCATAGCGGGTGCCGCGCACGGGCGCGGCGCCGAGGTAGTCGAGCCCGATCGCGACACGGGCATGGGCGTCGGTGGTGCAGAGGCCGTTGGCGGCATCGAAGCCGACCCAGCCCAGGTCAGGCACGAAGGCTTCCGCCCAGGCGTGGCCGGCCTGCTGGTGCACGGTGCCGTCGGAGCGCAGGAAGTGCCCGGAGACAAAGCGCGCCGGCACGCCGCCGGAGCGGGCGCAGGCGATGAAGATGTGGGCGTAGTCCTGGCAGACGCCGCGCTTGAGCGCAAAAGCCTCCGCCGCCGACGTGCCTGAGTTGGTCGGGTCCTCGTCGAACGTCATGTGCTCGTTGATTTGCACCATCAGCGCGTGCAGGAAGCCGAGCACGTCGCCATCGGACTCCGAACGCAGCTCGCGCGCAAAGGTCGCCATCGCCGGATTGACTTCGGTAAGCCCCGTCGAGCGCAGGAACAGGCCGGCCGGGAACCGCTCGTCGGTACCGCGCAGCACGCCGCCCGTGTCGTGGGTTTCGATCAGGCCTTCGACATCGATGGTGAGGTCAACGATTGGCCCGTGGGTGAGCACATGGGTCACGTTGCCGAACGCGTCCTGGTGCATGTCGAGCCGGGAGTCGGTGGAGACGTCGATCTGCCATTCGGCGACATATTGCCCGTCATGGCTGCCGGGCGTCATGCGCAAGATCTGGATCACGCCCGTGGCCGGCGGCTCGTAGCGATAGCTGGTGGAATGGGCAATTCGCAGGCGCATGGCTGACCGTTATTTCTTCTGCATCGTCATTCCGGGGCGATGCGAAGCATCGAACCCGGAATCTCGAGATTCCGGGTCTGGTCCTTCGGACCATCCCGGAATGACGACGTCAAATCAAATACTGCCTGGTGATGATCTCACCGAGCCGCGAATTATCGGCGATGAATTCCTGGATGAATTCATGGACGCCGTGCTGGAAGATATCGTCCATATGGCTGTGTTCAAGCCGGTTTCGTACCCCGCGGGCGTGGCGCTGGGAGGCGCCCTGGCGGCCATAGGCGACGCCGATCTGGTCGAGGTTGCGCACCAGATTGCTGTAGCAGCTTGCGAGCGACCGCGGCAGCGTGTCGTTGAGGATCAGCAGGTCGGCGATCAGCCACGGTTTCAGCGTCTCGCGATAGACCCAGTGATAGGCGGTCAGCGCCGACACCGACCGCAGGATCGAGGTCCACTGGTAGTAATCGAGGGGACCGCCGACATGTTCTTCCTCGGGCAGCAGCACGTGATACTTCACGTCGAGAATGCGCGCGGTGTTGTCGGCGCGCTCCAGATGCAGGCCGAGGCGGGAGAACCAGTAGGCGTCGTTGCGCAGCATGGTCCGGTAGGCCGAGCCGTCGAACCGCAGCGAAGTCTCCTGCACGAAACGGAGAAACCGCGCCAGTTCCTCGCGGCTGGAAGTGCCTTTGCCCCAGACCTCCTGCAGTTCGATCCAGGCGGAGTTGATGGTGTCCCACATCTCTGATGTCAGCGCGGTTCGCACCGAACGCGAATTGAGCCGGGCTGCCTCGATGCAGTTCTTGATCGAGGAGGGATTGGCCGGCGAAAACGCCAGGTACTCGACGACGTTCTGCTCGGTGGCTTCCTGATAGGTCTCGTAGAAGCTCGCACTGACCCCGGCGGTCAGCAGCGCCGATTCCCACTCGTTGGTCTTACCGATATAGGCGGCGGGCAAGGCGGTGACGCGCAACGTCGCGTCGATGGTGCGCGCGATATATTCGGCGCGCTCGACATAGCGAGCCAGCCAGTACAGGTTTTCGGCAGTGCGCGACAGCATACGAAAATTTCGCCCTCTATTCGTCCAGTATCCAGGTGTCCTTGGTGCCGCCGCCCTGGCTTGAATTGACCACCAGCGAGCCTTCCTTCAACGCCACCCGCGTCAGTCCGCCCGGCACGATGGTGACGTGCTTGCTGCCCGTCAGTACGAAGGGCCTGAGATCGACATGGCGCGGCGCGAGGCCGGATGCGGTGCAGGTCGGGCAGGTCGACAGCGCCAGTGTCGGCTGGGCGATAAAGCCCTCGGGCTCGCGCTTGAGCTTGTCGCGGAACGCTTCGATCGTCGCTTTGGTCGCGGCGGGACCGATCAGCATGCCGTAGCCGCCGGAGCCGTGGACTTCCTTCACGACGAGCTCGCTCAAATTGTCGAGCACATAGGCCAGATCCTTCGGCTCGCGGCAGCGCCAGGTCGGCACATTCTTCAGGATCGGCTCCTCGCCGAGATAGAATTTCACGACCTCGGGCATGTAGGAATAGATCGCCTTGTCGTCGGCGATCCCGGTGCCGACGGCATTCGCCAGCGTGATGTTGCCGGCTGCATAGGCCGACATCAGGCCGGGGACGCCGAGTGCGGAATCCGGCCGGAAGGTCAGGGGGTCGAGGAAATCGTCGTCGACGCGGCGGTAGATCACGTCGACGCGTTTCAGGCCCTCGGTGGTGCGCATGAACACCTCATCGTTCTTGACGATGAGGTCGCGGCCCTCGACCAGCTCGATTCCCAGTTTGTCGGCGAGGAAGGAGTGCTCGTAATAGGCGGAATTGTAGACGCCGGGTGTCATCAGGGCGACGGTGGGCTCCGCCGAAGCGGAGAGCGGCGCCACCGAGCGCAACGCCGAGAGCAGTTCGTCGGGATAGCGTTCGACAGGTGCGACGCGGTGGCGGGCGAACAGGTCCGGAAATAGCCGCATCATGATTTCGCGGTTTTCCAGCATGTAGGACACACCCGAGGGCGTCCGCGCGTTGTCCTCCAGCACGATGAAATTGTCGGCGTCGACCCGGACGATATCGATGCCGGCGATGTGGACGTAGACGTCGTGCGGCACGCTTTGGCCGTTCATCTCCGGGCGAAACACCGGGTTCTGGAAGATCAGGTCGTCGGGAATGACATTGGCGCGCAGGATGTCGCGGCCGTGATAGATGTCGCGCAGGAACATGTTGAGCGCGCGGACCCGCTGCTTCAGGCCCTTTTCCAGCAGTGTCCATTCCTTGGCCGACATGATCCGCGGGATCACGTCGAAGGGGATCAGCCGCTCCTGGGCTTCGGCGTCGCCATAGACGGCGAAGGTGATGCCGATCCGGCGGAACAGCAGTTCCGCTTCCTGGCGGCGATATTCGAGGGCGTCCGGAGGGGTCTCCTTCAGCCAGCGGGAGAGCTCCCGATAGGCCGGGCGGAGGTCGCCGCCGGGCCCGTTCATTTCATCGAAGGCAACTGCCATAAATCCTGACTATCTCTCGAAGCCATGCGGCACAGTGCATGACTTCACGGGATGGTAGCAAGGCTCGGGCCAGCGCGATATGCATTGGCCAGCGGCATTTCGTGTGGGTAGCCTGCCGCGCTGCCCTAAAAAAAGGCTGCCGGGTGCTTATTTCGGCAGCAAACCCCCGTGACTTCAATGCGTTGCCGCGCAAAGTTAGGGGTACAGGTGGGGAGAAGTCATGAGCGAGATCGTCACGGCGGGTATTCTGGTCATTGGCGACGAGATCCTGTCCGGCCGAACCAAGGACAAGAACATCGGCTTCATCGCCGAATACCTGACGAATATCGGGATCGACCTCAAGGAGGTTCGCATCGTTGCCGACGAGGAGATCGACATTATCGACGCCCTTAATGCGCTGCGGAATCGCTACACCTACGTCTTTACGACTGGCGGCATCGGGCCGACCCATGACGACATCACCGCCGACAGCGTCGCGAAAGCGTTCGGCGTCGGGATCGACCATCACCCGGAGGTGGTGGCGCGGTTCCGCGAGCGCTGGAGCGAGCAGGACCTGAACGAGGCGCGGCTGCGCATGGCCCGCGTGCCCGACGGCGCCGAGTTGATCCAGAGCGCTACCATCCTGGCGCCGGGCTTCAAGCTCGGCAATGTCATCGTGATGGCCGGCATCCCATCGATCATGCAGGCGATGATGGATATCGTCGCGCCCAAGCTGAAATCGGGGGTGCGGATGCTTTCGGATTCGGTCCGCGCCAATGCTCGGGAAGGCGACATAGGCGGCCCGCTGCGCGAGATCGCCAATGCCCACCCCGACACCATCATCGGCAGCTATCCGTTCATGGACGAGGACAAGAAACCGAATACCAACCTCGTCGTCCGCTCCCGCGATCCCGACAAGCTCAACGCCGCGATGGCCGCGGTGAAGGAGATGCTGGCGGGCATCCCGAGATAACGGCGATTGCGCGTGATCTTCGAAGTTCGCAATACAGGAGAACAAAAGTGACCGATTGTTCTGGAGCGCGCTCGTGACGGAGCGCGACAAAGCCACTCAGCCGCCGGAGAAAGCCTTTCCGGTCTCCTGGGACCAGTTTCACCGGGATTGCCGGGCGCTAACCTGGCGGCTCAACGAGGTCGGACCGTTTCATGCCATCATCGCGATTACCCGCGGCGGGCTGGTGCCGGCGGCCATCGTGGCGCGCGAACTCGGCATTCGCATCATCGATACCGTCTGCATCGCGAGCTACGACCACACCAGGCAGGGCGACCTCAACGTGCTCAAGGGCGTTTCGACTGAGGTGGCAAAGCTCGGCGGCGACACCGGCAAGGGGCTGCTGATCGTCGACGACCTCGTCGACACCGGCAAGACCGGGCGGCTGGTGCGTTCGATGATGCCGGACGCGCATTTCGCGGCCGTCTATGCCAAGCCGCAGGGCAAGCCGCTGGTCGATACGTTTATTACAGAAGTGTCGCAGGACACCTGGATCCATTTTCCCTGGGACACCGCGTTGTCGTTCCAGCCGCCGATCCGTCCGTGAGATGCTCGTCATTCCGGGGCGCCTCGAAGAGGCAAACCCGGAATCTCGAGATTCCGGGTTCGATGCTACGCATCGCCCCGGAATGACGGTGACCGATGATCAGGCTTGCCCATGCCCCTCCAAAACCGCGTCACGCCGACAGGCGACATCGTCGCCACCCCGCATCGTGGCCTGTTCACCGGCAATCGCGGCATCATCCACGATCCCGCGACAAGGACATTGCTGAAAAAGCGCTGGTCAAGCCCGGCGTGGATCACCTGCCTCTGCGAGTTCAGGGGCTGGCGGCGGCCGGTGATGGGCAGGCGGAGCTGGACCGAACTGTTCTTTCTCGACGAGGCAACAGCGTTTGCGGCCGGCCATCGTCCATGCTTCTTCTGCCGCCGCGACGACGCCAACCGCTTTCGCGCGGCGTGGGAGAAGGGCAATGGCGTCACAGATGTTCGCGCGCGGGAGATGGACAGCGTGTTGCATCGCGAGCGGTTGGAGCGCGGCAGGAAGCGGTTGCATGCGTTACCGGTGCCGGCGAAGCAGTTGCCCGATGGCGCGATGGTGCAGCAGGGTGATGAGAGCTTCTTGATCGTGCAGGGCAGGGCGTTGCGATGGTCGATGGCAGGCTTCAGCAAAGAGGACGGCGCGATCAGGGACGCGATGCTGCTGACACCGCCATCGACGCTACGCGCGCTGGGTGCAGGGTATCGACCCGTGCTGCACCCGAGCGCGATGGAACTGAAGGCTTGAGCCAGGCTCTATTCTTCGTCATGCCCGGGCTTGTCCCGGGCATCCACGTCTTTCTTGCCCCGCTGAAGCCAAGACCTGGATGGCCGGGACAAGCCCGGCCATGACGGCGGTAGGAATTGCGCAACGCTCACCCCAACTTCCGCCTGGCCAGCTTCGCCCCCGCGCCGAGCGCCGCCAGCTTTGCTTCCGCGATGTCCCGCCGCATTGGTGCCATGCCGCAATTGGTGGTCGCGACGATGTTGCTTGGCGGCACGAATTTCGAAACCGCCTCGATCACCTTCACGACATCCTCGGCGGTCTCCACCGTGTCGCTGGCAACATCGATCACGCCGGCCTGGACGACCTTGCCGGGAAGCAGCGCCAGCAGATCCAGCGGCACTTTCGAATTGCGGCACTCGATCGCCACCTGCTGGATCGGGCTTTTGGCGATCGCCGGGAAAATATCCTCGTACTGTCGCCACTCGTTGCCCAGCGTCTGCTTCCAGTCGGTGTTGGCCTTGATGCCGTAGCCGTAGCAGATGTGCACGGCGGTGGTGCAGGTCAGGCCTTCGGCGGCGCGCTCCAGTGCCTCGATGCCCCAGTCGGAGACTTCATCCATGAAGACGTTGAAGGCGGGCTCGTCGAACTGGATCACATCGACGCCGTCGGCCTGCAGCGCCTTGGCCTCGTTGTTGAGTAGTTCGGCAAAAGCGAACGCCATCTTGACCTTGTCGCCGTAATATTTGTCCGCGACGGTGTCGGCGATGGTCATCGGGCCGGGCAGGGTGAATTTCAGCTTGCGGGTGGTGTGGGCGCGGGCGACGCGGGCTTCATCGGCATGGACGCGGCCCTTCAGCGTCAGTGGTGCTGTCACCTGCGGCACCATCGCCTTGTAGCGGTCTTTGCGGATGCCCATTTCGACCTTGTGGGCGAAATCGATGCCCTCGACCTTCTCCAGAAAACCGTGGACGAAATGCTGGCGAGCCTGCTCGCCCTCGGTGACGATGTCGACGCCGGCATCCTCCTGCAGTTTCACTGCCAGCATGGTGGCGTCGCGCTTGGCGCGGGCGAGTTCGTCGCCTTTCGATTTCCAGGGCGCCCAGAGCGTGTTGGGCTCGGCCAGCCATTCCGGCTTCGGCAGAGAGCCTGCGATCGTGGTTGGAAACAGCATGGGGACCTCCCGGTCGGTTCTGATTGAGCGCCTGTCTGCCACGTCTTATGATCGAGGTACAGAACAACGAAAGTCGCCATCGCGGGGAATATTTCCCACATCGGCAGCTAGGGGAGCCATGATCGACCTGCACTACGCGCCATAACTAGCCGTCATTCCGGGGCGCCGCGAAGCAGCGAGCCCGGAATCCAAGCCCGCGCGGAAACATGGATTCCGGGCCTGTGTCTTGCGGCGCACCCCGGAACGACGAGGATGAGCGAAGAACAAACACTTAGGAAAATCCCATGCTCGAATTCTTCTTCGACTGCTCCAGTCCCTGGACTTATCTTGCCTTCCACAACATCCAGCCGCTCGCCAAGGAGCTTGGCGTCGAGATCAATTGGCGGCCGATCCTCGTCGGCGGCATTTTCAATACCGTCAATCCGAGCGTCTATGCCCAGCGCGAGACGCCGGTGCCGTTGAAGGCGCGTTACATGAAGAAGGACCTCGCCGACTGGGCGCGTTCGGCGGGGCGTGCGATCAAGATGCCGCCGACGGTGTTTCCGGTGAACAGCGTGAAAGCGATGCGCGGCTGCATCTGGCTTGGTCAGGAGATGGTGCCGTTCGCGACCGCGGTATTCGAGACCTATTGGGGCGCCGACAAGGACATCTCGCAGGATTCAGTGCTGACCGAAATCTGCAAGAAGGCGGGCGTCGATCACGTCAAGTTCTTCGAAGGCATCGGCCAGCAGGCGATCAAGGATCAGCTCAAGGCCAATACGGATGAGGTGATGGCGCGCGGCGGTTTTGGTTCGCCGACCATCTTCGTCGACAAGACCGACATGTATTTCGGCAACGACCGGATGCCGCTTATCCGCGAAGCGCTTGAGCGCCTCAAAGCACGGGCCGCCTGATGCCGAAAGCCGTCGTCTGCCGCGAGCTTGGCCCGCCCGAGAGCCTGCGCCTGGAAACGTTTGAGGCAGCAGCCTTGGTGCCGGGGCAGGTACGCGTCGCCATCCGCGCCGCCGGCATCAATTTTCCTGATATCCTGATGGCAGCGGGTGAGTATCAGCTCAAGCCGCCGTTGCCGTTCACGTCGGGTGTCGAAGCCGCCGGCGACGTGGTCGAAGTCAATGAGGCGCACGGCGTTGCGCTAGGTGACAGGGTCATGGTCAAGATGCGGCACGGCGCCTATTCCGATGAAGCCGTCGCCACGCCGTCGCAACTCGTAAAACTGCCGTCGACATTCGATTATGCCGAGGGCGCGACGTTTCTGGCCGGTCACGGCACGGCCTATCACGCGCTGATCGACCGCGGCCGGCTTGAGCCCGGCGAGGTATTGCTGGTGCACGGCGCGGGCGGCGGCGTCGGGCTCGCCGCCGTCGAAATCGGCAAGATGTTGGGAGCGACCGTGATCGCCACTGCCTCGAGCGATGAGAAGCTCGCGATCGCGAAAGCGAGGGGCGCCGATCATCTCATCCGTTACGACCAGGAGCCGTTCCGCGATGCCGTCAAGCGCATCACCGGCGGGCAGGGCGCCGACGTGGTGTTCGATCCGGTCGGCGGCGAGGTATTCGAGAATTCGATGCGATGTATCAACTGGGGCGCAAGGCTTTTGATCATCGGATTCACCGGCGGCATCGGGCTTGCGAAGACCAATCTTCTGATGATCAAGGGCGCGAGCGTGCTCGGCGTCCGCGCAGGCGAAGCCGTGCGGAGAAATCCAGCTCTGGGTGAGGTCAGGATCAAGGCGCTGACGGAATGGGCGGAAGCCGGAAAGATCCGACCCAACGTCTCGCACCGGCTGCCGCTGGAAGATTATGCCAAGGCGATGCGGCTGTTGATCGACCGCAAGGCGATCGGGCGCGTGGCGCTCATGGTGCAATGATTTGCTGCCGTCGTTCCGGGATGGTGCATAGCACCAGACCTCGGATGCGCAATTGCGCATCGGGGAACCTCGAGCTTCTCAGGCACGCAATTGCGCACCACAGCTCGATGCTTCGCATCGCCCCGGAATGACTGCTGCGCAGTCACCTATACTCGCGCTCGTGCCACCACGGGAAATAGTCGGGCATGTCGCTGGAGACCTTGTTCTTGAATTGCGCCGGGCGCTTTTCAAGGAACGAGACCACACCTTCTTTCACGTCCTCCGAACGGCCGCGGGCGTAGATGCCGCGGCTGTCGACCTTGTGGGCTTCCATCGGATCGTCGGCCCCCATCATGCGCCACATCATCTGCCGGATCAGCGCCACCGACACCGGAGCGGTCTTGGCGGCGAATTCCTTGGCGAGCGCGCGTGCGGTCGGCAGCAAATCGTCCGGCGGTACCACCTTGCTGACGAGGCGGCCGGCCAGCGCTTCCTGCGCCGGGAAGACGCGCCCCGAATAGCACCATTCGAGCGCCTGCGAGATGCCGACGATGCGGGGCAGGAACCAGCTCGAGGCGGCCTCGGGCACGATGCCGCGCTGGGAGAACACGAAACCGAAGCGCGCTGCTTCGGACGCAATGCGGATGTCCATGGCTAGCTGCATGGTGACGCCGATGCCGACCGCCGGTCCGTTCACCGCCGCGATCACGGGCTTGAGGCACTTGAAGATCCGTAGCGTCACTTGCCCGCCGCCGTCGCGCACCTGGGGATCGCTATAGTCGACGGCGCCGCTGGCGAGCCGCTTCACCGGTCCGCGCCGGGCGTCGCGGTCGAACGTATTGGCGCCGGAAGAAAGATCGGCGCCGGCGCAGAAGCCGCGGCCTGCGCCGGTCACGATGATGGCGCGAACATCGTCGTCGCTGTCGGCCGCGTCGAATGCGGCGATCAGTTCCTGCTGCATGGTCCCGTTGAAGGCGTTGAGCTTGTCGGGCCGGTTCAGCGTGATGGTGAGAATCTGATCGTCGACCTCGTACTTGATGGTTTCATACGCCATGGGGTGTGGTTCCTTCCTGTGTGTTCTTGTTTGATTACCCAACACATCGTCATGCCCGGCCAGAAGTGCGTCTTCGCGCTAGATGTGCCGGGCATCCACGTCTTACTCCGCCGACAGCGTAAAGACGTGGATGGCTGGGCATAGGCGAGCGGCCGCGACGCCGTCCTTCCGGACGGCTATGCCCGGCCATGACGGAGGTACCAGAATCTACTACTTCGGCGGCGAGGGCCACGGCCGCTGCGGGCCGCGCAGGCCTTCGAACGCCTTGGCCATGCCGAGCACGCCGAGGTCGTCGAAGCGGCGGCCGACGATCTGCACGCCGATCGGGAAACCCTTTTCGTCATAGCCGCCATTGATCGAGATCGCGGGATTTTCAGACATGTTCCACGGCACGGTAAAGGCAATGTGCTCGAACGGCTTGTCCGGATCGTTGATCGGGGCGGCAAACTCGGCGGGGAAGTTCACCACCGGCGATACCGGCGAAATCACGTAGTCCAGATCGCAGAACAGTTTTGCCGCCGCCGCGCGGATCGCCATCGTGGCGTTAAAGCCCCTGACGACGTCGACGCCGGAAAGTCTTGCGCCGGCTTGCGCCCATGTATGGATGTAAGGCAGCGCCTTGCCGCGTTCCTCAGGCGAAAGTTTTGAGAGGTCGTCCCACATCCGCGCCCGAAAGAAATTGTCGATCCCATCGAGCATCTCGCGTGTCAGGATGCCGTCGACCTCGGTCACCACGGCGCCGGCGGACTCAAACGCCTTGGCCGCCTTGACGGCAACGCTTCGCACGTCGCTTTCCAGCGCCTGGCCGGTGCCGGCATCGAGCATCAGGCCGATACGCATCTTGCGCGGTGACTTATCCAGTGTCTTCCAGTGAATGCTGCTGTCCGCCGGCAGACTCATGCCGTCGCGACGATCCGGTTTCGACAATACGCACATCATCAGCGCGGCGTCATCGACAGTGCGGGTCATTGGCCCGGCGACGCGACCGACATAGGGCGGATCGACCGGAACGCGCCCAAAACTCGGCTTCAACGCGACGAGGCCGCACCACGAGGCCGGCAGCCGCACCGAGCCGCCGATGTCGGTGCCGAGATGCAGCGGGCCGTAGCCGGCCGCGCCTGCCGCGCCCGCGCCGGAGGACGAGCCGCCGGGATTTTTGCTGAGGTCCCAGGGATTGCGGGTGAGGGGGTGGAAACTGGAGAGCCCCGACGACAGCATGCCGTAATCCGGCATCGTCGTCTTGGAGAAGATGATCGCGCCGGATTCACGCAAGCGCGCGGCGGGCGGCGCATCTTTCTCTGCCGGCACCAGCTTGACACTGGCGGCGCCCAGCGGGATCGGCTGACCCTTGGTGGCGATATTGTCCTTGATGGTGACGGGCACGCCGTCGAGCGTGCCCACGGGCTCGCCTTTCTGCCAGCGGTCGGTCGAGGCCTTCGCGGCAGCGCGCGCGCTCTCGGGATCGAACAGATAGAGCGCCTTGATGTGCGGCTCCCACGCCGCGACATGCTCAATCACTTCCTCCAGCACTTCCGATGGCGAGAACTGCTTGGCGCGATAGCCCGCGATCAGGTCGACGGCGGACAGGTCATGCAGCGAGGTGATCTCTTCTTCGGCGGTTGATTTATGCATGCGAACCTACCTGGAGCCTGGTTTCGATGATGCGGGCAAACATGCTGGCGCCGATCGGCAGGATCTTGTCGTCGAGCACGTAGCCGGGATTGTGCACCGGCACCGAGCCGTCGTGGCCGATCCAGAAATAGGCGCCAGGCACCACCTGCATCATGTCGGCGAAATCCTCGCTGCCCATCTTCGGCGTCGCGCGCGTGAACACATTGGCGGGATCGATCACGGTCTTCGCCACGGCCTCGACCACCCTCGATTGTTCCTCCTTGTTGACGAGCACGCTGAACGTGTCGCGGATATCGGCCGTGATCTCGCACTGGTAGGTCGCAGCGATGCCGGCGCAGATCGTCCGCATCCGCTCGCGGATCAACGCGCGGACGCCGTCGTCGAACGCGCGCACCGTGCCGCAGAGTTTTGCATCGCCGGGGATCACGTTGTACGCGGAGCCGGAATGAATCTGGGTGATCGACAGCACCGCAGACTTCAAGGGGTCGACGTTGCGGCTGACGATGGTCTGCAGTGCCTGGGCAAGCGTGGTTGCAATCACGACTGCGTCCTTGGACCGTTCCGGCATCGCGCCATGCGCGCCATAGCCCTGGATGTTGATGTCGAAGAAATCGGCGCCTGCCATCGCCGGTCCCGGCAGGATCGCGATCTCGCCGTGGTTCAGGTCGGGCGCGTTATGCAGCCCATAAACCTCGTCGCAGGGGAATTTCTCGAACAGGCCGTCCTTGATCATGGCGCGCGCGCCGCCGAGGCCTTCCTCGGCGGGCTGGAAGATGAAATGGACGGTGCCGTCGAAGTTTTTCGTCTCCGCCAGATAGCGCGCGGTGCCGAGCAGCATGGTGGTGTGGCCGTCATGGCCGCAGCCGTGGAAGCGGCCGGGAATCGTCGAGCGCCATTTCAGGTTGGTATTCTCTTCCATCGGCAGCGCGTCCATGTCGGCGCGCAGCCCGATGCGCTTGCCGCCACTGCCCTTGCCCTTGAGCACGCCGATCACGCCGGTGCCGCCGAGCCCGCGATGCACCTCGATGCCCCATCCCTTCAGCTTCTCCGCGACGATACCGGAGGTGCGCACTTCTTCGAAGCCGATCTCGGGATGAGCATGCAGATCGCGTCTGATCGCGGTGAGTTCTTCGGCATAGCCGTCGATGCGGTCGATGGTGGGCATGTATGTCTGTTATCCCGTGACTGAAGATTTCGAGAGTGATGGGGCGGATGGTGTGAAGGCGGCGCCGTTCGGCTTGATGCGGATGCCCGGACGGAGCCGGGTCCAGGGCAATGCCGCCGTATCGGCCGGCATCGCGCCGGGCGCGGCGCAGATCAGGAGCTTTTCGGCGATCGGCTCGAAATCGGCGCGAAAATGCACCGAGCTCTTGTTGACCAGGATTTTCTGTTCGGTCGGCTCGATGCCGACATAGCGGTACATCGACTGGTCGGCGAGTTGCGCCTTGTAGGAGCCGACGACCACACGGACATCGCCGATGCGCAGGCAGGCCGATAGCCCCATATCCATGTCGCGTCCGCCGTAATAGGGGCCGGTAGCTACGAATTTGCCATCGGACAGCTTCTCGACGACAAAGGTTTCCCTGTAGGGCGCGTCGCCGGGAATGCCGGACTTGCCGCCGAGATCCAGCGTAACCGTGGCGCCGACGCCGACCGCATGCGCAGCGATAGCCGATTGCGGATCGTAGATCACGCCGGTCGCGGCACCGGACGCTTTGTTGCGCACCAGCGCGCGCAGCATGCCCGTGGTATCGGAATCGCCGCCGGCGCCGGGATTGTCTTGGGTGTCGGCGATGACGATCGGCCTGGTCGCCGATTTCGCCAGCTCGATCGCGAGGCGCACGCCGTCATCGGGCGAATAGATGCGGCCGTCGAAATCGTCCTCGTGGCTCTCGACGAGGGCGACAATCCTGTCGGCCGCAGCGTCGGCGTCGGCCTGCGTCCGGCCATAGGCAAAGACGCTCGGCCCGCAATCCCTGAAATCCGCTGCCGGAAAACCCGGCGCAAACGACAGTGTTGGCACCGCGTCGCTTTCGAGCGCTGCCAGCTTTTCGTAAATGCTCCTGCTCGGCTGGTCGTTGGTGCATTGCCAGGAGATCGGGATCAGGAACGGCAATTGCCGGAACGCCTTTGCGAAGCGCGCCTTCGTCTTCAGCATCAGCGCGAGGTGTCTTGCACAGGCGCGGCCGGTGTCGGCCATGTCGACGTGAGGGTAGGTGCGGTAGGCAATGAGGGCATCTGCATGCTCCATCATCTCGGGCGAGACGTTGGCATGGAGGTCGAGGCTTGCGACCAGTGGCAGGTCCTTGCCGATCACTTGGCGCACGCGCGCAAGGGTTTCGCCTTCGCCATCGTCGTAATGTTCGGTCACCATGGCGCCGTGCAGATCGAGATAGACGGCATCGATCGGTCCGCCCGCAGCGATGCCGTCGACCATCTCCTTCATGACGCGTTCGAAGGCGTCCCTGGTGACATGCGCCGATGGGCTGGCGGCCGCCGAGATCGTCGGGACCAGCTCCCAACCGTTGGCTTCAGCTGCCTCGACGAAGCCGGCAAGGCCGACATTGATGTTGCGCATGAGCACATCGGCGCCATGTGCCATCGACGGCCAGCCCCCGCCATGGACGAAATCGTCATAGGTCGCCTTCGTTAGCGCGAACGTGTTGGTCTCGTGCAGAAAGGCGCCAACGGCGATGCGGGTCATTCAGTGTCTCGGCCAATGGTTTTCGTTGGAGGGACGTTAAGCGCGACATCGCGGCAAGCGCAAGCCGGGGAGCAATTCCGTTTTGCATGCCGCCCCACCGTCATTGCGAGCGAAGCGACTCGTCCGCCGTAGCTCAACGAGCGAAGGCGGAAGCAATCCATGCTGCGTCTTGCGGTGCGTAGATCACGTCAGCGTCGCCAGCAAGCCCGCCATCAAACGGCCGCGCTCGGCGAGACTGTCGACCTCGATATGTTCGTTGAGCGTATGAGCGTCGGCGCCACGAACACCCAAGCCATCAAGGGTAGGGATGCCCATCGCGCCCGTGAAATTGCCGTCGGAGCCGCCGCCGGCGCTGCCATGCGGAAGCTCGACGCCCATTTGCCTGGCCACGCTACGCGCGTGTTCGTAGAGCGCCATCGTGCCGGCATCGGGTTCCCATACCGGCCGGGTCACACCACGGGTGACCTTGAACGTGACATCATTGCTGCTCCCGGAAAGCGCCAGCATCCGTTCGACGCCGCGATCGAGGTCGGCCTGTCGCTTGGCCATGCTGAGCGCCTCGCCGGTGCAGGTGGTGGCGACGCAATTGACCCATTGGCCGCCATGCACGACGCCGACCGAAAAGGTGCAATCTTCGGTCGTCATGCCGTCGATAGTGATAATCTGGCGTGCCATTTCGCGGATCGCGGAACGGCCGGCGGAGAGCGTGGCGCCGGCATGGCTCGGCTTGCCGATGGCTTCGAGATTGAAGCGGGCAATGGCATATCGCCCGGTCACCACGCCGTTGTTGGCGCGGCCCGGCTCCGGAACCAGCACATATTTGTTGCGGGCGGCTTCGGCCTCGATGATGTCGCGGGTCGACGGTGTGCCGACCTCTTCGTCCGGCGTGAACAACACGGTGATCGGCAGCGGCGTCGTGAACGCGGCGCGGCCCAGTTGCCGGATCGCTTCGAGAGTGAGGTAGTTACCGCCCTTCATGTCGAAGATGCCCGGGCCGTAGCATTTGTTGCCTTCGCACCGCCACGCCAGCTTTTCCAGCGTGCCGACGGGATGGACGGTATCGAAATGACCCGCGATCAGAATACCAGGCTCGCCCTGCTTCGGATGCGGGAAGCGCGCGCGGACGCAGCCGGCAAAGCCCTGCCGCCCGGCGATGCGTTCGATGGTCGCACCCATGATGGCCATTTCGCGCGCCGCAAGGTCGAGCATACGATCGACTGCACGCGCGTCCCAGGTTGGGCTTTCGCATTCGACCCAGGCCCGCAAACCCTGCAGCATGGTCTCGGAATCGAAGGGAAGGTTGGCAGGATTCATATTGGGTCCTCCCGGTTGGGCCGGAATGTTTGGTTTCGGTGTGGGCTCTTTACGAGAAGGATCGGCAGCGAATTTGTAAAGGGAAAAACATGGCACGGTTGACGCTTCCCGGCATCCGGTCGGGAGATCGGGAATTCTGGCATCATTCTTGATTGTAAGTTTGCGAGAGGCGTATTGGCGGAGCTGAACAGGGCGGCGCTCCATCCAATGGCAGGCAGAAGCCGGCCGCGGAGGGACCTGTCCGGAGGGCTGTCCTGATTTCTGCCTGAGCGCCGGCGTCACCAGTGTCGTCGGGTCAAAAGGGTGTTGTGAAGCTGAATATCGCCCCTATAGTCCGGTGAGAAACCGGGCAGGGGCCCGAACAATAGGCATTCGGGCGTCGAGACGACAATGGAGGTGAAGGAATGAACGCGTTCAGAAAAGCAATTCTTGCTGCGACTTGCGTCGGCAGCCTGATGGTTGTTGCGGCAGTGCCTGCGCTTGCGCAGACCACGTTGCGCGCCGTCATGCACTCGGATCTGAAGATCCTGGATCCGATCTGGACCACGGCCTACATCGTCCGCAACCACGGCTACATGATCTACGACACGCTGCTCGCGCAGGATGAAAAAGGCGAGATCAAGCCGCAGATGGTGGAGAAGTATGAGGCTGCGGCGGACGGTAAGGGCTACACCTTCACGCTGCGCGACGGACTGCTATGGCATGACGGGCAACCGGTAACGTCGGAAGATTGCATTGCCTCGATCAAGCGCTGGGCCGCGAAGGACTCCCTCGGCCAGAAGATGATGACGTTCGTCGACTCGATGACCGCTGTCGATGCCAAGACTTTCACCATCAAGCTCAAGGAACCGACAGGCCTCGTGCTGCTGGGCCTCTCGAAGCCCTCATCCAACGTGCCGTTCATGATGCCCAAGCGCGTCGCCGAGACGGACCCCAACAAGCAGATCGAGGATTTTACGGGATCGGGCCCCTTCGTCTTCGTCAGGGATGAGTGGAAGCCGGGCGACAAGACCGTCTATGTTAAGTTCGACAAGTACAAGCCGCGCGCCGAGCCGGCCTCGGGTCTTGCCGGCGGCAAGGTCGTCAAGGTGGATCGCGTCGAGTGGCGCGCGATTTCCGACGCGCAGCAAGCCGTCAACGCGCTGCAAAAGGGCGAGATCGACTATATCGAGCAGCCCAGCCACGATCTCCTGGGCGGCTTGAAGAAGGATACCAACATCGCAATCGTCGACGTGCCGCAAATCAAGGCGCAGTACGTCTTCCGTCCGAACCACCTGCACAAGCCGTTCGACAACCCGAAGGTCCGCCAGGCGCTTTGGTACGCCTTCAATCAGGAAGACTTCCTGATGGCGACCATCGGTGACGAGAACTACATCAAAGCGTGCAAGGCGCTGTTCATTTGCGACACCCCATTCGGGACGACCAAGGGAACCGAAGCAATTCTCACCTCGAACGCCAAGAAGGCGCAGGAACTCCTGAAGGAAGCGGGCTATGACGGCACACCCGTGCTGCTGATGCACTCCACCGACCTGAAAGCCCTGACCAACCTCGCGCCGGTGGCGAAATCACTGATGGAAAAAGCCGGCTTCAAGGTCGACATGCAGTCGATGGACTGGCAGACCCTTGTTGCGCGCCGCGCCAAGAAGGATGCACCGAGTGCCGGTGGCTGGAATGCCTTCCTTACGGCCTGGGTCACGGCCGACGTGATGAACCCGGTCTCTGCCGCCTATGTGAATGCGGGGTGCGAAAAGGCTTCGTTCGGATGGCCCTGCGATCCAGAGATGGAGAAGCTGCGCGACGAGTTCGCCCGTTCATCCGATCTGGCGAAGCAGAAGGAGATCGCGGAAGCGGTCCAGAAGCGCAATATCGAGATCACGGCCATGATCCCGGTCGGCGAGTACGCCCAGCCGATTGCCATTCGCAAGAACGTCAAGGGGATTTTGATGGCGCCGGTCCCGGTGCATTGGAACATCGAGGTCACGAAGTGATGTGAAGGAAGCGGGCGGCTTCCCGCCGCCCGTTTCATTTCGGGGATCGACCTATGTATGGCTACTTCTTCCGGCGATTGCTCGGCACGGTCCCCGTGATGCTGGTGGTCGCGGTCTTCATCTTTCTGATGCTGCGGCTGACCCCGTCCGACCCGGCGGCAGTCATCGCCGGCGATAATGCCACCACCGAACAGGTGGCGCAGATCCGCAGCCAACTCGGCCTCGACCGGCCGATGATCGAGCAATTCTTCATCTGGTCCGCCCGGGTGCTGACCGGCGATTTCGGCGAAAGTTTCTTCTTCAGGAAGACCGTGGCCGCGCTGATCGGCGAACGCATCGAGCCGACCCTGTCGCTCGCCTTGTTCACGATCCTGATTGCGGTGTTTGTCGCTGTTCCGCTCGGCGTGCTGGCGGCGCATCGGCACGGTTCGTGGATTGACCGCATCGTAATGGGCTTTTCGGTGCTCGGCTTTTCCGTGCCCGTGTTCGTGATCGGCTACCTCCTGATCTACCTGTTCGCGGTCTATTTGAACTGGCTGCCGGTGCAGGGCTATCAGCGAATCTCGGAGGGGGTTGGCGGCTGGGTGCAGCGGCTGATCCTGCCGTCGGTGACCTTGTCGGTGATTTATATTGCGCTGATCGCGCGCATGACCCGCACCAGCGTGCTGGAAGTGCTCTCGGAGGATTACATTCGCACCGCACGCGCCAAGGGACAGTCCGAGCGAAAGGTGCTGTTCCGCCATGCGCTGCGCAATGCGGCGGTGCCGATCGTCACCGTGATCGGCCTTGGTGTCGCGCTGCTGATCGGCGGCGTCGTCGTCACCGAAAGCGTGTTCACGATTCCGGGCCTCGGCCGGCTCACGGTCGATGCGGTGCTGGCGCGCGACTATCCGACGATCCAGGCCGTCATTCTGCTGTTTTCGTTCGTCTACGTCATGATCAACCTGTCGGTCGACATGATCTACACCGTACTCGATCCCAGGATCCGCTACTGATGGCCGACACGACGATCCTCGAACCCGTACTGCCGGCGAGCCCGGGCAAGCCCGCCGCGTACCGCAAATTGCTGCGTAACCCGGGCGTGATGTTCGGCGCCGCCGTCATTGCGATCGTATTGCTGATGGGACTATTGGCGCCCTGGCTCGGAACCATCGATCCGACGGCGATCAGCCCGATCGCACGAAACAAGGTCCCAGGTGCGGAAATCACGATGCGGACGGACACCGGCGAACGCATCAAGATGATCGCCAAGTTCGGCACAGACAGCCTGGGACGTGACGTCTACAGCCGCGTGGTCTATGGCGCGCGCGTCTCTCTCTTCGTCGGCATCACGGTGGCGCTGATCAGCGTCGCCTGTGGCCTGTTCATCGGTCTGCTCGCCGGCTTCTTCCGCATTCTCGACGCCATCATCATGCGGATCATGGACGGCCTGATGGCGATTCCGGCCATCCTGCTGGCGATCGCCATGGTGTCGCTGTTCCGCTCCAGCGTGTGGACAGTGATCATCGCCATCACCGTTCCGCAGATTCCCGGTGTGGTCCGGCTCGTGCGCTCCATCGTGCTCAGCGTGCGCGAGGAGCCCTATGTCGAGGCGGCGGTGACGCTCGGCACTTCGACCCCGAAACTGCTGTGGCGGCATGTTTTGCCCAACACGATCGCGCCCATGATCGTGCAAGGCACGTTCATCTGCGCGTCCGCCATCCTCATCGAAGCCATCCTGTCCTTCCTTGGCATCGGCGTGCCGCCGGAGGTGCCGACCTGGGGCAACATCATGGCCGAGGGCCGGCAGGTCTTCAGCCTGTATCCGCACAACATCATCTATCCCGGCGTATGCCTTGCGCTCACCATCCTTGCCGTCAACGTTCTCGGCGACGGCTTGCGCGATACGCTCGATCCCAGAATGGCGAAGCGGGTGTGACGTGAGCAATACCGTCCTCGAAATTTCGAATCTTAGTGTCGCCATCAACGGAGGCGACCGGACGCATGCCGTGCAGGGCATCAACCTGACCGTCGGCGCCGACGAGATCGTTTGCGTGGTGGGGGAATCCGGGTCCGGCAAATCGGTGACGGCGCAGGCTGTCATGGGCCTGCTGCCGAAGGGAGCGATGCGGGTCGAAAGCGGCTCGATCCGGCTGCAGGGCGATCAACTGCTCACCAGATCCGACGCCGAGCTGCGCGCGATTCGCGGCACCCGCATGGCCATGGTGTTCCAGGAGCCGATGACCGCGCTCAATCCGGTCGAGCGGGTCGGCGACCAGATCCGCGAAGTGCTGGAGGTCCACACCGGCCTCGACCAGAAGGAACAGCGTGCGCGCGTGCTCGAGATCATGCGCGCGGTGCATCTGCCCGATCCCGAACAGATGATCGACGCCTATCCGCATCAGCTCTCCGGCGGCCAGCGCCAGCGGATCATGATCGCGGCGGCGCTGGTGCTCGATCCCGCGCTGCTGATTGCCGACGAGCCGACCACCGCGCTTGACGTCACCACGCAGGCGCAGATCCTCAAGCTCGTGCGGGAAATGCAGGGCCGCACCAAAACCGGCGTGCTGTTCATCACCCATGATTTCGGCGTCGTTTCCGAGATCGCCGACCGCGTCGTGGTGATGCAGATGGGCCGGATCGTGGAGCAGGGCCCCTGCGAGGAGGTACTGCGGAATCCGCGCGAGGACTATACAAGAATGCTCTTGGGCGCGGTGCCAAGCATGACGCCGCCGAAGCGGTCGCCGGTGACCGGACCGGTGGTTCTGCAGACCGAGAATCTTTTCAAGACCTATGGCAAGCGCTCGCTGTTCCAGCCGAAGGCGCGCGTGGTGGCCGCGGTCAAGGACGTCTCGCTGACGATCCGGCGCGGCGAAACGCTGGGCATTGTCGGCGAGTCCGGTTCCGGCAAATCGACGGTGGCGCGCTGCGTCGCGCGGCTGGTCGATACGTCAGCCGGCGGCATCAAGATCGACGGGGTCGATATCGCGGCGATGCGGGAAGCAAAATTCCGCCCGATGCGCCGGCGCATTCAGTTCATCTTCCAGGACCCGTACCGATCGCTCAACCCGCGCCGCACGGTCGGCGAGGCGATCATCGAGGGGCCGATGAATTTTGGCCTCAGCCGCAAGGAGGCGTTGCAGCGCGCGCGCGATCTGATGGCCGTGGTGCATCTGCCGCCGGCTGCGATCGACCGTTTCCCGCATCAGTTCTCCGGCGGCCAGCGTCAGAGGATATGCATCGCGCGGGCGCTGGCGATGGAGCCGGAGTTGCTGATCGGCGACGAGCCAGTGTCGGCGCTCGACGTGTCTGTGCAGGATCAGGTGCTGAAGCTCCTGGACGAAGTGCGCCGCAAGTTCAATCTGGCGGTGCTGTTCATCACCCACGATCTGCGGGTGGCCGCCCAGGTCTGCGACAGGATCGCGGTCATGCAGCGCGGGGTGATTGTCGAGCAGGGTGCCACGGCAGATGTTTTTGCCGCGCCCCAGCACGAATACACCAGGGCACTGTTCGACGCCGCGCCCGGCCGGCATCAGCAATTTGCCGCTATCGCGTAATGGCGGTCGCGTTGACCCCACGCGGTCCTCTCGTCATTGCTGTCGAGCGCCGAGCGAAGCAATCCATTCTCTTCCGTGAAGACGGCTGGATTGCTTCGCTTGCAATGACCGTGAACGTCAGCAGTGGCTATCCCGCACCAGTTCCGGGCCGTCGTTCGCCAGCGGCGAGGGGATTTGCGGTTGTTGCGGCTGGGAGGGCCGCCGATCCGGGGGCGATTTGCGCCCGGTTGCGGCAGGCTTGTCCGAGGGTTGTTCGCTGGCCATGTCGTCATACTCCTTTTTGTGCACGACAACATTTTTGCGGACGTTGCGTTCCTCACACCGGATGCGCGGCGAGATGTTCCAGCATCAACTCACTGACCTTTTCCGGCGCCTGATCCGCCGCAAAATGCCCGACGCCGGGCAGCACCTCGAAATGATAGGGTGCGGCAATGAAATCAACCGTGCCTTCTGCGGCGGTGCGGCCGACGGTGTCGTCGGCGTCGCCCCAGATATAAAGCGTCGGCACCCGGATCGGACCGAGCGGCCCGCGGATCGCGCCGAGGGCGCGATACCAGCCCAGCGCCGCTTCCATCGCATCCTCGTTGCCGAGCACGGCAAGATGCGCCTCGATTGCCTCTGCGGGAACACCGTTGGCGGCGAGACGATCACGCAGCCATTTGGCGTCGTCCGCCAGCACGATATCGGCGGCATCCGGTTCCAGAAACGCCTTGTGGTGCTTTGAGCGCTGCGCCTGCTCGCCGTCGGTTGCCAGCGCTCGGTTGAACGCATTCGGATGCGGTCGCGAGAGAATGGTAAGCGAGGCCAGCCGCTCGTGGTGGCGGTCGGCGATGCCCCAGGCGATACTGCCGCCCCAGTCGTGGCCAACGAGATGAAAGCGCGCCTCGCCATAGCCCGCGGCCGCCGCGATCGCCATCGCGTCGTCCATCAGGCGGTCGATCAGATAGTGCGAAAACTGGCGCGGATCCGGCCGGGCGCCCGGCGAATAGCCGCGCTGGCTTGGCGCGATGGCGCGATAGCCCATGTCGCCGAGCGCAGTCACCTGCGCGCGCCAGCAATGCATTGATTCCGCAAAACCGTGCAGCAGCAACACCAGCGGCGCCCCGGGTGGACCGGCGGTGATGGCATCGAAGACGAGATGCGGCGCGATGGTGATCTTTTCGAAGGTGGGCATGGGGCGACCCTGGATGGGCAATCGGGCCGATCCATGGTGGGTCATATTTCAGCGGGCGTGCCGGAATTGTGCAACCCGGGAAAATTGCTGTATTGGAAGCCGCATAGAGGCCCGAGGGACGGACGTTTGCATTATCTGAGGTCTATCTTATTCGATGCCGCCGTGGTGATCCTGACGGTCATCGTGTCGCTGTCGGTGCCGTTCATGGCGCTGTTCAATGCGAGCAGCGCGACGGTGCGCGCGGTCTCCCAGGTCTGGGCCAACGGCATCATGTTCCTGATGAAGTACGTGGTGGGGCTCGATTATCGCGTCGAGGGGCGCGCGCACGTTCCCGACGGACCCTGTATCATCGCCTGCAATCATCAATCGCTGTGGGAAACAGCCGCGCTCTGCGTGATCTTTCCCGATGCCAGCATCGTCGCCAAGAAGGAGTTGAGGAAGCTGCCGCTCGTCGGCTGGTTTCTCGAGCGCTATCCGATGATCCTGGTTGATCGCGCGGCGGGCCGCCAGGCACTGCGCCAGATGGTCGATGAGGCGAGGCGCGCGGCTGGCGACGGGCGCAAGGTGCTCTTGTTTCCGCAAGGCACGCGGCAGGCGATCGACGAGCCTGTGAAGTTCCAGTCGGCTGGGATCTCCGCGCTCTACACCAACCTCGACGTCCCTGTCGTTCCCGCGGCGTGCAATTCCGGCCTGTTCTGGGGCAAGAAGACCCTGTTGATGCACTCGGGCACCATCACGCTGTCGTTCCTCCCGCCGATCGGGCCGGGCCTGCCGCGCAAGGAATTTCAGGAAAAGATGGAGCGGATGATTGCCGACGAGGCGAACCGGCTGCTCACGGTGACCAAGACGAAGGTTGCGCGTCGGCCCCTGACGCGATGAGACATGCCGCCTAGCCGGCACGACGCCCGGCGATCCAGCCCGCCAGCGGCGCCAGAAAAGCCAGGCACCAGATGAACTGCGCAATTCGCGGGGCTACCAACGCCATGGCCGTCCCGAGGACGAACACGAGCACCGGAAATAGCGCCGTCACCAGCAAATACGCGTCGTTGCGGCCCCTCAGCGCAAGAACCCATAGCGCCGCGTTCAGCGCGGCGATGATGGTCAGGTGAAACCCATAGAGGACAGCCAGCACGCCATCGAGCCGGTAGGCGCCGTAGAGTCCGTTCGTCACCGGCAGGATGATGATCGAAAGCAGAAAAAACAGATTGAGGAACACCACGCCCCGGCTGCCCTCCGGAGCAACCGCAAGCCGGCGGTGATGGCTGAACCAGAACATGCCGGCGACGATGAAGCTGATCATCAGTGCGATGACCGGTTGCGCATAGACGCGAACCAGGTCGATCCAGTCGGGCGCGTGCGTGAAGCTGGAAGCCTTTGGCAAATCATAGGCGAGCAGCGTCATGGCAACGCCGAATATGGTGTTGCTCAGCATCTCCAGCCGGCGCATTTCGAAAAGACCGATTTGCGGCAATGTTGCCCCCATCCCCACTGCCTCACCAGTCCGTCTACGCTTTCGCTGCGCTCAAGCTACACCGGACACGCTTGGTCCCGACCGCTACGCATGGCTACGCCACGCGTAGCCCGTCAGGGCGGTGGCTTGCCAAGCCGTAGCTCGCGGACGCAAAGCCCGCCTTCGCCTATCGGTTTCGACGCGGCAGCCTTCCCTCGCTTCGCGAGCGAAGGCTGGTGCGGGCGGTGGGACTCGAACCCACACGACGTTGCCATCGAGGGATTTTAAGTCCCTTGCGTCTACCAGTTCCGCCACGTCCGCTTAGTCTCACGAGATCAGATACTTAGCGCGTTTACCGGAGAAGTGGAATTGGCTTGTTCCCAGGTCGAACGCATCCTTTGCTTTAAGCGAGCGCGTCTGCCAAAGCAAAGCCTCAATGCGGACACTTGGGCCTGTTTTAGGCAATCTCAACATTGTCCGCCTAACGAAGGTCCGATGCCGATATCGCCGCCCCACTGCCGGTCATTTCAACGCAGCCTTGCCGCGCTGGCGCTGGTTGCGCTCGGGGCCGGCCTGTCCGGCTGCGCCGGGGTGAGCGATGCCATTTCCCCGGCCTTCGCCGACCCCGCCAAATACGACCTCTACGATTGCAAGCAGCTCGAGCCGGAGCGCAAGAGCCTTGCCGCCCGTACCGCGGAATTGCAGGGCCTGATGACGAAGGCCGAAACCGGCGTCGCCGGTCCCCTGGTGGCGGAGATGGCCTATCGCAATGAGTACATTGCGCTGCGCGGCCAGTCGAAGCTCGCCGATGAAGCCTGGCAGAAGAACAGGTGCCAGGAGTCGAAGCCGGAAGCAGCAGCCCCGGCCGCATCCGCGAAGGGTGGCCGCTCGAAGGCGAGCCGTAGCGCGAACTGATTACAGGATTTCCTGCTCACACCCGCCAATTGTAAATCCAATCCTGCCGCGCCAGCATGCGCTCGGGGCCCATCGCCTTGATGGCGAGGTCGCGCGCCAGCGCCAGCGGTCCGGTGAGATGATAGATAAGTCCCTGTTGCCGCGCCGCGCGTGCCACCCGCAGCACGCGGCCGCGCCGCAGCCGGCCATAATGCTTCAGCGCCGCCGGGATGCCCGCGATATTGTCGCGCGGGCTTTCGCCCAAACATTTGGCGAGCACGGCGGCGTCCTCGATCGCCATTCCTGCGCCTTGCGCAGCAAAGGGCAGCATCGCATGTGCAGCGTCGCCGAGCAGCGCGATCGCGCCGTCCGTCCATTCGCCGATGTCGGGCAGCGTGAACAGCGCCCATCGCCGCCAGCCGTCGACGGCCCCGATCAGCATCCGCGCAGTGGGAGGCCAGCGTTGCGAGGCGAACGCGTTCTTGAGTTCGTTGGCATCGCCGGGCGCGCTCCAGCCCGGCCTGTTCCAGGTTCCCGGCACGATCGCGACCACGTTGATCTGCCGCGCCGCCGAAATCGGGTAGGCAACCAGATGCGCGTCCGGCCCCATCCAGAGCTGCACACGCGGCGAGGTGTATTCGCGCGGCAGCGCCGTCGCATCGAGGGTTCCACGCCAGGCGATCAAGCCGGAAAATTGCGGCTGCACCCCCGGGAACAAATGGTTCCGCACCGCCGACCAGATGCCGTCCGCGCCGACCAGCGCCACCGCAAGCTCCTGCTGCCGTGTGTTGCCGCGGCGCTGGACCACGGTCAGCCCCTTGGCGTGCGAGGTCACGTCCTCGAACTGGCAGCCGAGCCTGAGATCGATGTCCGGATGGTCGTTGACCACTGCCTGCAAAGCGCCTTGCAGATCGGCGCGGTGCATCACCCAATAGGGCGCGCCGGCGCGAAGGCCGGCGGCTTCGCCGAGCGGCAGGCGGGTGATCTGGCCGCCCGCCCGCGCGCTCATGATGTTAACGGCTTCGGGAGTCACGGCGCGGGTCGCGAGCCGTGGCCGCAGGCCGAGGTCGACCAGGATTCGGCTGGCATTGGGCGAAAGCTGCAGGCCGGCGCCGGCTTCCTCCAGCCGCTCGGCCTTCTCCAGGATGATGACGCGAAAGCCCTTCGCTGCGAGCGATAGCGCTGCCGTCAGTCCCCCGATCCCGGCACCAGCAACGATGATGGTGCGCGCGGCAGCCACCGAAAGGTCAGGCGACCTTGTCCTTCAGGACGCATTCCGGCGGGCGGGCCTCACCGGCGGCGAGGTCGGCGGCAAATCGGAACAGCGTCGAACAATAAGGGCAGATGATCTCGTTGTCGTTGCCAAGGTCGAGAAAGACGTGCGGATGGTCGAACGGCGGATTGGCGCCCACGCACATGAATTCCTGCGAGCCGATCTCGATTACCGAGACTCCGGCGTCGTTATGGAAATGCGGGACGACATGGTCGGACATCAGTTTCACCTTGGATAGCAACGATGGGCGTACGCAATCAATGCGACGCGGCAATTTCGAAATGCCGCGCACCATAGTGGGGGGTGCCGATGATTCCTAGAGCCGATTCGGGAGCTCCCCGCCGCACATTCGCTCATGCAAATTCGACACAATCTTGTCGTGGGAGAAAAGCCCTTCTTTCGTCGGGGCAGTTGTGTCTTAAAAACGGCATACCATCTTGAGAAAGACTAAAACATTGGGCTTTTTGGGATGAGGCGGTTGAGGCTCGGATCAACTCTGGCGGGGGCGTTAGGTTGCATGGCGCTCAGCGTGGCGGTATGCGCGGCGCTGTGGCCGCACGCCCGCGAGGCCACAGCCATTCTGGCGGCGCAGGACGACCCCGCGGCGCTGTCCGACATCCACATCCATTCCGCCCTGCGGAGCAATCAGGCGCTGGTCGCCGGCCATATCGAGGCGGCGCTCGCGGAGGGTGATTCCGATCTCGCCAACAGCTTCGTCGAACTCGCCCGTGACAAGGGCATTGCCGTCAGCGACGAACTGTCGAAGCGCGTCAGCGATGCCGTTACTGACGCAGGCTCGGCGTCGCATTTTGCCAAGCGCTTCGCCACGGGGCTGGTGACCGGCAATGCCGACGACGTCGCGAGCCTGTCAGGCACGGTCGCCGGCGATCTGTTCGTGTTCGGCGACATCAGGGACGTCGTGCGCGAAGGCAAGCATTTGGCGACGGGCGAGGAGGTGGACCGCCTGGTGCTGGGACTTGCGACGGTGGGCCTCGCGGTGACCGCCGCGACCTACGTATCCGTCGGCGGCGTCGGGCCGCTGCGCGCCGGTCTTTCCATGGTCAAGGATGCCCGCAAGGTCGGGCGGCTGGGCGAGGGGCTGACGCAATGGGCCGGCCGCTCGGTACGCGAAGTCGTCGATGCGCCCGTCCTGCAGCAGGCGGTCGCGAAGGGCTCGGTGTTGCGGCCCGGCGAGACCATCAGCGCGATCAAGGCGGCGTTCCGCGCCGAGAAGGCCGGCGCGCTGGTGCGGCTGGCGAAGGACGTCGGACGCGTCGGCGAAAAGGCCGGCACGCGCGGGGCGCTTGATACGCTGCGGATCGCGCAAGGGCCGAAGGATATTGCTCGCGCCGCACGGCTTGCCGAATCCAAGGGTGGTCAGACCCGCGCGATTCTGAAGGTGCTCGGCCGCGGCGCGCTGCTGTTGGCTGCCGGCGCCTTCAATCTGACGATGTGGGTGTTCGGTGCGCTGCTGGCGCTGTTCGGTTTTCTGTCGTCGATCAAGGCGACCACTGAGCGGGCCACCGAAGCGTGGCTGCGTCGCAGCAAGGCGCGGCGATTGAGACGGCAGGTCGTGGCAGGTGCGCCATCCGGCCCGGCTCTGGCAGGTGCAGTCGCGCAGGGCTAGACGTGCAGCCATTGCAAGATCGTTCATTCCAATCCCCCCAATAAATGGAACTGATGATGCCGAGTTTTCACAACGGCGCTGTCGAAATTGCCTATCTCGACGAAGGCGAGGGCGATCCGATCGTTCTCGTGCACGGCTTTGCCTCCAGCAAGAACGTCAACTGGGTCTATCCGACCTGGGTCTCCGACTTAAGGAAGGACGGCCGTCGCGTGATCGCGCTCGACAATCGTGGCCACGGCGATTCCGAAAAGCTGTACGATTCCGCTGCTTACGAAATTGCGATCATGGCAAGCGACGTCATCGCGCTGCTGGATCATCTGGGAATCGAGCGCGCCGACATCATGGGCTATTCGCTGGGATCGCGAATGACGGCGATATTGGCGCGCGAGCAGCCGCAGCGGTTGCGTTCGGCGATTCTCGGTGGCATCGGTATCGGGCTGATCGAGGGCGGCGGTCCCGGCGAGAACGTGGCCATCGCGCTTGAAGCGCCGTCTCTGGAGGACGTCACCGATCCGGTCGGGCGGACGTTTCGCGCTTTCGCCGACCAGACCCGCTCCGACCGCCGGGCGCTTGCCGCCTGCCTGCGCGGTTCGCGGCGGCTGATGACATCGGAAGAGGCCTCCGGCATCGGCGTGCCGGTCCTGATCGCAGTCGGCACCAGGGACGAAATCGCGGGCTCCGCAACTGCGCTCGGGAAAATCATTCCGGGCGCCGAGGTGCTCGACATTCCGAACCGCGATCACATGCGCGCGGTCGGTGACAAAGTCTACAAGACGGGAGTCACCGACTTCCTGTCACGCCGGCAATGAGCGATCGCGCGATGGCTCTTCGCCGGTGAAATGCCGGATCGCCGCGATCAGCACCACCGTGGTCGCAAGCCACGCCATCCGCGCGCCGTAGCGATCGTGCGGGCCGGATATCACGGCACAGATGAAGGCGTTGCCGAGCAGGGCGAACGAAACCGTGCCGGCGAGCAAAGTGAGATCGTCGAACGACCGGCGCAGCACGCCGTGACCGAACAGGATCGCGGCCAGCAGCATCGACGCCAGTGCGACTGGAACGTGAATTCGGTTGATCGCGGTGAAGTCGAAATGCCAGCGCTGCTGCTGCGCCGCGCGCATCGGCTTCACCTGTGCCGGAAGGAAACGCTCGATGATGCCGTAGGTATGGCCGACCCAGACACCGACGCCTTCACCGGTGGCGACCTGGCCGAGTTGCTGCACAGTTGCCGTCAGCGCCGCCTTGGCCTGCCAGGCCGGATATTCGGCCAGCGAATGCAGCACGATAAAGCCCATCTCGTCGCCCAGTCCCTGAAAGCGGCCGAGCGTGTTGAACATGCTGTTGCCCCACAGGAACTGGTCGGCGGTGGCGGGCAGTTGATCGCGGTGGGGGCAGAGCTTGAAATTCTGCTTCGGACAATGATCGCGCAAATACTTTGCGACGATCCCATCCTGCAGCATCCGCCCGAAGGCTACGCCATAACCGCCGGGCGTCCACGCCAGTTTTCCGGACAATGCGAAATTGGTCGACAGTAATAGCGCAGCTCCGGCGACGATGGTGAGGCTGCCCTGCGTCAGTCCGGAAACGGAAATCCGCCCGCGCAGAAAGGGACGCGCGATCCAGCCCACACAGCACAGTCCGAGCAGCACGGCGAGCGTTGCGCTGTGCGTTGCGGCGGCGAATGCGGTGAGGCCGAACAACAGGCATTTCTCGGGGATCGAAGTCCGTTCGCCAAGCGCGACCAGGATGAAGAGCGCAAGCACGGACAGCCCGGAGAAAATATCGGTCAGCAGCATGCTGGCGAGCCACGGCAGCGACGTGGTCAGGACCAAGACGAGGCTCATGGCCAGGAGCCGCAATGGCTGGGGCATGCCGAGCACGCGCAGCGTCAACTGCAGGATCCACAGTGTCGCCAGCGCGTTGATCCCGAGGTTGATCCAGAAGCTCGAATCCTCGCCGAAATGCAGATAGAGGCCGAACGTGGTGGAGCGGCTGGGCACCAGGTAGCCTTCATACCACCGTGCCAGGTAGCCGCCGGTATCCCACTGGAGCAGGGGATAGCCATTCCACAGGGCGGGGGCCAGCAACATCAATGGGATGGCGATGGCGGCGATCCAGGCGGAGCGCGAATCCGCAGCGGTCCGCGCCCGCAATACCTGCGTGCTGATCTGGCTTTCCCCCATCAGGGCAGCATCTGCCGAATGGCGGGTCCGCCGAAATTCACCAATAGTCGGACGCCCGCCGGCTTGATTTCCCGAAATCGCTGACCACCTTGAACTGACCCCAGGGGCATTCGGCGGGGGTTTCCTTTGCCGAAGCCTGCCGGGGACAGCCGTCCGCCCGCCGTGCTATAGTAGCAACGAAATCAGAGAATTTGCGAGAGCAATCATGGCAGTGCATCAGGTCAATCCGCAATCCTCGAAGCTCGCCGCACTCGATCCGATCTGGGACCGCGTCCGGGGCGAGGCGGAGGACATCGTCCGCCGCGAGCCTGAGCTCGCTTCCTTCATCTATTCGACCGTGCTGCATCATGAGCGCCTCGAAGATTCGGTGGTGCATCGTCTCGCCGAGCGGCTCGATCATTCGGCGCTGTCGGGCGATTTGATCCGCCAGACCTACGACGAGGCACTGCGCGACGAGCCTGATCTGGGCAATGCGTTTCGCGCCGACCTGGTTGCGGTCTACGACCGCGATCCTGCAACCTCGCGCTTCATCGATCCGTTGCTCTACTTCAAGGGTTTTCACGCGCTGCAGACCCATCGCCTCGCGCACTGGCTCTATCAAAAGGGCCGCAAGGATTTTGCCTATTATCTGCAGAGCCGGTCGTCGGCGGTGTTTCAGACCGACATCAACCCCGCCGCCAAAATCGGCCGCGGTATTTTCCTCGATCACGCGACCGGCTTCGTCTGCGGCGAGACCGCCGTGATCGACGACGACGTTTCCATCCTGCACGGCGTTACGCTCGGCGGCACCGGCAAGGAGAACGAGGACCGTCATCCGAAGATCCGCCGCGGCGTGCTGATCGGGGCGGGCGCAAAAATTCTCGGCAATATCGAGATCGGCCATTGCGCGCGCATCGCCGCAGGCTCGGTGGTGGTCAAGCCGGTGCCTCACAACGTCACGGTGGCCGGCGTTCCCGCCAAGATCGTCGGCGAGGCCGGTTGTGCGGAGCCTTCGCGCACCATGGATCAGATGCTCGGCGCAATCGGGCTTTGATTTTCCACACTTTCTCGCAGCCGTATTTGTGAAGTTACGGCTGGTAGTCTGCGCCGTCTCGTCCTAAAAACCTCCCGGAAATTCAAAGAATCCGATTGGAGACCGCCGTGGACGTTCAGGAAGTCAGGAAGCTCGACGCCTATCTCAAGCGCGTATTCGGCAATCCCAAGATCCGCGTCGTGCCGCGGCCGAAAAAGGACGACTCCGCCGAAGTCTATATCGGCGAGGAGTTCATCGGTGTGCTGTTCGTCGATGACGAGGACGATGATCGCTCGTTCCAGTTTCAGATGGCGATCCTCGAGGAAGACCTGGCCGACGTCGGGTGAGTGACTTGTCCGCCGTAGAAGTGCCGTAGGGGGCAAAGCGTAGCGTGCCCACCAACTTTTTCTCGCAGTTCGTGATTGCGATGGTGGGCACGGCGCAAGCGCGCCTCTGCCCACCCCGCGAATTCGATGCTCGGCGGCTCGCTAGCCTTTCGACCCGCGCATCTGCGCCGTCAAGCGATCCATCGCATTCGCGACGTCGCGCCATTGCGACAGCCAGCTCCGCGGAAAGCGGAACGTCAGGTCGGCGCCGTCGACGCGGCGCTCGCTCAGGCACATGCCGGGCGTCAGGCCATCGCGCGTGCAGCGCGCGTTGAGGTTCGACGCGTTCGCGGAGAACAGGTCTTCGTTGGCGTAGGGCGAGCCTTCGCGAAAGGCGCGCATCGTCAATCCGCCATCGACCGGTGTCGCGGCCTGCTCAAGGTAGCGCGGATAGATCGTGCGGACCCGCATGTCGGGCGCCAGCGCGTCGTGATGGGCTGATATAGATACGAAGATTCGGTCGATCGGCTGCACCTTCTCTTCGATCGTATCGGCGCTGACATGCTTCGGCGCATCCGGCGGTTCCAGCGATGGGAAGACGAAGCTGAGATCGACTCGCTCCTGCGGCCCGGAGTGGCGCTGGATCTTGCGGCGGATTGCGGCCGTCGGCACGTTGAAAAGCGTGGCGCCGACGCTGACCGGCAACCGTGCCGGCGCGCTGGAAGGCCGCGCCACCCAGGTCGGCCACAGCAAATAGGCGACCAGCGCAACGGCGCCCGCAGCAATGGTTATCGCGACGATGATCAGGATCATGTGCGAGCGCGGGTCCCTGCGGGTGTCGCGGGCAAGGTGCTGGGCCGTCGAAAGCAGGGTCATGAACGAAGCATCGGTCGAGGAAGAGGCAGGCGAATCATCCCGCGAATATGCCATGCGGTGCGTGATTTCCTCATGATTTCGCGAGGGTCCGGCCCCGACAGCCATGCGCAAACGAAGTCTCGGCGGCCGGTTATTAACCTTTCCTTAAGGATGCTGTGGCGGCCGCCGCCCAATTTTGCGAAAGCAGGGCGCGGTTTGTCGAGTTAAGGGAAGTTGCCATGTCGCCCGATGCGTTGAATTCCCTGTTCTCCCTGTGCATCGGCTTTGCGTTCGCAGGCGCGCTCGCCAGCGGCTATCAGGCGATGGCGGCGCGGCCGGCGGGCTTCGGGCTGCTTGGGGAAGGCGTGGCGCCGAAGACGTTTGCGGCGGTGCCGTTTCTGGTTTTCGCCGCACCCTTCATCATCATGCGCAACACGCTGCGCGGCGCGAAGATCGAACGCCGCCGTTTCGAATTCGTGATGATGGCGACCGTGCTTTCAGGCTTCTGGAGCTTGATGTCCGGCACGTTCTTCCTGATGACCCTGCGTGCCGCCGGCGTGCTGACCTAAAGGCCGGGTCTGCTCGCTTGATCCCGCGCCAGCGGCTGTGCCAAGGTCTCCGCCAACGGAGACCTTTTTGTTATGGCGATCTACGAACTCGATGGACAGGGGCCTGAACTCCCCGGAGACGGAAACTATTTCATCGCAGATACTGCCGTCGTGATCGGCAAGGTGCGCCTTCTGAATTCGGCCAGCGTGTGGTTCGGCGCGGTGCTGCGTGGCGACAATGAGTGGATCGAGATCGGCGAAGGATCCAACGTGCAGGACAATTCCACCTGCCACACCGACCGCGACTTTCCCCTCACGATCGGCAAGAACTGCACCGTCGGCCACAATGTCATCCTGCATGGCTGTACGCTCGAAGACGACGCGCTGGTCGGCATGGGATCGATCGTGATGAACGGCGCCAGGATACGCCGCGGCAGCATTGTCGGCGCGGGATCGGTCATCACCGAAGGCAAGGAATATCCCGAATATTCCCTCATCATCGGTTCGCCCGCGCGCGTGGTTCGCACGCTGACGCCGGAGCAGGTGACGGCGATGGGAAGTGCGGCAAAATTCTATGCGCTCAACGGTCCGCGATTCAAAAACGGGCTGAAGAAGATCGGCTGAAGGTGGCGGCCCGGCTCAGGTGCCTTCGCTCTCGTTCGCCTTGCTGGCGCCGGCGACCTTTTCATGGCCGGCGGCCCAGAGCGCATGTTCCTCGCTGCCATCGTGATACGGATTGGCTTCCGCCGGAATGTTCTGGCGTGCGGCGCGCTGGCCCTGCTCGAAAGGGTCCGGGTCGGAATTCATGATGGCGTCTTTCCGGTTTTCCATCTTGTATTCTTCGGCGTCGCCGTCTTCGAGACCCCCGCACTCTTTCGCAGCGCATCCTTGAGGTCGATGGGAATGCCGTGCTTCTTGAGCAGGTCCGCAAAGGCTTCGTCGGCCAGTTCCTGAAACGTCGCCATCCGGTCGCGTGCAAGCTGGGTGAGCTTGTCGAGCGTGTCATCGTCGAAGGCGATCAATTTGCGCAAGCGCTGCCCCTCCGGGCGTCGAGCGGATGTGAATGAATGATCCGGCGGCGGAATTGTTCCGGCAGGAACAACGGCGGGACGCCATCGTTGCTCCAGAAAAGGAGAGTTCCGATGAAGCTGGCATCTGCAGCCGCCGCAGTTGCGGCGATCACAATCCTGATATCCCCGATCGTATCGTTTGCTCAGAGCGTGGGCGGATCCGCTGGTGGGTCATCGTCCGGTAGCAGCAGCGGCAGCGCCGCGGGCGCGCCGGGTGCGGGCTCTACCGGGGCCGGCACGACCGGGACCGGCACGCAAGGCATCAGCGGCGTGCCCGGGCCCGCCGCTCCCAATGCCGGTCAAAGTCCAGGTGGCACGGCGAACCCGTCCGGGCTTGCGTCGCCGCCTCCGCCGGGCACCAACAGTGCCGGCACCGCACAGTCGTCAGGCCCTGGCAGCGGTGTCACAACGGGCTCGGGAAGACCGGCGCAGACGAGCGGCGACGCCGAGATCAATGAGGAGAACAAGCAAGTCGACCGCAAGATCAAGGGCATCTGCCGCGGCTGCTGATATCGCTTTCCGGCCCGCTTCAAGGAAGCGCGCAAAACAGCCCAAAATAGCGCAAGCCATCTCCGAGAAATCGTTCTAGGCTTGACGGCGGACCCGCGAGGGTCCGGCGGCGAGTGCGTCGACTTCGTCGAGGCCAAGACCACGGCGGGAGGAAAGCCGCGCCGCGATGTTACCGAGACCGTTGTTTGGAGGAAATGCCGTTCGCGTCACATCGGGGGATGTTGAACATGCTCACAACGCCTGCGTTGACATTGATGTTTTTGATTGTCGTGATTGCGCTGGGTGCAGCTTTCATCTGGATGTTCTGGGAGATCGAACAGATGAAGTCCAGGCCGCGTCGGATGGCGAGACCTCATCGCAGGGGCGATCGACTCGGATAGGCCCGACACCGCGCACAGTTCACGTTCCTCGCGATAGCCGGAGTCTGCCGGTCTCCCGCAGACAGTGCGGTCGGCCAGGCCATGATCCTGCGCAACTCGCTCTACGCTCTACGTCTCGATGCCCAGCATGCTCTCATGGATGCCGGGCACGCTGGGGCCGTTCCTGCTGGCTGACGTCGGGTGGAGCGGGATCTGTTTTCCCAGCGCGACTCCATCTTGGCGCGTATCGCTGCAGGCGTCGGTAAGCTATTGAGCGCCCCTGTTTCAGCTCACAGATTTCGGGCTAGCTCAACACCCCGTACTTCCTGAACCAGGTCTGCATCTGGCTCCAGGCGTCCTCGGCCGCGTCCTTGCGGTAGCTCGGGCGATAGTCGGCGTGAAAGCCGTGCGGTGCAGCGGGATAGATCTTGAACTCGGCAGTCTTCTTGTTGGCCGCCAGAGCCGCTTTGAAGGCTTCCACCGTTGCGACGGGAATGCCGGTGTCGGCCTCGCCGTAGAGGCCGAGGACGGGCGCCTTCAGCTCGGGTGCGAGCTGCGTCGGGCTCTTCGGCCAAACCGGGTTCGGCGGATCGACCAGCGGACCGTAGAACGCGGCGCCTGCCTTGAGAGTGCTGCTGTGGGCGGCATATTCCCAGACCGTGCGTCCGCCGCGGCAGAACCCGATGATGCCCAGTCTCGACGTGTCGCCGCCCTCCGACCTCGCCCAGGCAACGGTGCTGTCGAGATCGGATAATAGTTCGGCGTCCGGTTTCGAATTCACGATCGGGAGTAGCTGCGGGATATCCGTGATCCTGGTCAGGTCGGCGCCCTTGCGAAAATAGTAATCCGGCGCCACCGCGAACGCGCCGAGCTTGGCGAGGCGCCGCGTCACATCCTTGATGTATTCGTGCAGGCCGAAAATCTCCATCGCCACCAGCACCACTGGCGGGTTGCTGACGCCGACCGGCCGCGCGAAATAGCCGGGCATCTCGCCGTCGGTGACCTTTATCCTTGCGTCGCCGATAGTCAGGCCACTGGTGTCGGTCTTGATCACGTCGGCGCGCACCGGTCCGGCCGCAAGCGTGTAGCCGGCCGTCACGGCGGCCGACGCGGTCATGAAGCCGCGTCGCGAGAATGGCGCGACCTTGGTCAGCCCGATGACGTCGGAGGTTGGCAGGGGTTCGGCGCTCATGGCAGCCCTCCTTTTTTTGGGAGGCGCATTCAGCTTGCAAACCGGTGCGAACGCAAATCACCTGCTTGCGAGATGTGGACCGGTTGGGAGGCGCGCAGCGCACCAGCCCAAAAATCGGGCACAAAAAACAAGGCCGTCGACGCAGTATACCGTCAACGACCTTGCCAGCCCCGGATATTAAAATCGGCTCACGCCATCCGGTGAATTTCACGATGCCCCGGATTCCTGCGGCGATATGTGAACCAGTTCACAAACGCGGAAAAAAGTTGCGGCAACGCGTGCCGCAACGGTGGAAAATATCCCGTCGTCCGGCCGCATGGTTGCAGTGACCCGATTGGGCCGCCTCACAAAGTACATGCAATGGCGGTCCTTGTGAGGCGGCTGGACAGGCAAGTACTGATCAACGTGTAATTTCGGCTGGCCGGGCGTCGGCCCGCTGCGCGGGACTTTATCGCCAAGCGCCGTCCGGACCGGTCAGCCGCGCGCCTTGGCCCGGCTGCGGTTCGCCGTCCTGTTCGAGCGGGGCTTTGCCTTGGCTGATCGCTTGCGCGGCGCGGGAGCCGCGGAGGGTTCGGAGGCCTGCGCGCTGGCAAAGGATTGCCGCAAGCCGTCGATCGCTTCCGTCAGCGTTCCGACCTGCTCGGAAAGCTTCCTGGTGTCAGCCTGCTGCGCGGCGAGCAGGCGGCGCACGGTCAGCAGCTGATCCTGCACCACCTGCAACTGATCGATCGATTCCTGCTGCGTCGCTTCCAGACCCTTGGTCTTCTCGACCAGTTGTTCGGACGCCTGCGTGGCGCGCGCCTGCAATTGCCGGGTCGCGACCGCGCGATCGCTCTCAGGCGCGCTGCCGGTATAGGCACGCCACAGCGCGATAGAACTTACGCCAAGCACAACGATGACCAGGGCCGCAGCGGCGATCGCAATCGGCTGTTCGCCGAAACGCGCGATGGGGCTGGCACTCCGGGGGGCGAGTTCGATCATGCGACTCCAAATCCGGACGTGATTCAATGTTCCCGAATACCACGGGCGCGGCGGCGCTAAAACCCGGGATTTGCCGGGCACGTGGGGATTTCGGGAAGAACAGCCGAAAATATCGTGATTTTCTCGGCCAAAGTGGGCTTACAGGACATTCCCGGCACCAATGCCGCTATCGGATATGCGCCCGCATGAATTGGCCGGCGTCGGCCAGCGCGCGGCGGCCGTCCTTGAGATTCGCATTCCAGACCGGCCACGCATGGATCATGTGCGGCCAGATCTGCAGCGTCACATCGACGTCGGCCACCCCCGCTGCCTCGGCAAGCCGCGTTGCGTCTGCCAGCAACGTCTCGGCCGATCCGACCTGGATCAGGACCGGCGGAAAGCCCGCGAGGTCGGCAAGCAGCGGCGAGATCAGCGGATTCCTGCGATCGACGGATGGCGGCGCGTAGGCATCCGCGAGCTCGTCGAGATAGGCCTTGTGGATCAGCGGATCGACGGCGTCCTTGGTCCCTAGCGTGCTGCCTGACATCGTGAGGTCGGTCCAGGGCGAGACCAACCACGCGCATGCCGGCAATGCCTCGCCGGCCGCGCGCAACCGGTTGATCAAGGCGAGCGTCAGGTTGCCGCCGGCGCTGTCGCCGCCGACTGCGATACGCGTCGCTGCAATGCCTTGCCGGCGCAGAAAGCGCCACGCGGTGAGCGCGTCTTCATGGGCGGCGGGGTAGGGATGTTCGGGGGCAAGCCGATAGTCGATCGCAAGCGTCCGGATTCGTGCCGCGCGCCCAGCCTCCGTCACCAGGCGGCGGTGGCTTACGATCGAGCCGGAGCAATATCCGCCACCGTGGAAATACAGCAGCACACGCGAAGGCTCGCTGCCCGGAACGATCGACCATTCACCGGCGACGCCGTCGCAATCGACCGCCTCGCATGTCACGTCGGACGCCACCGGCCAGGTCGATCCGACCTCATTGATACGTTGCCGCCGCTCCGACCAGCCGACCGGCCGCGGCTTCGAGCCCAGCAATGCGCGGATGGCGTCGATCTCGCTCTGTGCCAAGGTTGTGTTCTCCCGGTGGAGGCCGGTCATCATGGCACATCGTTCGTGCAGCACAAAAACGTAGCCGACAGGAGCCGGGAGGGAGCCGAAAATTTTTGCGAGGCTCTTGAAACCAAATGGCGGTTTTCCGATTTTTTCGCTGCCACCGCTCGAGGCGAAGGCGGCTTAAGCCCGCCGCGCCTTGCAATGGGACCGAAGGGCTCGGCCCGATGCGGGCGGGCAGCGTTTCCACTCTTGGGGGGAGGACAAACCGATGATCGACCAGACCGGCAACGTTTTTGATTTGAATGCGGTGCTGCATCCGGCAACCGAGTTCGATCACCCTCGCGACGTAGTCGCCGACCCGACTCTTTCACTTAGCGAAAAGCGCGCGATCCTGGCGTCCTGGGCCTCCGATGCGGCGGCGGTGGCTTCGAATCCCGCTGCTGCGCGAACTGGCAGGCACAAGACGCATCGTGACGATCGACGAGATCCTCGAAGCGCTTTCGATGCTCGACCACAAACCGCCGGGACCGCCCGGCGGCAAGCCGATGCGGCAGAAGTCCACATCGCGCGTAGCGCTGGCGGCGTAGGCGTCGCGCTGCCGGTATCCCAAAAAAGGTGCGGCCACCCTTTGGGGGAAGGGTGGCCGCGCGCGAACCGGTCTGGGACGGGGAGGGGTGGGGATGTGACCGGGTCGCGGGTTCGTAAGATCCTTTGTTCGTTATCTATCGCGTGACGAGGCGGTAGCGACCGCCGGACGGCTGTCACCGAGCGAGACCCACACATTGGGATCGCTCTGCGACTGACGCTTGACGAAGCGGTAGCCGGTGTCGGTCCAGGCCAGGACGTTTTCGTTCTGGTTGTCGAGAACGAACTCGCCCTTGTCGGTCTTCACCGTCAGCACCGCGTGGCCGTCGCCCTTCTTGTCGCGCACCACCGTGATCAGCAGCGCCTCGCGCGGCCATCCGGCGTCAATCAGCATCTTGCGCTTCAGAAGCACATAGTCCTCGCAGTCACCGTATCCGTCCGTCGGCAACGACCATTTCTCGATCACACCCCAATGATCCATGTCGGTGATCGGCTTAATGGTCTCGTTGACCCACTTGTTGACCCGCAGCAGATCCCGCCACGCCGTCTGCGACATCACGATGTCGCGCGGCTGTGACGCGCCGCCGCGGCATTCGCCGGCGTTCTCGGCGCAGAATTCGACCCAGCCGATCGGCGAACGTGCGGTCTCGCCCAGGCTGGCATAGAGAGCCTCGCCGGCTTTCACCGAGACGCCCATCGAAGCGTTTAACCCCAACAGGACGGCGATGACCGCCAGTCCCTTCCCCTGTCCCCTGAACAACATTGTGGCCCCTGTTTCTTGTTGGGACCATTTTTCGCACAAAGGATTTGCGCCGCCGCTAAGTCAGGCAAGTACATTTGACGTGAATACTAGTAAAGCTAGCGGCTAATTCGATCTATACTTGAATCGAATTTGACTAAAATTTGAAACAACTGCAATTGATTCAAATTTTAGCTATTAACACCTGTAGGCTGCATTAGCAGCGGATGCGCCCGAAAAGTGCTGCGCGTTAACCGACTTTGGCCGGTGCCGGACAGGGAAAAGGCGGCATCCGGTGACGCGGATACCGCCTTTTGAGGCTGAAAAATCAGGGATTTTTGGCTGGAGGCGCTTTACCGCGCGGTAACTGCATCTTCGAGCGTCTCGGCAATCTGCTCGTGGACGAACTCGAGCGCAAAACCTTCTTCGACGTTTCGCACCACGCGGGACTGGACTTTGCCGAGCATGACCAGCGATTTCAGGGGCGGGCGGTTCTCTGCGGCGATCGCGGCGCCCGACAGCGACAGGTCGATGATGCGGCAGGTCATCTTGCTGCCGTCCTCGAGCGTGAGCAGCGCAATCGGGTTGCGCGGCACGATACGGTCGTGGCGGCGGTCTTCCGGCAGATTGAGGATATCACGGTTGGCGAGCCAGGTGAGCTGGGCGGCGAGCTTGTCGCGCTTGCGCGCGGTCGCGCCCACCGTCATGGCAAAGCCGTTGTCGATGATGCGGGTGATTTTGCCCTCGACCCGGCCGATATGGTCGAGATAGGCGATCACGCGGTCGCCGACATTGCCGATGCCGGGCGCCAGCAGCGCCAGTCCGCCCGGCGACATGTTAACAATCTGGCAAGGAAATTCGCGGCGGTCCGGCAGCATATAGCGGCCGAGCAGGTGGACCTTGACGCGCTGGAAGCGCCGTCGCTCCTCGGCGGACGGGACAGTGGTTGTTTTCTTTTGCGCAAACGACATCTTCGCCACCAGACAGCCGGTCCTTCGGCGTCGGAAAGACCCTAAGGCCGACAGGGTTAACGATGTGTTAGCGGCGGTTGCATGAAGTGCAGGCGCTCACGCGGCCTGCGGTCGCGGCGGCGATCCCGGACGTTTTCCGATCTCACGGTCGTGCGCCGGACTCGCCGAGAACGGGCGCGTCGGCGTTCTCCGGACCCCGCAAGCGCCCCAAGCCAGGCCGCCTCGGCAGGTCGTCCGGCGTCTTGACGTTGGTTGCGAGGCCGACTGTCTCGAACGTTTTGATCAGCCACCAGCCGAGATCGATCTGCCCCGGAAACAGGCCCATCCTGGCTGACCCCGGGAAGGCGTGATGGTTGTTGTGCTAGCTTTCGCCCATGCTGATCAGCCCGGCTGGTCCGACATTGTAGCCTTGGGCGGCCACGCCATCGATGATCCAGCTTTGACCGCCTCGTCGATGAGAGAAGTGACCGATCAGCCAGTGACCAGTCACGCAGACGCTGACCCGGACAAAGATGCCCCAGACCAGCCAGCTCCATCCGCCGACGACGAGGAACAGAATCGCCCAGGGCAATTGCTGCCACATCCACGTTCGTTCGACGAAGGCGTAAAAGCGGTCGTGACGTCACGCAGTGTTGCGCGCGGTGGCATTAGGGTTACTCTCGCGCCGGCCGAAAATGCGAGCGGACGGAGGAACCGAATGCCGGGAGTTAAGCGGGAACGTGACGACAGCGTCGGCGTGCTGACGTTGGACGAGCCTGAAACGCTGAATGCGATGACGCCCGATCTGCTGGGCGATCTCGCGACAGCCGTCGGCGAGATTAACGATGATCCGCGGGTGAGAGCGCTGGTGCTGACGGGCGCCGGGCGCGGCTTCTGCTCGGGCCAGAACCTCAAGGCGGCGCAAATCCTCGGCGACGACATCGCCGCCGGCGTGATGAAGTTTTACTGGCCGACCTTCAAGGCGTTGCGCGAGTGCCGCGTGCCGGTTGTGGTGGCGGTCAACGGCGTGGCGGCGGGCGGCGGGTTCAGCCTTGCGATGGCGGGCGACATGATCGTTGCGGCGCGCTCGGCGCGCTTCATTCAGGTGTTCAGTCGCATCGCGCTGGTCCCCGATCTCGGTTCGACCTGGCTGTTGCCGCGGCTCGTCGGCCGGCAGCGCGCGCTGGAATTGATGATGACCAACGAGCCGCTTTCGGCCGATCAGGCCAAGGAGTGGGGGCTGGTCCGCGAAGTGTTCGACGATGCGGCGCTTCGTGACGGCGCGCTTTCGCTGGCGCGCAAGCTCGCGAGCGGGCCGACGCGCGCGCTGGTCGCGACGCGCCGCCTGATCGACGAGAGCGAGCACGCCAGCTATGCCGATCAGTTCCGCCGCGAGATCGAAACGCAGGCCGAGATTCGCCTGAGTGCCGATGCGGTGGAGGGGCGCAACGCCTTCCTCGAGAAACGTACGGCGGTGTTCTCCGGACGCTGAGAAGGGATCATGCAGCATGAAGATCGACAATGTCGCGGACCTCATCGCAGAGACGCTCGCGCAAGCCGGCGTCAAGCGCATCTTCGGCGTGGTCGGCGACAGCCTGAATGGCCTCACCGACGCGCTGCGCAAGCGAAAGGCGATCGACTGGATTCATGTCCGGCATGAGGAGGTCGCAGCCTTTGCCGCCGCGGGCGAAGCGCAGATTACCGGCGAGCTCGCGGTATGCGCGGGGTCGTGCGGTCCCGGCAATCTGCATCTCATCAACGGCCTGTTCGATGCGCACCGCAGCCGCACGCCGGTACTCGCCATCGCCGCGCAGATTCCGTCCGCCGAAATCGGCGGCGGCTATTTTCAGGAGACGCGCCCGCAGGATCTGTTCCGCGAATGCAGCCACTATTGCGAACTGGTTTCCGATCCGGCGCAATTGCCTTACGTCCTGGAAAACGCCATTCGCGCGGCCGTGGGGCGGCGCGGCGTCGCGGTTATCGTCATCCCCGGCGACGTCGCGCTGCGATCAGCGCCGAAGCGCGGCATCTCGCCGAATCCGGGGCTGCTGCCGGCTCCGCCGATCGTTCGGCCGGCCGAAGCCGAACTGGAGGCGCTGGCTAAACTCCTTAATGGCGCCAAGCGCGTCACGCTGTTCTGCGGCCGCGGTTGTGCCGGCGCCCATGACGCGCTGATGCGGCTTGCCGAGACGCTCAAGAGCCCGATCGTGCATGCGCTCGGCGGCAAGGAGCATGTCGAGTTCGAGAATCCCTACGATGTCGGCATGACCGGCTTCATCGGCTTCTCGTCCGGCTACGCGGCTATGCATGCCTGTGAAGTATTGCTGATGCTGGGCACGGACTTTCCCTACAAGCAGTTTTTGCCGACAGACGCGAAGATCGTGCAAGTGGACATCCGCCCCGAGAATCTCGGCCGCCGCTGCAAGCTCGATCTCGGCCTTGTCGGTGATGTCGGAGCCACGATTGGCGCGTTGCTGCCGAAACTGAAGGCGAAGGTGGATCGCAAGCATCTCGACGACAGCCTGGCTCACTACAAGAAGGCCCGCGCCGGCCTCGACGAACTCGCGCAGGGCACACCTGGCCAAAAGCCGATCCATCCGCAATATCTGGCGCGCCTCCTCAGCGAGCAGGCGTCACAAGACGCGGTGTTCACGGCCGATGTCGGCACGCCGACGATCTGGGCAGCGCGCTATCTCGCGATGAACGGCCGCCGGCGCCTCATCGGCTCCTGGGTTCACGGCTCGATGGCCAACGCCATGGCGCACGCCATTGGCGCGCAGGCCTCGCAGAAGGGGCGGCAGGTGATCTCGATGTCGGGCGATGGCGGCTTCGCCATGCTGATGGGCGATCTGATCACGCTGACGCAGATGAAGCTGCCGGTGAAGGTCGTGATCTTCAACAATGGCGTGCTGGGTTTCGTGGCGATGGAGATGAAGGCCTCCGGCTTCATCGAAACCGGCGTCGATCTCAACAACCCAGATTTTGCGGCGATGGCGGGTGCCATGGGGATTCATGCGGTGCGGGTGGAGGATCCGGGCGAACTCGCAAACGCAATCCGGGACGTGCTGGCCCATGACGGTCCCGCCGTGCTCGATGTCGTCACCGCGACACAGGAATTGTCGATGCCGCCGACGATCACCGCAGAACAGATCAAGGGTTTTAGCCTCTGGGTGCTTCGCGCAGTGATGAGCGGCCGCGGCGACGAGGTGATCGACGTGGCCAAGACCAATTTGCTGTCGCGCTAGGAAGTGCACTTGGGTGCAACTTTGATTCGGCCGGATAGTTGTTCAGTGTGAAAAACAATAAGGCTCCATGTCCAAATGGCTTAAACAGTTTCTGTTTGGAATTTGGGGCCTTCTGCTGATCCCACTGATCACGCCTGTCCTCAAAAAATGGTTCGAGGAAAACGTCTTCTCCGATCCTAACGATGTGGCCACGACCGCTTTTGATAACCTTGTCGCACTGGGACAACAGCGTTGGTTCAAATTTGCGGTGGTCTTTTTGACCGGATTGGTGCTTGGCATCTCAATAGAATGGTTGAACCGGAAGTCGGATGACAAAAAAGCCTCCGAGCTCCGGAGCCTTGGCTCCAAATTTCGCAGCCTTTCAGACAGCATCAAAATTCGGAGCGCGTCGTCGGGATGGCCGGAGAATGTGCGTGATCTCAAACCTGCAATCATGTCTGCATTTGGCTCTGCCAGGAAATTTCATCTGTGGGTCCCGGATGAGCACGTGTACCAATTGCCGGATGCGTCGTTCCTTTGTGAATATTTAAGATGTGTCGGCAAGCTTTTAGAAGACGGACAATTTAACAAGGCCGACAGTGAGGCGCTCTCCTGGAGGCCATTCCTCGACAATGTAGCGCGGTCTTGAGTTCAGCCGACCTGGCCGACGAATTGCTGCAGTTCCGGCGTCCGCGGCGCGGCGAACACCTCCTTCGGAACGCCTTCCTCATGTACCTTGCCATGGTGCATGAAGACCAGCTTGGTGCCGACGTCGCGCGCGAAGCGCATTTCATGCGTGACCAGGATCAGCGTCATGCCTTCGCGCGCCAACTGCTCGACCACGCGCAGCACCTCATTGACCAACTCGGGATCGAGCGCCGAGGTGATTTCGTCGCATAGCAGCACCTTCGGCCGCATCGCGAGCGAACGGGCAATGGCGACGCGCTGCTGCTGTCCGCCGGAGAGTTCGCTCGGATAGGCATCCATCTTTTCCGACAATCCCACCTTGGCCAGCACTTCGGCGGCGGTAGCGCGGGCTTCCGCCTTCGACACCTTGTTGACGACGGTCGGCGCCAGCATGACGTTCTCGGCCGCCGTCAGGTGCGGAAACAGGTTGAACTGCTGGAACACCATGCCGACATGGCGACGCAGCTCGCGCAGATTGGTGCTGGCGCTACCGACCTCGATCCCGTCGGCGACGATGGCACCGGACTGATACGTCTCCAGCCCGTTGATACAGCGCAGCAGGGTGCTCTTGCCGGAGCCGGAGCGGCCGATGATCGCGACCACGTCGCCCTTGGCGATATCCAGCGAGACGCCCTTCAGCACCTCGTTCGGGCCAAAACTCTTCCTGACGTCACGGATGCTAACGAGCGACATTGAGGCGGCCTTCGATTTTCTTCGCCCACCAGGACAGCGGGAAACACAGGCAGAAATAGATCAGCGCGACCAGCGAGTAGACCAGGAACGGCCGGAAGGTCGCGTTGTTGAGCATGGTGCCGGCCTTGGTCAGCTCGACGAAGCCGATGATCGAAGCGAGCGCGGTGCCCTTGATGACCTGCACGGAGAAACCCACGGTCGGCGCGACCGCGATGCGCGAGGCTTGCGGCAGGATGACGTGGCGCATTTGCTCGATGTAGCTGAGCGCCAAGCTGGAGGACGCCTCCCACTGGCCCTTCGGGATCGATTCGACGCAGCCGCGCCAGATCTCGGTCAGGAATGCGCTGGTCCAGAACGTCAGCGCCAGCGTCGCCGCCATCCACGGCGAGACCTCGACACCGAACAGTGCGATGCCGAAGAAAAACAGAAAGAGCTGCATCAGGAGCGGGGTGCCCTGGAAGAACTCGATATAGACCTTGGTGAACCATTCCAGCGGCGCGATCTGCGACGTCCGCATGAACAACAGGACCAGGCCGACGATGCCGCCGCAGAAAAACGCGATCAGCGACAGCACGACCGTCCACTGCGTGGCAATCAGGAGGTTCGAGAGGATATCCCAGAAGCTGAACTGCAGCATGGCTCACCTCGCCTTGAAGATGACGCGGCCGAGCGCGCGCAACAGCGAACGCGTCAGCATCGCAAGCAGGAGGTAGGCCAGCGCGACCATGAGATAGACTTCGAAGTTGCGGAAGTTCCGCGACGCCACGAAGTTCGCGGCATAGGTGAGGTCTTCCGCGGAGATCTGCGACACCACCGCCGAACCAAGCATCACGATGATGATCTGCGACGACAGCGCCGGATAGATTTTTCGAAAAGCCTGGTTGAGCACGATATGGCGCAGCACCTCCCATTTGTTCATCGCGAGGCTGAGGCCGGCCTCGATATGACCCTTTGGCACCGCCTCGATGCCGGCGCGGATGATCTCGGTCGAGTAGGCACCGAGATTGATCACCATGGCGAGGAAGGCAGCGGTGGTCTCGCTGAGCTTCAGCCCTAGCGCCGGCAGGCCGAAGAAGATGAAGAACAACTGCACGATAAACGGCGTGTTGCGGATCAATTCGACATAGAGCGCAACGATGCGGCCGAGCCACGCCGGCCCGAAAGTGCGCGCCGAGGCGCCCGCGGTGCCGACGGCGATGCCGGCAACCGTCGACACGACCGTCAGCACGATCGTGAAGACCAGTCCGTACAGAAGCACGTTCCAGTAGGGCAGCAGTTCGGCGAATTGCAGTTTGTACGTCACCGTGGCGTCCCCCAGCGCTTCGCGAGGCTAGAAGCCGGGCGGTAACGGCGCCTTCAGCCACTTCTCTGACAGTTTGCCGATCTCGCCCGACGCCTTGGCCTTGGTGATGATCTCATTGACCTTGGCGAGCAGCGCCGGCTCGTTCTTGTTGACCCCGACATAGCAGGGGCTGTCCTTGATCACGAATTTCAGCGCCGGCGCGCGGGCAGGGACCTTTTCGGCGATAGCGGCCGCCACCGTGTTGCCGGTGGCGATCAGGTCGACCTGGCCCGATACGAAGGCGGCGATGGTCGCGTTGTTGTCCTCGAAGCGCTTGACGGTGGCGTCCGGGGCCGAGGCGGTCAGCGCCTGTTCCTCGATCGCACCGCGGGTCGCGCCGATGGTCTTGCCCTTGAGATCGGCGGCGCTCGTCACCGCGATCGCCTTGGTGCCGAACACGCCCGAGAAGAACGGCGCATACGCGATCGAGAAGTCGATGACCTTTTCGCGCTCCTCGTTCTTGCCGAGGCTGGAGATCACGAGATCGGCCTTGTTGGTCTGCAAATAGGGAATGCGGTTGGCGCTGGTCACCGGAATGATCTCGGTCTTCACCCCGAGTTCCTTGCCGATCAGGTTGGCCATGTCGATGTCGTAGCCCTGTGGCTTGAGATCGAGGCCGGCGGAGCCGAACGGCGCAAAATCCTGCGGCACCGCGATCTTGATCACCTTCGACTTCATGATGGAATCAAGCGCGTCGGCATGGGCCTGCGTCGCCACCGCGGCAGTGGCCAGTGCGGCAGCAAGCATCAATCTCTTCAACAGCATTCTTAAGATCTCCGAGGTTACGGCGAACAAGTGCCTCCGAGATTCCTCTCGGCGCGTATTCCGCTGATGTGGCCCGGCTCCACGTCGCGATTCGACCCTGCCTGACGCCTCGCATTTAGGCAATGCTTGGCGGTGCTTTTTTTGGAGGCTTTTTGTGGGTCGTTTTCGAGCATGGTCATACGACCATGCATTGTGCTGCGGCGCTCGTTGAACCTGTCGGTTGGTGATTACCGCAGGCCCTCATAGACCATGAAGCCGCGCGCGATGGCGAGCTTGCGCAAGGCGCGCGGAACGAGCTTTTGCGGCCGGTGCAGATAACGCCACGACGTCACCTTGAAATCCCTGATCGTGCCGAGGTCGCCTTCGAACGGCGCCAGCGATCCGGTCAGACTGATCGGCGCATGTGCGCGGTTGTTGAATGGCAGCAGCAGCAACTCGAGATGCGCCGTCGTACCGTCTTCCGACGTTGCAGTGATGCCGGCAATCGCCGCCAGCATTTCCTCCGCGACGTAGCTGATGATTTCCTCGATCTCGCGGCGGCTGTCCGCCGTGAACAGCGCAGAGAAGCTCGAATCCTTCAGGTCGCGGCCGAGCAGGGCAGAAACCCGCGTTCCGGCGACGCGAAACGGGTAGCCGGCCTCGTTGTCGTAGGACAGCACGAAAATGTCGCCGAGCAGTTCGCGCACCGCACCGGGTTCGATCTCGCTGCGGTCCGGCGCCCGCGCATCGCCGCGCTTCGTATCCCAATAGGCGAAGAACTCGCGGCTTGATGGGTGTTTCATGCTTACCTTTTCCCCGGCTTGCCTTGGCGGGACACATCTGTCCCGCTTTTGCGCACGCGCCTTCCCTGGTTCGTTGTGCAGGACAGGCTTTGCAGCGTCCATGCCGGGGACGCGATTTGGCGGCTTCAGGCGCCGCTTTGTGTTGTTAACGTTAAATTAACCAAGCCGCGCCTCCCTTCGGCGTTGAACCTCACGCGACAGGTTATTGATCTCGTGGCTTTTTTGCCGTGAAGCGCTTTCGAGCCATTAAAGTGCATCGGCTGAAGCGCCGTGTGCCGGCCCCACAGGCGGAGATTGCCGCGTTGGCGCCGCTACACCCTCAAGGGCGACGGCATGCCGGTCGAGAAGTTGATCCGAGCGTTCGTGGACAAGTTGCGGATGCCACAGCGTGGCGGCGAGAAGGCGAACTTCGGCACGCTCGTCAAGGCCTTCGGTGTTCAGTTCCTGGCCGAAACCAGGGGCAATGATTCCATCGCGCGACGTGATCTCCCGAACAAAGTTGGGCGAAAAAGCAGACACACGGTGGCAACATCGGCTTGGTCAACTCGAAGGTTGTAACGCCAGGAGCGGTGTCACTCTGCCACCATGTCCCCGTTCAACAGCCGCAATACGAAGAGCAGTGGTTTGCAAAGTAGCGCCGCACGAGCCGCGTGCCCGCGGGAAGCTGCGCGTGCGCTTCCAAGAGATGAGCAGAGATGATCCGGGTAGCGTGCAGCGTGACTTGCTTCGCAGGCTGCTTTTTGCCGGCTCTCGCAAGACGGAGACCGCGCGTTTGATATGGGCCGATATCGATCCTGCTCAACGCGTGACGACGTTGCCAGCGCTCAACACGAAGGGCCATCTGATGGTCCTTGGTTTTGAGTCGACGAACGCGGTGACGACCCTCTGCATCGCCGACAACCGCGGCGGGGCTCCGCAAGCACTGATTGATACTGCAACAATTTCAACGTCACCGCCGTGACATGGCCTTCATCTCATCTTGAAGCGACCTTCATTCAGCCGCGTTTTTTGCTCAGCCAGACCGTGGGGACAATGATGGATGGAGAGAAGCTCATGACGATTACGGCAGATTATGTTCTGCAAGGTGTCAATCCGCAACAAATCGCAACCGCGCCGTTCGACGTTCAGGTGGTCGAAACCGAGAATGATTCCGGCGTTGCGTTCACCGCTGCGCAGGTCCAGCTCATGAAGAGCGGCGGCAGCGAGGTGCTCGGCTATTTCAATCTCGGCGAGGCCGAGAATTACAGGGACTATTTCAGCTCGCTGTCAAAGTCGGTCGTCGGTCCCGAGGACCCGGACTGGGCCGGCAATTTTCAGGTCGCCTTTTGGACGCCGGAATGGAAGGCTGTCGCGCAACAAGCCATCGATAAGATGATCACTGCGGGTTACGACGGCATCTATTTCGACGTGGTTGACGAATATTACTCATCGTGGGCGACGAGCCACGATTCGAATTCCGAACAGGACATGGTCAATCTCATCGAGTCGCTGAAGCAGTACGCGACGTCGAAGGATCCGGACTTCAAGGTCTGGGTCAACGGGGCCGAAGAACTGCTCGATCATCCCGACTATGTCAGTGCGATCGACGGGATGTTCAAAGAGGAGGTGTACTACACGGACAGCGGCAAAAAGCAGCCGATCGCCGAGACGCAATACACGCTCGAAAATCTCCACAAGGCCACCGACGCCGGCAAGCCTGTCGTGGTCATCGAATATGTGGATGGTGCGACCAAGATCGATGACGTTCACGCGCAGGCCGCGCATGACGGCGTCGGGTCCTATATCGGGCATCTCGATCTGAACGGCATCGACCTCGACGGCGTTCTACCGGGGCAGACGGTGCATCCACTCGAAACAAGCGGATCGACGACCACCACCACCACCACCACCACCACACCAACGACGTCGACCACCGATGCTGGGACGACCACCACCGGTACGACGACAACCACCGGTACGACGACGACCCCGACTGGATCGGACACGACGACTGCCACGGGCTCGGATACGACGAGCACAACCACGAGCGGTACGTCCGGGACCACGAGTGGTACATCTACGACTACGGGCGGTACATCGACGACGACCGCGCCGGACTCGACTTCAGGCGGATCGAGCTACGACTGGCACCACATGACCAAACAGGACTGGTACCAGTCGGCTACCCAATCAACGACGACCGTGTCGGACAGCTTCCAGCAGAGCTGCGACTGGCACAGCACGACCAAACACGACTATTACGCGAACTTCTGGCACCACTAGGAGTCGGAGGGTCTGTCTTCCGACAACACTTGTCAGAAGACAGCCCTTCGGGATTGAGAATTGAACGAAGCCGCAGGCAAGGCGGTTGAGGTGGTGACGGCCACCTCCTGTCTGAGAGGATTGAGGTGTCAGAGCCCAACCCCTCAGACAGGATGTTTTCCGATGGCTCTCATCACCGAGCCATGATTGAGACGCGCAAATTCCAGCGCGCGCATGTGACGACCAAATCAACGGCGGCCTGACCGCCGGAAGGTCGTCTGGTTTCGGAATCGCCTGCGTAAGTTTTCAGCGGTCGCATTCTTGGAAGTTGCATTCTTGGAATTCATGGAACTTTGATCGATCAAGGGGGGATGCAACCGAGTGTTGCTCAAGATCGCATGCGAATAATGCCATCCTTCAGCTTGCGGAATCCGCTGCCCACGGTGGCGGGCGATGATCCTGTGGCTGTCGGCCTGCGCGAAAGCGCGCGACGAATGGTCGGCATCGCAGGCTTCAGCGGTGTGGTGAACATCCTGATGCTAGCAGGCTCTCTCTACATGCTGCAGGTTTATGACCGGGTGATTCCGAGCCGCAACATCGCGACCTTGCTCGGCCTCTCGCTGATGGTGCTGCTCGCTTACCTGATCCAGGCATATTTCGAGGCGTTGCGCACGCGCATGCTGTGCCGGGTGGCAACCATGTTCGATGTCGGCATGCAGGAATCGATCCATACCGCGCTTGCCACGCTGCCACTCCGTGGCGCGAACCCGGTGTTGCTGCAGCAGCCGCTGCGCGATCTCGACCAGATTCGTACCTTCATGTCGGGGATGGGACCGACGGCGTTTCTGGACATGCCCTGGATTCCCATTTTTCTGATCGCGCTCTTTCTGTTTCATCCCGCAATCGGCGCCACGGCGCTGCTCGGAACGATTGCGATCATCGCGATGACGTTGCTGACAGAACGGCTGTCGCGCGGCGCGGCCAAGGCCGCGATGGACTCAAGCGCCCGCCGGCAGGTGCTGGCGGATACCACCCAGCGCAACGCCGAGGTCATCCGGGCGCTTGGCATGCTTGATCGATTCACGGCGCGCTGGTCGCAGGCCAATGAGCGGTATCTGCGCGAAAATATCCGGGCCACCGATCTATATGCCAACCTCGGATCGGGCGCCAAACTCCTGCGCTACGTGCTGCAGTCGGGCATGCTGGGGATTGGCGCCTATCTTGTGGTGGCCGACAAGGCCTCGGGCGGCATCATGATCGCTTCGTCGATCATGATGGGCCGTGCGTTGGCGCCGGTTGAAATTGCGCTCGGCAACTGGAAGCAGCTTGTCACCGCGCGCCAGGGGCTCGTCCGCCTGCGCGACATCTGCAAGGTGACGGCAAAGCCGGCTGCACCGCCGGTGGCGTTGCCGCGTCCTTGCCGCGAGCTCTCGGTAGAGGATCTCTCCGTCGCAGCGCCAGGCATGGACAAGCCCATCGTGTCCAACATTTCGTTTTCGCTGAAGGCCGGCATGGGGCTCGTGCTGCTCGGCGCCAGCGCTTCCGGCAAGACCTCGCTGTCGAGGGCGCTGGTCGGAATCTGGCCGGCCAAGGATGGCGTGGTGCGGCTCGACGGAGCGGCCATCGATCAATGGCGCAACGAGGATTTGGGGCGCCATATCGGATACCTGCCTCAGGACGTGGCACTGCTCGAGGGTACGGTGGCCGAAAACATCTGCCGGTTCGACGCGGGGGCGACATCGGATGCGATCCTGAAGGCCGCGCAGATTGCCGGCGTGCACGACATCATCCTGCGCCTGCCGCAGGGATACGCGACGCGCATCGGCCAGGGCGGCATGTCGCTCTCCGCAGGCCAGCGCCAGCGGATCGGCCTTGCGCGAGCCGTCTTCGGCGACCCGTTTCTGGTCGTGCTCGATGAGCCGAATGCGAACCTCGACACCGACGGCGAGAATTCCCTCGGGCGTGCCATTCAGACCCTGCGCAGCAACGGAAGCATCGTCATCGTCGTGTCGCACCGCCCCAGCGCGCTTGCCTCACTGAATATGGCGATGGTGCTCTACGAGGGCAGGGCGATCGCGTTCGGTCCAAGCGAAGAGGTATTTGCGCGCGTTCGAAACGCGCCGGGCCGGGCAGCGACTGCTGCACAAGCGGCGGCCATACGGACCGCGCCTCGGGTCCGTCGCGCGGCAGTTGCGGGGAGCGCTTGAACATGCGGCCCAGGCAGAACGCGCCAGATTCCAATGACGCCGTGCAGCGCGCGGCCCGCGATCCAAACCCGGACGCGTTCGGATCGCAGGGCGCAGCCCTGATACTCGAATTGCAACGTTTGAGCCGCGCCTTTGACAGCGAGATTCGCGGTCATCAGCACGCACAGCGGGCGCGGCGCACGGCGCCTGATGCCTCGGCGCGTCCCATTCGTGCCCAAGCCCGCCGGCCCAAGCGCCGCAAAAAGAGCAGGATGGGGCGGGTTATCGACTTCTGTCTTGAACAGGTCGGATTCAAGTCGGCCGCGCCTGCCGAGCGCAGGATAGAGCCGCCGGACGAGGCTCACGTCACGCCGCGCCATCCGAGTCCGAGCCTCGTACCGTGCCGTCCGTTGCCGATGGATTTGACAAAACCCGGGCCGGCAATCCCGGCGCCGGATGCCGCGCACCAATCGATGGTTCTCCCGAATCCGCAGCTCAAGCTTTCGGGTCCGCCCGCGCCGGCAACGACCGTCGGGCGCCTGGTTCGAAGTGGCAGCGCCGGCCTGATCGCTGCGGGTTCCTTCCTGATCAATCGCAACGCTCACGACCCGGCGAATGATGCGGCCGATGCTGGTTTAATGAAGCACGCCGGATGGTCGTTTGAAAATGAGTTGCGGACCGGCCTTCGAATTCTGCTCCTAGCCACCGTGTTGGGCGGCGGCTGGCTTGCGCTCGTGCCGCTTGCAGGCGCCGTCGTGGTGCCCGGAAATCTCGTCGTGCAATCCAATGTCAAGACCGTCCAGCATCCCACCGGCGGGGTCGTTGCGGAGATCAAGGTCGCCAACGGCGCGCACGTGGCCGCCGGCGATTTGCTGTTGCGGCTCGACGCCACCCAGGCCCAGGCCAGCCTTCAGATCGTGAGCAAGCAGCTCGACGAGTTGCGCGCGCGGATCGCGCGATTGACCGCCGAGCGCGACGGCCTGAGCCAGCCGGAATTCCCCGCCGCATTGAAGGCGCGCACCGGCGAGGACAGCATCCGAAGTCTGCTGGCGTCGGAGGTTTCACTGTTCAAGGCCCGATCCGAAGGGCGCAACAGCCAAAGGGACGTCTTGCAGAGCAAGATCGGGCAGCTCGGCCAGGAGACTTCGGGGCTGGAGGCCCAGGTGGATTCCAAGGCCAGGCAGCTTGAGCTGATTGCAGGCGAGCTCGTGGGGGTCCAGGACCTCTACGACAAGCGACTGGTGCCGCTGACGCGTCTCACGACGTTACAGCGCGAGACCGCGCGGATCGAAGGCGAGCGCGGGCAATTGATATCCTCGATCGCCGAGACGAAATCAAAGGTCGGCGAGACACAGCTTCAGATCGCGCGCCTCGATCAGGATTTTCGCACCGAGGTGGTCAAGGAACTCGGCGAGACGCAGGGCAAGGAAGCCGAACTCGTCGAGCGCGGCGTCGCCGCGCGGGACCTGCTCGACCGCATCGAAATGCGGGCGCCGACGTCGGGCGTGATCCACAAGCTTTCCGCGCATACCATCGGCGGGGTCATCCGCCCCGGCGACGTCATCATGGAAATCGTGCCCGATACGGACGACCTGCTTGTCGAAGCAAGGTTGCAGCCGCAGGACATCGATCAGGTTCGTCCGGGCCAAAAGGCATTCGTCCGCTTCTCAGCCTTTAACCAGCGGGTGACGCCGCAGCTCGCCGGCGCGGTGTCCCTGGTGTCGGCCGATACCAGCCATGATCCACAGACCAATGCATCCTATTTCACGGTGAGGGTCGTGTTGCCCGATGATGAGCGCCGCCGGCTGGGTGGCCTGCAACTCGTGCCGGGCATGCCGGCCGAGGTCTTCATGCAGACCGGCAGCCGGACCATGCTGAACTATTTGCTGAAGCCGATCACCGAGCAGATGAATCGCGCGTTTGTCGAGCGGTAGTTGCTCGCACCTCGCTTCACCAAATACCTGAGTCAAGACAGATGCTTGCGGATAGGGGCGAGTGCCGTGTCGTTAACCCTAAATTAACGATGATGTTGGCGATCGGCGCGTTGCCTGCGTAGAGTGGAACGCATCAGACGGCGCCGGCTTATCTGAAGGTTCTCGGCGCAGTTGGTACACAGGTGGCGTCAAACAGTTTGGTCATCGCGCGGGGAGGGCGGGGATGTGATCCCGGCTCCCGGGGCGCGAGAAGATCAGCAAGACAAGGGAGGATGTTCTCAGCATCCTCCCTTTTTCGTTTTGACGGCGACATCGTGTCCCGAACGCGGCGCACTGGCGGTGCGGGTCCAGGGGTTTGTCAGAAGCAGTTCCAGCATACCGCTCCCGCGATACGGGTCGGCCCGGAATTCCGATTGTGCACTTGCACAAGGCGGGTAAAGCCGCCTATCTGGGCCAATACGCATCAAAGCCGCCTTGCAAGGTCCTGGCCCCTTGGAATCCCAGCCTTACCCATCCCTGGTCGAGCCGCCGGACACCCCGCGTGAGCCGATCCTGACGCTTCCGGGCGCGCTGACCGCCTATATCGCGCTGATCGCTGCGATTCATTTGCGCCTGCTGCTGCCGGCGGAGTTGGAGAACTGGACCATCGACGTCTTCGGCTTCATTCCGAAGCGCTACGATTCCACACTGCTCAACATCCGCTTTCCCGGCGGGGCCGGCGCCAAGGTCTGGACCTTCGTCACCTATTCGCTGCTGCATGCCAATCTCAGCCATATCGGCTTCAACGTGCTATGGCTGCTGCCGTTCGGCAGCGCGCTGGCCCGCCGGTTCGGTCCTGTCAGGTTCTTCGCATTCATGGCGGTGACGGCCGTGGCGGGCGCGCTGGCGCACCTCGTCACCCATGAGCACGCGATCGCGCCGATGATCGGTGCCTCGGCCTCGGTATCCGGCGCCATGGCCGCCGCCATCCGCTTCGCCTTCGTGCAGGGAAGTTTTCTTTCGTTCACCCGGGGTGATGCGGATGCCGCAGCGAAGGTTCCAGCGCTGTCGCTTGCCCGGGCGTTGCGCAACACGCGCGTGCTGGGATTTCTGGCGGTGTGGTTCGGCGTCAACATCATCTTTGGCCTCGGGTCGATTTCTCTCGGCACGGACGGCGCCAGCGTGGCCTGGCAGGCGCATATCGGCGGATTCCTCGCCGGCCTGATGTTGTTTTCGCTGTTCGATCCGGTGCCGCGTGCGACGCCGCATGCGGCGGACGTTTCATCGCCGGACGAACCTGGCCGCGTCTGATCGCCGCTTGCGGCGAGCGACGATTTCATCCATCATCCACACAAGTTGTAACGCAAGCCGGTGCCGCTGCCGTGCAGGACAGCCGCACTTGTAGGCCGTGTCCCGAACGAAGCCGGCGCGGAACTGTTGATTGAAGACTCGTGAACAAGTCGGGCTCTCGGGGGCGCGGACGGATTCAGGGAGGCGACAATGACGGTACGTTCAATTCTCGACACCAAGGGTCATCAGATCGAGAGCATCGAGCCGGAAGCCAAGCTTTCGGCGGCGGTCAAGATCCTTGGCGAACGCAAAATCGGCGCCGTGCTGGTGATGAACCAGGGACGTCTTGAAGGCATTTTGTCGGAACGCGATATTGTCCGGGCGTTGGGGGAGCGCGGCGCGAGGGTGCTCGAGGAGCCCGTCAGCGCGGTCATGACGCGCAAGGTCGTGAGCTGCCGGGAGTCCGACACCGTCTCCGGCATCATGGAAATGATGACGATCGGCAAGTTCCGCCACTTGCCCGTGGTCGAGGACGGCAAGGTGGTGGGCCTGATTTCGATCGGCGACATCGTCAAGCGCCGCGTCCAGGAATACGAAGCCGAGCAGGAAGCGCTGCGCGACTACATCAAGACGGCCTGATCTTGTTTTGACGCGTTTTCTTAGCGCGAACCGGTAACCACTTCGCTTGAAAACGCTACGCTATTCCTTGTCGGCCTTTTCGACCGCCTGCTCGGCTTCGCCCGCCACCGGCGGCGCCAGAATGTGGATCGCCTCCTGGATCGAGTCGATCGCACGCTCGGCTGCGCGCATACCGTGGGCGATCAGGTCGTCGGCGCGGTGAAAATCGAACCAGCCGATCTTGCCGACGCGGGGCGAGATCAACAGATCCGGCGGATCGCCGGCCAGCCGCGCACGGGTGATGCGGTCCTGCATGATGTTGAAGGCATCGACCATGACCGAGGAGATGCCCGGCCGTCCGCCGCCGCCGAAGAACTCACGCTTCATGGTGCGCTCGGCGGAGAAGAATTTTCCGATGCCGCGTTTCCGCGGTTCGGCTTCAGGCAGCGCTTCCGGCATCACCGATACCGAAACGCCGGCCGTCGGACCGTGGGAATAGATCGTCGTGGAGTGCGTGAAGACGTCGCTGGAAAGATTGGCTGCGATGACGATTTCCGCACCGAGCGCGCGTGCCGCCGACACCGGGACCGGATTGACCAGGGCGCCATCGACCAGCCAACGGTCGCCGACCATTATCGGCGAGAATATTCCCGGCAGCGCATAGGAGGCGCGCATCGCATCCACCATCGGGCCATGGGTCAGCCAGATCTCGTGGCCGGTGCGCACTTCGGTCGCCACGGTGGCAAATTTCACCGGCAGATCCTCGATCAGGCTCTGGCCCAGCGCGGCCTCCAGTTGGGCCGCAAGCTTGGCGCCGCCGATCAGGCCCGACCCGTTCAGGCGGATGTCGAGATAGGAGAGGACGCTTCGCGGCTGCAGGCTTCGCGCCCAGTCTTCCAGCGTGTCGAGATGTCCCGCGGCATAGGCGCCGCCGACTACGGCGCCGATCGACGTTCCAACCACGACGTTGGGAATGATGCCGTGGGCCACCAGCGTCCGGACGATTCCGATATGGGCAAAGCCGCGCGCGGCGCCGCCGCCCAGCGCCAGCCCGATCACCGGCCGGCGGATACTGCCGAGCCCTACCTTGTCTTGGGCCTTTTCTTGGGCCTTTTCTCGGGCATCGGAGCCTTTTTGGCCGCGGCCCATCCAGCTATCCAACACGCAAACTCTCCTGCGGCTTCAACGATAGCCACCGCGGCGCGGCCGCGCCAGAATCGTTCATTTCGATCCGTATGCATGGTTTATGCTCGGCGAAAGCGGCCTAGGCGGGGAATGTGACTGGACCGCGACCGCAGGATTAACATTGGGTGCCGGAGCCGGTTCCGCCACCGCTGTCCGGCCGAACTTCCACTACGGAGGCTTGAATTTGCCGCGTTTTCGGTGAAAAGCATGGCCATGATCTCGGGCGATAACGGTATCGTTGGATTCGGGCGGGGCGGATGGCCTTTCCCGACGCTGATGCTCGCGTTGGCGCTGCTCGCCGCCCCGGCTTCGGCCCAGATGTTCTCGGACCGCCCCCCACCGGTGCCGCCGGCCACGGTTCCGGATGTCCAGACCGGGCCTGCCATGAATCTGGCGCCGCCGTCGGGGACGGGAACGATCCCACCGCTTCCGGCGCCGCTGAACCAGCCCACCATTGTGCCCCCGTCGATCGCGACGATCTCGCCGGCAGCGCCTCCACCAGGGGCCGCAGCTCCAAATCAGGGGGTGCTGTCGCTGACGGCGCGCTACGGCAAGGATCTGCCGGTCATCAATGGCGGGCTGGTGTGGCGGGTATTCGCCGACAAGCCCGACGACACCGGCACGTTCAAGCTGATCCGCGAGGAGCGCGGCGCGACCCCGAACATCGTGCTGCCGCCCGGCAATTACGTCGTCCACGTCGCCCTCGGCCTGGTCAGCGCGGTACGGGCGGTGAGCCTGAAAGCGGAGACCGATCGCGTGGCCTTCGTGCTTCCGGCCGGCGGACTGCGTATCGAGGGCCGTGTCGGCAGCAGCAAGATTCCACCGAACCAGATTTCGTTCGCACTCTACAAGGGCAGCCAGTTCGACGGTGCCGAACGCCAGTCGCTGGTGCCCAACGTGGCCGCCGGCGACGTTGCGCTGCTGCCGGAGGGCACCTACTACATCATCTCCAACTATGGCGATGCCAATTCGGTGGTGCGCTCCGACATCCGCGTCCAGGCCGGCAAGCTGACGGACGTGACCGTCAGCCACCGCGCGGCGGTCATTACGTTGAAGCTCGTCAGCGACCGCGGCGGTGAGGCGCTCGCCAACACCGCATGGTCGGTGATCACGCCGGGCGGCGACGTCATCAAGGAATCGATCGGCGCGTTTCCGCGCGTGGTGCTGTCCGAGGGCGAATACCGCGCGATCGCCAAGAACGAAGGCAAGGTGTTCGAGCGTCCCTTCAACGTCGTCAACGGCGTCGACGGCGAGGTCGAGGTCGTCGCGCGCTAGCTAGCCGCCTCGTGTCCCGGACGCGGCGCGCATACCGTCGGCGGTATGCCGCAGGGCCCGGACAAAAACTACGAAAACAACCCCATGCAAAGTAGGATGGCTCCGGCTCGCAGCGCTCATGCTGCTTGTGTCCGGGGCACGAGTTGGCCCTTCACGGCCCAACCCAATCGCATCCTGCTCCGGCCGCCAGACGGCATCGTCTTGCCCGGCGACTGGCCGCGGCGTGTCGGCTTCAAAACCGCGTCACGATATCGGACAACGCCGGGCGCGGGCGATCCTCGGCAGGCCTTGCCGGCTTGCCGATATGGATGAAGCCGGCGAGTTTTTCGTCCGCTTTCAGTCCGAGCCCGTCGAGCACGTCGCGGTCGAAGGCGAACCAGCCGGTCAGCCAGCACGCGCCGTAACCAAGCGCGGTGGCGGCGTTGACGATGTTCATGGCGCTGGCGCCGGCGGACAATTCCTGCTCCCAGGCCGGCACCTTCGGATGCGGCCGGGTGAAGCTGACCACGGCGATCACCAGCGGCGCGTCCATCAGCCGGCGCTTTTCCATCTCGATGTCGGCGGTGGGGGCAGAGGGATTCTTCTTCGCGAACACCCGCGCAATGACGTCGCCGGCCCGGGCGCGTGCGTCGCCCTCGAACACGATGAAGCGCCACGGCGTCAGCTTGCCATGGTCCGGCACCCGCGCCCCGATGGTCAGGATGGTCTCGAGTTCGGCAGCCGTGGGGCCGGGTCCGCTCATCTCACGTGGCTTGACCGAGCGGCGGATCTTCAGGAGTTCGATGGCGTCGGGCACAAGGGTCTCTTTCGTCGGAAATGGCTGTGCCAGAGATAGTGGCACAGCCGCTCCAGCGGAAGCGGATTTAGACCGATTATGATCAGACCGCCGACCGCACCCGCTTCACATCCGGCGGGGTTGCTTCCTCGACGAGCGCAGCCAGCGCCTCCTCGGTCGGCATCACCATCACGTTCTGGCCGTCGCTGCCGAGCCGGCGGATCGAGACCGAATGGGTCTCGGCTTCCTTCTTGCCGACGACGAGAAGGGCCGGGATTTTTGCCAGCGAGTGCTCGCGGACCTTGTAGTTGATCTTCTCGTTGCGCAGGTCGATCTCGACGCGCAAGCCGGCACGCCGCGCGGCGGCGGCGACCACCTTGGCGTATTCGTCGCCTTCGGAGGTGATCGTCGTGACCACGACCTGGGTCGGCGCCAGCCAGAGCGGGAAGTTGCCGGCGAAGTGCTCGATCAGGATGCCGATGAAGCGCTCCATCGAGCCGCAGATCGCACGGTGCACCATCACCGGCGCCTTCTTCGAGCCGTCGGCGTCGATATAGAACGCGCCGAAACGCTCCGGCAGGTTGAAGTCGACCTGCGTGGTGCCGCATTGCCAGTCGCGGCCGATGGCGTCGCGCAGCACGTACTCGAACTTCGGCCCGTAGAACGCGCCTTCGCCGGGATTGATCGCAGTCTTGATGCGATTGCTGCCGCTGGCCTGAATTTCCGCCAGCACGGTCGCCATCACGCGCTCGGCATGCTCCCACATCTCGTCGGTGCCGACGCGCTTCTCCGGCCGGGTCGAGAGCTTGACCGTGAGTTCGCCCTCGAAGCCGAAATCGGCATAGGTCGACAGGATCAACTCGTTGATCTTGAGACACTCGTCGGCAAGCTGGGCCTCGGTGCAGAACACGTGCGCGTCGTCCTGGGTAAAGCCGCGCACGCGCATCAGGCCGTGCATGGCGCCCGACGGCTCGTAGCGATGTACCACGCCGAATTCGGCAAGGCGCAAGGGCAGGTCGCGGTAGCTCTTCAGGCCGTGCTTGAAGATCTGCACATGGCCCGGACAGTTCATCGGCTTGAGCGCAAACCAGCGCTTGTCCTCGGCCTCGTCGCCGGCCGACTGCGCCGCGAACATGTTCTCGCGGTACCAGTCCCAGTGGCCGGAAGTCTCCCACAACACCTTGTCGAGGATCTGCGGCGCGTTGACCTCGCTGTAGTCGCCGGTCAGCCGGCGGCGCATATAGGCGATCAGCGCCTGGAACACCGTCCAGCCCTTCGGGTGCCAGAACACCACGCCGGGGCCTTCCTCCTGGAAGTGGAACAGGTCGAGCTCGCGGCCGAGCTTGCGGTGGTCGCGCTTCTCGGCTTCCTCGATCTGCTTGAGGTAGGCGTCGAGCTCTTCCTGTTTCGCGAACGCCGTGCCGTAGATGCGCGTCAGCATCGGATTGTTGCTGTCGCCGCGCCAATAGGCACCCGCCACCTTCATCAGCTTGAACGCATTGCCGACCTTGCCGGTCGAACTCATATGCGGGCCGCGGCAGAGGTCGAACCAGTCGCCCTGGAAATAGATCTTGATCGGCTCGTCGCCGGGAATGGCGTCGACCAGCTCGACCTTGAAGGCCTCGCCCTTGTCGCGGAACACCTGCTTGGTCTTCTCGCGGTCCCACACTTCCTTGGTGAACGGCTTGTCGCGCTGCGATGATTTCGCGCATCCGCTTTTCGATCGCAGCAAAGTCTTCCGGCGTGAACGGCTCGTTGCGGAAGAAGTCGTAGTAGAAACCGTTCTCGATCACCGGGCCGATCGTCACCTGCGTGCCCGGCCATAGCGACTGCACGGCTTCCGCCAGCACGTGCGCGCAGTCATGGCGGATCAATTCCAGCGCGCGCGCATCGTCGCGGTTGATGAGCTCGATCTTCGCATCGCCCGAAATCGGATCGTTGAGGTCGCAGACCTCGCCGTCGAGCGCCATCGCCACCGTGCGCTTGGCCAGCGAGGGCGAGATGCCCTTGGCGATATCGAGCCCGGTGGTGTCCTTGGCATATTCGCGCTTGGCGCCGTCGGGGAAGGTGAGGGTGATCTTTTCCAGGGGTTCGGCCGGTTTCAAATTGGCAAGGCCAAACTGGAATCCCGATGCCGGCGTATTTTGGTCAGGCATATCATTCTCCTAAAGCTCACTCCTGCGAACGAGCGCAGGTAAGCGGAAAGCAGCGGTATAGCAGGGGATTCGGCGCCTGCAATCGGGCAATTTGCCAAACAGGGCATGAATGGAAGCAGCCCCGGGGAGCTACAGCCGGGGGCTCATTGCCCGGAAACGGATTACTTCAAAGCCAAATAGCGCGCGCAGAGCCCGCGAGGCATCAGCGGCATCAAATCAATAAATCTCATGACAGCGATGACAAATAATCCGGCATCGCGGCCTTTTCTTGGCGGGCTCGCTGCGTACATGCATGTGCATGAAACATGTGTCCGTGCCCGTCCACACCGAACGCCGCTTCGCGCCGACCGCACTCATGCTCGGCAACATTGTCACCGGCTGCTCGGTGCTGGCGCCGGCAGGCATGCTCGGCGAATTGTCCTCCGGTCTCGATATCAGCATCCGGACCGCGGGTCTTCTGATCACCTTCGGCGCGATCATGCTTTGCATCGGCTCGCCGGTTACGGCGTGGCTGACTTCCAGGATCGATCGCCGCAACTTGCTTACGGCGACGCTCGCAGTGCTTGCGCTTACCAACTTCGCCTCCGCCTTGGCGCCCGATTACACCAGCCTGCTCTTCATCCGTCTGGTCATGCTCGCGGTCGGCGCGCTCTACACACCGCAGGCGGCGGGAACGGCCGGGCTGATCGTACCGGAGCAAAAGCGCGGCAGCACCATCGCCTACATCTTTCTCGGCTGGTCGCTGGCGGCGGCGGTCGGCCTGCCGCTGATCACCTTCATCGCCAGCCGATATGGCTGGCGCGCGGCCTATGGCAGCATTGGCCTGATGGGCTGCGTAAGCTTCCTGCTTCTGGCATCGCGTCTGCCGCGCGGGCTGATGGGCGCGCCGGTCGACCTCAAGACATGGGCCGCTATCGGCCGCAACCGGCTGATCGTGTTGTTGCTGTTAATCACCACGCTGCAGATGTCCGGCCAGTTCGTGGTGTTCACCTTCATGGGGCCGCTGCTGGCGAGGCTGACGGGGGCAGGGCCGGATGCGATCGGGCTGGTATTTGCCGTCTATGGCGTGTGCGGCGTCATCGGCACGGCGATCGGAACCCGCATCGTCGATTCCTGGGGCGCCTGGAAGACCTCGCTTCTGTTCACCCTGGTGTTGCTGGCAGGCCTCGCCGGCTGGGCGTTGAGCGCCGGGATTTATCCGTTGATGGCCGTGTCGGTCGCGATCTGGGGCCTCGGTTTTGCTTCCACTAACTCGATGCAGCAGGTGCGGCTGGTCGGGGCGGCACCTTCGCTCGCATCCGCCTCGGTGTCGCTCAACACATCGGTCCTCTACATCGGGCAGGCGGTGGGATCGGCGATCGGCGGTTTTCTATACGTGCACGATCTCCTCTACGCCGCGGGCTATGTCGGGGCGGCCTTCGTCGCGCTGGCACTGGCGACGGTGATCGTGACCCGGCCGAAAAAGAGTTTTTAGCCGAACATGATCAAAGCAGGTGATGGCTGGCACGCCGCGATGGCGCGGCGAAGAGGCGGCTACCGGCCTGCGTAGGGCGTGCTGGCGACCCGGGTCAAAGCGGGCGTTGCCGCCATCTTGACCAGCACGTCCTTGACCGGATGCTCGGTCCAGGCCTGCGTGACGTAGTCGCGATGGGTGACGCCATCAGGCGTCTGCACGAATACCACGCTGCCGGGCCGCAGCGGCCCGTCCATGCTCTCGGTGACGGTGATGCCCCTGTCGCGGAGCATCTGCATCAGTTCCTGGTCGTGCCGTTTGGTGTAGCGGGTATACGAAGAGACGAAGAAGCCGGTCCGGTTTTTCTCGATCCAGGAGGCGAACTTGTCGAGTTCGCCATAGACGGCGTCGAGCAGGAACACGCCGCGGACCCGGTTGGGGAGCCCGCCGACCTCGAGGCTCCAGGCGGTCGGCAGGAAGCCGCCGCTATAGCCGACGATCACGATCGGCAGGTTCGCGAACGCCTGTGCCGACTTCGGGTCGCCGTAGAGGCGGGCGAGGTGGCTCGCCGACTCATCGATGAAGCGCTTGAAGCCGCCCGGCTGCCAGAACTTGCCCGCGCTGGAGTCGGCGGCATTAACCGCCATTTGCGGCGCGAGCAGCACGGCGTTGACGCCGGAATCCGAGATCTGCTGCGGCACCAGTTGCCGGTCGCGGACATCGCGCTCCAGCGTCGCGCCGTTGCCATGGAAGAACACCACGATCACGCCCGGCTTCCTGACATCGAACGTCTCGGGGACATGCACCAGCACGCGGCTGTCGTTGTAGGTCTCGTCCTGCCAATAGACCCGGCCGCCATAGCTGCGGTGGCCCTTGCGGTCGCCCTTGGAGATGTTGAGGAACGGCTCTTCGGAGCGCGGATTGGTGCCGAAGTAGGGGAAGGCCGAGGACTTCATGCTGACCAGCGCGGTCGATTCCTCGCGCTCGCTGCGGGGAAGTGTCAGCGTCGGCGTCAGCGACGCGACCCGCACGGGCTCGGTCCGCACGGCGCGCGGTTGCGGCGCCAGCGCAGCCTGGCGCTGGACCTGCGGCAGGCTTTCACTGGCGGTCGGGAAACGGTCGGCAAATTGCGGCTGGGGAAAACGGTCGTCGAACGTATCGATCGAAGTCCGGGACGTCGCAGCCCGGGATTTTGCGCCTTCCGTGTTCGCCGCCAGCATTCCGGCGTTCGGCGCCTTGCCGCATTGAACCAGGACAAAGGACAGCGGCACGCACAGCGCAGCCATCGCAACCCAGTGCCATCGCAATGGCAAAGGGAACGGCAAGGTGCGACGCGGCACGACCGGGCACGTCGCCCGGCTGGCGCGATCAACTGTCAGGAATTTCGGAATTGCTCCGACCATCCACCCCAATGCCCCAAGATCCACCGTCAACCGGCGTTAGCTCGCACGCGTTAGGCGACGTTAAGCGTCCGGAAAAACTCCCCACGTCCGGAAGCCCGAGGAGACCATGCAATCGTGTCGCGATTGTGGGACCGACACGATGTTTTCGCAATCCAGTAGTGGCACGGTGTCAATTGAGGTATTATAGAACCTATTTTGTCTCTCGATTTAAACCATTGTTAACATTGCTTGAATTGAGCAGCGTCAGCCTGCACGATGCAGCTCCTGGCTGCGGCGCTGAAGGTACGGTCCGAGATGGCGGCATCAGAAACGGGAAGCCCGGCGTGGCCCGGCTCGCTCTCCGGCAGCGGCTCCACCGTTTCGGTCCTGGTGGCGGTTGCCATCGTCGTTGCCGACATGGTCGGCGTTGGCGTCTTCACCAGCCTCGGCTTCCAGGTCAAGGACATCCCCTCCGGCTTTTCGATCCTGTTGCTGTGGACGATAGGCGGCATCGTCGCGCTGTGCGGGGTGTTTTCCTACGGTGAACTCGGCGCGATGTTTCCGCGCTCGAGCGGCGAGTACAACCTGCTTGGCCGGGCCTATCACCCGGCCTTCGGGTTTGTGGCGGGCTGGGTGTCGGCAACCGTCGGCTTTGCCGCACCCGTAGCGCTTGCCGCCATGGCGTTCGGCGAGTACGGCAAGTCGATCCTGCCCAATGCGCCGCCGCTCGTGCTTGCGGTCGGCGTGGTGTGGCTGGTGTCGCTGGTGCAACTCACCGGCGTGCGCCATTCCTCCACCTTTCAACTGATCTCCACCCTCCTGAAGGTGGTGCTGATCGTGGCCTTCCTGGTCAGCGGCTTCGTGATCGGCTCCGGGCAGCCGGTATCGTTCACGCCGTCGGCTTCCGACTTCACCCATATCGTCAGCGCGCCGTTCGCGATCAGCCTCGTCTTCGTGATGTATTCGTTCTCGGGGTGGAACGCGGCGACCTACATCATCGGCGAGGTGAGATTGCCGGAGCGCAATGTGCCGCGGGCGATGCTGATCGGAACGCTGATCGTGCTGGTGCTGTATGTCGCGCTCAACGCGGTGTTCCTGCACACCGCGCCGATCGACAAGCTGGCCGGGCAGCTCGACGTCGCCCGGATTTCCGGCAGCTACATCTTCGGCGAATTAGGCGGCCGCATCGTCGGCGCGATGATCTGCTTCGGGCTGATCTCCTCGATCAGCGCGATGATGTGGATCGGGCCACGCGTCATGATGACGATGGGCGAGGACCTTCCGGTGCTGCGGCCGTTCTCCCGAAGGTCGACCGGCGGCGCGCCGGCTTACGCCATTCTATTTCAGCTCACGGTCGCGAGCCTGATGCTGTTTACGCGCAGCTTCGAGGCCGTGCTCGACTTCATCCAGTTCGCGCTGCTGTTCTGCTCGTTCTTCACCGTGCTCGGCGTGATCAAGCTGCGCATCACGCAGCCGGACCTGCCGCGGCCCTACCGCGCCTGGGGATACCCCGTGACCCCTGTGGTTTTCCTGCTCGTGACCGGATTCATGATGTACTACCTTTTGACCGAACGGCCGTTGCAGTCGCTGCTGGGTCTTCTGATCATGCTTTCAGGTCTGCTGATTTACGCCGTCTTCCGCAAGCGGGCAGGTCAACTCCCCGCGGCCGTATCCTCGGGTCGCGAATGAACATGCTGCACTCCCTGAGAACGGCGACGCTTGCGGCCGTCATGCTGCTGGCGGCCGTGGCTGGCGTCCACGCCCAAACCGCAACGGTGGACGATACCGCGAAGTTTCTGGCGGGCATGATGCCGTCGGCGGATTCGCCGCTTGTGCCGCTCACCAAGGAGCCGGCCTGGCAACGTCACGCCAAATTCTTCGACAGCGCGTTCGAGAAACTCGAGCAGCGCCAGTTGTCGCGGATCCGCGCCTGGGCGGATACCAACCTGGCGGCGCCGCGACCGACCATGTTCTACATGTTCTCAGGCCCTGATTTTCTCTATGCGAACGTGTTCTATTCCAGGGCGTCGACCTATGTGCTGAGTGCGCTCGAGCCGGTCGGCGCGGTGCCCGACCTTTCGAGATTGCCGCGCGGCGGCATTGCGTCGGCGCTCTACAATGTCGAGCGCTCGCTCGGATCGATCCTGAGCTTCAGTTTCTTCATCACCAAGCAGATGAAGACCGACCTGCAGGCGGGCCAGATCAGCGGGACGTTGCCGATCCTCTACGTGTTCCTGGCGCGCTCCGGCATGACCGTGAAGAGCGTCACTCCGATCGCGCTGGGCGAGCAGGGCGCGGCGTATTTCGCCGGCGAGAATGCCGGACCGAATGCCGTGCGCGGCGTGCGCATCATGTTCGCCGGCAGCGACGGTCAGGAAAAGACGCTGTATTACTTCTCGACCGATCTTTCCAACTCCGGCGTGAAGGCGAGCGGCTTCCTGAAATTCTGCGCGACGCTCGCGCCCGGCAACAGCCTGATCAAGAGCGCCTCCTATCTGCTGCATTCCGGCAACTTCACCACGGTGCGCGACTTCCTGCTCGCCAACAGCGCCACCGTCATTCAAGACGATTCCGGAATCCCGCTTGCCCATTACGGCACGAAGAAATGGCGCTTGTTTCCGTTCGGCCGCTATTTGGGACCGATCGACGAGTTCGCGGGACGCTACCAGGAATCTTATGCCGCGCTGTTCCGGCGCGCGCAGCCGATCGATTTCGGCATCGGCTACCGCTGGCGCACCAATGAATCGAATTTGCTGCTGTCGGTACGGTTGCCGGACGACGGCCCGGCGAGTTCCGATGCGACGTCGTTGACCGAAACCCCGCCACCGCCGCCGCCGCCGCGCGTGCGAAAGCTGAGACCGCCTGTCGATGTCGGGCCGCAGCCGAGAGGCGGATTCTTCTTCTGGCGGTGAGCGGCGGAACACAGGCTGGTTGCAAGTTCCGTCTTCACGATTCGTTGACTCCGCGCCAGCGTCCGTAGCGCCACGGCAGATACCATCGCGCCCCCGCAGGCGTCGTCAGCGGCACGTTATCGATGCCGGATGTGCCCCAGGGGTGGCATCGCAAAATCCGCGCCAGCGTCATCCATCCGCCGCCCCACAGGCCGAAGCGCTCGATCGCTTCGTCGCCATACACCGAGCATGTCGGCAGGTGCCGGCAGTTGTAGCCGACCAGCAGCGACAGCGAATGCCGGTAGATCCAGATCAGCGCGCGCCCCGCATTGCGCGGCAGACGACGGGCGGTGTTGGCACAATCCGTGCTTTGTTTTCGAGGTGACGATGAATGATCTGCAGGTGCCATGCCGACTATGTACGTAGTTTTGCGGGTGTTCCCAAGCAAGGAACTCAATGCGTGCAGATATTTACGCCACAGTTCGCAACTATCGCACCGCAGTATACCGGAGCACGCCAAGGTATTATGGACGACACAGAACAGTACGGTTACCGTTTCAGCAACGCTTCGATGACAGAATCATGTCGCGTTGAAGTGGGGCCGTTGCCATCGCTCCCTGAAGGGGCTTGGGGGAAGGAACCAAATTGAGGTTAGTGAGGTCGCTGAAATTTCGCGGCTGGGCGCTCCTTGGCGCCACCGCCTTTTGTCTCGCATTGCCTGGCGCGATCACGGCGCTGGACAACTCGGCGCACGCCGGCGGGACCCTCGAAGAGCGCAAGCAGCCGATGCATTTCAAGTGGAATGCGTGCCAGCCCGATTGCAGGGGCTGGGTCTCGGCCGTCGGCATCGTCACATCGGATAGTCCGAGGGAGTTCGACGAATTTGCGAAAGGTCGCCAGCTCGCCGGCGCGACCATCGTGCTGGATTCCAGCGGCGGCTCGGTCAACGATTCCATTGCGCTTGGCCGGCGGTTCCGCAGCCTCGGCGCGCTGACCACGGTCGGCACTACCGTGCGCACGAGGACCCCGCAGGGCGAACGCGTCAGTGTGGCGCCGGAAGCCCACTGCGAGTCGATGTGCGTGTTCCTGCTTCTTGGAGGTAAGACCCGTTACGTGCCGCCGGTCGCGCATGTTCGGGTGCACCAGATCTGGATGGGCGATCGCGCCGACGATGCCAAGGCCTCGAGCTACACCGCGCAGGATCTGATGATCGTTCAGCGTGATATCGGCCGCCTGACCAAATACACCTTCGACATGGGCGGCACCGGCGATCTGCTGTCGCTCGCGCTCAGCGTGCCGCCGTGGGAAGATCTGCACGAATTGTCGCGCAGTGAATTGCGTCTGGCTAACCTGATCACGACCGATGCGGTCGCCGATGTGCTCCCGCAGGACAATTCGTCGGTGCCGATGGCCGAGGCCAAGCCTGCCAAGCCGCAGGACCGCTTCGCCAGTTCCGCCGTCGAGGGCGATCCGCAACAACAGGTTGGCAAGTCCACCAAGACCGCCGAAGCCGCGGCTCCGACCGGCGGCTCTGCGACGACCACGACGCCGCAGCCGGCTCAGCCGCAGAAGTAAGTTTCAAGTGGAGTCATTCCGGGGCGATGCGAAGCATCGAACCCGGAATGACGAGCCAGCCTCACGCCTGCGCCGTCTGCTTCGTCCTGGCCTCGATCTGGCCGATGGCGTCGACCACGGCGTCGAAGGTCAGCATGGTCGAGGCGTGGCGGGCCTTGTAGTCGCGCACCGGTTCGAGCAGGGCGATGTCGGCCCATTTGCCTTGCGGCGGACCGCCGTTTTCCTTCAACATCTTGCGCACGGTTTCTCGCAATTCACGTAACTCGCCAGCCGTCGAGCCGACCACATGGCTTGCCATGATCGAGGAGGAGGCCTGGCCGAGCGCGCAGGCCTTCACGTCATGCGCGAAGTCGGTGACCACCGGCCCGTCCATCTTGAGGTCGACCTTGACGGTCGAGCCGCACAGCTTGGAGTGGGCGGTGGCGCTGGCGTGGGGGTCGGGGAGGCGGCCGAGGCGGGGGATATTGCCCGCCAGTTCGATGATCCGCTTATTGTAGATGTCGTTCAGCATGAGAATCGGTGTCCCGGGCGGCGGTCCGAGCGCCCTTGGCGGCTGGGTTTCCTCGTCCTATATATGGACAGGAACGGCGGAAAAACAGCCCAGCCGTTTGCCGAAGGCTGGCCGAAACGGAAACCGGTTCGGCTGCCAATTGTTGTGGATGGGACTCAGGCGCCCGGCGGCAATGCCCGCCCCGTCTGCCCGGTGACACTCCGGTCTTTGCGGCCGGTCGAACGGAGAAGACATGGACGCATTGATCAAATCCCTCCGCCCAGGCAAGGCGCCTGAAATCAAGGCTCCTGAAATCAAGGCTCCTGAAATCAAACCTTCTGACGTCAAGCCTTCCGAACTGAAATCGCCCGATGTGGCCCCTGAAACCCGCCCGACCGAGCTCGATCCGGCCGAGTTCCTGGCGGCTGCGGTTCGCGCCGACCTGCCGCGCCCCTCGCGTGCGGAGGCCGAACATGCGGTGCAGACGCTGCTCAGCTATATCGGCGAGAACCCGGGCCGCGAGGGCCTGCTGGATACGCCGCGCCGGGTGGTCGAAGCTTTCGACGAGCTCTATCAGGGCTATCACCAGTGCCCGGCCGAGGTGCTGGACCGCACCTTTGGCGAAACCGCGGGCTATGACGATTTCGTCCTGGTTCGCGATATCGAATTCACCTCGCAATGCGAGCACCACATGATGCCGTTCTACGGCAGGGCGCATATCGCCTATACGCCGGTGGAGCGGGTGGTGGGCTTGTCCAAGCTGGCGCGGCTGACCGACATCTTCGCGCGCCGCCTGCAGACCCAGGAGCACCTGACCGCCCAGATCGCGGCCGCGATCGACGAGGTTCTGAAGCCCCGTGGCGTTGCCGTGCTGATCGAGGCGGAGCATACCTGCATGTCGGTGCGCGGCGTCGCCAAGCATGGCGCGATGACGTTCACCAGCCGGTTCACCGGCATGTTCCGCGACAATCCGGCGGAGCAGCAGCGTTTCCTGTCACTGGTGCGAGGACCGACCCGGTAACCTCGCTTGAATATTTGCGAGGCCTGTCGTGTCCACATCCGTCGATGCTAACGAGCGCGAAGAGGGGCTGGCCTTCCAGCCCAAATTCGACGCGGCCGGGCTCGTGACCTGTGTCGCGACCGATGCCGCGACCGGTGACGTGTTGATGGTCGCGCACATGAACGACGAGGCGCTGCGCAAGACGATCGCAACCGGCGATGCCTGGTACTTCAGCCGGTCGCGCAATGCGTTATGGCGAAAAGGCGAGACATCGGGTCAGACCCAGCGCGTGGTCGAGATGCGCCTGGATTGCGATCAGGACGCGGTCTGGATCAGGGTCGAGCAGACCGGCGCCGCCTGTCACACCGGCCGGCGCTCGTGTTTCTACCGCAAAGTCGAGGCGGCCGATGGCGGCACGCGCCTGTCGTTCGTCGATGCTGAGAGGCAGTTCGATCCGGCGCAGGTCTATCAGAAATGACGCCGTCATTCCGGGGCAGCCCGCAGGGCTGAACCCGGAATCTCGAGATTCCGGGTTCGCGCAAGGCGCGCCCGGAATGACGGCGCGAGATAGACCTTAACCCGCCATTAACCATAATTGCGGCAGTCTCGACCGCGTATAGGCACTGATTGCTGGTGCCTTGAGAGCCCGCGCGAGATTTCGCGAGGAGCGGGGCACCTGAGACATGGCGGTCGACACATCAAGCGCCACGGCTGCGGCAGGTGTCGATCCCACGCGCGCGAGGATCGCTGGCTCGATCAGGCAGGCCGCCTCGACCACCGGCGCCAGCTTCGAATATCTGCTCGCCACCGCGAAGATGGAATCCAACTTCAACCCGAAGGCTGCCGCCACCACCTCGTCGGCGCGCGGGCTGTTTCAGTTCATCGACCAGACCTGGCTCGGCACGGTGAAAGAGGCGGGCGTCCATCTCGGCTATAGCCAATATGCCGACGCCATCACCAAAAATCCCTCCGGCAGCTATTCGGTCGACGATCCCACCGCGCGCGCCGCGATCATGAAGCTGCGCGACGATCCGGACGCCGCCTCGTCGATGGCGGCGGTGCTGACGCAATCTAACAGCTTCAAGCTGACCGGCAAGATCGGCCGCCGTCCGACCGACGCCGAACTTTATATGGCGCATTTCATGGGCGTCGGCGGCGCCGGCAAGCTGATCCAGAGCGCCGAGGACAATCCGAACGCTTCCGCCGCGCGGATGTTTCCGAACGCGGCTGCGGCCAACCAGTCGATCTTCTACGACCGCTCGGGACAGGCACGCAGCGTCTCGCAAGTGTATTCGGTGCTGAACACGCGCTACGCAGCCGCCGCCAATTCGCCGGTGACGCGCACGGCCATGGCGGCCGCCGGCGGCGATCTTCCAAGGCGCATCACCGTCGCGAGCGCCGCGCCGGCGATGACGGCGATCGACAACGCGGCCTATCTATCGAGCTTCCCGGATCAGCGCGCGGTGACGCCGGTGGCGGCAACGTCGCAGACTGCCGCTGCGTCACCCGAGCCGATCTTTCGCTCACTGTTCCAGGCCGGCGAACGCGCGCAGCCGATCTCGCCTGCGGTGCAGGAATTGTGGGGCAAGGTCGCATCGGCAACGCCTGAGGTTCGCGCTCCCGGCCGGCTCGACCTCTTCAGCGACCGCAGCGGCACGTTCAGTAGTTGAGCCGACGCGATGCAGCGCGAAGCAGTGCTTCGCAGAACCGGGACCCATCATAATGCTACGCGCGTGGGCCCCGGATCAGCAGCGCAACACTGCGCGTTGCGCTGCATCCGGGGAGCGGGCGTCACTGCGTCCGGCCTCGCACCCTTAACAAAACGTCAATAAAACCAGCCGTTTATGGTGAACCCTTTGTTAAGCGTCATGGTTTATTTTTTCTAATAGTGGCACCGCGTCACGGTGTCGTCTCACGTTGCGTAAGCCAGGACCATGATCGTTCGGCAGTTCATCAGTTGGATTCGTACCGCTCCGGCAGGCGAGCGGGCAGAGGCGACGCGGGCTTTGGCGCGGGCCTGGTTGATTTCAGATCTCACCGAGGACGACCGCATCGCCGCCGAAGGCGCGCTGCTGATGTTGCTCGATGATCCCTCGCCACTGGTCCGCCTGGCCATGGCGGAAGTATTTTCGCGCAGCTCGGACGCGCCGGCGGCGATCGTGCAGGCGCTCTCGCTCGACCAGCCCTCGATCGCGCTGCCGGTGCTCGAACATTCACCGCTGCTGATCGATGCCGATCTCGTCGACATCGTCGCAACCGGCAACAGCGACATGCAATGCGCCATCGCCCGCCGCATCAACCTGCCGCCTTCGGTCTCCGCCGCGATTGCCGAAGTCGGCTCGGCGGCCGCAGCCCTTGAACTGATCGAGAACGCCTACGCCGAGCTGGCGCCGTTTTCCTGGGACCGCATCGTCGAGCGTCACGGCCATCTCGCCGCGATCCGCGAATCGATGCTGGTGCTCGAAGGCCTTCCCGCCGCCACGCGCGTGGCACTGATCGCAAAACTCTCCGACACGCTGGCGCAATTCGTCGTGGCGCGCAACTGGCTGAGCGCCGACCGGGCAGGGCGGCTTGCGAGCGAAGCGCGCGAACGCTCGGCCGTGAACATCGCGGCGCGTTCGCGCGGCGAGGACATGCAGGGCCTGGTGCGGCACCTGCGCGCCACCGGGCAATTGACCGCGGGCCTGATCCTGCGCGCGCTGTTGTCGGGCAGTATCGAGCTGTTCGATTCCGCGCTGGCCGAATTGGCCGATCTGCCGCTGGCCCGCGTCACGGCGCTGCTGCACGATCGTGGCGGCGCCAGCCTGCAGGCGCTGCTGATCCGCGCGGGCCTTCCCGAATCGACCTTCGCGGCGTTTCGTGTCGCGCTCGAGGTCAGCCAGGAAACCGGCTATGTCGATACGATCGGCGGAGCGGCGAGACTGCGCCGCCGCATGGTCGAGCGCGTGCTGACCCATTGCGAAACCGACCGCAAGGCCGCCGAGCCATTGTTGATCCTGCTCCGCCGCTTCGCGACCGAGTCCGCGCGCGAAGAAGCCCGCATGTTCTGCGAGGAGCTGATCGCCGATGAAGCGCACGTGCCGCCCGTCCGCGATCTGATCGCGGCGTAGGCCGATCCTGCGACAACGCATTCGGTGTCGTCCCTGCGAACGCAGGGACCCATACCGCGTGATCTATCGATGAAGCTCCGTGGCAGACGCTTTGTGTTGTCTAACACGCGCTGTGGATTGCTGAACCGAAGCCGTCTTGCAATGTGCCCATTCCGCCGGCCGCGGCGTATGGGTCCCTGCGTTCGCAGGGACGACCTGTGGCAATAGCCGCGCTAGATACTATTCCGCCGGAACGATACTCGGCGCCAGGATCGCTTCGAGATGCTCGGGGCGGTCGCGGTTGACCTTGAGCAGGAATTCGTCCGCGACTCCGCGGAGCTGCTTGCTCAGCTTGCTCGCCATCACGGCGGTGTCGAGCTTGGTGCGTTCGCGCACGATCGCCTGAATGGCGTTGATGTGATGCGTGATCAGGTCTGCCGGGACCTGATCGAGGTCGGGTGCATGTTCGATGATGCGGCAGAGGCTTTCGGCGGCAGCGCCCGCGGACGGGAAGCCGAACGTGGCGGCGTCGCCCTTGATGTCGTGGGCGGCGCGAAACAGCTCTTCGCGGTTGTCGACGGTGAATCCGTTGCTCAGAATGACTGCGTGCGCGGCCGATAGCCGGTCCGCCTCGATCGTCATCCAGTTCTTGAATTCCCCGGATAGTCCGGCCAGCGCCTTTTCCGCGCGCCCGACCGGATCGTCGAGATCGGATTCGGGAACGCGCAGCAACACCTTGCGCAAGGGATTGGGCTGCGTGATCACGTGGTGATCGGTAAACGACTTGACATGTATCGTGCCGGGTTTTTCTTTCGCCATGATGATCTCTCCAAGACTGCGCTTATCCAAGGCTGCGCTTAGATGACTGCCGCGCTAGATGTTCGTCCGCGCCTTGTCGAGCAGTGACGGCTGTTGCATGACTTCCACCTCGCCACCGACCCGGCGCTCGGGGCCGATATAGGCGTTGCTGGTGTTGCGCCGGCGGTCCGGGCCGAAATAGGTCTTGGTCTTGATGAAGGGGCGCGGGTTGGCGACGACGTTGAGGATGCGCTGATACAGCCCCTTAGCCGAAATTGGTTTCGCCAGGAACTCGGTGACGCCGGCGTCGCGCGCGACCGTGACGCGCCGCTTCTCCGAATGCCCGGTCAGCATGATGATGGGCGCGTAAGGGTTGCCCTTGGATTCCGGCTGCCGGATCATCTGCGCCAGCTCGAGGCCGTCGAAGATCGGCATCGCCCAGTCGGTGATGACGATGTCGGGCACGTAATGGCTGTACATTTCGAGCGCGGTGGCGCCGTCCTCGGCCTCATAGGCCTCGCGCGCGCCGAACGAATGCAGCAGCGTGCGCAGGATGCGGCGCATGTGCGGATTGTCGTCGCAAATCAGAAATCGCAGCTTGTTGAAGTCAATGCGATACATGGGCGGCCCGACCAAGCAAAACGGTATACTGGCGTTAACCATATCGCGGCGCCCGTTAAGGAATGGTTGCGAAACGGGCCTCCTGATAGAGGCCGAACAGCGATGTTTTCTCAACGTCGTCCTGCGAACGCAGGGACGACGGCGGTCAGAACCCGAACTGCTCCCGCAGGATGCGTTCCTCGAGGCTGTGACCGGGGTCGAACAGCATCCGCATCGAGATCGTCTTGTCGGACAGCACCTCGACGCGGCGGACGTCGCGCACGTCGTCGTGGTCGGCGGCAGCCGCGACCGGACGCTTCTCACCCTCGAGCACCTCGATGACCACGAAAGCGGAATTCGGGAGCAGGGCGCCGCGCCAGCGGCGTGGGCGGAACGCGCTGATCGGGGTCAGCGCCAATAGCGCGGCGTTGATCGGCAGGATCGGTCCCTGGGCCGAGAGATTATAGGCGGTGGAGCCGGCCGGCGTCGCCACCAGAATGCCGTCGGCGATCAACTCCGCCATCCGCTCATGTTCGTCGATCAGGATGCGCAGATGCGCGGCCTGGTTGGTCTGGCGAAACAGCGCGACCTCATTGATGGCGTGATGCAGATGCACCGCGCCGTGGACGTCGGTGGCGCGCATCAGCAGCGGGTTGATCAGGGATTCCCGCGCCGCCGCCAGCCGCGTGTGCAGGTCGTGCGTGGAGTATTCGTTCATCAGGAAGCCGACGGTGCCGCGATGCATGCCGTAGATCGGCTTGCCCGAGCGCATATGCCGGTGCAGCGTCTGCAGCATCAATCCGTCGCCGCCGAGCGCCACCACCACGTCGGAATCGTCGGCATCGTGATTGCCGTAGAGTTTGGTCAACTGCGCCAGCGCGGCCTGCGCCTCGGTGCCTGCGCTCGCGACAAAGGCGATCCGGTCGTATCGCTTGGGGGTGGCCATCGGACGACGAACTCTTGGGTAGCGCCAGGATTGGGTGGCGCCGGATTGCGCCGCGCTCGTCTATACACCTTACCGGGGCTTGTCGAGATGGCTAGGCCGCTCTTTCGCGCCGGTAACGTAAACCGCGGGTCATCGGAGCGTCATTTTTCCTGCAACGTCCGGATCGGGTCCCAATCCTCGCCCGGCGGGTTTTGGGCCAATTCGCGGGCCCGCGCGGCAAACAACGACGCCGGCCGGTCGATGGCAGCCGAACGGCCGAAATACTGCGCGGCGCGCTCGAATTGGCGCGCCCGCCACTGCGCAAGCCCGTCGGCGGTAGTTGGCGATCAAGGTCGCCTGCGAGGAGGTCAACCCGGCCGACAGCGCCAGCAACTCGTAGATTTTCAGCGCCTGGGTCCGCCCCTTGACCCGGATGGCGTCGAGCTCGCGCCAAGCGAAGGCCTCGCCGGCTAGCGCTACGGTGGTCTCGGAAGCGATGACGGTGGTGCCGTAGAACTTGTTGGCGCCCTCCAGCCGCGACGCCAGGTTAACCGCGTCGCTCATCACCGAGTAGTTGAAGCGCCGCCGCGATCCGAAATTGCCGACCAGCGCCTCGCCGGAATTGATGCCGATCCGCTGCGCCAGCTTGTATTCATGGAACAGGACCGAGGAGGCGTTGAGTTCGGCCAGTTGCGCGCAGCAATCCAGTGCGGCGCGCGCCGCATTGGCGGCATGGTCGGGATCGTCGGCCGGCGCGCCGAACACCGCTACGATGGAGTCGCCGATATATTTGTCGACATATCCGCCGTGGCGCTCGATGACGTCGGTCATCGCCGAAAGATATTCGTTCATCAGCTCCATCAGCCCGTCGGGTGACATCTTCTCTGCGATCAGCGAAAATCCTTCGATGTCGGAGAAGAACACCGTCACGTCGCGGGTTTCGCCGCCGAGTTCCGGCAATTTGTTCGACGACAGCATGCGGTTGATGACGTGCGGGGCAAGATAGAGCGCAAAACTCTTCTGCAGCAGGCGGCGGTCCTTGTCGGCGACCACGAATCGGAAGCCGATCGTGGCGGCGAGCGCGAACAGGCTCGCCAGGAACGGCTCGGCAATCGGCAGCGCCAGCGCATGGTTGAAGGCAAGCGTGGCGCCGGCGATGCTGGCCGCGATCACGGCCATCCATGCGAGTGCTGCGCTGAGCGGCCGAAACCGCCACGCGGCGACTGCAGCCAGCGCCGCAAACAGGGTAGAGATCAGGAAGCGCACCAGCGGGCCGGGTTCGACCACCGCGTTGCGCGCGATCAGATTGTTGACCGCTGTTGCATGGATATAGACGCCCGCGATCGTGCTGATCCTGAAGCCAGCCGTGACCGGCGTGCTCTCGGCCGCGCAGCGCGGTGCGCGGGCGCCTTCGAGACCGGTTGAAAAACGCTTGGAGGTCTGCCGGCGGTCCTCGATATCGAGGACGCTGCCGAAAATGACGACCTTTCCGGCGAACCAGCGCCGAAAGTAGTCCTTGTCGTTCTTGACGGCGCACGCGCGCAGATCGGCAAATGAGAAAGTCGGAATGTCGTCGGCGCCGCCCTCGAAATTCAGTGTCATCGTGTTCGGTACCCGGCCGGGGACGCGGTAGCCGGCAAGCGTCAACCTGCCGCGCTCGTCGAACTCGGGTGCAGCACCCAGCGCCCGTGAGGCGAGCTCGACCGCCATCGAGGGTACCTTCGTGCCGTTGACGGTGAAGCTCAGCGGCAGGCGCCGCACGATATCGTCGCTGTCGACATGAACGTTGAGCGGGCGGATGTTCTGCTGCTGGCGTACCGCGACGCGCTGTCCCGGCGATGGTCTGACCGACTGGTTGCCGCCCAAGGTTTCTCCCAGCACCACCTTGCCATTCGCGGCCGCTCCGGCGAGCGCACGAAGGAAGTCGCGGTCGAATCCGCGGACCTTCTCACCGAGCATGCCCTCGCCAAAGGGAATCTCCGACTGCTCGATCGAGTTCTGGATCACGATGTCGAAGCCGGCCACCTTGGCGCCGCCTTCGAGTGTCGCTGACAGCACGCGGCCGATCTCCCCGGTCCAGGTCAGCATCGGCGCGCCCTCCAACGGGGCGGTGCGCCGGCTTTCCTCGTCGATCGCGACGATGACCGCCGGCGAAGCGGCCGGATCCTGCCTGCTGCCGAACACCTCCCAGCGCAGCGCGGTGAGAATATCGAGGGAGAGCCCGCGGATTGGTCTGGCCGCCGGAGAAACCGAAGCCGCGGCGCAGACCAGCGCGATGGCGGCGATCGCCATCCTGTTGCGCGTGCTGCGCCTGATTCTCAAGCGGGATGGCCCGTCACGCCTATTCGAGCCGCAGCAACCGGCCGACGATTGGCGTCGCGCCGGGCTTGGCCTGCGCATCCACCAGGAACACGATCTGCGATGATTTGAACGTGGCGGCGTAGAGGCCGCCGGGGACCAGGGCGACGTTCTCGCTGGCGAAATCGAGGAAGCGTCCCTTGAGCTGGGTACCGCCCAGACTAATCTCCTGACGCTCGCCCGGCACGTCGAGGCGCCGGATGACCAGCTTGCCGCGGCCTTTGGCTTCCACCAGGGGCGATGCGCCGTAAAGAGTGAGCTGCGGCTGCGGCAAGGAAGCCGCTTTGCCGCTGTCGACGCTGCGCAGCACGGTGGCGGCGACGCCGCTGGTTTCGCGCGTGGTCGCGTTGGCCTGGCTGGGATCGCAATTCGTCTTCTCGGCCTTGACCTCGGCAAGGTGAACGGCGCTTTCCTCAGTGCCGACGATGACGGTGCCCGCACCGCTGATCGTCTCGCGCCGGCATGACTTCAGGTAGCTGAGAATGACGGAGCCGCCGTCGCCGATCTTGATGACCGCCTTGGGCGTCACATAGTCCATGAATTCCGCACCGGTGACCTTGCCCTTGATGTCTTCGACCACCGCTACCGGCGAATCTGCGGCCGCCGGAGAAGCCAGCGCCAGCAGGCCGAGGCAAACAGCAATCGAATGTTTCATTTTTAAAACCCCATTGAAAAGCGCAGGTTCATTGGTCGTGCCAGCGCCAGAATAGTTTCATGGATGGATCAAAAATAGCTGGCCGGTCCTGCCAGCGGAACCGACCGATATCACCGATCGGCCGGCGAGGACAACCAGCGGACGCACTGACCGCTTTCTCACGTGATGCTGTCGGGATTGTGATTTTCGGAAAGATTTGTGCTTGTTGTGCACCAGGGCCTCATTGTCGCAGTGTTACGGCAGAATCCGCAGGGCGCGCGGCTGGATCGCGGGGCGCGCAGGGAGCAAACGGCATGGCTTTTCGTTTCACGGCGACGCGGCCCGTGCGTCTTGCCGCTACCCTTCTGGTCGTGTGCTGGGCAAGCAGTGCGCGCGCCGAGGAGGCCAGTTCGCCAACCTCGCAGCAGCCGGCCGCGGCCGCGGCCACGCCGTCACCGACGCCATCAGGCCAGAAGGGCGGAGCGGGGCGGGGCGCCGCCGCGCCAGCGCCCTCTGCCGCCGAACAACACCGGTTGCCGCCGGATTCCACCACCACGCAGACGCTGGCGCTGCCCGGCCGCACGCTCAACTTCACAGCCACCGCAGGCTCGATCCGAATATTCGACGACAAGGGCGAGCCGCAAGCCGATATCGCCTACACCTCCTATCAGCTCGACGGCACCGATCGCGCAAGCCGGCCGGTGACGTTTCTGTTTAACGGCGGCCCGGGCGCGTCCTCGGCCTGGCTGCAGTTCGGCGACGCCGGCCCTTGGCGCATCTCGATCACCGGTGAGGGCGCCGTGTCGTCAGCGACGCCTGATCTGCTGCCCAACGCCGAGACCTGGCTCGACTTCACCGATCTCGTCTTCATCGATCCCGTCGGCACCGGCTACAGCCGCTTCGTTGCGTCCGGCGAGGATGTGCGCAAGCGGTTCTTTTCGGTCGATGGCGACGTCAATTCGATCGCGCTCGTGATCCGGCGCTGGCTGGAAAAATACGACCGTTTGCTGTCGCCGAAGTTCGTCGCGGGCGAGAGCTATGGCGGCATTCGCGGGCCGAAAATCGTCCGCAATCTGCAGACCCAGCAGGGTGTCGGGGTGCGCGGGCTGATCCTGGTGTCGCCGTTGCTCGACTTCCGCGACTTTTCCGGCTCTAGCCTGCTGAAATATATGTACAGCCTGCCGAGCATGACGGCGGTGGCCCGTGAAGCCAGGGGCGAGACCAAGGGGCGGGTGACGCGCGCCGATCTCGCCGACGTCGAGCGTTACGCGCAAGGCGAATTCATCGTCGATCTCCTCAAGGGGCAGGCCGACAAGGAGGCAACGGCGCGGCTCACGGACAAGGTGGCTGCGCTCACCGGGATTGATCAGACGGTGAGCCGCAGGCTTGCCGGGCGTTTCGAGGTTGGCGAATTTCGCCGCGAATTCGACCGGCGCAACGGCCGGGTGACCGGGCGCTACGACGCCTCGGTATCGGGCTTCGATCCCTATCCGGATTCGAACTACGCGCATTTCGGCGATCCGTCCGGCGATCCCCTGATGGCGCCGCTGACGAGCGCAGCGGTCGACCTCGCAACGCGCAAGCTCAATTGGCGGCCGGATGGTTCGTACCAATTGCTCAGCGACAGCGTGAACAAGTCGTGGGATTTCGGCCGCGGGCCGGCCGAGTCGATTTCACAGCTTCGCGAGATTCTCGCGCTCGATCCGAAAATGAAACTGCTGGTCGGCCACGGGCTGTTCGATCTCGCCACGCCGTATTTCGCTTCCAAGGTCCTTCTCGACCAGTTGCCGGCGTATGCGAGTGCGGACCGGGTGAAGCTCGTCGTCTATCCCGGCGGCCACATGTTCTATTCGCGTGACGGCGCACGTCAGGCGTTCCGCGCGGAGGTCGAGAAGGTGATGAAGTAGCGCTCAAATAAAGCCGGCGCAGTGATGAGCTGCGCCGGCCGCAACGTCATTGCGAGCCACCCGGTCGGCGCGAAGCGCCGCCGGATGACAGGCTCCGCGAAGCAATCCATATCGCGGCATAACGGACAGATGGATTGCTTCGTCGCTACGCTCCTCGCAATTGTGACGTGGAGAGACTAACGCCTCAGTAAACCAGTCCGGTGCCCGGCGGCTTTTCCAGCGCGGCGGCGAGCGAGCGATATTCCTCGCTTGAAGTGCCGGTGAGCTGAGCGATCCGGTTCAGGTGATATTGCGCCTGATCGCGGTTGCCCTGTTCGACCTGCCACAGACCGTAATATTGCCAGGTCTTGACGTGGCTCGGATCGGCCTTGAGCGCGCGCTCGTACCAGATCTGCGAGACCTTGTAGTCGCCGAGCTTGCGATAGGAGTAGCCGATCAGGTTGGCGACGGCGGCCTGGTCGTCGCGGCCGAGCGCCTTCAACTGCTCGATCGCCGACGCATAGTCGTGGCGCTCGTAGATCGCGGCGTAGGCGGCGCGATAGCCGTCGGCGAACGCGGTTTGCTCAATGCCGGGACGGGCTTCGCTGGATTTCTTCTTCTTCGGCGGCGGCGGGGGATCGTTGTCGGGCGCGGCGTAGACGACGCTGACGACTGGGGCCGCCGCGAGCGTGAGCGACAACATTGCAAAGGTCAAAAGCCTGATCGCAATTCTATTCATGCATCTCTCCTGATGGCCGGTTCGGCAAATTCTACACCGAAGCCCGTTGAGTTGAACCCCCGGCGCCCAAGAACATTCCCGCGCCGCTACCCTTGATTTCGCCAATTTTCATCGGCGGTCGCCGTCAACGGACATGACGAAGATGTCATTCAGATGAACGGAATCCGAAGATCCGATTCACGCGTGGTTCAGTGCGCCGCCGCTAGCGTCGCCTGCATGATCGGCGAGCCCGGCCCTTCGACCGGAAATGCCCGCGGGTCCCATGGAGAAGGAGACAACCATGCTCAAGACCATTTCCGCAGCGCTCGTTGCCGTTTCCGTTCTCGCCGCGCCTGCGCTTGCCGGCACGCCGGGCAAGACCGCGCAGGCGCCGGTGAACAAGACCACGCAGGCGCCTGTCATCAAAGCCGAAGGCAAATCGAAGGCGCTGAACGCCAATGCAAGGATGGGCCGCCACCACAAGCATTATCGGCATCATCGCCACCACAAGCAAATCGGCTTGCACAAGATGCACGCGAAGCCGCACATCGCGGTCAAGCACGTGACGCCGGCCGCAAAACGTAGCTGAACCTGATTCGCCGGCGCGCGTTTCGCCCCCATTGCCCGGCGCGCCTTGCGAATGACGGACCAGCCCACGCGCCATTTGCCTTGCTAATGGCCGTGGGCTGGCGCGCTCAACTTTTCGAGAGCGAAAGTGAGTTGATAACCGAGTTGCGAATTCCATTCTCGCGCCAAGCGGTCTAAGAGACGGCGGAGGCAGGGAAGAGTTCGCTTGGGACGTTCGGCCAAAATCGCGGCGATGATGTTGCTGCCGATCATATTGTCGGCCTGTGCCGCCAGCGATGACGGCAAGCCGATCACCTTTACCGATGATCGCGGCGTTTCCAGCCAGCCATTTCCCAAAAATTACCGCACTGAAGTGCTGGCGTTTCTGAGGACCTATCTCAACAATCCCGTCGGCGTGCGCGACGCCGTCATGGCCGAGCCGGTCGAGCGCGTAGTCGGCGGGCGGCAGCGCTATGTCGTCTGTCTCCGGTTCAGCGCGCGCGAGTCCGACGGCGGCTACCGCGAGCCGCGTGAACGCGCCATGCTCTTTGTCGATGGCCGCCTCGACCGCATCATCGAAAACGCCGTCGAGGCCTGTGCGGGGGTGGCGTACGCGCCATTCGCGGAACTGGAGAAAATGACGCGCTGATCTCTCGAGGGTGCAGAGCGTTGGCAGCTTTAATCCGACCCCACACGAGACTGTGATGTCTCGTGGCCATCTATATCGCACGCGATTAAATCGGAAGGATTGACACCGAGATGCTGCGTCATTTATATCGTGTACGATCTAATCGCATCAGATTACAACCGGAATGATCCATGTCCCAGCACACTACCCCTGACCGCCGCCGCTTCCTCGGCGTCGCCGGCGTGACGCTTGCGGCGGCACCGTTCGCCATGAGCGGATCCCTCTTTGCGCAGTCCGGCGACGCAAAGCCCGGCGCGGGCTGGGGCGCGATCGGGCCGGGCGCCCACACCTCGTTTGCCGCGCTGAAACAGATCGAGGCCGGCGTCCTCACGATCGGTTATGCCGAAGCCGGGCCGGCCGATGGTCCCGTCGTCATCCTGCTGCACGGCTGGCCCTACGACATCTACGCCTTCGTCGATGTCGTACCGTTGCTGGCCTCAGTGGGCTTCCGGGTGATCGCGCCCTGGCTGCGCGGCTACGGCACGACGCGCTTTCTCTCAACCGACACGCCGCGAAACGGTCAGCAGGGCGCGCTCGCCACCGACGTCATCGCCCTGATGGATGCGCTCAAGATCGATAAAGCGGTGGTCGCCGGCTTCGACTGGGGCGCGCGGACCGCCGACATCGTGGCGGCGATCTGGCCGCAGCGCGTCAAGGCGCTGGTCTCGGTCAGCGGCTATCTAATCGGCAGCCAGGAGGCCAACGCGAAGCCGTTGCCGCCATCGGCCGAACTGCAATGGTGGTACCAGTATTACTTCGCGACCAAGCGCGGCCGGCTGGGCTACGAAAAATACCGGCGCGAGTTTTCAAAGTTGATCTGGCAGCTCGCCTCGCCGAAATGGAATTTCGACGACGCCACATTCGAACGCAGCGCGGCGTCCTTCGACAATCCTGATCATGTGGCCATCGTGATCCACAATTACCGCTGGCGGCTTGGTCTCGCTCCCGGCGAGGCGAAATACGACGAGCTGGAAAAGCGGCTGGCCGAATTCCCCGTCATCGCCGTGCCCGCCATCACCCTCGAGGGTGACGCCAACGGCGCCCCGCATCCCGACCCCAAGGTCTACGCCAGGAAGTTTTCCGGCAAGTACGCCCATCGCCTCATCACCGGTGGCATTGGACATAACCTGCCGCAGGAGGCGCCGCAGGCCTTTGCCGACGCCGTCAGCGAAGCGGCGCGGTATTGAGCCTCGCAAGGCCTGAACGCCCCCGGCCGCAAGGGCGGCCGGGGGCGTTCCGGGACGGAACCGTGAACAAATTCGGATCACTTTTCGGCGAGGGTTGAACCTTGCCTTAGTCATCCCGGACATCAACTAAGTGGGGAAACCTCCTCCTTAACGGAGGGAAAAGCCTTCCGTGCGAGGGAACTAAAACGGGTTTGTTGCTGTGCCATCACAGTGGGCGCGCCATCGGGTCGCGGCACTTGCCGCAAAGCAACCTAAATGAAGTCACGTTGTTTGGATTGGTATCCGCAACGTTTGTAACGGGGATTAGGTGATGAAAAAGATTTTGCTCGGCGCAGCCGCGCTGGCCGTCATGGCGGCTCCAGCCTTTGCGGCTGACATACCGCCGCGCCCCTACACCAAGGCGCCGGCCTATACCGCGCCCCAGGTCGTCTATAACTGGACCGGCTTCTATATCGGCGGCCATGTCGGCGGCGCCTTTGCAGGCAACGACTCCCTGCAGGGCAGCGACGCCCGCTTCCTTGGCGGCGTGCAGGGCGGCTTCGACTATCAGTTCGCGCCCAACTGGGTGTTGGGTGCTGAGGCCCAATATAGCTGGCTGCCCAATTCCAATAATAATGGCGTCCTGTTTCCGGGCGGCACCCTCGTAACCTCCAACACCGACCAGCTCGGCTCAGTGACCGGCCGGCTCGGCTACACCTGGGGGCCGGCGCTGCTCTACGCCAAGGGCGGTTACGCCTGGCGCGACGGCAACAATCTCGGTGTCTCGGTGGCCGGCGTGCCACAAGGCTTCACCACCAACGGCAACCACAAGGACGGCTACACCGTCGGTGGCGGCCTCGAATACATGTTCGCCCCGAATTGGTCGGCCAAGGCCGAGTACCAGTATTACAATTTCGGCGACACCACCTTCACGACGGGTCCTGCCGATATTGCCGGCCGCAGCTTCCGCAACGACGAACACAGCGCCAAGGTCGGCGTGAACTACCGGTTTGGTTGGGGTGGCCCTGCTGCCGCCAGATATTGATACGGCGCTTCGTATCGACACGACAAAGGCCGGCTTCACGCCGGCCTTTTTGTTGGGGAATTTCGGTGAGAGCGTGCCTCGGTAGCTTTTTGGCGGGCGCGAAAAAAATTCGCACTGCATGCAACTTTTCGTCACGATCCGATATTATGGTTCCGGCCGGCTGGTGGGACAACGAACATGCGTGCTTTTGCGTTAGGGCTGATCTTTTCCGCAGCGGCGTTTCCGTGCCTTGCTCAAACTGTCCTGAAATCCGAACCGCTTATCCTTGCTCCCTATGAAGTCGCCTTCGTGCAGGATCCCTCGTGCGGGGCCGGCAAGGTGCGCAAGGTAACCGGCGCGATCAGGGGACTGCAGCGGCGCAAGGCCTGCGTCACTCTGGCTTCGGAGCAGGCATCGCTGGTTTCGGCGACGCCGTAGAACCGCTTTACCGCCTCGGATGTCGTCCCCGGCGAACGGGGCCCATACGCCGAGAGCGGTCGTTTGTCCGCCCGGTCACCGCCCCTTTTACGATGCCAACTGCAATTCCGTCTGCGCTTCGCGCTCGGCGTCGGCCTTGTTTCGGGCAGGGTCTTCATGCGGCTCGAGCTGGCACGGCTTGATCTCGTAATCATGGTCCAGCACCGGGCGGGGGGCGGCGTTGTCTGGTTCGGAGACGACATCGACCACGAGGCCGCTCTTCTTGGCAATCCTCCAGACATCGGCCGCGGTGGGATAGGCCTTGCTCAGCTTGGCATCGTTTGAGAACAGCGCGTAGGGCATTGTCGGCTCCGGTAAAAACGGTCAACGCGGAAGCGGTGTCCGGGTTTCAGGCGTGGCTGCCATGCCGCCATTTCACAGGCCGTTTCGGGAGCAAATTGGCTCGTTTCGGCCCATTTTCGTGGAGTCTCTGAGTCTTTAACGAGTCGTGAATCCCGGAAAAAAGAATCCCCGAGACTCGACCGCCAGAATCGCCGGATGTTTCCGGCCATGAGAACGAGCCTCCAGACCTCCTGCGAGCGTGTCCAACTCACGCTGACGGTTTGCCTGCTGGTCGCCTGCGCGGCCAACATGGTGCTCGTCTACGCCTGGCTGTGAATTTGGCTCCGAGTATCATGCGAACGCCGGGGAAAGGCGGTCCGGTGTCCTGGGTTTACTTCGCCGAACGCGGCGACTGCTCGCCCTCCTTGAGAGCAGCATGCACCCTGGCCATGGTCGCGCTGCAAAAGGCCTCGCGCTCGCGGTTGAACCGCTCCTGGTGGGCGCGGAAACTGGCGACCCGCGCCCTGATCTCGGATTGGAAATCCTCCCGCAGGTCGGGGCGCGCAAGAGGCGCCGGCCTCGATATCTCCCGCGGTGTTTCCCTCAATAGTTCTCTTGAAGCGTCTGTCGGCGCCTGGGCGACGGTCGGCGTTTCCGCCAGCAGGGACGCAATGTCGGCAAGGGCTGTTTCGGGACGAGCCGCGGCTATGCGGGTGGTCTCGGATGTCGCGACGGAGAGCAGGGCAACCGACGCGGTGACCGTTGGCGCTGTGACCGTTGGCGCGGTGAGCGCCTTCTCGGCCTCCGGCGGCTTGCCGGTCACCGATTGAACAAACGCCATCGTCTGCGCGATCAGGAGATCGCGTTCCCTCATCCATTTCATGAAACACCTCGGCCGAAATCACTCCATCAAACGGCTTTTGCGGAATCAAGCGGGTGCGGTGGTAGCGGGGGATAACTGCCGCGCTTTTGCGCGCGAGGTGACAAAACGGTGACAGTTCGTGATCGGCAACGTGCACATGGCGTCAGGCGAAGATGCCGGAGGCTGCAAGTGCAGCCGCACGACACGGGCGCTAGCGTTCGCGGGGATTCGTATTCGGGACGAACGGCGCGCCGATCGTGCGCACCGGCGGCTGGTCGCTGATGTGGATGATTCGCTTGTCAGGTGACGGCGCCTGCTCGACGCGACCGGTCGTCCGATCCGTGAACTGCACCGCCCTGTTGTCGTCGAAGCCCAGCAGACTTGCGCCGCCTGCAATGGCCACGGTGATAGAGGTGACCACACCCAACAAAACCATGTTGCAGTTTTCTTCGCGAATTCTCATAGGGGAAAAACGTGGGCGAAGAGAGGTGGTTCCAGCGCAACCAGGGGATGCCGACGTCACGGCCCGATTGGACGAACAGGAGAGGTCCGCCGTGAAATGACGGCCCTCGTTCGGGGCCCAAAGCGCCAAGGACGTGCAGCACATAGTTTCGGCATAAAGACGGTTTGGCGCCGTAAAACTACGGATATTTGCACTTCTAGTAAGCGAATTGCTCGCAAAAACAGCGCTCCGGACACTAGAAGAGGCTGACGGGCTCTTTTCTCGATATGTGCCCAGTGGCATACCAGGGCGTACTAGCAGGGCCACCGGATCGCGCCATTGGATCGAAATAACCCTATCTGCAAGTGACCCGACCGTGGAACTTGCTTGAAATCTATCCGGCGGATTAGATTATAATCCATAATTAATTTGATCAATTGAGGCGCTCAGGATTGTTGCCGTTATGAAAGTACATTTTGGCCCGGGGGGCTGGGTTCAATGGCCTGACAGTGAAGAGTTTTCGATCGAATTCATGAGGCTGCTCGGCGCGGCGCAGGAAGGCGGTTCGATGATCTCCGAATGCTTCCTTGCCGCAAGCCGGATAGACCCGAAGGATGGCGGCGCTTCCTGGTATCGGGAATGGCTGAGAATGGCCCATCTCAACAATGAGCGGGCCAATGCCGCCTTCACGCGCGGTCATGTGCAGACGGCACGGAGCAATTGGCTTCGTGCCATCAGCTACTATCTGGCATCAACATTCGAATTCGACGCCGCCGACAAGAAACAGCAGGATGTGCTCCGAACCATGCGAGCCTGCGCCCGCCGCTACATCGCGCATTTGACCCCCGCCGGCGAGGCCGTCGAGATTCCCTGGCTGAACAGCCATGCGCTTGAAGGCTATTTTTTGCCTGCTCCCGCCACCTCCGGCCGAGCGCCCGTCGTCGTGTGCATGGGCGACCCCGGACATCGGAAGGAAGAATATCTTTTCAAGACGGCAAGCTATGCCCGCGATCGGGGAATGTCGCTGCTGGCCGTAGACCTGCTTGGATCCGGCACCGGCGCCAAATTCGATGAAGTCGTTGTCCGTCCCGATCTCGAAACCTCGATAGGCCACGTGATGGACTATCTCACGACAAGGAACGATGTCGACGAAGACAGGATAGCGATTCTCGGCGACGGTTCAGATTCATCCTTTGTGGCGCGTGGCGTCGCCCTCGACAATCGTTTCGCCGCCGCGGTGTGTGACGGCGGAATCTGGGACATGCACGAGCGCTCATTCTTGATGAATCGCCTTCCGCCGAGTAATTCCGGCAGTGAAAGCTGCTGGCTCGGGCGAAAAATCCACTGCCCGCTTTTGATCACCATGGGCGAGCAGGGCTGGCTCGAAAGCGACTACGTGATCGAACTGTTCGAACGGCTCAAGGCCGAGCATCCCGACGTTTCCCTGAAAATTTTCGAGAGCTCTGAAACGGCTGCTGCGCAGGGGCACCGCGACAACCCCACACTCGCCAACGAGTTCATCTTTGACTGGGTCGCCGATCGCCTCGAATCAACCTCGGCCTAGAGCATGATCCGGAAAAGTGGGTACCGGTTTTCCGAAAAGATCATGCTCAAATCAAAGAGATAGAGCGGGATGACGATTCGAAGAATAGAGTCATCCCGCTCTAGCCCGCCGCCGCAAGCTCATATGCCCATCGTCACCTTAAGGCTCGCCTTCTCGAGACGATTCTTGAGCGCCCTGAGCTTGCCTGTGAGTTCGCTGAGCTCGCGGTCGCTGAATTCCGCAAAGATGAAGTTGTTGAGCGCTTCCTGCTCGGAAGCCAAGCCCGCGATGAGCTTATAGGTCTTGTCGGTCAGAGACATCTGCACGATTCTGGCGTCTTCCTCCGAGGTTTTTCGGCGCATGAAGCCCTTCTTCTCGAGCATTTTCGACTGAGTCGTTACGAATGAAGGGTCCACGTGGAGCATCTTGGACACGACCTTCACCGGGACGCCTTCGCCCTGGTCGAGATCGGCCAAAGCCATCAGGATCATCCATTGCGGGCCGCTGATGCCGAGGGTCTTTGCCCAGAAATAGCGAATCTCCTCGAGGTGCACGTTGATGGCGGCGATCTCCCAGGCAAGTTGCCGGGCGACGTCCTGATTCTTCGCGTCGGACTCATTCGACACGCCGCGTTTGGCGCGTCCCAGCGATTCTGGTCCTTTGCGGACTTCTTGAGCCATGGCGTGTTTCATCCAATTTCATCCTGAATCAACTTACCCGATTTACTAACAAAATCATCTGATTGCGCGGCTTTTTAGCCGTGCCTCTGAACACGATTTTGCGAGCTTGCCGGTGTTGCCAGTACGACACAGTCGCGCAGGATAGAGATAGCTGAGTTCATAAAGTATTTTGATTACGTAATTGGCACATGCATAGTTCCAAAGGCGGTCGGGGGATCCTGGATCGCTCCGTTAGGTGGTTCGCTTAAGTCCCTCGCGTTCATGCGGGTGTGTCCGAAGACGCGAAACGACTGAGCGGTTTTCAAAAGGCGAGGGCGGACCTTTTCCTGGGGGAACAGCCACAGGTCCGGTCCTTGTCCTAGCAGAGCAACTTGGAGGTTTAACATGTCTATGATCAAGAGCCTTATTCTCGGCTCAGCGGCGGGTCTCATCGCCGTGAGCGGAGCTCAGGCTGCCGATCTTCCCGTCAAGGCCAAAGCGGTCGAGTACGTAAAGATCTGCTCGCTTTACGGCGCCGGTTTCTACTATATCCCGGGCACCGACACCTGCATGAAGATCGGTGGTTATCTGCGCGTTGACACCACCTTCAACGGCGGCATCTTCGATCAGCCGGCGTGGAACGGCAATCTTGGTCAGCAGAATCGCTTGCGCGATTACTATGCTGCCCGTTCGCGTTTGGCGCTCAGCATAGATACGCGCACCGCCACCGCATATGGCGTCGTTCGTACCTTCGGTCAGGCCAACTTCAATTTGAACTCGTCCACCGGAGAAGGTCCGGCTGCGGCTGGCACGCAAACGCTTGGCGTGGACTTGGTGTTCATCCAGTTCGCCGGGTTCACCTTCGGTAAGTCCGCTTCGGCCTATGCGACGCCTTGGCAGGGTTATCCGGGCAACAACTCCTCGTACTTGCTTGGCGGCCATGACGACGTCGTCGGCACGAACAACATCCAGTACACCGCGCAGTTCGGCAACGGCGTGTCCGGCACCATCGGTCTGGACGACCCGTACTACGGCCGCACTCAGCTACTGAACTTGGGTTTTGTGGGCGCTGGCACTACGAACAATCCGGCCACCCTCATCACGGCGGGTTCGAACGCCTACAGCGGTGCGCGTTCTCCGGACATCGTCGGCAACATCCGCGTCGACCAGGCCTGGGGTCTGTTCCAGATTTCGGCCGCCGCGCATGAAGTCACTGGTTCCTACAACTTCCTGACCGCCGGCGCTGCGAACAACAACTCGGAAACCTTCGGCCACCCCGATGCCAAGTGGGGCGGTTCGGTGATGGCTGCGTTGCAGATCAAGAATATCCCGACCGGCGCCGGCGACGACATCAAGTTTGATGTCTCCTACGCCAAGGGCAACACGAAGAACGTGCTCAACACCGGACCTGGCTTCGGTCTGTCCGGCGCGCCCGGCTTCGCGATGTTTGGCGGCTCGACCCGTGCGGACGCTTACCAGAGCATCGGCTTCGGCCAGGCTGCCGACGGTGTCTTCCTGCCCGTTGCGTTTGGCGGCACCGGCGACATCAAGCTGGTTGATGCGTTTGGTATTCGTGGCGCATTCAACCACAACTGGGATCCCTACTGGTCGACCAGCCTGTTCGGTTCCTGGTCAGCGGTTCGATACGGCGGCAACGCCCTCGACCTCACCACGGCGAAGGGGCAGTGGTGTGCCAACTACGTCGCTAACAAGACGGCGCCAAGCGCAGACTTCAGCTGCAACCCCGACTTCAACGTCTCGCAGCTCGGTTTGGTCACCCGTTGGACCCCCGTTGCAAACCTGACGTTCTCGGCGGAAGCCATGTGGTTCCACCTCGACCAGAGGATGGCCGGCACCATTAATAACCCGGTGGGCGTGGTGGCTCCGAAGCCGATTACTCGGTACGAGTTCAGGGACCAGGACGCGGTCAGCTTGAACGTCCGCGTTCAGCGCAACTTCTGATCCTGAACTGAACTATCGCAATGACCCCCGGCAGTCCTACTGCCGGGGTTTCTTTTTTTGGAGCGCTCCACGCCGGCACACCGCTCTCGAACTTCAGCCAAATACTCGAAACATTCCTGAGAAGACATCTGCGGGCGAACAAGTGGCGCGCAAGCTTGCTGAAGCGCTCAACGACTCGGAAGTGCGTCCCGTCATCAGAGTGTTCGCGGGATCTCCGTCGCGCCGTTGGACCCCTGCATCGAGCGACGAGACTTCAGTGAAGTCTTGTCGCCCCCGCACATCATCGAAGGCTGAGCAAAGCCTCTCCGACGGCGGATCCGTTGATGTATGTAATTAAAATATATGTTGTAATAACTTGAGTAACTCATGTATTATTCCAGGGCGTAGCCGCCAAATCGGTTGGCGGCCTCTCATGGAGAAGCGCACCAGCATCTTCAGAAATACCTCCGAAACCTCTGGCCATGCCCGGCCAGGGGTTTTTCGGTCTGTTGATGGCTACTTCTGATCGCGCGCGCCCGTGAGCGAGGAATCGGATCGCACCAGATGGCCAAGACGGCGCATCGCTCTCAATACGCCACCACGGCTCAGCTTGAAAAATTCTTGAATCAGGCGTTTCAAACCACCGATAGCCGTCAGGTTTGCCTGGCGCTCGGCGAAGCCGTCCGAGCCCAGAGTGTCACCGCAATCTCTATCGCATCTGGAATAGAGCGAGCGCATCTATACGGGGCCTTTGCATCGGAGAGGGGGCCGCGGCTTTCTACGGTGACAAAGGTGATAGCGGCACTCCGCATGAGGCTGGTTGCAGAGCAATCGCCAAGATCCGCGCTGGAAAGATGCCGTTCTCAACATCCGGTGCATGGTCATTTGCGTTACAGCACTCCGGCGGGAGTCGCCGGGCTGTTGAATCCTGCCCTTGAAACGGCCGATCTCCGTGCCATTTGCTCGGCCTTTGGTGAGATCATCCGAGCCCAGGAGAATGTTGCTGAGTTCGCGCGACGGATCCAGATTGGCCGCACGCGTCTCTACCGCTCGTTCATGGGCGATCGTTCGCCCGAATTTACGACTGTCCTGACGATTCTCGGGGCGTTCGGATTGCAGCTACGGGTAAAGCGGATCTGCAAACCGAAAGCGTCGCTCGATCGCTATTCGAGCCCGGGCCTGGCGGAATCGGCAGAGATGGTGCTTCCCCAACAACGTCCCGTGGAATTCCCAGCGATGATGGAGGCCTGAATAGGTCTCGGCTGGGTTCCGCGGGCGATTGCCCGCTCTCGACCGGCTGAAATTCCGGGAGGAACGGCGGTTACGCGAACGGTTTTGATCCGATTGACGCCCTTTTGAGATGGTGCCGGATTGAACTCCCGACCTTCGGTTTACAAAACCGAGCAGCAAGATACTGCCACTTGATCAGATAAATCCGATCCCCATACATGCGTGCGAGGGCTTGCAGCCTCATGTCGCGCGTCGGCGTATCCGCCGAAGGCCTTCGTCAGTCCACGTCGCAGACGGAGCCGGCGTAACCTCATGCACTCCGAAACGACGAAGGCCGCAAACCGCCCTAACGGTTGCGACCCGGTCGGCGCCATGTCTTGGTCTACGGCCGCTATCTCTTAGCGTTCGACCAATTTGGTCGTCCCAAGGCGTCACGAAGTTTTGTTTTTTTGTCAGTGGTTGCTTTGCCAGGACGGTTAACTGCATTGACCTGAACGTTACCCGAGGAATGGCGATGGTGGCGCATTTGGGTTGCGGCTTCTGACGAAGTGAGGACGTTGGTGAGAGTGATCGCTGCGAGAGCGACCACGACACAATAGCGCATGATGTGCGTCCCTTTTTCTGGTGGTTCGCTACGAACCACTGCGGCATCTGAAGTAGATCGAAGGCGCACGATGGTCTGTGCAGCAAGTCACACCGGTTTGGCCTGATGGATTGGAATGCCGACTTCGATGACCACGTCAACCTGCAGGATCAGCCGGAGGTAGTGAAAAAAGTTCAAGACTACGCGGGGGAAAGGGCGTCAGAAGGCTTCAGGGACCCCGCAAGTCATTGATTTTCCAAAAGGCTGGTGCCGGTTGAGAGGATTGAACTCCCGACCTTCGGTTTACAAAACCGCTGCTCTACCGCTGAGCTAAACCGGCGAATTCGAATGATCGGTGAGTGGTGAAAATATCCCGCATTGGTCCCGATCTTCGGCGGCTCGAATACCAGACTTGGCCGCAAAGGGCCAGAACCCCGATACCCGCCCCGGCATGAAAAAGCCGGACATTTGCTCCGAAGTCAGGTCAGAGCCCAATCGAAGGGCGTTATCGGATGTTCCGATTCGAGGGTTGTGCAAGCCTCCAACCGGTGTGAAGTTCCGGGTGCCTATCATTTGAAGGGTCACGGAATTTCATGCAGGTGCGCGACGTCGATTACCGCTGCGGTGAAACCAGTTTGCGCGGTTATCTGGCGCTTGACGAGAACGCTGACGGGCCGCGGCCGGGCGTCGCCATATTTCACGAAGGGCTCGGGCTTGGCGAATTCGCGATGGAGCGCGCGCGCCGGCTCGCCGGTCTCGGCTATGTCGCGTTCGCCGCCGACATGTTCGGTGACCGCCGGCAGGCGACCAGCGTGCAGGAAGTCGCGACGCTGGTCGCCGGGCTTCGCACCCAGCCGGACAAGCTGCGCGCCCGGGGCCGCGCCGCGCTCGAAACGCTCGCCGCGCTGCCGCAGGTCGACGCTGGCAGGCTGGCGGCGATCGGGTTCTGCTTCGGCGGATCGGTGGTGCTCGAACTGGCGCGCGATGGCGCCGAGCTGAAGGCGGTGGTCAGTTTCCACGGCGTGCTGGCGACTAAAATGCCGGCGCAAGCCGGCCGGGTGAAGGCCAGCGTGCTGGTCTGCACCGGGGTGGACGATCCCCTGGCGCCGCCGGAACAGGTTGCGGATTTCGAGAACGAGATGCGCACCGGCGGCGTGAAGGATTGGCAGATCATCGCCTACGGCAACACGCTGCATGGTTTCACCAACCCGGCCGCCGACGGCTCGATGATGCGCGCCGCGCTGTACAACGAGCAGGCCGACCGCCGCTCCTGGGCGTCGATGAAAAGCCTGTTCGATGAAGTCTTGACCTGACAAAGGCTTCCAACTGGTATTTCATAGCCTTTTCAAGCGAAGCATGCCCTCGGACTTGATCCGCGGGTGGGCACCGGTTCGCGTGAAGAAAACGCGTCAAAATCAAAATCAGAAGTTCAGCTTTGAGCTGAACTTCAACTGATACAACGGGTAGGGGGCGTATGTTCGGAATTCTTGGGCTGGGCTTTTTGCTGGGCATGCAGCATGCGCTCGAGGCCGATCACATCGCCGCCGTCTCCAGCATCGCCGCGCGCCGCAGCCATGTCGCCGATATCGTCAAGCACGGGCTGACCTGGGGGCTCGGCCACACGCTGACGCTGTTCGTCTTTGCAGGCTGTGCCATCCTGCTCGGCCGCGCGATCCCTGAAACCGTCGCCCGGCCGATCGAGACTGCCGTCGGTGTCATGCTGGTCGGCCTCGGCGCCCATGTGCTGTGGCGGCTGTGGCGCGACCGCGTGCATTTTCACCAACACGGCCATGGCGACGGCACGGTGCATTTCCATGCCCACAGCCATGCCGGCGAAACCGCGCCGCATGCCCGCACCGCGCATGCCCATGACCATGGCTTTCGCTGGCGTACCCTGCTGGTCGGCCTGATGCACGGCATGGCGGGCTCGGCCGCGCTGCTGGTGCTGGCGGTTTCGCAGGCTTCCAGTCCTGCGGTCGGACTCGGATATGTCGCACTGTTCGGCGTCGGCTCGATGATCGGCATGGGCGCGCTGTCGACGGCGATTGCGGTGCCGCTTGCGGTCTCCGCCCGCTCGCTCACCTGGGCCAATCGCGGGCTGCAGGGGGCCGTGGGGCTTGCCACCGTCGCGATCGGAATTATGACCGTGGTCGAGACGGTGCGGGCCTGACGCGGGGGCGCCTCGGCGCTGTGGGCGATCAATAGTTATAGAGTGTTCGGAGGAATGAGATGAAACGCCGAGATTTTCTGGCCGGAAGCGCCGCATGTTCGTTGGCCGCATTGACGGGCCAGGCGTTCGCACAATCGGGGCCGCTGACCAAAATCATCTTTCCGTTCGCGGCCGGCGGCGGCGGGGATGCGCTGTGCCGCTTGCTGGCACAGCACATCAGTCCTTTGCTCGATCGCAATGTCATCGTTGAAAACCGCACCGGCGGCGACGGGCTGATCGGCATCAAGGCGGTGAAGGGGGCCAACCCCGACGGCACCACCATCCTCGTGACCACGGGGCCGACGATGTATCTGCTGCCGATGGTCGAGACGACGCCGAGCTTCGACTCGGCCAAGGATTTCGTCCCGGTCAGCCATCTCGCGCGGTTCGAGTTCTGTGTCTTCGCCGGCACGGCCGTTCCGGCCGAGGTCAAGGACTTCAAGCAATTCGTCGCCTGGCTGAAAGCCAATCCGGACCAGGCCACGTTCGGCGTGCCCAGCAACGGCACCATTCCGCATTTTAGCGGATCGCGGCTCGAGCAGGCGCTGGGCATCAAGTTGACGCGCGTGGCCTATCGCGGCAGCGCGCCGATCATCAACGACCTCGTTGGCGGCCATATGCCGTTTGCGATTTCCACGTTGACCGATGCCATCCCGCAGCATCGCGCGGGCAACATCCGGATTCTCGCGGTCGGCAGCGAGACGCGTTCGCCGTTCCTGCCTGATGCCCCAACCCTGAAGGAGAGTGGCGTCGATCTGGTGGCGGACGCCTGGTACGGCATGTGGCTGCCGGCGGCCGCGTCATCCGATTTCGCGAAGAAACTGAGCGAGGCGGCCGCCGCCGCGCTCGCCAAGCCCGAAGTCAAGGAGAAGCTGCTCGCGATCGGCCTGATCCCGGTCGGCTCGACGCCCGAAGGCTTGACGAAGGAGCTCGCCGCCAACACCGCGTTCTGGCAGCCGATTGTGAAGGCGACGGGGTACAAGATTACGAATTAGAAGCGAACTCGGACCTCATCCCGATCAGCGCGCATTTGCGTTCGACTCCAAGGATGACCGCGATGATCAGCGTCGCGGGGTAGGGTGTGCACTCACCAAGCGATCATGACTGCTCGGCTAAACTGCAACACCTGCGGGAAAAATTATCGCAACGCGTGGCGGTTCCTCAGGCCCCTATGCCGTGTTAGTCGCCTGAATTACTGCATGATTTGTCAACGTTGGCAGTGCCTTCGCGCTCGATGGGCCGTGAAATCGAGCCGCGTCCGCGCTTTGACTTGATGATGATTCCCAAGTTTAACTACCATTATGTCTCTGATGGAAGTTGGGCATCGAAGCAGGTGCGCCGGGTTTTTGCTTGACTCCGTCCAGCCGCGTGTGCCGACAGCAGGGGGATAAGTACCGCATGGGTTCATATTTTCGGCGGCAGCTTGCGGATTACGTTGAATACCATCGTGACCCCTGGAATTGCGCGATGCATGTCTTCGGCATCGCGTTCTTGTTCCTGGCCGCTATTCTTCCGCTCAGCCTGTGGTCCATCACCGTATTCGGGTTCCAAACCAGCGCGGCGACCGTCGCTGTCGTACCGGTGCTCGTCTACTGGTTCGTGCTCGACTTCGCGCTTGGAGCCGCGATCCTTGGGGCCGCAATCGTGTTGCTCTCGGTCGCTGCCGTGATCGTTGGTCATGCGACGACTGCTGGCATGTGGTCACTTACGGCCATCCTGATTGTCGTTGGGGTCGCATCGCAGATCGTTGGACACCGCGTGTTCGAGCGACGGCAGCCGGCGCTGGTCGACAACCCGACCCATCTGTTGCTCGGACCAATGTTTGTCATGGCCAAGCTGTTTATCACGCTGGGCTTTCGGCGCGATCTCGCCATCATCATTCAGGGGCATCCGCAAGGTGCTGCATCGTGATCTCGGCAGCATGACGCGTATACTGGTCACCGGCGGCAGTGGGTTCATCGGAAAGCACCTGGTCTCCGCGCTGATAGCGCGAGGCCGGCAGGTCAGGGTCCTCGATCTTCAGCCACCGCCCCGCGCCTTGCCGCAGGTTCAGTATGTCGGGGGATCGGTACTTGATCGCGACCTCGTGGACCGAGCGATGGACGGGGTCCACGAGGTCTATCACCTGGCTGGCTTGCCGGGGATGTGGCTGCCGCGGAAAGCTGATTTTCACACCGTCAATTACGGTGGAACCGAGATCGTCATTGGGACGGCGCGCAAACGTGGCATAAAGCGCGTTCTGCACTGCTCGACGGAGTCCATTCTGTTCCGTGCCTCGCCGTCGATGGCTGCTCCCGCAGACGATGCGTTGCTGGCGGACGACATGCCGGGTCCGTATACGCGCTCGAAAATGCTCGCCGATCGGTTCGCTACGCAAGCGGCGGCATCCGGATATCCGGTGGTTATTGGCTGTCCCACCATGCCCGTCGGGCCTCGTGACCACAACGTCACCCCGCCGATGGCGATGCTCCGGCATTTTCTCGGCCGACGTCTTCAGTTGTATCTTGATTTTGCCGTGAACCTCGTCGATGTGCGCGACGCCGCCGAAGGGCTGGTGCTTGCCATGGAACGCGGACAAGCTGGACATCGCTACATTCTCGGTGGCGAAAGCATGCCGCTCAGACAAGTTCTCGAACTCATGGCAACCATCAGCGGCCATCGAGCCCGACGCGTTCGAGTTCCCGGCCGAGCCGGTCTAATCGCCACTGCAGTGCTGGAGTTCATCGCCGATCACGTGACACGCCGGGCTCCCTCCGGTACGGCCGAAGGCGTCCGTATCGCGTTGCGGGCGGAGGCCTTGTCGATCAAGAAGGCACAACGAGATCTGGGCTATGCGCCGGGCCCCGTCGAACCTGTATTGCGGGAAACCATTGCGCATCTGCTTGATGACGGCCACCATCAGCCTGAATGGAGCTCAACGCCAAACAGTCGCGCTCAATCGTTTCACATCGAGCGCCGACTTAGCGGTTGATTCAATCGCTCATTAAAGGTCCGCTGACATGCTGCACGTTCCTGGTCAATGGCTAGCTTTCGCCTGGAGTGGCTGGACCGCTACCTGGCCCACACAGTTGCTCGCCCTAATCTGGATTTTGTGGGTCATCAGTTGGGTTTTGGCGTCGTTCTGGTCCGGGCAAACGAAAAAACACGTGATGACCCTGGAGTCGTGGAAGTATCGCTTCCCGATTCTTGCAGGAGCCATTCTTTTCTTGCCATGGACTGGCAGGGTCCTGGGGGAAAAGCCGCTTTGGCAGTTCGGCAGCCTTGGCGTCTATGTGCTGGCGGGCCTTGTTCTTGCGGGGATCTCGTTCACATGGTGGGGGAGAATTCATCTTGGACGGTTCTGGTCGAACGCGATCACGCACAAGGAAGGCCATCAGGTCATTGATACCGGCCCGTACGGGCTGGTGCGCCACCCGATCTATACCGGGCTTATTGCGGGGATGCTGGTGACGGGTATTGCGATCGGAACAGTGACCGCGATGCTGGGTGCGGTGCTGATCTCGCTGGGGATGGGGTTGAAGGCCCGCATGGAGGAAGGCTTCCTCACGGCGGAACTCGGTGCGGATGCCTATGGATCGTATTGCCGTCGCGTTCCGATGCTGATTCCGTTCCTGCCGCGCACCTGACACCGCAGAATATTCTGCAGGCTACCGTTTCGGTCGCGCCGCCGCCGATGTCGCGACCGGTGTGGCAAGACGGCGCGGGACCAGGATGCGCTGGCCAACTGACAGCGGAGCACTGTCCGAGTACTGATTGGCCTGCGTAAGTGACCACAGCGGCACACGGTTAAGTGCCGCAAGCCGCTGCAAGGTATCGCCCGAACGGGCGAATTGCTGCGTGCCGCTGTCCCACAGCTCAAGCGGCGCATCGGGTGGAACGACGTAGCGCAGCGGCACTGCCTCACCTTTGGCCGCCAAAGGCGTCGTCGTAAGTTGCGCAATTGCTGCCACCAATTGCTCGTGGATGGAATCCATCTTGTCGATGTTGATGTGGGTGACTTCCTCGTGCTCCTTTAAATCGAAGCTCGCGTAGTGGCCCTGGTAACCCGGCTCCGCCACCACATCGCCGCCGCCCAATACGCTGTCAGACAGGAAAATGTTGATGTAACGCTCGACGTTCAGCGGCACCTTCGGGCTTGCGTGAGCCGGATCGATGGTGACCACCAAGCTTACCTGGATGTTTTCGGACTTCAGTATCCCGGCAAACGTCAAGGCGCAAAGTCCGCCCATCGAATGACCGATCAGGACGATCGGAGCGGGATTGTCACGGAAATCACGGATGGCCTGATCGGCGATCAGCCGGCAAATGGTGAATTCGTAGACGTCCGCCCGGATGCCGGCCTCTTCGAGGCGCTTGGTCAGGTGGTCCATCCCGCGCGAAAAGATCGGCCCGAGCGCGCCGCGGAACAAGTAGACGCGCGCCTGCGGCTGGGCCGCGGCTGGCGGTGCGACAGGAACGCTTGTCGCGGTAGCATCGGTCGAGCGTGCGACCGGCCCGGCGAGCGCCGGATTGCAAATGGCTGAGAAGATGCAGGCGGAAAGAGCCGCCCAGATCACCACGGCCGTAACCTGCGTCGAACTTCTCATACGCTTTTCGCCCGCGATTTCAGGCGCAAAGGCACGCCGGACCATGAAAGCCGGCAGGCCACGCCACCCGGCGCTCTGCCGGTGATCTATCGTCGAGGAATTGGCAGAATTTGCGGCGCTCGTCGCTTGGCGACAGCCACCTGAACTACTGGCGTACCGCTGCGGTGCTTGCCATGCCAGGTCTCGCCGCGCTTGCCGCTCGAGGCTGCCGCGGTTTCTGCGTTCCCGAAGCTGGTGCAGATCGGCCGAAGACGACGGCGTCGATCTCGCTGATCACCTTCCGCTGCATGATCTGGTTCTTTTCGATGGACATGTGCCCGACGCCAGGCACGTCCTGCACATTCACATTCTCGAGCTTGCCCTGGAATTGTCCGGTTTTCACGACCGCCGTGCCGGCGCCGTTGGCGATGTAAAAGTTTATATAGCGTCCCACGCGCCCCGAGAGGCTGGTGCGAAACACCGAATCCAGGCCAATTGCCAGCTTCACGGGAGCGCCGAGCTGATCAAGCTTGGCGACCATATCGGGCAGCGCGGTCGCGCCCGAGGAATGCCCGACCAGAATGATGGTCTTGATCCTGCCACTCTTGTATCCGGCGGCGGCTTCGTCGGCGAGCGACGACCAGGAGGCGAAGTTCGCGACAGTGACCGGGATGCCCTGCGCCCGCAGTTGTGCCGCAATGTCATCGAGACCCAGGGAAAAGATATTGAGCACGCCGCGGAGCAGATAGACATGAGCAGTCGAAGCTGCCGACGCGGAATTCGGCATTGCCAGCGCGGCGTTTGCGCCGATTGGCAGGAGCAACAAGACTGCGATCGCTATCGTTTGCAGTCGACGCCGCAATGCCCGGCGGACAAAGGATGGCCAGCCGTCAAATCCAGCGTCGCCGCGATATGGCTTCATGGCTCTCCTCGAAGGGCTCGGAAGTGTTTCCGGGCGACCGTAGCGTCCGCGTGCTCGGAACTGCAACAAGGGCGGGGCGAGCAGCCGCAATTTGTCGGCACGACGTGTCTCCGCCGCAACACCAGGTTCCAGGCTGCTCAATGGTTTTCGCTACGTGCCCGGAGCAGAACGCGATTCACGCGTGCGAATCGGCTCTCAAGGCTTCATCCCCATCTTCTCCCTGATGGCGCCGAGCTCGGCTTCGTCCCAGATGCCGATCAGGACGCCGTTCTTGACCTGCAATTGCTGGGCCGCATACGCCGCGATCTTCGCATTCGGCGTAGTGATGTGCATTTTCGGATGCAGCGCCCAGTCGAACAGCTCCGATTGCAGCCGCGCCACGATCTCGGCGCAGGCGGGGTCGGCGCCGCGGTCGGTCAATTCCTGCGGATCGGCTTCGAGGTCGTAGAGCATCGGCCGGAAGCCGGAGGCGTGAATGAACTTCCAGCGGCCGTCGAACACCATGAACAGGCGGCAGCGCTCGATTGGCTGGTTCAGCATCACGCGGACGTCCTGCATGGCGTAGTCGTATTCGGAGAACACTGCCTTGCGCCAATCAGCCGGCTGTTTGCCATGCAAGAGCGGCAGCAGCGAACGTCCTTCCAGAATGTGGTCCGGCGGATTGCCGCCGAAATAATCGAGGAAGGTCGGCGCCAGGTCGATCGCTTCGACCAGTGCATCGCTCACCGTGCCGCGCGTATTGTCGGCAGCAGAGGAGGGATCGATCACGATCAGTGGAATCTTGGCCGATTGCTCGTGGAACAGATCCTTCTCGCCCATCCAGTGGTCGCCGAGATAGTCGCCATGGTCCGAGGTGAACACGATCATGGTGGTGTCGAGCAGGCCGCGCGCTTCGAGGAATTGCATCAGGACGCCCATCTGGTCGTCGATCTGCTTGATCAGGCCCATATAGGTCGGGATGACCTTTTCGCGCGCTTCGTTGCGCGACATGTTGCGGGAGTAGCGCATGTCCATATAGGCGGCGAACACCGGATGCGCGTTGGCGCGTTCCTCTTGCGAGCGGATCACCGGCTGCACGTCCTCAGGCCCGTACATGCTGGCGTAGGGCTCCGGCGCGATATAGGGCCAGTGCGGCTTGATGTAGGACAGATGCAGGCACCATGGCCTTCCGTCGTCCTCGGCCTCGGTAATGAAATCCATCGCGCGCCGCGTCATGTAGGGCGTCTCGGAATGTTCGTGCGGCACGCGCGCCGCCTTGTCGGCATGCACCAATAGCCAGCCGTTCTGCACGCTCCCATCCTCGGCCGCGCCGGAATTGGCCCAGTGCTCCCACGGATTGGGCGCGTCATAGCCGTGCTGGCGCAAATAACTGTCGTAGGCTGGGCGCGGCCGTCCCGTCGGATGCAGGCCGTCGTCGCGCTCATAGGGCTCGAACCCGCATTCCGACACATGCACGCCGATGATCGAGTCCTGGGGGATGCCGAGATTCTTCAGCCCTTCGAGGTCGGGCGCCATATGCGTCTTGCCGACCAGCACGTTGCGGACGCCAATCTTCTTTAAGTGATCGCCAAGCGTAGGTTCGCCGACGCGCAACGGCCAGCCGTTCCAGTGCGAGCCGTGCGAGCGCATATAGCGGCCGGTATAGAACGACATCCGCGACGGCCCGCAGATCGGCGACTGCACATAGGCGTTCGAAAACAGCACGCCGCGCTCGGCCATCGCGTCGATGTTCGGCGTCTTCAGGATCGCGTGCCCGGTGCAGCCGAGGTAGTCGTAGCGAAGCTGGTCGCACATGATCCAGAGCACGTTCTTCGCAGGCGTTTTGGTCGTCATTTCAGGCATTTCGGCTGGCGTTAGGAGGAAGCGGGCGAGCGGCGGGATGGTGCGATATGTCAGCGCAAATGACAATCGATCAGGCGGCCGGGGTCGAGGCGTTAACGTTTGGATAGCGGCATTTCTCGCAATTGCGCGGCGATCCATGCTGGCGCGTTAGCCTTACCCGCAGTTTGGCCGGCCGCCTTAACCCTTGAAGCGGCGTGCTGGATTAAATTGGGACTCCAGGAAAATGGGATCCCGAGCGATGCGCGTTGCCTCGACACTGGCAATTTTGGCGGCGATGACGTCGACGGCTTTTGCCGGTGGTGGCTTCGAGATCGTGATCCCGGGCCGACCCGACGTACCCATCATCATTAACGGCGTCGACGCCTCCTATGCGGTGGTCGAGGGCGATTGGGGGCTGGGCAAGGGCACCCATGTCGAGCCGACCATCTACGGTGGCCGCTATGTCGATCCGGTGCCGCGCGTCGGTCATTACTATCCGAGCGCCGGCCGCATGCCCGGTTACGGGCGGCTGGAAATCGAGCCGGCGGCGAACCGCAGATTGCCGCAGCCGGCTGAGAGCTATCACGAGTCCTGGTCGGCGCAATCGGCGCCGCTGCCGGCGCAGTCCAACGTGCCCGTCAATCCGCCCGAGATCATCTACGCGCCGAACTATGACCGGCGCGGGCCGCACCTTCCACGTTAAGAAGACCAATTAAACACCGACAGGAGAGAGTAATGCGTCAGATATTTAAAGGATTGATAGCGGCAGTCGCCGTCATGGTTGCAGCGCCCGCGATGGCTTGCGGTTACACCCCTTGCGCCGAGCCGGTCTATGTTGCGCCGCTCGTGACCTATGGCTACGCCGGCTGTAGCCCCTGCGGCGGCTGGGTGCGCGAACGTCTGCCCGATCCGGAGCAGCAATATTACTGGGTCAACCAGGGCCCGACCTATACCGGTCCCGGCAACTGGGCGCCGCGTCCGGTCTATCGCGAAAGCTCGATCTCCGGCTACGGTTATGGCTACAACCGTCCGTATTACCGCGCGCACCGCTACTATCACCGCCACCACCACGGCTACGCGGCGCGCTACTACCACGGCCAGCGCGTACTGCGCCGCTACTACTGATCTGTCGATCAGTTGAAGGATTTCAGCGCCCGTTCGCATTGAGTTGCGAGCGGGCGTTATCATCCTTTCACTTCATCAAGCCCAATCGGCTGGCGCTGATATAGAGCGCCAGCACCGCGGCGTTGGAGACGTTCAGGCTCTTGATCTCGCCGGGCATGTCGAGCCGCGCCACCACGCGGCAGGTCTCGCGCGTCAATTGCCGCAGGCCCTTGCCTTCGGCCCCCAGCGCCAGCGCGAGCGGCTGCTGCAGCGTCACCGCGCCGAGGTCCTCGCTGCCCTCGCTGTCCAGCCCGACCGTCATGAAGCCGCGGTCGTTCAGTTCGGTCAGCGCGCGGGCGAGATTTTGCACCGTGACCAGCGGCACCAGCTCCAGCGCGCCGGAGGCGGATTTCGCCAGTACGCCGGTGGCCTCCGGGCTGTGCCGGGCGGTGGTGACGATCGCTTTCACCGCAAACGCTGCCGCCGAGCGCATGATCGCGCCGACATTGTGCGGGTCGGTGATCTGGTCGAGCACCAGCACGATGCCTTCCAGCGGCAGCGTATCGATGTCAGGCGAGGGCAGGGGCTCGGCTTCCGCCAATAGCCCCTGGTGCACGGCGTCGGGACCGAGCCGCTGGTCGATCGCGTTCGGGCGGACGATTTCGGGGGAAACGCGGGTGTCGATATTCTCATCCGCCAGCCGCCTTGCGGCGTTTTCGGTCAGAAACAGCTTTCGGATCTGCCGTTCCGGGTTGGCCAGGGCCGCCGAAACCGTGTGCCAGCCATAAAGAATCACCGGCCCGTCAGGGCTCGCGTCCCGGTCCCGGCGGCCCGGCGGACGGGCGAATTTCCGCCCTTTTTCGAAGGGTTTGCCGCCACCGCGGCGGAACGGTGATTTTCGGTCGCGATCGCTCATGGAGAGCTTGTGTCACGGGGGCCCGAATATGGCAATTTGGGTCGCTTGGGGGCGCATTTAGCGGCTTGCGTTGGTTGACTTTGCCATCCCGCTTCGCCCATAAACGCGCCGGCCGCAGCCGGTTCGAAAACGGGCTTTCGGCCTCAGCGTCATCCATGGTCCGGTCCTCCGCCACTCGGGCGGCCGGTTCCTGACGCTGGCGGACGGGGAAGTGTCCCGAGTGGCAAAGGGAGCTGACTGTAAATCAGCCGCCTCATGGCTTCGAAGGTTCGAGTCCTTCCTTCCCCACCACGCTTCGCCCTGACGGGCTACGCGTGGCGCAGCCACGCGAAGGCGTCAGGCCGAAGCGTGTCCGGCGTAGCTTGAGCGCAGCGAAAGCGTAGACGGACTGTTTTCGCTCAAGCGCGGGCCACCTACTTCTGCGCATTAGAGAAAGCCGTTTCGAGCACTTCGCCGATCGGCTGCCAGGTGCGGCCGTCGAATTGAATCAGCCGCAGGTGTTTGATCGGCCGAAAGTTCCAGGGGCCGGTGCTGATTTTGATCCCAGGCAACAGCATGGAGCCTTGGTAGTCCTTGAGGGCCGCTGCCTGCTTCATGACGTTCTCGCGAGACAGGTCGTCGCCGCATTGCTTGAGCACCTGGGCCAATGTCTCGGCAGCGGCGTAGCCGAAGACAGCGGCATTGTCGTCTTTGCCTCCGGCCCGATTATATTTCTCAATGAATGCCTGCCAGTCCCTGGTGGCCTGTTCGTCCTTCCAGGCCGGATCATTTGCATCCTTCAAGAAGGCGGCCGTGATAGCGCTCAAGGCGTTGTCCGGGCCGGCGGGCTGGGCCGTCGCGATCGATGACGCCATATGGTTCAAGATGAACACCGGATGCCAATTGAGATCCGCCGCTACGCGAACGACTTTCGCTGCGTTTGCAGGCACCCCTGCAAATACAAAAATTTCAGCTCCTGATCGCTTCAGGATCGATACGTGCGTGTCCAGATGCTCATCCGCGATATCGTAGGCGATGTCGACCCTGATCATCCGGGCGATGTCGCCGAGCCCGTCTTCCAACCCCTTGAACAATTCTCGGCCGAAATGATCGTTCTGCCAGAGAGCGACGATCCTTTTTCCGGGGTAGAACGCCTGTATGTAGTTGGCGTAGATGCGTCCCTCTTCGCGAATGGAGGGCTGCCAGCCCATGGTCCATGGAAACAGCGACGGATCGCTTAGATGATCGTCTCCGGAGGCGACAAAGAGCTGAGGAACTTGCCTTTCGTTCAAGTACGCGCGAACGGCAAAATTCCCCGGTGTTCCGAACGAACCGAACATCAAGAGGACATCGTCTTTCTCGACAAGGCCGCGCGTAACGTCCAGCGCGGTCGTCGGATCGGATCTGTCATCGTACGAGATGAAGCGCACCTTGCGGCCGTTGATCCCGCCGCGCTCGTTGATCAGCTCAAAATACGCCGCTTCGGCTTTTCCAATCGCCCCGAAGACCTGCAAACTGCCGCTATAGGGCATAACGTTGCCGATGCGAATTTCAGTGTCGGTCACGCCTGGATCGCGCACCCGCTCGGTGATCGCGCCCAACGAAGTCAGAGCCAACACAAGAGCAATCAGCGTTCGGACCCTGGTTTGCATCGGATGAACTCCGTTACAAAGAGTGCGGCCAGATTTCGAGACCTATGAGAGGCGAGCAGCCTGATCTAGATCGAACGCCGGGAAATTGACCGCAGCGTGATCGTCATTTTCTTTGACCGGAATGGGTGAGCCCGTGTTCCGGCCGGCTCATACCGAAGGCAGGGCGATAGCTGGCGGCAGGCCAGAGCAAGTTCCCGCACAACGCGATCCGACAAGCGTACGCCGTCGATCGGTTGTGTCAACGAATTCGCTTTTGTTCCCGTGGCGGCACGCCAGCCCTTGCACTCTCCCTCAGTCCTGACCGCCTTCTTGAGCCGTCTCCGGCAGGGATTCTCCGGGGAGATAGAGCCTGATCGGGCGGATCTCGTAGACGGCGGACGGATTGACGCGTCGCAGGTCGCGGGCAATGCTGATCGCTTCGTCCTCGTCGGCGCAATTCAACACATATAGACCCAGCAACTGCTCCTTGGTTTCGGCAAACGGCCCGTCGATGACCATTCCGGCGCCCGGTCCGCGCAAGGTGCGGGCTTCCGCCGTCGCGCCCAGCCGCGCCGCCGGCCCGAGCAACTTCTTCGCATTCAGCCGTTCATGCACCGCCCGCAGTTCGGTCATCAGGGCCGCGTCCTCCTCCGCCGTCCAGGAGGTAACCTCGGCTTCGACGTGATAGGCCAGCATGGCGTAGAGCATCGCTTTCTCCTTCATGTCGCGTTTTCGAGCGAAGTGGATACCGGTTCGCATAGCAATCAAGCTTGCGCAGATTGCGTAGACTTATCTGCGGTAGAAAACGCGTCAAAACAAGAATCTAGAGCTTCGGTTCTGATTCAATCAGAACCGATAATGCTCTAGGCGGGCCGGATTGGCTGCCTCCCGAGGACGTTTTGCCGTGGCCAGTCCCGACATTCCGGCGGCCCACGGAACATTCTGGAAACATGATATATCGGATTGCCCTTGAACGTGAGGTGGCGGGCTCTCGACTGATGAGCAGGACGCGAGCCAACGCACACCATTCAAGGAGACGGTCATGCGACGCCAGCCAGCCACGATCATCTGCGATGCCGCCAGATTGCGCGCGCCGCAGCCGGCGTCGTCGCAAGCGGGCGATTGGCACGACGTCACCGGCCATCACCGCTACTACGGCAGTTCGGCCATCAATGGCGGCGAGCGCATCGTTGAAGACCGCCGCGGCTCGCGTCCGCGCTCCGTCAATCGCTGTGGCTTTTGATACTTTCCAACAAATTTGATCGTTCCAACAAAAAAGGCGCGGCGGGATGGCTCCCGTCGCGCCCCATTGTTGTGCTCGCTGGTCCAGGGCTGAGAGCGCCCCGATGCCAGGCCAAAACGTCAGCCTAGCGGGCGATCCCAGCGAGGTGACAGCGCTTGGTATAAGACACTGGATCACCTCCTTTCATTGTTGATGGAGACATCAATATAGGCGGCGAATCGGCCCCTGTTAAGAGCCCCGGATCAGCCGATGGCCCCGCAGCATGTTTCCGGACCGTGGGGCGGGTTGAGGCCGCCTGCACGGCGTGTTAGGTCAACGCCAGCGCGGGTGTAGCTCAATGGTAGAGCAGCAGCCTTCCAAGCTGAATACGAGGGTTCGATTCCCTTCACCCGCTCCAGCCTTCGCTCGCGAAGCGAGAGAAGGCTGCCGCGCCGAAGCCGAGCCGGCGACGGCGGGCTTTGACCGCGAGCTACGGCTCGGCAAGCCAACCGCCCGTTTCATCCTGAGAGTCTGGCATGCCCCGAGGAGCCTTGCGAAGCAACGCGTCTCGAACGATGCTCACAAGCTCCGCAAGCCTCTATCCAAGGGATCGCCATGCCCGTCGACGTCAAAACCGCCACCGACCGCCTCATGCGCTTCCTCGCTGTCGAGGGAGTGACCGGAAAGGAGGCGGCGATAGGACGCGAGCTCAGCGCGGCGCTGCAGGAAAGTGGCGTGCCGGCGGCCGCGATCCGCCTCGACGACGCCAACACGCGCATTCCGGTGCCGACCGAGACCGGCAATCTCATTGTCGATCTGCCTGGCCGAGGCGCAATGCACAACCAGCCGCGGATCATGTTCATGACTCACATGGACACCGTGCCGCTGTGCGCCGGAGCGAAGCCGAAGCTAACGGGGCGCAAGATCGTCAATGAGGCGAAGACCGCGCTCGGCGGCGACAACCGCGCCGGCTGTGGCGTTCTCGTCACGCTGGCGGCCGAGCTTGCGAAGCAGAAGCTCGATCATCCACCGATCACGCTGTTGTTCTGCGTGCGCGAGGAGAGCGGGCTGTACGGCGCGCGCCATGTCAAGACCGCCGACCTCGGCTTGCCGGTCATGGCCTTCAACTACGACGGCGGCTCTGCCTCCAATGTCACGATCGGCGCCGTTGGCGCGGATCGTTGGCAGGTCGAGATTTTCGGCCGCGCCTCGCATGCTGGTGTCGCACCCGAGCGCGGGATCAGTTCGACCATGATTCTGGCGCTTGCGCTCGCCGATGTGAAGGCTGGTGGCTGGTTCGGCAAGGTGGTGAAGCGCAAGCGGCAGGGCACGAGCAATATCGGCCCCGTCACCGGCGGCGACGGCCGGCCGGCTGGGGACGCCACCAATGTTGTCACCGACTATGTGCATGTGCGCGGCGAAAGCCGCAGCCATGACAGCAAGTTCTTCAAGGAGATTACGAAGGCCTACAAGGCGGCGTTCGAGAAGGCCGCAAAGCGCGTGAAGAACAGCGATGGCAAGTCGGGCCGCGTCAAGTTCAAGGCTGAGACCGACTATTATCCGTTCCGCATGAAGGAGAGCCTGCCCGTGGTCAAACGCGCGGTCGCGGCAGTGTCCGGCATCGGCGCAACACCGACCATCCGCGCCGCGAATGGCGGGTTAGATGCAAACTGGATGGTCCGCCACGGCGTTCCGACGGTGACCTTCGGCGCGGGGCAGAACGAGCCGCACACGATCGACGAGTGGATCAATCTCGACGAGTACGACCGGGCGTGTGCTCTCGCAGTCCAACTCGCGACGATGCGATGAGCATCGCGGTTCAATTCAATCGCCCAAAAATTTGCGAAATATCGCAAGGTTCCTGAAAACATTGCGAAATTCCGGAGCCTTCCAAGCTGAATACGGGTTCGATTCCCTTCACCCTCCATCATTCAAAGTTTATTCAAGATATCCCTGATATCGTGTCGCAAGGCGATGCGCCGCAGGCATCTGCGGTCGCACAAGCGGACACGCGCTGATTGTGCGGTGGCGCGTTAGCGGCAATTCCGTGCATTTCTGAGGGCGGAAATACGCGGTTGCTAACCATGCCTTACGGAACGCCTGGACTCGCCACAAAATCAATCCGATTGAGACACAATGTCGGCGAGTACGGTTGAAACGTTGACCGTTCTCGTTACGCGCGCTTGGTAACGTTAGTAATTGCAAGGTTATGGGCATCACAGGGGGCTGCAATGCGGGCTACGATCGATCCTCGTCGGCGGATAGAGCAATTGTCCCGGTCTGGGGCAGGAGAGGCCATCCGCCGGCTTTTCGCCGCGCCTCGGCGCAACGCGATGGCGGCGCTGGTGCTGGCAGGGATGGCCGGCTCGGCGATTAGCGATCGGGTGTACGCAGCGCCCCCGGCGAGCAACGAAATCCGGATTGGCAACACCGCGCCCTATACCGGTCCGGCCTCCGCCTACGGCGTTATCGCCAAGGTCATCGCGGCCTATCTGGACAAGATCAACGCCGAAGGTGGCATCAACGGCCGCAAGGTCAACATGATCACCTATGACGACGCCTACGAACCCACCAAAACAATGGCGATGACCCGCAAGCTGGTCGAGGAAGACAACGTTCTCCTCGCGTTGGGGACCATCGGCACCAACACGAACGCCGCGATCCAACCCTACTTGAACTCAAAAAAGGTTCCGCAACTTTTTGCCTTGTCGGGCGCGGCGGCCTGGGATCAGCCGCACGAGTTTCCCTGGACCATCGGCTTCTTGCCGACCTACACGGCTGAAGCGCAAATTTTTGCGCAGTATATCCTGGAGAACCATCCCCGCAGCAAGATCGCCGTCCTCTATCAGGAGGATGGGATGGGCAAGGAATACCTGAAGGGCCTGAAGGACGGCCTGGGTGGCAAGATAGCGATCGTGGCCGAGGCTCCATACAAGGTCACGGACACCAATATCGACGCGCAGATGGCCAAGCTCAAGGCCTCCGGCGCCGACATCTTTATCGAGTTCACCACGCCGAAATTCGCGATCATGGCGATCAAGCGAAGCGCCGAACTCGGCTGGAGGCCGAACCATTTCGTCGCCTCGATCGCCAATTCCTACTCGGCCGTGATTCAGCCGGCGGGCGCGCAAAATGCGGAAGGCCTGCTGTCGGCGGCATACCGGCTCGAAGGCGAAGACGCGGCGGCGGCCGGCGACGCGGTGTTCCGCGAATGGAGCGCCTTCATGCAGCGCTATGTCCCGAGCGTGAGCAAGACCAACGGCCAGGCCGTCCTCGGCTATCTGGTCGGCAAGTTGACGGTCGAGGTCTTGAAGAACTGCGGCGACGACCTCTCGCGCGAAAACATCATGAAGCAGGCCCGCCTGCTCAAGGGTATCCAGCTTCCCATGATGGTGCAGGGCATCCAGATCAACACCAGCCCGTCCGACCATGCGCCAATCGAGCAGATGCGAATGATGCGCTTCACCAACGGCCAGTGGCAGCACTTCGGCCCGGTGCGAAGCGGCGTCGATGCGGGCGCCGTCAGCGAGTCCTTCAAGACCATCTTCAAGTACGGCACCGCCACCAAGCGCGATCTGGCCAACCAGCTCAACGCCAATACCGTGAGCCTGATGACCGGCTCGTTCGGCTCGACCTACGCCCAGGTCGGCGCCGATCTCGCCTCCGTGCTCGACAATGGCACGGCGCTGCGGATCCTGCCGGTGATGGGCCGTGGATCGGTGCAGGCGGTGGCGGATATTCTGCTGCTGCGTGGCGTCGACGCCGGCATCGTGCGCAAGGACACGCTCGCCTATCTCGACCGCAAGGATTTTGCCAAGGACATCCGCAACCAGTTCGTCTATGTGGCCAAGATGTTCAACGAGGAAATGCACGTCCTGGCGCCGAAGACGATCACCAGCATGCGGGACCTCGACGGCAAGACCGTGGTGGTCGATTTGCCCGACAGCTCGACCTTCGTGACGGCGATCAACGTGTTCGACCGGCTCGGGATCCGGCCGCATCTGATCTATCAGGAGCCGCGGCTGGCGGTGGACATGCTGCGCAAGGGTGAGGTCGACGCGATCGTGGCGATCGAAGGCAAGCCGTTGCAATGGCTGAACCAGATCAACGACCGCAACCTGCATCTGGTGCCGGTCGACTACGCCAAGCCGCTGCAGGAGGAGTATCTGCCATCGAAGCTTTCGTCGGCGGACTACCCGAACCTGGTCGCGGAAGGCGGCTCGGTGGAGACGGTTGCGGCGGAGGCGGTGCTGGCGTCGTATAACTGGGCGCCGAACAGCGACCGCTATCGCCGCCTCTCGCTTCTGGTGGACACCATGTTCGACAAGGTGGCGCAGTTGCAGCGGCCGCCGTTCCATCCGAAATGGAAGGAAATGGCGCCACGAGCAACGGTGTCCGGCTGGACCCGCTTCAAGGCGGCGCAGGAATGGCTCGACCGCAACATGCCTCCGCCGCCGGGCTCGGCCGTGTCAGCAGCATCGGGCGCCGTCCTGCCTGCTGCCCCGGTGGCCGCGCCGTCCACAGCCCTTGCCCCGCAGGATCGCGATCCCCTGTATCGTGAATTCCTGGAATGGCGCGCCAGCCGCGCCAAGGCCAGCACCAACCGGTAAATCAAGGCAGCCGGTAACACGGTTTGCAATGGGACGGCCCGCTTCGGCGGGCCGTCGTTCTTTTGGGATGTCTGGGCTGTTCCTCTTGCTGGAATTGGCGCGTCCGCTTCCCTTCCAATCCCCCTGAACCTTCCGGGCGTCCGGCCACCTGCGCGCAAAGCGGGCGTCGAACGGATGGCGTCATGCCGGTAATGCAGGGCTAAGCCGCATAAAATAGTGTATCGGCAAGCATCAAAGCGCCCGGGCACGTTCCCCGCGCCACCACGCCAAAAAATTCGGAGGAAGTTCATGTCGGCTCTGCCACTTTCGGGCATCAAAATTCTCGACCTGACGCGGGTGCTCGCGGGTCCCTTGTCGGCGCAGATGCTGGCCGATCTCGGCGCCGAGGTGATCAAGATTGAACGTCCCGGCGGCGGCGACGACGCGCGCGCCTTCGGCCCGCCTTACCTGAAAGACCCCGAGGGCAAGGCGAACAACAACAACTCGTTCTATCTGTGCGCCAACCGCAACAAGAAATCGGTCACCGTCAATATCGCGACGCCGGAGGGGCAGGACATCGTCCGTGATCTGGCAAAATCCTGCGACGTGATGATGGAGAACTACAAGGTCGGCGATCTCAAGCGCTATCGGCTTGATTACGAATCGATCAAGGCGATCAATCCCGGCATTATCTATTGCTCGGTGACCGGCTTCGGCCAGACCGGGCCATACGCGCCGCGCGCCGGTTACGATGCCATCCTGCAGGCGATGGGCGGCTTGATGAGCGTGACCGGCCATCTCGACGGCGAGCCCGGCGCGGGACCGATGAAGGTCGGCCCCTCCATCGTCGACTACATGACCGGCATGAACTCCTCGATCGGCATTCTGGCCGCGCTCTATCACCGCAAGGCGAACGGCGGGGAGGGGCAGCATGTCGACGTCTGCCTGTTCGACACTGTGATCGCCTCGCTGTCACACTACGCGCAGATCTTTCTCGTCAACGGCCAGACCCCGCCGCGTCGCGGCACCTGGGGCAATGGCGGCATGCCGGCTGGCGTGTTCCGCTGCACCGATGGCGAACTGATGCTGGTGGTCGGCAATGACGGCCAGTTCCAGCGCACCTGCGCCGTGCTCGGCGCGTCCGAACTCGCGACCGATCCGCGCTTCGTCAAGAACAACGACCGCGTCGTCCACGGCAGGGAGATCATGGCGATTTTTGCAGGATTGTTCTTGAAGAAGCCCGTCGCCTATTGGCTGGAAGAGCTGGAGAAGGCCGGCGTTCCCTCGGGTCCGATCAATGATTTTTCGCAGGTGTTCAACGATCCCCACGTGCAGTCGCGCGGCATGCGGGTCAAGGTCGAGCACCCCCTCGAGCCCGATCTGTCGCTGATCCGCAATGCCATCACCTTCTCCGGCACGCCGGTGAAGGAATATCGCGCGCCGCCGCTGCTCGGCGCGGATACCAAGGACGTGCTGGCGACGATCGGCTACGACGAGGCCAAGGTGGAAGCGCTGAAGGTGCGGAAGATCGTCTGATCTCGACATCGACACTTCCATCTTAATCGAAGCATGCTGGCTTCGGATTGCGCTATCCTGCCCCCTCGATCAGTTCGTTCGAGAGGTGTCACGATGAAGCGGGAAGTCATTCGCGTCGAGCCGATGTCGTCCTGGCTTGCCAACCGGAACGCGCCGGTCTCGCCGGTGACGCGCGGCCGCTTCGAAGTGGTGGGTGAAAAGTTCGGTCTCCGAGTAACCGCAATATGAATGAACGCGTGCTCTACTTGTCATTCCGGGGCGCGCGTAGCGCGAGCCCGGAATCCATTTCACCGCAGAACGCGCTGCCTGATGGATTCCGGGCTCGCGCTACGCGCGCCCCGGAATGACGGCGGCAAACCGCGACAAAACCACTTGTCGGGCAAATCAGTCAAAACCTGTCCAGCCCTCTTGGCAAAAATATTCCGCTTTCGTTCTCACCCAAATCACCTGCATAACTCCGCCCGTCTCACCCGATTGAGGGGCGCTCGCGATCGTCACGAACGTGCGGTGAGATGCGATGGACGCAGATGGCGCGCTAGACGTACGCGCCGGAGGCGTACGGCGAAGTCGTGTGGTCTGGACGCCGCGGTGCTGGCGTTAAGTTGCGCGGAAGCAAAAGAGCCGTTCACCAGGGAGAGCACGAAGTAAGCCGTAAAGCCATTGCGCAGGGAAGGCCGGAATGCTCCCGCTGCCCTGTATGCTCGTGTGCAGTTTTGTTTGCGCAAATCGCACGCGAGACCGCGGGTGCAGCAAGCACCCGGTCTTCCCTGCGCCCTCTATTTCGAAGAGGGACAAAGTTAGATGCACACCTCGGGCGATCAGCGTCGCGAGAAGGCGAAACTGTATCCACGTCATTGCGAGCGCAGCGAAGCAATCCATTGTCACCGCATGCACCGAAAGATGGATTGCTTCGCTGCGCTCGCAATGACGCGGAGAGAGCGGCGTGACCCGCTGGCTCATGCGGGCTACAAGAATTCTGCCCGTTGCCGTCTGGCTCAGAGATCCTGCCGCGTCAGCCTTCCATGTGGCACCGCCGATCGGGCAGGCGCCTTCTTCGCCGGCGCCTCGCCACCCGTCAGCGCCATCACCGAGACAGAGACCACGCGATCGACGATGGCGTCCACGTCATTGAGGTCGCATTGCCCTTCCGACAACTTCATCAGCCGCTCTTTTTCCCGGATGGTGTGATGCGACATCGCCAGCGCGAAGTGCAGGCCCCAATACAGATCGGCGTCGTCGCGGCCGGGCATCGCGCGGCGCATCGCGGCGATGAATTTCCGCAGATGGTCGACCTCGCGGTTCTTGATGCGCCGGATCGGCGGCACCGATTCAATGGACGCGCGGATCATGAAGCGTGCCGCCGTCGAGCCATCGCGGTCGGGGCCGAGGCAGCCGCGCAGGGTAGGGCCCACCAGCGCGTGCAAAATGGCGTCGATCGGCGCGCGGCCGCCGCCCTTTTCCTCCGCAAGTTTCAACTCGTTGAGCCGCTCGCGGTTGGTGGCGAGGCTGCGGGTGACGAACAGTTCCGCGATCAGCTCGTCCTTGGAACCGAAATGATAATTCACCGCGGCGAGGTTGACGTTCGCTTCCGCGACGATGTCGCGCAGCGTCACGTCGCCAAAACCGCGATCGGCGTACAGCCGTTCGGCGGCGGCAAGGATGGCAGACCTGGTCCGATCGCTCGACATGGCTACAGCCTCTTTCCGTCATCCGGCGCGCGACGAGGCGCAAATCTCAGGTGCACAATCGCGCATCTCGCGCCCAACTTCTGGATTCCGGGTTCGACGCCCCGGAATGACAGGCGGGGAGGAGTTGCAATTCAAACAATTGTATGAAACTATCGTTTGAAGGACCGGAAATGTCAATCGGTCGCCTCATCGCGAAGCGCAAAATACCTTGCGGCGAATGGAAGGCGGGCGGACAGTGCGGCCCAACGAATTCAGAAGCCCAGAGCGGAGGAGCGCCCCATGAACTTCGATATGTCCGAAAAGCAAAAGGAATGGCTGAACCGCGTGCAGGCATTCATGAAGACGCATGTCCGTCCCGCGGTGCCGATCTACGAGCAGCAGGATGCGGAGGGCCCGCGCTGGAAGGTGATCCCGATCCTCGAGGAACTGAAGAAAAAGGCGAAGGCCGAAGGCCTCTGGAACATGTTCATGCCGCCGAACGCGCATGAAGACGACGAATTCCGCGGCGCGGGATTGACCAACCTCGAATATGCGCTGCTGTCGGAAGAAATGGGCCGCATCTCCTGGGCCTCGGAGGTGTTCAACTGCTCAGCACCCGATACTGGCAACATGGAAGTGTTCATCCGCTACGGCACCAAGGAGCAAAAGCGGAAGTGGCTGCGGCCGCTGATGGACGGCGAGATCCGCTCCGCCTTCCTGATGACCGAGCCGGCGGTTGCGTCATCGGACGCCACCAACATCGAAACGCGCATGGAGCGCGACGGTAATCACTACATCATCAACGGCCGCAAATGGTGGTCGTCGGGCGTCGGCGATCCCCGCTGCAAGATCGCGATCCTGATGGGCAAGACCGATCCGAAGGCGGCGAAGCACCAGCAGCAGTCGCAGATCCTGGTTCCGCTCGATACCCCCGGCATCAAGGTCGAGAAGATGCTGCCCGTGTTCGGCTTTGACGATGCGCCGCACGGCCATGCCCAGGTGCTGCTGGAAAACGTTCGGGTGCCGAAGGAAAACATCCTGCTCGGCGCAGGCCGCGGCTTCGAGATCGCACAGGGCCGTCTCGGCCCCGGCCGTATCCATCACTGCATGCGCACCATCGGCAAGGCCGAGGAGGCGCTGGAGAAGATGGTGAAGCGGCTGGCCTCGCGCACCGCGTTCGGCAAGAAGATCATCGAGCACTCGGTGTGGGAACAGCGCATTGGCGAAGCGCGCGCCGACATCGAGATGAATCGCTTGCTGTGCCTCAAGGCCGCCGACATGATGGACAAGGTCGGCAACAAGACTGCACAGGCCGAGATCGCGATGATCAAGGTCGCGGCCCCCAATATGGCACTGCGGATCATCGACAACGCCATCCAGGCTTACGGCGGCGGCGGTGTCTCCGACGATGCCGGCCTGGCGCGGGATTATGCGCACATCCGTACGCTCCGCCTGGCTGATGGTCCGGACGAGGTGCATAACCGCGCCATTGCCAGACTTGAACTTCGGAAGTATGCAAACGCTACGCACTAAAACGGGAGCGGGCTAGGATGGCGCTCCCCAAGGTTCAAGAAAAAATTTGAGGGAGCGTCATCGTGGCGGACGGCGTCAGGAAAGACGAAGAATTCTCGGGCACAAAGGAAGTTGAGGAGCGTCATCGTATCAACGAGGCGAGCCTGGACGGCTGGATGCGCGAGCATGTCGAAGGCTATCAGGGGCCGCTGACCGTCCTGCAGTTCAAGGGCGGTCAGTCCAACCCGACTTACAAGCTGGAGACGCCCGCTCGCTCCTATGTGATGCGCCGAAAACCGTTCGGCAAATTGCTGCCATCGGCGCATGCGGTCGACCGCGAGTTCCGCGTTATTGCAGCGCTCGGCAAGCAGGGCTTTCCGGTCGCAAAAGCCTATGCGCTGTGCACCGACGATGCCGTGATCGGCGCCGCCTTCTACGTCATGTCGATGGAAGAGGGGCGGGTGTTCTGGGACCCGACGCTGCCGAGCCAGACGCCGGACAACAGGCGCAAGATCTTCACCAGCAAGATCGAGACGCTGGCGAAGCTCCACGTCTTCAATCCGGAAACGATCGGGCTCGGCGATTTCGGCAAGCCCGGCAATTATTTCGCGCGCCAGATCGATCGCTGGACCAAGCAGTACCGCGCCTCCGAGACGCAGCACATTCCGGAATTCGAGAAGGTGGCCGAATGGCTGCCGCGCACCGTACCTGAACAGAAGCGCGTCTCGATCGTCCATGGCGACTACCGTCTCGACAACATGATTTTCCATGCGACGGAACCGCGCGTGCAGGCCGTGCTGGACTGGGAATTATCGACGCTCGGCGATCCCATGGCCGACTTCACTTATCTCCTGATGCAGTGGACCATGCCGGGTCTCGCCAATGCCGATATCAAGGCGTTGAACATTCCGAGCGTGGACGAGGCCGCACAGATCTATTGCGCCGTCACCGGCATGGAAGTGCCCGACCTCAACTGGTACTTCGCCTACAACATGTTCCGCCTCGCCGGCATCACCCAGGGTATCGCCGGACGTATCCGCGACGGCACCGCCGCCAATGCCAAGGCGCTGGAATCGGCGGCGCGCACGGTGCCGCTGTCGAAGTCTTCGTGGGAATACGCTCAGAAGGCCGGCGCGATCTAACCCGGGCCGTTAGTTTACTTGGCACTCTCTCCGAATATTCGCGGCAGCCTGCTCATGGCGGTATCCATGGCGGCGTTCACCACGAACGACTCCATCACCAAGGTGGTGTCGTCCGAGATGAACTTCGGCCAGGTGATGCTGGTGCGCGGGCTGTTCGCGATCCTGCTGGTCGCGGCGTTCGCGTGGCATCAGGGCGCGCTGCGTCCGCTGCGCACCCTGATGCTCAAACCGGTGGCGCTGCGGGTGTTCGGCGAAATCGGCGGTACGATCTCGTTCATGGCGGCGCTTGCGCATCTGCCGCTCGCCAACACCTCGGCGATCTTCCAGGCGTTGCCGCTGGCGATCACGCTCGGCGCCGCCGTGATATTCGGCGAGCCGGTCGGATGGCGGCGCTGGTCGGCGATCGTGGCCGGCTTCGTCGGCGTGCTCATCATCGTACGGCCGGGGCTTGCGGGCTTCAGCCAATATTCGCTGTTCGCGCTGGTGTCGGTCGCCTTCTGCGCGGTGCGCGATCTCGCAACCCGGCGGATACCCGCCAAGATCCCGTCGCTGTTCATCACGCTGCTCACCACGGTGACGGTGACGACCGCGGGCGGCGCCATCCTGGTTCCGCTCGGCGGCTGGACGCCGCCATCGACAGGCGCGCTTGGCCTGCAGGCGCTGGCCGCCGTGCTGCTGCTGATCGGTTACCAATGCATCATCACGGCGCTGCGTTCGGGCGATATCTCGGCGGTGGCGCCGTTCCGCTATTCCGCGCTGCTGTGGGCGATGCTGCTCGGCTATCTCATGTTCGGCGACGTGCCCGACGCGATGATGGTGCTGGGCGCATCCATCATCGTGCTGTCCGGCCTCTACGCCTTCTACCGCGAACGCATCCGCCACCGCGCGCTGGCAGCGGAATCATCCGGCCTGCCGCCCGACGGGTTGTAATCATGAAACGACGGCAATCAGACCGGCTTGCCGGTGTAGGGCATCGACGCGGTGAGGCCGCCGTCGACCGGGATCGCCTGGCCGTTGACGTAGGACGCGTCGTCGCTGGCCAGGAACAATCCCATCGCGGCGAGTTCATGCGGTTGGCCGGCGCGCTTCAAAGGATTGAGCTGGCCGATCTTGTCCTGGGTGCCGCGCTCCTTGGCGCGGTCGAACACCGGCTTGGTCATGCCGGTCTCGATCAGGCCCGGGCACACCGCATTGATGCGCACGCCGGTTCCGGACAGCGAGTAGGCGGTGGTCTGCACCAGGCTGATGACGCCGGCCTTGCTCGCGCCGTATGGATGTCCGCTTGCGCCTGCCTTCAGGCCGGCGACGGAGGCGGTGCAGACGATCGAGCCGGACTTCTGCTTGATCATATGCGGCATCGAATGCTTGATCGCGAGGAACGGACCGATCAGGTTGATGCGCAGGACTTCCTGCCAGTGCTCAACGGTCTGCTCGGCCAGCGGCACCAGCCCGCCGCTGACGCCGGCGTTGGCCCAGATCGCGTCAAGCCTGCCGTATTTCGCGACCGCCTTGTCGATGAAGGCCTTCACGTCGGCTTCCGAACCGGCATCCGCCATAACGGCCTCGACGGTACCGCCGGCATCGCTGACGAGCTTTGCGGTTTCCTTCACGCCCTCGGTGCGGTCGACGATGATGAGCTTCGCGCCCTCCCTGGAGAACAACACCGACGCGGCGCGTCCAATGCCGCTGCCTGCACCGGTGATGACGACGGATTTGCCTTCGAGGCGGCCCATGAGTTTCTCCCTGATAGTGTTATGCGTGTCGGCGTCTGCCGCCTTGCGGAATTCAAACAAGATTTCAAACGCCGAAGCACTTGAGACGATGAGTGCTCTGACGTACAGCGACAACGAACAGTATTGAAGGGCTTTGGCGATGTCCAATGTAGACAAACCGCGACTGATTACGACGCGATGGTGGTGGGTGCGCCATGCGCCGGTCCGCGAGGATCTTGGCTGCATTTACGGGCAGAAGGATCTCGGCTGCGACACCAGCGACCGCGTCGTGTTCGAGGCGGTCGGAAAAATCCTGCCGCGCAACGCTGTTTGGTATGCAAGCAATCTGAAGCGCACGCATCAGACCGCGAACGCGATCTGGGCAGCGGGCTTTCCCAAGCCTACAGAGATGCCACTCGTAAATGCGTTCGCCGAGCAGCATCTCGGGCAGTTGCAGGGCATGAATCGCGCGGCATTTTACGCGAGCCTGCCGGTCGGCAGACACTGGCTTACCGGGATCGATGAACCCGCGCCCGGCGGCGAGAGTTTCATGGACCTCTATAACCGCACATGCGGCGCGATCGAGCGTATCAATGCCGAGCAGGCGGGCAGGGACATCATCGTCGTCGCGCATGGCGGCACGATCAGGGCCGCCATCGGCCTTGCCCTGGGCGGTCAGCCAGGAAAGGGCCTCGACTTCGACATCGACAATTGTTCGGTGACGCGGCTCGATCATCTCTCAAGCGCCAATTACACTGGCTGGCGGCTGCCGATGGTCAACCAGCAGCCATGGATCGCGGACGCCTCGCACAACGCGATGCATCAACCGGCTGGGCCTGAGGTCGAGCCGCCGGCGACGAAACTCGCTTGAGCCTTGAGTTGTCGATGGCCGCAAAGGCTGCTTAGTTCGAATACAAGATGAAACCAGCATCGCGCTGGGCCAACATTGGGGAGAGAGATATGAGCTTGTTCGATATGACCGGGAAAGTCGCCGTCATCACCGGCTCCACGCGCGGCATCGGTCGCGCCATCGCCGAGCGCATGGCCGAACACGGCGCCAAGGTCGTGATCTCCTCGCGCAAGCAGGACGTCTGCGATCAGGTCACCAAGGAGATCAACGAAAAATTCGGCGAGGGTACGGCGGTTGCGATCGCCGCAAATATCTCGAGCAAGGAAAACCTGCAGAACCTCGTCGACGAATCCAACCGCGCCTTCGGCAAGATCGACGTGCTGGTCTGCAACGCGGCCTCCAATCCCTATTACGGTCCGCTCGGCGGCATCTCGGACGATCAGTTCCGGAAAATTCTCGACAACAACATCGTTGCCAACAACTGGCTGATCTCGATGGTCGTGCCGCAGATGATCGAGCGCAAGGACGGCTCGATCGTGATCGTGTCCTCGATCGGCGGCCTGAAGGGCTCAACCGTGCTCGGCGCCTACGCGATCTCGAAGGCCGCCGACATGCAACTCGCGCGCAACCTCGCCTGCGAGTACGGCAAGCACAATATCCGCGTGAACTGCATCGCGCCCGGCCTGATCAAGACCGATTTCGCGAAAGCGCTGTGGGATAATCCGGAGACGCTGAAGGCATCCACCGCGCGTTCGCCGCTGCTGCGCATCGGCGTGCCCGACGAGATCGCGGGCGCCGCGGTGCTGATGGGATCGAAGGCCGGTGACTTCATGACCGGCCAGACCATCGTGATCGACGGCGGGGCCACGATTAGTTGAGGCGTTGCGGTTGGATCTGCGTCATGGCCGGGCTTGTCCCGGCCATCCGCGTCCTTCTCCTGCCGGCCCCAAAGAACGTGGATGCCCGGGACAAGCCCGGGCATGACGCAGAGAGGCGGCTCGTTCCGGCTCACTCCACCGCGGCGTAGACCAGATCCCGCAGCAAGTTGCGGATGTATTCGCGCTGGCCGGGGCCCTGCATCATGAACACCGTGAACAGGTCTTCCGCGGGGTCGATGAAGAAGAACGTGCCGGCCATGCCGCTCCAGAAGAACTGGCCGAGCGATCCCGGGAACGGCGCAATACCCTTGGCGGTGCGGACGGCGAAGCCGAGGCCAAAGCCGTGGCCGGGCGGCATCAGCGGCGAATAGACCTTCACGCCGGCAGTGAGGTGATCGGAGGCCATCAGCTCCAGCGTCTTGCGGCCGATGATCCTGTTGCCGTCGAGCGCGCCACCATTGAGCAGCATCTGGCAGAATCGCGCGTAGTCCATCGTGGTCGAGACGAGCCCGCCGCCGCCGGATTCCATCGCGGGCTTCTCCAGCATGTTGAAGAGCTGCACCTTGTCGCCATTCCAGGGATCGGTCGCGAACGGCTCGGCGAGGCGGCCGGCATTTGCTTCCGGCGTATGGAATGCGGTCTCGGCCATTTGCAGCGGCGCCAGGATGCGTTCGGTCAGAAACGCGCCGAGCGATTTGCCGGAGACGACCTCGATGATGCGTCCCAAAACATCGGTCGAGCGGCTGTAGTTCCATTCCGCGCCCGGCTGGCAGATCAGCGGCATGCCGGCGATCATGGTCGCATGCTCGGCGTTGGTGATCTTGCGGCTGCGCAGCCGCGATTGCTGGTAGAGTTGCTGGACGAGGCCGTTGCCGGTGTGGTCGTAGGTCAGTCCGGAGGTATGCCGCAGCAGATCCTGCACCGTCATCTGGCGCCTGGCCGGTACGAGGTCGAGCTTGCCGTTGTTCTCGATGCCGACCTTCTGCTCGGCAAACTCCGGAATGAACTTTGCGACGGGATCGCTCAGGATGAAGTGACCGTCCTCGACCAGCATCATGATCCCGACCGAGACGATCGGTTTCGTCATCGAGAAGATGCGGAAAATGCTGTTATGCGCCATCGGCGTGGCTGCCGCCGGGCCCTGGCGGCCGATCGCGTCGAACCAGCCGATCTGGCCGCGCCGCGCCACCATCACCGTGGCCCCGGGAAGGGTTCCCTTGTCGACCTCGCGCTTGAAGGCGTCCGACATCCGCTGCAGGCGGATGCTCGAGAGCCCGATGGTTTCCGGCTTGGCGTCGGGGAGAGAAGGGGTCTGGGCGGATGTTGGCCGGGCGGCGGTCTGCGCGTTCATGGTCTCTCCCGTTGCGCTTGTTGTTTGTGAGACCCAAGTCTGGCGCAGAAGGCGTGCTTTGGATAGGGCGCAAGCCGCTTCGCCCTTGCAATCGGGGCATGCCCTATGCTTGAAACGGCGCGAAGCGGCCGCACACGCCGCTTCCCTGCAGGAGTGTAGCTCAATTGGTAGAGCACCGGTCTCCAAAACCGGGGGTCGCAGGTTCGAGCCCTGCCACTCCTGCCAGCTAAATCAAATACTTAGACGGGCTTTCGAACTTACGCAAAGAACGCGCTGAGCACAGCCACGTCCGACCGCGCCGGGGCCTCACCCCGCAGATCGGCATCGATGACCCGCCGGCATGCATCCGCCGTGAGGATGTCGCCGAGGTCGTTGGCCGCGTCGAGAACCGTCCAGGCCGTCTCGCCCGCGGGTCGTTCCTGATCGTTGCGGCCTAGCTGAGCCATGGTCAATCTCGCCCTTTTGGAGCCTGCAGGATAGCCGAGAGCTTTTAAAAACCAGATCGCGGCCTTGTGCGCATTTGAGGCAAGGCGGTACTGGGGATTAACCAATGACCGGGCGGCCGCCGCAAGGCGCGGTGGCAGCCCCGCGGCACCCCGTACCTTGACCTTTTGCGCGGCCGGCAGTAGATACCCGCCACCTGCAGCCGGCCCGCTAGATGCGGATATCCGGCGCGGCTTTGAATTCCCCCGAACAATCGAGCCCGCTGTGCGGCTCATCCTTCGAGAGAGGGCTGGGCGCTAGAGGGCTGTTCGGATTCGCTTTAAATCACAATCGTCTCACGAAGGACGCGGTAACCAACGATGGCTTTCAGCCCGTTCAAATTCCTGCAGGAAGTGCGCTCGGAGACCGCCAAGGTCACCTGGCCGACCCGCCGCGAGACGACGATCACCACGATCATGGTGTTCGTGATGGTTGCATTGGCTTCGATCTTCTTCTTCGCATCGGATTTGATCATCCGCAACGTCGTCACTTTCCTGCTGGGCGTCCACTGATGAGCACCGGAACCCAAACCATGGACAAGCGCTGGTATATCGTTCACGCCTACTCGAACTTCGAGAAGAAGGTATCGGAGTCGATCCGGGAACAGGCGAAGCAGCGCGGGCTCGAGGATCTGTTCGAGCAGGTGCTGGTGCCGACCGAAAAGGTCACCGAGGTGCGCCGCGGCCGCAAGATCGACGCCGAGCGCAAATTCTTCCCGGGCTACGTGCTGGTGAAGATGAAGCTGACCGACGAGGCGTTCCATCTCATCAAGAACACGCCCAAGGTGACCGGCTTCCTCGGCGCCGAAAACAAGCCGATGCCGATCTCCGAATCCGAGGCGATGCGGATCCTGCACCAGGTGCAGGAAGGCGTCGAACGCCCGAAGGCGTCGGTCTCGTTCGAAATCGGCGAGAACGTCCGCGTGGCGGATGGTCCGTTTGCGTCGTTCTCCGGCGTGGTTGAAGAAATTGACGAGGCGCGTTCGCGCGTGAAGGTCGCGGTATCGATCTTCGGCCGCGCTACGCCCGTCGAACTGGAATTCGGTCAGGTCGAGAAGGTCTGATTGGAGAGCGCGAAGCGCGTCTTCGCGTATCAAGAGGCCGTGGGAGGAAGAGGGTGGTTGCCAACCGCCCTTGATCCGAACCACGAACCTGAAACCGCCGGCTCCAAACCCGGCACAACAGGAGTGATAAATGGCAAAGAAAGTGACCGGATACCTGAAGCTTCAGGTGCCGGCCGGTGCGGCGAATCCTTCGCCCCCGATCGGTCCCGCGCTTGGTCAGCGCGGTCTCAACATCATGGAATTCTGCAAGGCGTTCAACGCGCAGACGCAGAAGGAAGAGAAGAACACCCCGATCCCGGTGATCATCACCATCTATGCGGACCGTTCCTTCACCTTCGAGATGAAGACGCCGCCGATGTCCCACTTCCTCAAGCAGGCTGCCAAGATCCAGTCCGGCTCGAAAGCTCCGGGCCGCGACAAGGCCGGCCAGGTGACACGCGCGCAGGTGCGCGAGATCGCCGAGAAGAAGATGAAGGATCTCAATTGTGATTCCATCGAGTCGGCCATGAAGATGGTCGAGGGCTCCGCCCGTTCGATGGGTCTGGAAGTTGCGGGGTAACGGACCATGGCAATCGGAAAACGTTTGAAGAAGGTCCGCGAAGGCATCGACCGCGAGAAGCTCTACCCGCTCGCGGATGCCATCAAGATGGTCAAGGAACGCGCCACGTCGAAGTTCGACGAGACGATCGAAATTGCGATCAATCTCGGGGTCGATCCGCGTCACGCCGACCAGATGGTTCGTGGTGTCGTCAACCTGCCGAATGGCACCGGCCGCACGCTGCGCGTCGGCGTGTTCGCCCGCGGCGCCAAGGCCGAGGAAGCCAAGGCGGCGGGAGCTGACGTCGTCGGCGCCGAAGACCTGGTCGAGAAGGTGCAGGGCGGCAACATCGATTTCGATCGTTGTATCGCCACCCCCGACATGATGCCGCTGGTCGGCCGCCTCGGTAAGGTGCTCGGCCCGCGCGGCATGATGCCGAACCCGAAGATCGGCACCGTGACGATGGATGTCGCCACTGCCGTGAAGGGCGCCAAGGGCGGCTCGGTCGAATTCCGCGTCGAGAAGGCCGGCATCGTGCAGGCCGGCGTCGGCAAGGCGTCGTTCTCTGAGGAAAAGCTGGTGCAGAACGTGAAGGCGCTTGCCGATGCGGTGTCAAAGGCAAAGCCTGCCGGCGCCAAGGGCACCTACATCCAGCGCGTGGCGGTTTCCTCCACCATGGGCCCGGGCGTCAAGGTCGAGCCGGGTACGCTGCTCGGCTAATTCCTCGCGGTTTACGCGAATGAGAGAGGGCGGAATCGGGAAACCGGTTCCGCCCTTTGCATTTCCGGTTCCGCCCTTTGCATTTGATGCCGCTTTTGCTTAATCGTCGTGCGGCCGGACTTGGCAACAAGGAAGAATAATGCCCGAGAAGGTCCTGATATATTCGCGTTTTCCAAAGGCCCAGATGGAGCGTTTCGGCGAACGGTTTGAACTCCTGAATGCTGCCGGCAAGCCGCCCAATGAAGTGTTTTCTGCCGAGCAGCTCGCAGACATTCGCGCGATGATCACGGCCGGCGGCACGCCGCTGCGCAGCGATGCGATGGACATGACGCCGAAATTGGGCGCGATCGTCTGCTACGGCACCGGCTATGACGGTGTCGATCTGGCCGCGGCGGCGAAACGCAACATCGCGGTCGGCCACAGTCCGGGCGCGAATGCGGCATCGGTCGCCGATATTGCGGTCACCCTGATGCTGGCCGCCACACGACGGCTGCTTGTGGCTGACGACTACGTGCGGGGCGGGAGCTGGGCGGCAGCAAAACCGTCGCCGATGATGCGCCCGCAAGCCGGGATGCTCGGCCGCAGAATCGGCGTCTATGGCATGGGCGAGATCGGCCGCAAGATCGCGGCGCGCGTTGCCGCCTTCGAGACCGAGGTCGGCTATTTCAGCCGCAGCCGGCACGACGTTCCCTATCAATATTTTCCGACGCTCGATGCGCTGGCCGAATGGTGCAGTGTCCTGATGATCGCGGTGCGGGCGGGTGCGGATACCAATCACGCCGTCGACGCCGATATCTTGAAGAAGCTCGGCAAGGATGGCTACGTCGTCAACATCTCGCGCGGCTCGGTCATCGACCAGCCGGCGCTGGTCGCCGCGCTGACCGACCAGACCATCGCCGGCGCAGGCCTCGACGTGTATGCGAAGGAGCCGCATGCGCCTGACGCGCTGACGGCGCTGCCCAATGTCGTGCTCTCGCCGCATATCGGCGGCCATACGTTGGAGTCGCATGTGGCGATGCAGGACTGCGTGCTGGCCAATCTCGATGCGTTCTTCGCCGGCAAACCCTTGCCCTATGCGGTGCCGCTCGGCTGACGCATCAGTGGGGCGCCGTCGGCGACGGATGGCGTAGCTCGCCGGTATTTCGGAACCTCCTGCGGCCAAGACGAGCGCGGCGGCCCCGGTGTGACGGAACCGGCCAAAGAAATCTTCCGGGAGCATTTTGGACCCGATTTCAAGGCAAAAGCGGGTGTGCGATCTGGTCTGAATTTTGCTCTTGGCAAGCCGGACAAGACTCGGTAAACAACGGCTTCCGGGCGTGCTGGCCGTTGCTGGCACGTCCGTGCGCGCATTCCGAAAACCCGACACGGTAGGAGATCATTCCTTTCAGGACATCCGCATGGATTGCTCGAAAGGAAGGAAAACTCATCGCTTCGGTGGAATGCGGCAGGGATCCTTCGGCTTGCCGGATGATCTCGATCCTGTCCGAGACTGCAGGCGCCCAAGTCGAAATTTGCATGGAAATGCAAATTCCCTCAACGGCTTAATTTCCCGGCCTGCATAGACGGGTGAAGACCGGATTTCGCTTCAACGCCGCTTCCCGCGGCGCAACGCGCTGATTTGGTTCGAACCTCGACACCCCGCGCCATCTGGTTCGGGAGGGCAGGCTTTTAAGATGTCGTCTGCCCGACGTGTCCGAAAGACTGGTGTCTTGAGGTCAGGTTTTGGGCGAGACGATGGGTGCAACCCGGTGGTCTCGCTTCTTGCGAAGGCCGCCAACCGGAGAGAGCTTGCTGTGGAAAGAGCGGCAAAAAAGGACGCGGTCGAACAGCTCAACCAGGTCTTCAAGACCACGAGCGTCGCGGTCGTCGCCCACTATTCCGGCCTCACTGTGGCCCAGATGCAGAAGCTGCGCATGCAGATGAAGCTGGCGGGTGCGTCGGTGAAGGTCTCGAAGAACCGTCTCGCCAAAATTGCTCTTGAAGGCACGGACGTCGTTGCCATCGGTTCCCTGCTGAAGGGGCCGACCGTGATCGCGACTTCAAACGATCCGGTAGCGGCGCCGAAGGTTGCCATGGAATTCGCCAAGGCGAACGAGCAGTTCGTCATTCTCGGCGGTTCGATGGGTAAAACCGTCCTGGATGTGAACGGTGTGAAGGCGCTTGCCTCGCTGCCGTCACTCGATGAACTGCGCGGAAAGCTTGTCGGCCTCCTGGTGGCGCCGGCGACCAAGATCGCCCAGCTCTCGACTGCGCCCGCGGCCAAGCTCGCGCGCGTCGTTCAGGCCTATGCCTCAAAGAGCGAAGCGGCCTGACCCTTCGCAAATCAAATCTGGTTCGAACCAAACCTTTAAGGAAACTGATCAATGGCTGACCTACAGAAAATCGTCGACGACCTCTCGAGCCTCACCGTGCTCGAAGCTGCCGAACTCGCAAAGCTCCTCGAAGAAAAGTGGGGCGTTTCCGCTGCCGCCGCCGTTGCAGTTGCCGGGCCTGCGGGTGGCGGCGCTGCTGCCGCGCCGGCCGAAGAGAAGACCGACTTCACCGTCGTTCTCGCCGCCGCCGGCGACAAGAAGATCGAAGTCATCAAGGAAGTCCGCGCCATCACCGGCCTGGGCCTCAAGGAAGCCAAGGACCTCGTTGAAGGCGCGCCCAAGCCGGTCAAGGAAGGCGTGAACAAGGAAGAGGCCGACAAGCTCAAGGCCCAGCTCGAAAAGGCTGGTGCGAAGGTTGAGCTGAAGTAACGCAAGTTACTTCGGCGAAATCCCCGGACAAGCGAGGCCTTGGCCGAGCGCGATCCGGGGATCTGCCAACGGCGTGGATGGCGGGCATTTGGTCGGAGCCATGACGAAAGTGGCGGGTTCGTTGCAAAATTTGTGCGATGGGGTAACCCGGAGTACGGCGTACACAGAAAAGTGTGGGGATTCGCGGGGTTAGCCCCTCGAATCTCCACTATTCCGCCCCATATCGGGGCGGCAGCAGGAAAATGCGGTAGGTGGCGGGGACGGCAGGGTTCCCGACGTAAGCCGCTGGGAGACAGTCAGATTTCGGGCTTTTTCAGTCCGTGAAGCGGCAAGTTGAGACGGGCGGGTGCAGTCATGCGCCCCGCGCGTCGTTTTGCGTTTTGAAGGGCTGGAGAACGGATTCGGGATTTAATTCCTGAAATTGGGCTTTGTTCCTTTGAGCGATTCGAAATTCAACCCGGGGGCGATGGCAGTCGCGCTTCGGAAGGTTCGCCCACACGGGCGACGAAAATGAGAGGCCACGATGGCGCAGCAGACATTCACCGGTCGCAAACGCGTTCGCAAGTTCTTCGGACACATCAAGGAAGTCGCCGAGATGCCGAACCTCATCGAGGTTCAGAAGGCGTCTTACGACCAGTTCCTGATGGTCGACGAACCCCCGGGCGGTCGGTTGGACGAAGGCCTGCAGGCGGTGTTCCGCTCGGTGTTCCCGATCTCGGATTTTTCGGGCACGTCGATGCTGGAATTCGTCCGCTACGAGTTCGAGCCGCCGAAATACGACGTCGACGAGTGCCGCCAGCGCGGCATGACCTATGCTGCGCCGCTCAAGGTGACGCTGCGCCTGATCGTGTTCGATATCGACGAGGAAACCGGCGCCAAGTCGGTCAAGGACATCAAGGAGCAGGACGTCTACATGGGCGATATCCCGCTCATGACCATGAACGGCACCTTCGTCGTCAACGGCACCGAGCGCGTCATCGTCTCGCAGATGCACCGTTCGCCCGGCGTGTTCTTCGACCACGACAAGGGCAAGACCCATTCGTCCGGCAAGCTGTTGTTTGCCGCGCGCGTGATTCCGTATCGCGGTTCCTGGCTCGACATCGAGTTCGACGCCAAGGACATCGTGTTCGCGCGCATCGACCGTCGCCGCAAGATCCCCGTGACCTCGCTGATGTACGCGCTCGGTCTCGACGGCGAGACGATCCTGTCCACGTTCTACAAGAAGATCAATTTCAAGCGCGCCAAGGAAGGCTGGCGCGTGCCGTTCGACGCCGCCCGTTTCCGCGGCTACTCGACCATCAACGATCTGATCGACGCCGATACCGGCAAGGTCGTGCTCGAGGCCGGCAAGAAGCTGACCGTGCGCGCGGCGCGCCAGTTGCAGGAAAAGGGCCTCAAGGCGCTGCGGCTGTCGGATGAAGAGCTGGTCGGCAATTATCTCGCCGAGGATCTCGTCAATCCGAAGACCGGTGAAATCTACGCCGAAGCCGGCGAGGAGCTCACTGAGAAGTCGCTCAAGGCGCTCAACGAGCATGGCTACAAGGAACTGCCGCTGCTCGACATCGACCACGTCAATGTCGGCGCCTACATCCGCAACACGCTGCATGCCGACAAGAACATGACGCGTGAAGACGCGCTGTTCGACATCTATCGCGTGATGCGTCCGGGCGAGCCGCCGACCATCGATTCGGCCCAGAGCATGTTCCAGTCGCTGTTCTTCGACGCCGAGCGTTACGACCTGTCCGCGGTCGGCCGCGTCAAGATGAACATGCGCCTTGAACTCGATGCCCCCGACACCCATCGCACGCTGCGCAAGGAAGACATCCTGGCCGTCATCAAGACGCTGGTCGATCTGCGCGACGGCAAGGGCGAGATCGACGACATCGACCATCTCGGCAACCGCCGTGTGCGCTCGGTCGGCGAACTGATGGAGAACCAGTACCGCATCGGCCTGCTGCGCATGGAGCGCGCGATCAAGGAGCGCATGTCCAGTGTCGATATCGACACCGTGATGCCGCAGGACCTGATCAACGCCAAGCCGGCGGCTGCCGCGGTGCGCGAGTTCTTCGGCTCCTCGCAGCTCTCGCAGTTCATGGACCAGACCAACCCGCTGTCGGAGATCACCCACAAGCGCCGTCTCTCGGCGCTTGGACCGGGCGGTCTGACCCGCGAGCGCGCCGGCTTCGAGGTGCGCGACGTGCATCCGACGCATTACGGCCGCATCTGCCCGATCGAAACGCCGGAAGGTCCGAACATCGGCCTGATCAACTCGCTGGCGACGTTCGCGCGCGTCAACAAGTACGGCTTCGTCGAAACGCCCTATCGCAAGGTGAAGGACGGCCGCGTCACCGACGAGGTCGTGTATCTCTCGGCGATGGAGGAGGGCCGGTATCGCGTGGCGCAGGCCAACGTGCCGCTCGACGCCAAGGGCCGCTTCACCGAAGACCTGATCGTCTGCCGTCACGCCGGCGAAGTGCTGCCGATCACGCCCGACAAGGTCGACTATATGGACGTGTCGCCGAAGCAGCTCGTCTCGGTGGCTGCGGCGCTGATCCCGTTCCTCGAGAACGACGACGCCAACCGCGCGCTGATGGGCTCGAACATGCAGCGCCAGGCGGTGCCGCTGGTTCGCGCCGAGGCGCCGTTCGTCGGCACCGGCATGGAAGGCGTGGTCGCCCGTGACTCCGGTGCTGCGATTGCTGCCCGCCGCTCGGGCGTGATCGACCAGATCGACGCCACCCGCGTCGTGATCCGCGCCACCGAAGATCTCGATCCCACCAAGTCGGGCGTCGATATCTACCGGCTGATGAAGTACCAGCGCTCCAACCAGTCGACCTGCATCAACCAGCGTCCGCTGGTGAAGGTCGGCGACATCGTCAGGAAGGGCGACATCATCGCCGACGGTCCCTCGACCGATCTCGGCGAGCTCGCGCTCGGCCGCAACGTGCTGGTCGCGTTCATGCCGTGGAACGGCTACAACTTCGAAGACTCGATCCTGCTCTCCGAGCGGATCGTGAAGGACGACGTCTTCACCTCGATCCATATCGAGGAGTTCGAGGTGATGGCCCGCGACACCAAGCTCGGTCCTGAGGAAATCACCCGCGACATTCCGAACGTTTCGGAAGAAGCGCTGAAGAACCTCGACGAAGCCGGTATCGTCTATATCGGCGCCGAAGTCCGCGCCGGCGATATCCTGGTCGGCAAGATCACGCCGAAGGGCGAAAGCCCGATGACGCCGGAAGAAAAGCTTCTGCGCGCCATCTTCGGCGAGAAGGCTTCCGACGTCCGCGATACTTCGCTCCGCGTGCCGCCTGGCGTGCAGGGCACGATCGTGGAAGTGCGCGTGTTCAACCGCCACGGCGTCGACAAGGACGAGCGTGCGCTGGCGATCGAGCGGGAAGAGATCGAGCGTCTGGCCAAGGACCGCGACGACGAACAGGCGATCCTCGACCGCAACGTCTACGGCCGCCTCGCGGAGCTGCTGGAAAACCGCCAGGGCATCGCGGGTCCCAAGGGCTTCAAGAAGGACACCAAGATCACACGCGCCGTGCTCGAGGAGTATCCGAAGTCGCAGTGGTGGATGTTTGCCTCGCCGAACGACAAGCTGATGAGCGAAATCGAGGCGATGCGGAAGCAGTACGACGAATCGAAGAAGGGCCTTGAACAGCGCTTCCTCGACAAGGTCGAAAAGCTGCAGCGCGGTGACGAACTGCCGCCCGGCGTGATGAAGATGGTCAAGGTCTTCGTCGCGGTGAAGCGCAAGATCCAGCCCGGCGACAAGATGGCCGGCCGTCACGGCAACAAGGGCGTGGTTTCCAAGATCGTTCCGATCGAGGACATGCCGTTCCTCGAGGACGGCACGCATGCGGACATCGTGCTCAATCCGCTCGGCGTGCCCTCGCGCATGAACGTCGGCCAGATTCTGGAGACGCATCTCGGCTGGGCTTGCGCCGGCCTGGGCAAGCGCATCGGCCAGACCATCGACTCCTATTATCAGAAGCAGGATCTCAAGCCGCTGCGCGAGACCCTGAAGAAGATCTATGGCGATGATGAAACCATAAAGACGCTGAACGACAACGAGCTGATGGAACTTGGCAGGAATTTGAGCCACGGCGTGCCGATCGCAACGCCGGTGTTCGACGGCGCCAAGGAAGCCGACATCGAAGAGATGCTGAAGCTCGCGGGCTTCGACGCCTCCGGCCAGTCGACCGTCTATGACGGCCGCACCGGCGATGCCTTCGATCGCAAGGTGACGGTGGGCTACATCTACATGCTCAAGCTGCACCATCTGGTCGACGACAAGATCCACGCGCGTTCGATCGGTCCGTACTCGCTCGTCACCCAGCAGCCGCTGGGCGGCAAGGCGCAGTTCGGCGGGCAGCGTTTCGGCGAAATGGAGGTGTGGGCGCTGGAAGCCTACGGCGCGGCCTACACGCTGCAGGAAATGCTGACCGTGAAGTCGGACGACGTCGCCGGCCGTACCAAGGTGTACGAGGCGATTGTTCGCGGCGACGACACGTTCGAGGCGGGTATTCCGGAATCGTTCAACGTGCTGGTCAAGGAAATGCGCTCGCTCGGCCTCAACGTCGACCTGCACAATTCCAAGATGGGACCGGCGCCGACGTCCGAGGCGGCCGAGTAACGTCAAAGATTCGATAGTCCGGCCCAGAGCGCGAAGGCGACTTCGCAGATGGGCCGGACATTCGCGCTCCGCCCGGACGTTGAGCGGGCGCGGACCAAAGAAGAATTTCGAATTTGCTGCCGGTGACGATCGGCACGCGAGGAGAAGACGATGAACCAAGAAATTATGAATCTCTTCAATCCGACGACCCCGGCTCAGGTCTTCGACCAGATCCGGATCTCGATTGCATCCCCGGAGAAGATTCTGTCCTGGTCCTACGGCGAGATCAAGAAGCCGGAGACCATCAACTACCGGACCTTCAAGCCGGAGCGTGACGGGCTGTTCTGCGCCCGCATCTTCGGTCCGATCAAGGATTACGAGTGCTTGTGCGGCAAGTACAAGCGGATGAAGTACAAGGGCATCATCTGCGAAAAGTGCTCGGTCGAAGTGACGCTGTCGCGCGTCCGGCGCGAGCGCATGGGCCATATCGAACTGGCAGCCCCGGTTGCCCACATCTGGTTCCTGAAGTCGCTGCCGTCCCGCATCGGCCTTCTGCTCGACATGACGCTGAAGGATCTCGAGCGGATCCTGTACTTCGAATATTATGTCGTGCTGGAGCCGGGCCTGACCGCGCTCAAGGACCGTCAGCTGCTGTCGGAAGACGAGTACCTGAAGGCGCAGGACGAGTACGGCCAGGATAGCTTCACCGCCATGATCGGCGCGGAAGCGATCCGCGAGTTGTTGAAGGGGCTCGAGCTCGAAAAGCTCGAGCAGTCCCTGCGCGCCGAGATGCAGGAGACCGAGTCCGACATCAAGCACAAGAAGCTCGCCAAGCGGCTCAAGATCGTCGAGGCCTTCCGCTATTCCGGCAACAAGCCGGAGTGGATGATCCTGACCGTGGTGCCGGTGATTCCGCCGGACCTGCGTCCGCTGGTACCGCTCGACGGCGGCCGCTTCGCGACGTCGGATCTCAACGACCTCTACCGCCGCGTCATCAACCGCAACAACCGTTTGAAGCGGCTGATGGAGCTGCGCGCGCCCGACATCATCATCCGCAACGAAAAGCGCATGCTGCAGGAGGCCGTCGACGCATTGTTCGACAACGGCCGCCGCGGCCGCGTCATCACCGGCGCCAACAAGCGCCCGCTGAAGTCGCTGGCCGACATGCTCAAGGGCAAGCAGGGCCGCTTCCGGCAGAACCTGCTCGGCAAGCGCGTCGACTATTCCGGCCGTTCGGTGATCGTGGTCGGTCCCGAACTGCGGCTGCATCAGTGCGGCCTGCCGAAGAAGATGGCGCTCGAACTGTTCAAGCCGTTCATCTATTCGCGGCTCGACGCCAAGGGTCTGTCCACTACCGTGAAGCAGGCGAAGAAGCTCGTCGAAAAAGAGCGTCCCGAGGTCTGGGATATTCTCGACGAGGTGATCCGCGAGCATCCGGTGCTGCTCAACCGCGCGCCGACGCTGCATCGCCTCGGCATTCAGGCGTTCGAGCCGGTCTTGATCGAGGGCAAGGCGATCCAGCTCCATCCGCTGGTTTGCGCCGCGTTTAACGCCGACTTCGACGGCGACCAGATGGCCGTGCACGTTCCGCTGTCGCTGGAAGCGCAACTCGAAGCGCGCGTCCTGATGATGTCGACCAACAACATCCTGCACCCCGCGAACGGCCAGCCGATCATCGTGCCGTCGCAGGACATCGTGCTCGGCCTCTACTACGTGTCGATCATGCGCGAAGGCCTGCCCGGCGAGGGCAAGATCTTCGGCGACATGGCCGAGCTCGAGCATGCCCTGCATTCGAAGGTCATCCACCTCCACACCAAGATCAAGTACCGGTGGGAAGGCACTGACGAGAACGGCAAGACCACTAGGCGCTGGATCGAGACCACCGCGGGCCGCGTTATGCTCGGCACCCTGCTGCCGAAGAACCCGAAGATTTCGTACGAGATCATCAACAAGCTGATGACCAAGCGCGAAATTTCCGGCGTGATCGACCAGGTCTACCGTCACTGCGGTCAGAAGGAGACGGTGATCTTCTGCGACCGCATCATGGCGCTCGGCTTCTACAACGCGTTCAAGGCCGGCATCTCGTTCGGCAAGGACGACATGGTCGTGCCGCACTCGAAGTGGAAGATCGTCGACACCACCCGTACGCTGGCAAAGGACTTCGAGCAGCAGTACAACGACGGCCTGATCACCCATGGCGAGAAGTACAACAAGGTGGTCGACGCCTGGTCGAAGGCGACCGAAGAAATCGCCAAGGAGATGATGAAGGAAATCTCCTCGACCAAGAAGACGCCGAAGGGCGCCGACGCCGACATCAACTCGATCTACATGATGGCGCATTCCGGCGCGCGCGGTTCGCCGGCCCAGATGCGTCAGCTCGCCGGTATGCGCGGCCTGATGGCGAAGCCGTCGGGTGAGATCATCGAGACGCCGATCATTTCCAACTTCAAGGAAGGTCTGTCGGTGCTCGAATACTTCAACTCGACCCACGGCGCCCGCAAGGGCCTCGCGGACACCGCGTTGAAGACCGCGAACTCCGGTTACCTGACCCGCCGTCTGGTCGACGTGGCGCAGGACTGTATCATCACGCAGGACGATTGCGGCACCAAGCTCGGCATCAAGATGCGCGCCATCGTCGACGCCGGCACCGTCGTCGCTTCGCTGGCGTCGCGTATCCTCGGCCGCACCACGGGCGAGGACCTGCGCGATCCCGCGACCAACAAGGTCGTGGTCAAGCGCGGCACGCTGATGGAAGAGACGCATGTCGACGCCATCCAGCAGGCCGGCATCCAGGAAGTGAAGATCCGTTCGGCCCTGACCTGCGAACTCGTCAACGGCATCTGCGGCAAGTGCTACGGTCGCGACCTGGCCCGCGGCACGCCGGTCAATCACGGCGAGGCGGTCGGCGTCATTGCTGCCCAGTCGATCGGTGAACCCGGCACGCAGCTCACGATGCGTACGTTCCACATCGGCGGCGCGGCGCAGATCAACGAGCAGTCGTTCGTCGAGTCGAATTTCGAAGGCAAGGTCACCATCAAGAACAAGGCCATCGCCAGGAACAGCGAAGGTCACCTGGTCGCGATGGTTCGCAACATGGTCGTTGCGATCACCGATGCCGACGGCACAGAGCGTGCGACCCATCGCATTCAGTATGGCGCGCGCATGCACGTCGATGAAGGCGATATGGTCAAGCGTGGCCAGCGCATTGCGGAATGGGATCCGTACTCACGTCCGGTTCTCACCGAAGTCGAAGGCACCATCGGGTTCGAGGACCTGGTCGAGGGTCAGTCGATTTCGGAGACGCTCGACGAATCCACCGGTATCGCCAAGCGCGTCGTCATCGACTGGCGCGCGTCGCGGGGCGGCGCGGATCTGCGTCCGGCGATCGTCGTCAAGGGCAAGGACGGCAAGGTGCTCAAGCTCGCCCGTGGCGGCGATGCCCGCTACATGCTGTCGGTCGACGCCATTCTGTCGGTCGATGTTGGCGCCAAGGTCAAGGCTGGTGACATCCTGGCGCGTATCTCCACCGAAAGCGCCAAGACCCGCGACATCACCGGCGGTCTGCCGCGGGTGGCCGAACTGTTCGAGGCCCGCAAGCCAAAGGACGCGGCAATCATCGCGGAAATCGCCGGCACCATCCGCTTCGGCCGCGACTACAAGAACAAGCGGCGCATTGCGATCGAGCCGTTGGACAAGACCGAGGAGCCGCGCGAGTACCTGATCCCGAAGGGCAAGCACATCCATCTGCAGGACGGCGACATCGTCGAAAAGGGCGATTTCATCGTCGAAGGCAATCCGGCGCCGCACGACATCCTGGCGATCAAGGGCATCGAGGAACTCGCTGCCTATCTGGTCAACGAAATCCAGGAAGTCTACCGGTTGCAGGGCGTGCTCATCAACGACAAGCACATCGAGGTGATTGTCCGTCAGATGCTGCAGAAGGTCGAGGTCACCGATCAGGGCGACACCGACATGATTTCGGGCGAGCAGGTCGACAAGATCGAGTTCGACGCGCTCAACGCCAAGGCAAAGGAAGAGGGCAAGAAGCCCGCCACGGGAACGCCGGTTCTGCTCGGCATCACCAAGGCGAGCCTGCAGACCCGCTCGTTCTTCTCGGCGGCCTCATTCCAGGAAACCACCCGCGTGCTCACCGAAGCCGCCGTCAACGGCAAGGTGGATCCGCTGGAGGGCCTCAAGGAGAACGTCATCGTCGGCCGGCTGATCCCGGCAGGCACCGGCGCCTCGATGGCCAAGATCCGCGAAGTCGCCGTCAAGCGCGACAAGCTGATTCTCGACGAGCGCGAGAAGCAGGCGGCGATCGTGCCGACCGCGCCGGAAGCCGAACCGCTGGCGCTGCCGCCGGCGGAGTAAGGCTCCATTCCGATCAACAAAAAAGCCGGCTGCGAAGCCGGCTTTTTCTTTCGCGAACGGGAATCTGGCGCTTCACCCGGACGGGTGATGCCTGCTATCAAGTCAGGCAATGGTGTCCAATATCGGCAAGTCCCCATGAGCGAGCCGGTTCATTTCGAATCCCTGATCGATCGCATCTACGAGGCAGGGCTCGTTCCATCGCTTTGGCCGGCGGTACTGGGTGAACTCGGTGCGGCGGTCGGCGGCAATGGCGGTTTTCTGTTCGGCGTGCGGGACGGATACACAAGCGCGGTCAATTCCGTCGAATATGACGAGATCGTGCCGGTTTTCCTGAGAGACGGATGGAGCGAGCGCGATCCTGATTTGCCGCGCGCCATCGCCCTCAATCATGCGGGCTTCGTCACCGACCATGACCTCCTCTCCGAGGAGGAGATCGCGACCAACGACGTCTATTGCAATTTTTACCGCAAACACGGCATCGGTTATCGGGCGGGAACGATCATTCCGATACCGAGCGGCGATTCCATCGCGATTGTCGTGCCGCGGCATCAGGACCGCGGTCCGGTACCGCGGGAAATCGTCACCTTGCTGGATGGGCTGCGGCCGCATCTGGCCCGGGCGTCCCTGACGGCGAACCGCCTTGGCTTCGAGCGTGCCCGCGCGCAGGCTGATGCGCTGCAGGTGCTGGGCCTGCCAGGTGCGGTGTTGCGTGGGCGCGGCCGGGTGTTCGCGGCAAACGGTCTGTTCGAAGCGCTGATGCCTTCGCTGTTTCAGGATCGCGCCCAGCGCGTCACGATAGCGGACGTTGCGGCGGACGTGTTGCTCGGCGAAGCGCTCGGCACGCTGCCTTTTGCCGGTGACCGTACCGTGAAGTCCATACCGATCGCCGCGACGGCAGGTCAAGTACCGATGGTGCTGCATGTGATCCCGGTACGCGGTTCCGCGCACGATATCTTCACGCGGGCTACCGCGCTGTTGGTGGTGACGCCGGTCAACCGCGCCGCGGTGCCGACCGCGGAAGTCCTGCAAGGCCTGTTCGACCTGACGCCGGCGGAAGCGCGCGTGGCGCGGGGCATCGGCCAGGCTGAAACCATCGATACACTTGCCGACGCGTCGGGCGTCAATCGGGAGACCGTGCGCAGCCAGCTCAAGGCCGTGCTGTCGAAGACCGGCCTCTCGCGCCAGCAGGAGCTTGTCAGCCTGCTCGCCGGCAAGGCGTTCCGTGGCGGCTAGATAACCGCGTCCTTGATTGCAGAGGCGGAACGGCCACACCCCGCCGGCGAAATAGGGCTTCCGCAAGAATACGGTGCGAAGTCAAAAGGCGGGCGCAAGCCGGCCTTTTTGCTGCTTTCTTTCATTGCTGCGTTGCGAGGACCTGCTTTGTTCATCTTCCCTTCAGGGTGAAAAGCGCTTTTGCTAGATGCGGTTTAGACCGGCTGCTTCGGAAGGCAGGGGGGCCGGAGGGGCGACGGAAAAGACATGTTGGATCTTGCAATCGTGGGCGGCGGCCCGGGCGGGCTGATGAGTGCCTGGTATTTGAAGAAAAAGCTCGGCGATCTCTGCCGCGTCACGATCTACGAGGCATCCGACAGAATCGGGGGCAAGATTGTCTCGCGCAAATTCGATTCCGCGCCGGCGATGTACGAGGCAGGCGTCGCCGAAATCTACGATTATTCAATGACCGGCCCGGATCCCTTAAGGGAACTGATCCAGCATTTCGGCCTGCAGACCATACCGATGGACGCCGAGCAGGTGCATCTCGACGGTGAGCTGCTCCACGACGTGCCGGGCATGCGCCGCAAATATGGTGAGAAGACCGCGGCTGCGATCGAGGCGTTCCGCAAGCGCTGCAGCGACATGGTCTCGCCGATCGAATATTACGAGGGCGTCGGCGCCCACGACAACGAGCACCCTTGGGCCTACATGACCTGCGAGGAAGTGCTCGACAAGGAAGTCGACGATCCCATCGCCAAGCGCTTCTTCAAGGTGATGGCGCGCTCGGATATCGCGACTGAAAGCCACAATACCAACGGGCTGAACGCGCTGAAGAACTTCGTGATGGATATCGACGGCTATATCGGCCTGTACTCGATCCAGAACGGCAACGAGCAGTTGATCGAGTGCCTGCGCTCGGAAGTCGATGCCAACATCCAGCTCAATCACCGCGTGCTCAAGGTCGGCAAGACCAATAGCGGCCGCTATCAACTCAATATGATGAACGGGAAGGGGCCGGAGACACGGGATTTCGATCTGGTGCTGATGTGTCTGCCACATTCCTGGCTCGCCACCATGCGTTGGGATGGCGAAGAGCTGCGCAAGTCGATGGTCAAGCACGTCGCCTATTTCGACCGTCCGGCGCATTACCTTCGGGTTTCGATCCTGTTCGACGAGCCGTTCTGGGGCGAGAAGATCGCCGGCGCCTGGTTCATGTCGGAAGCGTTCGGCGGCTGCTGCGTCTATAATGAGGGCGCCCGCCACGACGTCGGCAAGCACGGCGTGCTCAACTGGCTGATCGCAGGTTCCGATGCGCTGGCGTTTGCCAATCTCAGCGACCAGGAACTGATCGACGCGGCGCTCAAGTCGCTGCCGGCCGCGTTCGGCAACGCCCGCGACCATTTCATGGAAGGCAGGATTCACCGCTGGCTGTCATCGGTGAACGCGCTGCCGGGCGGGATGCCGGTGCGGGACGTCATGACCAACCATCGTCCGGAACCGAAGCAGCACCCGGGGATCGTGGTGGTCGGCGATTATCTGTTCGATTCGACGCTCAATGGCCTGCTCGATTCTTCCGACGCCGCCACCGATATCGTTCTGACCGAGATGATGCGGTTGCGCCGTGCCCGGGCCCAGCAAGGCGAGCTGTCATCCGACAAGATCGACCTCAGCTATTTCGAGAATTACCGTGGCATTGGCCCGTATAGCGAAGTCTGGAACCGGTTTACCGATCCGGCCTATCTGACGGACCTGATCAAGATCGTCTGGGACAGGGCCAAGGGCTACAAGCTGCTCGTCGCCGGCTCCGCCAGCGGCGAACTGGTCGGCGCGCTACGCGAGCGCGGCATCGATGCCTGGGGTATCGAAAACAACAAGGCGATCCACGCCAAAACGCCGAAGGCACTGAAAAAGTACAACAAGCTCGGCTCCATCGTCGACATGCCGTTCAAGGACGACGAATTCGATTTCGTGTTCGAGACCAGCCTTTGCCATGTCGCCGAAAAGCAGGTGCCGCGGGCGGTGCGCGAACTCAACCGCGTCGTGAAGACCGGGCTGGTGTTCGGGTCGGTGACGTCCGACATGGCCCCCGCGCTGATCGACCGTTACGACCTGCTGCGCGGCGTGAAGAAGCTCGGTACCTGGTGGGAATGGTCCGAATTGTTCTTCGGCAACGGCTTCGACCTCTCGATGCACCGCCGTGACTGCACCGATGCGGTGTGGGCGGCGACGCTGGCCGCCAACAAGGGGCCGGGGCAGTGGTACGCCGACGCCGACAGCCTGCGCTATTCGTTCTTCGACAAGGTCGAATCGGACGATTGAGGTTCGACCAGTTGTATTAAGGCGCGCCCGGCTCTGATGAATCAGCGCCGCGCGCCAAATGTTTGCCGAATTGATCCCGATCGCATAGAATCCGTGCGGTAGCGCCCGCCGCTGCCGCGTTCGATTTGCGGTCATGCCGGCCGTGCAGCATCGGTTGGTTTTATGGCGCCCAAGCCTCCTTCCTCGGATGATCAGAATTCCGCGCCGGCGGACGATCCCGAGCTTGCGAAGAAGCTCTTATTGGCGACTGTCGCCCCGCTTTCCGGCGGCAAGGCGGCCGGCGCGCCCTCCGACGATGAGAAGGAAGACGACGACGAACTGGAGCTTGAGGACGATGAAGACGACGAGGATCTCGTCGTCTTCACCGCCAAGGAAGCCGCCGGCGCGCTGGCGACGATGTACGGCTTCGTCAAGCCGTATCTGGGCAATTACAGGAAACTTCTGATCTTCGTCAGTTTCGGGGTCTTGGTCGAGACGTTGTTCAATGTCATCATGCCGCTGAGCCTCAAATTCCTGATCGACGACGCGCTCGGCGAAGAGGATTTTCAGGCACTCTACAAGATCCTTGGCGTGCTGGCGGTCGCCGGCATCATCACCTCGATCATTGCGGTCTGGTATGAACGCTGGGATGCGCGGCTGGCGGCGTGCATCATTGCCGATGTACGGGCGCGGCTGTTCGAGCACGTCCAGAATCTGCCGTCATCGTATTTTGCCCGCACCAAGCGCGGTGAGATTCTCTCGCGCTTCTCGATCGATCTCGCGGCCTTCGAAGGCTCGATCAAGACCTTCGCCAACAGCGCGGCGCTGCCGTTCCTGGAACTGATCGCCGGCATCATCCTGATGCTGTTTTTGAACTGGCAGCTCGCGGCGGTCGCCTTGCTGGTATTTCCGATCACGCTGATCGGGCCGCGAATCCTGACGCCGAAGGCGGTGCAGGCAAATTACGAGCAGAAATTGAACGAGTCGGCGCTGCTCGGCACGGTGCAGGAAAACGTGGCGGCGCAGGCGGTGATCAAGGCGTTCAGCCTGCAGCGCCGTACGCTCGGCTGGTTCACCATGCGCAACCAGGATGTGCGCATCAAGACCGCGTCCGCTGTCTTCCTTTCCACGATGGTGGAGCGCACCGTCACCATTTCAGTCTTGCTGCTGCACCTCGTCGTGCTGGCGATCGGCGCCTATCTCGCCACCAAGGGCCAGATCACCATCGGCACGTTCGTCACTTTTGAGAGCGCATTCTGGGAGGTGTCCTACAACATCGCTCACCTGATGCACTTCATTCCGGTGTCGATCCAGTCGGCGGCGGCGGTGCGGCACATGCAGGAACTGCTGGACGAGCCGACGCGCGGCGCCGATCGTCCGGGCGCGCCCGATCTGCCGCGCATCACCAACGACATCACATTCGACCGCGTCACCTTCGCCTACGAAGGCAGCGAGACGCCGGTGCTGGATAATTTCAGCCTCAAGCTCGGCGTCGGCAAGCGCATCGCGATCGTGGGTCCGAGCGGCTCGGGCAAGAGCACGCTGCTCAACCTGATCCTGCGCCTTTACACGCCGGACGAGGGGCGGGTCGCGATCGACGGCGTCGATATCCGCCGCGTGACGCGCGAATCCCTGCGGGCGAGCATGGCGATCGTGTTCCAGGAGAACATGCTGTTCAACATGTCGATCCGCGAGAATATCCGGCTCGGCAAGGAAGGCGCCAGCGACGAGGAGGTCGAGGAGGCGGCGCGCAAGGCTGAGATTCACCGCTACATCACGAGCCTGCCGCAGAAATACGACACGCCGGTCGGCGAGCGCGGCGACACGCTGTCGGGTGGCCAGCGCCAGCGCATCGCGATTGCGCGTGCGATCATCCGCAATCCCTCGCTGCTGCTGCTCGACGAGGCGACGTCGGCGCTCGACCAGACCACGGAAGCCGCGATCAACCGCACGCTTCTCAACGTGGCGGAGGGGCGCACCATGATCTGGTCGACCCACCGCCTGACGTCGGTGGTCGAGATGGACGAGATCATCGTGATTTCGGGCGGCAAGGCAATCGAGCGCGGCTCGCATGCGCAATTGCTCGCGGCCAACGGCGTCTATCGCAAGCTCTGGGACGACCAGGGCCACACGCCGCACCAGGCCGCCGCTCAGGCCGACGACGACAATGAAGACGATGACGATGATGAGGATGATGACGAGGAGTAAGCGCGGCGGTTTAACGCCGCGCTGACGCGGCTGCGCATCCGCCGCATGGCACCTTCGCCCAACCACGCCAGGAAGCGCGCCCAACGCTGTGCACGCCAGTACAGCCCGTTCTCGATCGTGACCTTGCGGAAGCTGACGGCCTTGGCCATCGACCAGGCGTCGCAGGCCTGCTTGACCGGATCGTCATAGAAGGAAGCGATCTTGGCCGCATCCATGCCCTCGGTCGCAAGCCAGACGGGGATATGGACGTTGCAGAGTCGGGCTATGTCGGTGAACACTTTGTCGGTACCGGTGCCGGTCACCGGGCAGGTCGCCGCAAAGGCGTCGCCGACCAGAACGACGCCGGGCTGGCGATAGCCGGTAGAGACGTAAAGGTCCGCAGGCCGGATCTTGACGTCGCCGGCAACGCCGTATTCGCCGGTGATCCGGCGCAGCCTGGGCAGCGCGGCATTCATGGTTTCGACCGGCCGCTTCCGCATCTCGCGCAGCCAGGGGTCGTCGACCTCGCGGTAGACGAAAAGGTTGGCGCGCATCCGGTTTCCGACAGGGAAGAGCGTCACATAAGCGACGCGCTCCTTGGCCCGCTCCGAAAAATAGGTCAGGGCGGGAAATTCGAAGGCCGGGCGGCCGACCGGCACCAGGTCAAATCCGATCGAGATGGAATGGCTGACGCTGAGGACCTGGCGCTCGATGCCGAGATTGCGGCGCAGCCCGACACTTAGCCCGTTGGCCAGCACCACCAGGCGCGCCGAGAGCGTTTCGCCGTTGGACAGCGTGAGCTTCTGCCGCTCTGCGCTGGTCGAGACATCGGTCACCTTGCCGTAGACGAGTTCGGCGGGAGCTACGATTTCCGCCCGGACCGCGCCGATCAGCGCGTCGTACATGATGCCGTATTGGCGGCTCGGCTTCTTGTCGAGCAGGTAGCCGAATCGCGCGATCCAGTTTTCGCCGTCATGGGTGGCCGAGCGAAGCACCGAATCGGCGATTCCGGTCTGGTAAAAGCGGCCGAGCTGCTCGTCGCCGCTGATTTTTTCGACGCGGAAGTCGAACGGATAGACCTGATGCGGATCGATCAGAACTGTCGGAATTCCCGCGCGTCCGAGCATGGCGGCGGCGGTCGAGCCGGCCAGGCCGCCGCCGATGATCGCAATGTCGGTGTATTTCATGGGCAATCCCGGCTTCAAAGCGCTAGTTTTGACCCCCGAATGGCAAATAAAGGCTTAGCCGGGAAAAGCTGGAACCGAGAATTATGTTTCTGGATATATTTATCCGGGTAAAATAAGCCACTCGAAAGGGGCCAGGGAAGGGTGGCGCATCACCATTTCGGACTTCCCGAATTCACGCGAAGCACTGAATCCGTAGACGCCATAGGCATTTCCAGTGTTCTCGTTTCGCTTGACTTAGCCATTCACCGCTTATAGAAGACGGCCACTTAACGACAGGCGGTGAGCAACGCCAGCGTCGGAACGGAACACCCTTTCAAATCCTTACGGAAGTTTCCTAAAGGACCGGGACGGGCACCACCCTCGACGAATGCCGCTCAAACGCTGTCGATCATATTTGCTAGGCAATGCCAGGACGATTTTAGTTCTCTTGAGCACGTCCTCTTGAGAGTGAACTCGGATGCATGACCTCGGTAGCAGGCCGGACAGCGAACGCTGATCGGCCTTCACTTGCGGTCCTCTGTGGCGTCGAAGCGCTTTCCGCTCAGCGATGAGTGGTTGGCGCGATTTCGTTTTGCGTGGATGTTTTTTCTGCGCAAGGCGGGCCGAACGGAACGGCTAGTTCCGAGAAGAATTTGCGAAAGCCAGTCTAGGTTTCGCGTGAACTAAAGGGTGAAGGCTGACATGCCGACGATCAACCAACTGATCGCAAATCCGCGTGCGGTGCAGAAGTCACGCAAGAAGGTGCCGGCGCTGCAGCAGTCGCCGCAGAAGCGCGGTGTTTGCACGCGCGTCTATACCACGACCCCGAAGAAGCCGAACTCGGCGCTGCGTAAGGTCGCCAAGGTGCGCCTGACCAACGGCTTCGAAGTGATCGGCTACATCCCGGGTGAAGGCCATAACCTTCAGGAGCACTCGGTGGTGATGATCCGCGGCGGCCGCGTCAAGGACTTGCCTGGCGTGCGCTACCACATCCTCCGCGGCGTCCTCGACACCCAGGGCGTCAAGAACCGTAAGCAGCGCCGTTCGAAGTACGGCGCGAAGCGTCCGAAATAAGCGGGAACAGACAAGATGTCTCGTCGCCATTCTGCCGAAAAGCGTGAAGTCAACCCGGACCCGAAGTTCGGGAACATCGTCATTACGAAGTTCATGAACTCGATCATGTATGACGGCAAGAAGTCCGCTGCCGAAAACATCGTCTACGGCGCGCTCGCCATGATCGAGGCCAAGACCAAGCAGGGGCCGCTCACGGTGTTCGAGCAGGCGCTGGAAAACGTCATGCCGACCATCGAAGTGCGCTCGCGCCGCGTCGGCGGCGCCACCTACCAGGTGCCGGTCGAAGTGCGTTCGGTTCGCCGTCAGGCGCTGGGCATTCGCTGGATCATCACGGCGGCACGCGACCGCAATGAAAAGACGATGACGGAGCGGCTCTCGGCCGAGCTGCTCGACGCGTCGAACAACCGGGGGAACGCCGTCAAGAAGCGTGAAGACGTGCACCGGATGGCGGAAGCCAACCGTGCCTTCTCGCATTATCGCTGGTAACGGCGAAGAACGGATTTAAGGAACAGCCCATGCCCCGCGTTCATGCCATCGAGAACTACCGCAACTTCGGTATTATGGCGCATATCGATGCCGGTAAGACCACGACCACCGAGCGCATCCTCTATTACACCGGGAAGAGCCACAAGATCGGCGAAGTGCACGAAGGTGCCGCGACGATGGACTGGATGGAGCAGGAGCAGGAGCGTGGCATCACGATCACCTCGGCTGCGACCACCGCGTTCTGGAACGGCAAGCGCCTGAACATCATCGACACCCCCGGCCACGTCGACTTCACCATCGAAGTCGAGCGTTCCCTGCGCGTGCTCGACGGCGCCGTATGCGTGCTCGATTCCAACCAGGGCGTCGAGCCGCAGACCGAAACCGTCTGGCGTCAGGGCGACAAGTACAAGGTTCCGCGCATCGTCTTCGCCAACAAGATGGACAAGACCGGCGCGGATTTCTTCAAGTGTCTCGCCGACATCGTCGACCGCCTCGGCGCCAAGCCGATCGCGATCCAGCTTCCGATCGGCGCCGAGAACAATTTCAAGGGCCTCGTCGACCTCGTCGTCATGAAGGGCATCATCTGGAACGATGAATCGCTCGGCGCGAAATTCGACTACGTCGACATCCCGGCCGACCTCGTCGACCAGGCCAAGGAATACCGCGAGAAGATGATCGAAGCCGCCGTCGAGCTCGACGACGATGCCATGGCCGCTTACCTCGACGGCAAGGAGCCGGATGAGGCGACGCTCAAGCGCCTGATCCGTAAAGCCGTGCTGACCGGCGCCTTCTATCCCGTGCTGTGCGGTTCGGCCTTCAAGAACAAGGGCGTGCAGCCGCTGCTCGACGCCGTCGTCGACTATCTGCCGTCGCCGGTCGACGTGCCCGCGATCAAGGGCACCGATGACGACGGCAACGAAGTGGTGCGCAAGGCCGACGACAAGGAGCCGCTGGCTCTGCTTGCATTCAAGATCATGGACGATCCGTTCGTCGGCACCATCACCTTCTGCCGCATCTATTCGGGCGTGCTGCAGAGCGGCACCGGCGTCGTCAACTCGACCCGCGAGAAGAAAGAACGTATCGGCCGCATGCTTCTGATGCATGCGAATAACCGCGAGGACATCAAGGAAGCCTATGCCGGCGACATCGTCGCGCTGGCGGGCCTGAAGGAAGCGCGCACCGGTGACACGCTGTGCGATCCCGACAAGCAGGTGATCCTGGAAAAGATGGAATTCCCGGAGCCGGTGATCGAAATCGCGATCGAGCCGAAGTCGAAGGCCGACCAGGAAAAGCTCGGTGTCGCTCTGGCGAAGCTCGCCGCCGAAGATCCGTCGTTCCGCGTGTCGACCGACCAGGAGTCCGGCCAGACCATCCTCAAGGGCATGGGCGAACTCCATCTCGACATCAAGGTCGACATCCTCAAGCGTACCTACAAGGTCGACGCCAACATCGGCGCGCCGCAGGTGGCGTTCCGCGAGCGGGTCACCAAGCGTGCTGAAGTCAAGTACACGCACAAGAAGCAGACCGGCGGTACCGGTCAGTTCGCCGAAGTGTCGATCATCGTCGAGCCGAACGAGCCCGGCAAGGGTTACGAGTTCGAGTCGAAGATCGTCGGCGGCGCAGTGCCGAAGGAATACATCCCCGGCGTCGAAAAGGGCCTCAACAGCGTGATGGGCTCGGGCGTCGTTGCCGGCTTCCCGGTGGTGGACGTCAAGGTCCAGCTCGTCGACGGCAAGTATCACGACGTCGACTCCTCGGCGCTGGCCTTCGAAATCGCATCGCGCGCGGCGTTCCGCGAAGCGCTGCAGAAGGGCAAGTCCGTTCTGCTCGAGCCGATCATGAAGGTCGAAGTGGTGACCCCGGAAGACTATACCGGTTCGGTCATCGGCGACCTGAATTCCCGGCGCGGACAGATCCAGGGCCAGGACATGCGCGGCAACGCCAACGTCATCAACGCGATGGTGCCGCTCATGAACATGTTCGGGTATGTGAATAACCTGCGCTCGATGAGCCAGGGACGCGCGACCTTTACGATGCAATTCGATCACTACGCTGAAGCGCCGGCGAACGTGTCGGCAGAAGTCCAGAAGAAGTTTGCCTGATTGTCGTTGGTTCAAAGCTAACGACTGAACGGAGAGTCAAATGGCCAAAGCAAAGTTTGAACGTAATAAACCGCACTGCAACATCGGAACCATCGGTCACGTCGACCATGGCAAGACCTCGCTGACCGCAGCGATCACCAAGGTGCTGGCTGAAACCGGCGGTGCGACGTTCACGGCGTACGACCAGATCGACAAGGCGCCGGAAGAGAAGGCGCGCGGCATCACCATCTCGACCGCTCACGTCGAATACGAAACCAAGAATCGGCACTACGCCCACGTCGACTGCCCAGGCCACGCCGACTATGTGAAGAACATGATCACCGGCGCAGCCCAGATGGACGGCGCGATCCTGGTCGTGTCGGCCGCCGACGGCCCGATGCCGCAGACCCGCGAGCACATCCTGCTTGCCCGTCAGGTCGGCGTTCCCGCCCTCGTCGTGTTCCTGAACAAGTGCGACATGGTCGACGATCCGGAATTGCTCGAGCTCGTCGAGATGGAAGTCCGCGAACTGCTCTCGAAGTACGAGTTCCCGGGCGACACCATTCCGATCATCCGCGGCTCGGCGCTCGCAGCGCTCGAAAACAAGGACCCGAAGCTCGGCCACGACGCGGTCCTGGAGTTGATGAAGGCGGTCGACGAGAGCATCCCGCAGCCGGCCCGTCCGGTCGACCAGCCGTTCCTGATGCCGGTCGAAGACGTGTTCTCGATCTCGGGCCGCGGCACCGTGGTGACCGGCCGCGTCGAGCGCGGCATCATCAAGGTCGGTGAGGAAATCGAAATCGTAGGCCTCCGCGACACCCAGAAGACCATCGTCACGGGCGTCGAAATGTTCCGCAAGCTGCTCGATCAGGGCCAGGCCGGCGACAACATCGGTGCGCTGCTCCGCGGCACCAAGCGCGAGGAAGTTGAGCGCGGCCAGGTGCTGTGCAAGCCGGGTTCGGTCAAGCCGCATACCAAGTTCAAGGCTGAGGCCTACATCCTGACCAAGGAGGAGGGCGGTCGTCACACCCCGTTCTTCACCAACTACCGGCCCCAGTTCTACTTCCGCACCACCGACGTGACCGGCGTCGTCCATCTGCCGGAAGGCACCGAGATGGTGATGCCCGGCGACAACATCGCGATGGAAGTGCACCTGATCGTGCCGATCGCGATGGAAGAAAAGCTCCGCTTCGCAATCCGCGAAGGCGGCCGCACCGTTGGTTCGGGCGTCGTCTCCAGCATCATCGAGTAAGCAGCGAACAGGGAACGGCGAATAGCGAGTGAGTTCACTCGCTGTTCGCCTCCATCATTCGCAAGAAGCGACGACAAAGAAAGACAAACGGCAATGAACGGCCAGAATATTCGCATCCGTCTCAAGGCGTTCGACCATCGTATCCTCGATACGTCGACCCGCGAGATCGTGAACACGGCGAAACGTACCGGTGCCCAGGTTCGCGGACCTATCCCGCTGCCCACCCGCATCGAGAAGTTCACCGTCAACCGTTCTCCGCACGTCGACAAGAAGAGCCGCGAGCAATTCGAGATGCGCACCCACAAGCGCCTTCTCGACATTGTCGACCCGACCCCGCAGACCGTCGATGCTCTCATGAAGCTCGACCTGGCCGCCGGTGTCGACGTCGAGATCAAGCTCTAAATTTCAGGATCGTCCGAAGTTAGCGGACAGAAAGAACAGGAAGCACGCCGATGCGCTCCGGAGTGATCGCACAAAAGGTCGGGATGACGCGGGTCTTTACGGAGACCGGCGAACATATCCCTGTGACCGTGCTGAAGCTGGGCAATTGCCAGGTGTTGGGCCACCGCACGACCGAAAAGAACGGTTACGTCGCGCTGCAGCTCGGTGCCGGGACCCGCAAGACCGTTTATCTGCCGAAGGCAGAGCGCGGCCAGTTTGCGGTCGCCAAGGTCGAGCCCAAGCGGAAGGTCACCGAGTTCCGCGTGTCCGAGGACGCGCTGATCCCGGTTGGCGCCGAGATTCAGGCGGACCATTTCGTGGTCGGCCAGTTCGTCGACGTCACCGGCACCTCGGTCGGTAAGGGTTTTGCCGGCGGCATGAAGCGCTGGAATTTCGGCGGTCTGCGCGCCACCCACGGTGTGTCGGTTTCGCATCGTTCGATCGGTTCGACCGGCGGACGCCAGGATCCCGGCAAGACCTTCAAGAACAAGAAGATGCCCGGTCACATGGGTGTCGACCGTATCACCACGCTCAATCTGCGTGTGGTGCAGACCGACGTCGAGCGCGGCCTGATCCTCGTCGAAGGCGCCGTTCCCGGCTCCAAGGGCGGCTGGATCTCGGTGCGCGACGCCGTAAAGAAGCCGTTGCCGAAGGAAGCTCCGAAGCCCGGCAAGTTCAAGGTTGCCGGCGGCGAGCAGGCTGAGGCTCCGGCCGAGCAGGAGGGCGCGTGAGATGGAACTGAAAGTCACGACCCTTGAAGGTAAGGAAGCCGGATCGGTTCAGCTCTCGGACGCGATCTTCGGTCTCGAGCCCCGCGCCGACATCATCCAGCGTTGCGTGCAATGGCAGCTCAACAAGCGCCAGGCCGGAACGCACAAGACGCAGGGCCGCGCCGATGTCTGGCGCACCGGCAAGAAGATGTACAAGCAGAAGGGCACCGGCGGCGCCCGTCACGGCTCGGCCCGCGTGCCGCAGTTCCGCGGCGGTGGCCGTGCGTTCGGTCCGGTGGTTCGCTCGCATGCGACCGACTTGCCGAAGAAGGTGCGCGCGCTGGCGCTCAAGCACGCGCTGTCGGCGAAAGCCAAGGACGGCGGCCTGATCGTGATCGACAGCGCCCAGATCAAGGAAGCCAAGACCAAGGCGCTGGTCGGCCACTTCTCGGGTCTCGGCCTGACCAATGCGCTGATCATCGACGGCGCCGAGCTCAACAACGGTTTCGCGACCGCGGCTCGCAACATTCCGAATATCGACGTGCTGCCGATCCAGGGCATCAACGTCTACGACATTCTGCGCCGTCAGAAGCTCGTGCTGACGAAGGCGGCAGTCGATGCGCTGGAGGCGCGCTTCAAATGAAGAATATCGATCCGCGCCATTACGACGTGATCGTTGCGCCCGTCGTCACCGAAAAGGCGACGGTGGCGTCCGAGCACAACAAGGTCGTGTTCAAGGTCGCCGGCAAGGCGACCAAGCCGCAAATCAAGGAAGCCGTCGAGAAGCTGTTCGACGTCAAGGTGAAGAGCGTGAACACGCTGGTCCGCAAGGGCAAGACCAAGGTGTTCCGCGGCAATTTCGGTTCGCAGTCGGACGTCAAGCGGGCGATCGTGACCCTCGAAGAGGGCCACCGCATCGACGTCACCACCGGACTATAAGGCGACACAGCGATGGCATTGAAAACTTACAATCCGACGACGCCGGGCCAGCGCCAGCTGGTGATGGTCGACCGTTCGGCCCTCTACAAGGGCAAGCCGGTGAAGGCGCTGACCGAGGGCAAGCTCGGTAACGGCGGCCGCAACAACACCGGCCGCATCACGGTGCGCTTCCGCGGCGGCGGCCACAAGAAGGCCTACCGCATCGTGGACTTCAAGCGGAACAAGGTCGACATGCCCGCCGTCGTCGAGCGGCTGGAATATGATCCGAACCGCACCGCGTTCATCGCGCTGATCAAGTATCAGGACGGCGAGCAGGCCTACATCCTGGCGCCGCAACGGCTGGCCGCGGGCGACACGGTGGTTGCCGGCAATTATGTCGACGTCAAGCCCGGCAACGTCATGCCGCTCGGCAACATGCCGGTCGGCACCATCGTCCATAACATCGAGATGAAGATCGGGAAGGGTGGCCAGATCGCGCGTTCGGCCGGCACCTACGCCCAGATCGTCGGCCGCGACCAGGATTACGTCATCCTGCGCCTGAATTCGGGCGAGCAGCGCCTGGTGCACGGCCGTTGCCGCGGCACCATCGGTGCGGTGTCGAACCCCGACCACATGAACATCTCGATCGGCAAGGCCGGCCGCACCCGCTGGCTCGGCTGGCGCCCGCATAACCGCGGCGTCGTCATGAACCCGATCGACCATCCGCACGGCGGCGGCGAAGGCCGCACCTCGGGCGGCCGCCACCCGGTTACCCCGTGGGGCAAGCCGACCAAGGGCAAGAAGACGCGGTCGAACAAGTCGACCAATCGATTCATCCTCCTAAGCCGCCATAAGCGGAAGAAGTAAGGAACGCCGGACATGGTTCGTTCAGTCTGGAAAGGCCCGTTCGTCGAAGCCTCTCTGCTCAAGAAGGCAGATGCTGCGCGCGCGTCCGGCCGTCATGACGTCATCAAGATCTGGAGCCGCCGCTCGACCATCCTGCCGCAATTCGTCGGCCTGACGTTCGGCGTCTACAACGGCCAGAAGCACGTGCCGGTCTCGGTCAACGAGGAAATGGTGGGTCACAAGTTCGGCGAGTTCTCGCCGACCCGTACCTTCCATGGCCACTCTGGCGACAAGAAAGCCAAGAAGGCTTGAGGAATAGACGATGAGCAAACCAAAGCGCGAACGTAGCCTCGCGGACAACGAGGCCAAGGCTGTTGCCCGGATGCTGCGCGTCAGCCCGCAGAAGCTCAATCTTGTCGCGCAGTTGATCCGCGGCCGGAAGGCTTCGGCTGCGCTCGCCGACCTGCAGTTCTCGCGCAAGCGGATCGCGGTCGACGTCAAGAAGTGCCTGGAATCGGCGATTGCGAACGCCGAGAACAACCATGACCTCGAGGTCGACGATCTCGTCGTCGCCGAGGCCCATGTCGGCAACGGCATCGTCATGAAGCGTTTTTCGCCGCGCGGCCGTGGCCGTTCGGGGCGTGTGTATAAACCGTTCTCGCACCTGACCATCGTGGTTCGTCAGGTCGAGGCCGAGGCAAGCGCTTAAAGCGGCGCGGGAGAAAACGATGGGTCAAAAGATCAATCCAATCGGACTGCGTCTCGGTATCAACCGCACGTGGGATTCGCGTTGGTTCGCCGGCAAGAACGAGTACGGCAAGCTGCTGCACGAAGACGTCAAGATCCGCGAGATCCTGCACAAGGAGCTCAAGCAGGCCGCTGTTGCCCGCATCGTGATCGAGCGTCCGCACAAGAAGTGCCGCGTGACGATCCATTCGGCGCGTCCGGGCGTCGTGATCGGCAAGAAGGGCGCCGACATCGACAAGCTGCGCAAGCGCGTTGCCGACATCACGGCTTCCGACGTCGTCATCAACATCGTCGAAATCCGCAAGCCCGAACTCGACGCCACCCTGGTCGCCGAATCGATCGCCCAGCAGCTCGAGCGCCGCGTCGCGTTCCGCCGCGCCATGAAGCGGGCGGTGCAGTCGGCGATGCGCCTCGGCGCCGAGGGTATTCGCATCAACTGCTCGGGCCGTCTCGGCGGCGCCGAAATCGCGCGCATGGAATGGTACCGTGAAGGCCGCGTGCCGCTGCACACGCTGCGCGCCGACGTCGATTACGGCGTGGCGACCGCGTTCACCACGTTCGGCACCTGCGGCGTCAAGGTCTGGATCTTCAAGGGCGAGATCCTCGAGCACGATCCGATGGCCCAGGACAAGAAGATGGCCGAAGGCGACACCGCACGTCCGCGCCGCGACGCCGCTGCGTGAGATATTAGAGAAGGTTTGAGGGCTTAAAGCCATGATGCAACCAAAGAAAACGAAGTTCCGGAAGGCGCATAAGGGCCGTATCCACGGCGTTGCGACTTCGGGTGCGACGTTGTCGTTCGGCCAGTTCGGCCTGAAGGCGATGGCGCCCGAGCGCATCACCGCCCGCCAGATCGAAGCCGCGCGCCGCGCGCTGACCCGTCACATGAAGCGCGCCGGCCGCGTCTGGATCCGCGTATTTCCCGACCTGCCGGTGTCGAAGAAGCCTGCCGAAGTCCGCATGGGCTCCGGCAAGGGCACGCCGGAACTGTGGGTGGCGCGGGTCAAGCCCGGCCGCGTGATTTTCGAGATCGACGGCGTCAACGTGCAGACCGCGAAGGAAGCGCTTACGCTGGCCGCCGCCAAGCTGCCGATCAAGACGCGCTTCGTCGCGCGCATTGCGGAGTAACCGTCATGGCCCCGATGAAAGTTGAAGACATCCGCGCGATGAGCGACGACCAGAGGGAGGACGCCGTCCTCAATCTGAAGAAGGAGCGTTTCAATTTGCGTTTCCAGCGCGCCACCGGGCAGCTGGAGAACACCTCGCGGCTGCGTGAAGCCCGCCGCGATATCGCCCGCATCAAGACCATCGCCGCGCAGTCGCGCGCGAAGAAGAAGTAAGAGGCCACCAATGCCGAAACGTACCCTTCAGGGCGTGGTCGTGAGCGACAAGCAAGCCAAGACGGTGGTGGTGCGCGTCGATCGCCGCTTCACCCATCCGATCTACAAGAAGACGATCCGCCGCTCCAAGAACTACCACGCGCACGACGAGAACAGCGAGTTTAAGCCGGGCGATATGGTCTGGATCGAGGAGAGCAAGCCGATCTCCAAGCTGAAGCGCTGGACCGTGGTCCGGGGCGAGCAGAAGAAAACCGCCTGAGACTCGTTCGGCCCGGCCGGATGAGTAATCAGGAAAAATTTTAGGCGCTAATTCGAGCGCATCAGAAAGAGGACGAGGTGCATCAATGATTCAGATGCAGACCAACCTCGACGTGGCCGACAATTCAGGCGCACGCCGTGTCATGTGCATCAAGGTGCTGGGGGGCTCCAAGCGCCGCTATGCCACCGTGGGCGACGTTATCGTCGTGTCGATCAAGGAAGCCATCCCGCGCGGGAAGGTGAAGAAGGGCGACGTGATGAAGGCCGTCGTGGTGCGGGTCCGCAAGGACATCCGCCGCGCCGACGGCTCGGTCATCCGGTTCGACCGCAACGCCGCGGTGCTGATCAACAACCAGTCGGAGCCGGTCGGCACCCGTATCTTCGGGCCGGTGCCGCGCGAGCTGCGCGCCAAGAACCACATGAAAATCATCTCGCTTGCGCCGGAGGTGCTGTGATGGCTGCCAAGATCCGGAAAGGTGACAAGGTCATCGTGCTGAGCGGCCGCGACAAGGGCCGTACCGGCGAAGTATTCGAGGTCCGCCCCGCCGAGAACAAGGCGCTGGTGCGCGGCGTCAACATGGTGAAGCGTCACCAGAAGCAGACCCAGAACCAGGAAGGCGGCATCATCTCCAAGGAGTCGCCGATCCACCTGTCCAACATCGCCTATGTCGGCAAGGACGGAAAGCCGACCCGCGTGGGCTTCAAGATTCAGGCTGATGGCAAGAAGGTACGCATTGCCAAGAGCTCGGGAGCAGAGATCGATGGCTGATACCGCTTACACACCGCGCCTGCGCGCGGAGTATGACAAGAGCATTCGTGGCCAGCTGACCGAAAAGTTCGGCTACGCCAACGTCATGCAGGTGCCGCGGCTGGACAAGGTCGTGCTCAACATGGGCGTCGGCGATGCCGTCAATGATCGCAAGAAGGCCGAGACCGCGGCTGCCGAATTGACGCAGATCGCCGGCCAGAAGGCGGTCGTGACCTATTCGCGGATCGCGATCGCGACCTTCAAGCTGCGCGAGAACCAGCCGATCGGCTGCAAGGTCACGCTGCGCAAGGCCAAGATGTACGAGTTCATCGATCGCCTGGTGAACGTGGCGCTGCCGCGCGTGCGTGACTTCCGTGGCCTCAATCCGAAGAGCTTCGACGGCCGCGGCAACTACTCGCTCGGCCTCAAGGAGCACATCATTTTCCCCGAAATCGATTTCGACAAGGTTTCGGAAGCCCGCGGCATGGACATCACGGTCTGCACCACGGCCAAGACCGACGACGAGGCGCGTGCCTTGTTGACCGCATTCAATTTCCCGTTCCGGCAGTGAGACGCAGCTAAAGCCTCTCAAACGCGGAAACCTAGGAGCCAAAGCATGGCAAAGAAGAGTTCGATCGAGAAGAACAACCGGCGCAAGCGGATGACGAAGAACGCCGCCCCGCAGCGTGCGAAGCTGAAGGCGATCATCGCCGACAAGACCAGGCCGATGGAAGAGCGCTTCGCGGCGACGCTGAAGCTCGCTCAGATGCCGCGCAATTCGTCGGCGACGCGCATCCGCAACCGTTGCGAACTGACCGGTCGTCCGCGCTCGAACTACCGCAAGAACAAGCTTTCCCGCATCGCGCTACGCGAACTCGGCTCCAAGGGCCTGGTTCCCGGGCTCGTGAAGTCGAGCTGGTAAGGAGGGTCGGAACAATGTCAACGCACGATCCGATCTCCGATCTCATCACCCGCATCCGCAACGCGCAGATGCGTTCGAAGTCCAAGGTCTCGACCCCGGGCTCGAAGATGCGCGCCAGCGTGCTCGAAGTGCTGAAGTCCGAGGGTTACATCCGCGGCTACGCCAGCGTCGAACACGCTTCGGGCCGCAGCGAGCTCGAGATCGAATTGAAGTATTTCGACGGCGAGCCCGTCATTCGCGAGATCGAGCGGGTCTCGAAGCCGGGCCGCCGGGTTTACGCCTCGGTGAAGAACCTGCCGCGGGTGAATAACGGTCTCGGCATTTCGGTATTGTCGACGCCGAAGGGAATCATGGCTGACCACGCCGCGCGTGACGCGAATGTGGGCGGCGAAATTCTCTTCACGGTGTTCTGAGGAAGGATTGAAGCCATGTCACGTGTTGGCAAACGGCCCGTTCCGATCCCGTCCGGTGTGACGGCGAGCGTCGAAGGGCAGACCGTCAAGATGAAGGGGCCGAAGGGCCAGCTTCAGTTCGTCGTGCATGACGACGTCGAGGTGAAGTTCGAGGACGGCGCGGTCAAGGTCGCGCCTCGGATCGAAACCAACCGGGCGCAGGCGATGTACGGCACCGCACGCGCGCAGGTCGCCAACCTGGTCGAGGGCGTCACCAAGGGTTTCGAGAAGAAGCTCGAGATCACCGGCGTCGGTTACCGTGCTGCGCTGCAGGGCAAGAACCTGCAGCTGGCGCTCGGCTACAGCCACGATGTCGTCTACGCGATCCCGGAAGGCATCACCATCGCGGTGCCGAAGCCGACCGAGATCACGATCACGGGCACCGATTCCCAGCGCGTCGGCCAGGTCGCGGCTGAGATCCGCGCCTACCGTCCGCCGGAGCCCTACAAGGGCAAGGGCGTGAAGTACGCCAACGAATTCATCTTCCGCAAGGAAGGCAAGAAGAAGTAACGGAGCCGGTCATGTCACTCAAGGTCACGAATGCCCGGCGCAAGCAGCGCGTGCGGAACTCGCTGCGCCGGACCGCCAATGGACGCCCGCGTCTGTCGGTGTTCCGTTCGTCGAAGCACATCTACGCCCAGGTCATCGACGACCTGAAGGGCGAGACGCTGGCTTCCGCCTCGTCGCTGGAAAAAAACATGCGCGAGGGCGGCAACACGGGCGCCAACATCGATGCGGCCAAGGCCGTCGGCAAGCTGCTGGCGGAACGCGCCGTGCAGAAGGGCGTCAAGGAAGTGGTGTTCGATCGCGGTCAGTATCTCTATCACGGGCGCGTCAAGGCGCTTGCGGATGCGGCCCGCGAAAGCGGACTGAGCTTCTAACGAACCGGTTTTGGAAATTTACGAGGACAGGGGCTCTCTTCCCCTAAAGATTGGAAAACACCATGGCAGGTGAACGCGAACGCGGCGGCCGCGAACGGAGCAGGGATCGCGAGGAGCGCGACAGCGAGTTCGTCGACAAGCTCGTCCACATCAATCGCGTGGCGAAGGTCGTCAAGGGCGGCAAGCGCTTCGGCTTTGCGGCGCTGGTCGTGATCGGCGATCAGAAGGGCCGGGTCGGTTTCGGCCACGGCAAGGCGCGCGAAGTTCCCGAGGCGATCCGCAAGGCGACCGAGTCGGCCAAGCGTAATCTGACGCGCGTCGCACTGCGCGAAGGCCGCACGCTGCATCACGACATCGCCGGCCGCCACGGCGCCGGCCGCGTCTACCTGCGCGCTGCTCCGGCCGGTACCGGCATCATCGCTGGCGGCCCGATGCGCGCGGTGTTTGAGACGCTCGGCATCCAGGACGTGGTGGCGAAGTCGATCGGCTCGTCGAATCCCTACAACATGGTTCGCGCCACTTTCGACGCGCTGAAGCATCAGGATTCGCCGCGTTCGGTGGCCGCGCGCCGCAACATCAAGGTGTCCACGCTGCAGTCGCGCCGCGTCGGCGGCGACGCCGAAGTGGTGGCTGAATAACCGGCGCGATTTTTTAGGCGCTCTTTGGAGTTAAGACGATGGCCAAGGCCGCAAAGACGATCAAGGTCGAGCAGACCGGTAGCGCAATCCGCCGCCATCACTCGCAGCGCGCGACGCTGATCGGCCTCAAGCTCAACAAGATCGGTCGTGTGACCGAGTTGCAGGACACGCCTGCAATTCGCGGCATGATCGCCAAGGTTCAACATCTCGTCCGCATCGTCGACGAGAAATAAGATCGGAGCATGATTCCGAAAAGCGGGTACCGGTTCTCGGTTAAGATCATGCTCCAAGGATAAAGGAAGCTAACGATGAAGCTCAGCGATATCGCCGACAACGCCGGCTCGCGCAAGAAGCGGATGCGCGTCGGCCGTGGCATCGGTTCAGGCAAGGGCAAGACTTCGGGCCGCGGCGGCAAGGGCCAAACCGCGCGTTCGGGCGTGCGCATCAAGGGCTTCGAGGGCGGCCAGATGCCGCTGCATCGCCGCCTGCCGAAGCGCGGCTTCAACAACATCTTCCGGCTCGACTTCGCCGAGATCAACCTGGACCGGCTGCAGCAGGCGATCGACGCCAAGCTGGTCGACGTCAAGGAAACCGTCACCGTCGAATCGCTGGTCAAGGCCGGCGTGATCCGTCGCGCCAAGGACGGCCTGCGGCTGCTCGGCCGCGGCGAACTCAAGGCCAAGCTCGCGATTGAGGTGCATGGCGCCTCCAAATCCGCGGTCGCGGCGGTCGAGAAGGCCGGCGGCACCGTGAAGATCCTGGCCCCGGCCAAGAAGGAAGAAGGCGAGGCGGCGTAACATCTGCGTCATCGCCCGCTCAGTGGCGGGCGATCCGCACGTGAGAGCGATGGACTTATCGAAGCCGAGCACCAAATAATGTCCGGCGTCTGCCGATCGCCCCGGGGAAGGGGCGGCGGTTTGAGGGGCGGCGGGAGAAAGCCTGAACATGGTCTCAGCAGCAGAACAACTTGCGGCAAACCTCAATTTCGGCGCTTTGGCGAAGGCCGACGAACTGAAGAAGCGCATCTGGTTCACGCTGGGTGCGCTGCTTGTTTATCGGCTCGGCACCTACATTCCGCTGCCCGGCATCGATCCTGCGATCTGGGAGCAGGTGTTCAAGTCGCAGGCCGGCGGCATTCTCGGCATGTTCAATATGTTCGCCGGCGGCGGCATCCACCGCATGGCGATCTTCGCGCTGAACATCATGCCGTACATCTCGGCATCGATCATCATCCAGCTCCTGACCACGGTTTCCCCGCAGCTCGAAGCGCTGAAGAAGGAAGGCGAGGCCGGCCGCAAGACGCTGAACCAGTACACCCGCTATCTGACGGTGATCCTGGCCGCGTTCCAGTCCTACGGCATTGCCGTCGGCCTGCAGGGCGCCGGAAACGTCGTCAGCGACCCCGGCATTTTCTTCCTGCTCTCGACCACGATCACGCTGACCGGCGGCACCATGTTCCTGATGTGGCTCGGCGAGCAGATCACCTCGCGCGGCATCGGCAACGGCATTTCGCTGATCATTCTGGCCGGCATCGTCGCCGAGCTGCCGTCCGCGCTCGCCAACATGCTGGAACTGGGACGCCAGGGCGCGCTCTCGACCGGCCTGATCCTGATCGTGATCGTGATGGCGGTCGCCGTGATCGCCTTCATCGTGTTCATGGAGCGCGCGCAGCGAAGGCTTCTGATCCAGTATCCGAAACGCCAGGTCGGCAACAAGATGTTCGAGGGCCAGTCCTCGCATCTGCCGCTCAAGCTCAACACGTCAGGCGTGATCCCGCCGATCTTCGCCTCGTCGCTGCTGCTGCTGCCGGCCACCGTTGCAAACTTCAACGCCGGCAAGGGCCCGGAATGGTTCCAGTGGCTCAACACCCAACTCAGCCACGGTCGGCCGCTGTTCCTGTTCCTTTATCTGGCGCTGATCGTGTTCTTCGCCTTCTTCTACACCGCGATTGTGTTCAACCCGACCGAGACTGCCGACAATTTGAAGAAGCACGGCGGCTTCATCCCCGGCATCCGCCCGGGCGAGCGCACCGCCGAATATATCGATTACGTGCTGTCGCGCGTTACCGTGCTGGGTGCGATCTATCTGGCGATCGTCTGTCTGATTCCCGAGATCCTGATTTCCTACGCTTCGGTGCCGTTCTATTTCGGCGGCACCTCGCTTCTGATCGTCGTCAGCGTGACCATGGATACGGTGGCGCAGGTGCAGGGCTATCTCCTGGCCCATCAGTATGAGGGGCTGATCAGGAAATCCAAGCTGAGGGGCCGCCGCCGCTGATCAGCGGACACGCGTGGTCTGAAATTCAATACAGGGTGTGCGGCGTCTCGCTCACCAAGCCGGGGGGCGAAAAGTCATGAGATTGATCCTTTTGGGTCCGCCGGGGGCGGGCAAGGGGACCCAGGCACAGCGGCTGGTTCAGAAGTACGGCATCGTCCAGCTCTCGACCGGCGAGATGCTGCGTGCGGCGGTCACAGCCCAAACGCCGGTCGGCCTGCAGGCCAAGGACATCATGGCGAGCGGCGCGCTGGTGCCGGATGAGATCGTGATCGGGATCATCTCCGACCGTCTCGACCAGCCCGACATGAAGAACGGCTTCATCCTCGACGGCTTTCCCCGCACGGTGCCGCAGGCGGCAGCCCTCGACGAACTCCTGAAGAGGAAACACATCAAGCTCGACGCCGTAATCGAATTGCGCGTCAACGAAAGCGCGCTGCTGGACCGCGTCGAGACGCGCGTCGCCGAGATGCGGGCGCGCGGCGAGGAAGTGCGAATCGATGATACCCCGGAAGTGCTGTCGAAGCGGCTGGCGAGCTATCGCTCGCTGACCGAGCCGCTGATCCACTATTATTCCGAGCGTCGGAAGCTGGCGACCGTCGACGGGATGATGACCATCGAGCAGGTCACAAGGGAGATCAACCGGATCCTCTCCGCCGTCGGCGCAGTGGAACCCAAAGCCGCGGCCCCGGCCAGGAAGGCCGTAGGAGCCTCCAGGACGACCGCCAGGCCCGCGGGCATGGCTGCCAAAACCGCCAAGAAAGCCGCCAAAACGGCCTCAAGGAGCAAGAAAGCGGCTTCCAAGGGGATTAAGGCAGCAGCTTCCAAGAAGGCAGGGCGGAAGGTCGCCTCGTCCGCCCGGCGCGGAGCCGCTGCCAAGGCCAAAAAGGCGGCAAAGGCCACCGTCCGGAAGGCCGCCAAAAAGGTCACGAAAAAGCGAGCTAAGCGATAGAGGCGGTTGACGAAACCGAGTTGAATCCTTTAATAAGCCCGCATCCAAGTCGGATAGTTTTTTGACGATGCCGGGCCCCGAAGCAGATGAGGGGAAGGGCGTCGTGTTCGCGTTTGCGGAAACCTGCCCGAGATAGCAAGCACTTAAGGCCGGCCCATGAGGGATCGGCGACAGGAGAGAAGTCCGTGGCCCGTATTGCCGGCGTGAATATCCCGACCAACAAGCGCGTTCTGATCGCGCTCCAGTACATCCATGGCATCGGCCAGAAGAACGCGGCCGAGATCATGGAGAAGGTCAAGATCCCGACTGAGCGTCGCGTCAGCCAGCTGAGCGACCAGGAAGTCCTGCAGATCCGCGAAGTGATCGACCGCGACTATCTCGTCGAGGGCGACCTTCGCCGTGAGACCGGTATCAACATCAAGCGTCTGATGGACCTCGGCTGCTATCGCGGCCTGCGTCATCGCCGCGGCCTGCCGGTGCGCGGCCAGCGCACCCACACCAATGCGCGCACGCGCAAGGGCCCGGCCAAGTCGATCGCCGGCAAGAAGAAGTAAGCGGGCGAATAGCGAATAGGGAATGGCGAGTAGATATCTATTCGCCACTTGCCATCACGTTTTTAGGTGTAGCCGCTGGCAGTACGGCGGCGTTTGAGATCACAGGAAGGTTTTTAGGTTATGGGCAAGGAAGCCACCCGCGTACGCCGTCGCGAACGCAAGAACATCGCTTCGGGCATCGCGCACGTCAATTCGTCGTTCAACAACACGACCATCACCATCACCGACGCGCAGGGCAACACCATTGCCTGGTCCTCGGCCGGCACGATGGGCTTCAAGGGCTCGCGCAAGTCGACCCCCTATGCCGCGCAGGTCGCGGCCGAAGACGTTTCCAAGAAGGCGCAGGAACACGGCATGCGCACGCTGGAAGTGGAAGTTGCCGGCCCGGGTTCGGGCCGTGAATCGGCGCTTCGTGCGCTGCAGGCGGCGGGCTTCACCGTGACGTCGATCCGCGACGTGACGACGATCCCGCACAATGGCTGCCGTCCGCGCAAGCGCCGGCGGGTCTGATATCTGGTCGCGGGCGGCAGGCGCCGCCTCGCGATTGTTTTTGGAGTTTTGACTGCTGCGGACTGATCCGCGATCTCCGACGCCGGTGATTTGAAGGCAAATCGACTGGCCGGTCTATTGACCCGAAGGGGTAACAAAGTGACGATCCAGAAAAATTGGCAAGAACTCATTCGACCGAACAAGCTGCAGGTAACGCCGGGCTCCGACGCGACCCGGTTTGCCACCGTCGTCGCCGAACCGCTCGAGCGCGGCTTCGGCCAGACGCTTGGCAACGCGCTACGCCGCATCCTGCTGTCGTCGCTGCAGGGCGCCGCCGTGCAGTCGGTGCACATCGACGGCGTGCTGCACGAGTTCTCCTCGATCGCGGGCGTTCGCGAGGACGTCACCGACATCGTGCTCAACATCAAGGACATCTCGATCAAGATGCAGGGCGAAGGCCCCAAGCGCATGGTCGTGAAGAAGTCGGGTCCGGGCGTCGTCACCGCCGGCGACATCCAGACCGTCGGCGACATCGTCGTGCTCAATCCCGACCTGCAGATCTGCACGCTGGACGAGGGCGCGGAAATCCGCATGGAGTTCACGGTCGCCGCCGGCAAGGGCTATGTCGCCGCCGAGCGTAACCGGCCCGAGGATGCGCCGATCGGCCTGATCCCGGTCGACAGCCTGTTCTCGCCTGTGCGCAAGGTCTCCTACAAGGTCGAGAACACCCGCGAGGGCCAGATCCTCGACTACGACAAGCTGACCATGACGATCGAGACCAACGGCGCGATCTCGCCGGAAGACGCGGTGGCCTATGCCGCCCGCATCCTGCAGGATCAGCTCAATGTGTTCGTGAACTTCGAAGAGCCGCGCAAGGAAGTGGCGCAGGAGATCATTCCCGATCTCGCCTTCAACCCGGCGTTCCTCAAGAAGGTCGACGAGCTCGAACTATCGGTGCGTTCGGCAAACTGCCTGAAGAACGACAACATCGTCTATATCGGCGACCTCGTGCAGAAGTCGGAAGCGGAAATGCTCCGCACCCCGAACTTCGGCCGCAAGTCGCTGAACGAGATCAAGGAAGTGCTGGCCCAGATGGGTCTGCATCTCGGCATGGAAGTGCCGGGCTGGCCGCCGGAGAACATCGACGAGCTCGCCAAGCGTTTCGAAGATCACTACTGAGCGAACAACAAGTCAAAGCGCGATGATGTTTCATCGCGCTTTTTAACGGGCGAACGCAGGCAGCCCACCTGAGCAACAAGTCCGACGAACCGTCGCGACGAAGAGAAGGAATAGTTCAATGCGTCACGGCAAGGTTCATCGCAAACTCAACCGCACCGCCGAGCATCGCAAGGCGATGTTCGCCAACATGTGCGCCGCGCTGATCAAGCACGAGCAGATCGTCACCACGCTTCCGAAGGCGAAGGAATTGCGCCCGATCGTCGAGAAGCTGGTCACCCTCGGCAAGAAGGGCGGGCTCGCCATGCGTCGCCAGGCGATCTCCGAAATGCGCGACGTCGACCAGGTCAAGAAGTTGTTCGACACGCTGGCGCCCCGCTACAAGGACCGCCAGGGCGGCTACACCCGCATCATCAAGGCCGGCTTCCGCTACGGCGATAATGCCCCGATGGCCGTGATCGAGTTCGTCGACCGCGACGTCGATGCCAAGGGCCAGGATTCCGGCCCGGTGCAGGAAAAGTCCGCCGAAGCGGCGTAAGTCTTCCAAAATCGCAAGTTTCAAAAGCGGCGCTTCCGGCGCCGCTTTTTTGTTGGGCGAAGCGCCTGCCATCTCGTCGCCATGCGGGCGCGGGTTCATAGGAACCCTCAGGGCTCGCAGACGTTTGACAAGGTATGAGCAGAGCGTTCGTCAAGGAAACAGCGGACACCGAGGATCTGCCGGACCGGCCGATCTCCGACCTTCCGAATGATGTGACGGCTGAAGGTTTCCGCCGGATCGAGGAAGCATTGGTGGCCGCCCAGGCAGCCCAGGCTGCGGCGCAAGCGGCCGGGGATCGGCACGCCTTGGCGACCGCCCGCCGCGATGTCCGTTATTGGAGCGCGCGTCGCGCCACGGCGGCGGTGATCCCGGAGCCCACGGACAATTCGGTCGTGCGGCTCGGCCATACCGTCACCATCGTGCGCGAGGATGACCGCCGGCAGACGTTCCGCATCGTCGGCGAAGACGAAGCCGACCCCGCACACGGGACGATCTCGCATGCGTCGCCGCTGGCGCGCGCGCTGTTTGGCAAGGGTGTCGGCGATGTCGGCGTCATCGGCGGAGGCGAGGCGGAGATCGTCGAAATCCGGTGATCAAATGTGGTCGGAGGTTCGCGATGTCGGCCTATGTTATTTCCGAAGTTGAGATGCGCGATGCGGCGGGTTTCGAGGCTTATCGCATCATCGCCGCGAAGACGATCGCGCAGTATGGCGGGCGCTATTTGGTCCGCCGCGGCGTCGCAAATTTGATCGAAGGCGGCCCACCGCCGAAAACCATCATTGTCGTCGAATTTCCAACGATAGAACGTTTGCGTGAATGGTACGCTTCGCCGGAATATGCGGAGGCCTTGAAGGTGCGGCAGACGGCACTGGATCGACGGCTGATCTTCGTTGAAGGCGTCGCGCCGCTTTGAGCTTGCAACGGCATGTCGCGCTAAATGGCAGCGCGTCAAGGCCATATCTTTGCCTATTCAACGCGTTGCGGTGCTGAATTCTTCTCGGAACAAGAGCGGGAAAAATCTGTTTTTCCTGCAACCGCGCTGATGCGGTTTGAGGAGGAATCAGATGAAGAAGCTGTTCATGCTTGCGGCCGCAGCGTCGCTGGTTACGACGATGGCCAGTGCCCAAACCACTATAGTCACGCCCGGAACGACCACGGGGGCTGCGGGCGCTACGATCCAGATCGAACCGGAGTATCGCACCCGGATCAAGAGTTACGTCACCGAGCACAAGATCCGTCCGGTCGAAACGCAGGAGAGGATCGTGGTTGGCGCGAAGGTGCCGACCGACGTCGAACTCGTGCCGGTGCCTCCGGATTGGGGTCCGACGGTGACCAAGTATCGCTACGTCTACTCGAACAATCGCGTGATGCTGGTTGACCCCGCAAGCCGAACCGTGGTGCATGAAATCGACTGAACAATCGACTGCGGCGTTGTTCATCAAAAAGGGCCGCCATGCTGGCGGCCCTTTCGATTCGATGCATTACCAATGATGCCAGTGGCGGCGATGGTAAAACCGCGGACCATAGAATCGCGGGCCGCCATAGTAGGCGAACGCCGGCCGAACCACGCGGCGATAGCGGACGACTGGGTAGTAAGGCTCGTCGTAATATCCGCCATAGTAAGCCGGCGCATAGCCGCCGTAATACGGATAGCCGCCATAGTATCCGTAGCCCGGACCATAGGCGTAGGCGTTCGAAGCCAGTCCGCCAATAACCGCGCCCGCGATCAATCCGCCAGCCACGGCCGGAAAAAATCCTCCTCCGCGCCAGTGGGCCTCTGCCGGCGACGGTGCCGTCACCGCCGTCAGGCCCAAGACCGCCGCCGCGGCTAAAGCCAAAGGTGCCTTCCTCATGGACCACTCCTTTCCATAAACAGACATTCGCTAAACACTTTCGAGTGAAGTTCGTTGCGTAAGCGACGGCTTGCCAAGGGTTTGGCGGCGGATTTAATTTTGATGAATGGACGTTCAGGAGGCGGTTTCGCCAGCGCAAGGTAACCCTTGCCGTTGTTCCGTCTGGAACCGGGCAGTAGCCGCAGACGAACATCGCGTCAGTCGAAATCCAGAAAACCCGGCCGGGAGGACATCGGCGGCTGACCGCGCAGCCAGGCGAGATCGGGGACGGGACGGGCCGTCTCCGGATTGGCGCCAAGCAGCGCCTCGATCTCGCGGGCAACGGCAAGCGTCGCGACATCGCCGCCGCGCGGGCCGATGATCTGGATACCGAACGGCAATCCGGCGCCGTCGCGGCCGGCCGGTATCGCCACCGCCGGATGTCCGGCATTGGTGACGGCGTAGGCCAGCGCCAGCCAGTGGAAATAGCTTTTGGTCGGCGTGCCGTCGATCGTGGCCGGGTAGAGCTCCGACCACGGCCGCGGGCTGATCGTGACCGTCGGCGCAATGACAAAATCGTGCTCGCCGAAGAATGTCTGCCAGCTCCGATAGAGCGCGGTCTGCAGCGAGAGCGCGCGCGCCACGTCGAGAGCGGAGTATCCGAGCCCCTCGACGACGTTGTCGCGAATATTGGGGCCTACCTTGTCCGGATGTTTCTCTACGAGTTCGCGGTGACGCCCCAGAAATGCGACGGCGCGCAATATCCGGAACACCTCATCGGCATGGCTGCAGTCCGGATGGGTCCATTCGAGGCGGCGGAATGCCGATCCGAATGTCGCGAGCTTCGTCTTGAATGTCTCGGTGATGGCGCGCTCGGTCGGCGCAAACCCGAAATCGCATGTCGCCGCGATGCTCAAGCCGGCAAGATCGATCCTTGGCGGATTGCGATAGGTCGCGCTCTCAGGCGTTCCGCCGGCGTGAAGGATCGCCGACAGCGGATCCCGCGCGTCGCGATCCAGCATGCAGGAAAGCATCAGGCATGCGTCGGAGACGTTTCGCGCCATTGGCCCGAGCTGCGAGATCTGCAGCCAGGCCATGTTGCGGCTGTTGCTGGCGATCAGCCCGGGCGAGGGACGGAATCCGACCACCCCGCAAAAGGCGGCGGGGTTCCTGACCGAGCCTCCGGTGTCCGAACCGGTCGCCAGCGGCACCATGCCGGTGGCGAGCGCCACCGCCGACCCGCCAGACGAGCCGGCGGCGGAGCGTTCGGGATCGAACGGGTTGCCGGTGGCGCCGTGCAGCGCATTGCGGGTATTGCCGCCCGCGCCCCATTCGGGGACGTTGGTCTTTCCGACGACGATGGCGCCGGCGCGTTTGAGCATCGCGACAACAGCTTCATCCTCGGCCGCGATGTTGTCCGCGAACAGCACGCTGCCAAAACTCGTCGGCAGCCCCTTGGCGTCGACCAGGTCCTTCACGCCGAGCGGAAGGCCGTGCAGCGGGCCGAGTGGATCGCCGCGCATCACGGCGGCCTCGCCCTCCCGCGCCGTTGCGCACGCGCTATCAAACGAGCGCGCGATGATCGCATTGACGGCGGGGTCGATCTCCTCGATCCGCCGGATGCAACTGTCCATGAGTTCGACCGGCGAAAGCTTGCGCTCGCCGATCAACGCCCGGGCCGTTGCCGCGGGCAGATCGCACGGCTCGGTCATATCGGGGGTTACTCTTCCTTGATCCCGCCCTTGCGGGCCAGTTCCTTCATCTCGGCGGTTTCCCTGGCGATGAATCCCGGCCAGTCCGGATAGCGCTTGAAGCCGGCTTCGTACCCGACCTTCTTAAAGCGCTCGATCACCGAAGGGCTTGCGATCGCCTCGTCCAGCACCGAGGCGAGCCGGTCGCGAATGGCCGGCGGGATTCCCTTGGGCGCGACCACAGTACCCCAAGAGACGAGGTCGATATTGGGATAACCGAGTTCGGCGAGTGTCGGAACGTCAGGAAGGAACGGCGAACGTTTGGCGGAGAATACCGCCAGCGGACGCGCGCCGGATTCGAGCAGCGGCCTGATCGCGATCACGGTATCCACATGGTACTCGATGTGCTTGCCCATCAGGTCGTTCATCGCCGGCGCGCTGCCCCTGTAGGGCAGGTGCACCATCTTGATGCCGGCGCTTGATTTGAAGAGCTCGCCGGCGAAATGCGAAATGGTGGCGATGCCGAAGGAGGCCAGCGACAGCTTGTCGGGATTGGCCTTCGCGGCTGCGACCAGCGCCGCGACGTCCTTGATCGGATTGTCGCGATGGGTGACCAGCACCATGGTCAGGGTGCCGGTCTGGCCGATCGGCTCGAAATCCCTGGCGCTGTCGTACGGCACGTTGTCCTTCACCGCATGCTGCAGGGTAAAGGTCGAATTCGAGCTGGCGAGCAGGGTGTAGCCGTCGGGTGCCGCATTGGCGGCCTCCCGGGCTGCGATCGTGGTGCCGCCACCGGGGCGATTGAGCACGATGACGGGCTTGCCCAGGCGCGCCTCGAGCTCGCCGGCAACAATGCGTCCGACGACATCGGAGGCGCCGCCGGGCGGAAAGGGCACGATCAACTGCAGCGGTTTTTCGGGGTAGCTACCTTGCGCCGCTGCGATCGAAGCACAACCCACCACACAGGCCGACGCAATCGCGGCCGTCAGAAACATCCGTATCATGTCGAAACAGGTCTCCTGTCTTCCGTGTTCCCCGGCAATTCGCGCCGGGGTTTTCGGCGACAGCCGTCCCGGATCGATGGGACAGGGTCCTTTGAATCGACCTCCCGATCAACCCTGTTTGTTGGGCAGCTACCAGCCTTCCAGCACGATCTTGCCACGCGACTTGCCGCTTTCCAAAAGCGCGTGGGCGCGCTTCAGATTGGCCGCGTTGATGGTGCCGAAAGTTTGGTCGAGCGTGGTGCGCAGCACGCCCTTGTCGATCAGGTCTGCCACATCGTTGAGCAGATGGTGCTGGGCGATCATGTCAACCGTCTGGAACGACGAGCGTGTGAACATCGATTCCCAGTGGATCGAGACGGCCTTGCCCTTGAAGGCAGAGACGGTGAATTCCGGGGGATCGTCGATCAGGCCGAATTTGCCTTGCGGTGCCATGAAATCGGCGATCGCCTTGTAGTGCTGGTCGGTGAAGGTGAGGCTTGCGACCAGCGCGACGGGCGGCACCTTCAGCTTCTCGATCTGCTCCTTCATCGGTTTGGAATGGTCGACCACGGCGTGCGCGCCGAGATCGAGGCACCATTTCTGCGACTCCGGACGCGTGGCGGTGGCGACGACCGTCAGTCCGGTGAGGCGGCGCGCGAGCTGGATCAGGATCGAGCCGACACCACCGGCGCCGCCGGTGATCAAGAGCGTGCGCGGATCGACGCTCTTGCCCGGCACGGCGCCGAGCCGGTCGAACAGCAATTCCCATGCGGTGATCGAGGTGAGCGGCAAGGCGGCGGCCTGCGCGAACGAAAGCGATTTTGGCTTCTCGCCGACGATCCGCTCGTCGACCAGATGAAATTCCGCGTTGGTGCCCTGGCGCAGGATCGAGCCGGCGTAAAATACTTCATCGCCCGGCTTGAACAGCGTGACGTCGGGTCCAACGGCATCGACGATACCGGCGGCGTCATAGCCCAGGATTTTGGTTTCGCCCTCGGGCGGGGCGGCGCGCTTGCGGACCTTGTAGTCGACCGGGTTGGCTGAGATCGCTTTCACGGCGACTCTGACGTCGCGGCCCTTCGGTTCCGGTTTGGCGGTTTCGAAATCGATCAGCGAATCCGCGTCCTCGATGGGGAGCGATTTTCGGTATCCGACGGCCTTCATGCCCGTTTCTCCTGCCTTGCTTGAGGGTGGCAACCTAACTGTCGCGCTGGCATCAACTTGGCAAGTACTGTAAATTTGGGGAACTAGTCCCTGTTTGGATACTATTGGAAGAGCTCCATGAAACGGCGGAATTTTGCCCACCGGCCCGGTTGCGCGGTCGAGGCTACGCTCGACCTGATCGACGGCAAGTGGAAGGGTGTCATCTTGTTCCACCTGCAGGCCGGCACCCAGCGTTTTGGGGAGTTGCGGCGGCGGATGCCGGCGATTACCCAGCGCATGCTGACCAAGCAGCTTCGGGCGCTCGAGGACGACAAGCTCGTGATCCGCAAGGTCTATGCCGAGGTGCCGCCGCGGGTCGAGTACACGCTGTCGGAGATCGGCGAGAGCCTGCGGCCCGTGATCGAGACGCTGCGGGCGTGGGGCGAGGGCCATCAGGAAAGGCTATCCTCTGCGCCGCCGCCGGACGCCGTCAAAACGCCCGATCGCGCGGCGTAGCTGCCGGTATTTGGGTCCACTTTATCTTCTCTCGTTGTGGCCGCGCATCTATATGTGTGGTGCTGAATTCTTAGGATTGTCGCATGAATTTGATCCGCTTCTTCGCTCTGCTGCTGGCCTCTGTGGTCGTTGCAGCGCCTGCGCTTGCGCAGGACCGGCGCGTGCCGTCCTCGGGTGCCGAGCTGCGGCTGTCCTACGCGCCGATCGTGCAGCGCGCGCAGCCGGCGGTGGTGAACGTTTACGCCGCCAAGACCGTGCAGAACCGTAACCCGCTGCTGGACGACCCGATCTTCCGCCGCTTCTTCGGCGTGCCCGGCCAGCAGCCCGAGCAGATGCAGCGCTCGCTCGGGTCGGGCGTGATGGTCGACCCCATGGGACTCGTGGTCACCAACAACCACGTCATCGAGGGCGCCGATCAGGTCAAGATTTCGCTCGCCGACAAGCGCGAGTTCGAGGCCGAAATCGTACTCAAGGACAGCCGCACCGATCTGGCCGTGCTGCGCGTGAAGGACGGCAGGGAGAAATTCGCCACGCTGGAGTTCGCCAATTCCGATGAGCTGCTGGTCGGTGACGTCGTGCTTGCGATCGGCAATCCCTTCGGTGTCGGTCAGACCGTGACTCAGGGCATCGTCTCGGCGCTTGCCCGCACCAAGGTCGGCATCACCGACTACCAGTTCTTCATCCAGACCGATGCCGCGATCAATCCCGGCAATTCCGGCGGTGCGCTGGTCGACATGACGGGGAAGCTCGTCGGCATCAACACAGCGATCTTCTCGCGCTCCGGCGGCTCGCAGGGCATCGGCTTTGCGATCCCGGCCAACATGGTGCGCGTGGTCGTGGCATCCGCCAAGAGCGGCGGCAAGGCGGTCAAGCGGCCGTGGCTGGGCGCGAAACTGCAGGCGGTGACGCCCGAAATCGCCGAGACGCTGGGGCTGAAGCTGCCGAACGGCGCGTTGGTCGCCAACGTTGCGCCGAACAGTCCGGCCGCGCGCGCCGGCCTGAAGCCATCCGACCTCATTATTGGAATCGAAAGCCAGCAGATCGACGATCCCAACGCGTTCGACTACCGCTTCGCCACGCGGCCGCTTGGCGGCGCTGCCCAGATCGACGTTCAGCGCGCCGGCAAGACCGTCAAGCTGACGGTGCCGCTGGAGACCGCGCCCGATACCAACCGCGATGAAATCGTGCTCACCGCGCGCTCGCCGTTCCAGGGCGCAAAAGTCGCCAATATCTCGCCGGCGGTGGCCGACGAGCTGCACCTGGATTCCCAGACCGAGGGTGTCGTGGTGATCGACCTCGCCGACGGCGGCACCGCGGCCAGCGTCGGCTTCCAGAAGGGCGATATCATCCTTGCGGTCAACAACCAGAAGATCGGCAAGACCAGCGATCTCGACAAGGCTTCAAAAGCTTCTTCCAGGCTCTGGCGCATCGTCGTGGTGCGCGGCGGCCAGCAGATCAACGTGACGCTGGGCGGATGAGCCCGAAGCAACCCCGCGAAGCAACCAATCTCTTCGCTGCGGCGGGGATGGAGCAGGATGCGCCGCATCCGCTGCCCGACCGGCTGCGCCCGCGCTCGCTTGCCGATGTCGTGGGCCAGGATCACATCCTTGGCCCGGACGGCGCGCTGACGCGGATGCTGGAGACGCGCACGCTGGGCTCGCTGGTGTTCTGGGGACCGCCAGGCACCGGCAAGACCACGGTGGCGCGGCTGTTGGCTGACGCCACCGAACTGCATTTCGAGCAGATTTCGGCAGTGTTTTCCGGCGTCGCCGACCTGAAGAAGGTGTTCGACGCGGCGCGCGCCCGGCGCGAAATGGGCAAGGGCACGCTGTTGTTCGTCGACGAGGTGCATCGCTTCAACCGCGCGCAGCAGGATTCGTTTCTGCCCGTGATGGAAGACGGCACCGTGGTGCTGGTCGGTGCCACTACGGAAAACCCGTCGTTCGAACTCAACGCCGCGCTTTTGTCGCGGGCGCGGGTGCTGGTGTTTCATTCGCTCGATGTCGCCGCGATCGAAAAACTGTTTGCGCATGCCGAGAAGATCGAAGGCCGAAAACTACCGCTCGATGCGGAGGCGCGCAGCGTGCTGGTGCGGATGGCCGATGGCGACGGCCGCGCCGCGCTGACCTTGGCCGAAGAGGTCTGGCGCGCCGCGCGCAAGGATGAAAGCTTCAACGCCGCGCAGTTGCAGGAAATCCTGCAGCGCCGCGCGCCGATCTACGACAAATCGGCCGACGGCCATTACAACCTGATCTCGGCGCTGCATAAATCGGTGCGCGGCTCCGATCCGGATGCCGCACTGTATTACCTCGCGCGCATGCTGGATGCCGGCGAGGACCCGCTGTTTTTGGCGCGGCGCGTGGTACGCATGGCGGTCGAGGACATCGGTCTGGCCGATCCGCAGGCGCTGGTGATCTGCAACGCCGCCAAGGATGCCTTCGATTTCCTCGGCCATCCCGAGGGCGAACTCGCAATTGCGCAGGCCGTGATCTATCTCGCCACCGCGCCGAAATCGAACGCCGCCTACAAGGCGTTCGGGGCTGCGATGCGAACGGCGAAAGAGGGCGGCTCGCTGCTGCCGCCAAAACATATTCTCAATTCGCCGACCAAGCTGATGAAGTCGGAAGGCTATGGTTCGGGCTACGCATACGATCACGACGCGCCGGACGCGTTCTCCGGGCAGGACTACTTTCCGGAAGCGCTGGGGCGGCAAACCTTTTACGATCCGCCGGATCGCGGTTTTGAGCGCGAGATCCGCAAGCGGCTGGACTACTGGGCGAAGTTGCGAAGGGAACGTGAGCGCGAATGAGACAGAGCGATCTTAAAGAGGCCATTCGGGTCGTCGTCTTTGCGGTGACGGTGGCGTCTGCATTTTCTGCTGCTGCCGAGACCGTCGAGGTGGTGCCGGGCGTACAAGTGACGAAGCGGACGTATTCCGCGCCGATCAACGAGCAGCCGTTCTTCGGATTTGGAGCCAAGACTCCGGAGCAGAAGGCCGAGGATGAGAAGTTTGTGAGCGCCATCGTCGGGGCCACCGGGTCTCGCGAAAAGGCTTTCGAGGAGACAACCAAGCGTGCCTGGATAGCGATACAGGCCGGCAAGGTGCGGGAGGCCGCGCTGCGGTTTAATCAGGCATTTCTCATTTCACCTGAACAGAGCACTGTTTATCACGGCTTCGCGGTGATTGCTCAAGCTCGCTTCAATGATTTCGACGCCGCCGACGAGCTGTTCAAGATTGCGCTCAAGCAACCTAATCCGGTGAAGGCGCTCAAGGCCGACTATGGCCGGCTGCTCCTGATCGCCAAACGGCCGCGCGATGCGCAGGCGGTGCTGGATCAGGCCGTCAAGGAGTCCCCAGACTTCAGCGATGCCTGGACCAATCTCGCTTGGGCCAGGTTCCAGAACGGAGACCCGGTGGCGGCCTGTGCCGCAGCGGAGGAGGCCGCCAAAAAGCGTCCGTCGAACAATTCCATCAGCGACCTGACCGCGGTCAGAAACGTCGCGCAGTGCAAATAGGGCGAGCGGCTTAGACGATCGGGTGCCGCGACTGCCATGCAGCAACCGAAACGGCGCATTGGCAATGACGCTGAAGCGCTTCATTCGCCGCAACGTCTTCGCGTCAACTCGACCTTACTTCGTAGACCCGAATGCTCGAAATGAAAGGGTTGCCTTGGGCGATCTTCTCGGCGTCGTCGAGACTTGCCGCGTTGACGATCGTGAAGCCGGTGATCGAGTCGGGTCCGAGCGGAAGGTCCCTCGTTCCGTCCTTCGATATTTCGCGACCATTGCCCAGGCCGCCCATGTCGACGGTATGCGGCTTGGTCGCCTCGAACCATTTGCCCCAAGCGGCCATGATTTCCGGGGTAGGTTTCTCAAAGCCGTAGTGCAGCAGCACAAACTTTTTCATGTTCGACTCCTTTTCACCGTTCGGGCCATTTGCTTTCTCTTTGGAGGCTTCGCCTTCGGCACGATGGCCTCGGCATAGCGCAGCGAAAGATCGATCCAGGATGCGCGCCTGCGCGGGTCGGCCAGCAGTTCCTCGGGCAATCGCACATATTCACGCATCGGCCGGCCCGGCATGGGCTCGAAGCGCCGTTCGCCGAATTCGGCGCTGAACCGGGCGCGATCCTTCTCCGATAGCCGTATGATGAAATCGTTCTGATGCAGCCCGATAAAGAGGTTTCCGTTGGCGAAGGCCGCCGGGTAGCCGAACATCTTGCGGCGGGAAACGCTTGTGGCTGACGGAACCGACTTCTCGAACAGATCGATCAGTGACTGCGGTGATTTCGTCCAAGCCACCGGTCCCTCCTGTCAGTTTGCAGCGGGCGTGATGCGCCGGCGATCCGCGAGGTCGAACAGAAGGGGAAGCTTGCGAACGAGCGCCATGCTGCCGCTTACTCTGGCGCGCTTTGCCTCAATCGCATCCTGAAGTGATACGCTCACTCCGACAACCTGCAGCACCGCGTCGAACGGGGCTTCCAGCGTCCCCTTGCAATCGCTGAGGCCTCTCTGAATCGTCGTTCCGACGCTGCTGCCTGCGACGGTGAAGCCCGCCGATTTCTTGCCATGGGTGACCACGAGGCCGATCCTGATTTCCGGCACGGGTGAGCGTTTCGCAATGGCGTCAAGGCCGAGCAGCACCCAATCGGGCTCGAACGTGTCGCCCGGCACCGGGGGAAACAGGAAGCGGCCGCCCCAGCGGATCAACTCCCGGATCGCGGGCTGAACCTCCCGGCCGATCTCCGTCAACTCGTACACTTGCGCATTGACTGGCGGCGGCAAGGCGGTCCGCCGCACGACGTTGCATTCGATCAGGGCGGTGAGGCGCGTTGTCAGCAAGGTGGGGCTCATGCCGTCAAGATGATCCAGGAGATCGCCAAATCGCTTCGGCCCAACAAGAAGCTCCCGGATAATCAGGAGTGTCCAACGCTCGCCGATGATTTCCGCCGCGCGGGCAAGTGCGCAGAATTGCGGGTAGTGCAGGTTGCTCATCCTTTAGGTTGATTTCCTCCGCATCATCTTCGGTAGGCGAGCGCGATCAATGGCCCCACGATGGCGAATTGAAGGATCGTGAACGCGGTTTCGAGCAGCACATAGTCCGGCACGGAAACCATCACGTTCTTGGCTCCGACCGCGAGTGTGGTGAATGACCACGACAGCAGGCCTGCGCCAAGACCATACAACAGCCCGTCCTTCACGAAGGAGCCGCTGCCTTGCACGAATACGCGTGGGAATAACCACGAGAAGATCGCGCCCTGGATGATCATTGAAGCCAGTCCGAAGGCGATCACCGGTTCGTCACGATAGATTTGCAGCGCGTGGTACTTCTGCTCGAACAGGACGAGATGCCAGGCGAAAGCAATCGGAAAGGACGGAAGCAGATAGGCGGCAAATCCAAGCCAAAAGCCGCGGACGCCGGTTGGGCGGGCAACGTCAGATGTGGCTGACATCGGAAAGCCTCATCGTACTACATTTTTTATAGTACATACTATAAAATCTGGAGTCAACTATCGTGGCGGCATGTCCGCGGCGTACCGGGCGCGAGGCCGCAATGCGCCCTGGTTCGGTCGCTATTTCCTTGTCTTCACGAAATCGAGGATCTGATCGGTCAGCCGGGTGTCGGCGGTGTTGATCGAATACACCTCCGACATGTGGCTGTGCTGCGGCAGCAGGAAAGTGCGCGCGCATCCGCCGGCGCGTTTGCAGCTCGCATCTTTCGCGAGATCGAATTGCAGCACGAAGCCTTCCGGATCCAGTTCGGCGGCAGCCATCATCAGCGGAATATCCGTTGTTGCCAAGCCGGACAGCGAGGATCGTTCGGCATAGCGCGCGGGATCGGCGCCGAAATAGGCGCGCCCGGTATCGGCAAGCGGTGTCGCGGTCAGGTCGTAAATGCCCGAGAGCATGATCGCGCCGGCCAAGCCGCCACCCTTCACCTTGTGGAATTCGGGGTGCGAGACATAGTTCGCGACGTGAACCGCGCCGGCGGAATGTCCCATCAGGTAGATGCGGGCGGGATTGCCGCCACGCTCGCCGATCTTGTCGGTGATCCACTTCACCACGGTGGCGATGTCCTCGGTGCCCGCCGGCCAGGCTGCCAGTGGCGCGAGCCGATAGGTGACGTTGACGCCGACGAAGCCGTTCCTTGCCGCCCAAAGCATGATGTTGTCGTAGAACGGGCTGGTCGGTGTGGTCCGCTTGTTGCCGCCGACGAAGGCGCCGCCGTGGACAAAGATCAGCACCGGCCGGGGCGATGTCACGTTATCCGGTGCGAAGATATCGAGCAGGTTGCGATCGGCGGGGCCGTATTTAACGTCCCGGTCGACCTTGACGCCCTGATACGGCTCTTTTTCCTGCAGCGGCGCGTAGAGCTCCATCGTCTTGGGTGGGTCGATGACGCGGCCGAGTTCCAGGAGCTTCCAGGCCAGATCCTCGGGCATCTGCTGTGCCCACGCCGTGCTCGAGACCATTGCCGCCAGTACGGTCAAAGCCGACCTTGATAATTTCATCCGGACTGCCCCACGTTTCTTGGTTGTTTGGCCTAACATGGCCGATCCGGCACCTAATTTATACTGAATTCGCCGTGACGATTCACGACGCACTCGGACATAGTGGAATTACTATTTACGTAAGTCGTAAATGCTGTATCTGCTTCGCATGGCCTGACGGGATGCCGGGGCCTGTCGAGGTGGAGATCGTCGACTATCATTGAGGAAAGACCATCGTGCCTCGTACACCTATCCATCCGGGCGAACATCTTGCCGAAGAGTTGCGCGAACTTGGCTTAAGTGCTGCCGAGCTTTCGCGCCAGATTGATGTGCCGGTGAACCGGATCACGGGGATCATTCACGGCCAGCGCGGCATCACGGCCGATACGGCGCTGCGTCTTGGGCACTGGTTTGGCACCAGCCCGCAATTCTGGATGAACTTGCAGCAGAATTACGAGCTACGTCTCGCTGAAAGCCAGGTGGGTGCGAAGATCGCGGTATTGCCGCGTCGCACAATCCGTCCGACATCTCGTAAGCTTGGAAAAACGGCATGAGCCGCCGCGTCAAGAGACCTCTCCGCCCGTCGGGCGATCGCCCGAAGGGCGCGCGGCCCTATCGGGGCTCGGCAGCCGAGCGGCAGCAGTCGTATCGTCCGGGCGGCAAGCCACCGGCGCGATTTCTGGCTTCGCCGCCCCGTGCGGCGAAACCTGTTATGCCTGAACCGGAAAAGATCGCACCCGAGCCGCCGCCGCTCCCGATCAAGGTCCAGACCGTCGTCGTCACCGCGGACGAAAACAACATGCGCGTCGACCGCTTCCTTGAGGCGCGCTTTCCCGGGCTTTCGTTCTCCCACATCCAGCGCATCGTCCGGAAGGGCGAACTGCGCGTCAACGGCAAGCGCGCCGACAGCAAAGACCGGCTGGAAGAAGGCCAGAGCGTTCGCATTCCGCCGCTCAAGCTCGATGCCCCGAAGGGCGCAGGCCAGCTTTCTGAGGCTGCAACGAAGACGTTGCAGGCGCTGAAGGAGATGACGCTGTTCGAGGACGCCGACGTCATGGTGCTGAACAAGCCCGCGGGGCTTGCGGTGCAGGGCGGTTCCGGCATCACGCGAAATGTCGACCTGATGCTTGAAGTGATGCGCGACGCCAAGGGGCAGAAGCCGCGGCTGGTGCACCGGCTGGACCGGGAAACCTCGGGCTGCCTGCTGATTGCAAAAACACGCTTTGCCGCCACCGCCTTGACCGGCTCGTTCCGCCACCGCTCGGCGCGCAAGATTTACTGGGCGCTGGTGGCCGGCGTGCCGAAGCCGAAGCAGGGCCGCATCTCGACCTATCTCGCCAAGGAAGAGAGCGAGGACGACAGCATCATGCGCGTGGCCAAACACGGCGACGAGGGCGCCAGCCACGCGGTGACCTACTACGCCGTGGTCGAGACCTCCGCCCAAAAACTCGCCTGGGTATCGCTGAAGCCGGTCACGGGACGCACCCATCAGTTGCGCGCCCATATGGCCCATATCGATCACGCCATCGTCGGCGATCCCAAATATTTCAACAAGGAGAACTGGGACCTGCCGGGCGGCCTGCAGAACCGCCTGCATCTGTTGGCGCGGCGGATCGTGATCCCGCACCCGCGCGGCGGCGTCATCGACGTTAGCGCGCCGCTGCCGCCGCACATGCTGCAATCCTGGAATCTGCTCGGGCTCGAGCATGACCGGTTCGATCCGATCGAGAACGCGCCGGAGGAATAGCGCCGCCGATTTTCGAAGGGCGCAACAACTGTCAAACCGGAACCGCACACATCTGGTATCCGGTCCCGCTCGTCGATTCCGAACAGCCAAGGTAAAAAGGGCTTCGCGCATGACTGGAAATCTCCTCCGCGGCGCGCTCTGCTTTTTCCTTTTCGCGGTGACCGTCTGCACCGGCGCTACGGCGCAGACGCTCGTTCTCGCGGGAGGCAGCGTCTACGCTTCGCCTGACGCCGCGCCGCTTTCCGACGCGGTCATTGTCACGTCCAATGGCGCCATTACTGCAATCGGCAGCCGCAGCGAAGTTCAGATTCCCTCGGATGCGCAGGTCATTGACTGCGCCGGAAAGACCGTCGTTGCCGGCTTCTGGAACAGCCACGTCCACTTCACGCAGGCCGTCTGGAAGAACGCGGGCTCTGCTCCCGCTGCGTCGCTGCAAGAGCATATGCAGGAGATGCTGACACGGTGGGGCTTCACCACCGTTTGGGACCTCGGCTCCGACCCCAGCGACACCTTGCCGTTACGACGGCGGATCAACTCGGGCGAGGTGCTGGGCCCGGACATCCATGCTCTGGGCAGCATCTTTCCGAAGGGCGGCCATCCCGCTTATCTGCCACCGGAGATGCAACTCCCCGAAGCCGCTACGCCCGACGAAGCCGCGAAAATGGCGCGCGGCTATCTGCAGATCGGCCTCGACGGCATCAAACTGTTCACCGGCTCCTACAAGGGGGAAGACAAGCCGGTCGTCAACATGGACGCGGCCGTTGCCAAGGCTGCGGTCGATGTCGCGCACGCGCAAGGAAAGCCGGTGTTCGCACATCCCCAGAACACAGCCGGTATTGAGGCCGTGATCGCCGCCGGGGTCGACGTGATGGCGCACACGGTCGCCAGGCAGCCGGGCTACCCTCCCGAGCAGCTCGCGCGCTTCAAGCAGCAGGGGGTAGCGCTAACGCCGACATTGTCGCTGTTTGCGAAGCTGCCGCTGCCGCCCGAGATCGTCGCGCGCATCGTCGACAACATTGTCGGCCAGCTCAAGAGCTTCTCCGAGAACGGCAGTACGGTTCTGTTCGGAACCGACGTCGGCTACATCCAGCTCTACGACACTACGCTCGAATATGAATTGATGCACCGCGCGCTGTCGGAACGCCAAATCCTCGCGTCGCTGACCACCAATCCCGCGCGGTATTTCAAGGCCGCGAAGAAGGGCAGGGTCGAAAAGGGATTCGACGCCGATCTTGCCGTTCTCGACGGCGATCCCGTCACAGACGTCAGCAACCTTGCGAAGGTCGCCTACACGATCCGCGCCGGCAAGGTGATCTATCAAAAGCCCTAGGGGTCGACTCCAACTGAGCCAGAAGCTGCGCGTCGGCTGTCGGCGATCGGCCGATCGCGATGCGGGTGAATCACTTCGCGCGGCGATGCAGGACGAGCAGAAAGGCCAACAGCACGGCGGCCGACAAGCCGAGCGACCAGTGAATGCCGACCGCTGCGCCGAGCAAGCCCACCGTGATGCCGCTGAAGGTCCGCATGCCGAGCCCGGCCATGTTGAACAGGCCGACGACGCGGCCGCGGATGTCGGCGGGGGCATTTATCTGGACCAGCGCCTGCGCCATCGTGTTGAACGACAACTCGAAGAATCCGGCTGCAAACAGCAGTGCAATCGCAAGCGCGTAAATCCCAATGGAAGCGAAGGCGAGCAGGGACAGGCTCCACAGGATGGCTAGGATGATGGCTGTCCGGGGATCTGGTTTGAGCCGTCCCCACGCTTCCAGGGCAATGCCCGCAAGCAGCGCGCCGGCGGCGTCGGCTGCCAGCAGAACGCTGTAGGATACGCCGGGGTCGCCATGTCCGAGATCGCCAGCGAAGCCCGGCATTTGGGCGTGGTAGGCATTGCCGATCATGAACGAGGTCAGCCCGGCGAGCAGCGTCATCGAGGTCAGGACCCACTGCTTGCCGATGTCGCGGATGGTCTGCACGATGTCGGCAAGGCCGCGGACGGGGATGCGCCGGGGTGCCGCGTCCTTGGCTCTGGTGGGCGCCCAGAACAGCCAGAGCAGCATCGGCAGATAGAACAGCGTGTTGAAAATGATACCGTGGGATGGGCCAAGCGCCAGCATGATGACGCCGCCCACGGCCGGACCGACCAGGATGCCGAGATAGCGCGCCATCGCGTTCATCCGCACCGCGCTTGGCAGATCGGCTGGACCGACGATGTCGTAGAGCAGCAACTGGTTCGGCGTTTGCCACAGCACGCCGGCGCAGCCGTGGATGACCAGCAGCAGCATCGCGTGCCACATCTCAAGCGTGTCGGTGATGAAGAAGATTCCCCAGCCGCTCGAGGCCACGATAAACAGCAGCATCCCGCACTGGATGATGCGACGCGGGTCGAACCGGTCGGCCAGCCCGCCGACGGCGACGGAAAACAGCAGAAATGGCAGCCAGTGCGACAGCACCGCGAAGCCGGCCAGCGCGGGTGAATGGAATTTCTGGAAGACCACCCAATAGCTGATCACATGCTCGATATTGTCGGCCATCATGGCCAGCACGTAGGCCACGAACTGCGCGCGATAGGGCCGTGACTTCATGGCCGCGAACGAGCTGGAAGCCGCCACGTGTTTCGTCGAAGGTTGGGAGTTCAAGATATCACCTGGGTAGGACTTCACCGGCCGGCGCGCTGCAATGCTGCCGACGCGGCATGTTGCTCGCGCCGATACACGCTCGTGGTTCGGCGCTCAAGATACTTGGACGTGCTTAGGCGTCGAAATATCCCGGCTGATCGATATCGGCGATCAGCCCCGGCTGCTCCGGCTTCCATCCCAGCGCCGACCTGGTCCGCTCGCTCGAACTCGGGATGTCCATGCCCGCGAACCGGGCGAACCAGCCGAAATGCCCGGTCGCCTCATCAGGGGTTTTGGAGACGACCGGCACGCCAAGCCGGCGCCCGATCACCTCGGCGATTTCCTTGAACGGCACGCCCTCGTCGGCGACCGCGTGATAGGGGCCGCTCTCGACGCCCTGTTCGAGCGCAAGCCGGTAGAGGCGCGCGGCATCGAGCCGATGCACGCCGGGTCAGCGGTTCTGTCCATCGCCGATGTAAGCTGCGACGCCTTTCTCGCGTGCGAGGCTGATCAGATGCGGGACGAAACCGTGATCGCCGGCGCCATGGGTCGATGGCGCCAGACGCACCGCGGACACGCGCACGCCGCGTTCTGCCACGGCAGCGGCCGCCGCCTCGGAGGCGCGCGGGAAATCGGGAGAGGGCCCGTCGGCCTCGGTCGCGATCCGGCCCGGCGCCAGCGACGCAAGCCCTGAAGTCACGAGCATCGGCCGCCCGGATCCCTCCAGCACGGCGCCCATCGCCTCGATCGCGCGCCGGTCTTCCGCGCAATTCTCGGCGAACCTGGAGAAGTCGTGGTTGAAGGCCGTGTGGATGACGGCGTCTGCCTTGCGCGCACCGTCGCGGAGGCTTTCCAGATCCGCGAGCGAGCCGCGATGGACGTCGGCGCCCATCGCCGAGAGCGCCTCGGCGCCGGTGTCGGAGCGGGCCAGCCCCAGTACCTGATGGCCCGAATTGATCAACTCGCGGACGATGGCGGAGCCGACAAAGCCGGTCGCGCCGGTGACGAATATGCGCATGGGAAAAAGTCTCCAATGGTGTTTGGAGACTGATATCGGCCAAGCGCTCATCATGTTAAAGTAGTGATGTTATCGTGGTATAATGACCAACAGGATCAGCGTGCCCGTCGAAACCAGCAATCTGCTTGGAAGCTATCTGAAGGGCCGCCGCACGCGGCTTGATCCGACCGCCTTTGGTTTTTCGGCCGGGCGCAGACGGACGCCGGGGTTACGCCGGGAGGAAGTCGCTCAGCGCGCCAATATCAGCCCGACCTGGTACACGTGGCTGGAGCAAGGGCGGGGTGGCGCTCCCTCGGCGGACGTGCTGAACCGGATCGCCGGTGCGCTGATGCTCACCGACATCGAGCGCGAACATCTCTTCCTGCTCGGGCTCGGGCGTCTACCCGCGGTCCGTTACGCGGCGGTCGAGGGAGTCACACCTCGGTTGCAACGGCTGCTCGATGCGCTCGAGGTCAGTCCCGCCCTGATCAAGACCGCCACCTGGGACGTCGTCGCATGGAATCGTGCCGCGGCTGCGGTGCTGACCGACTATGGCGCGCTCCCTTCCAACCAGCGCAACATCCTTCGCCTCATCTTCGGCAATCCCCGCGTCCGGGCCGCGCAATATGATTGGGAAAGCGTGGCGCGTTTCGTGGTCGGCGCGTTCAGGGCGGATGCGGCGCGCGCCGGCGCCGTTTCCGAAGTCGGCCAACTCGTGGACGAGCTTTGCAGGCTCAGCCCCGAGTTCGAAGCGCTATGGCGTGACAATGACGTTCACGTTCACGGCGAGGGGGTGAAGCGTCTCCGGCATCCGATCCTTGGCCTGATCGCGTTGGAATATTCGGCGTTTGCCGTCGATGGTCGACCCGACCTTGGCATGATCGTCTACAATCCGGTCACGGGCTCGGATGCGGACCGAATCCGATCGCTCGTCACATCGCAGTCAGCGCAATCGGCGCAATAGTGAACAGGCCTTGCGTTGCGTACGAGGGCGACGAGCGGAACCAGGCGTGAACCGATCAGACTGCGCGGCGCGCCAACAGAACCGGTATTGCAACCGGTCGCCGCAACCTCCTCATCGGCTTTATTTGCATCCCCCGATATCGTATTGTCAGGGCTGGATTATCACCGACCACTGGCCGCCGCATGCGTGAACTATTCGATGAAGTCGCCGGACATTCTCCGCTCGATCCGGAGGAGGCGGTGCGGCGTGCCACGCGCGTTCCCCGGCGCAAGCGGTTCTACAAGGACGCGGGCATTGCGGCGAAGGATGGCGGGTTTGCCGTCACGCTGGACGGCAAGCCGATCCGCACGCCTTCCGGCCGCCAGGTTGTCGCGCCGGCCAGCGCCATCGCGGAAGCGATCGCCGCCGAATGGAATGCGCAAGGCGAGACCATCGATCCCCTGACCATGCCGCTGACGCGCTTTGCCAACAGCGTTGCCGAGGTCACTGATCGCGTCGATGCCGTGGCCGACGATATCGCAAAATACCTCGGCACGGATTTGCTGTTCTATCGCGCCGGCCATCCCGAGGCGCTGGTCGCGCGCGAAGCCGCGCACTGGGACCCGGTGCTGTCCTGGGCCGCGAACGAACTGGGAGCCCATTTCATCCTGTCCGAGGGGATCGTGCATGTCGCTCAGCCGGAGCAAGCGATCAAGGCGGCACGCCGCGTCTTTCCTACCGATCCATGGTCAGTGGCCGCCCTCCATGTGGTGACGACGTTAACAGGCTCCGCGCTGCTGGCGCTGGCGCTGCTGCGCGGGGCCCTCGATTCCGACGAGGTATGGGCGGCCGCCCACGTGGATGATGACTGGAACGTCGAGAAATGGGGCGTCGACGAGGAGGTCGCGACCCGCCGCGCGGCCAGGTTCATCGATTTCCGCGCCGCGGTGACCATTCTGGAGGCCATGACGGCCTGAGCGCCGCCCTCAGGTTAACGAGAGGTTTACGACAGAGGGTTAGCCTTCGTAGCCTGGCCGAGACCTCATGACATGGCGATATCGATCAATCCCGTTCTGCCGGTGCTTGCCGCCCAAGAGGTTGGCGGCATCGCGCCCGAACTCGTGCTGCAGCCGGGGAGCGTGGTCAACGCCCAGGTCCTGAAAGTGCTGTCCGCCGATCTGGTGCGGATTGCCATCGCCAGCTTCTCGATCGATGTGGCCTCGGAAATTCCGTTGCAGCAGGGCCAGAACCTGCAGCTTGCAGTCATGCAGACCAAGGACGGCATCCGCCTCGCCGTGGTCGGGCAGGGTGGCGATGCCGCGGGGTCATCAGCCGACGCCGTCACCTTGTCGCCCGATGCGCTGGCCGATGCCGCAGCTAGTCGGTCGGCCGTCGTGTCATCGAAGAACGTGCTGACGCCGCTGGAGCGCACAGCCGTCTCCGCGGCCGCGCAAGCCGCGGTGACCGAACAGGACAGCCTGGCGCCGTTGTTTGCCAATCTCGGCGCGGCGGTTTCCTCCAGCAATCTGCCGCCGAAATTGCAGGCAGCGATCGCGCAGGTGCTGGCGCAGCAGACCAGCCTCGACCACAACCTCGACGGCGGCGATATCAAGACCGCGTTCCAGAAGTCCGGAATTTTCCTTGAGGCGTCGCTGGCGGCAGGCTCGCTCCCGCCGAGCGCCGTTCCCGACCTCAAGGCCGCGCTGATCGTGCTTCGCCAGACGCTGCAATCGGCGCTTGGCAGCAACGCAACAGCCGCGACGCCGGCCGGGGCGCAACAAGCCGCGTCGCCGCAGGCCACCGCCGCGACCCTCGCGCCGTCTTTGTCTCCCAATCTCGATGTTCAGGAAATCCTGCTGCCGCAGGCGCGGTTGCCCGCCGCCGGGAATTTTGCGCTGGCAGGTCAGGTCGCCCGCAATCCGCTGGCGGTGGTGCTCGACGCCGGCCCTTCGGCCGGTGCGACCTTGAACCTGCTGCAGGAAGCGCTGCAAGAGCTCGGCAACCCGGTGCGGATGGCCGCCACGCCGAAAGACGTTCGTGGTACGGACATGACCTTCCACACCAACACGCCGCCGCCGCCGATCCGCGGCGCGCTTCCGGCCGCCCAGCCGATCGCATCGCCGACGATTGCGCCACATGCGCCGCTCGAAGCCACCGCGCATCATCTGCTCGACGAGACCGATGCTGCCATCGCCCGGCAAACCCTGCTGCAGGTGGCATCCTTGCCGGACCGCGTCGACACTTCGACGTCGAAGGCCGACATGAATGTGCCGCGCTGGAATTTCGAGATTCCCTTCGCCACGCCGCAAGGCACGGCGATGGCGCAGTTCGAGATTTCCCGCGATGGCGGCGAACAGGAAGTGGAGTCGGCCAAGCGGGTGTGGCGCGCGCGATTTTCGCTCGACGTCGAGCCGGCCGGTCCGGTTCACGCGCTGATCTCGCTTAGCGGCGACAAGACCTCGGTGCGGATCTGGGCGGAACGGCCGGCGACGGCGGAGCAACTGCGCGCCGGTGCATCCGACCTCAGCCAGGCGCTGAGCCGGGCCGAATTGCAGCCCGGCGATATCGTGATCCGCGACGGCGCACCGCCGCAGCCCGCGCCCGCCGCCCGCGCCGGGCATTTTCTGGATCGCGCGCTATGAGCGTCGAAACCAGAAACAAGCTTGCGGTCGCGCTGCACTATGACAAGACCGGCGCGCCGCGGGTGGTGGCGAAGGGCAAGGGCGTCATCGGCGCCAGGATCGTCGAACTCGCCCGCGAACATGACATCCCGATCGAGGAGAACGAGGTGCTGGCCGGCGCCTTGTCCCATGTCGAAATCGGCGACGAAATTCCGCCGGACCTCTACAAGGCGGTCGCCGAAGTGCTGGTCTTCGTGCTGCGGCTGTCGGGCCGGATCCGGTAACGGCGTTTTCAAGCAAAAGCCTGCCCCGGAGCTGATCCGGGGTGGAATCCGGTTCGCATAGCAATGAAGTCTACGCAGGTTTGCGCAGACTTATCTGCGCAGAAACCGCTCTGCGCAGGAAACGCGTCACACGAAAAGTCCCCTTGTCATAGTTTTTCCACGATGCCATTTGCATCGTCTCTGCCTCTCTAAACCAGCTCGGATACTACCGTGATCAATCGCCGCCATGCGCTCAGCCTGCTTGCCGCTACCACTCTCTTGCCCGCGCGCACCCTCGCCAATGTCTCCTACCAGCGCAGCGAGTTTCGCGACGACCTGGCCAAGCGGTTTTTCGACCTCGGCACGACAGGAACCTTCGTCGGCTACAAGGTGGATGATTATTTGATCATCGCCAGCGACAAGGTCCGCTCGGGCGAGGGCAGGCTGCCGGCCTCGACCTTCAAGATTCCGAATTCGATCATCGCGCTGGAAACCGGCGTGGTCGAGGACCCTGACAAGGACGTCTTCAAGTGGGACGGCGTGACGCGCAGCATCGAGCCCTGGAACAAGGATCACACGCTGCGCTCGGCAATCGCGGTGTCCGCGGTGCCGGTCTATCAGGAGATCGCCCGCCGCATCGGGGCCGAGCGCATGCAGAAATATCTCGACCTGTTCGACTACGGCAACCGCGACATCGGCGGCGGCATCGACCAGTTCTGGCTCACCGGAAACCTTCGCATTGATCCCATTCAGCAGATCGACTTCGTCGACCGGCTGCGGCGCGGCGTGCTGCCGGTGTCGAAGCGCAGCCAGGAACTGACGCGCGATATCCTCCCCGTGACCAAGGTTGGCGACGCTATCATCCGCGCCAAGAGCGGCCTGCTGGGGGCGGAAGTGGGCAAGCCGTCATTGGGCTGGATGGTCGGCTGGGTGGAGAAGGGGTCTTCCGCCACCGTGTTCGCGATGAACATGGACTGCAAGGAGCAAAACCACATCGCCGCGCGCATGGCGGTGACGCAGCAATGCCTTGCCGATATCGTGGCCTATTGACGGGTTGATCCGGGTTGCGCAGGTTAAGGTTGCGTGACGGGCGCAAGGACGGCCAACGGAGCTTTGCATGCTGCATCGCCGCTCGGTTCTGCTCGCAGTCTCGGGGCTGCTGCTCGCGCGGGGAAGGGTGCAGGCCCAGTCAATGCAAGCCCAGTCAATGCAGACCCCGTCAACGCCCGAGCGGGACCTCGCCGCCATCCTGAAAGAGCGCGTGGATATCGGCCACACCATGGGGTTGGTCGCCGCGACGATTGACAGCGGCCGCCGCAGCGTGACGGCCTACGGGCGTTCCGGCTCCGATCGCCCGCTCGATGCCGACACAGTGTTCGAGATCGGCTCGATCACAAAAGTGCTTACCTCGCTCGTGTTCGCCGACATGGTGCTGCGCGGCGAGGTGGCGGCGGACGATCCTGCATCGAAATTTCTGCCCGCCAGCGTCAGGATGCCGGATTTCGAGGGCGCGCCGATCACGCTGATGGACCTGGCGACCTACACCTCGGGCCTGCCACGGATGCCGTCGAACTTCGCGCCGAAAGACTGGGGCAATCCCTACATCGATTACATGGCCGAGCGGCTGTACGACTACCTCTCGAACAGCAAGCTCGGCTCCAAGCCGGGCAAGCATTTCGAATATTCCAATCTCGGCTTCGGCCTGCTTGGCCATATCCTCGAGCTGCGCGCCGGCAAAAGTTATGAAGAGCTCGTCGTGTCGCGCATCTGCGCGCCGCTCGGCATGGACGATACTCGCATCACGCTCACAGATTCGATGCGGCAACGGCTGGCGCAGGGCCACAACGCCGGCCTCGCGCCGGTCCCGAATTGGGATTTTTTGGCGCTTGCGGGTGCCGGCGCGTTTCGTTCAACGGCGAACGACCTGTTGAAGTTTCTCCAGATGTGCCTGGATCCGGCCGATACGCCAGTCGCTGCCGCACTTAAGATGACGCTTTCCGAGCGGCGTCCGCGGATGGATCAGCGCGACGTGGGCCTCGGCTGGTTCGTCTCCCGGCGGTTCGGCGACGAACTGATCTGGATGAGCGGCGGCACTGGCGGCTATGCAACCTTCATCGGCTACTCGACCAGAACCCGGCGAAACTGCATCCTGCTCTCCAATGCGGCCGACCATGACGCCAATACCTTGCTTGGCACGCATCTTGTGAACGCGGCATACCCGCTGCCCAGAGTTCGCCGACAGGTGCCGGTCGATCCGGCCGTGCTGGCCGCCTATGCCGGCCGCTATGAGGTGACGCCGACCTTCATCCTGACGGTGCGCCCCGATGGCGGGCGCCTGTTCATTCAGGCGACGGCGCAGCCCGAGTTCGAGGTCTATGCCGAGAACGAGACCGAGTTTTTCTATCGCGTGGTCGACGCCCAGATCAGCTTCGCCCGGCCTGAAGGCGGCGCGGCGCCGTCGCTGACGTTGCATCAGAACGGCAAGCATCTGCCGGGCAAGCGGCTGCCCTAAGTTAGCAAAGGCGAGTATCGCTGCGCATCACGGTGCGCGGATATCGCGGCGACTCTTCGCTAACGCCGGTTGAGCGCTAGCGAAACCGCCCGGACGTTGGTGCCCTGCGGCTGGATCGACACGGTCTGCCGGCCGCCGCGGGTCGTTAGTGACAGGTTGGCTGAGAAGCTGTCGCCTCTTGCTGCAGCCTGGATGTGATCGCCGGACGCGCGTCCGGAAAGCGTTCCGGAAGCGTTGCGGCTGGTTTCGCTCCATGAACCGGAGATTGCGCCGCCACGGTATTCGACGTCGCTTGCAAGATCGAAATTATAGCTTGGGCTGGCACATCTTATATTGAGCCGAAGCTGCTCGCCGGCTCCGGCGACATTGTACGCTGCGCGGCAACGCAATTGCTCCTGTTGTCCGTCCGTGGTGCTGAGCACGCCGCCACCGGACCATGTACCCGCCATGGCGGCAAAGGGGGAGATGGGTGCGGCCAGGGCCGCGCTGCCCGGCAAGGTCAGCGATGCAAGCAGCAACGCCGTTCGGGTGAGACTGGATCCAGACATCTTGATGGCCCTCCATTCGGTTAGGCAATCAACGCCCAGACCCCGCGCCGGTTCATTGTTTCGGGCGCCGCCCCTCTGTCATGCGGGCGGGTTCCACCGCCACTACCCCAGCTTGAACAGCGTCGGCAGGAATGCGCTCACGGCTTTCTGCGCTTGCTTTGCGGTTGCCGGCAGAGGCGATCACCCGAGGGCTGCGTTCACTCGCTTTAAGCGTACCGCCAGCCTAAGCCTTGGTGGACGGCTTGCCGATCCGGCCCATATGGGTGAAGCCAAATCCGCTGGCATATTTCAACCCGTAACCGAGCGCGCGGTCGAAGCCGATATGGGCCAGCCAGATCATGGCGATCGAGAGCACGAGCGGCGAGGCGGTGCCAAGGCCGGTCGTCATCATCGCCATCGGCGCGAGATAGCTGTGGGCTGCGTTGTAGATCAGGGCGCCGAAACGCGGCCCCGACAGGTAAGCCGCAAAGCTGAGATCGGGCACGAAGAACAGCAGGCCGTAAACCCACCAGTCGCCGTCCCAGATATAATAAAGCAGCGTCATCCCGATAAAGAGCGCTAATCCTTCCAGCCGAAGCAACGTTCGCACACCCCCTGTAACGGCGCCCGAGGTGTCGGCGCTTGCAGCATCGGTCATTCCGGTCCCCATGGTCAGGGTGCGGATATAGGGGGCGCCGGGCGGCGGTACCAGAGGCCGGACGAGGTGTTTCCGCTTCCGAAAAGGCCGTGCTAGAACCCGCTCAAATCGTTACCCAAAAGGCGGGCGGGAGCAGCATGAAGGATATCCTGGACACCCTCGAAGAACGGCGCGCCGGCGCCAAGCTCGGTGGCGGCGAGAAGCGCATCGAGGCGCAGCACGCTCGCGGAAAATTGACCGCGCGGGAGCGCATCGAACTGCTGCTCGACAAGGGCTCGTTCGAGGAATTCGACATGTTCGTCGAGCATCGCTCGACCGAATTCGGCATGGAAAAGTTGAAAGTGCCGGGCGATGGCGTCGTCACCGGCTGGGGCACGGTGAATGGCCGCAAGACGTTTGTGTTCGCCAAGGACTTTACCGTGTTCGGCGGCTCGCTGTCCGAGACCCATGCGCTGAAGATCACAAAGCTTCAGGATATGGCGATGAAGGCGAGGGCGCCGATCATCGGCCTCTATGACGCCGGCGGCGCGCGCATCCAGGAGGGCGTGGCGGCGCTGGCGGGTTATTCCTACGTGTTCCGCCGCAACGTCATCGCCTCAGGCGTGATCCCGCAGATCTCTGTCATCATGGGCCCGTGTGCCGGTGGCGACGTCTATTCGCCCGCGATGACCGACTTCATCTTCATGGTGAAGAACACCAGCTACATGTTCGTCACCGGCCCCGACGTGGTGAAGACCGTCACCAACGAGGTGGTGACGGCGGAAGAACTCGGCGGCGCCTCGGTGCACGCCACGCGCTCCTCGATCGCGGACGGCGCGTTCGAGAACGACGTCGAGACGCTGTTGCAGATGCGCAGGCTGATCGATTTCCTGCCGTCCAACAACACCGACGGCGTGCCGGAATGGCCAAGCTTCGACGACATCGAGCGCGTGGACATGTCGCTGGACACGCTGATCCCCGACAATCCGAACAAGCCCTATGACATGAAGGAGCTGATCCAGAAGGTGGTCGACGAGGGCGACTTCTTCGAGATCTCGGAGGCATTCGCGAAGAACATCGTCACCGGCTTCGGCCGCATCGCCGGCCGCACCGTCGGCTTCGTCGCCAACCAGCCGATGGTGCTGGCGGGCGTGCTCGACAGCGATGCTTCAAGGAAGGCCGCGCGCTTTGTTCGTTTTTGTGATGCCTTCAACATCCCGATCGTGACGTTCGTCGACGTGCCGGGCTTCCTGCCGGGCACCGCGCAGGAGTATGGCGGCCTGATCAAGCACGGTGCAAAACTGCTGTTCGCCTATTCGCAATGCACGGTGCCGCTCGTCACCATCATCACCCGCAAAGCCTATGGCGGCGCGTTCGACGTGATGGCCTCCAAGGAAATCGGCGCCGACATGAACTACGCCTGGCCGACCGCCCAGATCGCCGTGATGGGCGCCAAGGGTGCAGTGGAAATCATCTTCCGCTCAGACATCGGCGACGCCGACAAGATCGCCGCGCGAACGAAAGAGTACGAAGACCGCTTCCTGTCCCCCTTCATCGCCGCCGAGCGCGGCTACATCGACGACGTCATCATGCCGCATTCCACAAGGAGGCGGATCGCACGGGCGCTGGCGATGCTCAGGGATAAGAAGGTCGAAATGCCGGCGAAGAAGCACGACAATCTGCCGTTGTGATGAGAATGCGTAGATGGGTTAGCCGACCTCGGACGCCGTGGCTCAACTAGCGAAGGCGGAAGGCGTAATCCAGCAAAATGTCGATACGCGGTTGGTGCAGCGGCGAGCTGCGCTCCGTCCTCGCTCTTGTCGAGCTTCGGCGGACGCGCTAACCCGCCCCGCATATTCAGCAGCGCGCGGCGCTACGCCGCCTTGTTCTGCTGCTTCATGAATTCCGTCGCGCGCTTCTTGAGCTCGGCGGGCGAGACGTCCTCGACGTGGGTGCCGATGTGCCAGTGGTTGCCGGCCGGGTCCGTCACGCCGCCGCTGCGGTCGCCATAGAACATGTCCGAAGGCTCCATCACCGACGTGCCGCCAGCCTTCAGCGCCATCTGGTAAACCGCATCCACGTTGGGCACGTAGACGTGCAGCATGGCTGAAGTGGCCTTTGCGCGCTCGGAAGCATCGGCAATCATCACGACGGAATCGCCGATCTTGAGCTCCGCGTGCATGATCTTGCCGTCGGGCCGCATCATCGGCTCGAACACGAATTGTGCGCCGAATGCGTTCTTCATGAACTGGACGATTCTTTCCGCGCCGTCGACGACGAGATAGGGCGTGAGGGTGTGATATCCTTCAGGAACGGGTTTTACTTTAGTTGCCATCGCTGTCTCCTCTGTTTTGGATGACGCCTGCAGCAGAACGACCCAACATTCCCCTTGGTTTCTCGATTTTCACGCGGTTGTTTGTAGAAAGTGTGACAACCATTGCCGCGACGCCGGGGTCCGCGGCCGCTCGCGCTACCGGTTCCGCGTTATATTCATGCTCGGAGCAATAGGAACTCGCGTCGAGCATTCTCGGCATCATGAAAGCTCGCCTAGCGCGACACCAGCGGAACAAAATCGTATTCGCCGACGCCTTGCAGGACCAGGAAGGTGAGCGACTTCGTGCCCCCGTTGGTCACCAGGTGCGGTCGCGTGGGTTTGACGACATAGACTTCGCCGGGCTGCAAATTCACTTCCTCTTTCGGATCCTGCAGGAACAGCCGCATGTGGCCTTCCAGGACGTAAAACGTATCTGACACATTGGTGTGGGTGTGCCACGGCACCTTCTGGGTTGCAGAGAGCTGCAACTCCGTAATGCGAAAGCCGGGGCGCGCGGCGTGCTGGGCACGGCGCTCGACTTCGTAAAGCTGGCTGGCATCCTTGACTGGCTGCGGCTGGCTCATGACGGCCTCCCTCGGATCATCCGCTCCCATCGCGTGGTGATGCGGCGCGATGATAGCCTGCCTCTCGCCTTCACGAAACGGTCAGCGGGTAGGGGTAGCCGACTTGTCCGCCGAAAGGCGTAACCCACCGGCCGAACCGACCGCATGTCGAGACTTTGGTGGGCTGCGTTTGAGCGCCTCTGGTACGCCTGCTATGCTGCGTACCAGCGTGTGAACCATTCCTCCGAACGGGGGACGACAAGTGTGAGCGATATTGATAATTGCTGCCGCGTTGCCAGCGCTCTGATAACGCCGCCGATAGTTAGAGAGCATGATGAAGAAACGCCGTTTTGTCGATCGTTTGGGAATTGCCGCATTGCTTGTCGGCCTTGCCTGCGTACCCGCTGCTGCCGATGAGACCGTTGACGTCGGCGGTTCGCGCGCCGTGTTGATCCGGCCGAAGGCGCTGCGCGGCAGCGTCATTCTGTTGCCCGGCGGCGATGGGGCCATTCGCGCTGATGACCAGGGCGGAATCCACGGCCTGAGGCTCAATCAACTGGTTCGCACGCGCCATGCCTATGCGGCGCGGGGTCTCGCGGTGCTCGTCGCCGATGCCGGCACCGATCTCGCCAGGGCTGTTGAGTACATGGCTGCGATCAAGCGGCCGGTGACGGTGATCGGCACCAGCCGCGGCACACTGCGCGCGGCGCAGGGCATCGCGCGTGGCGCCAGGCCCGACGCGCTGGTGCTGACGTCGGGATTCCTCAGCCGCGAATCCGGCAGCGGTGAAAGCGTGATCGCGATCCTGGGCTCGCCGGCATCGCTGCCGCGCACGCTCGTCATTCATCATCAGGCGGATTCCTGCAGGGCGACATTGCCGGCGGGAGTTGAGCCGTTCATCAAATGGTCGTCCGGCCGCGCGCGCGTCACCTGGCTCAGCGGCGGCGCTGACAATGGCGATCCCTGCCAGGCGGGCGGTCATCACGGTTTCAATGGTCTCGATGGCCAGGTCGTTGGGCTCGCCGCGGGCTTTCACTGAGCCTGCGCGTCCAATCCCCTGCGTCCGTCGTTGTCATTCGCCGGCGCTCTCCGGCCGCAGCAGCGCGGCGCAGAAGCGACGATCTTGCCGCTGGCCTCCAGCGCCAGCATCGCACTGACGGTGCAGCCGCCGTATTCACTCCAGATCGTTCTTCTTCTGCTGCTCGCCTTTGCGCAGGCGCTGCGCGATCGCGGTTCGCCTTGGGATCAGCGCGGCTTCATCCGCGAGTCGCTGTGCGAGATCGGAGTGATATTGTTGCACGACGTCGAGCACGGCTTCCTTGGCGAGCCTTCGATGATACTCGGCAAGAAATCTGTGCAGGTCAGCGAGCTGTTCGTCATCCATCGGCGTCGCGCCTCAGCCGCAATCCCGGAAATATACCGCAACCTGTTGATCCCGCGCCAGCTTTTGACGCGCTTAATCGTCTTCTGGGCGCGGAGCCAGATGGTCATCGCGGCGGCGGCGGGCGCACATCGGTGGCTCCCAGTTCCATTCGTTAACCATCTGTTAACCATGCCGGCCTAGCCTCTGATGATTGCCAGTTATCACTAGCGGATTTACCGCCCGGTTCGTTCGAGGAGAACAGCCGATGTCCGTTGAGAGTCTGACCTATGGCGCCCTCGGCGCCCGCCTGAATATTTCGCCCGTGGCCGCCCGTTCGCTTGCCAGGCGGCTGCGGCTGCCACGCTCGCTTTCGGAGGACGGCAAGGCTCTGGTGACCGTTGATCTCGCCGAAATCCGGCATACGCCACAGCCACCAGGCCGTCGCCGGTCCGGCGACGTCCTGCAGTGGACGGCAAAGGTCGCGGCATTGGAGGCGGAGATCGCGCAGCTTGAGGCGAGGGCGGCCGGTCATCGCGCCGATTTCGAGTACGAACGCGCGCGCGCGGAACGCCTGGTGATCGAGCTGCTGCACGCGAGGGCCGAAACCACGGCGGCCAGGGAGGCGGCGGCGCGGCTTGAGGGGGAGGTGGCCGTGCTGCGGACCCGTGCCCGAACTGACAGCTCGATCGAAAAGACGGAACGCCGGCTGGGGCAACTCGCCGCGACCCTGGTGGAATCAGACCGCAAGGCTGCGCGTGGCTAGCTATCCCTGTTTTCTCATTCCGCAGCGTCGCGGAGCAATCGTGGGGCAAAAATGACCGGCATGACCGATATCCGCGAGCTGAAGGCGCGCATTGTTGTGTGCGGGGTCGGCGGCGCCGGCGGCAATGCCGTCAACAACATGATCGAGGCCGGGCTCGAAGGCGTCGACTTCCTCGTCGCCAATACCGATGCGCAGGCGCTCACCAGTTCGAAGGCCGGGCGCGTTATCCAGATGGGCGCGCAGGTGACCGGTGGCCTTGGCGCCGGCGCGCAGCCCGACATCGGCCGCGCGGCAGCGGAAGAGGCGATCGATATGGTGCGCGAGCAATTGAGCGGCGCGCACATGGTGTTCATCACCGCCGGCATGGGCGGCGGCACCGGTACGGGTGCCGCGCCCATTATCGCCAGGGCCGCGCGTGAGCTCGGCATTCTCACCATCGGTGTCGTCACCAAGCCATTCCAGTTCGAGGGCCAGCGCCGCATGCGTTATGCCGAGGCCGGCATCGCGGAGCTGCTGAAGGAGGTCGACACGCTGCTGATCATCCCGAACCAGAACCTGTTCCGGGTGGCCAACGAGAAGACCACGTTCGCCGATGCCTTCGCGATGGCCGATCAGGTGCTGTATTCGGGCGTGGCCTGCATCAGCGACCTCATCGTCAAGGAAGGTCTGATCAATCTCGATTTTGCCGACGTGCTCTCAGTCATGCGCGAGAAGGGCAAGGCCATGATGGGCAGGGGCGAGGCCTCCGGCGACAAGCGCGTGCTCAACGCCGCGGTGGCTGCGATTTCCAATCCGTTGATCGAGGATCCCTCGATCAAGCGCGCCAGTGGCCTGATCGTCTCCATCACCGGCGGCAGGGATTTGACGCTGTTCGAGGTCGATGAAGCGGCGACCCGCATCCGCGACGAGGCCGATCCGGACGCCAACATCATCGTCGGCGCCACCTTCGATGCAAGCCTCGAAGGTATCGTTCGCGTCTCGGTCGTGGCTACCGGCATCGACAATCTCAGCCCGGCGCGCCAGTCGCAGCCGGCGGAAAGCTCGCTGACGGACCTCGCCGGCCGGCTGAGCAACGACAGGCGCCGCACCGCCGACCGGATCGAGCGTAGTGTGTCGGCGCCGAGATTTGAGAGTCCGCCGTCGATGCTCCCGCCGTCCCGCCACCCCGAAGTGCGACCGGCAAGGCCGATCGCGGAACCGGCGCGGCCGGCAGCGCCGCAGCGCCTCGATCCGTTCGGCCGTGCCATGCCTGCGCGCAATCCGGTCGAGGAGAAGGTTCTCGACATCCCGGTCTTCCTGAGCCGCAAGGCCAACTGAGCCGTCGTTAGGGCCAGGGCAGCTCGCTTCCAGCTGTCGGAAGTAGAGCGCTGCGACGCGACCTCAAGGCGATGCCTGCAGGGTTGTTGCCCAAAATCAGCCCTATACTTTCCATCCTCCAGCCTTGCTTTGGTCAAAACGGCGGTAAGGAGTGTCTACAATCCGACGATCGCTCGTTCAGTTGACGGCAAACTGGCAGGAGGCGCCTCATGGATTCCTCGGTGAACACCAAGCAAACCGACCCGCACGTTAATCCGGCACTGTCCACGCAAGAGATGGAGCTGGTCGCGCGCGCCGATGAACGGCTCGCGCATGCTTATGAGCAGATCGCTCGCGCGGATGAAGAACTCGCACGGTTCAACGAACAGATTTCCAAGCTGGAGAAGAAGCCCGTGAACAGGCTTCGTCATCCATCGCGAGGCAGACCGGCGCTACGCGGCTTGATCGGCCTGCTGTTGACAGCGGGCATCTGTACCGCTGCTTTCGCCTGGCAGTCCTATGGCGAGACGGTCACGCCGATGATCTCCCGGTGGGCACCGCAACTGGCCGCGGCTTCGTCGCTGCCGTCGGAAACATCAAAGCTTGCCGCCGAGCAGAGCCCGCCTGCCGTTCAGGTGGCTGCGGCGGATGCAGGACTTTTGCAATTACCGCCTCCGGCTCAGACCGTGCCGCAAGCCGCGGCATCGGACCCGATCCCGCCCGAGGTGACACAATCGCTCCAAACGATGGCGCGTGATCTCGCAAGCGTGCAGCAGGAGATCGAGCAGCTCAAGGCCAGCCAGGAAGAACTGGCCCGCGAAAATGCTGGGATCACCGAACAGCTCAAGGCGAGCCAGGAACAAATGGCGCGCGCGATCTCCAGTGCCTCCGAGCAGAACCTGCGGCCCAAGACATCGGCGGCGACATCAGCTAATCCGCCACGGCCAGTTGCCAACCCTGCGCGTAAGCCCGTGTCGACGCTTCCGCCGACGCAAGCCAGAGCACAAGCGCGGGCGCCAGTGCAGTTGCAGTCCGGACAACAGTAGTAGTTTTCATAAACGCCGCCGTCCGCCGAAGCAGCTCGCGGTCGTCGAAAAAATCGCCCTTGACAAGACGACGATGCGCACCGTCGCCCTCGTGCGCTTTGTGCCCTTCACGCGTTCACAAGAATTAAGAGCCGGTCTGGTTCTTGAAGAAGGCATTGGCCCGTTTACATTAACGATGCCTAAGATCGAATGGTGACCGAGGGAACGACAGGATGTCGGTGGCGCCGGAAGTCAAATCCGCGGACGCAAACGTCCAGGCAGGCGCGATCAGCACCATTGTGCTCGGCTTTGCAGCCGACCCGATGGCGCGTTGGGCTTGGCCCGATCCGTCCGTGTACCTCAGAACAATGCCTCGGTTCGTCAATGCTCTCGGCGGCCGGGCTTTCGAGCATGGCACAGCCTACATTACTGAAGGGGCTCGCGCCGTTGCCCTGTGGCTGCCGCCAGGCGTCGAGCCAGATGAAGCAGAAATGGGCGCAATCATGGAGGAGACCCAGCGCCCGGAGACCGCCGAGGATATCGGGGCCGTCATGAAAGGAATGGCCGAACATCATCCCCTTGAGCCGCATTGGTATCTGCCTTTTATCGCCACCGATCCGAACAGGTTCGGGCAGGGGCTCGGCACGTTGCTGATGAAGCACGCCCTTCGACGATGCGACGAGGAGGGCATCGCGGCCTACCTCGAAAGCTCGAATCCGCGTAACATTTCGCTCTATGAACGTCATGGCTTCAAGATCACCGGCAGAATCCAAAGTGGCTCTTCTCCAGTGCTGACGCCGATGCTGCGGCCCGCATCCCGCGCGCTCTAACTGTACGCGCTACAGTGGACAGCTCGTCCAGCCTGCGCTCGCTTCATCCCCATCCAACTCGCATAAAGCGCCGTCGGTTCGCACCCGTGGCAGTTGCAAATACCATCATCGAGTTAGCGCGCTTGCGGGATCATGTGAGGAGAGCCCGAATTTCGCTAAGTGCGCCAATCTGTCCCGGCATTCGCATGTGGCAGTAGCCGGGCGATGCGCTACGCTCCTTGAAAATTCAGGGAGGAATCAATGTTTGCGAAAATCAATCGCCGTCACTTCATCGCTGCCGGCACGGCGGCGGCCGCGATGCCTTTGCTCTCGCGTGGCGCCTCGGCGCAAGCTGCGTGGCCGTCGCGAAATATCCGGATGGTCTGCAGCTATCCGGCGGGCGGGCAGACCGATCTGCTCGCGCGCGCCTTCGGCGATTTCATCTCCAGGCAGGTGGGAAAGACCGTCGTCATCGAGAACAAGGCGGGCGCGTCCGGCTCGATCGGCGCGGCGGACGTCGCGCGCGCGGAGCCGGACGGTCACACCATTCTGTGCTCGATTTCCGCGACCTATGTGATGAACCGGGTCATGATGAAGAACCCGGGCTATGACATGGATAGAGACCTGACGCTAGTCAGCATCATTCCGGGCGCCGGTCTGCTGCTGGTCGCGAGCCTGGCGTCCGGCGTCAAGACGCTGGACGATTTCGTCGCGTTCGCGCGCAAGAAGGGGCAGGTAAACTTCGGCACCTATAGCGCGGGCTCGGCGCCGCACATCACGATCAATGAACTCAACAAGCAGTATGGCCTCAAGATCGAACCGATCCACTACCGGGGCGAAGCGCCGATGTGGACGGGGCTGTTGGACGGCACGCTCGATGTCGCGATGGGCAGCTACACGGCAGCCCAAACCGTTCTGCAAGGGAATAAAGGTGTTGTGTTCGCGGTGCATTCGAAAAAGGTCGACGCGATCCCGAACGTCAAGACGCTGCCCGAACAAGGCGCGACATCGAAGTTCTTCACCTTGAGCGGCTTCACCGGCTGGGCGGTGCCGAAGGCTGTGCCGCAACCGATCGTCGACCGGCTGGCGGAACTGTGCGTCGCGGCCAATAGCGATCCGAAGGTGAAGGAAGTTCTCGCCACTTTCGTGCTGGATCCGGCACTCGGCTTCAAGGAAAGCAATGCGCTGTATCAGCGCGAATTGCCGGCCTGGATCGAGAGCGCGCTGGCGCTCGGCCTGGAGCCCGCCTAGCGCGAAAGGTGAACGGCGGGTAGGGTGGCTAACCCACCCCACGAAATGACACGTTGGTGCTCGATCTTGAATCTGATGCCCGAAGACGACCCGACCGACGAGATTTCACTCATCGAGGAGCGGCTTGAGGAGCTCGCCGAAGTCTCGGAGCGATGCCGAAAGATCATTCTGGTTTCCAAGGCGGCCATCGCCGGCGGCGTCGGATTGCTGCTCGTCACGATGCTCGGCCTGTTCGGATCCAGTCAGGTCGCTGCCCTCGGATCGATCGCCGCGATACTCGGCGGAATCGTATCGCTCGGATCGAATGTCAGCACATTGCGGCAGACCAGCGACGCCATCAGCGCCGCCGGGGCGCTCCGTTCGGACCTGATCGGCAGGATCGATCTCCGGGTAGTTGGGGATGCGCCGATGAAGCTGAATTGACGTGCCTGCTCGTGAAGGCGCGTAGGGTGGGCAAAGCGAAGCGTGCCCACCAACTTTGACTCGCACGAGAATGGTGGGCACGCTTCGCTTTGCCCACCCTACGAAGCCCTCACTTCATGCCCGTGCAACTCGCATAGAACGTCGTCGTCGCCGGCCAGTCCGAGAACATGCCGCGCACCCCGACCTGTTTTGCGAGCACGTCCAGCACCGTCAGCGTGTCGCCATCGCGATCGACTGCGGATTTGATCGATTTGTGATAGAAGCCGCCGCCCTTGTGCAGCGGGCCGTCGCGCTCCAGCGACCAGCCGATCAGGTCGAGGCCGGCGGCCTTCGCAGCCTTGGCGTACTCGGACGGGACCATCTCGCGCTTGTCGTTCAGCGTCAGCAAGATCCAGATCGGCGGCGCCAGAATTCTTACGCCTTGCGTTTTCAACTCCGCCATCGAGGGCTTCCAGGTGTCGGGCCTGTTGGGATCGAGACCCTGTTTTTCGTAGCGGTCCTCGAGATACACCGCCTGCGTCCCGAACGCCGGCTCGGTCTTCACCCAATAGAGCACGTCGGCGAGATTAAAGCTTTGCGCGAACACGTCGCTCGGGGGAATGCCGGCCTTTTTGTAGGCGTCCAGCATTTGCGAAGCATATTTCTCCTGGGTGTAGTCGCCGTCGAACGGCATCGGAACTTCCGGCGCCTTCAATTCCGGCGTGAATTTGGCGCCCAGGCTCTTGATCAGCGCGATGCTCTCCTGATGCGTCATCAGCGTGCCGGAATTGGCGTAAAGGTCCGTGCGCCAGCGCGGCGTGCCGTTCTGGTATTCCTCCGGCGTCTTCGCATCCGGATTGAAGCCGTCCATCTTGGCGGCCAACGTGCGGAATTCGGCGAGGGTGATGTCGCTGGTGCAGCATTTTGCCGAGGCCTTCCGGTGGCCGGATCGGCCGGGCTGAACGCCTGCGAGCATTTGGCGGCCAGCTCCGGCACGGTCAAAATGTTGGTCGTGGTGTGCAGATCGCACTGCGAATGGCGGCAGACCAGTTCGCGGCCCTTGGTAAAGGTCACGTCGCATTCGATGATGCCGGCGCCCATGCGGGCGGCCGCGACATAGGACTCTCTTGTATGCTCGGGAAACTCCAGCGCTGCGCCGCGGTGGCCGATGGAAAAATCGGTCTTGCGAAACGGTCCGGTGCATTGGCTGAGCTGTTGCTTCAGCGACCCGTCCTTCATCTTGTCGACCAGATAAAACGGCCGCGGCCCGACCTGCGGCTCGCGGGGCAGCATGATCTCGTCGGCAAGGGCGGGAGCGGTTGCCACGAACAGGCAGAGGGCTGCGAGTAGGGCGGAGCGATGGCGGGCAGGCATGGGTGGCACCTCGGATAACGCGTTGCGCGCGGCGTTGATATCACGGAGCATGTGACAGTTGCGTGTTGAAAGATACGCAGATGCCCACCCTACAAAATCATTGGGAGAGAAACATGCCCGCAGCCTTCTTCGTCGTCCGCGCCACTGTATCAGACCCCGCCAAGCGCGAGGCGTTCGATACCTGGTATTCGCGGGAACATCTGCCGGATGCGATGAAATCGTTCGGCGCCGTGAAGGCATGGCGCTACTGGAGCGTCACCGATCCGTCGCTGCACCACGCGATGTACCAATTCACAGACAAAACCACGCTCGATCGCGCGATCGAGGGGCCGCAGATGAAGCGCCTGGTGGCCGACTTCAACCGCGACTGGCCGGACGTGACGCGGACACGGGAGGTGCTGGTGCTGGCCGAGGAGCTCGTGGCGTAACAGGGTTGTCGTTCCCGCGCAGCTCGTCCGGCGTAGCTCGCAGAGCGAAGCGGGATCACACGCGCGCGCGATGCAGAAAAGCCGCAACGACGACAAATGTTCCGCTGCGAGGAGCCGCGCGCAAAAATAAATCTTGATCGACTTCGTTCGGAGCAAAGCTGAACGCGCAGTTCACCGCGCGTTCATCTAGGCAGCTCGAAACTCTCTTCTTCGCACACAGCAACGGAGGAGGAAGATGTGATGGAACGCCGCCACTTTCTGAAACTCGCCCTTGGATTTGCCGCGGGCGGTGTCGCGCTTGCAGCAAGCGCGCAGGCCGCGCCGCTGATGCCGGCGCCGCTCGCCGACGACGCTAAACTCCCTCCCGATGCGAACGCTCAACCCGCCGTCACATCAGGCGATGAGGTCGACCGCCTCACACCCGAAGAAGTGCGCTGGGGTCGCGGCCGTCATCGCGGCTGGGGCCGTCGGCACTGGGGCTGGCGTCGCCGGCACTGGGGTTGGCGCCGCCGGCGTCGCAGATATTGGGGTTGGCATCGCCGCCGTCGTTGGCGCCGCCGCTACTGGCGTCGTCGTCGTTACTATTGGTGAGATGTCGCCAGGAATTGTTTGGATAAGGAATAAAAAAAGCCCCGCGCGAGCGGGGCTTTTGTCATGCTTTGGAAACGTCAGTAAGCGCGGCAGCGTCCATAGCGCCACACCGTGCCATACGGGCACACGCGGCCGGGCCGCACCACGACGGCCGGAGCTGCAGGCCGCACCACGACGACCGGGGCTGGACGAACCACAACGGCCCGGCGATTGGGCTGGCAGCCACCATAGGGGCCGCGATGCCAGCCGGGGCCGCATCCGCCGGCGGCTTCCGCCGCGCTGAAGCTGGCAACGGTGCCCAGGGCCAAAACTGCTGCGAAAAGGTACTTCATGTTTTCTCCCGTTCATGGCCGCAAGGCGGCACGGTTCGGAACCTATTCAGGAACATCTGAATGGAACATGAATGTCGTGATTTGTCATGGCGCTACGGCCAGAAATCCGAGCAACAGTTCACTGTATCTGGCCGGCGCCTCCAGGAAGACCAGGTGTCCGGTATTGGGAATCACCTCGGCCCGGCCGTTCGGCATTTTCGCGGCGAGCGCTTTGGCCAGCTCGGCGTTCTGTCCCATTTTCGCGCGCAGCGCTTCCGGCGCATTGGCTCTTCCCGGCGCGTTGTGGTCGTCGGCGCCCATCACGAACAGCGTCGGCTGCGTGATCAGCGGGATCTCGTGCGCGACCGGCTCGCGGTAAATCATTTGCGCGGAGCTGACGAAGGCGCGCAGCCAGCGCGGATATTCGGCGCTGCCCTTGATATTGAAACGCGCGTCGATGAACGGCGTAACCTGTTCGGGCGGCAGCTTCAGCGCGTAATTGGTTTCTAACTGCTTGCGATAGCCGTCCGCCGTGAGCTTGTCTTCATTCTCCAGAATTTTTTCGGTCGGCGTCGGCGGTACGTAGAGCCGGTAATCCTCCAGGCCGATCGGAGCGGTCAGCAACAGATGCGCAATCCGGTCGGGCCAGGCGCGCGCGATCCGCACGCCAAGCATGCCGCCGAGCGAATGCGCCACGATGTCGGCCTTTGCGATTCCGAGATGATCGAGCAGTGCGATCGTGTTGCGCGCCAGCGTGTCGAAATGCAGCTCGCCTTGCGGCTTGGAGGATTTGCCGAAGCCGATCTGGTCCGGCACCACCGCGCGATAGCCGGCATCGCTCAGCGTCTTGATGACTGGCGCCCAATAGCTCGATGGAAAATTGCGGCCATGCAGCAGCACCACGGTCCGCCCGTTCGGCTGCGCGGGAGCTACGTCCATATAGGCCATCCGCATCTGCTCGCCGTCGTTCACGAGCGGCAGCAGGTGGACGGGGTAGGGATACGCAAAACCCTCGAGCGCGATGCCATAGGGTTCGCGCGCAGAGGGTTCGCGCGCAGAGAACTCGCGCACGGCAGGCTCGGCTGCCAGCGCGCAGGGGAGGCTGCCCACGATAATCGAAAAGCAGATCACGATCGCGCGTTGCATCGCAGGCTCCATCCTTTGGGATGTGGGCCTTATTGATGTGATGAGCGCGCGCGGTAAAGCCAGCACGGCTTCACTTTTTGCGGAGCGCTTAAGCCGGCTCACTCCCGAACAGCGCCGCGAAGCGCTTTTCGCCGGTGCGGGTGAAGTTGACGACGCGGCTGCCCGGCGTCGGATCGCGCGACGCCCAGTTGAGTTCGGTGAACCGGTTCATCACGGCGGCACCCAGCGTGCCGGCGAGATGATGGCGGCGTTCGCTCCAGTCGAGACAGGCCTTGCAGACCGGCCGGCGCGGGTGCGCCAGCGCCTCCGTGTCGATCTGCAGCGCCTGCGCCATGAAGCGCTTGCCTTCGCCGGTGAGTTCGATGTCCTGTTTGGTTTGCCGGACCAGCCGCTGCTTGCGCAGGCTGTCGAGCATCTGCACGCCGAGATCGCCTGCCAGATGATCGTAGCAGATCCGCGCCCGCCGCAGCGCCGGCTCCTTCGGCCCCGTGCGCACGCGGGTGTGGCCGGCGCGCTCGGCGAGACCTGCCAAGCCTTCGAGCACATGGGCGACGTCGGGGCCGGTGAGGCGGTAATAGCGGTGACGGCCCTGCTTCTCCGGCTCGATCAGGCCGCCGGCCTCGAGTTTTGCCAGATGCGAACTCGCGGTCTGCGGCGTGATGCCGGCCTGGTGCGCCAGCTCGCTCGCGGTCAGCGCGCGGCCGGTCATCAGCGCGGTCAGCATGTTGGAACGCGCGGGATCGCCGACCAGGGAGGCGACCATGGCGATGTCGGGGCCTGCTTTCATAGTTCGATGATAGCCGAAGCATTGCGGTAGGGCAAGCGGGTATTGTTGCCTCGAACGTCATTGCCTGCGACAAACGCGAAGCGTTTGCGCAAGGGAGCGCAGCGACGAAGCAATCCATTCCTCCGCTTGCGGCGCTATGGATTGCTTCGCTTCGCTCGCAATGACGGCCTAGGAAGCACAGGAGCCCCCACATGACCGTCACCGTTTTCATCCGCTACCAGCTCGATCCATTCAAGCGCGCGCTGTTCGAGCAGTACTCAAAAAACTGGCTCACCATCATCCCGAAATGCGGCGGCGACCTGCTCGGCTACTGGATGCCGCATGAGGGCACCAACAACATCGCGTTTGCGCTGATCTCGTTCGAGAGCCTCGCTGCCTATGAAAGCTACCGCGCGCGGCTGCGCGCCGACAGCGAAGGCATGGCCAACTTCAATTTCGCCGAGGAGAACAAGTTCATCCTCGCCGAGGAGCGGACGTTCCTGCGCAAGGTCGTGGCGTGAGGCGTCTGGCAGAACGGGCGTTGCGCACCTATCTACGCGGGCGCCAACAAACATGAGGGGAGCGACCCATGCTGACACCTGCTGACAAACGCACCGCATTCAGGAAATTGCACGAGAGCGGATGCTTCATCATCCCCAATCCCTTTGACGTCGGCAGCGCGGTAGCCCTGCAGCATCTTGGCTTCAAGGCGCTGGCTTCCACCAGCGCGGGCTTTGCCTGGACTCTGGCGAAGGCCGACAACCGCGTCACCGTTGACGATGTCTGCACACATCTCGCCGCGATCTGCGCGGCGGTCGATATCCCCGTCAATGCCGACTTCGAGGACGGCTTTGCGCACGAGCCGGACAAGGTCGCCGTCAATGTGGCACGCGCGGTGAAGACCGGCGTTTCAGGACTTTCGATCGAGGACTTTACCGGTGATAATGCAAAACCCCTGTTCGATCGCGCTTTGGCAGTCGATCGCATCAAGGCGGCGCGGAAAGCCATCGATGCCGACAATAGCGGCGTCCTGCTCACCGGCCGCTGCGAGGCGTTCCTGCGCGGGCAGAAGGATCTGAAGCTCGTGATCGACCGGCTCACTGCTTATGCCGAAGCCGGCGCCGATTGTCTCTATGCGCCCGGTATCTCAACGCCGGAAGAGATTTCGGCTGTGGTGAAGGCGGTGCATCCAAAGCCGGTCAATCTCCTGGTCGGCGCCGCCGGCCCGTCGCTGGCGGCGGCCTCCGATCTCGGCGTCCGCCGGATCAGCGTCGGCGGCGCGCTGGCGCGGATGGCGTGGGCCGGCTTCATGAAGGCATCAAAGGAGATGGCCGAGCAGGGGACATTCAAGGAGTTCGCCAACGGCTATCCCGGCGGCGAACTCAACAAGATGTTCAGCTAGCCCCAAATTCGGCCAGCCACAAAAAAGCAGCGGGCCAATGGGCCCGCTGCGCGTCGTTTCAGATGATGAGCGTTACTGCTTGCTGGCCGGCGCGTTGTCCGCAGGCGGCGTGGTCGGCTTGTTCATGTCCGTGCTAGGCGACGCCGGTCGATTGGTCGCAGCACCTGTGGTGGTGCCCGGGTCGGTGTTGCTGCGCGGCGTTACGTCACGCATCCCCGGAGGCGCCGCAGGGTTAGCCGGCTGCGTCTGTGCGGTCCGGTTCTCCGGCGATGTACCCGCCTGGTTTACCGTCGTATTGTTGAGACCATAGAACAGGGCGCCCAGCACCACGGCGATAGCGACAGCGAACATGGCGACCTTGGTGCCGCTCGGAGGACCCTCGCCGAGCGTGGGATCGGCCTGCAAATCATTGTCGAGATTGTTAAGGCGGGCCTGACGGCGGATTTCTTCATCGCTCAGGCCGGCGCCGTAGGGATCGTTCGGATTGGGTTGATATGCCATGAATGAGTTCCTCCGTTAAGCATCCCGAAGACAATGGTTGGCGTGCGCGGATGTTCCCCGCCAATGTTGCAACCCCGTAATGTTGGAACTGATGATTCGCCCGGTTCCCGGTGTGAGATTTGCCGTGTGGAGCTTGCGGCGCAGGGGGACACGATTATTTGCGGCGCGCCTTCTATTTGCGGCGCGCCCTCGCGACCTGTTCTGCCGTTACCAGCGGCGCCGCATTGCCCCAGGCATTGCGGATGTAGTTCGTCACGTCGGCAATCTGCTGGTCGGTCATCTTCGCGGCATAGGCCGGCATCGATCCTTTGTTGGGCGCGCGCGGCGTCGTGACGGTCTCCGCGCCGTCGAGGATGATGCGCAGCGTGCTCGATGCGTCAGCGGATTGCAGGTTGGCGTTGCCCGGCAGCGGCGGATAGATCCGCGGCGCGCCCGAGCCGTCGGCCTCGTGGCAGGCGATGCAGGCACCCTTGTAGAGCTTTTCGCCCGCGGCCATTTGCGTCGGTGGAGGCGGAGTGACCTTCGGCTCCGGCGCGCCCGCCGGCAGGTCTTTCAGGTAAACCGCGATCGCGCGGACATCCGCATCGCTCATGACAGACGTCGAATTGACCACGACCTCCGACATCAGTTCACCGGCATGGCTCCTGGCGTTGCGGCCGCTCTGCAGATACTCCGTGATGTCTTCCACGCTCCAGGATTTCAGCCCGCTGCGCTCGGCGCCGTCCAGCCGCGGCGCGAACATGCCCGCGACCCGCCCGCCGCCATACTTCTGGCCGCGCCTGTCCGCGCCAAGGATGTTCTTCGGCGTATGGCAGGTGCCGCAATGCGCGACGCCCTCGACCAGATAGCGGCCACGATTCCACTCCGCGCTCTTCTGCTGGTCCGGCATCAGAATGCCGGGCTTGAAGAACAGCCAGTTCCAGCCGCGCATCACGACGCGATAATTGAACGGCCAGCGCAGCTCGGGCGCGCGCGGCGCGTTGCTCACCGGCGCCAGCGTCGCCAGGTAGGCGCGAATGGCAAAAATGTCCTGGCGCGTCAGCCTGGTGAAATTCGGATAGGGGAAGGCCGGGTAATAGCGCGAGCCGTCGCGCGCCACGCCGAAGCGCAAAGCGCGGTAGAAGTCGTCATCGCTCCAGGCGCCCAAGCCCGTCTCGCGGTCCGGCGTCAGATTGGGCGAATAGATGCCGCCGAACGGGGTGTCGATCCGCTTGCCCCCAGCGAACGGCTTTGCGGAATCGGCGGTGTGGCAGCTCGCGCAGTCGCCGGCGTCGGTCAGCGCCTTGCCGCGCGCGATATCTTCGGCGCTCGGCTCGCTCCTCAAATCTGGCTTGGATTGGGCATGGCCCGTGGCAATGGCGAACGCAGTGCACAAAAGCACCCCAGCGAGAATCGTCCGCATGGTCCGGCGTGGTCCCTGCACCATCTGGCCTCCGGAGGCGTTATAGCGCGAAAGCATGCAGGGGAGGGATGTCATGCCGTTTCGCGCCGAGGCTCCCGGACGACACAAACCGAAAAGCGTTGCCGTTATTCCCGGCACGAAATTGCGATCTTTGAAAGCGCGGCTTCGGCGGCGAGATTTGTAGTGCGTGGCCAGGAAAATCCGACATAGACTGGTTCTAACAAGTTCAGATGCCTAGATAAAAAGCATCGTCGATCAAGGCTCACGCCGGTGACACAGAGGGCTTAAATGGGAATCAACCAGGGTCCGATCAGTCTCGATCAGAAATACACCCAAGGTACCGGCCACATTTTCCTGACCGGCATCCAGGCGCTGGTCCGCCTGCCGATGGCGCAGATCCGCCGTGACCGCGCCGCAGGGCTGAACACCGCAGGCTTCATTTCCGGCTATCGCGGCTCGCCGCTCGGCGGCTACGACCAGCAGCTCTTCGCCGCGCGAAAACACCTCGACCAATACAACATCAAGTTTCAGCCCGGCGTGAACGAGGACCTCGCGGCCACCGCGATCTGGGGCTCGCAGCAGCTCAACCTTTCGCCCGGCGCCAAATATGATGGCGTGGTCGGTATCTGGTACGGCAAGGGCCCCGGCGTCGACCGCTGTGGCGACGTCTTCAGACACGGGAACACGGCGGGCTCAGCCAAAAACGGCGGCGTGCTCGTCCTTGCCGGCGACGACCACGGCGCAAAGTCCTCGACCGTCCCGCATCAGTCGGACCATGCCTTCATCTCCGCACTGATGCCTTACCTCTATCCCTCCAGCATCCATGAAATGATCGAGATGGGCCTGTTGGGTATCGCGATGTCGCGCTACTCCGGCTGCTGGGTCGGCATGAAGGTGATCACCGAGACGGTGGAAACTACCGCCGAGATCGACCTCACCGACGAGATGACGCCCTTCATCATTCCGACCGATTTCGAGATGCCGCCGGGCGGGCTCAATCTGCGCTGGCCCGACGATCGCTATGCCCAGGACCTGCGCCTGCAGGACTACAAGGGCTATGCCGCGATCGCCTTTGCCCGCGCCAACAAGATCAACCGCATCACCATGGATTCGCCGAATGCCCGCTACGGCATCATGGCGTCAGGCAAGAGCTACGAGGACATCCGTCAGGCGCTGCGCGAACTCGGGATCACCGAGGAAGTCGCCGCCAAGATTGGCTTGCGGCTTTACAAGATCGGCATGCCCTGGCCGCTGGAGCCGGAAGGCGTGCGCAATTTTGCCGTTGGCCTCGAGGAAATCTTCATCGTCGAGGAGCGCCGCGAAATCGTCGAAAATCAAGTGAAACAGGAGCTGTTCAACTGGCGCGACGACGTCCGGCCGCGCATCGTCGGCAAGATGGACGATCACGACAAGCGCTTCCTGACTTTTGCCGCCGAGCTTAGCGTCGCTTCGCTGGCAAGCTCGCTGACGGAACGATTGCTTCGACTTAATCTCAATCCCGAAATCGCCGCGATGCTTCGCGCCAAGGCCGACTGGTTCAACGGCCGGCAGGCGACCCAGATGCAGGCGGTCGCCCCCGTCACCCGCACGCCGTATTTCTGCTCGGGCTGCCCGCACAACACCTCGACCAAGGTGCCCGAAGGCAGCCGCGCCTTTGCCGGCATCGGCTGCCACTTCATGGCGCTGTGGATGGACCGCTCGACCGAGACCTACACCCACATGGGAGGCGAGGGCGTGCCGTGGGTCGGCGTCGCGCCCTTCACCAAGGAAGAACACGTCTTCGCCAATCTCGGCGACGGCACTTACTTCCACTCCGGCAGCCTCGCGATTCGGCAGGCCATCGCGTCGGGCGCCAACATCACCTACAAGCTCCTCTATAACGACGCCACCGCGATGACCGGCGGCCAGCATGTCGACGGCGAATTGTCGCCGCAGCAGATCACCTTCCAGCTTCACGCCGAGGGCATCCGCAACATCTATCTGGTTTCGGAAAACCCCGGCGCCTATCCGGCGTCCGACATCGCGCCCGGCGTCAAGGTCGCGCACCGTGACGAACTCGACGCGGTCCAGAAGACCTGCCGCACGCTCAAGGGCACCTCGGCGATCGTCTTCGTGCAGACCTGCGCGGCCGAAAAGCGCCGCCGCCGCAAGCGCGGCCTGATGGAAGACCCGGCGCGCCGCGTCATGATCAATCCGGCGGTCTGCGAAGGCTGCGGGGATTGCTCGGTGCAGTCGAACTGCATCTCGGTGGAGCCTTTGGAAACCGAGATGGGCCGCAAGCGCACCATCAACCAGTCGACCTGCAACAAGGACTATTCGTGTCTGAAGGGCTTTTGCCCGTCCTTCGTCACCATCGACGGCGGCAAGCCGCGCCGCCGCGCGCCGGCGAACCTTGGCGACACAGGCCTTGGTGACACAAGCCTTGGCGACATCGGCGATCTGCCCGAGCCGGCTGCGTTCCCCTCGCTGGAGCGGCCCTACAACATCGCGGTCGGCGGCGTCGGCGGCACCGGCGTGCTGACGATCGGCGCGCTGCTCGGCATGGCCGCGCATATCGAGGGCAAGGCCAGCATGATCCTCGACATGTCCGGCCTCGCGCAAAAGGGCGGCGCGGTGCTCAGCCATGTGCGCCTGTCAGAACACACCGCCGACGTCACCTGTTCGCGCATCGTCACCGGCACCGCCGATCTGGTGATAGCCGCCGACGAGGTGGTGGCCGCCGCCAAGGACACCATCACGCTCTGCGAAGCCAGCCGCACTGTCGGCGTCATCAACACCCACGTCATTCCGACCGCCGACTTCATCCTCAACCGCGACTTCAATTTCCAGAGCCGCAAGGTCAACCACGTGCTGGAGACCGAGCTGCGCAAGGACTCTTCTTTCTACGACTTCACCAAGCCAGCCGAGGCGCTGCTCGGCGATTCCATCGCCACCAACATCATGATGCTGGGCTATGCCTATCAGAAGGGCCTGCTGCCGCTGTCGGCGAAGGCTATTCTGCAGGCGATCGAGGTCAACGGCGTTTCGATCAAGATGAACACGCAGGCCTTCCAGCTCGGCCGTCTTGCCGCCGCCGACCCGGCGCGGCTTGAGGCCATGATGAAGGGGCAGGACGAGGTCGTTGCACCGAAGACGCTGGATGCGATGTCGCTCGACGAGATCATCGCCCACCGCAGCGCATTTCTGACCGAATATCAAAACGCCGCGCTCGCCGAGCGCTATCGGGGTCTCGTGAAACGTGTCCGCGACGCCGCCACCGACGGCGGCTACGGCGACGCGCTTCCGCGCGCGGTCGCGATCAATTACGCCAAACTGCTCGCTTACAAGGACGAGTACGAGGTCGCACGGCTGTTCACCGACGGCCGTTTCGAAAAGCAGGTTCGCGACCAGTTCGAAGGCGACTTCAAGTTCAACTTCAATCTGGCGCCGCCGATCCTGGGCGGCGGCCTCGATGCGCTCGGCCGGCCGAAGAAGCGCGCGTTCGGCGCCTGGATGATGCCGGTGTTCCGGACGCTGGCCAAATTGCGCTTCTTGCGCGGCACGCCGTTCGACATCTTCGGCTACAGCGCCGACCGCAAGCTCGAGCGCGATCTTATTGCTGGCTATGAGAAGGACGTCGCCACCGTGCTCGGCCTGCTGTCGCCGCTCACCCACGATACCGCCGTCGAAATTCTCTCGCTGCCCGACCGCATCCGCGGCTACGGCCCGGTGAAGGAGAAGGCGGTGCAGGACGCAAAAGCGCGCTACACGCAACTCGCCGCCGACCTCGTCAACCCGCCGCCGGCGCCGCGGCAACTCGCGGCGGAGTAGGGCACCGATCGGGTGGGCAGACGCACGGCGCCGCGTCGACGATTTCCTTTGTGATGGTGGGCACACTTTGCCCACCCTGCGCGCTAGCGCGGAACCTATAAGTCCGAAGGAGCGGTCAAATGCTCGCTTCGGTGCACACTCCGGACTCAATTCAGATATTGTGCGCGCGTTGCAGGCTCTTTCGGGAGCATGGAAAGAGGATTAAGCTTCACTCGGTAAGCGCCAGAGAGACGTGCCAAAATCCTTTGATTGAGGGCGACGTCGGTGGCTTCAGCAGCAAGCATTGCGCATTCATTCAAAACCGGTTGCAGGCGCGATTTGTAGCGCGTTGGGGCCGGCGTGGTTGATCTGCGCGCTTTGCAGGCGCAGGGGCAACAAACCGAAACTGGATAACGAGGAGGGACGGAGAGGCATCCGACCACTCAAGCCTACGGACCATCACTCGCAAGGCCTAAAGGAGACTCACGATGAACGCGAAATCGGGACGAACCTTGTTTGCCGCCGGCCTGATCAGTGCGGCGCTCGCAAGCGGCGCAATCGGCCAGCAAGACCAAAATCTCGGTAAGGTAACCTTCGCTACCTCCTGCGACCCCAAAGTGCAGGTCGAGTTTGACCGCGGTGTCGCCATGCTTCATTCGTACTGGTTCGTGATCGCCCGCCGGAAATTCGAAGAGATCCTGCAGCAGGATCCCACTTGCGCCATGGCGTATTGGGGCGTGGCGATGGACCTGCTCGGCAACACTCTTGCAACTACTCCGTCACGGGCGGACGCGCAGGCAGCCTGGGCCGCACTCGAGAAGGCGCGGGCTGCCGGGCCGAAGACCCAGCGCGAACGTGACTGGATCGAGGCGCTGAGCGCCTATTTTCGTGACCACGACAAGGTCGATGTAAATGCCCGACTGGCAGCCTACAATACCGCGATGGCGCAGATGGCGCAAAACTATCCTGACGACTACGAAGTCCAGGCCTTTTATGCGTTGACGCTTCAAGCCGCCGCACCGAAAAGCGACCTCACCTACGCCAATCAAATCAAGTCCGCGGCGTTATTGGAGAAACTCTTCGAGCAGAATCCGCAGCATCCGGGCGTGACACACTACCTGATTCACGCCTACGATTTTGCGCCGCTCGCCGAAAAGGGAATCGCGTCGGCACGGCGCTACGCCGGCATTGCGCCGGCCGTGCCGCACGCGCGGCACATGCCGTCGCATATCTACTCCATGGTCGGCCTGTGGGAGGAATCCATTGCCTCCAACGCGTCGTCGCTGGAGATCCAGCCGGACTACTATCATGCGTCGGATTTCATAGTTTATGCCCACCTGCAGCTCGCACAGGATGCCAAGGCTGATGCCATGATTAAGAGGTCGCTCGCCACCGCCGATCGCGGCGATCGTCCTATCACCTTCGTTAATTTCACCGCCAAGTCCGCCATGCCCGCGCGTTATGTCCTGGAACGCGCAGATTGGGCTGGCGCCGCCGAGCTGCCTATGATTGCCACCCAATATCCGATGGCGGATTCGTTGATCCGCTTCACGCGCGGTCTGGGCATGGCCCGCACGGGTGATCTTGCAGGCGCCAAGGCAGAGATCGAAGCGATGAAGGCGTTGCGAACGACACTGCAGCGTGCCGACCAATCCTATTGGGCGGACCGGACCGAAGAGCAGATGCTGGCCGTTTCGGCCTGGATCGCACTGAAGGAAGGTGCGACCGATCAGGCGCTGCGGTTCATGCGAGCCGCGGCCGATGGCGAGGACGGCAGCGTCAAGCATGTCGCGATGGAGAATCGCCTCTATCCGTTCCGCGAATTGCTGGCCGAACTACTTCTCGAGACGGGGCAGCCTGCCGCCGCCCTGAACGAGTTCGAGACCGCGCTCAAGCAGACGCCCAACCGCTTCCGCGCGTTCTGGGGAGCCGCCCGCGCTGCCGACAGCGCAGGCGACCGGCAGAAGGCCTCCAATTATTTTGGCAAGCTGGTGAACTTGGCCAGCAACGCCGATACGGAGCGGCAGGAAATCCGTGTGGCCCGGGCATATGCGCGCCAAGACGACACGATAGGTTCTGCACGAAAATAATTCCTTGGCTGTCTGGCCCAGCGCCCGGCAGCCATCAGGTCGGGAAGACACGATGATCCGCGCGGTCGCATTGGCAATCATGCTCGGTGTGCTGGTGAGCGGCGTGGCCGCCTACACCATAGGCTCGCTGGGCGGGCGGATCGCGACTGCACCGCCGTTCGGTGTGGCCGTAAGGCCGGCTGAGCCGAGCGCCACCGCCGACGCCTGGCCGATCTGCACCACTATGACGTCGGTTGCATTGGATGCCGACTGGGCACAACTCGATCCCGATTTCAAGGCCGGCAAGAAGGCACTACGCGCAGAGAATTGGAATGGCGCAATCGCAGCGTTCGAACTCGCTGCGCTGCGCGACCCGACTAATGCCGATATCCAGAACTACATCGGCTATGCCTATCGGCGGCTGCGTCAGATGGGTCCGGCTATTGGCCATTATCAGAAGGCCTTGATGCTGAACTCCCGCCACCGCAGCGCGCGTGAGCATCTCGGTGAGGCTTATCTGGTGCTGGGGGAGCCGGCCAAGGCACAGCAATTGCTGGTGGCGCTGGAAAAACTCTGCCTGCTTCCCTGCGAGGAATACGACGACCTCAAGCGTGCCGTTGCCGCGTACAAGACACTGGCTGGGCACTGAGATCGATTCATCAGCCAGTTCGCGGCGGAATAGACAGCAGTAGGGTGGGCAAAAGACGCGAAGCGTCGTGCCCACCATCTCTCGACAGGCGGTGCTCTAAATGGTGGGCACGCTACGCTTTGCCCACCCTACAGTTGCTACAGAAACCCGCTGCGCCAAAGAACGAATTTCACCAGCCGATTCAACGCGATTTGGGTCGTCCAGATTGCGCAGCAAAAATATACCGCTTCTCATTTTCCCCAAATCAGCTCCATCTTCGCGCCATCCCGCCTCATGAAGAGGGGCGTACGCGTCGTCACGATACGTGGAGTGCGGGTTGCGGTGGACGCGATGGCGTTGCGCGCGCGAGGCATTGCAGGGCGGCCTCAAGCTTTGTCTTGGGGCTGTGAGCGATTGATCCGCGCAGGACGAGCGGCGCAGTTCGCGTACGGCAAAAGCGTGTGGTTCTGGCACCCGTGGCTGGTGTCAAGCTGGCGGAGGTTGTTCGAACCCAACCGGGTTCGGCCAGTCGTCAATCCGGCAGCGACGGAGGCAAGAGGAATTCGTCTCCGGGAAGAGCGCGCCATAAGCCGTCAAACCATTGCGCAGGGAAGGCCGGATGCTCTCCGCTGGACCTGTATGCTCGTGTGCGCACTTCTTTGTGCACATTGCACACGAGACCGCGGGTGCAGCGCGCACCCGGTCTTCCCTGCGCCCTCATCCCTGAGGGGGCAAGCGAGCAGGCACAACTCGGGTGCGTCGCGCCGCGAGAACACACTGGCATATCCGGGCGTGCCGACCTGATACGATTTCCGCTGATAATCATCCCGAGTTGAGTCCAGTCGCTACCGTCTCGCCCGGCGGAATATTTCGGCGCTTGCCAAGGGGGCGGCGACAGGCCAGAAAAAACCCGGAAGAAGAAACGCCAACGGAGAACGATTTGACCATCAAGGGCAAGGCCTACATTGCCGGGATCTATGAGCATCCCACCCGGCACGCACCCGACAAATCAACCGCGCAGTTGCACGCCGAGGTCGCCAAGGGGGCGATCGAGGATGCCGGGCTCACCAAGGCCGACATCGACGGCTATTTCTGCGCCGGCGACGCCCCCGGCGGCCTCTGGCCGATGGTCGATTATCTCGGATTGAAGGTGCGTCATGTCGATTCCACCGAGACCGGCGGTTGTTCCTATTTGATCCATCTCGGCCACGCGGCTGCGGCGATCGCGGCGGGCAAATGCTCGATCGCGCTGGTCACGCTCGCCGGCAAGCCGCGCACCGGCCCGATGCCGGCGCGTGCCGCCGGCGCGGAAGCCGATTTCGAGGCGGCCTATGGCGCGACCACCCACAATGCCTACGGCATGTGTGCCATGCGCCATATGCACGACTATGGCACCACCAGCGAACAGCTCGCCTGGATCAAGGTCGCAGCCTCGCATCACGCCCAGTACAACCCGCACGCGATGCTCAAAGAGGTTGTCACGGTCGAGGACGTCATCAACTCGCCGATGATCTCGGACCCGCTGCACCGGATGGATTGCTGCGTCGTCACCGACGGCGGCGGCGCAATGATCGTGACCACGCCTGAGATCGCGAAAAGCCTGAAGAAGCCGCTGGTGCGGCTGATCGGCCATGGCGAGGCGATGAAAGGCCCGCGCGGCGGCAAGGATCTCGACCTCACTTATTCCGCCGGCGTCTGGTCCGGCCCGCGCGCGTTCGAGGAAGCGGGCGTCACGCCAAAGGATATCAAGTACGCCTCGATCTATGACAGCTTCACCATCACGGTTTTGATGCAGCTCGAAGACCTCGGCTTCTGCAAGAAGGGCGAGGGCGGCAAGTTCGTCTCCGACGGCAATCTGATTTCGGGCGTCGGCAAGCTGCCGTTCAATACCGATGGCGGCGGCCTCTGCAGCAATCATCCGGTCAACCGCGGCGGCATGACGAAAATCCTTGAGGCAGTCCGGCAATTGCGCGGCGAAGCCCATCCGAAGGTGCAGGTGCCGAATTGCGACCTCGCGATCGCCCATGGCACCGGCGGACTTCTCGGCGTGCGTCACGCCGCCTCAACCTGCATTCTGGAGCGCGTGTGATGGCTGAAGCGAAAAAATATCCGGCGCCGGTGACCAATCCCGAGACCGCGCCGTTCTGGGAAGCGGCCAAGGCCGGCAAGTTCATGATCAAGCGCTGCACCGCCTGTGGCGAGCCGCATTACTTCCCGCGCTCGATCTGCCCGTTCTGCTTCTCCGACAAGACGGTGTGGGAGGAGAGTTCGGGCGAGGCCACGATCTACACCTACAGCCTGATGCGCAAATCGCCGACCGGTCCTTACGCGATTGCCTATGTCACGCTGAAGGAAGGCCCGTCGCTGCAGACCAACATCGTCGATTGCGATCTAACGAGCCTGAAGATCGGCCAGAAGGTGAAGGTGGTGTTCAAGCCGACCGACGGCGCGCCGCTGCCGTTCTTCACGGCGGCCTAGTGGAATTGCGCGCGCTGCGCGCCACGCAAGAGGTGGTCGTCCCCGCGAAAGCGGGGATCCAGTAAACGCCGGTGGTTACTGGACCCCCGCTTTCGCGGGGGTGACGATAACGAGCGATTGGGGAGAAGATTCAAACATGCCGATCAATTACGAACAGCTCATGGCCCTGAAAAATCTCGGCCAGAAATACGCCTATACCGACCGCGAGGTGATGCTCTACGCCTACGGGATCGGCATGGGGGCCGATCCGATGGACGAGAACGAACTCGCCTACGTCAACGAAGGCACGTTGACCCCGCGCCCCCTCAAGGTAGTGCCGACCTTCGCCTCGGTGGCGGCGTGGGGCTCTAGCCCCGGCGAGATGAATCTCAACCGCGTGATGGTGGTCGACGGCGAGCGCGACATCACCTTCCACAAGCCGCTGCCAAGCGCTGCGAAAATCACGGCCGACTCGACCGTGCTTGACGTCTTCGACAAGGGCAAGGACAAGGGCGCCGTCATCCGCCACCAGACCGTGCTGAAGGACGAGAACGGCGAGAAGCTGGCCACGCTGGTGGCCTCGCGTTTCGCGCGCGGCGACGGCGGCTTTGGCGGACCTTCCGAAGGCCAGCCCGAGCCGCACAAGGTGCCGACAAGGGCGCCCGACAAGATCGTCGACATCACGACGCGGCCGGACCAGGCGCTGGTCTATCGCCTCTGCGGCGACCGCAACCCGCTGCACTCCGATCCTGAGTTTGCCAAGAAGGCCGGCTTTCCGCGGCCGATCCTGCACGGCATGTGCACCTACGGCATCACCTGCCGCGGCGTGCTGCAGACCTATGCCGACTACGATCCGTCCGCCTTCAAGCAGCACGTCGCGCGCTTTTCCTCGCCGGTCTTTCCCGGCGAGACCGTGACGATGGAATTGTGGAAGGACGGCAACGTCGTTTCGTTCGAAGCCAAGGTGAAATCGCGGGGCGTCACCGTGATCAGGAGCGGGAAGACGGTGTTGGGGTGATTTGCTCGTCATTCCGGGGCGCGCGATAGCGCGAACCCGGAATCTCGAGATTCCGGGTCTGGTCCTTCGGACCATCCCGGAATGACGGCAACTAACTGGGAGAACACACCATGGGATTACTCGACGGCAAGGTCGCGATCATCACCGGCGCGGGCGGCGGGCTCGGTGAGGCCTACGCAAGGCTGTTCGCGCGCGAGGGCGCGGCTGTCGTGGTCAACGACCTCGGCGGGCCGCGCGATGGTTCCGGCGCCGACGTTTCGATGGCGCAGAAGGTGGTCAATGCGATCAAGGAAGAGGGCGGCCGGGCCGTCGCCAATGGGGCCGACATCTCGACCATGGCCGGCGGACAATCCGTGTTCGACGACGCCATCAAGAATTTCGGCCGGGCTGACATTCTGGTCAACAACGCCGGCATCCTGCTCGACGAGACGTTTGCAAAAGCCAAGGAGGCCAACTGGGACAAGGTGATCAGGGTGCACCTCAAAGGCACCTTCTGCTGCACCCAGCCCGTGTTCAAATGGATGCGCGAGAACGGCGGTGGCGTCATCGTCAACACGTCCTCGACCTCGGGCCTGATCGGCAATTTCGGCCAGACCAACTACGGCGCCGCCAAGGGCGGTATCTGGGGACTGTCGAACGTGCTGGCGATCGAGGGCCGCAAATACAATATCCGGATCTGGACGCTCGCTCCCGGCGCGCTGACCCGCATGACCGCAGACCTGCCGCGCTATAAGGAGAACCCCGGCGCGGCGCTCGGCCCGGACGGCATCGCGCCGGCCGTGCTATACATGGTCAGCGACTTGTCGGGCGACCAGACCGGCAAGGTGCTCGGCGTCTCCGGCCCGCGCGGCGTACGGGAGATGCGGATGATGGAAATGGAAGGCTGGAAGCCCCCGCATGAGGGATGGAAGGCCGAGGATATCGTCAAGCACGCCAAGGAAATCTTCTTCTCGGAAGAGCAGATCAAGATGGGCGCGCGAAGGTTTTAGATTTGACGTCATTCCGGGGCGATGCGAAGCATCGAACCCGGAATCTCGAGATTCCCCGATGCGCAATTGCGCATCTGCGGTCTGGTCCTTCGGACCATCCCGGAATGACCAGACAAGAGGCACTAAATGACAAAGCTCACCGCTCAGGCCGCAGGCACTTTTGCGATCGCGCCGACCCCGTTCCACGATGACGGCCGCATCGACGAGAAATCGATCGACCGGCTGACCGACTTCTACGCCGAAGTCGGCTGCGACGGCGTCACCGTACTCGGCATTTTGGGCGAGGCGCCGAAGCTCGATGCGGCTGAAGCCGAGCAGGTCGCGGTTCGCTTCGTCAAGCGCGCCAGGAACATGCAGATCATCGTCGGCGTCTCGGCGCCGGGCTTTGCCTCGATGCGGTCGCTGGCGAAAGCGTCGATGGACGCAGGCGCCGCCGGCGTGATGATCGCGCCGCCGCCGCATTTGCGCACCGACGACCAGATCACGGGCTATTTCAAGCAGGCACAGGAAGCGATCGGCGACGAGATTCCCTGGGTGCTGCAGGACTATCCGCTGACGCTCAACGTCATCTTCACGCCGGCCGTGATCCGCAAGATCGTGATGGATTCGCCGTCCTGCGTGATGCTCAAGCATGAGGACTGGCCGGGCCTGGAAAAGATCTCCACGCTGCGTGGCTATCAGAAAGACGGCTCGCTGCGGCCGCTTTCCATTCTCGTGGGCAATGGCGGGCTGTTCCTCGATTTCGAAATGGAGCGTGGCGCTGACGGCGCCATGACCGGCTACGCCTTCCCGGAACTGCTGATCGACGTCGTCAAACTGTCGAAGGCCGGCAAGCGCGACGCGGCGCACGATCTGTTCGACGCGCATCTGCCGCTGATCCGCTACGAGCAGCAGCCCGGCGCGGGCCTGTCGGTCCGCAAATACGTGCTGCAGAAGCGCGGTATCATTTCGTCCAGCGCGCAGCGCAAGCCCGGCGCCACCATCACAGCGACGGCGAAGGCCGAAGTTGAGTATCTGTTGTCGCGGGTGGCGCGCGTCGACCGCCGCGCCAATCTGCAACCGCAATCCAGCGCGGCGGGCTAGAAGTCCCTCATGGTGAGGAGGCGCGAAGCGCCGTCTCGAACCACGAGGCCCCGATCGTGCCAATCATCTTCGAGACGCGACCCAAGGGCCGCTCCTCAGGATGAGGTCCAGGAGTTAGGTGTTATGGCCGAAACCGTCGCCCCGCGTCCCGCGTCCACCATCCTGCTGCTGCGCGACAGCGCAGACGCCAAGGAAATCGAGGTCTTCATGATGGTCCGCCATTATGAGATCGACTTCAATTCCGGCGCGCTGGTGTTTCCCGGCGGCAGTGTCGACAAGGGCGACAAGGAGATCATCGCGACATCAGAACTCTATTCGGGCGGCGAGGGGCTCGACGAGGCCACGCTCAGCTTCCGCATTGCGGCGATCCGCGAAACGTTTGAGGAAAGCGGGATCCTTTTGGCGCGGCCAAAGGGATCGAAGGCGCTGGTCGATGCCAAGCGCGCCAGCGAGATCGAGGCTATCAACCGCGCCGACCTCTGCGATGGCAAGATCACGTTCCTGAAGGTGCTGACCGACAACGGCATGGTGCTGGCGCTCGACGAACTCGTGCCCTATGCGCACTGGATCACGCCGGAGGGCATGCCCAAGCGGTTCGATACCTGGTTTTTCCTTGCCGCCGCGCCGCCCGAACAGGTCGGCGCCCATGACGGCAGGGAATCCACCGATTCGATCTGGGTCTCGCCGCGCGAGGCACTGGAAGGCGGCGAGAGCGGACGCTTCAAGCTGCCGTTCCCCACCACGCGCAACCTGATCAAGCTCGGCAAGCAGCAAAGCGTGAAGTCCGCGCTCGACGACTCCAGAGGCAAATCCGTCGTCACTGTGACGCCGGTCATGACCAGGAACAATGGCGGCCGCCAGCTCCGCATTCCCCTCGAAGCCGGTTACGACGGCGAGGTGTTCGAGGTCGGCTCGGTCGGCTGACATATCCGTCGCGCCCGAAGCCCGGTCGCGTCGAAGGCTGCATCCACACTTCGGCGTATAACGAAGTATCGCAGCGCTTGCGGCTGTAATGTCCGTCCCGGCTTTCACCGAGATCGGGAACACGGACATGGGCGATACCCATCCTCAACGCGCCGGCATGGCGACCGAGCTGGCGCTGCTGCTCGCGCTCGCCACACTCTGGGGGGCGTCCTACACCTTCATCCGGGTCGGGGTGGCGACCATTCCGCCGATCACCCTGATCGCGTGCCGCACGCTGATTGCCGGCTTGCTGCTGCTGATCATCCTGCGCTGGCGCGGCGTGAGAATGCCCGTTGATGCCACAAGCTGGCGACGCTTCCTGTTTCAGGCTTGCCTCAACAGTGTCGTCCCCTGGACGATGGTCGCCTGGGGGACGCGGGCGCTGGATGCGGGGGTGGCAACCATCCTCAACTCCACGGCGCCGATATTCACGTTTTTCCTGACGCTCGCCGTCACGCGCCATGAGGCGGTAACGTCAAGGAAGCTGCTCGGCGTCATCGCCGGGATGGCCGGCATCTGCCTGATCGTCGGGATGCAGGCGCTGTCCGGCTTCGGCGAGCAACTGACGGCCCAGCTCGTGATGGTGCTGGCCGCCATCGCTTACGCCGGCGCCGCCATTTTCGGCCGGAGTTTCAGGGATCTCGATCCGATGGTGCCCGCGGCCGGGTCGCTGCTGTGCGGCGCGGCGATCCTGATTCCGGTCGGCCTGGTGCTGGAGCGGCCGTGGACGCTGCAGCCGTCGACCGGTTCGATGCTGGCCCTGCTCGGGCTCGCGGTGTTCTCCACAGCGCTCGCCTTCGTGATCTATTTCCGCCTGATCCGGACCCTGGGATCGGTCGGCACCACGGCGCAGGCCTATTTGCGCGTGCCGATCGGCGTCGCGGTGGGCGTGGTTTTCCTCGGCGAGCAGCTAAGTTCGACCGCCTGGATCGGGCTCGCCTGTGTCGTCGTCGGCGTCGCCGCAATGACGATTCCGGCGCGAAAGGCGAGCCCGATCGGGAAGGCCGTCTGAACGGGCTTCACGTCGGGAAGGCGTCGACCTGCGTGCCGCTGCGGCGCTACCGCATCTGGAACCGAATGGCTGCAGCTATTCGCGCCAGCGGCGAGGGCGCTGGGGACGGCCCAAGTGTGACCGGGCTGGCCCCGAGAAATCCGGCTTATATACCGCTATTAACCAACGGCCGGCATGTTCCCCACGGCCCGAAATACATCGTATATTGCGTCCCGATAGGAGCCCGGCCCCGACCCACATGACCGCTGAAACGCCGCCGAATTCGCTGCCGCCGCGATCGTTCTCGCTTTCGATCGGCCAACTGACATTCGGCAGTTTCATGCTGGTGCTGGCGGTGATCATCATCACCTCGACTGCCAGCGTCATCGCCATCCGCCACATCGATTCGACTTTTGCCGAGCTGCAGCGGCTACAGAGCGTCGGTGACCTCGCCGAGGACATCGACCGCCGCATGAACGAATTGCGGCTCGCCGCTCGGGATTTCGTTACCGACCCCGGCACGCAGTCGGTCCAGGTCGGCGAAGCCGCGACCTCGCTCGGCGAGGTCCTGAAGAAGACGCGGCTGGAGCTCGCTCCCGAGCAGCAGGACATGATCGACGGCGTCACCGAGCGCCTGGCGACCTACCGCAGCGGCATCGAGCGGATTTCAGCGCTGATCAACCGCCGCGCCGAAATGATCGTCACGTTGCCGCCCTTGCGCGAAAAATTCGATACTGCGATCGCCGAGGCGTCCGATGCCCACCTTGCGATGGCCCTGTCTCAGACCCAGAGCCGCATCGCCTCGGCGTTGCTGGCGCATAACCCTTCGGCTGCCGAACAGGCTGCGGAGAGCATGCGCTCGATGACGGTCGCCGATCCAAAGCTGCGCGCGATCGTCGACGACTATGCGCTGGCGATTGTCAACATATCGATCCGCGAGCGGCAGATATCCGACATCGACAGGGAAGTGCTTGGCGCGGAGGGCCGCCTGATCCAGCGCGTGACGGAATTGTTGCGCGACGTCAGCGAGCGGCGAGGGCGCGTTCTCTCCCGCGATTTTGCGAGGACGCTGACCGAAGCAAAATGGCAGAGCATCGTGCTCGGTACTGCCGGCGTCCTGATCGGGCTCTTTGCCTCGCTGCTGGTGGTTCGCCGCACCGTACGTCCGCTTGCGGCGATCGCGAACTCGATCCGCACGGTGGCCCGTGGCGAAAAGAGCGCCTCGATTCCGGCGATCGACGTGGACAACGAGATCGGCGACATTGCCCGCGCCGCCGAGGTATTCCGGCAGACGCTGGTCGATGCCGACAGCGCGCGCGAGGCGGCGGTGCGTGCGCTCGCCGAACAGCGGCTTGCCGAGGAAAGCTACCGCAAGCTGTTCGAGTCTTCGGTCGACGGAATCTACGTCACGACGCCCGGCGGCGCGCTGCTGAACGCCAATCCGGCGCTGGCGCGGATGATGGGCTATGCCACGCCGCAGGATCTGATCAACGGCATCGGCGACATCGCGGGTACGGTCTATGTCCATCCCGAAGCGCGGGCGGAATACGAGCGGCTGATGCAGCGCGACGGCATGGTCCGTGAATATGAGTACCAGGTTCGCACGCGCAACGGTTCGGTGCTGTGGCTCTCCGACAGCGCCAGCGCCGTGCACAATGAGGCCGGTGTCGTCGTCCGCTACGAGGGAACGGTGCGCGACATCACCGACCAGAAGCGCGCCGAAGATGCGATCGCCGAAGGCCGCCGCTTGCTGCAAATGGTGATCGACACCGTGCCTGCCGTCATCAACGTCAAGGACAAGGAGCTCCGCTATGTCCTGATGAACCGCTATATGGCTGGCATTTTCGGAGTCGAGCCGGGGGATGCGATCGGTCGCACCACCGCCGATCTGATGTCGCGCTACGGCGCGGAAAAGACCGACGAGCCCGACAAGCGGGTATTGGCAGCCGGCAAGGAGCTCGGCTTCTACGAGGAGGAGTACAGGGATGCGTCCGGCCATATGCGGCAATGGCTGGTCAACAAGCTGCCGATCCTGGATCCCTCCGGCGAGATCGAGAACATCGTCACCGTTGCGCTCGACATCGGCGAGCGCAAGCGCGTCGAATCCGAGATGCGCAAGGCCAAGGATGCAGCGGAGGGGGCGCTGCGGAACTTGCGCGAGACGCAGAATTCGCTGATCGAGGCGGAAAAACTCGCGGCGCTCGGCCGGCTGGTGGCCGGCGTGGCGCATGAGGTCAACAACCCCGTCGGCATCAGTCTGACGGTGGCCTCCGCGCTGGAGCGCAAGACATCGAATTTTGCAGCCGAGGTCGCCCGCGGCGAGCTGCGGCGCTCCAGCCTGAACGATTTCCTCGAGACCAGCCGCGATGCGTCGTCGCAGCTCGTCGCCAATCTCAACCGCGCCGCCGAGCTGATCCAGTCGTTCAAGCAGGTCGCCGCCGACCGCAACTATTCGGACCAGCGCTCTTTCGACCTTGGCGACCTCACCGAGCAGGTGGTGATGAGCCTGCGGCCGGGCCTGCGCAAACATAATCTGACGCTCAATGTCGAGTGCCAGCCCAATCTGATGATGAACAGCTATCCCGGACCGTATGGACAGGTGCTTACCAACTTGTTCCTCAATTCGGTGGCGCATGCATTCCCGGACGGCAAGCCCGGCACGGTCGACATCCAGGTGCGCGAGTCCGGCAAGGACAATGTCGAGATCATCTTTTCCGACAACGGCATTGGCATGAGCCTCGACGTCCGCCGCCGCGCCTTCGATCCGTTCTTCACCACCCGACGCGACCAGGGTGGCACCGGACTTGGCCTGCACATCGTCTACAGCATTGTCACGACACGCCTCGGTGGCCGGCTCGATCTCGATTCGCAGCCGGGCGGCGGCACGCGCATCCAGATGATTCTGCCGCGCACAGCACCGCTGGAGCAGGCGGCGGAGTAGGCGGGCGTGCTCGGGCGCTAGTTGATATCCGCCAGCTTGTGCAACGTCGCGCCAAAAATCTGGCTGGCTTTGCCGACCAGCGCGGTTCCGTTCATGGTGCCGCGGGTGTCGGTGAATGTTCCGGAGACGCCGATGCCAACCGGATTGGGTCCGCCGAACAGCGGATTGTCATTGTCGCGCGGGGTGGTGTGGCGCTGCACCAGGACCTCGCCTTTGAAGGTATCGCCCTTCACGGTGTAGCTGCCGGTATAAAATAGATAGGCGTCGCCGCCAAGGATCTGGCCGTCGCGGAACAGAATCACGCCGCTGCCCTTGCCGGTGCGCCCATCCAGCAGGGTGACGTGGATCGAATAGAGCCCGTTTTTCATGACGCCCCGGATGCCGGCCGCCGCGCCCAAGCCGGTCAATGAGTTATGCCAAAGCGTGGCATGCACCGTCAACGCGTCAGGTTGCCTGCCAATAAGCAAACCCTGATCGAACCATTGCGACGTGACGCGGGGATGACGGGTCGGGAACCGAATCAAGTTGGCCCGCGAAATGCATAGCTCGGTTTGGCACCGGCCGGCGGGTGCTTGGAGCAAGAGAAACAGGTGACCAACTGGATGAATTCCGGCGGCCACGTGCCGCATCCATACATCGGGAACAGCAACCGTGAAACGACGGGTCGTCATCGCGCGGGCCGCTGGAAAAGGCGGATGATGATCGGCAGCGTATTGCTGATGTTGCCGCTTGCCGCTGATCGCGGCGAGGCGCGCGATCCCGACGGCCGTTACGCCAATTCACCACTGAAGCAATGGTTCGACAGTCTGAAGAGCGGCAAGGGGCCGTGTTGCTCCGACGCGGACGGCAGCGCGGTCAGCGACGTGGATTGGGAATCGAAAAGCGGACATTACCGCGTTCGCATTGACGGCGAGTGGTATGACGTACCCGACGACGCCGTGATCACCGAACCGAATCGCTTCGGCCGAACCATGGTCTGGCCGATGCGCGGTTATCAGGGATTGAGCATCCGCTGCTTCATGCCGGGCAGCATGACCTAGCGCGCGAGCGTCGGCCAGATAGATCGTCGTGCTCAGCGAAAGTGGAGTCACGCATATTTCTTGTCGCGCTCGAGCAACTCGATCGAAATGCCTTGCGGCCCACGGATGAAGCAGATGCGCACGCCGGGCCGGATGGTGGTTGGCTCCTTCGTGAACTCGACGCCCTTGGCCTTGATCTCGGCGGCAACCGCGTCGATGTCTTTCACGGTCAGTCCGAAATGGTCGAGACCCTGATAGGGCGTCACCGGCGGGGTGTTGACGCCGTCGCCGACTGTGACGGGTGCGATGAACACATTGGCACCGCCGAGTTTGACGTCAATCCGCCCGGGACCACGGATGATCTCGCCTCCGAGAACGTCTTCCAGCCATGCGGCGGTCGCCTCGGGATCGGGACTGCGCAAATGGACATGGTCCCAGATAACGGTCGGCATCTCGGTCTCCTCATTATTGTTGTTGCGGCATTGTTGTTGCGGCGCTGAAGGCCGGTTGCGGCCGGCCAATCTAGCCGCCACGCCTCCACAATGCCATCCCGTGCCGCCGCCGCAATATTGTCGAGGTGGCGTGAAACCATTTCCTCCCTGGGTGATTGTTGACGGGCGGCAGGATCCGTACAGCGGCGGTCGTGACAGAAGCCGTACGGCAAACGCTCGTATGGCTTTTTTCGTGCGCGGCGCGGCAGGCGTCGGCGCTGCCGGGTGAGGGCACCGCTATGAGAATCGCCGGCTGGTCGTTCGGAAAGTCCGAAGCACGGCTTGTCGTGCTGCCGGCCATCGCCATCGCAGGCTGCGCCTTATGGTTGATGCTCCCGCAGGCAAGCGATGCCGAGGGCCATTCCACGGCGACCTCGCCTGAAGTTGCGCGCGTCACGCAAGATACATCGCAAAATACATCGGACGACACGGCCGGGGTCCAGGCGACCCTGTCGAGCCCGGCGCCGACGGCCGTTTCCCCCGACGCCAATTCGGCCGCTGCCGCACCGCTCGACATCGCGCCGCCGGAAACGGTGGCTCCCGCCCAGTCGCCGCTCGACGGCCTCAAGATTGTCTCGCAATCGTGGCGAAGGGGCGGGCTCGGCTCGAAGGCGCTGGTGACCTTCACATTGCGCAATGCCAATGACTATGCGGTGAGGGATATCGAGATCGCCTGCACCTTCACCCGCCGGGACGGCAGCCATCTGACCGACCGCCGGCGGGTCATTCCCGATACCGTGAACATGAAGAGCCGGAAGCGCTACGCCGGCATGCTGGTCGGGTTCGTCAACGTCAACGCAAATAAGGCGAAATGTTCACTGGTGACAGCCAGCCGTATTTAACCTTGTGCCGCCGAACGTGCCGCGCCTCCCCCCGAAAATGTGATCTCTGCTTTTGAACCTTGCCGGTTGGCCAGGAACTAATCGCTATATCGCCCGTTGGGCGACTGAACCGCGCGGTACTCGCGCGGGGGGAGCGAGATCACAATGCCCGTAGCGCGTTATTTCCTGTTTGTCGGCGGAGTGCTGCTGGCGCTGTTGTTGGCGATCGATGTGTTTGTCCCGCAGCAGGCGGTTGTGGCCAGCCAGGCCGTTCCGTCGGTCGACAAAACCGTGGTTCGCATCCGTTCCGACCAGAAGCTGCCGGAACGGGTGGTCTACGACACCAGCCTTCCGACCATTGTTCCGCCGCCGACCATGACGGCCCAAGCCGCCGCGCCGCCCGCGCGTGCTGCGGCCCCTGCCTCTCCTGTGGCCGACGCCGCCGCCCAAGCCCGTGTGCGGGAGACGTTTGCCGAGTTCGTCCCGGCGGAAGCGAAGAAGCCCGAGCCGCAGGTCCAGCGCAAGCGCAAGGTCGCCAAGACCCGTCCGGCACTGCCGATGCAGTTCGCGCAGCACCCGCAAATGCGGGTCGCGCAGCAGTCGCAATTCGGCTTCTTTGGCGGCCCGAACTGGAATTCCACCTGGTAAGGTGCGCCGCCCGACTTAGTTAGCGCGGCAGTTTCGGAATCTTGTCCGCAAAACCGTTGTAGCAGGCCAACCGCTCGTCTTCCTCCTTGAGGAAGCGGCAGTCATTGACGCCCTTCGCCGCCGGCGCCTTCGGCTTGGGCTGTGGCGCATAAACGGCGTCGTAGCAATTCAGCCGTTCCTTGGTCGCATCGTCGATATCCAGGCAAGCCTGCAACTTCTGGGCGACCGACAAGGGTTTTTCTTTTTCCTTCTTGCCCGCCGCTGATTTCTTCGATCCGACCACAACCAGCGGCTTGCCGCCGACGGTCGGGGGATTGGCCGGGGCGGTCCCCTGAGCCAGCGCTGCCGCCGGATACAGGATCGCCAGCGCCAGGATGATCTTTCTCATGTTGAAATGTCCGAATAGCCGTAAGCCGAACGAGCACGCCTGGAGAGGCCAGAAACTCCCGACCTTCGGAATCGAAATCCCGCTGCCCGCCTGCGTTCTCTAGCACCATCCCCAAGCGTCTGTCTAACCCGTTGATTTAATAGCCATTCAATTGAGCCTGCGACGACCGGGAGGATGCCGGCCGGCCCTTGCTTGACGTCTGGTTGTCCCGGGCGGGGTCCGTTACGGCCAGCACACCCCCATCCGCCAGCGCCAACTTTGTGGTCTAGTGGGCGCTTCTTCCGCGGCCGGGTGGGAGCCGTCGTCGGAGCATTTCGCTGGATCATCCTCAAGGAGAGCATCATGTCCGATCCGCAACGCCGGGAGTTTCTGGCCGCCGCAGGCATCGCCTCGCTGGCAGCGCTGGGTGGGGCACAGCCGGCAGCCGGCGGCGATCCGAGCTTCATGAACAATGTTCCGGACCCAACGCTTGCCGGCAGGGATCTTCCGACTTTCAAATTCGCGCTGGAGAAGTCGGACGGCAAGGTCATCGGCAACAGCTACGGCAAGGAGGCGACGGTCGCGCAACTGCCGATCTCCAAGGGGATCGCCGGCGTCTCGATGCGGCTTGAGCCCGGCGCGATGCGCGAACTGCACTGGCACGCCACCGCGGCCGAATGGGCGTTCGTTCTCGAAGGCCGTGTCCGCACCACCGTCGTCGATCCAAGCGGCCTTGCCGAGACCAACGATTTCGAAGCCGGCGACGTCTGGTACTTCCCGCGCGGCCACGGCCACATGCTGCAATGCCTCGGCGACAAACCCTGTCACTTCATCCTGATCTTCGACAACGGCTACTTCTCCGAATTCGGTACTTTCAGCATCACCGACTGGGTCGGACATACGCCGCCGGCGCTGCTGGCGAAGAATTTCGGCCTGCCGGAAGCTGTGTTCGCAACATTCCCAAAGGAGGAGGTGTATTTCGCGCGCGGCAAACCGCCGCCTGCCGAGCCGTCGGTGCCGCTGCAGGGCTGGAAGCTGCCGCCGGAGACCCACAAATACCGCCTGCTGGCGCAGCCGCCGCATGCGAGCTATCGGGACGGCCGCGAGTGGCGGGTCGATTCCAGCCGCTTCCCGATTGCGAAGACGATCACGGGCGTCGTCCTCGATCTTGATCCCGGCGCGCTGCGGACGCTGCACTGGCATCCGAACGCCGACGAGTGGCAGTACGTCGTCGAAGGCGAGGTGAGTGTCACGCTGTTTGGTTCGCACGGCCGCTACCGGATCGAGCGATTGCAGAAGGGTGACGTCGGCTACATCCCGCAGGGCTATGGCCACTCGATCGAGAATGTCGGCGGCGGACCTGCGCGCATCCTGATCGGATTCAATGCGGGCACCTACGAAACCATTGATCTGTCGCAATGGATCGCAGCAAATCCCAGGGATGTGCTCGCTACGAATTTCGGCCAGCCTGTGGAAGTGTTCGAAAAATTCCCGGATCGCGACGTGTTCATCGCCGGTAAGGATGGCACCCGATAGCAGGAGGTCGCCAAGCGCGCATTAGAACCACGCGCGCATACAGCGTCGACTGATCTCGCGGCGCGACCGTACCAGCGTGATGTCAGGCAAATCTAGCGCAGGCGATAGGCATCAAATGCGTGGGCCAGGAATACGCCAATGCTGGCGAAAATGAGGAATGCCGTCACGACTTCGGTCATAGTTTTCCTCCCTGTATTGCGATGCCGGAAAGGGCACGCTTGAGGAATTCGCGGTAGATGAGGTTCAGGACCGACACCAACATGATCTAACCCCGTCGTTTGATGAGACAACATCGTTAGAGGGTCTTTGTTTCCGGAGGACTTCGCGGCGGATCGAAATGGTTTCGTTGCGCCGCCTGCGGATCACGGAATCGCGACGGGAACCGGAACAAGCGATTGCCATCGTCCGCCCTTTTCTCGCCATGCTAGTTCAGGAAAGCTGTGGTGACGGGTTCTGCGAAACCGTGTTCCCAAAGGTCCTGTGTGATCGTCCGACATTTGCTGCACAACCAGACTCTCCAGACTCTTGCGTCCCGCCGCGCTTTGCTGCGCGGGATTGTGTCTTCCGCAAGCGTGCTCGCGCTCGGTGGATGCGCTAGCTTGGGCGCGACCGGCGCGCGTTACGACGCTGCGTCGCTTACCGCCGAACCGACATTGCTCGTCGCTACCACACGCAAGCCGGTCAATGGCGGGCGGGCCAAACCCTGGTTCGGGCCGGAGCGCGCGACAAGGATGACCGTCGCCCGGGCGAAGCTGGTGCCGCCCGACGAGAGCCGTTTCTCGCTCGCCGCGGCCGGGCTTGGCGATTGGCGTCTTGATGGCGTCGAGCCGGCGTCGGGAGAGGTCAGCGATCTTCTCGCGCAGGGCGGCGGGGGTGACGTGCTGATCTACGTGCACGGTTTCAAACAGACATTCGAGACGGCCGCGCTCGATGCCGCACATCTCGCCGACGGCATCAAATTCCGCGGCCAGACGATGGTGTTCTCCTGGCCGTCCAAGGCCGGACTGTTCGACTACGCCTATGACCGCGACAGCGCGATGTGGTCGCGCGACGGCTTCGAGCGCGTGCTCCAGGCTGCCGTCACGGCTCCCGGCACCGGCCGCGTTCACATCGTCGCGCACAGCATGGGCACCATGCTGACGCTCGAAAGCTTGCGCCAGCTCTATGCGCGGAACGGCGACAGCGGTACCGACAAGATCGGGGCCGTGGTGTTCGCCTCACCCGATATCGACATGGACGTATTCTCGTCGGCGGTCACCCGCATCGGTCCGCTCGGCCGCAAGATCACCGTCGTTACCGCGACAAACGACCGCGCACTGGCGCTGTCGGGACGATTGGCCGGCGGGATGACACGGGTCGGCGCCGCCGAGAAGGCCGCCATAGAGCAGCTCGGGGTGCGCGTCATCGATGCATCAGAAGCTGGCTGGGGCGTCATCAACCACGATCTGTTCCTGTCCAATGCGGAGGTGCGGCGGGTGATACGCCGCTCGATCGATACCTCAGCCGCGTAAAGCGGTGGCGCTGCCGGACGACTTCGGATCGGGGCAGTCCAGCCTGAGCAATGTCCATCAATTGTCACTGGACAGGATCAGGATCGACCGAGGCTTTCATTCGCGACGCAGGAGAACGCCTGCAACATCGTCAAGACGGTGATCGCACGGCAACATGATAGCGACCGCCTGTCACCGACTGCGCGGTTGTCGCAATGTCACCACGCCGTCACCCATAATCTCGCCAAATTGACGGAACACTTATTCGTGGCCGGCACGATGGTGCCCGGTCTCGCCTCGAACTGCTCAACGCTTGAACTGCTCAACGTCCGCAACGCCGACCGGTTGTCGGCGCGCGCCGCTTTGCGAGTCGATCGGGGAGATACGGGCGAAGCCGGGCGCGTGCCGCCGATCCAAATTAGTCAGTTGATACAGAGGAATGAAAATCATGCGTCAAGCAATATCGAAAGCCGTGGCGGGTTCGAGCGCGAACCCCCGACAGGTGCTGTCACTCGCGGCGGGCATCGCCTTGCTCGCGGGCGTCACCACGGCTCACGCGCAGAGCACGGGTATCGCAGCCTGTGACGACTTCCTGACCAAGTACGATGCCTGCGTCGTCTCCAAGGTCCCCGAGGCACAGCGCGCGATGTACAAGACGCAGATCGACCAGACGCGCAAGGCGTGGGTCGACATGGCCAAGAATCCGTCAGTGAAGGCGACCATGGAATCGACCTGCAAGCAGACCCTGGATGCAACGAAGGCTTCGCTCACGGCGTATGGCTGCTCGTTCTGATTGGCGTGCGCCGCTGAAAAGGAGTGGTGCCGGGTAGGCGCCATTCCTTGGCGGCGGCCGGGGCGCGACGGGGAGCGGCCGACGATGCCGGCGAGGCGCTCTTCCGGAACTCTGGCCGAACGACGTGTGCACCGCCGGCGCGCGATTCACGATCAAGCGGCGCGTCTTCAAGGCGCGGTCTGCAAACTTCTCTTTATGCCGATTAACCACTTGTTAACCATAACGCCCCAGCATTGCCCCTCTAGCGAGTCGCCACGGGCTTTAGTCCGAAGGCGCGATTGATCGTTCATCTTGGGGGCGGGCAGAGGCTCGCGGGGCTCCAAGGAGCAACGTCATGTCGTCACCAGGCGTAAAACATCAGGTAAGTCTGCTGTCCGAATTCGTCCCGGCGATTTTCGGCGCACTTGGTTTGGGGGTCCCGATAGCGGTTGCGATCATCTGGATCTGTTCCTGATCGGGATGCCCGCTTGTGTATTTGACGGCGCCCGTCTGTGCGGGGCGTGACGGGCCATGGCCGGCGAAGGTCGGCGCTGCGCAGCACCGCGCGTCGCAGGCTTGGCCCGGCACGACGTGACGCAGCTAATCGGGCAGTGCTGCGACCGCGACGATCTCGATGACGAGGTCGGGATGCGCCAGCGCCGCAACCCCGATGATCTCCGAGGGTGGAGGGTTGTTGTAACTGCATTGCTTGGGGCAATGCTGAGCAAAGAACTCGTCCATCACGTCCTGGCGGAAGTTGGGAGAACTCAATACGCCGCCGGCGGGGAAGGGCCCTTTCACGAAGAACGTAAGCTTGATCAGGTGGTCCAGCGAGGTGCCGAGTTCCTCCAGATCGGATTTGATGTTTGCAAGTATGTTGCGCCACTGCGCGGCCACGTCTCCGACGGCACCGCCACCTTTTTTGAACGGTTCGTAATCGTCCGTGGTTGCGGTGTTGCCGGCCAGGAAAACAAACCCCTTTGCCCGTGAAACCACGGTGCCTTTCCCCCACGGCATCAGATGGCCGGCCTTGAACTTCTTGTGGGTGACGAGTTCCATGTTTCGTCCGTGTGCGGGAGCCGAACGGGGCCGAAGTCAGCACTCCGCACACATCTACGCGCAGGATGAAGCGATGTTCCGATCAGAGGCGAAGCGGCGCACCATGGCGGCCTCTTCTCGGAATGCAACTCAGCTCGGGAATGCGATCAGTCCGACCCTCATATCGTCGGCGAGATAGACGCATGCGCCGTCGGCAAACACGCGGCCATTCGCAACCCCAACAGCCAGCTTGCCACGCCTGACGAGGCGCATATTGACCTCGTAGCGCACGCGCTTGATGGCTGGCGTTATACCACCCCGGAACTTGACCTCGCCGACGCCGACGGCGCGGCCCTTGCCCGGCGAGCCGGACCAGCCAAGCCAATAGCCGACAATCTGCCACATGGCGTCCAGACCCAGGCAGCCCGGCATCACCGGATCGCCTTGAAAGAGGCAGTCAAAAAACCAGAGGCCAGGCGCGATATCCAGCTCGGCGATGACGTGGCCCTTGCCGAATTCGCCGCCGTTCAGGCTGATCTCGGTGATGCGGTCGATCATCAGCATGGGCGGTGCCGGCAGTTGGGCATTGCCCGGGCCGAAATAGCCGCCTTCGCTCGATCTGAGCAGATCTTCCTTTGTGTAGGACGATTGCGGAGCGTGAAAGTCTCTCGGGTTGGACAAGACAAACTCCTTCAGTGTTTGGCCGGCGGTTGCTGTCAGGCGACTTTGTTGCGACGGTCTTTTCGATGCCGGCGTTAGCAGTGAGGCACAGGGCTCCGGCCATGAAGGCCTAAATTTCATTCGTGAGTTTCGGCGCGCAAATGGCAGCACTCGGTTGCTTTGTCTTGCTCGATCCAGGTGGCGTGCCACGGTCGATGACGATGGGCCCTTCTGCTTGGCCGTGGCGCTATGATGGACTGCGCGGCCGTGCGCGGCATTGCGCAAATCTTCGCCACCTTGCGATATTGCGCTCCGCCGGTTAGGCTGCCTCCGGCTTATTTACGGTCTCGATCCGGTCGAGGATCTTGCCGAGATCGCGCTTCGCAATCTCAACGTCATAGTCGTTCTGCAGATTGAGCCAAAGCTGCGCGGTTGTGCCAAGCGCCTTTGCGAGCCGAAGCGCGGTATCGGCGGTAATGCCCGTCTGTTCGCCGGCGATCCGCTCAATCCGAGTACGAGGCAAGCCACAGGCCTTGGCAAGAGCGCCCGCCGACATTTTCAGCGGTACCAGGAACTCCTCCCGCAGAACCTCACCGGGATGCATGGGCTTGAGCTTCTTTGCCATTGTCGCGTCCTCTTCTAACAAGGTCGGCCGGAAAGCCCTTGGGACTTTCGCCATTGAAGACGGCTTCGGCGGTTTTGTCCCGGAAGTCCTGATCACATGCGACATGTATCATTGAATGATACGGAAATCAAATGCTGGCGTATCATTCAATGATACGGGGCACCGTCGCGGTCTCAGTGCAGCAGTCTGATCGTGGGAGTGACAGCGCAGGAACGGTCCCTTACGCGGGCCGTGGCGTGCTCTAGCGAAGAGTGGCGCGCCACGGCCGATGAGGGCACTATTGCTTCGCCGTAGCGCTATGATGGCGCGGTGCGGCGCGCGCTGCTATGCGCAAATCTGCGACGGTCTACGACCCTTCGCTACGAATCCAACCTTGACTATATCCGTCGCGGATATATATAAATTCGTATGAGCAAATCCGAACCCCAGTTGCCGCTGACGCCCGCCGTGTTCCACATTCTGCTGGCCCTCGTCGGTCAAGAGCGACACGGCTACGACATCATGCAACAGGTTAAATCGGACTCCCAAGGTGCCGTCAAAATGGGGCCGGGAACGTTGTACGGCTCGCTGGACCGCATGATCGAAGCCGGTCTCGTGACGCAGGGCAACACGCGGGACCCGCGCAGAATCTATTACAAACTCACAGCGTGCGGGCTGGCGACGCTCCGAGCGGAAACAGAGCGTCTGTCACATCTTGCCGTTGTCGCGCGCCGCCAACTGGGGACCGCGTGACGCGATGGCGCATATCAGGAAGACCCGGTCTCGTTCTCTGGCGGTGTACGGGTTCCTCTTGAGACTATATGCGCCGGATTTCCTGGCACGGCATCGTGCGGAAATGCTCCAGAACTTCGAGGACCATGAAAACGCGTCATCGTCGAAGGCAGCGCTTTGGCTGCACATCGGGGAAGATCTCATGCTCAGTCTCATCTCGCGCAACATTCCGAAGTCGGTTTGGGGACGTGCCGCCCCGATGTTCGTCCTCCTTGTCGCGGTGTTCGCCGTGTGGCGGGGGTTTGCATACGACGTCGCGCCGGTAAGCGATCCCCAAGCGCTCGAATTCTCCTCGACGCGGCTGACGCGGATAGCGGCCTGGCAGCAGACGCAGATTGACGCCGGCGCCTTCTCGGGTGCGGTTGCGGCGATCGCCCGCAACGGCAAGGTCGCGTATCTGCGCGCCGCCGGCTATCGTGACCGCGCCAAGACCATCCCGCTGCAGGCCGACGCAATCTTCTGGATCGCTTCGATGACCAAGCCGGTCACCAGCGTGGCCGCCATGATCCTGGTCGAGGAGGGAAAGCTCGATCTCGCCGCCCCGGTCCACCACTATCTTCCCGAGCTGAAGGACATGATGGTCGGTGTCGAGACCACCGATCCGGCGAGCGGACAAAGCAGGCTCACGCTTGAGCCGCAGAAGCGCCCGATGACCGTCGAGGACCTGCTGCGTCACACATCCGGCCTCGTCTACGAAGGCGGCGATACGGCCGTGCACCAGCTCTACCGCGACAGTGGGCTGTACGACAAAGGCTTGGCACGTGACGGCACTTTGAAGGACTTCGTGTCCCGACTGGCGCGGCTTCCGCTCGCCCATCAGCCCGGCGAGGTCTGGGAATATGGCCACAGCTCTGACGTTCTGGGGCGAGTGATCGAGGTCGCTTCAGGCCGACCGCTGGACCAGTTTCTCGACGGCCGCCTGTTCAGGCCGCTCGGCATGATCGATACCGGTTTCTGGGTGCCGCCGGAGAAGCTCGCCCGCCTGGTCGACGCGCCGGTTGGCGCATGGATTCGCCCTGACCGGGACGTCACCAAGCCGACCACGCTGTTCTCGGGCGGCGGCGGGCTGGTGTCGACGGCCGCGGACTATCTGCGGTTCGGCCAGATGCTGCTCAACGGTGGTGAGCTCGACGGGGTGCGCATCCTTTCGCCCGCCACCGTCCGCCGGATGACCACGAACTCGCTGCCATCAGACATCCAATTCACCGGCGGCGACATGGGGCCGCGGGGCAGCGCGACCTTCGGGCTCGGCTTCGGGATCCGTAGCGATGCGGCCTCGAGCTGGGTGCCCGGATCGGTCGGCAGCTACACCTGGAGCGGCCTCTGGGGAACCTATTTCTGGGTCGATCCGGCGGAGCAGCTGATCGCTATACAACTCATCCAGGTTGCGACCGACTACGGCCGTTTCACGCGTCCGTTTCGCAACCTGACCTACGGAGCCTTCCTGGTTCCCGACCGCGACGCGCCGATATCCGCAACCGCGGCGACCGATCAAGTCGCGCTCGATGAACTCGTCGGCAAATACGATTTCGGACAGTCATCGAGCTCGCGGGACAGGATGAGTCCTGTCAGCAACTTTTCCGGGATCGGCGCCGATATCGAATTGAAAAGCAGCAGCGCGCGAATTATTCGCCCTCTTGATAACTCGCCCTCGGCTGAGGCTGGATTGAAACCGGGTGATATCATCACGGAAATTGACGGCACCCCCGTCAAGGGTCTTACGTTGAGCCAGGTCATCGCGAGGTTGCGAGGCCCGGTCAATTCGCAAACCCGGCTGAAAATCACGCGTGCGCAGGTTGCTCCGATCGAGATCGCTGTTACGCGGGCGCCGATCTATGTTCCTGGTGTCGAGTTGCAGGTCAGGATCGACGCCGGGAATTTGGTTGCGGAGGCGACCGGACCTTGGCCGATCCTGGATTTCGAGAAGGGCAAACCTGTCCGCCTAAAAGCCATATCCGAACGCGAATTTCATGTCGACGACGGGTACCACACGCGGATCACCTTCGTAAGGGATTCGAGCGGGAAGGTAGCGAGCGCAGTCCTGAATGCCGGACCGTGGGAGCAAAGAGGCCGATTGGTAACTAAACGAGCTTCCTAGCCGAGATGATCGTTGACAGTTTCGGGCAGCGGGACCCCGCTTGTCGCCGCTGAAAGCGCAAAAACCGGCAGGCGCGCCACGGCCGATGACGCCTTGGCGCTATGATGCGGCGGCCGGCTGCGCGCTCCGGCCGCATAATCCGGGATGCCCTGCGATTTTTCGCTACGCCTCGTGGGCGGCGTTCTTTCCGATTTCGCAGGCGGTCCGGGTGCCCTTCGATAGCGGCCTTCTTGATCAATCCCGAGATCACGATGGGCCAGCAGGCGACACACCGCGCTCTTCCTTGGGCCTGCTCGCCTGGGATCCTGCGTCCGCGGGCGCGGCGCCGACGCCCGGCACACCAGGGATGCGGCGCCTGAGGCACGTTTTACAAGGGTTGAGCCACAACGGCGCCGGGCCTGGCCCTCGCCTGCAGGCGGGACACCGCCTCGGCCAGCGGAACGTCGGCCTGTGAGCCGTCGCTCTCGCGCAGGCTCACCCGGCCGTCCCTCATCTCGCGCCCGCCGACGATAGCCATCACCGGCACCGCCATTTCATGCGCCGCCACGATGCGCCGCGAAAGAGTATCGGCACCGTCATAGGCAACGGCCCGGATCCCGGCATCCTCGAACGCCGCCAGCACGTCCGCGCCGTATCCGGCCTGGTCTTTCGAGATCGGCGCGACCGCGACCTGGTCCGGCGACAGCCAGAACGGAAGCACACCGCCATGGTGCTCGAGCAGGATCGCGATCATGCGACTGAGCGATCCGAAGATGGCGTGGTGGATCATCAGGGGCCTCGCGCGGCTGCCGTCGGGGGCGACGTAGGACGCCTCGAGCCGCTGCGGCAGCACGCCGTCAAGCTGCACCGTGCCGCACTGCCAGGATCGTCCTAGCCGGTCGCGCAGCGCGAATTCCAGCTTCGGTCCGTAGAACGCGCCCTCGCCGGGATTGATTTGAGGCGCGAGGCCGCATTGCCTGGCGGCATCGCCGAGCTTTGTCTCTGACCAGTCCCAGGTCGCGTCGTCGCCGGCGCGCATCGCCGGCCGCGTGGCCAGCGCCACCTCGTAGTGGGGAAAACCGAGGTCGCGATAGACCTCGCCCAGCAGGGCGATGAAGCACGCGACTTCGCCCTCCACGTCCTGCTCGCGGCAGAACACATGGGCGTCATCCTGCTCGAAGGCACGCGTCCGCATGATGCCGTGGAGCGAACCGGAAGGCTCATTGCGGTGGCAAGCGCCGAACTCGGCATAGCGGATCGGAAGCTCTCGCCACGAGCGCAGCCCCTTGTTGAAGATCTGCACGTGGCACGGGCACGACATCGGTTTCAGCGCCATCGCCAACTCGCCGTCGTCGACCCGGAACATGTGCTCGCCGAACTTGTCCCAGTGGCCGCTGCGGCCCCAGAGCTCCTGCGGCAGAAGTTGTGGCGTCCGGACCTCGGCATAACCGGCTCGGCGCATCTTGCGCCGGACATAGTCCTCCAGCACCCGGTAGACCGCGTTGCCGCGCGGATGCCAGAACACCATGCCCGGCGCATCTTCCTGAAGGTGCCAGAGTTTGAGCTTCACGCCGAGATTTCTGTGGTCGAGATCGTCCATGGCTGTGTTCCTTGTGATGGGAAAAAGCGCGGACGGGGACCATCAAAAACCGGAAAAGGCCCCGTCCGTCGCCGGCGGGGCCTTTTCTGGGTGAAGTACGCTTGTCTCTAGCGCGCACAACCAGCAGGCGATCCGCCGTAAGCGGTCGCCGTGGTGGTCGATGCGGCTGATCGAAGCTTGTTCATACTCTGCATATGGCGGCAAAACGCTCAGGCGTCAACACCAGCCGCTTGGCGTACGTACTGGGTGAGCGCCTCGCACGCTTCCAGCCCCGCGATTGTCGCCGGCATGCCGCAGGGGATTCGCAGCCCGATCATGATGAGGCCGTGAGCCCGTTGTTGGGCAGGGCCATGGGCGCTTTACAATTGCGCGATGGTGGCGCGGAAACGGAGAGCATAGGGTACTGCGGTGTTGCTTTGTACCGAAGTGGCGCGCCACGGCCGATGAAGATGGGCACTACTCCTTCGCCGTGGCGCTATGATCGCTTGGCCGAAACCGCGCCTGGACATACAAGTATTCGCCGCCCTTCTCTGGGGCACTACTTCTGATGGGCTTGCGCTCCCACCGGACGCGAAGTCAATCTGCCGCGATGACGAAGCGTCTGCCACACGGCGTTCAGGCAATCCTCGATACAAGATCGAGGACTATTGTTTGACCCCCTCGCATCCGCGAGGCTGCGCCTCGGTGACTGATCCGCCCCTTGAGGGCCGGCTCGCCGAACTCAGCTAGGCGCAAAAAAATCCGCAGAATGTGTCGAAACTGCCGCTCCCCATTCGACTGACTGGTGGCGGCGGTGACACTCATCGCTTGAGTGAACTGTCCATCCGCTGGAACCAAAGGCACGGTATAACTCAGAGAAATGCAATGCCTCAAAATACTGCAATGAGGGGCGAGAAGATTTACGACATGGAACTCGATATCACTGGAGTCACCGACTACGGTGTGAGCATGGACGCCATCCTTGCCGGCCAGGAAGCGATTCCACTACACGGAGCCCGGTTCGACCTTGCGGTCGATGGGCGATACAAGGGCCGCCTCGCGGGCCATGCGCACGGCGTCGACTATGTGCGGGTGCGCGCGGATGGGCGCATGGACCTCGACCTGCACCTGATCATCGAAACCGACGACGGCCACCGGATCGCGTTGTCTGGCGACGGCCAGGCGGCGCCGCGACCCGGCGAGCCGGTGCTCGACATCTTCGCAAACGTCCGCCTCTCCACCGCGTCGAAGGACTATGCCTGGGTCAATGAGCGACAGATCTGGGGTGTGGGGACCGCGAGCCTGGTGACCGGGAAGGTCCTCGCCGAAGGCTTCATGCAGTGAAAGCGACATCGCGTTCATAAGACCTTCTCTGGCAAGGGGGCGTCTCACGAGGAAGCTGCCTTGCCAGACTTTACGACGGCGAAGTTCGCGATCCTTCGGGGTCCTTCATGCCGGCGTCGCGCGCGGTCGCGGCTAGAATCGTAGGTTTTGAGGATACCCGTTTAGCGCTGCCATCCGCGGTCCTACCTCTCGCTCGAATGCGCAAGTCCCCGACCCACGCCGCGAACTACGGTGAATTTAATTCGCGCTCTGTATCGCTTGACGTCTTGCATCGGGAAATTGGCGCATCTTGGTGTCAATCGCGTATTCCGAAGTGGCGCGCCGCGGCCGATGAAGATGGGCACTATTCGTTCGCCGTTGCCCTATGATGCCGCGGCCCACTACTCGCTCCAATCGGCAAAGCCGCGACGCCAGCGATTTTGCGCTACGCCTGATGCGCAGTTGCGTTCCCGACTTCGCAGGGTGGTCCGGTTGCCCCACAATAGCGGTCATGCCGGCCAGTTTCGCGACCGACGCGATGTGCCATTAGCGGCGGTGTGATGCGAGAGCTTGGCGTGTTTGGAGCAGCCTTTTTGCCGCCTGCGCAGCTGAGTTCGCCCAGCCTGGATCGCCATGGATGAGCATGAGCGCCATGGCGCCCTCCGTTAGCAGCATGATCTCCCGTGCGCGGTCGCCGGGCGAGAGAATTCCCGTGGAGGCTAGTTCGTCGGCGAGCCATTGTTCGACTGCGGACTTGTGCTTTCGCGCAATTGCACGAGCAGGGTGGCCGCGCAGATCGGCGAGTTCAACTACGGCACGCGTGAAACCCCCTCCGGAATATTTCGGCTTCTTCGCCCATTCACGGAGCTGAGCGAAGTAACTCTCGATCAGTTCGTCGCCCGTGGTGACCGGCTTCTGGAATTGTCTTAGTCGCTCGATCACCAACTCGCTGGAATACGCCAGAGTAGCCGCCATCAGCGCATCTTTGCTCCGAAAATGTTGATACAGCGCCCGTTTGGTGATGCCGGCCCGGGCCGCAATCGCGTCCATGGAGACTCTGAGGAAGCCCTGGCGCCAAAACAGTCCATAAGCGGCGTCGAGAATATGTAGTCGCGTCTGCGCAGCCGATCGTCTCATAGCTCGCCCCTTGGTATACCGAGAAGTGAATTTACATCGGAATACCGCTGCCGTCAGATAAATCCGTCCGATGCGGACTGGGACCCGATTCCATGCGCGGATCGCTCACGCTGCTGTCTATCGATGCGCGAGCGGTTTTGCTGCCGCTGCGGCGCCCGATCATTTCGAAAGTCGGTCGGTTCAACGATTGGCCGCTGATCCTGATCGACGTTTACACGCGCGAGGGCGTCGTCGGACGCAGCTATCTGGAGCCATACCTGAAAGATGCGCTGGCGGGCATCATTGCGCTCGTTCAAGCGCTTGGCGCGACGCTCGTCGGCAAGCCGATTGCGCCGCTCGATGCCTTCCAATCCAATCGGAGGTCGCAAAGCCTGATCGGGTATGAAGGCGCCGCATTGATCGCCATATCCGGGATCGACATGGCGATCTGGGACGCATTGGCGAAGGCGGCCGGACTGCCGCTGGCGCGCCTGCTCGGCGGGACCGTCGGCCCGGTGCCGGCCTACAACAGCAACGGGCTGTGGCTAACCGACGTGTCGACATTGGCGAAAGAGGCAGCAGAGCTCTGCGCCGAAGGTGGCTTCACGGCATTAAAGCTTCGCCTTGGTCGCGACGTACCGGCTGCTGATCTCGCCGCGATCCGCGAGGTTCGACAGGGGGCAGGTGACTCCGTAAAACTCATGGTCGACTTCAACCAGGGGCTTTCACTGGGCGATGCGTTGCAGCGCTGTCATGCGCTCGACGAACAGGGCTTGTATTGGCTGGAGGAGCCGATCGCCTACGACAACCTGGCGGGTTACGCGCAATTGACGCGGGACCTCAAGACGCCGGTGCAGCTCGGCGAGAATTTCTATGGCCCCCGTGAGCTCTACAAGGCGGTTCATTCGGGAGCCAGCGATTACGTGATGCCTGACCTGATGCGGATTGGCGGTGTGAGCGGCTGGCTACGGGCGGTTCCGATTGCTGCCGCGGCCGGCATCCAGGTTTCGACGCATCTGTACCCGGAATTTGCAGCTCATCTGATGCGCGCTACCGAAACGGCGCACTGGCTCGAGTGGCAGGACTGGGCCGACCCGGTTGTCCAAGAGCCGTTCGCGGTCAGAAACGGCGAAATCGAGATTCCCGAACGCCTTGGCGCCGGCATCGAATGGGATGAAGCCGCCATCAAACGATACGCGATCTGATCCATGCAAGAATGCAACGCCCGAAGATTCTAGTCAGCAACCAATTCAACGAGGCGGCAACGAGATGGTTGTCAATCTCGAGCACGAGTTAGCGGAATGCAGAGCCGAACGCGACGAAGCTATGGCTCAACAAGCGGCCAGCAGCGAAATATTGCGGGTCATCAACTCCTCGACCGGCGACCTCGCACCGGTATTCATCACGATCCTCGATAACGCACTGCATCTTTGCGAGGCCGCATTCGGATTCGTGACCACGTATGACGGCGAACGCTTTGAGCGCGCCGCGCAGCGAGGCGTGCCGGATGCTCTTGCTACCTATTTCAGCGCAGGAATGGACCAGCCCCGGCCCGGAGACGCACACTGGCGACTGCTCGCCGGCGAGGAGCTTATTCACAACCTGGATCAGATGGACGAGGAGGCGTACCGTCAAGGTAATCCGCTTCGTCGGGCAGTAGTAGACTTGGGTGGCGCCCGAAGCGCGCTCGTTGTCGCACTTCGCAAAGACAATGTGTTGCTTGGAGCACTGACGGTCTATCGCAAGGAAGTTCGGCCGTTCTCCGAAAAGCAGGTCGCGATTTTGCAGAACTTTGCGGCTCAAGCAGTGATCGCAATCGAAAACGCTCGACTGCTCAGTGAATTGCGAAAGCGCACCGAGGAAATAGGGCGTTGGAATCGCGAGTTGGAGGTCCGCGTGGCCGCACAGGTAGCCGAGATCGAGCGAATTGGTAAGTTGCGCAGGTTTCTGGCGCCTCAATTGGCCGACCTGATCGTCGCGCGCGGCGACGAAAGCATTCTCGAGAGCCACCGTCGCGAAATCGTGGTCGTCTTCTGCGACATTCGTGGCTTCACCGCCTTTGCCGAGCGCGCCGAGCCGGAAGAGGTCATGGCTCTATTGCGAGATTACCATGGCGCCCTTGGACCGGTCGTCGCGCGCTTTGAGGGGACGCTGGATCACTATGGCGGCGATGGAATCATGGTGTTCTTCAATGACCCCTTGCCCACGCCCGAGCCAGCCAAGCGCGCCGTGGAGATGGCGGTGGTGATGCGCGAGATAGCGGCGGGAGTGGTTAAGGCTTGGCGTCGTCGCGGTCACACGATCGGCTTTGGGGTTGGCATTGCGCAAGGCTACGCCACCCTGGGCCAGATCGGCTTCGCCGAACGCATGGACTACACCGCGATTGGTACCATTACGAATGTGGCCGCGCGGCTGTGCGGCGAGGCGAAAAATGGACAAATCCTGGTGGGCCAGCTTGTAGCTGCGGCAGTCGAGGGCGCTGCGTCCGTCGAAGAAATTGGCAATCTAGCGCTGAAAGGACTCAGCCAGCCGATCGTAGTCTACAACGTGATGGAATAGCCGGATAGTTCGATGTCCCCTATTGTTTCGAAATCGCGCGCCACGGCCGATGAAGATGGGCACTAATCCTTCGCCGTGGTGCTGTGATGGGGGAGCCTACCACACGCTAGACCGCAAGAAACCGCGACCGTCTGCGATATAGTGCTACGCCTGATGGTCGGCAGTCTTCTGATATCGTGATCAGTCCCTAACACAGTCAGCGGAATTGCCGCCAGGGTTAGACTTCCAAGATATCAGACCGCACCATAGAAATGGCGATACTGCCATGCAGCCTCTCGCTTGAGCTGTTCTTCCGACCAATTCTCGTCACTGAATCTTGCAGGGGACATTGGCGAGAGGTCGATTGGCGGCTGTCCATCAACAATCCAGGCCGCGAGTGCCTCGCCGATTGTCGGCGAAATCGAAAGACCGGCCACGTTGCAGCCGCTGGCAAAGAAGAACCCCTTCGCCGCCAGCGCAGGGCCTAGAATATGATGGCCATCTGCTGTCATCGTCGGTATGCCGCCGCGGAATTCGCGCGTCTTCGCCGTCTGCAGAAAAGGCAACTGCGCCTTGACCTCCTCTGCGGCACGCCGCAGCACCTCGACGTCAAGTGGCATATCCTTGACGTCAAAGGCCGGACCGAGAACCTTCATATCAAAGAAACGGGGTTCCTCCTCGTAGACCCCCCACAAGAAACCTCTCTGACAGGGCCGGACGTAGACTGCCGCATCCATTATTCGCACCATCGGCAGGTCCGCCCTGGCGCCCTCCAAGGCTTCGGTCACGATCAGTTGCTGACGAGTGGGCACGAGCGGGACGCGGATATCGCTTGCCTCAGCCACCTGCCGCGTCCACGCGCCAGCGGCATCAACAACGACGGGTGCTTGAATCGGGACCCTTGCGGGTTTGGATACCAGTGACCTTTCCACCTTCAATGGTGACTTCGGTTACATCGGTTTTCGGCAGCAAGATGGCGCCTTTGGCCTCGGCTCCGCGCGCGAATCCAACGGCAACTTGCGCGGGATCGAAATATCGATCGCCGATTCGCAGCGCCGTTACGACGCCGGATGACTTTAGGAATGGATTGAGGCGACAGGCGGCGTCAGGCGAAATCTGCTCGACATCAAGACCCATGCGCTTCCCCCGTTGCAGATCGGCCGCGATGACATCGGCATCTTGGGGCCGTCGAGCGATTTTCAAGCTGCCTGAGTGAACCCAATCCAGCGGTTGTCCCGTTTCCTCGGTGAAGCTCTCGATCTTTCGGCAGGCGTCCTTGATCAATTTGATCATGAGGTCGCCCTTCCGTACGCAGCTCACCATGCCAGCAGCGCGGGGTGACGTCTGCGAGCCAATATCGTGTTTGTCGAGCAGGGCGACGCTGAGCCCGCCGCGCTTGGCGAGATAATACGCGGTAGCGGCCCCAAGGCCGCCTGAACCAACAACGACAACATCCGCTTTGCTGATCATCGCAACCTCAACGAAACTCAAGGACGAAATAAAGAAGTCTATCAGACAAAACTCTCGCAGAGAAAGGTTACAGCGAACGGCAGAATGGATTTGAGTAGCGAACGGAAAGAACGACGATAGCGAACACGACAGAATATCCGCGGCTGATTGGCTGGTTTGGACGGCAAGATAAAAGCGACGATGTCGCTCCGGGCCGTCGGGGGTCGTAAGTGTTTGTCTGCACGTTGTTTGGGATGGCACTGCAGTGGCACCGTATGAAGCGGCCTGGTGCCGCTCGAACCGAGAAAGCATTCAAAATCAACGTTCCGAACGCCATCGTTCGCAGCGTAGCGTCTTGTTGCGCGGGCTCGGCAGGATGTCCGGCCATGATCGCATGGCTTGCTGTGAGCGATTGCGCTCACGCCGCAAGGGAAGCGCGAGATCGGAGCACGGCAGCGTGATGTGGCGTGGAATTCGGCCGTTCAGTGGATCGGCCAAGCTTGCCACAGTGGCCGCCATGGCAAAATCACGCCGAACGGCGCGCGCTATTGCGTGCCCACGGGCGTTTGACGGATTGTGCGATGATGAAGGAGTGCCGCCGATTTGCCCGACGTGTCAAGCATTGGTCCCAACCGTCGGGCCGGCGACTGCCTGCTACTTTGCATGGGGTTGTTTTCGATATTTTTGGTTGGGGAGCCCGAGCGGACGCGGCGTGGCTGCCGAATCCTGCTTGAAGCCGCACACGCTGGCGAGGCCTTCGCTTTAGCCAAATGGCGCGCCACGGCCGATGAAGATGGGCACTACTGCTTCGCCGTGGCGCTATGATGCCGGAGCCTGCCACGCGCTCCAATCGGCAATACCGCGACGACCTGCGAATTCGCGCTACGCCTACGGCGGCCCAAGCCTTCGGACATCTTCGCGGTCTTAGACAAACTTCCCGCTCGGCACGCCACATGATGCAACCCGCCCTTCGCGGCCGTCCGTCGGGGGTGCGCCCTCGATGCCGAAGGTTGTGGCGAGTCCACTAACACCAACAGGGGTCACGACGAGCGCGCGGCTATCCCGGACATGCTCGACCCAATCGTGATCGAGAGCGTGTCGAAGAATGGCAGCACCGACCGCCCCGGCCAGATGCGGCCGGCGCTCGCTCCAGTCGAGACAGGGTCGGCAGAACACTCGGCGCTTGGAGGTGAGGCGAAGATCGACGCCGACCTCATCGAAGAACGACCGACCGGCATCGGTTAGTTGTCCGCCATCCTCGTCGAGGAGAATAAACGACTGTTGGGCCAGCCGGTCGGCGATCGCGACGGCAATGCGGCCGGCCATGTGGTCATAGCACGTACGCGCGTGTCGGAGCGTCTCTCCGCCACGCCAGAGATTGCGCTGCCGGGCGGGGCCTTCCTGCGCCAAGACCATGAGACCTTCCAGCATGCGCGCGACGAGCGGAGAGGCCAGACGAAAATATCGTCGTCGGCCCTGCCTTTCGAGCGCTAGCAATCCGGCGTCCCTGAGTCTCGCAAGATGGCCACTCGCTGTCTGCGGCGCCACGCCGGACACATAGGCGAGTTCCGTGGCGGTCAACGTTCGGCCATCCATCAGCGCGCTAAGCATGTTGGCGCGCGCCGGATCGCCGACGAGTGCCGCGACCTGGGCGATTTTGGGTCCCGTGTCCATGTCTCCTCCTACGCCGATGAGAACGCACCGCCAAGCACAAATACTACGGCCAGGACGGTAGCAGTTCCGCGAGACTGGTCCGATCGCGGAACATAGATTGCGCAGACACCGATGTGCCCCGCGAAAGTAAGCGCCGCCATGAAGCGAAAGATCATCCCGCGCTTCGACAATTCGATTGATATCGAAGGATAATCGCAAAATCGGGCCTATCTGAGCCGCAAAATTCCCGCAGATAACTGAGGATGACCCATGCAAACAACTTCGCCCAACATTCGCGCATTCGCGGGGCGGCCGGAACAAGCCCACTCCGACAACACGTCATCCCGTTCGCCGCTCGCGACGGCGCTGGCGCTTGCCGCCATGAGCCTCGGCCTTGGCGTGGTGCAGCTCGACATCACCATCGTCAATACCGCCCTGAGCAGCATCGGCGCCTCGCTCGGCGGTAGCGTCGCCGAGCTGCAATGGGTCGTGACCGCCTATACCATCGCGTTTGCCGCCTTCATTTTGACCGCCGGCGCGCTCGGCGACCGCCTCGGCGCCAAACGGATTTTCATGGCGGGCTTTGCGATCTTCACGTTGGCGTCGCTCGCCTGCGCGCTGGCGCCGTCGGCGGTGTTCCTGATCGTCGCGCGGTCCGTGCAGGGCCTGGCGGCGGCGATCCTGGTGCCGAACTCGCTGACGCTGCTCAATCACGCCTATGCCGATCCGAAGGAGCGCGGCCGCGCGGTCGGCTTCTGGGCAGCAGGCGCGAGCGTCGCACTCACCGCAGGGCCGTTCGTCGGCGGCGTGCTGATCGCGCTGGTTGGCTGGCGCTCGATCTTTCTGGTCAACCTGCCGATCGGCGCCGCCGGCCTCTGGCTCGCCTGGCGTTATGCCGAGGAGACGCCGCGGCTCTCACAGCGCGAAATCGATCTGCCGGGCCAGACCGCGGCGATCACAGCGCTCGGCACGCTGGCCGGCGCCCTGATCGAGGGCGGCAGGCTCGGCTGGAGCCATCCGCTCGTCATCGTGGGTTTCGCGGCAGCGGCCGTGGTCGGATTCCTGTTCGTGTGGCGCGAGGCTCGCGCGCCACAACCGATGCTCCCGCTCTCGCTGTTTGCCCATCGCATGTTCGCGCTCACCGCGCTGGTCGGGGTTCTCTTCAACATCGCCTTCTACGGCCTGATCTTCGTGCTCAGCCTCTATTTTCAGAATATCCGTGGCTGGTCGCCGTTCGCAACGGGCCTCGCCTTCGTGCCCATGATGGCCATGGTGCTGCCCGCCAACCTCGTCGCCGCGTCGGTCAGCGAACGCCTCGGCGCGCCGCAAACCATCGCGCTGGCTTCGGTGATCACGGCCGTGGGCTGCGTTGCGCTGCTGCCCATGGCCTCAGACACGAGCTACTGGGCGATCGGCGCTCAGCTCCTCGTCCTTGGCGGCGGGCTCGGCCTGCTAGTGCCGCCCTTGACCTCGACGCTGCTCGGCAGTGTAGATAAGTCGCGATCTGGCATCGCCGCGGGTGTGCTGAACGCGACGCGGCAGACCGGCAGCGTGCTTGGCGTTGCCCTGTTCGGCTCGCTGGTCGGAGGGGGCAACGAGTTCATTGCGGGCGCGCATGCCTCGCTTGTGATTTCGGCCGCCGTGCTGCTCGCAGGCGCGATCGCGATCTCCTATGGCCGCGCGAGGGAACCGCGGTGAGGGGCAACAAGGCCGGGTCTTCAGGCCTTGCACCGGTGGTGGCACCGCGCGCGAGCTGGAGCCTGACCCTGGGCTTGATCGTCGCGACGCTGCGCGAGTGGCGCCGCCGCCACGTGGGACGCCGCGAGCTCGCGAAGTGCGACGAGCGGACGCTGCGCGACCTCTGCATCGATCCCGGCGTCGTCAACCACGAGGTGCGCCAGCCGTTCTGGCGGCCCCCCTCGCGATTGGCGAGATTGATGGCGACGGCAAGATAAAAGCGACGATGTCGCTCCGTGCCGTCGGGGGTCGTAAGTGTTTGTCTGGACACTGTTTTGGATGGCACTGCAGCGGCACCATATGAAGCCGCCTGGTGCCGCTCGAACCGAGAAAGCATTCAAAATCAACGTTCCGAGCGCCATCGTTCGCAGCGTAGCGTTTTGTTGCGCGTACTCGGCGGGACGTCCGGCCAAGATCGCATGGGAGCCCGCTGCCGGACCAACGGCGCACCGTCAAGGCTCGCGCTGCGCGCGACCGGCTCCGCCGGCTTGCGGCCTTGACTGTGCTCCGCTGGCCCGGCTCTTTGCTGCCATGCGATCATGGCTTGCTGTGAGCGATTGCGCTCACGCTGCAAGAGAAGCGCGGGGTCGGAGCACGGCAGCGTGATGTGGCGTGGACTTTGGCCGTTCAGTGGATCAGCCAAGATTGCCACAGTGGCGCCATGGCTTCCTCGCAAAAATCGCGACCACGGCATGCGCCGGGCGGCGTGCTATTCGACGATCTCTATGACTATGTGGCCGCGCCCGTCCGTCCTGGCCGTCGACGGGCGAAGCGCGATCGGACGACATTGACGGTGACGGATGACTGGCCGGAAGACGTACCGGTGACCGAAACGGAGATCGATGTCTTCGAAGCTTGGTTCGGTGATCTGTTCGACGAGTTGTTTGGAAAGGACTGAGGGGACATCACCATGGCTGCAACGGTTCGGGCTGCTCTCTACCTGCGGGTCTCGACGGGACGGCAAGCCGATAGCGATCTCTCGATCCCGGATCAGCGACGCCAGGCGAAGGGCTATTGCGCGTCGCGCGGCTGGGAGATCGTCGCCGATTATGTCGAGCCCGGTGCGTCCGCCACCGACGATCGGCGGCCAGAGTTCCAGCGCATGATCGACGCCGCGACCACCAAGCCGCCGGCGTTCGACGTGGTGCTGGTCCACAGCTTCAGCCGCTTCTTCCGCGATCAGTTCCAGCTTGAGTTTTACGTTCGTCGGCTTGCCAAGAACGGCGTGCGTCTGGTGTCGATCACCCAAGAACTCGGCGACGATCCGATGAGCAACATGATCCGCCAGATCATGGCGCTGTTCGACGAATATCAGTCCAAGGAGAACGCCAAGCATACGCTGCGGGCGATGAAGGAGAATGCACGGCAAGGCTTCTGGAACGGCGCGCTGCCGCCGATTGGTTACCGCATCGTGGAAGCCGCCGAGCAGCGCGGCCACCGCATCAAGAAGACATTAGAGATTGATCCGATCCAGGCCGAAACCGTGCGGCTGATCTTCCGGCTGGCCCGCGAGGGAAACGGTTCATCGGGGGCGATGGGCGTCAAGTCAATTGCCAAACACTTGAACGAAGCCGGCATCCGAACGCGTGACGGTGGACGCTGGGGCATTGACGCCGTGCACAAGGTGCTGACGCGTACGACGTACACCGGCCGCCACCGCTTCAACACCAAATATTGGAAGACCCGCGAACGCAAACCGGAGGCCGAGGTGGTCGAAATGGCGGTGCCGCCGATCATCGAGGTCGCCGAATTTGAGGCGGTACAGACGTTGCTCAAGACGCGCAGCCCCGCACTGAGCGCGCCGCGCGTCGTCAGCGGCCCGACCCTCCTTACCGGCATCTGCTTTTGCGCTGCCTGCGGTGGCGCGATGACACTGAGGACCGGGAAGAGCGGGAGGTACAGGTATTACACTTGCTGCACCAAGGCCCGGCAAGGTGAGACTGGCTGCAAGGGGCAGACCGTTCCCATGGAGAAGCTGGACAGCCTCGTTGCCGACCACATCGAGCAGCGACTTTTGCAACCCAAACGCCTCGAGCAAATCCTATCGACCGTCCTCCATCGCCGGAAAGAGCGCGCCGAGCGTCGAACGACGCATATCGCCGAATTGCGCAAGCGCGCAGCCGAAGCAGAAGCCAAACTCAAGCGATTGTACGATGCGATCGAAAACGGAATCGCCGATGTGTCCGACCCGATGCTCAAGGAGCGCGTGACCGAGCTGAAGTCGATCCGCGATCAGGCCCGCGCCGACGCAGAGCGGGCCGAGGGCGCGCTGGATCGGGCGGGGCCGAGCATCACGCCGCAGGCACTCAATACCTTCGCCAGCCAGGCGCGCAGGCGCATGCGGACCGAATCGGGCGGCTGCCGCCGCGACCACCTCCGCGCCCTGGCCCAGCGCATCGAAGTGGACGCGAAAGAGGTTCGCATCATGGGGTCGAAAAGCGTGCTCCTGCGCACGTTGGTCGCGGCTTCAAGCGCAAAATCGGCAGGTTTTGGAGTGCCCAGTTTTGTACCGAAGTGGCGCTCGGAGAGCGCCAAACTAAGCACTTATGCAGCTGATATTTCGTCATTTTTCAGTTCGAAACCCGATTGAGGGTGAGCCCGAGGGGTTATCTTTCGAAATGAGCGGCAGACTCTCCAAGAAAGCTTCGAGATCAGCCCGCAGGATGACGGTGCGCGTGCCATATTTCCGCGCCTTCAACAGCTTGTCCTTGATCGCCTCGTAAATCTTGGTCTGCCCCAGCGAACAGATGATCGCGGCTTCCTGGATCGTGAAGGCGAGCTTGTCAGTGACCTGAATTCGCCCGTTGTCTTCCGGGGCGCCTCTCGGCTTGCGACCATTCCCCCGCGCGTTTCCCCCTGCTGGCGCTTTCGCCTCGTGCACGTCGGTCATCACGTTGGCCATGTCCACGAACTCCTACTAACCCATGACGTTCTTGATCACCACGCTTGCTGGCGGCAGGCCGGCGCCCTGCAACTCGGCGATCTTCCGAGAGCGTCGACCGCTGTTGAACTTGTGCGCGATCTCGAAGCGCTGCGCCGCTGCCTGTTTCGCGTCAGCCTCGCCATCACCGCGCTCCACTCATTCCGTTTGGCTCAGCGGCTTTTTGCAAGTCGGTCGGCCCGGTCCTGGAGGCATGGATACGAACCCCTTGTGAGAAGGTTGAGACGTGGCGCTTCTGACGCCTTCTGTCCGCCCGGCGCACCCGGCTAACCACGCCTTGATGATCGATGATCGGCGCGGCGCGACACCCTGCGTGGGCAGACTAGCGCCGGCACCAAGCTCACCGGGTGTCGGCCATACCCGGCGCGGAAACGGGATGCTATTGGCGCGGGCGCGTAGCGAAACGATCTCATAAGCGGCGCGAAGGGACACGCAGAAGGAGCGCAGCTTTGAGATGTCGCTGACGCCGAGATCGGCGAAGCGCTCGATGGTGAGCTTGACTGCGTCGGCACCGCTACACGCGCAGGCGACAGCATAGCGCCGGCCGTCATGGGTGAGCGCGAGCATCGCTTCCTTGTCGTCGTCGAGAGCGTTGAAGGCCGATATTGCGTACAATTGAATGTCGCGCAGCGATGCCTTCAAAGCATTCCGCGTGATCCCTTGCTGACGCAGCAGATCGATCGCGACCCAGATGATGGCATCCGCCGGCAGAAAAATGTGATCTCGCCAAGGACGATCAGCAACAGGCCGCGGAACATCGGTGATCGGTGTGTACTGCCCTCGAGACCGGATTTTGTCGACGTTGGTCTTGGACTGGGCCGTGAGCACTCCGAACGCTGAGTATGCGATCGGCGTAAACCAGAATCTTTCTTCCATGACGCACCACCGTTCTGTGACAATCTGTGTGCGTCACGTCAAATATCCCTAGAAACGCTTGTAAGCAAACCTTGACGACGCAAGCGCAGCTTTAAAAAGAGCTAAGTGATTGTTGCACCTTATGATCGCACTAAAGTTTCTACTTAATATGATTGCTGACCATCAGTTGGCGCTGCTGAAAAAATGCAACTATTGGCAGTAATAAAGGCGTCGGTCTCCGACGCCTATCCCATTTGCGGCGGCAGCGCGTGCGCACTTTAGGAAGGTCCACCGGCGACCCGCCAAACCGGGGTTGCGAAAACTGGGGTTTTGATCCGGCAATGCAAGCCGGATTGCGGCTGGACCGGATATGCGAAAATTTCGGGCGGCGGCGGCACCGCGGGGCCTCCCCGGCCCGGGAAGGACCCAACGAGCGTTGGAGGCTTCCGCGAGCCAAGCCACCTTCATTCGCGAGAGGCGAGTTCGTAGACGTGCCGACGAATGCCACGGCCGGGGATCGTGTCCAACGTAGTGGTGGTGGAGCAAGGCTGGTCGCGTGCGGCCTCTAGTGGCGGCGCAGCGGGCGGTCGGCTTTGCGCCGTAGCCTTGGCTCGCCCAACCTGGAGCGAATTGCATCGTGCTGCTGGCTTCAAACGAGGCTTCTCAACTCCAGCCCTAGAAGAAGATGTTTGAACCTGCTATACTGACAGCCAGCATCAAGAGAGGGGCTGACGCCCTCGCCAACCTGCCGTTCCCGGGCAAGGTGGCTCCGCAAGGGGATGCGGCCATTCGGCAACGAAGCGGGTCGCGCGATTGTCAGCCCTCCTCGGTCAAACCGATGGAGGTTTTTTTGTCGAATATCCCGGAGCTTTCCGCCGGAGACAGCGAGAAATCATTCGTTGATCCGTGGGGCCATGCGCCAAACCATCAAGGCCGGATTCCACCCAACGCGCTATTCCTTGGTGTGTGGGAGCGGGACCTGGGCATCACCGAACTAAACGAAGCGCTTTTTTTGTTTCGTCATGATAAGCGGGATTTGCTCTGGTCGCTCACGACCGATGCCGAGAAATTTACCAGAGAAAGCTTAGCTGCGCGCGCGAGCGGCGACTTTTACTGGGTAAACTCAAAATGGAGGTGCTGTTGTCTTGCGGGTGCTCCTCGCCAGTTCACTGAGCGCGAGGCGGGAAGGGTACTTCTGTGCGCGCTCGTGCGCGCTAGGTTTCCCCATGAATTTCCGAGACCGCCGTACATACCCGGCCTTCTCTCGACTGACGAACTAACAGACATCGTTAGGGCTATTGCTGAGGAGCTAAAGGGCAACACCTTGGCTGCGGAAGCAGCGCAACTAAGCCATGAGGCCCCTATATTGAAACTGGCAAGACAGTTAGATCTCCATCCCAGGGTGGCGGGCCACAATAGCAGTGTTTGGACGGCAGACTGCCCGCGTCGAAAGCAGTCAATTATGATTTCGCCGTCGGGTAACGAGTTCGGTTGCGGATATTGTCGGCGCAAAGGGGGCCCGCTCAGCTTCAGGAATTCTTCGACTACGTAAAGTCTGCCACATGAACGCATGATGTCGCGTGACCTGATAACGCCCATAACCATTCGGAAAACGGTTCCCTCATCGGCGCATCCGATACGTTGGTTTGTGCACCAGCAAATCGTTCGAGCCGAACGCCTTATGCCGGCGCGAGGCATCCTCAAATGAAAACAGCGATGCGCTCGTGTTGAAATCGGCACATCGGCAAACATGAGCCGACGGGCCGGGAGGCGCGAGAATCACCGTTGGTATCAGCGCGCTGCTTTAAGGCACATTGTGGTTATACTTGTTCAAGATCACGCTTGGACCAATCTGATCTCTGCGGGGGTCTCATCCATCCTGCTTTTGTGCGCCCGTATTTCAATTCAGGCCACTCGCATTCCATTAGCGGGCATCGTCGACAGTTTAGAAATACCGCTATGCACATGGCATTGGACCCCATTTCGCAACGCGCAAATCCATGCTGTAATCATGTTCTTCGTGAGCAACGGGCAGCGCAGCCCTAAGCCTCGGAGAAAACAATGCGACGACGCAATTTCCAACAACGGGGTTAGGAGATGCGACAATGAAAAAAACACGCTGATCAGTCTCAGTATTTCGGTATCGATCGCCGTTTTGGCGGCTGGTGTCGCAATTTCCGCGCAGGACAAATACACTGTGCAAGTACCGAATGGCCTCGGGTTCTCTGAGTTCAGGGGATACGAGGACTGGCCAGTGATCGCGATGAGCGAGAGCGGAGGCAAGATCGCTGTGATCGTGGGAAATCCGGTAATGATCGACGCCTATAAGGAAGGCGTGCCCGGCAATGGCAAGCCTTTCCCAGACGGCGCCAAGATGGCGAAAATTCATTGGAGCCCGAAAATACAAGAGACGTATCCCGGTCAGCCAACGGTGCCAGGTACTCAGCTTGACGCTGGTTTCATGGTGAAGGACAGCAAGAGGTTCGCGGACAGCGGCGGATGGGGATGGGCCGAGTTCAACTATGACGCCGCGTCCGATACGTTTAAGCCCGCCACTGCAGCGGACAATCCGCCGCAGGAAAACGACGCCAAGTGCGGGTTCTCGTGCCACTCGGTGGTGCAGAACCGCGACTACGTTTTCACGGATTACGGAAAGAGGTGAGTATCGGATAGTGTTGACGGACGGTCGTAACGACTGCGCCGAATAATGGTGGATGTCCGCACCTGGCACCTTTGAGACATGCCCGCCTGTCCTGAGAACGCCGTTCACCGGGACAGGAAGCCGCCGTAGTCCAGTCAAACCGACGCGAATGACCCAGCTCGGAAGTCAGACCTTTCGCTGCGCTGTGATCGTCCACGGGCCGTGCAGCGCGTCATTCAACGACACTGCTCCGACCATTCGCGCCATGAACGTTGTGAAAGTTTTCGGCTGTCAGAGCGACGCCCTCGATTAATATAAAGTGATGGGGCCGTTCACATGGCTGATGGAATGTCCCGTTGAAAACGTGTTTAATGTCGCCCTGAAAATGTCTTTGGAAAGTTTGGGTTGGCCTACGTTTAGGCAGCCACTTCGCCGAGGAAAACGGCTTCGACGAAGAGCAATGTGTGTTGTCCCATGACAGCGCGAGCGACGCGTTGAACTTCTACACTGGCGCCGGACGCCGGTCGCAATCTAAGTTCCTGCGACAATAGCCTTGCAAATTCAAACAAAAGGGAAAAGAGCGCGCTCGCCGTGACGGCGAAGGTGATGCCGGCCAGGCCGCGCGGATAGAAGCCATTCTTGCAGAATTCAAAAAGGCAGGAAAGGAGCCTATGTCATGAGTACGATCACCACCAAAGATGGCACGCAAATCTACTACAAGGACTGGGGCGCGGGCCCGGTCATCACATTCTCGCACGGTTGGCCGCTCAGTTCCGATGCCTGGGACGGTCAAATGATGTTCCTCGTGCAGCACGGCTACCGCTGCATCGCGCACGACAGACGGGGTCACGGCCGTTCAAGCCAAGCTTCTGCCCACAACGACATGAACGGCTACGCCGACGATCTAGCTGCCGTCATCGAAGCGCTCGATCTGTGTGACGTTACACTCGTCGGTCACTCGACAGGCGGCGGCGAAGTTACGCGCTACATCGGACGGCATGGTACCGACCGCGTTAAGAAAGTTGTCCTCATTGCCGCGGTGCCGCCGCTCATGTTGAAGACCGAAGGCAATCCGGATGGGCTACCGATGGAAGTATTTGACGGCATCCGCGCTGGACTCATGAAAGACCGCTCGCAGTACTACAAGGACGGTGCGATTGCGTTCTATGGCGCGAACAGACCGGGCGCGAAGGTCTCGCAAGGGATCTTAGATCAGTTCTGGCTATGGAGCATGCAGTCCGGTCTTAAGAATTCCTATGATAGCGTCAAGGCCTTCTCCGAGACCGACTTCACTGAGGACCTCAAAAAGTTCGATGTGCCAACGCTTGTAATGCACGGCGAAGATGATCAGATCGTGCCAGTGAAGGCCTCTGCCAAAAAATCAGCCAAGCTGATCAAAGGCGCGAAAGAAATCTACTATCCCGGTGCGCCTCACGGCCTTACCGCTACCCTTCAAGATCAGGTCAATGCTGACCTACTTGCGTTTATCGCAGAGAAAGAAGAGCGGAAGGCAGCTTAGGAGCGCACTTGTGTTCGGCGTCAGCGCGCATCGTCCCCTAAATGCGCGCTGACGGCTGGACTTCGAGGAGAGCGGGCTCCCATCTCCACGTGTCCCTGCGACAAGCGAGGTTAGCCATGAAGATCATCGTCATCGGCGGCACCGGCCTGATCGGCTCGAAAACCGTCGCTATTCTCCGCCAGGGCGGTCACGACGTCGTCGCTGCATCCCCCCAAAGTGGTATCAACACCATCACAGGAGAGGGTCTCAAAGAGGCCTTGGTCGGCGTGCAGGTGGTGATCGACCTCGCCAATTCGCCCTCATTTGAAGACAAGGCGGTGCTGGAATTCGTTGCTGCCATCGTTGCCGATGTGGCACTCGCGGCGCCGCGAAGCGGCATCGTGGAGATTGCCGGCCCGGAACGAGCGCCATTCAATGAAATCATCGCCCGCTATCTGAAGGCGGTTGGCGACCCGCGTGAGGTCGTGAGCGATCCCGATGCCCGATACTGGGGCGGCCGGGTTGACGAGCACTCGCTCGTGCCGTTGGGCGAGGCGCGCCTCGGCCGCATCGGTTTCGACGAATGGCACCGCCGCTCACAGGCAGCAGCCTGATCCCGCATCGGAGGTACGCCCAGTCTGTCCGAGCGGTCCCGGGCAACGAACGAAAGAGGCGACTATGACGATCAAACTCGTTGCGTTGGTTCTTCTGTGCCTCATGACCCGCACGGCGGTGGCTCAGGAGCCTAAGGTCACGTCACTCATGTCTAAGGACCTTCCGGAGCATCCCGGCAGGGAAGCTCTGATGATCACAGTCGAGCATGCGCCCGGCGGGTCGAGCGCTATTCACCGACACAATGCACATGCGTTTGTTTACGTGCTGGAGGGCTCCGTCGTGATGCAGCTGAAGGGTGGACAACAGGTGACACTGACACCAGGACAGACCTTCTATGAAGGCCCCGATGATGTTCATGTCGTCGACCGGAACGCAAGCGGCACCCAGCCGGCGAAATTCCTGGTGCTCTTGATCAAGGACAAGGGCGCCCCGGCGCTCGTGCCCGCACAGTGACTGGTACAACCCAAGTACACGAGGAGACAAACATGAGCTTGGACAACACCTGCCATGTGGCGGTCGCTGGCGACCTCTTTCGTTGGGTACCGGCCTTCTGGGCGCACTGACCGCTTGTTAGGTTAGGGCCGAACTAGACGACCGCATGCGTTTGAACAACTGTCGATCGCTGTCTCGTACAACACCGCCCGCATCTTCGCCGGCTTAGGCTTCGGCTCCTCCACCGCGAGCAGGTCGATCATCTCGCGCCTGCGCCGCACCGGCGTACGAGCGAGCACGCCAACAACGGGGACTTTCCATGATCCTAGGGATGTCGGTGGACGCCTTCACAATCTTGCGCGTCATTATCACCCTTGTCGCAATCGGAAGTGGACTGATCGTTGTGGGCGGGATGTTTGCCTCGAACACGTTGCCGGTCACAACCGCACTTTTTCTCTTCACAACGGCGCTCACCAGCTTGACTGGATTTCTTTTTCCCATCCACGGCTTCACGCCGGCTTTGGGTGTCGGAATTGTGGCTTGTGTGATCCTGGCCGTCGCGCTGTTTGCTTTGTACAAAGAGCACCTGGTAGGCGCATGGCGCTGGATCTACATAATCACCGCTGTTGTGTCGCTTTATCTTAACGTCTTCGTTTTGGTCGTGCAGAGCTTCGGGAAGGTTTCGGCTCTCAATACGTTGGCTCCGATGCAGACCGAACCACCCTTCGCGGTCACACAGGCCGCTGTGCTGGCCATCTTCATGCTGATTGGTCTGATCGCTGTCATCAAATTCCGACCCCCTCAAGCGCAGATGTAACAGTTTGCGATGTCCGTTGTTGTTGCTGTGGACGGCTCCTCCACCCGGCACATCGGTGCCATGGGTGTGGGCGCTGTTAAGGCTCCCACGATTCAGAGGAGCGAGCCATGCAGACGATGACGACAATCGGTTTAGATATCGCCAAGTCGGTTTTCCAGGTTCACGGCGTTGACGCTGGCGGACAGGTGATTGTTCGCCGGCAACTGAAACGTCGCTATGTCCTGACGTTCTTCCAGAAGCTGTCGCCTTGTCTTGTCGGTATCGAAGCCTGCGGCTCGGCGCACCATTGGTCGCGCGAGCTCCAGGCACTGGGTCATACCGTGCGGTTGATGCCGCCGGCCTATGTGAAGCCCTACGTCAAGCGGCAGAAGAATGACGCGACTGACGCAGAGGCCATTTGCGAGGCGGTCACCAGGGCCAACATGCGGTTCGTGCCGACCAAGACCGCCGAGCAGCAGAGCGGTCTGGTGCTGCACCGCGCCCGCCATTTGTTCGTCCGCCAGCAGACCTCGGTGATTAATGCAATCCGGGCCCATCTTGCCGAGTTCGGGATCGTTGCGCCGGTCGGTCGTCACGGTGTCGAGGAACTGCTCAATGTCGTCACCGATCCGAACGACAAGCGAGTTCCGGACATAGCTCGTGCGTGTCTTTCGGCACTCGGGGATCAACTGCAAAGCAACAAGCAGCAGATACTGGAGTTCGACCGGCTGATCAGGGCATGGCACCGATCCAACGAGATGAGCATGAGGCTCGAGGCAGCCCCCGGCGTCGGTCCGGTACTGGCCACCGCTTTGGTCGCTGCCGTTGCTGATCCAAAGTCCTTCCGATCAGGGCGCAACTTCTCGGCCTGGATCGGTATGGTGCCGAAACAGCACTCCAGTGGAGGCAAGAACAGGCTCGGCAATATAAGCAAGCAAGGTGACCGCTATCTGCGCGGCCTGTTCGTGGCCGGCGCGCTTTCTGTCATCCGCTACGCCAAGGTCCATGGCACCAAACATCGGCCCTGGCTCACGGCGTTGCTGGCCAGGCGGCCGACCAAGGTTGCGGCTATCGCGCTCGCTAACAAGATCGCGCGGATGGTCTGGGCCATGATGGCCACGGGCGAGCGATACAAAGAACCCGTCGCGCTTGCGCGATAAACGAAATCGCGCCGGACAGCCGGCGTGATGTGAAGGTTGGGAGGGCGAACAGCACGTAATGCAGAGCCGGTCGATCCGGCGATCAGGACAACCCACATGTGCCAAGGCATTCTTGAATGCGAGTTGTTGGTAGGGACCTGATCCGCGGAGGGCATTATGGCCAGCGGTCAAGTGAACCGCATCAAAAGGCCGAACACATGGCTGCAACGACCAATGCTGCAAAACCGTGAAGAAAGCTCTTGCCAAACCGGAGCCGTCCACACATGGCCCATTGCGTCATTTCGCTGCGTAGCGGAATTTGTTCGCTATGGGGGCACAGCGGACTCTCGCAAACCATCCGCCTGGCAGATTTATGGGTTCACGCCTAGTGTTTGTCCGGTTTCGGGTCTGGTTTTTGGCCGTGCATATGCGCGATCACCTGGGCGAGGTCGCGCATGTCGATCAGCTCGCCGCAGATAGGACAGTTTCCGAAATGCTCGATCTCCGGCCGGTCCGGATCATCCATGTCGATGCCAGTGTAGCGCGGCAACTGCTGAGAGCTTTCGACGTCCGCCTGAAATCCCTCGGGAAGATCCGGCGCGGTGGACTCATCGGATTGATTGCAGACCGGGCATGGCGCTCCGGGAGCGCCGCAGGTACAGGCGCGCGCGCCTAACCACGGCTGGTCCGGATGCCCCTCGCAGAGCCAATGACAGTTGTCGCAGCGGGCACACCACTATTGCAGGGTCCTTCCTCTGGCCACAGAAACCAGCGCGGGATGTCACTCATGATTGGCGCTTTTTCGGCTCCAATCCCAGCTCTCGACACTTCTTGATGACCTCATCAACACGGTCAGCTCGATCGAGAATTTCCGCCGCTTCCTCGACTGAGAGGCCATCATTGATTGCCGCTTTGAGGTCCTCGACTTCTGTCTCTGTCCATTCGCCCCGGGCCATCACAAATCCTCCCGCAGACCCTTGAAGAACGGATGCCTCACCTTGCCCTCGGCCGACTTCGCCCGGTACTCGATCTCGGCTAGCAACTCCGGCTCGACCCAGATGCCCTTGTGCGCGATGCGCTTGGTGTAGGGCTGCGTGTTCCGGATCAGCGGCTCGCAACCAATCTGGCGCACGGTTCGGCTATTTCTTTAGGGCAGTTACAAGCCCGATGAGAGCGCCAATCGTTCCAATTGTGGTTGATCCCACAAGACCGAGCACCTTCAATCGGAAGTGCCTTACGCGCATCGCGCTCGGCTTTGGTGATCTGTTTGGGCGGCTGAAGCCCGTCCGGCGTTTTTGTCATTTCTTCACCTTCAGCCCCAGCTCGACTGCCTCTCGCGCCAGCCTTTCTGCTCTAAGGCGTTTGTGGTTTGCATGGAATTCTGGCTCGGCTTGGCTGTCCGATATCGTCTGCCTCGACGAAAGCGGGTGGAGAGCCCGTCGCTCGAGCTCGTCCGCAACCTGTTGCTCGGCAGACCGCTTCGGCTTGGTCATTTGCTTTTTCCCTTCAACCCGAGCTCGACCAGGCGGCGGAAGCTCAGTAATACTGCCTCTGCAAAAACACCCATATCAGGAAAACCAGGGCACCAATAATCCAGAGGAGGGTCTTGGGATCTTGGGTCCACTTCCAGTCCTTCATTTCGCTTTTGCCTTCAACCCCAGCTGTATAAGCCTACGGTGCGAAACTAGAACCCCGCCGCAACCGGGAGGAAGCTGACGTGGTGCGGACGGAGCGCGGTTTTGGGTGATGGTCAACAGCACAAAGAGGTTTCGGATTCGCGCGTTGCTCAGTATGGACCCCAGACCGCGTATAGCAGGACAGCAGTCACTGCAAAAAACATGACGGTCTTCCAGACGATAGGCCGAGGAGTGAATGCCATTAGGTTCAAGTGACTGGGCAACGGATCGTTCCTGCCGGCGGCAACGAAGCGGGTCTAGCTCACAGGTTTAAGTTGCTCAAAAAGGCTGAGAGATCCGACCGTAACGGTAGCGAGACCAGCAAGCGTCCAAGCCAAAGGCGAGCCTGCCGCAATCGTTCCGGCAACGACCCAGATCCCGCAAGCAGTTATTCCAACAGAGATTAGATACGCGACAGCGGTTTCCATTTCGGTCCCTCCAAGTATGGGCCGAGAACTGCTCATTTAGGTGGTTGAAGATCGAGAGATGCAAGCGGCTCCTGAGCCGGCGAAATGTTTTCGATTTGCTGCACTCTGCGGAGCAATTCGTCACGTCGGACCCCAGGCGGTGTGCCGCGAGCTTCCTTGCGCAGACGTTTTACGCGCGCGGATGGCGTCTGATCAAAGCGATATACTTGATCGAGCGAAACTTGGTTCATAGAGCTGCACCATTGAGTTCGAGGTATGGCGAGCGCGGCCACGTTAGGCCGGGCTTGTGTTGTACAACATCGCCGCGACGATGAGCAGCACAAGAAAGATCGGCAGCAACACTGGGGGTACCAGCCACTCACGAAAATTGAATGAAGACACCTTCGACATTTGACCGCCTTCAGTTGAGGCGGGAGCACAGACGCTCTCAGTCACCGATAACAGCCTAGGGGCGGGCGGCGATCAGTCTCTGTAGGCCATTCCGGCTCAAATAGCGAGAAAACAATCCGGGTCACTTCCGCTTAGCCGTTGACCTGTCCACCCGCACATCGCGAAATTCTTCCGGTCCTTTGAGGAGACGGCGCTTACGGCTGTCCTGATCACTTGGGTGGGCGGAACTATCGGTCATGCTGTCGATCGCCACGCTTGCCATTTCGCGCGCTCGGAGCTGCTGACCTTCGCTGGATTTCCGTGCCTTCGGCCGCACGGTGAGCCCCAGTTCGACTAGGCGCCGGATGGCCTCGGAGCGTGACGGTCCATCGGCTTGCAAATCTGACCACTTGTCGACAGCCGACCCGAGTTCCGGCGACAGACGTACAGCCGTCACAGGGTGGACGCCGCCCTTCTTTTTCGGACGGCCACGCGTTTTTTTGTTTACTGAAATTGATTTCTTCATATTTTCAGTTTACAGAAATAACAAGCCGAGGGGAAGCGCGAACTTCCACCCCCGGCTCTAACCCGAGCCAAGAAGGACGGTAAATCCAAATGACCCAAGCTGACAGCATGCTTAGCACGCCACCCACAAACACGTCTGCACTTCCCGTCGATCCGACACGGCGGCGCCTACTCACCATTGCTACCGGCGGCGCCGTCGCCGCTGCAATTCCAACCACTGTTGGCATGGCGGCCGCAGTCGACCCGATCTTTGCTGCCATCGACGAGCACAGAAACGCCCATGCCGCACACCTGGCTGCGATCGACGAACTTGCCCGACTTGAGAAAAGCCATGGTGTGCACAAGGCGAACCGGAGCATCACGGAGAAGCCCTGCGATGACGCGAACGATGCCTTCGGTCTCCTCGTCAAAACAGCAGCCACCACGGTGGCCGGCCTGTCTGCCAAGATCAACTACCTTCGCGCGATCGCGGAGGGCAGGGAAGCCTGGATGCTAGATGAGCGGGAGGGCACCGCGCTCGATCTGATCGAGAGCTTCGCCAAATCCCTCAGCACCATTTGGGGGGTGCAGCTATGAGCAACGTCATCACGTTCCCTGGTCGCAGCGCAACGGCTCTCGAAGCGGCGCGACCTCTTGCCTTTCCGGCACGCACTCCATGCGCGAAGCGCGACCGCCGCAGTCCGTACAGGATTGGGAGCGGCGCCAACTGCGGGCACGCGTGCCACACGATAGTGGCGGCAAAAGATTACATTTTCACGGCGTACCCGAAGAGGTAAACGGGGACGATGTCCGCTTGGTCGGAAGCGGCAGGTGCGACTCACCAAAGATCAATAGTCGGTCGACAACACCGCACGCGGAGACGGCAATGCTGAGGGACGACAACGGTAATGGAGGCGGTCGGCCGAGCACACCCCGTAACGTGCTCGGTGAGCGGCTCGAAGTCTGCTCGATAAGCCCAATGACGGGGTTCTTTCGAGACGGCTGCTGCGACACTGGGCGAGAGGACATCGGTAGCCACACGGTCTGCTCCGTCATGACCGCCGCGTTTCTCGAGTTTTCCAAATCCCGCGGCAACGATCTTTCGACACCGATGCCGGAATTCGGCTTTCGCGGCCTGAAACCCGGCGACCGTTGGTGCCTCTGTGCTCCGCGTTGGCAAGAAGCTCTCGAGGCGGGCCAGGCGCCCCGCGTGGTCTTGCGCGCCACTCACGAAGGCGCTCTGGGCCACTGCTCGCTCGCCGATCTCAAGCGCCTCGCAGTGGACCTAGCCTGACTCCTGCACTTGCCGACGAGGTGATCGGATAGGCGAGCCGATGTCGGCTCCTGGCACGAACCGGACCAGTCGGGTCGGCCTGGCGAAGCCCGTTGATCGGGGTAGATCGGAAGTCACTGGCCTAGGGGCAAACCGACGCGATTGACTCAAACCGAACATTCCACCGAACTCAATTACTCCTGACTAATCATTCCGAACAGGCTATTCTGTACAGGTTCCGGTTGTTGGAGGAACGGATGCAATCCGATCGCAACCGGCGCATAGGAGCGGGGCAAACTCCGCCCCATCACCGTCGCATCCGACCCCATGTGCACGGGTTTGGTCGCAAGCCTTGCCCGGCCAGGGGGCAACGTAACCGGACTATCGTGCATTCATGGCAGACTAATTCGCCAGATGCGCTGACACGGAGGTCCCTCTATGCGATGCTCGCTTGGCCTTGTTACCACAATTGTTGTTCTTGCAGCGGCGCCTTTGTACGCCCAACAGGCGCCACTTCCAACGGTCACGCCACCGCCAGGCCTCAAAGCGACGGTGCTGGTGACTGAAACTCAAGTGACCGGGGTACCGGACAAGGTTTTCGTGCTGCTCACGGCCGAATTTGCGCCAGGCAGTACTACCCGCCGCCACACTCATCCCGGCGACGAGTACGGAACGGTTGTCGAAGGCACGATCGTCACCCAACAGGCAGGAGGCGAATGGAAAACCGTGACGGCCGGAGAGTCCTACTATGTCCCTGCCTGGGTCGTACACGAGACCAAGAACATCACCGATAAGCCGGCAAGGACTTACAACGCTTTCATCATCGAGAAAGGAAAGCCGCGCGTTATACCAGCCGAGTGATCCACCGAGTCCGCATTGATGTCGGCGGCCCCGGATTAGGCCAATTGCTCGGCGTCGGTGTGCCGCTCACACTGATCGCCCGCACCGACGAGGTGATCGAATAGCCAACAGGACCGATGGCGTCATCGAAAATTCGGTTACCCGGAAATGTCTGTTCCTGACCCCTATCGGACATTCGGCGTGACGCTCTCGTGCATCCACAGTCCGCGCCTTGGGGGAGACTACGTGAACAAGCGGTCGGTCGCTTTATCGAGCCGGTTGTCCGAACCGCTCGCGTCATTTAGATGACCAATCAACTCTCCGGACAGCCGGTAGATGTTGATCCCTTTGAGGTCATACAGCTTCGTACCACTACGGTCGAAAATTTCTCGACCCACTATAACGCCGACGTGAATACCCTTGCTGTTGAATATATTGCCTTTCACAAGACCTCCTTGCTTCAGGTCGAGCCGTGCAAATCGCTGCGCTCTTTCGCCGTTGTGTCAGAGCCGCCTATGGGGCGGCTTCGGTCACCGCCGCGCGGCCTCTGCCGAGCACAAGGCTGGCATGGCTCATTGAGCTGGCTTCGTTGAGCCCACGCCGGGGGTCAGCAATCGTCTCCCAGTTGTTGCCGCAAGCGGAACACCGCCATTCGTTGACAACCCCCGTGGGCAAATAGGTTGAACTGACCGGGGCAGTGACAAGTTGTCCGCAGCTGCAGGTATGGTGCCTCGTGATGGAGAGCGGCGCGGCTCGCTGACCATTCTAGAAGCCCAGCGGCGCTCGAACCTCCGCTGAAAATGCAATGGATAAATGATCGAACTCATGGGCTCCCTCCTGTTGGGCGGCGGGAGCACGGTACGGTCTCTCAGTCACTGAAACCTTTTCACGATCAGTGATACTAGTAAGATAGGGCTTGAGCCACCCTATGGCTAGTCCGAAGCTCTTAGAAACTTCCGCGTCCGTTGTGGGAAACGATGTAATGAACCGCGTCAAGCGGATCCGCCAGCGGGCGTTCGTTTGCGTGCTGCCGAGCACATAGGACGGTCGCTAACCCCGACAGCAGCACTTCCCGTGTGGCGCGGCGAGCCGCGCGCGGTCTTATCGCAGCTTTCGGAAATCGATGCTGCGCAGGACAATTCCGGGCGGCGTGCCCTCGAACTCGGTCGCCTGATATTTGCCGGCGGCGCACGCCTCGATGCGCTCGCGCAACCGCATGAATTGCTCCTCACGCTGGCCCGCTCTCGCGCGCACCACACCATCCAGCTCATCCATGGCGGAGGTGGAGACCGCGCAAGGGATCTCCTTGTTGCCGTCGAGCATCGAGAACAGGACCACCATCCTGTCGTACTCGTAACTGATGAAGCGTCCGTGCGTGAGCGTCATGTGACTCCTTAGACGCGGCGCTGCGATCGCAGCCCTCGTTTGCCTCAGCCCTGCTCAGTGAGCCGGGCAAAGTCATCGAGGATGGCCGCGACGAGGTCGCGATGCCTTGTGTCTTCCGGCGCCAGTCCTGCGGCATACAGCTTCAGGACGTAGCGCGCCTTGGCGGCCGCCTCCGGCCACGACGCGGCGGGAAACGCCAGCAGGTGATCTTCGATCTCGGCCCGCCGGTCGCGCAGCTCCCGCGCATGGGTCTCGACTTCCGCCAGCGCGCGGCGAATGTCGGTCGCTTTCTGCGCCGCCATGCCGCGGTGGCTGTCGAGGTCGGATGGTTCGTCAGCCATTGGATGTGCTCGCGTCGATGCGCTGCGCGTCCGACAAATCGACCGGGGCGATCGAGACCACCTCCATCGCCAACCCGCGCGAGCCTTCCGCCGGCACCTTGATCATGGTGGCGACGCGGCGGAACGCCGCAAACGAAAGGCCCTCGATCGTCTCCTCATCGCTGACGACCTCGTAGGCGCCGGCGGGCAACAGGCGATTGATGCCCCTGATCCGGAACGGATGTTTGAAGGTGACGACTTCACGTCGGGAACGGATGGTCATGCGCGCCTGCCTTTCGCAAAGGCGCCTGGCGCCGGCGCTGCCCGCAGAGCAGCATGCGCCCCCTCCGCCGCAATAGCCATCGCTTTCTTGCCGCGCGGCGAATGGGGGCGGCTCCTTGTCGCTTCCCGCGCGCTCTTGCCGCGGCCAGGCGCGAAGCGACCGCTCTCGATCTTTCGTGGCTTCGCAGCGAACTTGCACCTCACTATTCGTTCATGGGTCGCCCTTCCATCGATCCGGAGTTGATGATCCGGATGCTGGTCGTGGGGTATGTCTTCGCAATCCGTTCGGAGCGGCTGATCTGTCGCGAGGTGCAGGTGAACCTCGCCTATCGTTGGTTTTGCAAGCTCGGCATTGAGGACGCCATCCCGGATCATTCGGCGTTCTCACGCGCCCGTAACGAGCGCTTCCGCGAGGGAGAGGTTTTCCGTCGCGTGTTCGAGCGGGTTGTCGAGGCGTGTATTGCTGCCGGGCTAGTGGGTGGGGAAGGCTTCGCCGTCGATGCCAGCCTGATTGCTGCCGATGCCAACAAGCAGCGCTCGATCGCGGGACCGGACTGGCACAGAGATCGCGATCCCAAGAAATCGAGCCGCGCGGTGAAGGAGTATCTGGCGACCCTCGACGATACGGCGTGGGGCGCTGCCAGCGAGGTTGTCCCGAAGTTTGTCTCGCCGTCCGATCCTGCAGCCCAGTGGACCGGCGCTCACAAGGGACCGGCCTTCTCATCGATGTGAAGTTCGGCGTTATCGTTGACGTCGAGGCCTCCCGCTCCATTCGGCAGGCCGAGGTCGGGGCGGCAAAGACCATGATCCAGCGAACAGAGGAACGCTTCGGCCTCAAGCCGGAGCGGCTTGTCGGGGATACGGCTTACGGTGCGGCTCCGATGCTGAACTGGCTGGTCGAGGAAAAGGGCATCGCGCCACACATCCCCGTGTTCGACAAATCGAAGCGGGATGACGGCACCTTCTCGCGCAGCGACTTTCAATATGACCGGATCAACGACGTCTATCATTGCCCCGGCGGCAAGCAGCTGGGGACAAGCGGCACCGTACATGAAGGCAAGACGCTTCTGTATCGCGCCAGCAAGCTCGACTGCGATGTATGCCCACTCAAACCAAAGTGCTGTCCGAAAGACCCATCGCGCAAGATCCCGCGCGACATCCATGAGCACGCCCGGGATGTTGCCCGTTTGCTCGCCAGTTCCGAGGGCTTCGAGCAGTCGCGGAAAGAGCGAAGATCGAGATGCGGTTCGCGCACTTAAAGCGCATCTTGAAGCTCGGTCGGCTTCGACTGCGTGGACCGCGAGGTGCCCAGGACGAGTTTGTCCTTGCTGCCATCGCCCAGAACCTGCGGCGGCTCGCGTCGTTGGTTGCGCGACCGCCACCCGCTCATGGGCCGTGTGTTGCGTAGCGTAAGAGTTGCGTAGAGAGCGCCGGGGAGCCGGCGGACAAAGCCGATCGCCGTTAGTGAAACGACCGGCCAACATCCATCGGTCTCAACCGACTTTTGCAACAAAATCGGCACTTAGCAGACCAATTCGGCTGACATGTTTCATGTCCGTTGTTCGGGGTGAACCGGAAATCCCGCCCGCCATCGCTAGGTTGGCGTGTCAATTGCGATCGCGCTGATCGCCGGGATACCACGGCTCGGCAGCGGCGCGGATCAGGCCGGCCATGGTCGGCACGTGAGTTTCGTCTTGCATCTGGCGCTCGAAAATTTCCTCGGGTACGGCCGCGAGTTTCTGCCAGCGCGAGAATTGATCGTAAGAAATGCCCACATCGGAAAGCCCCGCGTCCGTCGAGGCCTTTTTTGGCCGCCCGTCGCGTTTGGCAGCGGACTGTTTGCAGCCGATGCAACTCGGGCAGCCGCGTTTGTTGCTTGATATGTTAAACACCGGGCTAATCCGTAAAAACGACCACGCATGTTCACCGCCGTCCCGCTTGCAATTCACATCCACAGCGTCCCGAGGAGCTTTGCGCCAGGCAATTCTTGCTTGCGCGCCCCGACGAGATTAAATGCCCTTGGCGCTGGTGCAGGGGGCTGGATTGAGCCAAGGATTTCTCGCCGGAGCGCGCACACAAGAGACCTCCTCTGGTTTGCGATGTTATGAGAACCGAACCGTTCGGAAAGCCGGCAGTCTGGATGTACCAATTTGGGTAGTACTGGATAGCGGTCAGAACCGATCCGGTTGGGGTTCGAGGCTAGGGAGCAATCCCTATCCCGATCCCGATAATCGCCAGCGATGTGACGATCACCAACAGGTCGATCGTGAGCCATCTGGGTATGCGCTTTGCAGGTTGCTCATAGCGTTTGCCCTCCGCGGGCACGTTATGTACCGGGAAGAGTGCAAGTGGCTGCGAACGAGTTCACATGTCACGGCGACTCGATTGACCGAAAAAACACCAGCGCATAACGGCCTTTACCGCGTTGCACTTGGATCAATTCGCAGATCCGGCGGGTGGTGCCGGCCATGGTCGGCACGTCGCCAGCGCCGCCCGGTTTTGCTCAACCGTCATGCCCTCTTTGCTGACCGCTACCAGCATTGCCATCGCACCGAGCACGACCACGAACCCCTCGGTCGTGGCGACCAAATAGGCCGCCGAAGCATTATCCCGAAACGCTTGTTCGATTTCGAACAGGTTCGTTCCTGGGCTTGCCACCAGCACCTCCGCGATAATGGTGGTGATAACGCTGACATCCTGGGTGCGGCCGGCTAGCAGCACGGCGTGGCGATGTTGGTCGGAAAGCGGCATGCCGTTTCACCATTCTGGGCGGCTGTCAAAACTGGCGATCGTGGCTCGGTGCGACGGTTTTTTTCACCTTTAATGTGGGCTTCCCATTGTACCTTGATTGTTTGGCATTCGGGGTTGGGGTTTTCGGTACATTCAAGACGCTTATTTCGCGGCGTTGACCATTGCTGAACAGCTCGAACATGATAGCCTCACTGGCCGGGGCATGTTGATCAAACCGCGAGGAGCGATGCAATGTGCGCAGGTGACGACAAGACGTGTCCGGAATTTGAACTGCACCATTCAAAATTCAAGGAAAGGCTTGATCGGGAGCGACGGTCGTTCCTGAAGTCGAGCTTCGCCGCAGCCGGCGGCGCAGCAGCGCTCAGCGCCGGCGGTATTTCGCTGGTGACGCCGGAGATGGCGGCCGCCGCCGAGAGGCATCAGCCGGCCAAGCGCGGCTATCATCATTTGCCCGCAAACGCCGACACGGTGCATTGGGGTTACTTCAGCAAAAAACTGAAGCCGCAGGTCGAGATCGATTCAGGTGACTTCATCACCATGGAGGCGTTGACCCACCATGCCAATGACGACGCCGAGCGCATGGTCAAGGGCGATCTCGGTGCCGAGAGCGTATTCCTGTGGACCAAGGAGAAGAAGGGTGTCGACCGGCGGGGCGCAGGGCCGATGGATGCTTCGCTGTTCGGTCGCGGTGCCGGCGAAGGCCTGGGCGTCCATATCCTCACTGGACCGGTCTACGTCCGCGGCGCCGAGCAGGGTGATGTGATTGAGCTGCGGATCATCGATGTCGCGCCTCGGCCCTGCGCCAATCCAAAATATCCCGGCAAGGCGTTCGGCAGCAACGCGGCGGCATGGTGGGGCTTCCACTACAAGGATCTGCTTACCGATCCCAAGCCTCGCGAAGTCATCACCATCTACGAGGTAGATTCCAGTGGAGGACGTAACTGGGCGAAAGCGGCATACAATTTCAGATGGACGCCGCAGACGGATCCATCTGGGGTGGTGCATAAGACGATCGACTATCCGGGCGTCCCGATCGACCACGGCACTATTCAGGAAAACCATGGCATCCTGAAGAACGTCCGTATCCCGATACGGCCGCATTTCGGTGTGATCGGGCTGGCACCCAAAGAGGCTGACATGGTCGATTCGATTCCGCCGAGCTACACCGGCGGCAACATCGACAATTGGCGGATCGGCAAAGGCGCGACGATGTATTATCCAGTCGCGGTTGAGGGCGGCCTGCTGTCCGTTGGCGACTCGCATGCCTCGCAAGGCGATTCCGAGTTGTGCGGTACAGCGATCGAATGCTCGCTGAATGGCACCTTCCAGATCATTCTTCACAAAAAGGCCGATCTGGCCGCCACTGCGCTCGAAGCTCTTGATTATCCGATGCTAGAGACTCAAAACGAGTGGCTGGTGCACGGCTTCAGCTTTGCCAATTACCTCGACGAACTCGGAGACAAGGCGCAATCCGATATCTACTCGAAATCTTCGGTCGATCTCGCCTTGCGCGATGCGTTCCGCAAGATGCGCAAGTTCCTGATGACGACTAAGAAGCTAACAGAGGATGAGGCAATCTCTCTTATCACAGTCGGCGTCGACTTCGGCATCACCCAAGTGGTTGACGGCAACTGGGGCGTCCACGCGGTCATCAAGAAGGACATCTTCGCTGGTGGCGAGGCCTGATCCATTTCTGCCTGCGTAAACCATCTACGGAAACGACGTTTACAACTGAAAGGCCAAATACTGCGTCCGCGGACCAAGCCGTCGCACCAGATGAGATAGCCAGTTTACCCCACCCCCATGGGGCAAAACACTTTTTTGGCTCGTGAAGCGCTGGAATCCGTGGACCAAGCCCGGAGCGAGCCCGTGAGGACGCTCAAGGGAACGGCGCTCAGCCCCACGATCCCGCCGACGCTTCTCGCGATCGCCGACGAGGTGATCGAGTGAGAAGACTACTTCCGTCATTGGCACGTTTGAGACATACCGACCGACCCTGAGAATGTCCGCTAGTTGGGGAAGACCGGAAGTGAACGGAGCACGGTCAGAACGCCCGCGAATGACACTAAGCAGACGTCACTGACCCGGCGCGACGCTCAGCTGAAATATCGCCACTAGGATGCGCCAGCTTTCGGCAAAGCGAATGACGTTGTGCGACTGCCGCCACTGCCATGCCAAGCTTCCAATCAGGCCGCTAATTTTTTCGTGTCACGGTCGGGAGAGCACTGCACTTATAGGAACGACCTCTAAATCGTGCCTGGCCTCCTGTTCGCCTAGATTGGAGCCCATCATTGGATTTTCCGTAGATTATCTGGCTCGCGATGAAGTCGTCTAAGCCCCGGGTATAGACCGAACTAGAGGTTAAGACCCTGATCTCCATGAGCGGGCAGCGGCATAGTGCGGCAGAAATATCGAAGTCCCTTGGACGCTACGTTGGTTCAGTGAAAACGAAGGCGCGGGAGCTTGGATTAGTAGCTGTCAAAAGGCGATCAAAGTCCCGCCGGTGGGGCGCGCACTGATGACCATTGGAGATGGAAGCGGCGCGCTCCCGCGTTAAATTGGCTATCATCCAGTCAGATCACCGAGCGCACGCCGCAACTTGCGTTGCGTCCGAAGGCATCGAATGACGTCACCCAGGCCTTGGCCGGCGGCGGCAGCGCCACGATCGCCGCGGTGGTCGGACTGCCGAGTCGCTCACTCTCGGCGCATCATCGCTTCCTTAGCCAACGGCTTGTCCTCGTCGAACTTCACGCAGGCGCTGCGCGATCTTGGAACGGGCGGCAGTTGATGACCGCTCCCACGAAACGGCCGCGGAAGCGCCGGTATTTCTCCTGAAAATCGGCCTCGATTCGTTTTGACGACAGGAGCGGGGCTACCCGCTCCGCTGATGACGGAGTCGTCGTTACGGCTCCGCGTGACGATGCTCGCATGGAACTACGCGACGGCGCGGGTTTTGTTTTTTTCCGATCGGGCGACCTTTGCCTTTTTAGTGGATTTCGTCGCAACCAATCTCGTGTCGGTGGGCGCTGCGGCGGCAGCGTTGCTGCCTGAGCTTTCAACTGATGTTGTGAGAATTTCGCGTTGAGCATTGAGCCAATAGATGTCCGCCTGGCCCTCGGGTTGACCATCGGCGATCCAGAGGTGGTAGGCACGTTCGCGAATGGCCTCTTCCAGATTTGGCATGGGATTCTCCTTTCATGATGCGCCCAGCCCCGGCAGGCAAAGTCTTGCTCCGTAAGGTTAACGAAACGTTAACCGCATGTGTCGGTTGGATTGCCTGTCGGATTGCGATCAGCCGGTCTCATTGAAGCGCGTCAAGATCGCAGCGGCGGGTGAGGGACGAGCCTGCCGCCGCCCGGCAGCGCGATGGGCTCGTGGAACTTACGGCCCCAGCCTGATGAACACTCTGGCATCTTCTCGCCCCGGAGATATCGAACCGGAGGCGACTGGACGGCGCAGGGTTGCGGCAAAGCCGGAGCTATGTGGTTAGGCACCAACATGGCCTCGCTCGGCAGCAGCGCGGATCAGGCCGGCCGTGGTCGGCATGTGGCTTTTGTCTTGCACTTGGCGCTCGAAAATTTCCTCGGGTACGGCCGCGAGTTTCTGCCAGCGCGAGGATTGATCGTAAGAAATGTCCACATTGGAAAGCCCCGTGTCCGCCGAGGCGTTTTTTGGCCGCCCGTCGCGTTTGGCGGCGGTCTGTTCGCAGCCGATGCAACCCGGGCAGCGGCGTTTGGTACTTGATAGATCAAACACTCGACTAATCCGTAAAACGACCACGCATGTTCACCGCCGTTCGCTTCCAGGTGTTACATCCACAGCGTCCCGAGGAGCGTTGCGCCAGGCAATTCTTGCTTGCGCACCCCGACGAGATACATGCCCTTGGCTGCGGTACAGGGGGCTGGATTGAGCCAACGCGGTTTTCTCGCCGGAGCGCGCACACAAGAGAGCTCCTCTGGTTTGCGATGTTATAGAAACTGAACCGTTCGGAAAGCCAGCAGTCTGGATGTACCAATTTTGGTAATAGCTGTTGGCCGCTGTCAGAACCGATCCTTGACGCGGTTGCAAGCCCGATACGTTGTCTTAGCGTTCGGGCGATCGGCCCGTGGCTAGGGAGCAGTCCCTATCCCTATCCCGATAATCGCCAGCGATATGACGATCACCAACGTCAATCGTCAGCCATGTGGGTATGCGTTTCGCAGGTTGGGTCATAGCGTGTGCCCTCTGCGCCTGCGTTATGTACCGGATGACGCAAAATGGCTATGAACGAGTTCACTGCCTTGGCGACGCGCCGCGGGCTATGTTGATCGCATCCTCAAAGGGGCGCGTCCGGCGGAGCTTCCCTTCGAGCAGGCGATGGACATTACCCTGAAAATCAACCTCAAGACCGCTAAGGCTCTCGGCCTCGACATTCCAATTACGCTGCTCGGCCGCGCCGACGAGGTGATCCAATAGCGACGATAATTGCTGCGGTGCCTGAGTCCGTTCCTTGCACCGTAAACAACACACCCAAAGGGCCGCTTTTTTCCTTGGGCCGTGACAACAGGTGGACATAATAGAACATCGCCAAGCAGCATCATGTGTTGGGGTCGTGAATGACATAAACGCGCAAGGGATCAAAACGATGAGTGAAACCCATATCGAAGGTAAGCAATCTGCATTCGACCCAGCTGATATCACCGCGTTGTCGCACCTCTATCGCGGCGAGCTGTACCGTAGCACGGTCTGGCGTACACGCCTCGATGCAACGACCAATTGGGCGGTCCTTACAACCGGTATCGCACTGTCACTCACGTTTAGCAGCGAATCCGCGTCCCCTCTGCCGCTGGTGCTCGTGGGGCTCTTGGTTGCTACCTTCTTATTCATCGAGGCGCGGCGTTACCGCTTCTTTGATTTTTGGCGCATGCGCGCGCATGTCCTCGAAGTCCAATTCTTTGGGCCAATTCTCCGCGGCGAGGGCGTTCAGGTCGAGAATGGCTGGAACGAGATTCTCTATCAGGATTACCGAGCCCCTAACCTTCATATTACCTACGCTGAGGCAGTGGGCCGCAGGCTTCGCAACAACTACAGCTGGATTTTCGCGATCCAGGTGACCGCGTACGTCGGTAAACTGCTGATCCATCCGGCGCCGGTCGCCTCGGTGCAGGAGTTCTGGCTGCGAGCAGCTATTGGGCCCATTCCTGGTCAATTCGTCCTGCTGGCCGGACTCGCTTTCCACGCAACATGGATCGCAATTGCGATTGCCACATATAGAAGCCGAAGGGGCGCAGGGCGCGCGCGGCCGCAGACTCCCGAGAGGGATCGGCTGCTCGATCTTGCACGAGGATAGGGGTAATCACGCAAGTGCTGCTGGCGACACCGCTGCGCTCATCGTGCATTAGTCCGCAATTGATGTGGTGGACGGCGCCCGCTCCCGGCATCGCAGTGCCATAGGGTGGTTCGTCGAAGACGAATCACATGAGGGGAGCCGTCCACATGCAAATTACCACGATCGGTTTGGATATCGCCAAGAACGTGTTCCAGGTTCACGGCATTGACGCGGCCGAGAAGGTCATCGTCAGAAAGCAACTTCGCCGCGGCCAGATTATAGCGTTCTTCGAAGCTCTGGCGCCGTGCCTGGTCGGCATGGAGGCCTGTGCCACGTCGCACCATTGGGCGCGCGAGTTGACGAAGCTGGGCCACGAGGTCCGTCTGATGCCAGCGAAGGATGTGAAGGCTTACGTCAAGCGCAATAAGAACGATGCCGCCGACGCGGAGGCAATCTGTGAGGCGGTGCGGCGCCCGACCATGCGTTTCGTGCGGATTAAGTCGGCCGAGCAGCAGGGCCAGTTGATGCTGCATCGAGCACGCGACCTGCTGATGCGCCAACGCACCCAGTTGATCAATGCATTACGGGCGCATTTGGCCGAGTTCGGCGTTACGGCTGCACAGGGGCGCGAAGGGATCAAAGAGTTGTTGGCGATCGTCGCACAGGATGAGAGTTCGCGCTTGCCGATCGACGCCCACGCCAGCCTAACCGTACTAGCGGCGCAGCTTCAGGCTGTGCAGACGATGATCGGATCGATCGAGAAACGGATCGTTGCGCAGCATCGCTCGAACGAGGCAAGTAAGCGGCTCGAGACCATCCCCGGTATCGGCGTCGTAGGCGCGACGACCATCACCGCCGTCGTCACGGACCCGAAGGCCTTCCGGTCGGGTCGTGATTTTGCGGCCTGGATCGGGATCGTGCCGCGGCAGGATTCGACCGGCGGCAAACAGAAGCTCGGGCCGATCTCGAAACAGGGTGACCAATACCTCAGGCGTATTCTTATTGTCGGAGCCCATTCTGTCTTGCGGCGTGCGCGCCAGCAGCCGGAGAAGTATCCCTGGCTCACTCAGCTTCTCGCTCGGCGACCGTTCAAGGTCGTCGCCGTCGCGCTGGCCAATAAGATGGCGCGGATCGCCTGGGCATTGCTGGCCAGGGGTGGGACCTACCGGGCACCCCAACTTGTGGCAGTCTAACAAGGGCTCGGCAATGGGAGGATGAGGTTGCGTCCGTGCGTTCACGAACTGCAGGGGTGAAGACGACATTGATGCGAAACGGTCGAGACCGTCGATTGGGAAAACCCGTAAGGTGCCACGCGAGGAAAGAACGCGTGCTTTTGTTTGGGACCCGATCAGCGGATCACATCAAGGCCAGCGGCCAAAGTGGCTGCATTCAAAGGCCGGATACATGGCTGCACCCGAACGCTTCGCTGAAACGTCAGATTCCTCTTGCGCCGCGGGCGCCGTCCATACATGGCACCTTTGAGACATCCCCGCCTATCCTGAGGATGTCCGTTCACCAGGGTAGACCGGAAGTCGCCGTGGTCCGGCCAAACCGACGCGATTGATCCTTAGCTGCCGTTCAGGACTGAGTGATAGATGGAGCACGGTAACGCGTTAGGGTGATCGAATTTGCGTCCATCGTTAAAGACGAGCCCACCCGGCAGCGGAGCGCCTCAGTTCACGCCCGCTGTCAGGGCCTCGCGTACGTGCCGCGATTACTTGAATTTGAGCAGTGCGGCTCCCGCGGCTTCCTCGAGCTCCTCACGAATCTCGGCTTCCGATTTGCTGCTCTCGAGCCGGCGCCCTGAGGCCATCAGCAAGGCGGTCTCGTAGGTCGCTTGCACGACGCTGATGCGATCTTCGGCCGGCAGGCTCGCCACGAACTCGATCGTCTCCTCCACGTGGGAGACCTCGCTGCCGAGGCTGCTGTGGCTTCTCAAGAAGCGCGTTGCATCGACACCGTCCGGAAACAGCGATTGCACGGCATCGACTTCAGCCTTCGGCTTGAGGGCGGCGATCCGCTCCGAACAATAGGAGAAGCCGACGCACTCGATCGGATAATCCTCGAAGCAAAAACGGTCGAACAGATCGCACAGTGGTTTGATGCCGGCCGGCACGAGGTTCGCAACGATCCGCTCGGCGGGCAGTCCCAGCGCACGGAGGTCCTTAAGCGCCAGCCGCTCGTGACCGCTTTCCTCCAGCGCGCGCATCTCGAGATACGCAGTGACCTCCGGTCGCCCGATTTCCTTAAAGCGCTCGGCGGCCCGCAACAAATTGCGCGGCGTATCCTTGGCCGTGTGGTAGGCCCCTGCCAGGGCGTAGATGTAGCGAAGCAGGTTCGGGCTTTCTTGGGCGGCGGGCCGGCTGTCTGTCTGCTCGAACCGGCTGTCCGTCTGCTCGAATGCAAGGCTGATCGCCCCATCGAGCAATCCCGTCGTGCTGACCGGCGCGCCCCCGCCGGTCATGCGTTCAGCGAAAGCAGCGCCCGCTTCGCGGCCGTCCAGCGCATGAAACCAGACCTCGCCCGACTCTCGCGCAATGATCGCCGTTTCGCCGGCGATACGAACCCATTCAGTGACCGGATGCATCATTGTATTCCTTCCAGACTCGAGGTGGCTTGCCTAATCGGAGTTGAAACCAAAGCCGGCGAGAAAACCGGCTTCGATCATATTCCGCGAATCGCATACGCTTTCTTCCGGCGCGCCGTTTCGAGGAGAGCATTGACGCCCGCCGTCGGCGGCACGAAGCTCGTCGTTCTCAGCGCTTTCGGCACCACTTGGTAGTTGGTTTCTTTGCTGTATCGGCCGCCTCGTTCCATGACGCGCATGTTCGTGCCTCCTTTCGTATAAGATACTTCATGGAGTAGGAACCAAAGCTGGCGAGAAAACCGGCTTCGATCATATTCCACGAATCGTGTACGCCATCTTCTGGCGAACCGTTTCGAGGAGAGCGTTGAGGCCCCTCGTCCGCGGCGCCTTCGATACCACTTGGTCGCCAGGTTCTTTCTTCGAATTTTGGTCGCCTTGTTCCGTGATACGCATGCCGTTTTCCTTCCGTTGTGGTGGATTATCAGTCGCTGCTGCCCTGAACGTTGGCGGGAAGTGGACAAACGCCCGACCAAAAGCAGCAGCACTGGCAAATTGATCTCATCGTCCACTCAGATCAATTACGGAGAAGGACTAGTTCTCCATAAAGGAGAGCTAGTCCGCCGCAGGGCCGCCGTTCATACGCTGATCTGCAGCATCTGCGAGGAGCCGAGCGGACTGCAATGGCCGATTCCTTCGGCGCGCAGAGCGGCCGTCGCCACTGCAAGGCTAGACCGCTTTTGTACTGCAAAACAGCGCAGCAGTGCACTAACGTGAATTTTGACCGTGTGCGGAGACAAGTTGAGCTGTCGCGCGATTTCCTTGTTGGAATAGCCCTTCAGCAACAATCTGAGCACCCCATTTTGCCTCGGCGTCAAACGGCACCAGTTTCGACGCAGTGCAGGTAGCGCAAACTCTGGCTTGCAGGCCGTAGGCTCGATTACGTTTGGCGGTATATAGATCGCCCCGTTGAGGATTCCTCGGACGGCGCGCTCGACTTCCGTTTGGTCGGACTTTTCGAGAATATAACCGGTTACGCCTGCGGCCAGGTAGCTGAGGATGTCACCGGCACTTGCGGTACGCGACAACACTCCCACGATAAGGTGGGGACAAGCGACGCGAAGCGTTCGAAAGCTGATAGGTCCATTAAGGTCGTCTGCATCGATATCGAAGATGGCAGCGAAGAACTCGCCGCGATTGAGTCGCGCTCTTGCATCGGCAAAACAAAAGGCCTCCGCGACCGATGCGGCCGGGACAACATCGCGGACGATGCTCGCGACGCCTCTCCGGAAAATACAGTTCCCCGCGATAAGGATCTTGCAAGTTTCGGCATCCGGCATGACATTCGCTTCCTCTAGTTGGGCAGTGGTCGTTCTGTGGCCCGGGGCTCCCATGCCCTCGGCGAGGCCGTGAATTGGCTCTTCCGGCGATACGGCTGGAGCGGCTACGATCCTACGCCGAATTTGCACGCGGTCGATGGTGGTGATGCCATGCGCTACAGCGACAGAATTCGATCGAATGTCGGCGAGCGGTGGCTGATCCTGGCTGTTCTGTTCCTCGCGCGAACCGCGATGGCGTTCCAATTTCAGGCGGTTGCTGCGCTTTCCTCGTTCGTCGTCGCCGATTTCGGGATTGATTACGCCCAGCTCGGATTGCTGATCGGACTCTATCTTCTTCCCGGTATCGTCATTGCGTATCCTGGGGGGTTGCTCGGTCAGTATTTTGGCGACAAACGCATCGCGCTGATCGGCGTGATGCTCATGGTCGCCGGCGGCCTGCTGACCGCGACCGAGGACTACCCGACGGTGCTTGCCGGACGTTTGACCAGCGGGGTCGGTGCGGTGCTGCTCAACGTGTTGTTGACCAAAATGACAACGGATTGGTTCGTCGGTCGTGAGATCGGCACTGCATTGGCTCTCCTTGTCAGCAGCTGGCCGATCGGCATCGCTCTCGCGTTGGTCATCTTGCCGTGGCTCGCTGCCCAAACCTCTTTTGCGGCGGCGCTTGCGAGCACAGCAGCGGTTGCCGCTCTGGTGCTGATGCTCATTGCAGCGATCTACCGCGTTCCTCCAGTCGCAGTTGCACCCCCGCCGTCAAGCAAAGAGGAGCGCCTGGGCTTGTCACCGCGCGAGCTCGGCTTGGTGTCGCTGGCCGGCGGCGTGTGGATGCTGTTCAATGTCGGCTACATCCTGGTCGTCAGCTTCGGGCCAGCCCTGCTGATGTCAAACGGGCTATCTCAGCAGGACGCCGGCTTCGAGATCAGTCTGGTCTCCTGGACCTTGGTCGTTACGATCCCGCTGGGGGGTGTTCTGATTGATCGAATTGGCCACTCAACGATGGTGATGATGATGAGCTTGGCCGCGTTAGGACTCGGCACCTTGCTCGTGCCGATGGCGCCCTCGCTCGCACTCATGATATTCGTTGGGGCTGTGGCTGGTCTGCCTGCGGGCGCCATGATGGTGCTACCGGCAGAGGTGCTGCGCCCGCCAAATCGGGCCGCCGGAATGGGAGTATTTTTTACGTGGTACTACGCCGGGATGGCGTTGCTGATACCAGTCGGGGGTATTCTCCGTGACGTCAGCGGCGCGCTCGGCGCGCCCTTGCTCTTTGCTGGCGGCTTGGAGTTTGCGGCGATGGCCGCTTTGGCGTTGCTACGACTGTCGCAGCGCCGACACAGGACCTTGCCTTAGGAACGCCGGAATGACATTCGCCTTGGCCCTGGAGTTTTGCACGTTCCCAAGCATTTCCGCTCCTGGCACTTTTGAGACATGCTGACGGACTTAGAAAATGTCTGCTTACCGGGGTAGACCGGAAGTGATCGCGAGACGGTCAAAACGGCACTTTAACCCATTTCGGACATGGCCATAGCCGGGCATCGGCGCACATATCTGCTATTTTACCAATTCGATTTCCCCGAGCCCTGACCGAGATCGCACATGTCGAACCATTGCCCGCACGCCGGGCATTTCATGTGGTGGTCGGCCTCTGTCCTAGCGATGCCGTTGACGTCCCGACCCGGTTTCGTCATCTGCAACGCCTATGACCTCGTACTCAAAGACGACGCCTTCGGGATCGTTCACCACGAACCACCCATCGGCAAGGTCCGAGTTTGCAAACACCTTGAGATGGTCACGGTCGCCGACCTGTTTCTTTGTATCGACGTAAATCCAGACCGTTTTCATCGATCTCGCGCCAGCTTGCGGCGTCCCCAGTGGGGTTCCTTGCGAGATGGGTTAAACTCGCGAACGTGGCCGCGGTTCAATGCTTTCATGACGCCGATCCGGGCAAACATCGTCGGGCCTCCCAGTTCGACCACCAACATCAACGCCGCAATCGCGGCCTGCCATTCCGGCTCTGCGGCGTCCGTGATGTAGGTTGCCGCGTCATGCAACGTGACCAGCGTTCGCCCGTCGGGTAACTGGATCGGGTCGTCGAAATCGCGCTGCCAGCCGCGATCGGTCACGCGGCGGCCTTGTCCTCGTTGTCGGCTCTTCAACGCATCATCAGGCAACGTCCGCTTTCGTTTCATGCTACGGCGCGCGCATCCAGCACCTGGTGTTCGTTTCAGCGTGTTCTTCGCGCTTAGTAAGGCATTAGCTCGGAAGCTTTTGTCCCGGCCAGGCTGTGGAAATTCTTGCAATGACCTATGACCGTACCGGCGGCATGACGCTCGGTCGACGGTGAGTACGACGACAGCATGGTGGTTGCAGTAGTGAGAACGCAACGACTGCAATTGCAGATATGATCGGATGCTTCATGGGAAACCTCCGGGAAGCGCTCGATCACGTTTGGATGACCGTTATGACCGCAAAACCGCATCTCCGGTCTGGTGACGAGAGACGTCGCATTCTGGTCCACAGGCAAACCCATCGATCATGCGGCGCTGGCAATGTCCTCGGCGCCGCGTGCCACTACCTTCATCGCTTCGTTCGGCAGCGGCCGTTGCAGCGCCCAAGCTTCATCCCACGGCGCGCGCATCCACACGTCGCCAAAGCGTTCCCTACCTCAACCTAAGCTCAATTATTCAAATCGCACTCCGACGCGATAATCTCTGCGCCATACAACGCGACACGAAAGTTTCAATCGGTCATCCGGCACGATGAGTGTGAACTCGTCGGGAATGCGGATCAAATCGGAAAACTCTAGCGCTGCGCCGGTGCTTGATATATCGCGGACAACGCAGGGATACTTGTCGCCGCCATAATCGATCTTGGCAGCTTTCATGACCCGAATGCGCGGCGCAACCCGAGTTTCGACCACTGTAATATCCCTAATTCAAATACCGCCTCTGATAGCGGGAACGTGTTAAATGGTTACTACGCGCGGAACCTTTGTGCGTATATTTACGGCGAACGGGGTTCAAATTGGCGCCCGCCCCGCCGAACAATCATCAATCCATCGTCCGGTAGCGGTCTTTGCAGTGCCCTCGCTTCGTCCCATGGCGCTCGCATCCAGACCTCGCGTTCTTCATCGGTCGTCAGGATCACGGGCATCGCCTTCGGATGGATCGGCTCGACGATCGCGTTTGGCGAGGTCGTCAAGAACCCGTAGACGAGGTGCGGCCCGGGGATCGGTGCCACGACCGCCCTTGAACTCGGTCCAGATGCCGGCGAAGGCGAAAAGCGGCCGATCCTCATTCAGCGCGAACCAAACGACGTCTTAGGTCCGGTTTACCTTCGGCAACAGACATTCGCGGCTGCGCGTTGGATGTCCGTCTTGTGCCCAAAAGCGGAAGTCGACGCGGCTTGCCCTCAACGGCGGGGCTGGTCAACTTCTGCGCAAAGCCTCAGCCGTGCCTGACGCCAGTGGCAAGCCGGACGATTTCATTAATCTCGGAGGCGTAACGTCCTGGATAAAATCTCTTAGTGCCTCGGTATCGAACGGCTTACGCAGTATTCTTAAATTTGGGGCAGCTGCTTTTGCCGCATCGCTGTAACCCGTCGTAAGGGCCACAGGCAAATTGGGGTACCGCGATCGGATTTCTCTCGCGAGCCCGACGCCGTCGATGGTCCCGGGCATGACGATATCGCTGAAGACGAGATCGATCTTCGTACCGGCTTCAAGCAGTTTTAGCGCCGCTTCGGCCGAATCTCGATAGATAGTCTCATAGCCCAGGTGCTCGAACAGCGAGGATGTTACTTCCGCCACCTCAGCGCTGTCGTCGACAACGAGAACCGTCTGCCGTTGCGAATACCGTGCTTTTGTTTTAGCTGAGTTGCAGGTGATCTGCTCGTCCGCACAATAAGGCAAGTACACCGTAATCGTTGTTCCTTGTCCGACCTTGCTGTCGGCCGTCACCGTTCCGCCGGCCTGGTGTGCAAAACCATAAACCTGCGACAAACCGAGCCCGGTTCCCTTACCAACCTCTTTGGTTGTGAAGAATGGATCGAACATCCTGGACAGAAGATTTGGCGGAATACCAGTGCCCGTATCGCTAAACGCTATCGCAAAGAAGGCTCCTCCGAGGCGATTATCGCCGATTTCATGATCTACTGTCACCTCGTTGACGGATAGCGTGAACGTACCGCCGTCCGGCATTGCGTCGCGAGCATTAACGGCGATATTGACAATCGCTAGTTCTAGTTCGGCGAGGTCCACCTTAATCGGCCAAACATCCTCACCAATATTTTGGTTGTACACAATATTCCCGCGCAGCGAACTTTCGATCATGGTCCGCATGTTTTTTATGGAAGCATTCAAATCAACGACCGTCGGGCTAAGATGCTGATGACGAGAGAATGTCAGCAATTGGCGCGTGAGACTTTCTCCACGTTTGGCCGCGGTCTGTATGGCTTCGATTGCTTTTGGCAATTTCGGATCAAGTAGGCGTGCAAAGATCTGAGCGCTACCTCCAATGATCATCAATAGATTGTTGAAGTCGTGTGCAATCCCGCCAGTCAGTTTACCGATTGCCTCCATTTTCTGCGACATCGCGAGCTGCTCGCGTGCCTGGACCAGTTTCTCCTCCGCGTCGCGTCGCTCGGTTGCGTCCCGGAGTATATTGATAAAACCGATCAGATTTCCTGCGTTGTCACAACTCGAAAAGACCGAGCCGGTGATGAAGAACGGCGTGCCATTTTTTCTGATACGCCAACCCTCAACTTCGTGCTTGCCTCTTTGGATTGCCAACTCTAATGCACGGTTTGGAGAGCCAGCACGGCGCTCATCCGGTCGATAAAATATCCCAAAATGCTTGCCGATAATTTCTTCCGGGACGTACCCCATGATTTTTTGTGCGGAGCTATTCCAACTTGTAACATGCCCTTCTTTATCGAGCGCAAAAATTGCATAGTCGACAACACCTTCGATCAGCGTTTGGAAGTGACGTCTAATGCTGTCGAGCGCCACATTTTTTCGATCAATCTGACTGTTCAATTGTTCCTGCATCGAAAGCAAATTGGCTTCGGTGTTTTGGCGTGTCGCAATTGCTGCAGCTAAAGCAAGAGGTGCCACTGATACGCTGATCGAAAGCACGAGTAGCGATAACAGGGCTCCATTCAGATCCGTTTTCGGAAATGGATCGTTGCCCACCGAGAAACCCCACACGGCCATTCCGAAGAAAAGGAGCGCGGACGTAGCGGCATTGCATCGACTGCCGCGAAAACCAGCCCACATCAACGGTAGTAAAACCAGAAAGCCAAGAAGGCTCCGGTACGGCAGCAGCACGTTGAGGTCATCGCTTATGAGGTCGCTGCCGATGAGTGGGCTGTAAGCGACGATCCCGATGGTGCTCACGAGAATGGAGACCGCGACCGATTCCAACAGATGCCATTTGGAAGACCTACGCAAAGGCATCGTCGCCCAGAGCACGATGACCGGAGCAATCACTAAGGTCCCAGCCGCATCTGCAAGCCACCAGGTTAACCAGGTGACGAAAGAATCGGAAAGACTTAGTTTATTGGCGAGAATGAATCCTGCAAAGACGACGGTTGAGCTAATCATCGTGGTCGGCGCAAAGGAAATGATTGCAAACTTTGCCACAGTAGAGGGGGCACCAAACGTCTGGTGTCCGTTGGACCAGCGATTGATCAGCCATGTCCCTGCAACCGCAGCGAGGAGAGTACCGATCCCGACGGAGCCAAACTCCAAGACTGATTGGCTGGCCATGAGGTGAGAAACGGACCCCACTAAAATCGCGGGCCAAATGCGATATCCGCGCAGCAGGACGAGCGCGAGCGCGAACCCGGTTGGTGGCCACAACGGTGTCGCGGCCGGACCAATCGCAGGCAGTAAACGTGCCGACTCGGCAAAGCCAATGTAAATCGCGGCGACTATTAAAAGCTCAACCAGGTAAGTTCCAGCACTCCGAGCGCTGCCAAAAGCGAAAACCTTGGCTAGACCAAACCTTGCCCTTTCCATCACGAGCCTTTGCGGTGGGGACCTCAAAAATGCGGTGGGGACCTAGGCCGCCGTCCAATGTCACCCGAAAGGGGGCGGTCGCATTTCCACTACGTCAACGTACCCGCCAAACACGCAATGCAGATTTGACCAAAGCATGGCCGCACGATGGTGTGTGCAGGGCCGCTTGGCAAGGAACTCGTGGCCTCGGACAACACCATTGACCTAATAGCGGCCGCGCGTCGGCGAGATCATCAGCAATCATTTTCTAAGCTGATGCAAAGGGATCAGCTTTCGCTGTCGCTCTAATGACAGCTTTGGGTCAATCGCGTCGTTTTGGTCGCGGCCGACTACTTCCGGTCTTCCTTTGGAAACGGACGTCGTCAGGGCCGGTCGCCATGTCTCAAAGGTGCCATTAAGAGACAATGCCTTGGCAGTCATATGGACCCAGGGGGACACATCTTGCATGCATGTTAATCCAGCTGGACTTTCGTCCACTCGGAGCGCTTGAGCCCTTGCGCGACAGGGACACCAGGCTTGGCCCAAACTACCTCGTGGCCGCCTCCGTCGGGGTCAGTGAAGCTAAGAAGGAGGAGCGAGCCCATGTCTGTAACGGCTCCATCGCTTACGCCCTCGGCAACGAGGCGCCGCCGTACTTCCCGGAACGCTTCCTCGCTTGCGGCATTGAGCGCAAAGTGGTCGAGGCGCCCGCGCTTGAACATGGGCTGGTGGCCAGGAGGTTCAATTCCAGGGACCTGAAATGGGTGAAGGACAGTGTGCGGACCTACTTCGATGAAGGCGTGGCGCAGCCCCTCCTCCTCGAGATCGACCGTGACGCGCGCTCCGAAGATACGTTCGTAGAAACAGATCAATCGGTTCATGTCGGCGGTGATAAACGTCAGGTGATGTATGTCGTTGAGCAACTGCATGTCCTACCTCCGGCTTGGCAATAGCGGAACAAGTTGATGTCTGAAATACCCGGGCAGAGCGGACATGCTCTGCCCAGCCTCCAATAGCCGGTTTGTGCCAATAGCATCCGATCGATGAGAGATTGACCGGTTCAACCGGAGCTATTTCTTCCTCCCTGGCATGAAGCTCGGCTGCCAGGTCGCGGTCTTTTGGCTGGGCGCCGCGGCGATGACCTTGACCTTTTCTTTCTTGGGCTTCTTGGCTTCGCGGTTGCCTCGTTGCTGGCTTTTGGCCATGGCAGTCTCCTCCTGTTTTTCGAGATGATTGAATTCGTCTGACAACAGGACCTGCCCGCGCGGGGTGCAGATCCTCACGTCGATGTAGCCCCTTTCTTGCACGAACTGCCTGGTCTTCTTCAGCGCGGCCGCCGCCGTGACGCGGCCGAGATTTTCGCGGGCCCCTTCATGGTTTCCACTGACCAAGGTAATTTCAGTTTAGGCATGGAGGCCGGCCACCGCGATGACCACGATCGCAAGCAGCAGCGGGATGATGACGGGCGGTACGATCCACTCGGCCAGGCGAAATTGCCGCAAAGGAATGCTCCTGCGCTTTGCGGCGGGAGCGCGCGCGGCCCTCAGTCACCGGTGGATGCCGTGGGAAATGCGGTGATGGCCGACCCTGCGCTGATGTTCCAGCAATAGCGAGCGCCAAAACTTGCCGAGGATTGGCTGAAGCTTGCGCAAGAGGCGGAACGGGGCGCCAGGTTTGGGCAGATGGAATGATCCGGCTTACGTCGCGGAAATTTACAAGCCAAGTTTGCACCTTGATGTGGTGGACGACGGTCTCTTCTCGATAAGATGGAGATCGAGGCGACGATTTCTTTCGACTGGCTTGCAAGGCCTGTCGTCAGGGGAAATCGCGATGACCGTCAAAGAGCTCATAGTTCGACTGCAGGCGCTTCCCAACCAGGATGCGCTTGTAATTATTGCAAGCGGCAATGCAAACGAGTGGTTGGTAGCCACTGGCATCATTGAGCGCGGTATTTCGCCGTCACCTGCAAACCCGGATTTTGTCGTACCAGGCAACGATCCTGGCGTGGAAATTATCTAGCGGCTTCTCCTACCAAACGAAAATCAATTCACGCCGGTAAGGCAGCCCTGATTAACTTGTCAGTGCTCGCACGGCATGGGTGTTTGTCACTCATGTTGACCCTTTTACCGGCGGCGAGGACCGGGAACTTCCATGTGCAGGAACACACCCTGATGATTTTGCGTTATCGATATGATTGTGAGGCGATCATGCGTCTTCTTTCAAGCATCGCGATTGTGATGATCTCGGCGTGGACGGGGATACAGGTCAACCCTGCTGCAGCACAGACCTTCGAAGACAGATGGTCCATCATTCCGAAGGCAAAGGCAGAGCAGTCTCCCGAGGCCGACGAACACATTAAGCCGGATCCGCAAACGCAATCTCAAACTGGAGCAGAGCCAACGCGTGGTTCGGAAGATCGCTCAGAAATTCGATCCTTCAAGCGAGCCTTCTCCGGCAAGGCCTCATACTATTCGTATCGGACGGGAAAAACAGCGAGCGGTTCCTCGTTCAACCGGAATTTGCCAACTGCAGCCCACCGCAGCCTGCCGTTCGGCACGAGAGTCCGCGTGACCGATCTTGCGACCAGCAAGTCCGTAATAGTTATCATCACCGACCGCGGACCGAGGGTTCCCGGCCGCATGCTCGACCTTTCGCTCGGCGCGGCGCGAACCTTGGGGATTACGGACCGTGGCGTGGTCCACGTTCGCGCTGAGGTGATTTAATGTGTCTGCTAAATCCCACAGGGGATTCTCGTAGCCGCAGCAGGGAATAAGAATTAGGAGCATGCGCCGCGGGCGCGTTGTCCCTCGATAGCGACCTCCAGAGAGCGCGCCGCGGCCTTGTATGACCTGTTGATGCTATCGACGCTTGACGGGGCGGTTATGCGAGACTGGCCTGTGGCAGAATTGGCGGGGCGTGGCAGAGAACCTTGGCCAGCCGCCTCAGGTTTTATGCAGTTGCTGTCAGTAGCACTTCGTCTCTGACGCCGCTCAACCCCCGCAGCCGGAACCGATCAAGCCGGAGAATGCGCTTCATGTGCGCAAATCGCATCTCGACCTTCTTGCGCTCACGGCGGGACTGCTGGAAGGCTTCCGTATCGGCCAAGGCGCGGACACGATCTCGCACAGCTTCGTTTAGGTCGCGGGTGATTTTGCGCGCAGTCGCGGTCGTGCACTTTGGCTTCAGTGAACACTGCGAGCAGTCGCTCTTGCTGGCCCTGTAATAAACGATGTGGCCTTGATCGATATTGCCCGTGCTGGTCAGTTCCGCACCGCCTGGGCAAATATAGATGTTACGCTGTTGATCGAAGACGAAGTCGGCCCGGCTGAAGGTGCCATCTGTACGTGCAGACTTGTCCCACACAGGTACGTGCGGTGCGATGTTGCGATCCACCAGCCATTTGAGCAGCCTGACCGCGCCATAGACCGTGTCGCCCGCGAGCCGCTGGGGCCGCAGATCGAAGCGGCGTTCAACACGGTCCACCATGGTCTGGGTGATGGCAATCTCCACGGCTCGGTTCGCCCGAGTGCCCACCGCATCGATGATGATGCCGGCCTTGTTGTCGATCAGGTAGTTCGCATCATAGGCAAAGAATGGGTCCAGGCCTGGCCTCGCAACCCACGTCGCTTGCGGATCGGTAAGCGAGACTTCCTTTGGAGGCTTGTGTCGGTCGCTGCCTTTGCCTGAACCGCCAGCATCTCTACTGCCGTCCTCATCGCCGCGGGCGGTATCGAGGGCGGCGAGGTACTCGCGAACTGCATGAGATGCCTCCTCTATCTTCGGCCATGCGATCGGCTGGTCGCCGGGCATCCGCTTCTTATCCACATCCGCTTTGATCAGGCTCGCATCGATCGAGAACGCTTCGCCCCCAACCAGCCCGGTCGCAATGCACATTGCCACGACACCCTCGAAGACCCGACGCAGAGCGTCGCTCTCCCGGAAGCGTTCATGCCGCGCACGGGAGAAGACAGAATGATCAGGTATCCTGTCCTCAATGCCGAGCTTGCAGAACCACCTGTAGGCCAAGTTGACCTGGACTTCAGTGCATAGCCGGCGCTCCGAGCGGAGCGCAAACACGTAGCCAACGATCAGCATCCGGATCATCAGCACCGGGTCAATCGAGGGCCGCCCCGTGTGCGAGTAATATGGCGCCAGCTCCTTGTGCACCCAGCTTAGATCGAGCAGACCGTCGATCTGCCGCACCAGATGATCGGGCGGAACCACCTTGTCGAGATCAAACGAATAGAAAAACTGTCCTTGTCCATCTTCCCGCCGCCCCATCATGCGCCGCTCCCGCTAGTGCCCTCTCCACCAACGGAATCACGGTTCGCGAGTCGTCTCAACGGGAGTTTTGCAACACAATCCCCCGGTGAACGGACATTCTCACGATAGGCGGGCATGTCTGAGAGGTGCCAGGAGCGGGCATTCAGTTCGCTCTCGCGGATGGGCTAGCTCCGCTCGCGGGGGCCCTGCGGCGGCTGAGGATTGTTGGCGGGATTGGTATCGTACTTGGATACTCGCGTGATGAGCCCGCTAGTGGCGAGCGGCTGCAAGTCCGCCTCCAGCGCGTCAGCAATCTCCTTGGCATAGACCTCCCGGTCGTCCATGTAGACTGTAAAGGATCTCAAATACTTTTCCTTCTTCGCCGGATTTTCGATCGTCGCCTTCGTCCACTGGTAGAGCGGATAGTTTTCGACGCCGTGCTCTTCTGCTGCGGCGAGATACTCCGCAAAGGCGTCGAACTGGCATTTCAGCGCAGCGCGATGCTCGGCGAGGATATCGAACAGCGGCGCCAGTGCCGGAACACGGAGTTTTCGGCGTACCGATTCCGCCGTGGCAGAATCGTTCAGATCGAACCTAACCTGGTACTGCCACTGAGAAGTCACGCTAGTCTCGCATTCTGTCGCACCCGATTTGTCCCTTTCCGATCGCAAGGCGCTACCGGTTCCCCACGAGCAGGTCCGGCACGCGTGTGTCAAAAGCTGGCCGCCATGTCAGGCCGACCGTTTCGTTAGTAGCTCCTCTTTTTGGCGAGGCGCTTGTTGAACGAACAAAGATCGATCACGATTCGTTGGTGGGTTCCGCTGCGCGATGCCTTATTGAAGTCCGGTTCGCCCTCAATTGCCGTCATTGGCGAGCAGCGCAGCGAACGACGCGAAGGGCCAACAGCGGACATTGCAGCCGTGAACGCGCCGCCGGCCGTAACCTTGCGGTATTTCACGGGTTGGGTCGAACCTCGCGCGGCGGTATTAGGGTCGGAAGGTCAACCCAATGGCCGGGCAGATGACGTGCCATCGAGGAAAGATCGGGATATAGTGCTGGTGCTCAAGGCCACACCAAAAGAATAGGTGGCCGCAATGCAGTCGATTGCGCAGTGGCTCCATGCACTCGGTTTCGAGCAATACGCGCAGCGTTTTGCCGAAAATGAAATTGATGTCTCGGTACTCCCCCATCTGACTGACCAAGATCTCAAGGATATCGGAATTCCGCTCGGGCACCGGCGGAAAATCCTTGCGGCCATCGGCGAGCCCACGTCCGCGGCGCAGGCCGCATTCGAACCCTCTGCTGCTTTAATGCCGTCGAAAACCTCGGACGCCGCGGAACGCCGCCAGCTCACGGTCATGTTCGTCGACCTCGTCGGCTCCACCGCCTTGTCCGGGCGGCTTGACCCTGAGGAGTTGCGCGACATCATTGGCGCCTATCACCGCCGGTGCGCCGAGGTGATCACCAGCTCGGGTGGCTTTGTTGCAAAATATCTCGGTGACGGGGTAATGGCCTATTTCGGGTACCCGAAGGCGCACGAGGAGGATGCCGAACAGGCTGTTCGCGCCGGCCTTGCTCTGATTGAGGGCGTGACCAGGCTCAATGCTGGTGGGACGTCCTCGCTGCAGGTGCGTGTCGGTATCGCCACCGGCCTTGTCGTCGTCGGCGATCTGCTCGGTGAAGGCGCGGCCCAGGAACAAGCGGTCATTGGTGAGACCCCTAATCTCGCGGCACGGCTTCAGGGGCTTGCCGAACCGAACACGGTCGTCATCGCGGACAATACGCGCCGCCTGCTCGGCGGCCTGTTCGACTATCGCGATCTCGGCCCATTGGCGATCGCGGGCATGGACCATCCGGTGCAGGTCTGGCGGGTCCTGGGCGCGGGCCAGGTCGGCAGCCGATTCGAGGCGCTGCGCGCCGCCAGCACGCCGCTGATCGGTCGCGAGGAAGAGATCGCATTGCTGACGCGGCGCTGGGAGCGAGCCAAGGCCGGCGACGGTTCCGTGGTCCTGATCGTCGGCGAGCCGGGCATCGGCAAGTCGCGCATCGCACAAACCCTACTGGAGCAGGTGCGGAACGAGCCGCACACGCGGTTGCGATATTTCTGCTCGCCGCATCATCAGCACAGTGCGCTTTATCCCAGCATCACCCAGCTCGAGCAGGCGGCCGGATTTCGGCGCGAGGATACGGCCGGGACCCGCTTGGACAAGCTTGTGGCCGTGCTGGCTCTGGCCAACCAGGAGCTGGGCGAAGCTGTTCCTCTATTGGCAGACTTGCTGTCGATACCGGCCGGCGGCCGCTACCCGCCGCTCAATCTCACGCCGCAGAAGCGCAAGGAGAAAACACTTCAGATGCAGGTGGCGCAGATCGAGGGACTTGCGGCGCAACAGCCACTGCTGATGCTATGGGAAGACATCCACTGGAGCGATCCCACGACGCTAGAGTCGCTGGATCTTCTGATCGATCGGGCCGCGACGCTGCGGCTCCTGATGGTTCTGACGTTTCGGCCAGAGTTCACGCCGCCCTGGGTCGGCCGTCCGCACGTGACATTGCTCAATCTCAACCGCTTGTCCCCTCGGCACCGCGCCGAGATGATCGCGCGCGTCACCGGAGGCAAGACATTGCCGAGGGAAATTGCCGATCAGATCATTGATCGCACCGATGGCGTGCCGCTATTCATCGAGGAGCTGACCAAGTCCGTCATCGAGAGCGGATCGATGACCGATGCCGGAGACCATTACTCTATGGCCGGCCCGGTGGTTCCTTTGGCGATCCCCACGACGCTTCAGGCCTCGCTTCTGGCCCGGCTCGATCGATTGGCGCCAACCCGAGAAGTAGCGCAGATCGCGGCGACCCTAGGGCGTCAGTTTTCCCACGAGCTGATCAGTGCCGTGGCCAAGATGTCGCAACCGCGGCTAGAGAGCGCCTTGGAGCAGCTCATACGGGCCGAGCTGGTGTTCCGACGCGGGACGCCGCCGGATGCCACGTACACCTTTAAGCACGCGCTGGTGCAGGATGCCGCCTACAGCACGTTGCTGCGCCCGCAACGGCAGCAACTGCATGGCCGAATTGCCACCACGCTGGAACGCCAGTTTCCAGAGATTGCAGGGGCCCAGCCCGAACTTCTCGCACGGCATTGTGCCATGGCTGGCCTCGTTGAGAAGGCCATCGAGTACTGGGATAAGGCTGGGCGCCTGGCCGTCCAACGTTCGACGATGGCCGAAGCCGCTGCGCATTTTGGCAAGGCAATCAAGCTGCTCGTCAGCCTGCCGAAAAGTCCGGAGCGGCAATCCGACGAACTTTCGCTTCGGCTCGCCCTCGCTGGGGCGCTGACAGCGGCCAAGGGATGGGCATCGCCCGAGGCCCGTGAAGCGTATGCCCGCGCCCGCGAGCTGTGCCGCGAGGCCCTGGCGGGTCCCCAGGCCGCGATTGCCCTGAACGGCGCCCACTCGGTCTTGCACAATCACGCCGAGATCCGCGCCGCTCATCAGGTCGCGGAAGAGTTTGCCGCGCTTTCCGACGGCCGAAACGACCGGGACACCAAGCTGATAACGCACAAGTGCCTGGGCGTCAGCCATCTGTTTCTCGGTGAATTCAGCCGTGCGCTCCACCATCTGCAGCAGGCACTCAACTTCTATGATCCGGCTGAGCACCGACCTCCGAAGTTAACCCCCCACGATCAGCGCGTTGCCTCCGAGAGCTTCGTTGCCTGGACACTTCTGCTGTTAGGACAACAGGATCACGCACTCGCGCAAAGCCGAAGCGCGCTGGCTTGGGCACGCGAGCTGTCGCAGCCTTATACATTGGCATTCGCCTTGCACATCAGCTGTCTCTTTCACCAACTGTGCGGCGATGAGGCAATCCTTAAGGAACGAGCCGAGGAGCTGGTGGCGCTCGCCAGCGAGCAAGAATTTCCTCACTTCGTTGGATCGGGCACGTGTTTCCAAGGATGGGCCATGCTCGCGATGGGAGGATCCATCGACGAGGGCATCAGCAGGATGCGGTGGGGGCTGACGACGAAGCGGGCGACGGGTGCCGAGATCAAGGTGCCTTACTATCTTGGTCTTCTGGCGGAGGCGCACAGGCGAGCGGACCGGATCGCCGACGGGATCAGCCTGTTGAGTGACGCGCTGGCGCTGGTCGAGCGCACCGACGAGCGCTGGTACGAGGCGGAGCTGTGTCGGCTCATGGCCGAGGCGCTGATCACCAAGTCGGATGGACTCTATGCTGAAGGCTGGCTGTGCCGCGCACTTGAAACAGCGCAGAAACAGGGCGCGAGGCTTTGGGAATTGCGCGCCGCCACCAGCATGGCCCGCCTCTGGCGCGATCAAGGCAAGGGCACCAACGCGCGCGACCTGCTCGCGCCGATCTACGGCGGCTTCACCGAAGGCTTCGATACTTGCGACCTCAAAGAAGCCGCCGCGCTGCTTGCTGAGTTGGCCTAGAAAAGCCTATTGGTGAGGTCTGCGACTTCTGCTCCGGGTCAAAAGGCGAAGTCGCACCCGGTCTGCGCCACTTCCGTTCTGCCTACGATAGTGTTGAAAAAGTCCATTTTGGCTGACGAACGAAATTTTCTACGACCACTGATGCATTTCGCATTGGGCGACGTCAGGGACCTCATCGTTTTGCACAAAAACGACCACGGACCTTCTTATCGGCCCTACAGGGGTGTTCACCTGCTGGACTGGCGCGGCGGTTGGGAAGTACCTGCCGTGTGTTCGCCCAAGCGACGGCCGGCTTCAGCAGCTTCGTCGAGCTTCGACGCGACACCTCGCGACGAGTCGTACCATCGACGGACAATCTCGGCTGCGGTCTCTCGTCCACCGAGCCCGAAGGCCAGACCGAGCGCGAGAGCTGCTGCGCCGACGACAGCCGTGAACAGCGTGTTGACCAACGTCTGTGCAACACCGATCTGGTTCACGGCGATGACGATGGCGAAGGCCCACACCATGACCTTTGAAATATTGGCGAGGAGGTCGGGATTGCCCAGGTCGGCCTGTGCCGTGGCACCTCGGACCAAGTTACCCAGGGCATTCGCCGCCAAGCCACCGATGACGAGAACGACGATTCCGACGATAAGGTTGGGAATCCACAACAGGAGTTGTCGCAGCACGTCCGAAACAGTCGGTAGACCCAAAGCGTCGAACGCAACCACAAGCGCGATCAGCCTGATGAACCATTTCGTCGTGAGGGCAATCGCTCCCGAGGCATCAGTCTCCAGCCCCATGTTATGAACGAAGCCGGTGAACCCCGATTGCGTGGATAGTTCGTTGAAGCGGACTCGCCGAAGCACCGCCGCGATTGCGCTTGCCACTAAGGCCGCGACGAACCAGCCGATAATTAGGATCGCGGCAAATGCAAGGATCTTGGGAATGGCGGTGAAGAATATGGCCATCGCGGCCGCAAGGGATGTGAGCAAAGCCTCGCTCCAATCCCGAATGCTCGTAAGCGTCGTATTCATGGTGACTTCCTCCCGGTGAGGGCGCGGACGGCTTCGTCCCGTCCAGCGCGCGGAACTCACAAAGTCAACATCGTGGACAGCGGAAAGGTTCTGACACTTGCAGTCCTAAGACAGAACTTTGGGGGTGAGACGGGGATTTTGCAGCTGCGAAGGCGGCACCGATCCCATCCCGGCGAGCAGCCGGACCATGGATCGCGTGCCGGTGGCGTGCGCCCCGGCGATGGACGACTGGAGCGAGTCGTTTCGCGAATGCTGCCGCGGAAAGGCGTCACTCTGGGCGTGATGCGGATCGGCGTGCATGCCGAGCCCGCCATCGTCGGAAATTTCGGCGGCGGACGATTCTTCGAATATGCGACCCATGACGATACCATCACCGTCGCGGCGCGTCTCGAAGCCGCCAACAAGCGGCTCGGCACGCGCATCTGCACGAGTGCGACGATCGCAAAGGCCGGAGATTTCCGCGGCAGGCCGGTCGGCGACCTCGTCCTGAGGGGCAAGTCCGAAGCGCTGCGCGCCTTCGAGCCGCTGCGCATCGACGACGATGCCGCCCTGAAAAGTTACCTCGACGCGTTCGCCAAGCTTGAAGCCAAGGACCGCGCGCGATCGCCGCCTTCGCGGCGCATGTAGGCCAGCATCCGGATGACGCATTCGCCAGCTTCCACCTCAAGCGGCTGTTGAATGGCGCCAGCGGAGTTCGGATCGCGATGGATTACGCGCCTGGTTAGAACCGGTCGCCGAGGCCCTGATGGAATGCAACCCCGTTAGCTCGGCATCCGCTGGCGTCGTGTGAAAGCGCTCACATTGAGCGTGGAAACTCGGCTCGAACGGGCCTCCAGCCGTGCCCCAGTGTGGCTTCAACCCAGTCCGCAGGGGGCACAAGCGGCGGTTCCCGCTTGGCAAATCTTGGTCCGGTTCATCTTGGACAGCAGACGTTAGAGACGAGATCGCAGGTAGTGGCTGCGTAGCCTCGTCAGACCCGCGGACAACCAGCAGACCTTGCATTTACGAATCCCTGAACTTTGTTAGCAGCCGGATCGGAAGACGTGGTCTTCGGCAGGAGCCATTTCGATGCGGATGACGAAGGAACGGCAGCCCGCTATGAGGACGCTGCGGGGCTGGGCCGTCTCCGTGTTGCAGGAAGCCGGACCGATCCGCGAATGCGAGGAGCATGGCTGGATGCAGGCCCGCGCTGATCCCCATGCCCAAGAGCGCGCTCTCGTCATCGCCCGTCAGGATCCGCCGTCCGGCGTCTCTCTGGAGGCGGCCGTCGCTGAAGTTCGGGACGCCTGGACTCGCTCGGCGACACCTGCCCGGAAGCGTCTGCCAGCCTGATTGCGCTTGCTGCGATCGGCAGACGATCGGCGATTGCGATGGAATGTTCTTCTTGAAAGTCCGTGAGGTCGGTCGGATACTGGAGCAGGCCTTGCCACCAGCAATCCCGGGAGGACGATCATGCCGATCCAGATCGTGATGGACCGCAGCGGCGACCGCCGTCACCCCTTCAATTCGGATGACGCACAAGAACTGGCGAAGGCGGAGCAGCGGTTCTACGAGCTCACCAATGCCGGCTTCACCGCGGCCGTTAGGACGGGTCCGGGTCAGATCTCGCACCTACGATCGTTCGACCCCACTGCGGAAGAAACTGTCTTCTTCCCCAGGCTGGTCGGCGGGTAACGGCCCGGCCATGTTCGGCCTTCGACTGTGGCGGCCGGGCGGCCGCTCCCGCATAAGCGCGACGCGAGCCCTGTTCATCAGGCACGGCGCCGAAGGCACGCCGGAGGGCCGCTCGCTGCGGCTCTTGCGAGAATGGCTGTCGCCGGCGCAGCGAGAGCAGTTCGCCAGGAAGGGCTACTTTGAGGTCGTCGGAAGCGACAGCGGAAAGCGGTACAGGATCCACGCCGGGGCCTCGGTGAATGTGTGCGAGATCGACAAAAGAGGTCGCCTGCAGGAGGGGCTGTGTTTCATGCCGATCGGCGCTCTGCCGATCGGAGACGTCATGCTTGCCCAGAAGATCACGCTGGAGACATGCGAGGGCCAGGCGCGCGCCGTGGCCAGGAGGTTCACTCCGAACAGTTTCCATTTCAGGCAAAGCCGACCTCTCGGCTGAGAACACAAATCGGCGTCGTTGCTGTGGCGGAGCCGCTCTATGCCGACTTACGCTGGTATTTGACGGTGGGTTTCTTCGCGGTCGCTTCCTTTGCTGGCTTCTTGCTGGCGATCGGTAGCAGCATCTCCTTCTGTCCGACGGACGCCTTCTTGGGCTTCTTCGCGGGCTTGGACGCCTGCTCCGAACCCACGCTCCGGCGCAACGCCTGCATTAGATCGACCACATTGCCAGCGGCCGGCCGCTCCTTCGGGGTGATCGGCTTGCCGGCGCGCTTCCGATTGATGAGGTCAATCAGGGCCGTTTCCGAGATTGAACGCATGCGGAGTCAGGTCTCACGCCAGAGGAAGGAAATCCTTCAACTCCAAAGAGCAGGAATCCCGACCGCATCTGCCGAAGCGCTGATCGGAAGGATGCTGGCGAAGATTGATGATCTTTGTGTCCAAAGAGATGAACTGAACAGAAACCAGCCTGGTCCGACTAAGGGAAAGTCTTGGGCGGCCGGAGGTCCCCATCACAGGGTCACATGGGCACGCCACAAGAGCAGCAGGGCTGTAGACGAGATGCGCAGCGCTTTTCCCGACAGCAATTGGGCGATGATGGAGCGGTCCAACAATGCTTGCAGCAGAACAGGACCAGACTGAGCAAGAGCTGCCAAAAAGTATTTGCCAGCCACGGCATGTGAGGCCCTTTGTTCTGGCGCTTAACGCGGCTCGTTGCAACGCGTTGAAAATGGGTAAGGCCGTTTTCCCGACAACAGTGAAGCCGGGCGCCGCTCCTGGCCGGCTGAGGCGATGTTGGCCGAATGAGTACGGGGCCGAGTAGAGAATCGGGTCCGTCAATGTTCAGCTCAGTCATCGATGTGAGCTAAGGGTCAGTTGCGTCGGCTTAGCGATGTCGGGACCACTTCCGTTCCTCTCCCAATAGCGACCGCGGCGCGGAACTGCGGCTCGACAGCGTGCCTGATTGGCAGGCGATCAGCGCGCGCACCTGGAATGCACGGCATGCGGCTCCGTCGACACGCGGATTGCGGCGAGGCGATCAACTTCAATACGGCGTTCGCTGATTGCGCGCCCGAGCCCGTCCGAGGGGCTAGGGTCCAGCTGGACGTCGGAAGTGAAATCGCGTCATGACCCAAGCCGAACAACGCTTGAGCCATAGTATCTCCGCTCCAACTAGCGGGCCGAATCTCCGTTTGCGGTCGCCGCGACAGCGGCCGGGAGCGGGGTGCGAACCAGGGACGTGGTCTCCAGGAGATGCACGACGGTTGCCAGAACTTTTCGTCTCCCGCCGGACACCCGCTTTCTTCCTGCGGCGCACACAATTCTCCGCGGGCGCCGCTTCGATTGACGAATTTGCCACGCCCATCAGTCGAGCGATTTCTCGAGCTGTTGTGCCGCCCGAGCCTTGCAAAGGGCTCGGACAGCATGGGCTCGGAAATAGTGAAAAGCGTCCGACATGCGGATCCAACGTCCGTCGGGGATTTTGGTTCTTCCGCCCGCCCCTCCAGGAACCCCTCGGAGATCACCTGGTTGAAAAGGCATGACAAGAATTCTCTACGAAAGCGCCAACGGTGACGTCTGGCGGCTGGTCCGCGATCCGCAATCGGGTGTCGCGATGGTGGAGCACAAGCCCAATGCCAGCTCCGGGGGACGTACGTCCCTGATCGAAATCGGAAAATTCCTTCGAGCTGGCGCCAACGGCCCCGAACACCAGGCTCTACTCCAGTTGATCGGCACCCTGGTCAACGACTGACGAGCGTCAGGAAGGCCGACTGGCCGCCGACTGCATTGGCGGTCTGCGCGCGAGGGTCGAGTTCGACACCCTGCGATTGAGGATTTCGATGCCGTGACGGGAGCGTGGTTTCTATTCGTACTCGCGATGGACAGTCTGTGCCGCACCATCAGCACCTCGGACATGTACGCATTCGTGTTGACGCGCCCGCTGATCGGCAAGCTGGCGTTTATTCAAGAGCTGGTCCAACGCGAGCGGTCGGCGTTACCGCCGCTCCGGCGGCGGGGTAGGGGACAGTCGCCCAGGTGACGTTCCCTTGAAACAAAGCCGGTCTAATCGCATTGTAGCACATCACCAGCAATGGTCAGCCAAAGACGCGGGTGGAGATAGTGTGTGCTCCCGGTATGATACAGGAGGTGCGCATGTGCGATTTGTGCCGCGAGCTGGACTATAAGATCGAAGCGTGTCGGACATTAGAAAACTCAACCGATGACAAGCTAACGCGCGAAGCTCTCGCTGACCTCATCAGGGAATACGAGGAAGACAAAGCCAGGCTCCATCCACACCAGTCGGAGGAGGCATGGCGCAGTTAAGTTGCTTCGCAGTGTTCAATCCTGCGCAAGCCTTATGCTCGACCGATTGAGCGGCGAGTTGCAAAAGATGGCTCTGCGCTAACTAACCGGCACGCCGTCCGTAATGTCCGTATTGAACGTAGCGGATGGCCGGTAGAGTCCCTTCGCTTCAGACACGGGCCTGGATCGAGCGGCATACAAAGACTGTGGATCGCTAAAGCTGCGGGAGTTCAAGGGTCACTCCGAACAAGGGCGGCTGCTTTTTACGCCTGGTGGGTGACGGGAACCAAAGCATGGATAGCGCTTTTACTGGACAGCGCACAGCCGCCCTTGCGCGTTGCAGGGGATGCGTCTGGGATTGTTCATGAACAAGGTCAAGGATAAGAGACTAGCCCGGGCGGCGGCAAGCCTTCGGCGTGCTCCGGTGCTGGAAGGTAAGCCCTTTCCGCTTGGAGCCACCTGGGATGGCCTTGGCGTTAATTTCGCACTGTTTTCGGCTCATGCCACCAAGGTCGAGCTCTGCCTCTTCGATGACAGCGGAAAGAAAGAGATCGAACGCATTGAGCTGCCCGAATACACCGATGAAGTCTGGCACGGTTATATACCGACGGCACGTCCGGGTGCAGTCTACGCCTACCGGGTCCACGGTCCTTACCAGCCAGATGCCGGACATCGTTTCAATCCCAACAAGCTCGTGATTGATCCTTATGCTAAGCAGCTTGTGGGCGCGCTGCTTTGGGGACCGGAATTATTCGGCTATGAGCTCGGTCACTCGGACAAGGACAAGTCCTTCGATTCACGCGACAGCGCGCATCTTATGCAAAAATGCCGCGTGATAGACCCCGCCTTCACCTGGGGCCGTGCGGCAAAGCCCGAGGTGTCCTGGGACCGCACCATCTTTTACGAGATGCACGTCAAAGGTTTTACCCGAAGCCATCCGCTTGTACCGGAAAGCGACCGCGGTACCTTCGCCGGACTTTGCCATCCACATATCCCTGCTTATCTTCGCGCGCTTGGGATCACTAGCGCTGAATTCTTGCCGATCCATGCATTTGTGGACGATAGTTACCTTGTGGAGAAGGGCCTTCGCAACTATTGGGGCTATAACTCGCTTGCGTTCTTCGCGCCCGAGCCGCGCTATCTCAAGGCGCCCTTTGCGAATGAGTTCAAGGAGGCCGTCAATCAGTTTCATGCCCATGGCATCGAGGTGATCCTTGACGTCGTCTATAATCACACCGCCGAAGGGAACGAACTCGGGCCAACGCTTTCTTTCAAGGGCATCGATAACGCGAGCTATTATCGCCTGCTTCCGGACCAGAAGCGCTACTACATCAATGATACAGGTACCGGCAATACGGTAAACCTTTCGCACCCGCGCGTGTTGCAGATGGTCGCAGACAGCTTGCGCTACTGGGCGACCGAAATGCGTGTGGATGGTTTCCGCTTCGACCTTGCGACCATTCTCGCGAGGGAGCCCTACGGCTTCGATGAAGGCGGCGGCTTTCTGGATGCCTGCCGGCAGGATCCGATCCTTTCGTCAGTCAAGCTGATCGCCGAGCCATGGGATATAGGCCCCGGCGGCTATCAGGTCGGCCAATTTCCCCCTGGATGGGCGGAATGGAATGATAAATTCAGGGATGCGGTGCGTCGGTTTTGGAAAGGGGATGAAGGCATGACGCCCGAATTTGCGCGGCGCATCACCGCATCGGGCGACCTCTTCAACAAGCGCGGCCGCAGGCAATGGTCGTCCGTCAATTTCGTTACGGCGCATGACGGCTTCACACTGAACGACGTCGTTTCCTATAATGATAAACACAACGATGCCAACGGCGAAGGCAACCGCGACGGACACCCGGACAATCATTCGTGGAATCACGGCGCTGAAGGGCCCACTGATGATCCAGAGATCATCAAGCTTCGCGAGCAGCAAAAGCGCAATCTCTAGCGACGACGCTGCTGTCGCACGGGACACCTATGATCCTCGCGGGTGACGAGTTTGGCCATTCTCAGCTTGGCAACAACAACGCCTATGCTCAGGACAATGACACGACATGGCTCAATTGGCTCAGGATCTCCGGCGAAGGCCGCGCCTTGCGGGAATTCGTCCGCAAGCTAATCGCGACACGGCAGGCCTTTCCCATCCTGCATCGCTCTAGGTTTGTCATCGGCAACGTCAATGAAGAACTAGACGTGAAGGACGTGAGCTGGCTCGCTCCGAACGGCCGGGAGATGAGAACGGCGGATTGGGACAATCCGACCACGCGATGTTTCGGTATGCTGCTTGACGGAAGAGCCCAGGAAACTGGTGTCAAACGGCAAGGTTCGAATGCGACGCTGCTGCTTGTTTATAACGCGCATCATGATTTGGTCGAATTCGTCTTGCCCGAAGTGCCGCAGGGCCGCGCCTGGGCCGAGCTCATTGATACGCATGCACCGGATGTGACGTTGACGGTTTATCCGTTTGGCCACCGCTTAAAGGCCGCTGGTCGATCAATGCTGGTGCTCGGCCTGGCGACGGAAGAGACCATGACGCGACGGCTCCGCCAGGCGCTTGGTGCCATCATGGATGTCGCTGAATTCCCACTCTCGGTCTAGGCCACGCCTCCTTCTTCGAGAACCCGCAGGACGCCTTGCAATGGCACGGAAATCCAAGACGGCCGGTAGGAAAGCTCGTATTCGATCTCATAGAGCGCTTTTTCGAGCAAAAAGAAATTCAACATCGCCTTCATGTCCTCGGCGCGGTCGGGCCACAGAACCGAGGCGCCTATCGCCTCCTGATAAGCGGTCAGAAAGGCATCTGTCGTCTGCTCGCGCCACGCGAACAAGGCTCGCGACTCCGGAGTGTTGAGCTTTTCTGACATCCGCCTCTGCTGTCTCGAGGCCATGGCGGCGTAGTCCAGGGAGCGCAACACACCTGCGACATCGCGCGCAGCAGGAGCCTTGCGCCTCCGATCTGCCAAAGGTCGGCTGGGCTCGCCCTCGAAGTCTATGATGACTGCGTCCCCATTGGCTACAAGCACCTGGCCCAAGTGCAAATCGCCGTGATGGCGTATCTTGCAGCGGCCCAGCGAAGGACGGATGAGGTTAGCTGCGTAATCATATAGTCGAGGTTTGACCCGAAGCAGGCGCTCCATGAGGGGGCGGTCGTCCACATCCAGCGACGATTCCTCCAACCTCTTGAAGATGCGAGCAGCGCGCTCCATAACGTCGCCGATCCAGAAATCGAGATCGCCTTCGTCGATCGGCTCAGGCTTGAACGCCGCCACTTCGTCGCGGCTCGCCAAAGCGCGATGCATCTCCGCGACGCGGCAACCCAGTCGCCGCACCCAATGGAGATAATCTCGCCGTGCGGTGATCGCTTTGTCGCGTTCTTCAGAGCCTTTCCCCATAGCGTCAAGGTAAATGCTGAGGCGCTCGGCCGACCAGGTCCAGGCATCACCGCTGTTCGGCACAAATGCGTGAACAATACCGAGGGCATAACTCGCGGAAGTATGAGCAGCCTCGAGGTGGCCAAGCAGCGCAGGCGTATGCGCAAAATTCGCCGCCTCGGTCAGAAAGTGTCCCATCTCGACCTCCGGGTTTTGGCCGGGCTCGATTTGGCGGTAAAGCTTGACGACATAGTCCTGGTCAACCAGCGCCGTACTGTTGGATTGCTCGCCTTGAATGGCGCGGATCCGGGATGGAGTATTCGGAGGTTGACTTCCGAGTTTGCTCGTGGGCTTGAAGTCCAGCCGCCAACCCGAGCCAGCAATGGAAGCCTCCCGCCGAAGGTGATCGAGGAGCCGTCGGATGAAAGCCGGATCGGCGGCGACGTCGCACAGCAGTCCTTCACGCTCGCCCTGGTGCAAACGAGCCACGATGGATTTATCCAGTTCGGGACGCACATCACCGGGCCAGTCGACCCGTAAGGGCAGGAGATAGCGCGCGCGATGGTTGGTCTCGATAACGACGAAGGTGGTTGAGTCCGCGGCGAAAGGAAGGCTTGCAATGATCTTTGGCTTAATCCGCGTTTCAGAGTTGCCAGGGAACCACCTGGCTTTGGCGAGATACACTGGAAGAAAATGTCTTTCGAGAGCTGCGGTTACCTCGCTGTTCGCAACCCATGAAGAACCTTCCGGTATTTCCAAGAATGCGAGGCGTTCACCTGCGGCACTCATGTTCGTTAACCCAAGCACCGGAAAATAAGCACGGGATCGTGTATGGGATCGATCCAAAGCCGCATACCGCCATAGGCGACGGGCGAGGTCGGACCGGATTTGAGGTTTTCGAGCGCCGTCACGGGCTTCAAGTCGCCGTGGCCTTGCCGCACCTGCACATCACCGAGCGGAAGCCAGAATTCCCGGAAACCACCCGTTAATGCGATGACAGTCACGACTACGTTTGTCTGATCGGCGGAATGTTTGACGTAGGCAATGACCGAACTGTCCTCCACGGGCAGAAAGCGGATCGCAGAGGTCTGTTGCAGTGCCGGGTTTTCGCGCCGGATACGATTGATCTGGGCGATATAAGGCTTGATGTTTCCGGGCTTGTCCCAATCGCGGGATTTCAATTCGTATTTTTCGGAATTGAGATACTCCTCGCGGCCGGGTATCGGCTCATGCTCGAGGAGTTCAAAACCGTTATAGATGCCGTAGTTGCTTGATAACGTTGCGGCCAGCGCAAGCCGCGTCTTGAACGTCCATGGCTCGCCGAGCTGAAGGTGGAACGGCAGGATGTCGGGCGTGCTAACAAAGAAATTAGGACGATAAAATTCGCGCTCGGGGTAGCCCGCGAGCTCGTTCACATATTGCTCGATCTCCCATCTTTCCGTGCGCCACGTGAAGTACGTGTAAGACTGCGTGAAGCCGAGCTTGGCAAGCCCCTTCATGACTTTGGGCCTGGTGAATGCCTCCGAAAGGAAAAGCACGTCAGGATCACGCGCTTGTACCTCCTTGATCAGCCATTCCCAAAAGCGAAACGGCTTGGTGTGTGGGTTGTCGACACGAAAGATTTTGACGCCTTGCGAGACCCAGAACAGGACGACATCGCGCAACGCTCGGTATAACCCCTCAGCATCGTCCGACTCGAAATCAACATTCACGATGTCTTCGTATTTCTTTGGGGGGTTCTCCGCGTATTTCATCGAGCCGTCTGGACGGCGTTTGAACCATTCCGGATGCTGCTTGAGCCAGGGGTGATCCGGTGAACATTGAATAGCGAAGTCGAGCGCGACCTCCATGCCGGCGGCAGCGCATGCCGCAACAAACCGCCGAAATTCATCCAGGCTTCCAAGCTGCGGATGGATGGCATCATGTCCACCCTCATGTGAGCCAATCGCGTAAAAGCTGCCCGGATCACCGTCGACCGCCCTGAGAGCATTGTTGCGTCCCTTGCGGTTCGTGCGTCCAATCGGGTGGATGGGCGTCAAATACACGACATCGAAGCCCATGGCCTGGATGTCAGGAAGACGATCAATGCAGTCGTTCCACGTGCCGTGCTGTCCCGGGTGAGGACTCTGGCTGCGCGGCACCATCTCGTACCAGGAGCTGTAGCGAGCCTGGGGCCTATCCACCATGAGTGTAAGCGGCTTCGATCGGGTGAGATCCGTACGCTCTTGCCCTTCAGCCATCGCCTTTCTGAGGTCATCGGAGAGCAGGACCTCGCACTTGCCCGACTGTAAGAAGGCTTCGCATGCACGTGCAATCTTCACTGTAGCTTCCTGACCGCCGCTCACGGCGCGGGAAAGCAGGGAAGCTCCCTCCATGGCGTCAAGCTCGGTCGCCACATTGGCTTTCCGTTTTTGCTCAAAGCCATGTCGCCACGTCGCGAATTCGTCAGTCCACGCCTCAATCGCGTAGCTGTGGAGGCCCGTCTTCTCAGGCACCAAGGATCCCACCCAGCGGTCATTGCCATGGTGAATCATGGCGGTCCGCTGCCAATCGGATTCGGGCTCGCGGCGCCATATCAAGTCGGCGGCAACGACATCGTGGCCGTGGCGATAGATATCTGCCCAGACCTCGACGGCCTCGCCCACGATCCGTTTGACCGCAAAGCGGCCACAGTCAATTGAGGGGAAGATCTCCTCGATATGAAAAGCCTGTCTTATAGGAGCGCTCATGGCATGATGGGGACGCGGCAGCACAGAGACTTATGTACGAATGCCGGATGTGCCGGATTGGTTCCTGAGTGCTGCCGGCGCCTCGGGAAGGAACTGTTTGGGGATCACGCGGTTAGTCTTTCCGGACCATTTATTTGGTCTTCGGGCGACGCATTGAGCTACCAAAAGGCACTCGAATATTTCGAGCTGCTGCTACGCATCAGTGCTTATCCTCTTGCCACCACTAGTTCTAACGGACTGGTCGCTAAACATGCCGCGGCCAAAAGTGCGCGGCTGCGCGCATTAACGAGGAATGTCATCATGAGCCCGAAAACGGAGCCAATCGGCAACATGAAAAAGGACCCGGATGACGCGCAGGCATAGTATCGACGAACAAGCCGACAACACGCCTTGGGTTAAAGCTCTCGCGAAGGTGCAGCTGATGGCGGCGCGGGAGGGGTACTGCTACCAGCACGTCATCGCGGTGGCCATCGACCAGTACGCGGAGAAGGCGCTGGGCAATCGCGAGTACTTCCTCACCAAATCCTACAGCATTAGTGGTGGCAGGAAGGATCACGTCCCCTGATTGTTCGAGATTCAGGGAAATAAGCAAAAATGCCCGCTCGCCCTCCAGCATGGCGCTCCGATCACGCCGCCGCAACTGCGGTAAGCACGACAGTCCCTATTCGCCGGGGCAACTGGCGATGGGCAGCCGGAGGCGCGCCCCGCAGGCCATTGCTGAAAGCCAGGACCGCGGCCCAAGCTTATTAGTTTTTACGGATGGCTTAAGCCAAAGTCCGCGTTTGGCACCAAGTTCCGGACTCGTGCAACCCTGGTTGGATGATGATGGCGTTCCTCATCGCGGTTGCGCCGGGATCCGCATCCGGTATCAGCGCAAGGTCCGAGTCTCTCGGCGGGCCATCCCGCGCGAATTATCCCAGAGGCATAGCATTCCGTGATAATATGGAGAGGAACTGGGGAAACCGACCCCAATGGCCTTAGATCAGACCAAACGCAAGCTCGCCGCTATTCTCGCCGCCGATATTGCGGGCTATAGCCGGCTGATGGGTGCGGACGAGGAGGGCACGCTTGCTCGCCTCAATCTGCTTCGCCGCGAGCTGATCGATCCAAAGAACAAGCAACATCGCGGCCGCATCGTGAAAACGACCGGTGATGGAATTCTAATTGAGTTTCCAAGCGTGGTGGATGCAGTACGCTGCGCGATCGAGGTTCAGCAGGGCATGATTGACCGCAATGCCAACGTGCCGCAGGAAAAACGAATTGAGTTTCGCGTCGGGGTTAACCTTGGCGACGTGATGATCGAACGCCGAGACCTCTATGGCGATGGCGTGAACATCGCGGCGCGACTTGAGGCGCTGGCCGAACCCGGCGGTATATGTATCTCTCGTACAGTCCTCAGTCACGCGCGCGATAAGGTGTCTTTCGACGTCGAGGACGCGGGCGAACAAACGCTGAAGAACATCGCCCGGCCTGTCCACGTTTACCGTATCATCATCGATCCCAGCCAGAGGCCCGCGACGCGCAAAGCTGAGGTTCCGGCGCTCGCGTTGCCCGACAAACCGTCCGTCGCTGTGCTGCCATTCACCAATATGAGCGGCGACCCCGAGCAAGAATTCGTCTCCGACGGGGTCGCCGAGGATGTGATCACGGCACTATCGCACTATCCCTCGCTGTTCGTCATCGCCCGGAACTCGTCTTTCACCTACAAGGGTCGAGCGGTCGATGTGAAACAGGTCGGACGCGAGCTCGGCGTGCGCTATGTGCTCGAAGGTAGCGTGCGCAAGGCCGGCAATCGGATCCGCGTCACTGCGCAATTGATAGAGGCAGGAACCAGCAACCATGTCTGGGCCGAGCGCTACGACCGCGATCTCGCCGATATTTTCGCGATGCAGGACGAACTCACCGAAGCGCTGACGACCGCCCTGGCCCCCGCCATTGCAGACGCCGAGCTACGACGTGCCATGCGCAAGCCACCGGAGAGCCTTGATGCCTGGGCGGCCTATCAGCGCGGTCTGTGGCATCTGAGCAAAGCTACCCCAGACGACGATGCGACGGCAGAGACCTTTTTTAAGCAGGCGATCGATCTTGACCCGACTTTCGCCGGCGGCTACAGCGCGCTCGCCTTGTATCAGCTGCAAGCGGCCGCGATCTACCAGAAGCTGGATCTGCCAAACGCGCAACGCTCGGCCGAAGCCTTGGCCCGTCGCGCGGTCGCGCTCGATGGCGCCGATGCAGAATCGCGTTCATGCCTCGGCTGGGCCTTGCAAGCGCGCGGCGAGGCTGACGGTGCGTTGGCGGAGATCGAGCGAGCTCTCTCAATGAGTCCAAATCTGGCCATCGCGCATGGCCACAGAGGCGCGACGCTGATCTTCGCGGGACGGCCAAGGGAAGGACTCACGGCGCTCGAAACCTGCATCAGGCTCGACCCCCGCGATCCGTATCTGGCAGTACGTTTGTTGCACGTTGCGTGTGGTCTGTATTTCTGCAGCGAATACGAGGCTTCGATCGAAGCCTCGAAACGGCTGATCCGGTCGTATCCCGATTTTCCGATGATCTACCGCTGGCCCGCGGCGGCGCTGGGCCAGCTTGGGCGCACAGCGGAAGCAAGGGAGGCATTGGAGAAGGCCATCTCCCGCGCACCGGCGGCATTTGACATGTATGTCCGCAAGAGAACTCCGTGGTTTCGTCCGGAGGACCACGCTCATCTCGTCGAGGGTTTGCGCAAGGCCGGCTGGAAGGGTTGAGGCCGCATTGGCGTCCGTCGCCGTACCCGATCCGGACGGCCTGTGATTTACAGGCGAGTGTCCGATATGGGACCTATTGCGGACTTGCGACAGGCGGCGGCCTAATTGGAAGGGTGCGCTGGCGCACTCTAGTTTACCCCTCCAATCAGATGTAGAGTGCACATCCAGCAGAAAAGGAGGGCATGATGAAAATCGCCTTTCTTTCAACCCTGATCCTTGCAATGTCACTTTCGACGAGCGCCGGCTGCGCACAACAGCCCGCGCAGTGCCGAAACTTTGAGGCGACAATTGCGCTTCAGATGACCAAAGAAGGTTGCTCAAGCCAGATCGACCTTTGCACCGTCGGAACAGTGATGAGTAATGAGCCCGCTCTAGGTGGCGCAACGTGGTTTTTCACGGCGCACGGAATGGCCGAAACGGCAGGACTGCCTTCGTTGCCAAAAACACAGCAATCTTACGTGGGAACGGTGGTCGTCACGGCAAAAGGCGGGACAATCACAACCACCACTGCTGGCATTTACGACACTGAGTCGCTGGCCTTCAGCCAACTGGATAGGATCGTCAAGGGAACCGATCGATTTAGCAACTCCACCGGCCGGCTCATTTTTCTCACCGGCATCGGCCGGCAAGGCGGCGGATTTGAATCGCACGCCCGCGGCGAGTTGTGCGTGAACGAGTAACGCGGCGGGCCCGGCAAAACTTAGGTAAATCGGGACCACGATTGCGCGGCGTTAACGTGGAAGTCCCTCGGTTAGTTCATTTCAAGCCAAGTCTGCAATAAATACCAAGGAGAACCGCTCATGGCATCGATCACGGCAATTGCCAACGATTTCTTTGCCGCCTGCGAGACTGGAAAGGGCTGGGAAATCTGCAAGGCTTACTGTGCTCCAAACGCGACCTTCGCCGCTCAAGCCGAACCGCTTGCAGATATTAAAACGCTTGCGGAATACGCGGATTGGATGAGGGGGGTAACAACCGCTATGCCGGACAGCAGCTACGAGGTGAAATCCTTCGCTACCGATACTGAACGAAACAACGTCGCTGCCTATGCCATCTTTTCAGGCACTCATACCGGTCCCGGTGGTCCGTGTGAGCCAACCGGCAAAAAAACCACTTCAGACTACGTCTACGTGATACAATTCACCGACGACAAGATCAGCCACGTGACGAAGATCTGGCATTCTGGCATGGCTTTAAAGCAACTCGGCTGGGTTTGAGGGGCAACGCTCGAACTGTGGACACGTATGGTTCTGTGACTTGGGTGATTCAGAGGCGGGCGGCTTCACGCTACTATTGAAGCCGGCGAGATTCCCGTCCAGGCGACTTGGCCAAGAGACCTGCCATGCTCGTATGCAGCATCAACGACTGGTGTTTGGGATCGGGTTCTTCGGCTCCGAGCTGGCAGTGCTCTCTCGAAGTAGTGCTCTGGCAGCCTGCAGATCCGGTGTCCCAAAGCCCTCGGTGAACTGGCTATAGAGCGGGGTGAGCAGGTCGTGAGCCTCGCCGCGCCGACCCTGTTCTCTCCAAACTTCTGCAAGGCGTGTCGCCGCGCGCAACTCCCACAGCTTGGCGCCTTGCTGGCGCGCCGTTTCCGCCGCATGGACGAGCCGCGCTTCCGCGGCGGTCGGATCGGACCTCGGCCGTAGCAGCATCAGCTCGCCCATCATCCGATGGAGCTCGGCCTCGAACCACCGCTCGCCGGTTTCTTCCACTCGGTCCAGCGCTTCGCCAACAAGATCCAAGCCCTCGTTCACAGCGCCGGACCGGCCGTGGAGCTCAGCAAGCAGGCTTCGGAAATAGGGCACCAGGAAGCCCGCTCCGGTGGCCTGCCACATCGCAAGTCCCTCTCGGATCTGCGCGATACCAGCCCCAAAATCCCCAGCCTCGCCCAGCGTCCAGCCGCGAATAACGATGCCGGCTCCGAGGAAGTGTGGGGAGTCCTGCTCGGCTGCAAGCGCGATCAGCGCATTCGCCCGATCTCGGGCCTCGTCGTGGTCCTGGCGGAGCTGCGACAGGATGCAGCCGTAAAGCAGGGCATAGCCGAGGGTGTTGCGGTGGGACAACGCCTTCGCGTCTGTCAGTGCCTCTTCGCTCCTCGCCTGGGCCTGTTCGGGATAGCCGAGGGCGAACAGTCCCCAGGACAGAACGGACAGTCCCGCCACGCTTGGATCCTGCGCGAACAGGAAGGCAAGCGACCGATGGGCGGCCGGATCGTAGAGAGCGAGCGTCCGCTCCAGATGGGTGCGAGCAGCCACTAACTCGCCGCGAAGCAATTCAGCGGTTCCGACGATGCGGTTGCCAATGGTTTCGGCGGCAGCATCGTTCTGTTCCTGGGCGCGGCGGAGTAAATCCTCGCCTGCAGTTCGACCGGCCTCGAGCTCCGCCCTCACGACGTGAAAAACCCACTCCCCATAGAGAACACTAGTTGATTCGCACATCTTTGAGGGTCTCCCACGCCGCCGCCACGCCCAAGAAGTATTGGAGGCCGTGCCGCATGGTGATGGGTCCCGGTTTGGTGCGTGGGTAACCGTCCCATCCGCCGAGGCGAGCGATGATCCATGAGGCCCAAGCCAGGCTTTGCGGGGGATGTGGATTGCTTTGGAGTGCGGTCCTGCCCTCGTATTTGGTGGCAAGCGCGGCGAGGAGTTTGATCTGCTCTTCATTGAACACGTTGCTGGCTGGCTCGGTGCTGCGTCCGTCGCGCGCTTGAACGAGCTGCAGGATCATGACGGCAGCTTTGGCGGCAATCGCGGTGAGCTTGAGCAGCCGATCGGCCGTTTCGATCCGGCTGTCCTCGAGCTGGAGACCCTGAGTTTTGATCAGGCGAAACAGCTGTTCGATAATCCAGCGCCTTTTGTACCAATTGACGATCTGCCAGGCGGACGCGACATCGCTCACGTCATGGGTCGTCAGCAGGTACCAATGCAGCGGCTCGACGCCTGCTGGCGGATCGACTTCAGCGACCTCGACCAGAGTAAGCTCGACTGTCTTGGGTAAATCGAACGATGCGTTCTGCGGCCTTTTGAGGGTGACCCGACCGAAACGCAGCACGAGTTTGGCTTGCCGGGCGGGTCGATCGGCACGCGCCACAACATCAATGGTCGCGGTGTCGATGATGGGCCAGCTGGCGGTGGTGGCATACATGCTCGCCCGGTCCGCCAGCAGGCGATCATGCATGCTCCGCGTCAGCAGATGGAAGTTTGAGGCCGATACGCTCGCCCATTTGGCATAGATATCGCCCTCGCGATCGTCGATCACCGTGACCCTCGCGGCCGCAGACAATACCTGCTTGGCCCGATTGGCCGTGCTGATCCAACGCTCCGATTCCTTCTGCTCCAGCGGCCGCTTGTCATGCGGCACCGTTACCCGGCCCTGGCGCGTCCAGATCTTGCCGGCAACCAGACCCAGACATGCGTCGCTGTCGGCATCCACCGCGGCCATTGCATGCAACAGCAAACCGTGGCCGGTCCCTTTGCCGATCTCACCCAGCCCGCGCCGGCGCTCGGGCTTGGTTCTAAAGTTGATCTCGCTTGTATCCTGGATCGCCAGCACGTGCCGGCCAGCCACTGCAACGGCCGTTTGTTCCCCCCAGCCTGCGAGCAGCGCTTCCAGGGTCACGTTCTCATTGGCGAGAAATCGGCCGAATTGGACGATCTTGGCCCGATCACCCTCCGCCACTCGCCGCAAGCACGAACTGGCGCGCGTGACCATTCCTTCGAGCAGGGCCGCCCCCCTTTATCGAGACGACCGTCCCCGAACCGACCAAGCCTGAATTGTTCGTTCAACATCTTGGCACCTCAACAGAATCGAAGTGCCAGACATAGAATCACACTAACTTCTCCCTACGGAAGGCCAAATCAAAAGGCCGAGTCATTCAGTCGCAGCCACGATGTGTGCATCAACTAGATAGAGAACAGGGAAGAGCCGCGACGTGTCGCCGAGGCGCTCGCACAAGTCTCGGGCCAGTGCGTTGGCCCGCCCGACCTCCGGTGCGGCCCAGCCCTTCGCAGCCATCAGGGCGACACCGAGTGCGACTTGCAGTTCGAGCTCCCGCCGCGATCGTGCGGCGTCGTCGGGGAGAGCAGCGATCAGCTCGAGCCCTTTGCTCAGTTGCGTGATCGCCTCTGCGGTGGCCGAGCGCGCGATCTCTGTTTGTCCCGCCCTCAGCCAATAGTCGATCGCCGGTTCGGCCAGCCCCGCCTCCATATAGTGGTGGGCCAGAAGTTCGGGCTGCGCCTGCACCGTCTCCGGAAAATGCTGCTCGAGCGCGCCGGCGATCCGGGCGTGCAAGCGCTGCCGCTTCGCGCGCACCAGAGTCGCGTAGGCGGCGTCCTGCACGAGCGCATGCTTGAAGCTGTAGGTCGCCTGAGGCGGCGTCCCGCGCCGGAACACCAGGCCCGAGCCGACGAGGTCGTCCAACGCCGCCTGCAGGTCGCTCTCCGGCAGCGCCGCGGCAATCGCGAGCAGTTCGTGCGAGAATTCCCGGCCAATCGCCGCCGCGACCTGGGCAACCTCCCGGGCCGGGGCCAGCCGGTCGAGCCGCGCCAACAGCGACTCCTGGAGCGTGGTTGGGATCGCCATCGGCGGCAGCGGCCCCGCGAGCGAGTAGTGGTCGCCCTCATCGCGTAGCAGATTGGTCTCCAGCACGGTCCGCGTCAGCTCCTCGACGAACAGCGGCACGCCGTCCGTCTTGGCGACGATCTGGTCGAGCACCGGAGGCGGCAGTGCCTTGCCGCCGCTCAGCCGCGCGACCATGGCCGCGCCCTGCCGGCGGCTCAACCGGCTCAGGGTCAGCGCCGTGACATGGGCATGGCGCGTCCAAGGCGGCGCGAACTCGGGCCGGAAGGTGATGAGAGCGAGCACGGGGGCGCCCTGCACCCGGTCGACCAACAGATCGAGGAGCTCGAGCGAGGTCGGATCTGCCCAGTGCACGTCCTCATACAGGGCGAGGACGGGCCGGCGCCTTGCGAGCCCTAGGACCTGGTCGACCAGCTCCTCGAGCGTCCGTTCCTTCTGCCGATGCGGGCTCATATCGAGCGGCGGGTAGCGCGCATCCGTCTCGAGCGACAGCAATGCCGCGAGCAGCGGGGCCACCGTGGTGACATCATCGGTCGATAGCGTAAGCAGCGCCTCGAGCTTATCGAGCCTCGTTGTGGCAGGATCATCCGCGACGAAGCCCGCCGCGCGCTCCAAATGCCCAATCACCGGATAGAGCGGGCTGGTCTGATGGTGCGGTGAGCAGTAGTGGCCCAAGGCGATATGCGGCTCGTTCTCAAGTCGCCCGCGCAGCGCCCGCACGAGGCGCGACTTGCCGATGCCAGGCTCGCCCGCCAGCAGCACCACCTGGCCCTCACCCTCCTTGGCCCGCTCCCAGTGCTCAAGCAGCAGGCCGATCTCATTCTCGCGACCGACCAGCGGCGTCAGGCCTTCGCCGTGCAACGCCTCGAACCGGCTCTCGGCGCTGCCTTCCCCGACCACGCGCCATGGCCGCACCGGAACGGGAAATCCCTTCAAGATCTGCATGCCGAGCTCGGCGAGCTCAAACAGCCCACCAATGAGCTCCCGGGTCCGGGCGGAGATCACCACCGTCCCCGGCTCGGCCAGACTTTGCAGCCGCGCCGCGAGATTCGGCGTGTCGCCGACCACCGTCTCCTCGCGCGCCGCGCCTTCGCCGATCAACTCGCCGACAACCACCGGGCCGGTCGCGATCCCGACTCGGGCCGCCAGCGCCTCGCCATGCGGCGATCCCAGCCTGTGCACCGCCGCGGCCGCCGCGAGCCCGGCCCGCACTGCGCGTTCGGCCTCATCCTCATGGACGCGCGGATAGCCGAAATAGGCCAGCACACCATCCCCCATGTACTTCGCCACGTGCCCTTCGAACCGCGCGATCGCGCCTGCCACTGCGCTGTGATAGGTCCGCAGGACTTCGGCCATTTCCTCCGGATCGAGTCGCGCCGCGAGCGCGGTCGAGTTGACCAGGTCGACAAACATCACGGTGAGCTGGCGGCGCTCGGCCTCGGGTGCAAGCGAGGCTTTCCCGGCGACAGCGGCGGGTGCGGCCGTGGCAGGGATGACCGTCGAAATTGAGCCGGCGCGCAGGTTGGCAATGGCGGCGAGCAGCTTGCGGCGATGGCCGATCGAGGCGACGCCGAGCCCGATCAGATCCTCGGCCGTGAGGTCGATGAGGACCTCGGCATCGATGTCGTTCTCCCGGAACGCCTGTTCGTACTGTCCCAGCCCCAGACCACACAGCCAGGCCGCGACATCCATGGGCTCCTCCCGGTTCGCATCTTCAGAGCACCACGTCTGTCAGACTACTGCAAAATGGCCGGGAGGGCACCGGGAAACGCCACGAGCTGACTGCATGTGAAGGAAAGTTGCTGGCACCTTTGAGACATGCCGACGGCCCCTGAAATAGTCCGCTTTTCGGGTAGATGAGACGTGATCGCGACCCGGTGAAACCGACGCGAATGACCCCAGAACGGACGCGGACCGTTGGCCGCAGGCATCCCCGACAAAGGAACGCCGCTGCTCTAGGCGCGTTGGAAAAGCGAAGCAAATCCCTTCCGCCGGTCGTGCTTCTGACCTGGCGGGATGACGATGTCGGCTCAAGCTTTTTCGGCGACGGTGAGCGAACGTCACGCCCAGGGGAGGGCCGGTCTATCGAACAGGTGTGAACAATGAGGGCCTGCGGAGCGGTGCGGGTCGGTTTGTTGATCGCATTCATTGCAGCGGCTTGGCTCGGCCAACAGGCCCAGGGGGTCCTCGCCCAAACCCGACCATCCGTTTCTTCGAGTGAACCCGCCAAAGTGTCTGCGCCGAAGGAAAGTCCTCCCAGGAAGGAAGCCGGAATAGCTGTGAGCCCGTACACCGCGGGATTGGTAACCGGTCCGCCGCAAAGCACCGAGTTCGCCATAGCTCAAGACATTGCGACCACGCTGGCAAGCGGCCAGGAGACCGGTCCTCGCGGCGAGGTCGCGTTGCGGGTGCTGCCAATGGTGGGAAACGGTCGCATCCGCAACATCCTGGACGTGCTTACGCTAGCAGGGGCCGACATGGCGATCGCGCCTGTCGTCCTGGTCGACCGGCTCCGGGAGACAAGGACGATCGCAGACATCCAGAACAAGCTCGTCTACATCACCCCACTTTTTGTCGAAGAGTTCCATCTCCTCACGCGGTCTGAGATCAGGAGCCTGGCAGATCTTGAGGGAAAGAGGGTGAATCTCGGCGAAGAAGGCAGTGCTGCCGCTGTGCTTGGCCGTGAGGTACTCAACCGTCTGGAGGTGAAGATCAGCGAGTTGAACCTAGGGCTAGACGCCGCGCTGGATGGAATGAGGAGGGGGCAAATCTTCGCCAGCCTGCTGGTTTCGGCAAAACCGGTCAACGTCCTGGCCCGCTACGCGCAAGCTGATGGCATTCACTTGCTGCCGATTCCCTATTCCAAAGCACTGCAGCAAGATTATTTGCCATCGACCTTCCGCCGCGAGGATTACCCAAACATCGTTGGGACCGGTGAAAGCGTCGACACGATCGCGATCAAATGCGCTCTTTTCGCCTACAACTGGCCGACCCGTAGCGAGCGGTTTCAGCTCCTGGAATTGTTTGTCGACACGTTGTTCTCGCGGTTTCCTGAATTTCTCGGCGACGCTCACCATCCCAAATGGCGAGAGGTGAATTTGCATGAGGTGCTCCCTGGTTGGCGACGATTTCGACCGGCAGAGCGCTGGCTCCAGCGGCAATCGGGCGGAGAGGCCGCGCTTCGCAAGGCGTTCGGCCGCTTCCTCGAGCAGAAGCCAACCAGCAGTCCGCCGGACCGCGAAGAGTTGTTCCAGGACTTCATGCGGTGGCGAGAACGCCAGCAGGGCAGGTGAGCAAAGATTGGGAAATCAAGATGCGCAATGCGCTGGTGACCGCAGCTCTAGTCGCGTTGCTCGGATTGATCGCCGACGTGAGGCAGCCTGCCGCCCAATTTGGCCAACCCCAGTTTGGCCAGCCGCAGTTTGGTCAACCCCAATTTGGTCCAGCCCAACCCGCGGCACCGCAGGTGCTCGCACCGACCAGGGTGCAAACGGCCGACAAGGTCGGAAAACCCAAAACAGCCGCTCACAGAGGCGGCAAAGCGCGCAGGAAGCACCAGGTCGTTCGTCCGCCTCCAAATCAGCGGAAGATTGCCGAAAAGAACGGATACAAGCGCGTTAGCGACCTCGTGAACTTCCCAAAGTTCTTTCCCAGCCTGGGCATCCTCTTTGTCAAGCCCGAAACTTTGCCGCTCGGACCATTCCTGTGCTTCGACCGCAAGGATCGCTTGATGGCGACCCTGTATATGGTCCCGACAAGAGACATCGACGATCGCAAGCTATTGGAGGCGCCGGGGTTCGCTGGCGCAGCGCTCGACCACGTCAGCCTCTACTTCAACCCGGGTCACCCCGGCGTGGACGTGCCGCATTACCACGTCGTGATCTGGCATGTGACCAGGAAGGAGGAAGCGCGTGTTGCCAAATAACGCGCGCAACGTACGCCTAGTGGCGGCTGGACATCAGAATCGGCGTCGTTTTCGCGTCCAGCCTCAGGGGTAGCTGCAGCCACGGCAGATTCAAGCTTTACCGCGGCACCATCGACGGTAGTGTTCTCCGTGGCAATTGGATTGATCTGTGAAGGTTCGGCCACGCGGGCTCTAGACGACGCCGCGGCTAACATTTCTGCGAATTGATGAAGTTTGTCCGCTGCGCTCATTTTCCCTTCGCCTTCAACCCAGCCCTACTAGCCGGCACATGGCGTCGCCGCGGCCCGCCTTTCCGGCTTAACGTTCCGAACCGTCGTTGCTATGGCTAACGAACTGCAGGTCGTTTGGTGTCTTGGTGACATGAGAGAGCTGGCCGTTGTCTTCATATCTCGCTGCGAGATCAAGAAGACGCCTTTTGATGAATGGGTCGGCTTTCTCTGCAAGATCGCGTACAGTTTGGGCGCGCTGTCTCTTAAATTCGTCATCCAACATAATAGGTCCCCAACCCAACAAACAAAGTGCAATAGAAGTAGTATACTGCTTTGGGCTAGTCGCGAAAAGCCTTGTTTCCGATAGGACCAGAACCTGCAAGCTTTACCGCGGCTGCAGTCGCACTTTTTTGGGCTCAAGCGCGCGATCAACGTCGGTGGGTTTAGCCAGTTTCGGTGACCCACGGTCAATGCTCGGCTACCTGGTCAGTGCGACCTCCTTGAACACAGCCAGGAGGGGCTTTTCCAGCTTTCCCTCCATCCTGGAAAGAATGCTGTAGGCCTCCGCCCGAGGCATGGTGGGCTTGTAGTGCCGGTGCTCAATCAGCGCGGCGAAGATATCGGAGATGGTCAGCATTCGAACGATATCAGTGATACCCTCGGCACAGAGCGCATCCGGATATCCGCTGCCATCGAGATATTCGTGATGATGCCGGACAGCATCCAGGATCTCAGCGGAAATACCTGTGTGAGTTTTCAGGAAATCGTATCCCGCCACCGGATGCGTCTCGATAAGTGCGCGCTCCTCGACGTCCAGCCGTTCGGGCTTGTCCAGTATCGCCAGCGGGATGGTTGCTTTGCCGATATCATGAAACATGGCGGCAGAGTACAGCCGCTCAAGATCGGTGCTCCTCAGTCCCAGGCTAAGCCCAAAGTCGATGGCCACACCGGTAACGAGAAGACAGTGCTGGTAGGTCCCTTCGTGATGGCGCCGCACGGTCGTGAGCCATTCAGTGAGCCCGCGCTCTGTGATGCGATCGGCGATTTTCCTGCCAGCTTCTTTCGTCCCGATCACATCTATCGGCTCGCCCAACGACACCGCGGTGAACATCGATCCAATGGCGGTAGCCGCGACCTCAACCGTGTTGTCGTGCCGCGACGCGGCGGTTGACGAGGCGCGTTCTGGTCCAGCCGGATCGGCCAATGCGGCGAGCAATCTGGACTGGTTGATTGTGCTCGGTAGAACGAGCGTGGCTCCCAGGGCATAGGCCTGCGAGATGCAGGCGTGAGACGGTTCTTCGACGAGGAATATGCGCTTTGGGACCTTGGCCATGCGGGCACTCCTCTTCTTGAGAGCCGCGATGTTTTCGACGATACGTAGATCGGCCCGGACAACCATAGCGTGAGGCGCCTGCGAGAGCTTTGCGTCGACATCGAGCCGTTCCGCTGCTACGCGACATCTGCGGTCAAGGATGCTGCAAAGGTCGGATAGCTTGGCGGCATCATCAGCCAGAATATGCACAAACATGAGGGCCGTCCGTTGAGCGGCTTACTTGCGCGTCTTCATGGCCAAAACGATCCCTGATCCTCAGGGGGCTCGTTCAACCAGATCAGCGCCTCCCGTAATTCCAGGAACACGACTCGCTCTTCGGCCGTTGACGACAAGTCTCCGCCGGAGAGATAGAGGAGAAAGCCCTTTCCCTCGTCATGAAATAGAACTTCTTTGGCCTCAACAATTGCGAGAGAGGGGACATCGATGAAGGAGATCGTTCGCGAAGAGACTAGCTGCATGTGAGATCGCCGGTCATCCAAGGTCTGATTCTGCAAGGTTGACTTACTGCGCACCAACGGAATGGTCATTCTTGCTCGGGTAGTTTTTCTTCTTTGTCTTCTCAGTGACGAACCGCACGCCTACCTGTGGCCCGTTGACCCAAACCAACTCGCACCGGCGAAATGCCATACCGGTGGAGGATAGAACCAGGAAAAATTCTTCTGTCTTGAGGGCGTCGGTAGAGCCTTCTACCTCAAGCTTGGCGCCGGTTTCAGAAGCGTCGAGAAGGGTGCAAGTTCGTCGCCATGTCCCATCAACACCCATGAGGTTGACGAGGTGCTTGTGTTCAAACTGAACGCGGGCTGTCTTTCGATTATTCCACCTCATCGCAATTCCCTGGAGTAAAGGCATCAAGTTTAACTAGAGCAATATTGGAACTCGGAAATGCGCGGCCTCGCGACGCGCAGCTTCAATGAGGTGATCGATCCTCGCGGACTGCGCCAGCAAATGTTCTTTGGCTGCACCACTCCCGATCTGTCCGATGAACACTTGGATGCACATGTTTGCGAGATCAAGAACGAGGATGGCGCGGCGCAAATCCTCCCTTGTGTCAATCTGCAGACCCTCAACGCTCGACAGCAGCGCCGCGACGTGGGTCAGAGCATCAAATGGTCTCCGACGCGAGCGGTCTGCTTGGGGTTTCCCGTGGTGAAGCCGATGAAAATTTTGGACCGTGGACATTCGCAATTACCGCAATCGGGCGCTTCGTTTTGTAGGAAGCGTAAAAAAAATTAATGACAAAAAACTCGAAAACCACACGCATGCGCACCTCTCGGACAGCCCAGCTCTGGCTAGATTTGCGCAGGCGGTAAGAAACCAGGCTGCGCTAGTCGGCTGTTGAATGCCCGTGCAAGTGGTGGAATGATCACGCTATAGTAGTTAATGCAGGGTTATGTATTCGGCAGTGATGGTGGTCTGGTACCGAAAATTCGGTGCGAACAGTGTCGAAATTCGGCAGCCCCGAGAAGATGCTGAGGCCGTTCTTTTTCCGCCGGCCTGACGCTATCCGTAATATTCCGGGGGGTCAGACGTTGACGGACGTCAAACTCCGTTCGGGAGTCAATGATATACTGCCGACCCGACCGTGGTTGCGAACGCCTATTGCCTGATGAACAGCGACGCTCTGCCAACACTCGCGCCAAAAGTATTCCGCTTCAGCGACATTGATCAGTATCGAACTGCCGTGCGAAATCTGGCCGTGGAATTCACCCCTCTCGTGCGGAGAATCTCGGCTGCGCAAACCATCCTGAATCTACCGGGTTGCGACATCAATTTCGCTCAGTCCTTCCCGCGAATTGCGGAAGGCCACCTTGCCCCAAATTGCACCGCCGTCGGATTTTCGATGGACGATGGTTCGCCGATCCGCTTCAACGGCGTCGAAAGAGACCGGTCGGCTATCGTGATCGGACGTAATGGTGCTGCATACACCACGGTCGAACGGACCGAGCGACAGTTCACGTCGGTTATCTTCACGCAGGAAATGCAAGATCGTGGGTGGCCCCAGGCGAGTCCGAATTGGAAGGTGTTTGAAACGAGCACATCTGCGCATTATCGGCTCCGCGAGCAGGTGAAGCAGATCCTATCAAACTCGTCGGACTTCAATGCCTCCGAAGTCGGCCACGCTTCCTCCGCGATGCGCGAGTCCCTGGTTGCCGCTATCGATGCCGCATTCGCCGACGTTGTTCAGGCAAAGTGGACCTCTCGCGCGAACTCCATCGGGCATTTCAAAGTTTACCGGGATATCCAGGCAGTCTTGTCCGGTAGCATCGGACGTCCGGTCTACAGCGGAGACCTTGCGCGACATGTCGGCGTCTCGGTGCGAACCATGCACGATGCGGTTCAGCGATACCAGGGAATGAGCCTCCATCGATATCTGCGCTTGAGACGGCTATGGCTCGTGCGCCAACGACTGCTGGCAGGGACGGGCAGCGTCAAGGCGTGCGCACTTGCCTGCGGCTTTTGGCACCTGGGCGATTTCGCCAGGAGCTATCGTTCGCAATTTGGCGAGTCGCCTTCAGAAACTCTGGCCAAATCTACGTGGGAACTCCGCTAACTCTCCCGTGTCCCCGTGCCGCCAATCGTTGCGACCGATTGGGGCCGTGGTGCGGCCATCCATCAGCAATCCAAAGAATATCGATAGAAACCGAGTTCGGAAGTGCGTCGTCGGAGCCGCTTTAAAAGCTTGCTGTTAGGCTGCGTGCGGATCCTTGGATGGGGTTGCTGGCATACTCGCAGAGAGCGTTTCGATGGCCGACTGTTCTTCCGCAAGGCGCTTGGCAATAAACTGTCGTTCGAGGTCCGTCAGGCTGGTTTCTAGCAAATGGCGATAGCGCTGAATGTTGCTGCGATGTGTTCGAAGCCGAGCAAGATTCTCGTCAATCATGTTGTACTCCCAACAACAACTCAAAATTGGTGCTGAAAAACAGAAATCTCCCGCGCTCGCGCTCCGGGGCCAGGCATGAATCGGGCCACTGGTTTCTGTAGGGCACTAACGGTGCCTCTTCGGTCAGCGGGGCCCGAACCACAACGGCAAGCTGGCCGCGCTCGATCCCGGCCGTTGGCGAATGCGCTTGGTCTTTCCTTTTCCGCATTTTCCCGGATAGACCGGGTTGCAAGGTCACGCTTTAGATGCAGGTCATTTTATTTCCAAGTCGTCCTTGCGAGTGCTCGCCACCCAAGCCGACGCGCGAAAATGGTTGGATTGATCGAACCCATGGCCGAGAGCATCGAGCGCCAAGCCGCCGAGATCAGGAAGCGGCTCGCATTCCTCAAAATGATCGAGCAGGTGCTCGCTACCACCGCACCGGCCGCCGCCAAGAAGCGAACGCTCGAATTGGGAATGAGGCGGGTTCCCGAAATCGCCTGAGAAATCATGCAATGATCCATATGGCGCGTTGCTGGGTTTCCCCGGTAACGCGTCGGCCACAACCTGATCAATCAGCGGGAGCGTTTCGCCAGCTTCTCGAGTTTCGCAGAGGTTTGCGCAGGCGGGCAATCTTCACAGGGCAAAACTGCCGGGCGGCGCCATACTTGGTCGATCCTCGGCTGCGTGACGGCTCTTCCTTCTCCAGAAGTTCGAGGGCTTTCTCGCGAGACCCCCCGCAATTGTGGTCTCTGGCGCGCGTGTCTGCCTGCATGCGAACCTAGCCAAGAATGCGGGTCGACCGTCGACCCGCCATCGGGGCAAATGGCGCCCCGATCTGGCGTGGCTGTCAACCAGGATTGTCCCGGGTAGTCGGGCCACGCAATTAGCAATAGTTCGTTAGGGAATCGGCCCCACGCTTACTGCGATAGTGACCACCACACATTGCAGGCCATGTCCGTTCATTGGAAGAAGCAGCTTCAAGACCTCATTGATTTGGCTCACGACCGAATCCGGCGATTGGAATCCGGCGAAATGTCGACCGGTGATATTGGTCCGCCGGAGGTGGACACCACCCGGCACACGATCGAGGCCGAACGTGCGATGATCGCACGGCTGCAGCAAACCATTGACCGCTTGAACGCCGCCGCCTGAAGGCCGGCGGTTAGGCAACCTTGGCAAAGACGTATCCACGCGATCGTTGAGCACCGGGTCCGGTGACGACCCGGTGATCGGGCCTTCCTGCGCCGCGATCTCTACCGGGGTTCGCATCGCTCCAGTACACCAGGCGGGTCTGCCCGCGACCGCTTGGACCGCCGGCTGCGCACAGGCGCTAGGATGGATTCCGGTGCGAAGGCCTGCCAGTGACCGCACCGGCCGCAGCGCAGCTGCCTTGTCGCTAGACTAGATCGGAGAGCGGCGCGACCGCTTCACCTCGGTGGCCGCAGCCGCCGCAGCAAATGTGCCAAGTGAAAGCCAAGGGCAACATGCACGGGCATCGGTCCGCGTTCCGCCCAAGCATCACGCTCCGTCACGCGTCACTGCGCCGTCATGTCACGCGTGTCGCCGCCCAATCGGGATTCAGGCATAGCTTCGCCCTGTCTCTCCGTGATCTGGTGAAAGAGCAGGGTCTGATCTTCACCACATCACGCCCCGACATGAGAGGCCGGGCAATTTGCACCGGGATACTCGTTACCCTTCGCCTGCAAGCAGGCCCACTGCCGGCGGCGTTGGCGGCAGCGTCTCCAGGGCGCTTTTTTCGGCGCGCCCACAATGCGAGCGGCATGTCATGAAGCCCGCACTGCCTTTCACCGTCCCGGGGGCTGCCCGATGGAGCGTCACCAGTCGCTCTCCGGCATGGGGTTTAAAGGCCCGAGGATGCGCACCAGTTCGGGATGCGCCTCCAATTCACCGGCGAGTCGGCGGACCAATTGCTCATCGTCGGCGCGGCCATTGGTTTCAGCGGCTAAAGCGAACGCGTAACGCACTGCACCCATTGCCATTGCCGGAATTGTCGCGTCGGCAGCACCTCGCGCAATCCTCGATCCAATTCGTCTGAAGGGATCTTCCGTGCCATCTCTCGGTTATCGTTCATCAGCCTCACGAACATAAGGCTGCGGAGAAACCCCGGAATGGTATTGCCTTGCATGCAGCGGAATAGTCCGGCTAAGAAGACGAGGTGCATTCTCTCGGGCAAGTTAGCGTCCATTTCCGCGAGGTGCTCTCGATCGATCTCCACCACACGATCCAAAACCTTCTCCAAATCGGGCATCGAGAGTTGCCCGAGCACACGCCTCAGGTTCGCGTCTGTTAGGTCTCAAACGCCCGGTCGGCGATTGTGCGGGCGATCTCTCCGAGTTGAGGGATCATCGCGTTGCTCCCTGGCTTGAAGTATTGGCTGGCTCTGTCTCCAGCGTGCGTCGGTCGTCTTCGGAGCGCCGTGCTTCTGCTCCTTTTCTCCGCGCCATTGATTTTGCTTGCTGCAGAGCCTGGTGGGCCGCCTCCCGGGTGGCGAACGATCCCAGGATGCGTCTCGCCTTGCGGTCGTAGACCATGAACTCGCCGGTAATATGCCGGACGGGGTAGGGCTGCTCACGGATTTCCCGCTTCTGCTGCTCACGGATTTGCCGCTCGCTCTGGTCTGCCTCCGCACGCATAGCCAGTTCGCGTCGCTCGCGCACTTCCTGCTCCGCGTTCTCAATCTGCGGCAGTGCTTCGATCAGCTTCGCATAGTTGGCCGCGAGCGCCCCGGTGCGCGTTGCGACCCGCAGGCCTTCAGCCACATACCAGCCATCACTGCTATCGCAGTTGACCTGAAACGCTTCCAATATCTCGGCGACACTTGGCCTAAACCTTGCGGTGCGGAGAAGCCTTTCCCGGGCGACAAGTAGACGCGCGAGCGATGGCTTTTCGCGGGCAACCGCCTCGATCGCGCATTGAGTAAGCAAGGCTAGATCCACATGGCTGCTGCCTGGGATCGCGAGCAGAAGCTCGGTAATCTCGCGCACTATATCGCCCATGCTAGCCGGGCTGGACAGCACCATCATCTCGCGCAGGTAACCCTTGTGGGTTTCCAATTCGGTCTCGACCCTAGGGATGATCTCGCGCAGATCACTGCTGCGAACAAATGGCAGCCTCTTGGCTATTTCGGCGGCCCTTTCGGCGATTGGGATCAACTCTCTCGGTCCACCGTCGCCGTCGGCTATTCGGTGCGCGAGATCGTACATCCGCTTGCGCAGTTCGGCGGAGCGGGCGGTGGGGAGGTGCTTCTGCTGGTGCTGAGCGACAAGCTGGTTCATTGCAGCATCTCCGCTTCATCGGCCGCAAGAAAGGCTTCCCAAGCTCGGCTTGCACCGTTCAAAGCTTGTTCGGCAACGTTCTGCGGACCGGCGCTAGATCGCGTTTCGGGACTCGCTGGCTCGTCTTTCCAGCATTCAGCGTTCAACCAGGTCGCCGGGTGTTTGGTGAACTCAACTTGCTTCCCAAGCCGCTCGGCTGCGTAGCGCTTGGCGCCGTCGATCAGTTCCTGCTCGGTGGCTTTGCCAGATTTGATGATGCGCGCGTAGGCCTTGACTGCTGCACCTCTCGCAACGTGTCGAGGGAATGCGTTGTAGAATTCGTCGAAGCGGGTACGTCTTTCTTTGGGTTTCGTTGGTCTTGACTTCTCGGCCTGGACTTCGGTCAATGGCAGGGTCGAGGGATATATATTTCGGTTTTCTCCTTCGGTTTTCTCTTCGCTTATAGGGTCGCACTGGTGCGACGGTTCGACTCGCGCTGATGCGACGGTTGCAGTCGCATTAGTGCGATCGTTCGGGCTCCCAACCGTCGCGCTGGTGCCACGGTTCAACGGTCGCACTGGTGCGACGGTTGGCAGGATCAGTCGGAAGCTGTTGGTGTGCCGGCCCTTGGTTCCTGCGACCTCAATCCAGCCCTGCGCGGCGAGCGCTGCGACGGCCCGGAAGGCTGAGGCGCGGTGCATGCCAACCTCTTCGGCGAGCGTGCCCATCGCGGGATCGCACCGACCGGTCTCGACATTTAGGTGCAGCGCGACCCGGGCGGCGATGAGGCGCGCACTGGGGCTCAGCCGCCTGTCAGCGGTGACAGCCCTGATCCAGGCATCACGGTCTTTAAACGTGGTGATGTTGGCGGCTTGCCGGCCGCTGCAGAAAGCGTTATTTGTCATGGCGCTGTTGAGACCTCTCGTGTTTGACCCCGGTTTGCCTGTGGCGGGCGCCGGGGTCGTTGCGTTAGGACGCGGTGGCGTGCACAAGTTTGAGCGCAGGCGGCTTGGTGGCGAAATCAGCCCAGGCCTGCAGCACGGCGCGCCGCTTCTTCAAGGCCTGGCCGTGCTTGTAGGCCTTCTCGGCTGCATCGCCGGTGATGTGATGCATGCAGTGCTCGACGATCTCTTCCTCGAAATCGGTCTCGTCCTGGGCCCAAGTGCGGAAGGTGCCGCGCAGGCCGTGCACCGTCAGCGTCGGGTCGCCCGAATTCTCCTTGAGCGCCTTCAGCATGGTGTTGTTGGAGATCGGCCCCTTGAGATCGCGTCCCGGAAAAACATAGTCGCACACACGGCCGTCGTAGAGCTTGCGCAGGATTGCGACCGCCTGCCGGGGCAACGGCGTCAGCTTGTCGCAATCGTTCTTGGTGCCTTCGCCTCCTGCGGTGTCCTGCGGAATGTCGGCGGCCTTGATCTCCCAAAGCCCGGTAGCGAGATCGATCTGGCTCCATTTCATGTGCATGATCTCGGCGGTGCGCGCGACCGTCAGCGTGGTAACCTCGAGCGCGCGGGCGGAAAGATCGGGCCGGGCGGCGAGCTTGCGCATGAACGCCGGCAGATCGTGATGCGACATGGCTTTGTGCTTGCCGCGTGCACGTCCGCGCTTCGGCGCCTTGCCCAGCTTGGGCCGCAGCCTGGTTTCGTAGTCCGCAGGGTTGTCGGTGCGGTGCTTGTCGGCAATGGCGACATCGAAGATCAGCTTCAGTCGTTGCCGGGTGTCGCGGCTATTCTCGACCTGATGCCGGATCGGGTCGAGCACCAGTTTGATGATCTGGTCGGTGCCGATCTGATCGAGACGCATCTGGTGCAGCGGCTTGCAGAACACGTCGATGATGCGCCTGAGCTTGCCGCGGGAGGCGCGGTGCCGCAGGCTCTTCTGATAGGTCTCGCGCCAGGCGGTGGCGTAGGGACCGAACAGGGGGCAGCCTTCGACGCGGCGGGCTTCGTCGCGGGCCTCCCTCGGGTCGGTGGCCTTGGCCAGCAGGCGGCGCGCATCGATCGCCTTGTCCCTGGCTTCGCTCAATTTGACCAGCTTGGCTGATCCAAGCCCCATGCGGCGCTTCAGGCCGAGGCGCTGATAACGGAACAGCCAGCGCCGGCCGCCGGATGGGGAAACGATTAGATAGAGGTTGTCGCCGCAGGGGTAATCCCCTGGTCCCACCGTGAGATAGTTCTTCGCGGTGATGGTGGTTTTTGCGTTCTCGCCAGTTGGAAGCGTCATTGGAGCTTCGAACTCCCGTCCCTCGATTGAAACGCGCGGAAATGCGCCGTTTCCGATGTATGGAGCTTCTAACTGAAGTCGAGGGATAGTTGTAGGGGCGGCCGGAACGAAAGATGTCGACGCTGGCCAGCGAAGACCGGCGGAAGCGTGCGGCGAGAAAAGTGCTGACTTTACAGGATCTTGTTGCGTGCGAAACGACGGCGGGCGAAGGGCGGCGAAAGCCGGCGAAGGTGGCCGTGGCGCGCTCGGAGAGATTCGAACTCCCGACCCTCGGAATCGAAATCCGATGCTCTATCCAGCTGAGCTACGAGCGCGTGCGGTCTGCCGATTATCAGACTTGGCCCGGCAGGGCCAGCAGCGGAATGTCAGTAGCAGGGATGCCGCCGGCGGTCCTGGCCGATATAGGCGGCTGCGCCTTGGCGGCAGAGGATGGTGGAGGGACCATCGTAATAGGCGAAGGTGCCGGGCTGCGGGCCGGGCCCGTAATTGTGGAGGAAGCTGATCGGGTAGGGCAGGCCCCAATTGTGCAGGTGGTGCCGGCTATGGCGGGCATCTGCCAGGCTCGGGGCCAGGGCCGCGGTGGCGAGGAGGGCGGCGGCAACGAAAAACTTCGCTTTGGTCATTTCGATTCTCCGGAAGTTCCACTGAAAACAGTTTTCGAGCTGGGCGGATAGCCATTCGTTTGAAGAAAGCGCGTCAAACCAACAAGATAGACGCCAAACCTCTGATTCGATCGAAGCCTGTACCCCTGACATTTTGGCCGATCTGGTTTCGTATTCTAGGAGAGGCGGGTAGAAAAGCTGCGGAAAGCCACCCTAACGCGCCCAGTTTTGGCCTCAAGGGATGCTTAACGAATTCCCAACACAGTCCGGCCAAGATTCTGCTGTCCGGTCCTGACTTCACGGGCCGACTTATCCCGCGTCTCACAGAGGTTACCCGGTTCCCGATCGACCCATGCGCATCACGCCCCTTGCCTTGCTGTTCCTCTCGGTCGTGGTCGCGAGCCCGGCGCGCGCCGACCTGCATATTACGCGCGACCACGGCGGCTATGTCGAAGAGTACAAGGCCAAGTACAAGCGCATCCGCGACCGCAAGGAGCGCGTGATCATCGACGGCATCTGCAATTCGGCCTGCACGCTGGTGTTCGGCATCGTGCCGATGAACAAGATTTGCGTCACGCCGAAGGCGAGCCTCGGTTTCCACCAAGCCTACTACGATAAGGCCTTCACCTTCGGTATGAAGGTCACCAGCTTGGAAGGGACGTCGGACCTGATGTCCTATTACCCGGACACCGTAAAGGACTGGATCCGCCGCAATGGCGGGCTCACCACCGAGATGAAGAAGATCAAGAACGGCGGCGAGCTTTGGAAGATCGTCGATCCATGTCCGGAAGAGTGGTGAGGGGCGGCGAGTTGTGCCGCGGCTTAGTCTTTCCGGTTGGCCTCGCCATCCGCAATCAGCAACACCGACACCTTTGATTTGCCGAGAATCGCGGCGGCTACGCCGCCGATGTTCAGCGTTTCTCCCTGAATTCGATCGACACCCAATACGACGAGATCGGCGCCGCTGGTCTCGATCTCATGCAGGATGCCTTCTTCAGGAGTCACGTTCGCACGCAGCGCCGTTCTGACGTCGACATCATAAAGGGCCGCTGCCGCCGCGGCGTCCTTCAAAATACCTTCTTCGCTCGCGAGCGACATGCTGGCGCTGCGCCGGCGCGCGCCTTTGCCCCTGGTCGTGGACACATAAACCATCCTGAGTGGATGAGGGCTCGAGCGCGCCAGCGCGCCTGCGATGTCCACACCGCGTCGCGATGAGGCACTTCCGGAAATCGGAACCAGTATCCTGAACTCTGCGCTCGCAGGCTGCTTGAAGTGGACGCCCCTGGCCGCAACGAGGGCAACAGGACCCTTGAAGCCCGAGGCGACGTCTTCGATTTTCTTGTCGAAGCCGTCCTTGCCCAAGACATTTTCCATCCCGACGACGAGAAGATCGAAGCCCTTTCGCGCCTCTTCCACCACGGCATCGGCGGCCTTCTGGACCCGGGTGCGCGTCGTTACCTCGACGTCGTCCACGCTCTCTTGGCGGGCCTCTGCGATCGCCGCGGCGGCTTCTCTTACAATGGCTTCGTGGCTCTCCTCATCCTGGCGCTTTCCCTCCTGTTGTTTCGCACGGGTACCTACATGAAGAACCGTAACTGGCAGACCGCGCGTTCCTGCGAGCAGGCCCGCGATACGAGAGGCAAATTTCGCATTCGCGCCTTCATCCACGGCGAGCAACAGGCGCTCGAGATTGGCGACAAAATCCTTTTGCTCGAACTCCTCGCGCTCAAGGCGCGCCTTTTCATCTTTGCCGAGCGGAAGGCGGGAAAGCGCGCCGCGAAGCATCGGCGGCATCGCCATGGTGGTGAGGATGGCCATCGTCACGATCATCGAGAACAGGTTTTGGCTGAGGACCCCCATGGAAAGACCAATGGTGGCGATAATGACTTCGGTCGAGCCACGCGCGTTCATTCCGCTCGCCAGCGCGTAGGATTCGCTGGGCGTGAGCCCGCCGAGCGCACCGCCCGCAAACGCGCCGCCGAATTTTCCGATGCTGGCGATCAGCACCAGGGCGACCGTCAGCAGGAGCAGGTCAGGATCCCCAAGCACGGTCAGGTCCGTGCTCAAGCCCGCCATGCCGAAAAACACCGGCATGAATAGGCCGGTGATCAAGCCGCGCAAGCGTTCGTCGATCTGTCGTGTCAGGATCGGCGATTCACCGACCAAGATGCCGGCGACGAACGCGCCGAGAACGGTGTGAACGCCGATCAGGTGCGTGATCATCGCCATCGTGCTCATCAACAACAGGATGACGGTGATCACCGCGGCTGAACTCACCAGGTAATCGTTGGTCCACCGGATCAGACGGAACACTAGCCGTCGACCGACCGTGAAACTGACGGCCAGGAAGAGAAGGGTGCCAAGCACGGCCTGACCAACGGAAAAAACATCGAGCGTGCCGTGCGATGCCAGACTGAAGATCATCGCGATGATGATCCAACCGATAGTGTCGTCGATGATGGCTGTGGCAACAATGATCTGGCCGACGTTCCGCCGCATGAAGTTCATTTCGCGGACGACCACGGCGACGATTTTTACCGACGATATCGAGAGCGCGGTACCGAGAAACAGCGAAGCCACGAGGCGGGATTCGGGATGGGGAAGCAGGCTCTGCGGCAGAAATTGGCCGAGCGAGAAACCGCAGATGAACGGGACCACAATGCCCGCAATCGATATCGAGGCGGCGGCACGGCCAACCTTGCGGACGAGCTTGAGGTCCGTTTCCATTCCCGTCAGGAGCAACAGCAGCAGGATGCCGAACTGTGCGATGCCCTCGATCAGCGCTTTTTGTTCGGGAGACGGTGGAAAGATCGCGTCGTGCGCGGCGGGCCAGAGCCATCCGAATAGTGAAGGACCCAGCAGCAGGCCGCCCAACAGTTCTCCGATCACGGATGGCTGACCGATTCGCTGCATGATTTCGCCGAGCCCGCGTCCGACCGCTACCAGCAGCGCGATCTGGGCGAGCAGCAGGAATTCGGACGGATGGGCTGATTTTTCAGTACCGGCGCTGGCGACTGTCGTCATCAGCAGGAATGCAGCGAGCGTCCACAATGTTTGCGACCGGCACCATCTGATTGCCATCGCTTAATTCCCCGAGATCCGCGATCAGGAAGTTTTTTGGATTCCGTGCCTTCCCGGGGGTCAATTGCGTTCGTGCTGATTGGTTTCAAGCGGCCAACGCACCCCTCGGCATGAGGAGGAGGACAGCGCTGATCGGGTTGGTTGCTGGCTCGGCGAACGCGTCACGCCGGTGCAGTGGGGCGGATTGCTGCTCGGGCTCGCCGGCTCGCCTCGGCCATCTCGCTGGTCAGCATCACGCTCGGCGAGAAGCTCGACGCGGTTTCTATTGTCGGCATGATCGCCTGTGCAGCCGCGATGCTGGTCGTCAATCGCGCTCAGTTTGAGGTAGAGTTCGCGGCGTTCGCACACGTATAAATTTCATATATCTCCCAATAACTTGCCGAGGGTTGTGTCCATTAAGGCGATCGTAAGCAAAACGGGTCAGATTGGGCGTGATTTTGGGGGATTTCTCGTTATGACCACGCGATCCATTGGAAAATTCCTGCCGGCGCTCAAGCTGCGGCTCGGTACCAAGGCAGTGATCTCCGCCATCCTTCTGATCGCGGTCAATACCGCGCTGGTGGTGGGAGCGGCCCATTGGTCGCTGACTTCCGAGTTCGGCGACCGGGCGCTGCGGGACATCGAAGTCAATTTACGCACGCTGGGCCTGGCGTTCGCCGAGACCTACAGCGACGCCAAGATCACGATCAGGGACGGGGCCGTCGCCCGCGCCGAAATTTCCAAGATGCCCGAGTTCAAGGACCACGCGATCGTCGACCGCGCCGTGGGCTATACCGGCGGCAACGCGACGCTGTTCGTCTATGACGACGCCAGCAATCAGTTCGTCCGCCGCACCACCAACGTGAAGAAGGAGAACGGCGACCGCGCCGTCGGCACCCAACTCGCCCCCGACCACCCCGGGCAGGCGGTGGTGCGCCGCGGCGAGGCCTACAAGGGGCCGGCGACGCTGTTCGGCAAGACGTTCATGACGGCCTACTATCCGATCGTGAACTCGGCCGGAAAGGTGATCGGGCTTCTCTATGTCGGCATTCCGATGGCGCACTACGAGACCATGCTGTCGCATGCCATCCAGAACATGGCGATCGCCGCCGGCATCGCTGCGCTGCTGGTGATGCTGCTGACCATGCTGATCGTGCGCCGGGTGACCAAGCCGCTGACATCGGTCACGGCCTCGCTCACCGCGATCGCCAACGGCAATGCCGACGTCGAGATCGATTGCGAAGAGCGCATGGACGAGATCGGCGAGATTGCGCGTACCCTCGCGGTCTTCAAGAACAACTCGGTCGAACGCCGCCGGATGCGCGACGAGCAGACCGCGGCTGCCGCCGCCGCAGCCGAGCAGCGCAAGTCGGAATTGCGCGGCTTCGTCGACGAGTTCCAGACCAGCGTCGGCAGCATCCTCGACAAGGTTTTGAATTCCTCCAGCGAATTCGAGCGGGTCGCGCGGCAACTCACCGAGACCGCGCGGGCCACGGCCGGGCTCTCCGGCAAGTCGGCCGGCGCTTCCGAGACCGCCTCTGAGCACGTCCGCACTGCAGCCGCCGCCTCCGATGAGCTCTCCAGCTCGATCGCCGAAATCACCCGCCGGGTCCAGGAATCGAACGGGATCGCGGCCGACGCCGTCAAGCAGGCGGTCGCCACCGACCAGCGCATCAACGAACTGTCGGAAGCGGGCGCCAGGATCGGCGACGTGGTGAAACTGATCACCTCGATCGCCGAGCAGACCAATCTGCTGGCGCTCAACGCCACCATCGAGGCGGCGCGGGCAGGCGACGCCGGCCGCGGCTTTGCCGTGGTGGCGCAGGAGGTCAAGAGCCTCGCGGGCCAGACTGCGAAGGCGACCGAGGAAATCTCCAGTCAGATCGGCAACATGCAGCTTGCGACCGAAGAGTCGGTCAGCGCGATCAAGGCGATCGGCCAGACCATCGAACGCATCAGCGATATCGCCACCTCGATCTCGGCGGCGGTCGAGCAGCAGCGCGGCGCCACCCAGAACATTGCCCAGAGCGTTCGCGCCGCCGCGAGCGGAACGGCGGATGTCGCAGCCAACATCCGCAACGCCGCACAGGGCGCCGACGAGACCGGCGAGACGTCGAGCCGGATGTTTGCGTCCGCGCAGAACCTGTCGAGCGAGAGCCTGCATTTGAAGGCCGAAGTCGAAAAATTCCTCGATCGCGTCCGCGCCGCCTGAGTACGGCCTTACGGCGGCGCACCGCGCCGCCCGTGAAACCGGAAGCCTCCGCATTCGTAGTTTGCCTATACTGCGAATGATTGCCCCTCGTTTCCCGGGCTGGAGGCCACCTTGAACCGATACGCCGCGCTCTACCTGGTGACGCTGTTCGTCATCGTCCCCGTCGATTTTCTGTTCCTTGGCGTCGTCGCCAAGGACTTCTTCACCTCTCAGGTCGGCAACATGCTGGGCGAGATCAAGCTCGTACCCGCGATCCTGTTCTATCTGCTCTACGTCGCCGGAATCGTGATCTTCGTCAGCGGTGGGGCAGCGGCGTCCTGGCAATCGACGCTGCTCTATGGCGCGCTGTTCGGCTTGTTTTGCTATGCGACCTTCGACCTGACCTCGCTGGCGCTGCTCAAGCACTGGAGTTGGCCGGTCGCGATCCTCGACATCACCTGGGGCGCGTTGGTGACGGCGGCCTCATCGACCGCCGGATTGCTCGTGGCGAATTGGGTTGCGGCGACTCCGTAGGGTGGGCGAAGGCGCACTTCCGCCGTGCCCACCATCAAGAGTGAGACAAGTAGTGGTGGGCACGCTGCGCTTTGCCCACCCTTCTGTAACGGGCCTCGATTAGTCAATCCCTTTTGCGTTGTCCGCTCGCCGGGGTCTCGCTTCTGTACGGGGTCGGCGCAGGGCCGCCACCTGATGGGGTTGGAAGAGGATAGGTCGACCAATCTACGTTGAGCGTGCTCACGAGGGCAACCTGGTGGGCAACGGCCTGACCTGATCCATCGTCCCGGCGAAGGGACTTCGCTTCGAGAAGGCCTGGTGTCGTGACCCGCCCGAAAACGGTTGCGTCTCTCCTGTCAGGCTGCCGTCGCAGCGGCGTTAAAGGGGGTTCCGTCGGCGAGCATGCGATGCATGATCACCGCGAGCCGGCGCGCCAGCGCCACCTTGGCTTTGCTGATGCCGGCGCGCTTTTTGATCCGCATGGCCCAGCTCTTCAATTGCGAACAGCCTTTGACCGGCTTGGTCAGCATGACGTTGGCGGCCTCGTAAAGCGCCGTGCGCACCGAGGCGTCACCGATCTTGCTGATCCGGCCGGTGTAGTCGGTCTCGCCGGATTGGTGCTTCTTCGGGGTCAACCCGAAATGGGCTCCTGCCTGCTTCGACGATTTGAACCGGGTTGGATCGTCGATGGCGCTGGCATAGGTCAGCGCCACGATCGGGCCGACCGCCGGGACCGACGTCAGCAGCCGCGCCTGCATGTCAGACCGCACCATCCTGCAGGTCTGCTTCTCGAAAGCTGCGAACTCGGTCCGCAGCACCGCCCGCACCGCCAGCAGCGCCTTGGCGATCATCTGCAGGTGCGGGTGGCCGTCCACGAGTTCCTCGATCCGTCCCGCGAACTTCTGCCCGGTCGTCTTGCCAACCTTCAGGCCAAAACCGCGCAGGATCCCGCGCAGGCTGTTCTCCACGTCGAGAAGCTTCGATTGCACCAGCTTGCGCGCCGTCAGCAGCGATCGGGTCTCTTGCGCACTGATCGATTTGCAGTGGACCGGTCGGAACCAGCCCAGCCGCATCAGTTGCGCAATCCCTCGCGCGTCGTTGCGATCCGACTTGACCGGCATCGCCTCAAACGCCTTCCGCACGTGCCGCGTCTCCAGCAGCTCAACGGCGAGGCCGGCGGCCTTCATCCCCGCAAACAGCCATTGCGACAGCGGCCCGGCCTCCAGCCCGATCCGCTCAAACTCAAAGCCAGACGACCGGAACCAGGCGATCAGCGCCTCCGGCTCGCTGGCCACCCTGGCCTCGCGCAAAATCTTGCCGCTTGCGTCAACAACACACACGCTCGAGCATTCCAATGACACGTCGATTCCGGCATAGTAGTTCATGGTCGTCTCTCCTCGATGTTTGGAGCGAGGCTCATCCCTCGACTCCGTCACACCATCAATGTGAGGGACGACCGCCCGCCCTCCAAGCAAGCCGCGCGCAGCGCGCCATCAAATAGCGCCGTAGCAAGCGCGGCTTGCTTGGAGGGCAGACCCGGGCCCGTTACCCCATCTACGACAGCAGCTACGCCATCACTTCGGCTGCGGCACGATCCGGATGTAGGGCTTCGGCGCCTTCCAGCCGGCCGGATAGATCGTCTTCGCCTCGTCGTCGCTGACCGAGCCGGCAATGATGACGTCCTCGCCCTGCTTCCAGTCGGCGGGCGTCGCGACGCGATGCTTGGCCGTCATCTGCAGGGAATCGATCGCGCGCAGGATTTCCGCGAAATTGCGCCCGGTCGTCATTGGATAGACCAGCACCAGCTTGATCTTCTTGTCCGGACCGATGACGAACACGTTGCGGACGGTCTGGTTGTCGGCGGGCGTGCGCGTGAGCGGATCGCCCGAGGTGGAGGCGGGGAGCATGTCGTAGAGCTTGGAGACGTTGAAATCGGTGTCGCCGATCATCGGATAGTTCGGCGCGGCACCTTGCGTCTCCTGGATGTCCTCGGACCATTTCGCATGCCTGTCGACGGGATCGACGCTCAGACCCATCAGCTTGACGCCGCGCTTGTCGAATTCCGGCTTCAACTTCGCGAGAGCGCCGAGTTCGGTGGTACAAACCGGCGTGAAATCCTTCGGGTGCGAGAACAAAAGCGCCCAGCTATTGCCGATCCAGTCGTGGAATTTGATCTTTCCCTCGGTGGTCTGGGCTTCGAAATCGGGGGCGGTTGCGCCAATCTGGAGTGCCATGGTCTGACCTCATCTTATTCTAGTTACAGGAGAATTTGTTGCGGAGATTATAGAGCCTGACGGGGGTTAAAGGAACTGGTTCACGTAAAAGGTGAGATCCTTCTCCGCAAGCCCGGAACTTCTAGCACCTTCTTGCGATCCATGCCTCTGCGACGAAAAAACCGCAACGGCGCCGCGATCTCCCTTGTCTGCCCCGATATTGCCTTTTATCGCCCGCATCACGCCCGGCCGGTTTTGCCATCTGAACCGTGACTGACCTCACAGCGACCAATTGGCAACCATGTAAAAATCAGGGAATGCCAGTTTCGAATCGTTAACCGCTCGTTCATGCCCCGTATGGAAATGCTGGACCTGAAAAAAGAAATTGAGAAGTGCAACTATGCCTGCCCCGACTGCCAAAGCCGCTGAAACGTCGACTGAGACGTCCGACGTCCCGCAACCGTCCTGCCGCCGGACCGCGGCGCACGCGCTCACCATCGTGCGCGACGGCGTGATCACCGGCGAGGGCCCCACCACCAGGGGCCGTATCCATTTTTCCCGCGCACTCGATGCCGACGACGCCGCCTGGTGCGTACGCATCCTGACCGTCAGCGCGGTCGAGCATCAGCCGGTGAGCCGCGCCGAAGTCGAGGCGCTGTTTGAAATCAGCGATGCCGCCGCCGAGCGTACCGACGACGGACGGTTCGACGATCTCTTGGCCAAGGCGGTCGCCCATCATGCGGCGTCCGAGTCCGGCCTGCCGGTGCCGCCGCGCACGGTCGCGCTGTCGCCCGACACCGACATCGAGAGCTGGGCGCCGACGCAGGCCGCCAAGATCGATACCAAGGTGCTGGAATGGCTTGCCAGCCAGATGCGCGGCAAGCGCCGCATCAACCACCGCCTCACGGCACTGGTCGCAACGCTGATCGGCGCCGCCGCTCTTCCGCTAGCGCAACTGCCGGGCATGCTGGACATGGGGATGCTGTAGGTTCATCTACCGATCACTGATCTGAAGATGGCGGGGTCATTTCCCGCCGTTTTTTTGTAGCTTTGCAGGATGGGTGGAGCGAAGCGATACCCATCAATGCTGATGCGTGTGACGAGTGACGATGGGTTTCGCTTCGCTCTACCCATCCTATGGCAGACATACTTTCGCGATCTCGCGGCGCATTGCGTCCGAGGTTTGATCTTCGTTTGGCCCTCTTCGAAATAGAGGGCGCAGGGAAGACCGGGTGCTTGCTGCACCCGCGGTCTCGCGTGCGATTTGCGCAAACAAAACTGCACACGAGCATACAGGGCAGCGGGAGCATTCCGGCCTTCCCTGCGCAATGGCTTTACGGCTTACTTCGTGCTCTTCCCGGAGAACGGCTCTGTTGCCTCCGTCGCCCCCGAGAAGCTTCGCCTCTCCTGGGACTTAACGCCAGCACCGCGGCGCCCGAACCACACGACTTCGCCGTACGCCTCCGGCGCGTACGTCTAGCGCGCCATCAGCGTCCATCGCATCTCACCGCCCGTTCGTGACGATGGCCAACGCCCCTCATCTGCCGCGAGACGGGCGGAGTTATGGAGCTGATTTGGCCTGCGGTGGAAGCCGTATATTTTCGCCGCGCAATCTGGACGACGCAAATCACGTTGAACCGGCTGATGAAATTCGTTTTTGCGCGCAGCGCGTTTTGCGGCGTTTTGGACGCGTGCCGAGCGGGTCGACGCTTGGGTCAGTGAAAGCTATGGCGGAGGACTGTGATATAGATCACATTAACCGCTCGGCATTCCTACGTATTGTGACCGTTAAATTCGATGCTAGTGTCGGTTTTCATTGCCGATTTGGAAATTTTCTGATGCGCGCGTTTTTGGGGGTGGTCCTGACGGCCTGGCTGACTTTGCTGGCTGGCCAGCCAGCGTTTGCCGAGAAGCGCGTTGCGCTGGTGATCGGCAATTCGGCTTACCGGAATGTCGCCAAGCTCAGCAATCCCGCGAACGATGCGGCGGCGGTTGCGTCGATGTTCAAGTCCGCAGGCTTCGACACGGTCGAGTCCAAGCTGAACCTGACCGTCGGCGAGTTGCGCAAGACGCTGCGCGAGTTCGGCAACCGGAGCCGCGATGCGGATGTCGCCGTGGTTTATTACGCCGGCCACGGCATCGAGTTGGATGGCACCAACTATCTGATTCCGATCGACGCCACGCTCGAGACGGACTCCGATGTCTTGGACGAGACGCTGCCGCTCGATCGTGTGTTATTTGCTGTAGAGCCGGCCAAGCAATTGCGGCTGGTCATCCTCGATGCCTGCCGGGATAACCCGTTCGCAAAAAGCATGAAGCGGACGATCGCCTCGCGCGCGATCGGCCGCGGGCTCGCCAAGGTCGAGCCTTCCAGCCCCAACACCATGATCGCCTTTGCGGCGAAGGCGGGATCGACCGCATCCGATGGCGATAGCAAGAACAGTCCGTTTGCGGCCGCGCTGGTCAACCATCTTGCCAAGCCGGGACTTGATCTTCGCAAGGCATTTGGCTTCGTCCGCGACGATGTGTTGAAAGCAACGGGCAATGCACAGGAGCCGTTCGTTTACGGATCATTGGGCGGCAACGACGTGACGCTCGTGCCCGCCGCGCCTGCAGCCCCGGCCGCCGCATCGACCGATCACGATGCCACCATGCAGCGGTATTACGAATTTGCGCTTCAGGTCGGCACCAAGCCGGTGTGGGATGCTTTCATCGAGAAATATCCGTCCGGCTTCTTCACGGCACTTGCCAAGGCGCAGCGTGACAAGCTGGCGGCTGAGGCCGCGCGCATCGAGGCCACGAACAAGGCCAAGGCGGCCCAGGACGAGCAGGCGCGACTGGCCATCGAAGGCGCCAGGGCCGCGGAGCAGGCCAAGGCGGCCGAGCAAGCCAAAGCCGCCGAGAAAGCCCGCATCGCGGCCGAGAAGGCGAAAAAGGCCGAAGAGGCCAAGGTCGCGGAAGCCGAGCGAGCGAAGGCCGCTGCAGAAGCAAAACTTGCCGAAGCCGACCGCGCGAAAGCAGCCGCCGAGGAAGCCAAGGCTGCGGAGGCCGCGCGGTTGAAAGCCGCCGAGGAGGAAAAGGACCCGGCTGCGAAGAGGGGCGGCGAAAGCAAAATCGCCGCGCTGACGCCGCCGGCGGACCAATCCGATCAGCCGAAGGCCGTCGATCTTCCCCGTTCGCTACAGGCCGAACTGCGCCGCGTCGGCTGCAACACCGGTGCGGTTGACGGCAACTGGAATGCGGCCTCGCAGCGCTCGCTCGATCTGTTCAACAAGCACACGGGGATGAAGCTGGAGATCAAGGTTGCGAGCGTCGATGCCCTCGATGTCGTCAAGAGCAAAACGACGCGCGTTTGCCCTCTCATTTGCGACCATGGGTTCAAGGCCGATGGCGATCGCTGCACGAAGATTACGTGCCGGGCGGGGTACGAAGTTGGCGACGACAATACGTGCGAAAAGATCGAAGTGAAAAAGCCGAGTGCGAAGCGCGACGATCCGAAACGCGAAAGGCCGGAACGTGCGAAGGCGGAAGCCTCGGAGACAAAGCCACAGGCTTCCGGTCAAGTGGTATGCACCCAGCAAGGTTGCCGGCCTGTTGCCAAAGGCTGTCGATTAGCGAACGGGGTGAGGAATCCAGGTGGCGGGACTCATCTAAACAATGTCGAAGTTTGCAACTAAGCGCTCTGCGGTTGGTGCGTCCAATGTCCACTCTGCTAGCGTCGGTTTTTATCCCCGATTTGGAAGTCTTCTGATGCGCGCATTGCTAAGATTTGCGACCATGGCTACAAGGCCGATGGGGACCTTTGCACGAAGATCACTTGCCGGGCAGGGTACGAGGTTGGCGACGACAATACGTGCGAAAAGATTGAAGTGAAAAAGCCGAGTGCGAAGCGAATTGAGCCGAAGTCGAAGCGCGAGTTGCCGGAGCGGACAAAATCAGAAAATTCTTCGTCGAGGCCGCAAGCTTCAGGTCAGGTTGTTTGCGGTCAGGGCGGTTGTCGGCCCGTAGCAAAAGGATGCCGCGTGGAATACAGAGCCTCCGGCGTCGCAGGTGGTCCATCAGGCGGAGGTGGAGGAAACATTGAGATCTGCAACTGAGCGCGCGTAAATTTCCTGGGTACCCCGGGCCCTTTGCCGCCTGGCGCTTTTCAGACGTTACATCTAGGCGCGCGATGTCATCGTTTCCCAGGGTGATGGTTCGCTGAGTGAGCGCTTTTGGAGAAACACATTCGTGAAAGTCTTTTGGTCCGTATTCTTGATGGCGTTCATTTTGACGACGCAGCCGCCCGACGCCCGAGCAGGCGTTGTCCTGATCACGCCGGAAGAAGCGCAGCTTCCCACGCCCAAAGGCGTTCATGTCGCTCGCGCCGTCACGCGCGGACCGCGTATCGACCTTGCCGGCCCCGATGCCAGTGAGGCGCGTTCCCCGCTACGTCTGCAGCTCAAATTTCGGGGATTCGGCGGTGCAACGATCAATCTCGATTCGCTTCGCGTGACTTACCTGAAAATGCCAAACGTCGATCTGACGTCGAGAATAAGGCCTTATGCCCAGCCGACGGGCATCGAGATTCCGGACGCCGAAGCCCCGCAGGGCGAACATCTGGTCCGCGTGGAAGTCCATGATTCCGAGGGACGTCGCACTGTGACGACATTTTTGCTCAACGTCGCACACTAGAGGGGCAGGGATGCCGGAAACTTGCTTCTTTTGCAAAACGGAGAAGGATGCACATGCGCTCGTCTGTCCGGCCTGCGGGCGGGACACGGCCGTCCCTTTGCCGCTGGCCGCAGAACATGCTGAAGGGCGTGTCGGGACACTGATGGGTCAGGGGGTTTAAATCTCACCCCGGCGTCCCCATATAGTCGTTTATGGCACAATGGAAATCATCGACCACGCGGCAACCACCGATGACGAAGGACGAGTTGCGTCTGATGCTGGCCGAGGCGGTCCGCAACACACAGCCGACCGCGGATCACAGGCCTAAACGCTCTCCAGAGGCCGAGGACGATCAGTCCTAGCCGGCTGCTAGCCGCTCATTCGCAATAGCTAAGAGACGGGTCAACGTGCGGCGGGCGATGCCGATCCGGACAGCTTGGCTCAATTTCAATCGGACATTCACAGGGAATAACGAATGCGGAAACCTGCCAAGCCCACTGAACAAGAGATCATCGAAGGGCCGCAGGCGGTATCCTTTCAGATCGCGAACGGGAATGCGCGGCAGCGCTGCGTTCTGCAAACCGAGCTGCCGACGAAGGCGCTGGCCCAAAAATATCTTCTCGCAAATTGGTCGGTTGTCGAAAAGATGGCGCGCGACGCGCTCGCGGCGGGAAATCTTGAAGATGGCCAGATCAAACTCGTCATCGCCTGAGCGGTTCATCATGAACGCCAGTTTTGGATTTTAGGACCAGTCATGCTGAAAGATCGCGAAAATATCCTGAATGCGCTTCGCGAGAAGCCGCTCAAGGCCTATCAACTCATGCGGCGTGCCAATCTGCCGAATGAGGAAGCCTGCCAATCCCTGCTTCTGAAGATGCGCGACGAAGGCCTGGTGAAATTCGACATCCACAAGGGGCATTGGCGCATCGGATAGTCAGGTACATGCGGCGGGGTTATTTCCCCGCCGTTTTCTGTTTGCCGCTTTCCGCATCCAGCCCGAGCGTGCGGCCGGGAAAACCCGCCGCGTCGAAATAGCGTTGCGAGCCGACGCGCTGGAAGTTCAGCACGGTGCGCAGGCCGTTCGCCGACGGTTTCGACTTCACGGTGCCCGTGTAAGCGGTTGGCGTTGCGCCATTGGGCATCGCTTCGGTCATCACGCGGCCGATCAGCTTGCCGTTGGCTTTTTGCGTGAGCCCCAGGAGCCTGGCCGCGGTGGCGCCGACATCGGCGTTGCTGACGGGGAGGGGATCGACAAAGCCCGATTTGAAGTCGGGCCCGATCGCCGCCATGAAGTTCAGGGTATCGCCACGGCTGAAGCTGCCATGCATGCCCTGGCCCTGGCGCAGCACAGTGTCCGCAATCTGCACCGAGCAGTTGGTCGGCTCGTCGCATCCCGATGACCAGGAGCGGAAATTGACCACGATCGACGGGTGCGGCACGACCGCCTTGCCCTTCAGGCCGAGCTGCGACATCGGCAGCGTGCCCGGGAAATTCCCCAGCTCGTCATCGACAAAGAGGCCGCTGACGTAGTCCTGTTGCAGCAGTGCCTTGATGGTGCGGTCCGCGAGTTTGCGTTCCTTAGCAGGGATATAGATCAGGTCCGATCCGCCATTGGTGGCGATCACCACATCCGGTTTCGCGGGATCCTTCCCGATCAAGCCATTGCCGGCCTTGGGATGGGCGTTGTCGGCGACGCGCGCGTTCTTGTCGTTGGGGTCGAACAGCGGCAGGTCCAGCGCCTTCGCCAGATCTATGGCGAGAAAGCCCATCGGCAGAAAATCCTTCGGCGTGTCTTCGTAGGAGATTTTTGCCGCGGGGCTGGTCTTGCTTTCCTTCGAGATCGTCGAGAAGCCGTGATCGGAGGAGACGATGATGTTGGTGTTCGCGGCAAGCCCCAGTTCGTCCAGCGCCTTGCGAAGTTGCGTCAGATTATTGTCGGCATTCTTGATGCCGGCCATTGAGGTCGGTCCGTTGATGCCCGGCGTGATGGTGTTGAGGCTGTCGCCGGTATTGTGCTGGCTGCCGTCCGGATCGCGCGACCAGAACACCAGCACGAACGGCTTGTTGCGCGCCTTGAACATCGGCAGCACGACCTTGGCTGCGACGTCGGCCATGTAGGCCTGCTGCGCGACATTGGCCGTCGTGGTGCCCGGCGTCTTGGCGTCGCCGGCCTTGCTGTTTTCACCGCGCGGGGGCGTCGCCGCCGGCAGGTTGGCCTTGGTCAGTGCCTCCTTCATTTCGTCGGACAGCGCAACGCCGTTCTTGCTGCCGGTGGCGTCGTCGATGATGATCGAATGCAGCCCGGCCGCGCCGACCTTGTCGGTATGGTCGAAGATGAAGGTGGGGCCGTGCTTGCCGATGGCCGCGGTGCTGTAGCCCTTCTCGCGCGCCATCTTCAAAAGCGTCTCTTCGTTCAGGTAGTCGCCGCCAAAATGCTCGTCGACTTCGAGCAGGACAGGATTGACTTCGAGGAACGGGGTGACGGTGTTGTTGGAATGGGCGATGGGGCGGCCGGTGTAGATCGTGTTGCTGAAGGTGCCGGTATCGCCGAGGTAATGGCCGCTGGCCATCGCCGAGCCGTTCGCCATGGTGAAGGTCGGAAACAGCGAATGCGAGTTCTTGAAATTGACGCCCTTGTCGCGCACTTCGGCCATCGCGGGTGCGGTCTGCGGCGTCACGATGCGCCCGCGCAGGCCGTCCGGCACGAACAGGATCAGGTTGCGCGGGCTGGCGTTTTGCGCAGACGCCGAGGCTGCGGCAAGTGCGATCAGACCGGCTGACAGCAACAGGGTTGTGCGGCGCATCAGATTCTCCCCCACAAGAAGCGGTTCCGGTGATCCGGCGTCGCTCCCGTTTAGTTTCGCTCTGCGACAGGATTGTTACATTGTGTGGAACCGGTCTCAAGGGCGGGGAAAGGACAACGTGTAGCCCGTCCATTAAAGGTTCGGGCCTAATGGCGGAAACATCGGAGCGCCGGCGCCGTTCTCCCGCGAGGAGGCCAGCCATGAGCAAGTTCCATCAGAAAGCCGAAGCCCAGACCAAACAGATCATCGGGCAAATGCTCGGAGATGAACTGCTGGTCGAGGAGGGCAAGAAGCAGCACCGCGAAGCGATGGAGCCTGGATCGTCCACGAGAGGTCAAAACCAGGGTGATCAAGACCAGGGTGATCAGGACCACGGTGATCACGACCAGGGCATCGTCCGCGATGAGCGTGGACAGGAGCAACCTCGGGACAAGGAGCGCGCCCAGCGTGTGAGCAGAGTGGACCGGGGCGGCGATCCGCCGGGCAAGAAGCAGCGCCCCAACCGCGCTTCGTCGGTTACCTGATTCGGTTGCGGATTTAACCCGCAAGTTACAAGAAAAGAGGCGGCCCTGGGGGCCGCCTCACAAGCCTTTCATACGCTCATCCGCTCTCGTTACTGACAGATATGACGTCGACCGTCCGCGCCCCAGACCGTCGTTCCGGGCTGACAGACGAAACCGCTGTTGTAGCCGCCGTAGTAGCGACGCCCATAGTAGCCGTCATTATACGCATAGACGTCGTTTCGGAACGGCGCGGTCGCAATCGCGCCAGCGGTGCCGATGGTCCCGCCGACCACCCCGGCTGCTACGTCAGCCGGCCAGAATCCGCTGTGCCGATGGTAGTAGCGGTCACTGGTTTGATACTGCCGGATGGCATCCGACCTTCCGTGAGCATCCTGCGCCAGTGCCGGCGCCTCGACGGCAGTGGAAAGAACTGCGGCTGCGGTCAGGAGCTTCAAGTTCATAAGTTGCCTCCGTTGTAGTGGCCTTGCAGTGACTTGAGGCCAACGAACAGCGGATAGCGACCGTTCCGACATCGTGATCCGGTCATTTCAAACGGATGTGAGGTTTCAGTTCCGGTTTCATGTTCCGCCGCAAGGCGGCTTGGCGCTATTTGCGAAATGATTTCTTGCGTCAACGCACCTTCAGCGGCGACGCTGTCAGGCCGCATAGCGATTACGGTGCCAGAGCGGATAGAGCAGCCAGAATGCGAGCAAGGCGAGCAGCGCGATCGCACCCGCGCTCAACGCAATGACCGTGTTTCCGGTCGTTTTGAAAAAGACTACTGCAACGTCGCCGGAGATACCAACGGCCAGGGAGATCGAGGCGGCGATCACCAGACGAGAACCGATTTCAAAAAATTCCGCATCGTCTTCGCCCTGGAAGCCAAGGCGGTGAACCGCGGCGGGCGCCATCAGAAGGATGACGGCCAATGCCACCGCACATAGCGCGGCACAATGAATATATTTGAACAGATCGGGCAGCTCGTTGAATGCCTTCGTCAACGTGGCGATCAGTTGAAATCCGAGCAGGGCCTGGCCGCCCGGGATGATGACGCGGGCCTCGGTCAGCATTTGCTCGATCTTGGATTTCAGCGAAGTCTTGTTTGACGTTTCCTGCATCTGGTTCTTCCGATCCCGTCTCAGCGCAAAGCCGAGCCCGTAAAGCAGCGCCAGTCCGATCGCGGTAAATGACGAGCCGGCAGCGATCGCGAAGGTGCGGCCGAAAACATGTTCGAGGGCCACGAAGGCCGAGATGCCCAATCCGACGGTCAGGGGCAGCAGGCTGATGCCTGCCAGCCTCGTCGCCGTTGCGATGGCACCCACCCGGCTGTCTCCAGCGAAAATGATCTGATGAAACAGGGAAGGGGCTATCAGAAGGCTGATGCTGATCAGCATCAGCACAAGCCCTGCACCATGCATATGCCGCGCGATGTCGGAGACATCTGGAAAACGCTCCTGAAAAACAGCCTCGAACTGGAATCCGAACAGCACCTGGGCTCCAAGGATAAGGAGCCTTGATTCATCGAGCGCAGTCTTCAGGCGGCTTTCGACATCCATCGCCATCTCCGCCTAGTGAACTTCCCTCGAATTGCAGAGTTCCAGGACGGCGCGCATGCGGCACCGCGAAAGCGCTTGAATTCGGGCTGCCTGGAACGATGTCGGTCGACGCCGATTGACCGGGAGCGCTGCGCGACCTGCTCAAAGAGGCGGGCGCAACCGTTGAGTTGCAGACGTAGTGCCGCCTGAACGGCAATTGCGAGGTTACCCATGAAGAGCAAGCGCATCGGCGCCGATGAGCAGGCGCAGGTTCACGTCATCATTCTGGATTCGGGCGAGGAGGCGTTTGCAGCGCTCACCCGCTTCGCCAATGAAGCCGGGATTTCCGCGGCGTCGCTAACAGCGATCGGCGCCTTCGAGCGGGCCACCGTCGGCTGGTTCGACATCGCCTCGAAGAGCTACCGCAAGATCGAGGTCGGGGAGCAATGCGAGGTTCTCGGTGCGATCGGAGACATCGCCGTCGGCGATGACGGCAAGCCCAGCCTTCATGTCCACATCGTGTTGGGGCTTGCCGACGGCTCGACCCGCGGCGGCCATCTGCTGGCAGGCACGGTGAGGCCGACGCTCGAAGTGGTCTTGACCGAAGTCCCGGCAATGCTTCGACGAAAGAAACGGGCGGACCTCGGCATTGCGCTGATCGATGTTGCGGCTGGGCGCGCTTGAGGCGCGCCGCGCGCGTGGCTTAGGAACCATTTCGTTCAATCCAATGTTGTCAGCCCGCCAATAAAGGGAGGACGTCATGGCTGAGAAGGACCTCAACGAACTGTTTCTCGATACGCTCAAAGACATCTACTACGCCGAAAAGCAGATCCTGAAGGCGCTGCCGAAAATGGCGAAGGCTGCCAGTTCGGACAAGCTACGGGCCGCGTTCGAACAGCACCACGAAGAGACCGAGGGGCACGTCGAACGGCTGGAACAAATCTTCGAGCTGCTTGGCAAGGCCGCGCGCGGCAAGAAGTGCGATGCCATCGAAGGCCTTATCGAAGAAGGCAAGGAGATCATGGAGGAATATGCCGACACGCCTGCGCTCGACGCCGGCCTGCTGGCCGCAGCCCAATCGGTCGAACATTACGAGATTTCACGCTACGGCACCCTGAAGGCCTGGGCGGCCAAGCTCAATAATCCGCAAGCGGTGAAGCTGATCGACCAGACGCTGGCCGAAGAAAAGAAGACCGACGAAGCGCTGACCAAGATCGCGGAAACCTCCGTCAACTACGAGGCCGCGGCGTAAGACCAAAAGCCGGCCGGCGGCGCTGTGGCGAGCACCGTCGGCCCCGCTCGCAGGGCGACGCCGTAAGCGCAGGCTATTCCCGGCGCGGCAATCCAAAACCCGTCCAACGCCGGAACAGCCGTTCGACCACGGCTCCAATCGCAAGGCCGGCGACCACGTCGCTGGTCCAGTGCGCCAAGAGAACGATCCGCGTCAGGACCAGGCCGGCACCGATCGACCAGACCAGGTTGCGTTTCGCCGGCGGCAGCACCGTGGCAGCCGATGCCAGCGCGCCGACATGCATGGCATGGCCGGATGGAAAGGCATCGAAAGGTTTTCCCGAAAACGGCACGCCGTGAAGGTGCCCGCGGACCATCAGGCGGTCGGGGCGTTTCTGGTCGAAGATCGACTTCAACAGATGCGGCAGCAGCGTAACGGCAATCGTCGTCAGCAGGATATGGTTGCTGCCAGTACGATCGCGCGCGCTCCGATGCCTGCAGTAGAGCCACCAGCCGGCGGCGAGCGCGCAAACGACATGCTCGTCGGCGCCCCAGGTAAGCACCTTGGCAACCTGTTCGATTTCCGGACTGGTGTGGTCCGAAATCCGCTCCGCGATTTCGATGTCGGCCTGGGTTGGCCGTATCCGAAACAGCGCCATCCTCCGTCCTTCAACCGGAATAAAAGAAGCCCCGCCAACCCCGTCCAACGGATTTTCAAGGGATGTTCGGCGGGGCTCGGGTTCGACGTCGCGGGGGAAGGAAACGTCGATATCGGAGAACCCGCACCGGGCCTGATCGTTCCTGTGGTCGCTTCGCGGCCCACGCGTTTCACCGGCTGCGGCGGGGGCCGATCCCGCAAGGAAATGCTGCGGCAAAACGCGCGCCGAGGTAGTGGTTTTGCGAGCCGAACAAATATTTGCACAGCGGGCGCCAGCGTAAGCAAACGTTTAGCCGCCGCCCGTAAAATAGCGGCATCAACTTTTGCATTAACCTCTGGTTAGTCATGCGCCTTCTGCCGATGAAAGAGCCGGACAGGTCCTGGCGGTCGATCAAGGGCCAGTGGAAGAAAGACGCTGAAAGCGTCGGCGAGGACTTTTCGACCTTTTCGACGGGAAGCTTCACCGCCTATGACGGCCTGACCAAGGAAGGCGACCATCCCAGCCTGTACTGCCTTTCCGACGGCGAGCGGATCCATGCGGCCTGCCAGGTCAGCCGCCTGATGATGAGCAAATTCCCGTCACCGATCCTGCGGGCACGTTTTATCGTGGTGTCGCCGGTCTATGAACTGGGGATCGCGGATGCCGGCCAATACGCCCAGATGATGGTGGCGTTGTTCTCCGGCATCGTATGGCTGTCGAGGGATACGATGTCCGCAAGCCACATCCGGTTCTTCCTGAAGAGCCCTGGAGATTCGCAGTACTTTGCGGCGCTGCAAGCCTCGACGCCGGGCGCGCTGTTTTCGAAGTTCACGATCGACGGCGCGCTGATCGAGTGCAGCCTCAAGGAAGACGAGATCGAGATGGCGGAAACCGCCTGATTCCGGCGCCGCCTTAACCCCGCGATAACTCACTTTGCTAACGCCCTCTTGGGCTGTGTTCCCTACAACAAGCGCCTGTGGGGGCAGCGAAAATGCTGAATAATTCATCGCAGGACGTGATCGCGGAGAGCCAGCCGCTGTTCGGTCGCGGCTTGCCGTGGCGGATCAGGCTGGGTGCAATCCAGTGGCTGATCCTGAGCGCGACGGTCCTCGTGATCGCGATCATGCTCGGCACCGGCTATTTCGCGATGCAATACCGCGAGCGGGCGCTGGAAGTCGCCGAACGCGAGCTCAACAACAGCGCGCTGCTATTGTCACGGCATTTCGACCAGCAACTGCTGGACCTCCAGCATGTCCAGGAAGATGTCGTGGCCGGCCTGCGGGCGGACGGGGTCCACACCGCCGACGATTTCGAAAGCAAAATGTCGACGTTGAGCGCGCACGAGATGCTGCGCACCAAACTCTCGGTACTGCCGCATGTCGGCGCGTTGAATCTCTGGAGCGCCAAGGGCTGGCTGATTAATTCGTCCGAGATGTGGCCGGTGGCGGACAAGACCGTCACGGACCGGCGCTACTTCCAGGAGTTCATCTCGGGCAAGCCGACGCCCGACGTGATCGTCGAGCCGGTCGTAAGCAGGGTGACCAAGGTCTGGACGACGGTCTTTGCGCGTAAGATCACCGGCCGGCAGGGCGAGATCATCGGCTTTGCCGTCCGCGGCGTCGAACCTTCCCATTTCGAGGACTTCGTCGCATCGCTGGCGCTGGACAGCGACACCGCGATCTCGATGATTCACCGCGACGGCACCATCATCGCCCGCTATCCCAGGGACGACAAGCTGATCGGCCACAACGTCGCCAATACGGACGCGTTTCAGCGCGCGCTGGCGCTGGACGGCAGTGTTTCGGGACGCTTCATCAGCGCGAGATTGTCGGAAGACAAGGTCGGCGCGGTCAAGTCGATGAAGCACTTTCCGATCCTGATCGTCGCGACCACCCGAACGGAGACCGCACTCGCCGACTGGCGGGCGCAGAGCAGGCTGCAATTTTTTGCGGCAGCGCTGGCGATCATCGTCGTGATCGGCATGGTGTTCCTGATCGTGCGCCAGCTACGCGGCCAGCACGCCGCCGCGCAACGCAAGCTTTCGGAGAAGAGCCAGCATCTCGACACCGCCATCAACAACATGACGCAGGGCCTGCTGCTGTTCGATTCCTCAGCGCGCCTCGTAATCTGCAACCGGCAATATATCGACATGTTCGGGCTCTCGACCGACGTGGTCAAACCCGGCTGTCATCTGCGTGACCTGATCCAGCACCGCCAGGAGCGCGGCTCCTTTGTCGGCGATGTCGACGCCTATTGCGCCCGGTTTCTCGATCCCAACGGCAGCCTGGTGCAGGACACCGTGACCTCGACGCCGGACGGGCGGACGATCCGGCTGATCTTCAAGCGGTCGCCGGACGGCGGCTGGGCCGCGACATTGGAAGACGTCACCGAAGGGCGGCGCGACCAGGCCAGGATCGAGCATCTCGCCCATTATGACGCGCTGACCAATCTGCCGAACCGCTCGCTGTTCCAGCATCATGCGGAAGGGCTGCTGATGGAAACCGAGGGGCGCGAGTTCGCGATCCTCTATATCGACATCGACGAGTTCAAGCGCATCAACGACACGCTGGGACATCTGATCGGCGACGAGTTCCTGAAGGGCGTGGCGGAGCGGCTGCGCCAGTCGGTCGGCCCTGAGGATTTCATCGCCCGTCTCGGCGGGGATGAATTCGCCATCCTTCAGCACGGCATCGAGAGCACCGAGGACGTTCACGGCCTGGTCGCGCGGATCTATCAGGCGCTGCGCACCCCGTTCGACTGCCACGGCCACCAGCTTTCCAGCGACGCCAGCATCGGCATCGCGATCGCCCCGCGCGACGGCTCGGATCTGTTCGATCTCTTGAAGAACGCCGATCTGGCCATGTATGCGGCGAAGGCGGCCGGCCGCAGAACCTACCGCTTCTTCGACCCCGAGATGGAGCAACAGGCCAATCATCGCCGCGAGCTGGAGGCGGACTTGCGCACGGCGCTGGCGCAGGGCGCCTTCGAACTGCACTATCAGCCGCAGGTCGATCTGCGCAGCGACCGCGTCACCGGCTGCGAGGCGCTATTGCGCTGGCGGCATCCGGTGCGTGGCATGGTTTCGCCGGCCGACTTCGTGCCGGTCGCCGAGGAAACCGGCCTGATCGAGGAGATCGGGCAGTGGGTGCTGCGCACCGCCTGCGCGGAAGCCGCGACCTGGCCTAGCGATGTCCGCATCGCCGTCAATGTCTCGCCGATCCAGTTCCGGTCGGAAACGCTGTCGCTGAAAGTGGCGGCGGCACTCACCGAGAGCGGGCTCGACCCGCGAAGGCTCGAGCTGGAGATCACGGAAGCCGTGCTGATCGCGGACGACGACGCTGCGCTTGCGACGCTGAACCAGCTTCGCGCGCTCGGGGTCCACATCGCGCTCGACGATTTCGGAACCGGCTATTCCTCGCTGCAATATCTGCAGCGCTTCCCGTTCGACAAGATCAAGATCGACCGCTCCTTCGTCAAGGAAGTGACGCGCAATTCCTCGTCGGCCTCGATCATCCGCGCGGTGGTGAGCATCGCCGCCGACCGCAACATGTTCACGACCGCAGAAGGCGTCGAGACCCTGCAGCAGCGCGAGACCGTGCAGAATCTCGGATGCACCCAGATGCAGGGCTACCTGTTCAGCGCGGCGCGTCCGGCGCAGGAAGTCCGCGCGCTGCTCGGCACGGGTGAGGCCGGCGTCGAGGCCGCGGCCTGAGGTTGGAGACCAGGTTGCTTCAGGTCTGCTGCGGCCGCGCCTCGGAAATCGCCTTCCGGAGAATCCGCGACAGCAATTCCACCGAATAGGGTTTCTGGATCAACTCGAAGCCGCGATGGGCGCTCTCCGCCAGCACGTTGCTATAGCCGCTGGTCAGCACCACCGGCAGGCCGGGGTAGCGCTCGCGCACGATGCCGGCGAGCTCGACGCCGTTCATCCCGGGCATGATGACGTCGGAAAACACCAGGTCAGCGGAAAACTCGTCCTCGGCAAGGATCGCCAACGCCGCATCCGCGCTGGCGACGCGGCGGACGGTGTAGCCGAGATCTTCCAATAGCTCGGTGGAGAACTGTCCGACGTCGTCATTGTCCTCGACCACCAGGACGCGGTAGCCGCGGCCGCGGGCGGCGGGTTCGCTGCCGGTCGCGGCGGCCTCGACGGCATCGGCCGGCACCGTAGCCTGCGGCAGGTAGACCGTAAACGTCGCGCCCTGGCCGGGCTCGCTTGCGACGGCGATGTCGCCATCGGACTGCTTGGCAAAGCCGAACGCCTGGCTGAGGCCGAGGCCGGTGCCCTTGCCGACTTCCTTGGTGGTGAAGAACGGCTCGAAGATCGTCTCGAGCAGGGCAGGCTCGATGCCGGTGCCGGTGTCGGTCACGGTGATGGCGACGAAGTCGCCGCTGCGGGCGGACTGGGCGCGCAGCGGCGGGATGGCATCTACTTTCCGGACGCTGATGGTCAGCCGGCCCTCGCTGTCCATGGCATCACGGCTGTTGACGGCGAGGTTCATCAGCGCGGTTTCGAACTGCGCGACATCGGCGATCGCGAAGCAATTGAGGTCGGCGATGTCGACGTCGATCCTGATCCGGGCGCCGACCAGCGGGCGGATCAGTTGCGCCACCGCCTCGACCTGGGTGCCGACATTGAACACCTGCGGCTTCAAGGGCTGCCGGCGGGCGAACGCCAGCAATTGCCCGGTCAGCTTGGAGGCGCGTTCCACTGTCTCGGCAATCGCGTCGATGTAGCGCCGGCGCCGCTCCTCCGGCAGCTCGCGGCGGCGCAGGAAGTCGGTCGCGGACCGGATGATGGTCAGAAGATTGTTGAAATCGTGCGCAACTCCGCCGGTCAATTGCCCGACCGCTTCCATCTTTTGCGACTGGCGCAGCGCTTCCTCGCCCTGGCGGCGCTCGGTAATGTCGATCGCCTCCGGCACCGCGCCGATGACGGTGCCGTGCTGGTCGTGCAGCGGGCGCATCGCGAATTCGAAATAGCGGTCGCCGATCGGCAGGTGCAGCAGCATCTCGGTCTGGATCTCTTCGCCCATCATGACGGCGACGAACGCCTTGTGGACGGTCTCGCGCATGCCGGGGGTCGCGGAAAACCACGGCGTTTCCCATAATGGCTTGCCGATCACGTCGCCGGCGTCGGTGCACATTCCGGCAAGTGCCGTCTTGTTCGCGTAGAGGACGTCGCCGTGCGGGTTGAGCAGCGCCTGATACTGGTGGCTGGTCTCCAGGATCGCGCGCATCTGGGCTTCGTTGGATTCCAGTTGCGCCGTTCGCTCGGTGATCCGCAATTCGAGGATTTCGTTCAGCCGGCGCAGATCGTGCTCGGCCTGCTTGGCGGCGGTGATGTCGTGGGCGACGCCGATGAAGCCGATATGATTGCCGGTCGGATCCCAGCGCGGCTGGGATTCGGAGCGCAGCCACCGCCATTCGCCGTCGGCGCGCTGGTAGCGGGCCTCCAGCACGAACGGCTTGAGCGAGGCCTCGCCGGCGATTGATTCCTGCACGACGCGCTGCTGGTCGTCCGGATGCAGGCGCTTGCGCCAGTCGAACACGATGGCTTCCTCGAACGGCAGCCCGAGGAAATCGAGATAGGCCTGGTTGGCGAAGGAACGCGTGCGGTCGAGCTTGGTGACCCAGATCGGCACCGGCGCGCTGTTGGCGATCAGGCGGAAGCGCTCCTCGCTTTCGCGCAAGGTTGCCTGCGCCAGCATTTGGGGGGTGACGTCGCAATCGGCGCCGACCAGCCGCAGCGCGCGACCGTCGCGGTCGCGCTCGATCTTGGCGACGACGCGGATCCAGCGCATCGTGCCGTCGTTCGGCCGCACGATGCGGTATTCGGCCGAATAGTCTTCGTTCTCGCTCTTCAGCACGCCGAACAGATGTTGGACCGTTCGCTCGCGGTCCTCGGGATGGATTCGGCTGACCCATTCCTCGTACGTCTCGTTGGCCGCCTCGGGCGGCAAGCCGTGCACCAGGAGATATTCGGGGGAGCGGCGATTCTTGACGCCGTCGCGGAAATCGATTTCGAGACCGCCGACGCCGGCGATGCGCTGGATTCGTGCCAGCTCCGCCTCGCGTTCCTGCAGGGCGCGATGAGCCCTGTCGCGCTCGTCCGCGATTTCCTCTAGATGTTGCCGCAAGCGTTCGGCGGCGGCAATTTCAGGCAAGACGTTCGAAGTGTCCGAAGGGGTCATGCGCACCGGCAACCTTTGCCGGTACCTTCACACAGGAAGCGGCAGCTTTGCCAGCCTCATTTGCTCTTGGTGGTTGATCGGCAGTTATAGGCTCTGCGGAACCCGGCGGCCTGCGCGTCTTCCTCGGAGCAAAACCAGCGATCCGGCCTGGTCAGTCCCGGGTAGGAGCGGCACATCTGGAGGTGGTAGATGCCGAGGTTCCCGGTGACGCGCGCGCGGACGGCGTATTTGCCCTTGATGTTGCAACCCGCCGGCATCACGAGATCTTCCGGGAACAAGGCCTCGCGGATTTCACGATCTCGGTCGGCGCGGCACGAGGCGCCGAGCAGGGGGCTGTCCTTCTTGCCGGCGCGGAACTCGCGGGGCGCGGCAAAGCAGCCTTTCCATAATCCCTGACGGTCGTCTTTGGCGCGGGCTTCGTCCACGTTGAAGCGACCGCTGGCGGAGGTTTCGACATTCAAGGCAAAGCCGTTGCGGACCAGCAACTGGCTGAGACTTGTGGTGTCGCCTTCGATCTTGCAGACGCCGATACGCCGTTTCTTGTAGGTGGGATCGGGACCCAGATCGTCGCAGCGCACCTGTTTGCCGCCGATCAGTTTTGTCAGTTGATCGCGCGCCTCGATACCGCAGGTCCAGCTATCGGCATTCTGGTCGATGCAGAGTTGATCGACGGTGGGCGCCTCGATGCCGTCGAGCCGGTAGGTGACATTGCCGACCTGAAGCGTGCTGCCATCCCGGACGATGGCGGTGGCGGCCAAACTCTGGCTGGCCGGAAGTACGATCGATAGCAACGCCGCAACCAGAAAAATACGTGACCGCATCTGTTTCATTTCAAATCAATTCCACACCCGCGAGAGCCTTCTAGCATAAGGGAGCGCGATTGAACCAAGATGCTGGCGCTAATCGCGCATGAAAGCAGGTTGGGGAAAACCGTCAGGGCAGTTGTTGGTCGGACGCCGAATGGCTCATTGACTTCGTTAGAACAAAATAGGAACATAGGCAACGTCACCCACCACGGAATATTTGCCATGTCGTCCTCTTCACAGCCGAAATCCGAAGAGCACGACGAGCTGGAATCTGCAGTGGATCAGGCTATTTCCGCCTGCGGTGGCGATCTGCGGGCGACGATCCGGGCGCTGATCTTGGCCAATGAATATCTGGAATCCGAGGTCGGCGAGCTGATGAAGGCGGTATCCCATGCTTATGCGCGGGGCCGCTTCAACGCCTATTCCGGGTGAATTGCCGCCGGCCGGCGCAACCGGCCGATACGAGACCGTTGCCTCCATCGATTTTTGCTGTACGACGGGTGTGTTACCCGCGTCCCGCATGTCGCATTGCGGGGGAGGATCCCGCCCAACGCTCAAGCAAGAAGAACATGTTCAAACGAATTCTGATCGCAAATCGCGGCGAGATCGCCTGCCGGGTCATCAAGACTGCGCGCCGTATGGGGATCGAGACGGTCGCGGTGTATTCCGAGGCGGACCGCGATGCGCTTCATGTCGAAATGGCCGATGACGCCGTGCTGATCGGTCCGCCGGCGGCGGCGGAGAGTTATCTTCTGATCGACAAGATCATCGATGCCTGCCGCAAGATCGGCGCACAGGCCGTGCATCCCGGCTATGGCTTCCTGTCCGAGCGCGAGGCGTTTCCGCGCGCGCTTGCCAAGGCGGGCATCGTCTTCATCGGCCCCAATCCGGGCGCCATTGCCGCGATGGGCGACAAGATCGAATCCAAGAAGGCCGCCGCCAAAGCAAAAGTTTCGACCGTGCCCGGGCATCTCGGCGTCATCGAGGACGAAAAACATGCGGTGAAGATCGCCGACGAGATCGGCTATCCGGTGATGATCAAGGCCTCCGCCGGCGGCGGCGGCAAGGGCATGCGGATCGCGCATTCGACGAAGGAAGTCGCTGAAGGTTTCAAGCTCGCCAAGGCGGAAGCGAAATCCTCGTTCGGCGACGACCGCGTCTTCATCGAAAAATTCATCGTCGATCCCCGCCACATCGAAATCCAGGTGCTGGGGGACAAGCATGGCAACGTGATCCATCTCGGCGAGCGCGAATGTTCGATCCAGCGCCGCAACCAGAAGGTCATCGAGGAGGCGCCGTCGCCGCTGCTCGACGAGACCACCCGCCGCAAGATGGGCGAGCAGGCGGTCGCCCTGGCAAAGGCCGTGCACTACGACTCCGCCGGCACCGTCGAGTTCGTCGCCGGCCAGGACAAGAGTTTTTACTTCCTGGAGATGAACACCCGTCTGCAGGTCGAGCATCCCGTCACCGAGCTCGTCACCGGCATCGACCTCGTCGAGCAGATGATCCGGGTTGCCGCCGGCGAGAAGCTTTCGATCGCGCAAAAGGATGTAACGCTGACGGGATGGGCGGTGGAATCCCGCGTCTATGCCGAGGATCCGTTCCGCAACTTCCTGCCATCCATCGGACGACTGGTAAAATACCGCCCGCCCGCGGAAGCGAGCCAGGACGGCATCACCATCCGCAACGATACCGGTGTGCAGGAAGGCGGCGAAATCTCGATCCACTACGATCCGATGATTGCCAAACTCGTGACGCATGCGCCGTCGCGGGCGGCGGCGATCGAAGCGCAGTCGACCGCGCTGGATGCGTTCTACGTCGATGGTATCAGGCACAACATACCGTTCCTGTCGGCGCTGATGAACCATCCGCGCTGGCGTGAGGGCACGCTTTCCACCGGCTTCATCGCGGAGGAATTCCCGAAGGGCTTTTCCGCGCGTCCGCCGGAAGGCGAGATTGCGCGGCGGCTGGCAGCCGTCGGAGCTGCGATCGATCATGTGCTGGGCGAGCGCAAGCGGCAGATTTCCGGACAGATGAGCGGCCGGCTGGTGCAACGCGAACGCCGCCGCGCGGTGTGGCTCGATCGCGACGAAATCGCGCTCGATGTGGCGCGCGAGGCCGAGGGCATCGCGGTGCGTTTCATCGGCACCGATGGTCTTCCCGGCAATCCGCACAATCTGGTCTCGGCCTGGACGCCGGGCGAACCGGTCTGGCATGGTACCATCGACGGCCATTTCGTCGCGATGCAGGTGCGCACGATCCCGAACGGCATCCGCCTGGCGCATCAGGGCTATGAAGTCGCCGTCAACGTCTTCACCGAAAGCGAGGCGGCCGCCGCCCGGCTGATGCCGGTGAATTCCGCTGCAGACACCGGCAAGAAGCTGCTGTGCCCGATGCCGGGGCTCGTGGTGTCGATTGCCGTCAACGAAGGCCAGGAGGTCAAGTCCGGCGAGACATTGGCCGTAGTCGAAGCGATGAAGATGCAGAACGTGCTGCGCGCCGAGCGCGACGGCACGGTGAAGAAGATTCACGCCGCGGCCGGCGCCACGCTGGCGGTGGATGCGCTGATCCTGGAGTTTGCGTAACGTCATTGCCTGCGCTCGCAACGACGGCGGATAGAACTGAGGGCACCATGGCTTTTCGTCAGCGCCGAGAGAAACTGCGTTCGATTCTCAACGGCTCCACCTGCATCCGGCCCGGATCGGTCTATGACGCGACCTCGATCCGCATTGCTGAAGACCTCGGATTCGAGCTCGGCATGTTCGGCGGCTCGGTGGCCTCGCTGGTCGTGCTCGGCGATCCCGACATTGCGCTGATTACATTGACGGAGCTCGCCGAACAGATGCGGCGGATGTCGCGCGCCTCGACATTGCCGGTACTGGTCGATGCCGACCACGGCTATGGCAACGCGCTCAACGTCCGCCGCACCATCCAGGAACTCGAAGCCGCCGGCGCGGCGGGGCTCACGATCGAGGATACGCTGTTGCCGCCGGCGTTCGGACAGGCCGGAACGCAACTGATCCCGCTGGAAGAAGGCGTCGGCAAGATGAAGGCCGCGCTCGACGGCCGCAGCGACCCGTCGCTGGTCGTCATGGGGCGCACCGGCGCTGTATCCATCGCCGGTCTCGACGACGCGATTGTACGCGCGCGGGCGTACGAGGCCACCGGCGTCGATGCGCTGTTCTTCACCGGCATCAGGAACCGCGGGGAGCTGGAAGCCATTTCGGCTGCGACGCGCCTTCCGATCGTGCTCGGCGGCGCGTCCGAGGATATGACTGCGCTCGATTATCTCAGAAGCCAGCGCGTGCGGATCGCGCTGCAGGGCCATGCGCCTTTCGCGGCCGCCACGCAGGCCGTCTATGATACGCTGAAGGCGTTGCGTGAGGGAGCCTCGCCGAAGAACCTGAGGGGGCTGGCGTCGACCGAACTCACCGGCATGGCGATGCGCGAGTCGGAAGTTAAAGCGCGCAGCGGTGAATTTCTTGGATTGAAGAAGTCATGAGCGACACGATCCGCCATATCACGATCAGGGGGCGGGTGCAGGGCGTCGGCTACCGTGCCTGGGTGGAGGATGAGGCGACCGCGCGCAGCCTCGAGGGCTGGGTGCGCAATCGCCGGGACGGCAGCGTGGAAGCGACGTTCGCCGGGCCGGCTGATGTGGTGACTGGCATGATCGATTCGTGTCGGCGCGGACCATCGTCGGCATTGGTCGATGCGCTGCAGGACGAAGCCGCTGGTGCCGACATGCTGAGGCTGAGGCGGGCAGGAGAGCGCTTCTCGGTGCTGCCGACGATCTGAGCGTCGTGATATGGCTGGTACGAGCTTTACGACAAAATCGTCGACGAAATCGGTGGTCCCGGCGGGCTCAGCATCCATGGCTTCGCTCTGATGATGATGGGTGGTTTGCTGAGGTCCGCGATAGGAGCAGACCGTTGGCTGGAAGCGCGCTTTGACAGTCGCTTGAAGGCGAGGTTCAATCGCCAATCGTGACCATATTGGCCTTACAAAGCGTAGTGGATCGGATCGGCGCCGAGCATGTGGAACGGCGGCTGAAAGTTGAGACTGAACATGAGGCTCAAATTTTTGGCCAGGGATTGATCATCTTCAATCTCGAAAATTGGTACTCCGCGCCTTGGATCATTGAAAGCGCGCTGAGGCTGGTGGGGCTGTACAACCGCGCGCGTCACAATGCCGATCAGATCGCCATTAGGACAAATCTACTCGAATTTGAGAGTCTTCCACCGGCATTTGCAAATTTCACGATTCTTCATCTCAGTGACCTGCACGCAGACATCAGCGTGGGAGCGATGCAGCACCTCATCGGCATTGTCGGCAACCTCGAGTACGACATTTGCGTATTGACGGGAGACTATCGCGGAAAAACCTATGGACCATTCGACCCGAGCCTTAAAAGCATCCGTGAGCTGACGGCCCGGTTAAAAGGGCCGGTGTATGGAGTGCTCGGCAATCACGACAGCATATACATGGTGCCGGCGCTGGAAGAGATGGGGATCCGGATGCTCTTCAATGAGTGCGAAACAATTTCGCGCCAAAATAGTCAGATCTATCTGGCAGGCATCGACGATGCGCATTTCTATCGGACCGACGACATTGCGAAGGCGGCGAAGCGAATTCCAAGCGGCGCATTTTCCATTTTGCTGTCTCACACGCCCGAGGTCTATAGCGAGGCGGCCAACGCCGGTTTCAATCTAATGCTCAGCGGACATACCCACGGCGGACAGCTCTGCCTTCCCGGCGGGATTCCAATCAAGTTGGAGGCTCGCTTACCGCGCTCGATGGGTGCGGGCGCGTGGCATCACGGTAGAATGGTCGGTTACACGTCAGTTGGTGCCGGAACGAGCCTGTTGCCCGTTCGCTTAAACTGTCCGCCGGAAATTACCTTGCACACGCTTCGGCAGCGAATGTAAGCGAAACCTCGCGCCTAATGCGTCCGCTCACCCGGCGCGACCTCGCCGTCGTGCTGGATGGACGCGCTCTCGACATATTGCAGGTCGAGTGAGGAATAAACGATGCTGCGATTACGGCCGAGACGCTTGGCTTCATAGAGCGCGGTGTCGGCTTCTCCGACCAGCGCGGCCTCGTCGAGCGTCGAGCGGCTTTTGGCGGCGACGCCCGCGCTGATGGTGATGTAGCCGCGGCTGGAGGCCGTGTTCGGAATGCCCAGGGCTCGCACGGTCAGCCGGATGGATTCAGCGACCTTCAACGCGTCATCCTCCGATGTGTTCGGCAACACGATGGCGAATTCCTCGCCGCCATAGCGCGCGGACAGGCCTGACGTATCGGCGGTCGCGTTGCCGATGGCTTTCGCAACCGCCTGCAGGCAACGGTCGCCGGCCTGATGCCCGTAGGTGTCGTTGTAGCCCTTGAAATTGTCGATATCGAACAGCAGCACCGCAATCTGATCGCAGGCTTCGTATTCGCGCCGCAGGTAGCCGTCGAAGGTGCGGCGGTTGGTCAGGCCGGTCAGTCCGTCGGTGGCAGCGAGCTGGGTGAGGCGGCGGTTGAGCTGGGTCAGCTCGTCTTCCATCCGCTTGCGTTCGGTGACGTCGCGGATGACGCAGAGGAATTCCGTCCGGGCGGGGTCGCTCGGTTCCGATGCCAGCTTGAACTTGCTTTCCACCCACGCCAGCGTCCCGTCGCCGCGATAGTGCCGGAACACGACGGTGCTGACGCTGTCGATTCCGTTGATCCGTGCGGTCGCCGATTTGACGCTCTCCCTGTCGTCGGGATGCACCAGGTCAAAGCATGATTTGCCGAGAATATCTTTCGGGCGCAATCCCAGCACCGGCTCGGCCGACCGCGAAAACATAGCGCAACAGGCTGCGGGCATCGATCAGGATGATGATGTCGGCGATGTTGTTCGCCAGCAACCGGTAATGCGCCTCGCGTTCGCGCAGCGCGCGTTCGCTCTTGCTGCGGAAGCGGAATTGCAGGGCCAGCAACGCTGCCAGCATCAGGATCATGCACAACAGCACCCCGGCGACGATGGCGTCGGTCCGCAATCCCTTCCACCATTCGGCGAGCAGCCAGTCTTCCGACACCGCCACGGTGACGACTGCCGGATATTGCGGCGTTTCCTCGTAGCCGAAATGCTTCACGATGCCGTCGAACGGCGAGATGATCTTGTAGTATCCGACGGAGCTCAGCTTGAGATGCTTTGAGAACAGGTCGGTCCGGGAAAGATCCCTGGTCTTGTCCGACGCCGGCCAGCGTATCAGGAGCGTACCATCATTCCGTATCAGGCTGATGCCGCCGTCGGGACCGAGCTGGAATGTCCGGTAAAAGCCGTTGAAATAATCCTTGTCGATCGCTGCGGCGACGACCCCGCCAAAGCTGCCGTCGAGCTTGGTGATACGTTTCGAGAGAACGATCATTGAGGATCGATCGTCCACACGGGATTGCAACGGCTCGCTGATCCGAAGCGTCTTGTCCGGCGTATCGCGGTGATGGGCGAAATAATTCCGTTCCGAGACGTTGTGGCGCGGTGTTTCCGGAAATGACGAATAGGTCCAGTTGCCGTTGGCGTCGGCGACGCCGATGCCCCGCAATTGGGGCAGCGTCTTCGCCGTTTCGGCCAGGTACTTGTTGAACCGGTCCGGCTCGGGATCCCGGTATTTCAGCAGGTCCACCATTCCCGCCATCGCGATATCGACCGCCTGAATGGTGTGCGAGGCATGCTCGGCAAGCGAATGGACGAGATTCTGGATGTCGGCACTGCCGCTCGCCAGCGTCGCCTTCTTGGCGTCGAGCGCCTTCCAGGCCATGACGCCCAGGACGCAGGCGGTCATGACCAGCGCAAAGGTGATGACCAGGGACGTCGATGTGATCCGCCGCAGCGGCCCGCCCGGGTCCGGGGGATTTCGATAGGGCATGCTTTGCCTTGATGACCGCGCCAGACCTCGTTGCCGGCAACGCGAAAAGGAAATCTAGGACGCGATCGTGCCGAAGCGGTTAACGAATCGACCGGGAACACGATGGAACCGGGGTTCATACGGGTTCCTTTCGCAGGGGCCTCTAGTCGAACCGCGGCATCGGGCAGAGGGGATGGCTCCGCCGGACATAGCTCGCAAATCGCGGCCCGCGGCGGACTTGACATTCGCACAGTTCCGTCAGATATTTCTGTTATGACAGAAACAACCGACAAAAAGAAACTCCCTGCCGTCGTCGAGCGGTTCATCCTGCACTGGGGCGACATGGGGGACGAGTGGGGCGTCAACCGCTCGGTCAGCCAGATCCACGGCCTGCTCTATCTCGCCGAGGCGCCGATGACCGCGGAGGACATCGCCGAGACACTCGGCATGGCGCGGTCCAACGTCTCCAACTCCATCAAGGAACTGCTGGCCTGGAATTTGATCCGCCGGGTGCCGATCCTCGGCGATCGCCGTGATCATTTCGAGGCGGAGACCGACATCTGGGAGGTGGCGGCACGGATCGCCGCCCGTCGCAAGGAGCGCGAAATCGATCCCGCCATCGATGCGCTGCGGGCCTGCGTTTCCGACGCGGCAGACGATCCGACCATCAGCCCGGTCGCCAGCAAGCGGCTGAAGGAAATGCTGGCTTTCACCGAGCTGGTCGACCGCTGGTACACGCAGATGCTCCACGTGCCGCGGCCGAGGCTGGTCGCGCTGATCAAGCTTGGCGAGAAGATCGTCAGTTTATTGCCGGCGGGGAAATCCAGATAGGGCAGAGGGGCAGGGCAGGAGCGTGTGATGGCGTCCACAAGAGTACCAAGGCTTCCCGCAACGCCCGCTTCGAACACCATCCTGCTCGACGACCACCGCTTCCACGATTTATTGCCCGATGAGGATTGGGGCCGTTTGCCGCTGGCGATCTGGCGGCGCTTCTCCAAGCGCTTCGCCGATGGCCAGACCGTCGTCTATGTCGGCACGATCGAGGAGGCGAGCTTTACGCCGGTCGGCTGGTGGCTGGCGCAGCTTGCGCGCGTGATCGGCGGACCGCTGCCGCTTTGCACTGAGACCGGCGTTCCGATGGTCGTGACGGTGACCGAGGATGCGGCGAGCGGCGGCCAGATCTGGACCCGCATCTGCGCGCGCAGCAACGGATTTCCGCAGGTCATTCACTCGGCGAAACGGTTCGCCGGCCCGACCGGGCTCGAGGAGTATGTCGGCTACGGCGTCAGCATGGCGCTGCGCATCGCCGTCGAGCACGAAGCGCTGGTGTTCCGCAGCGTCGGCTATTCCTTCCAGATCGGGCCGTTGAGGTTGCCGCTGCCGATGCGGTTCACGCCCGGCGATCTCACCGTTACCCATTCCGATCTCGGCGGCGGCACGTTCCGCTTCACGCTGGAGATCGTTCATCCGCGCTTCGGCAAGCTCATTCGTCAGTCCGCATTGTTCCGGGAGGCCGCATCATGACGTCGCTGCTTTGGACCCTGATCGCCATTCAGATCGTGATGGGCGTGTTCGATACGTTCTATCACCATGAGCTGACCGAACGGCTCGCATGGCGTCCCTCGCAGCGTTACGAACTGCAACTCCATGCCGTGCGCAACATGCTCTATGCATTGCTGTTCCTGGTGCTGGGCTGGCTGGAAGTGCACGGCGTCCTTGCGATGCTGATCATCGCGGTGCTGACAGCCGAAATCGTCATCACGCTGATGGATTTCGTCGAGGAGGACATGAGCCGGAAATTGCCGGCCAGCGAACGCATCAATCACACGCTGCTCGCCATCAATTACGGCGCCATTCTGGTGCTGCTGCTACCGGTCTTGATCGGCTGGGCAGGGCAGCCGACCGGCGTCAAATCGGCCTACACCGGGTGGCTCAGCCTGATCGCGGCCGCATCGGCCGCTGGCGCGGCGCTGTGCGGCCTGCGCGATTTCACCGCGTCGAAGCGTCTTGCGCGGATGACCTGCGCGCCTGCGGCAAATCTGGTTGAAAAGTTGCCCGCACGGCAGACGGTGCTGGTGACCGGCGCCACCGGCTTCATCGGCAGCCGCCTGGTGACAGGCCTGAGCGGCGCGGGCCATCAGGTCATCGCGCTGGTGCGCAACCCGGCCAAGGCCGATATGCTGCCGCCACCGATCACGCTGATCAGGAGCCTCGACCAGCTTCCAGCGGATACCAGGATCGATACCATCGTCAATCTTGCGGGCGAGCCGATCGGCAACGGGCTGTGGACCGAAGCCAAGCGCCGAAAAATCCTCGACTCCCGGATCAACATGACTGGCGACATCGTCAAGCTGATCGCGCGGCTCGAACGCAAGCCGGCCGTGCTGGTGAGTGGTTCGGCCGTCGGCTGGTATGGGCTCTGGCAGGACCAGGTGCTGACGGAGTCGGCAAAATCACACGCCTGCTTCAGCCATGAACTCTGCGATGCCTGGGAAAACGCGGCGCGCCCGGCGGAAGCGCATGGCGTGCGCGTGGTCTGCCTGCGGATCGGCCTCGTGATCGGCACCGATGGCGGCTTCATCACACGGATGCTGACGCCGTTCGAGTTCGGCCTCGGCGGACCGCTAGGCTCAGGCCGGCAATGGATGTCGTGGATCGAGCGCGACGACCTGATCCGCCTGATCGCGCATGTCATCGTGCGTCCGGAAATCTCAGGCCCGGTCAACGCGACGGCGCCGATCCCGGTCACCAACCTGAAATTCACCGAAGAACTCGGACGGCGGCTGCGCCGGCCGGCGATTTTCCGGATACCCGGCGGGCTGCTGCGCCGTGTCGGCGGTGACTTTGCCAATGAGCTCTTGCTTGGCGGCCAGCGCGTGCTGCCGAACAAGGCGCTGAGCAACGGATTCGTGTTCCGGCACGAAACGCTGCGCAGTGCGTTCGAAGCGATCTTGTAAGGAGAGCCGGTCAGGAGCCGTCACCGCGGCAGTTTCGCGATCGCCTGGCTGAGTTCGTAGATTTCGTAGGGCTTGCGCAGAATGGGAAAATCGCCGCGCACGCTCAGCGCGGCGTCGCTGTAGCCGCTGGCCAGCAGAATCGGCAGTCTGGGCCTGACCGCCTTCAGGTGGCGCGCCAGGCCGAGACCGTCCATCTTGCCGGGCATCACGATGTCGGAAAAGACGAGGTCTATGCCGTCGAGTTCGATTTCGCGCAAGGCCGCTTCGGCATTCGCCACCCGGCGGACGGTGTAGCCGAGCTGTTCGAGCAGGCCGGCGCTGACGGATGCGACCTCCGGATTGTCCTCCACCAGCAGCACGGTGCCGCTGCCGCCGATCTCCACCGCATTGGCGTCCTCGGCCGCGGGCGCGGGTTCCTTTCGTGGCAGCAGGATCGTGATCCTGGTGCCCTTGCCGAGCTCGCTCGCCACCTTGACCGTTCCGCCGGCCTGATGGGCGAAGCCATGAACCTGCGACAGTCCCAAGCCGGTGCCCTTGCCGATCGGCTTGGTGGTGAAGAAGGGGTCGAAAATCTTGCCGAGGATATCGGGCGCGATGCCGGCGCCGGTGTCTTCCACCGAGATCGCGACATATCCGACGGCGCCGTCCTCGCCGCCGGGCGTCTCGTTACGCGCCGATACCGTGATGACGCCGCTGGCGGTCATGGCGTCGCGTGCGTTGATGACGAGATTGACCAGCGCCGTCTCGAACTCGGCGACATCGGCCATGACCGGCCAAACGTCGCGGTCGACGTCGAATTGCAGCGTCACCGCGCTGCCGACCGCAGTGTCGAGCACTTCGCGCACCGCATCGATGCGTTCGGCGATGTCGACCGCCTGGGGATTGATGCTCTGCCGCCGTGCGAATGTCAGCAACTGGCTGGTGAGGGTGGCGCCGCGTTTGGTCGCCCCTTCGATCGCCGCCACCGCCCGCTGGCATTTGGGATCGTCGCCAACCGCTTTCCTCAGCGTGTGAAGACTGCCGCTGATGATCATCAGGAGATTGTTGAAATCGTGGGCCACGCCGCCGGTCAGTTGGCCGAGCGCGTCGAGCTTCTGCGATTCCGCGGGCTGCTGGTGCATCTGCTCGAGCTTGAGCTGGGCTTCGCGGCGCTCGGTAATGTCCCGGGTGATCTTGGCGAAGCCGACCAGCTTGCCGTCCTCATGAAGGGGGTCGATGACCACGCTGGCCCAGAAGAAGGTGCCGTCCTTGCGGACGCGCCAACCATCCTCCTCGTAGCGGCCCTGTTCACGGGCGATACGCAAGGCGCGGAGCGGCTTGCCCTTGGCGCGGTCGACCTCGGTATAGAAGCGGGAAAAATGCTGCCCGATAATCTCTGCGGGCGAGTAACCCTTGATCCGCTGGCCGCCGACATTCCAGCTCGTCACCACGCCGCTAGGATCCAGCATATAAAGCGCGTAGTCGGCAACGCCTTCAACCAGGAGTCGGAAATTACGTTCGGATTCGAATAGATCCCTTTGCTGTTGCTGATCTTTCGTGAACATCCGGCTGCCCATTTAACTGGCGCAAACGCACAAGGCGCCAATTGGTTCCAGAAAAAATCGGTCTTTTTAACGAAACGGTCCGTTACGCCGGGGCCACCACGTGCCTGAACGTCGCCGCCAGCGTCCGTAGCGCCGCGCGCTTGGCGGGGTCGCTGACCTTCGAGTGCAGCACCACCTTGGAGGAAGCCAGCCGCGGCAGCCCCTGGGCCGGACCGATATCGACCAGACCGGGCGGGGCGATCCGCCGGGCCAGCGGCGCCACCGCGAGGCCGGCCAAGGCCGCGGCGACCACCGCGGTGACGCCGCCGCCGACAAAACGCTCGGTCCATGGGATGCCGGCCTTGTCGAGGGCGCGGATGGCGAGCGCGCGCACGCCGCAGGGCGGCGCCAGCGTGGCCAGCGGCAGCGTCTCGCCGCGGCGCCAGGCCAGGCGCTTGGCGGCGAACCAGCCGAAGGCGTCTTCCGTCAGCTTCTCGCCGCCGCGGCGGCTGCCTTCCCGCCGCACCACGACGGCGTCGAATTCGCCGGCATCGTAGGCATCCAGCATCGCGCGCGAAAAGCCGATCGTCACGGAAAGCGCCAGTTGCGACGACATCGCGTGCAGCCGTTCGAGCAGCGGCACCAGTTCCGGTCCTGCGGCGTGATCGGAGATCCCGAGCGACAATTGCTGGCGCGCGGGCGTCTCGCCCGACAGCGCGCGGTCATGCGCCTCAATCAGCGTGCGGGCGTGGGGCAGGAATGCCACGCCGGCAGCGGTCAGCGCGACCGCCCGCGGCGATCGCTCGACCAGCCGCTTGCCGACCACGCTCTCCAGCCGTTGCAGCTTCATGCTGACGGCGGCCTGGGTGGCGCCGAGCGCCTCGGCTGTGCGGGTAAAGCTCTGCAGTTCGGCGACCAGCAGGAACGCCTGCACCGTATCGATATCCAGCGTGCTCATCGCATCATCAATATCCGTTATCATTGTTATGAACAGGGATAAGATACCAAGATGATGGCCGCGGGTCTAGGTAAGGGGAGCGCGATGTCATCGCGCGCCTGATCGAAGGAGAATGACCATGCCGCTTATCACCGTGACCTATTCCAGCGTCCGCAAGGCGCCGTCGCTGAAGGCCGAGATTGCCTCCGCCGTCAGCGAACTGACCGCGCGAATCCTGCGCAAGGATCCCAAGGTCACCGCAATCATCGTCAAGGCGGTCGATGCCGCCGACTGGTTCGCCGGCGGAAAGTCGCTCGCCGAACAGAGCCTCGCCAGCTTCTGGCTCGACGTTCATGTCAGCGAGGGCACCAACACCAAGGACGAGAAGGCCGCCTATCTCGCCGCGCTGTTCCAGCGCATGGGCGAACTGCTCGGGCCGCTGCATGAGGAAAGCTATGCCCATGTCGACGAGGTCAAGGGCGATGCCTACGGCTTCGGCGGCCTCACCCAGGAGCGCCGCTACATCGCTGGCCAACTCGAAGTCGCGCCGCGGAAGGCGGCGGCGTGAACGCTAACTGCTGCTGTGGCCGGCAGGATTTTCGTCGGAGCCGGCGAGGCCTGCCGGGACGCGGCAGATGGATCCAGAGCGGATCGATCGGGCCAACGACACGTCAGATGCCTTGGTCGATCCGCAATGGAGAGTTTGTGGAGCGAGCCGCATCAACCAAAACTGCTTGCCCAAGCAACCGGACGCCGTATGATTTTCCGACAGTGACAGTAGCAGGAGAGGTATGGGATGCGCACGGCCACCTGCCAATGTGGGCAGCTAAGCATTACTGTCGAAGGCGAACCTGCGATGGTGACACCCTGCAACTGCACGCGATGCCAAAGGCGTTCGGGAAGTGCGTTTTCTCTCTCGTCCCGATGGAACTCCGAACAAGTAGTCAACCGCCTGGGCGATAGCTCGATCTTCACCCGCAAAGGAGCGTCAGGCGGGAACGTTCATTGTGTGTTTTGCCCTCGATGTGGCTCGACAATAAGCACGAGCCTCGAACTTTTTCCTGGCCTCATCGGCATACCGGTCGGTTGCTTCGCCGACCCAACGTTCCCTGCGCCACAGGTAGCGGCTTGGTGCGACTCAAAATTTGGATGGGTTCGTTTTCCCGATGGGCTTTTGTTGTTAAGCGACCAGAGCCGACCGATGGAGGTTTGACGGGCATTTTCGACACCGGCGCCGCGCGGCTTCGCGATGGCGTCGGGTTTGTCGCTGCCACCAAAGCCGCGCACATCCGGCTGAGCGGTTCTGCCATTTCACGCGATCAGCACACCCAGCACGGCCGCCGTTGCCGCGATAGCCGAAAGCGCAATCACGGTTGCGCGCCAAAGCAGTTGTTGCCGCGCCGCGCGCCGATCCTGGAACGCCAGCCAATCCCGGACAAAGCCGGCCGGAACGTCCAACACAGCGTTGCGCCGGTTGGGATGCCGCGTTTCGTGATCTGCGAACATGGCCCGTACGTTCGCCACGCCCACACGGTCAAGTTCGCAATTCCATTGCAGGGCGTTCGCGTTGTTGGTCCACCGGTTTTCGAAGGGAAGCCTACGCTTCGTCATCGCGACCTCCTCTGTACACCGCCGCTACTGGATATGTGTCGCCGCTCGCGAGAGCGGAAGACCGCTAGGCAGAGCGGCGGACGTCTCAGGCCGTTGCTTCCGGCAGGCGCGCAGCGGTTGCGCCGAACACGTCTTCAAACGCCCGCCGGAGCGCGACGTCGACATCTTCCATCGTCACGGGCAGGCCGAGATCGACCAGCGAGGTGACGCCGTAGCGCGGATCGGCAACGCCGCAGGGCACGATCGCGGAAAAATGCGCCAGATCCGGCTCGACATTGATGGCGATGCCGTGGAATGACACCCAGCGCCGCAGCCGAACGCCGATCGCCGCGATCTTGTCCTCGTAGCCTGCGCCCTTGTCCGGCCGCCTGATCCAGACGCCGACGCGGTCCTCGCGACGTTCGCCGCGCACATTGAAGGCGTCGAGGGTGCGGATGATCCATTCTTCAAGGCCCGCCACATAGGCCCGCACATCCGGCCGGCGGCGCTTGAGGTCGAGCATCACATAGGCCACCCGCTGCCCCGGGCCGTGATAGGTGAGCTGCCCGCCGCGGCCGGTGGGGAACAGCGGAAAGCGCGGATCGAGCAGGTCGCCCGCCTTGCCGCTGGTGCCCGAAGTGTAGAGCGGGGGATGCTCGAGCAGCCACACCAGCTCGGCTGCCGTGCCGTCGGCGATCCCGGCCGCGCGTGATTCCATCTCGATCACGGCCTCAGGGTAGGGCACTGGATTCGCTGAAATCCGCCATTCGACCTCGCCGCCGCCCTGGACTAGCGCGAATGTCGTCAAATCAAGGCTTTGGCGGTCATTAACCATTGGCTAACCATAACGTGGTCAGGTGGAACCACACCAATTTAGTCCCCCTTTGGCGGTTTCGAAGTGGCCACCCTCGATAAAGTCAGCGTCGATCTCATGGTGGTGCTCGGCACCACGACCATGCCCATCCACCAGGTGATGCGGCTTTCCCGTGGCGCCATCATCGAACTGGACGCCACCGAGGCGGACGAGGTCAAGATCCTCGCCAACAACCTTCCGGTGGCTTCCGGCGTGGTGCTGGTAGACCGCAACCGCATCGCGGTCGAAGTCAAGCAAATGCTGCCGAAATCCCCTGATGTCAGGTAGTTATCGGAGTGCAAAACTTCCTTGTCCCCCCATCCCTGATTTGTTACATCGGCGCCGTTGATCCGGCAGGCCGTAATCCTACCAGCCGGTATCCCAAGCGCTCGTGGCGGAATTGGTAGACGCGCTGCCTTGAGGTGGCAGTGAGTAAAATCGTGGGGGTTCGAGTCCCTCCGAGCGCACCATAAGCCCACGTTTCGCGTTGAAATCCTTAAGCTTTTTTCCTGATGTTACCTGGGAATGTTACCACTCCGTTCCCGCGTAGCGTTCCCCCGTTGTTCGCCTCCGGCAGCGGCATGAAATCATCGAGCGACTGGCTCTGGTCGAACGCGACGATCTTGTCCATTCCGCTGATGCCGAGCCTCTCTCGATGCGCCTGCGCGATGTAGTGCGCGGGCATCTTCGGATCGGTCCAGCCGAACATCGCCATCATCTGGCTCTCGGTGCAGTCGGCGTAGGCAGCAACCTCAGCACGGGCCTTGCGTACCCCATGGCAGCTCTTCTTGGGCTCGTTCACGCCAGCCAGAACAGCATATTTCTTGAACTTGGCCGCCCAGGCCTTTTTGTTCATCGGCACGACTCGGCCGCGCACAACCTTGCCAGTGAATACCTCGGCGCCAATGATTCCCGAGGTACGGGCCGCACGCAAACTTTTTGCAAACTCCGGGTGAACAGGCACCGTAACGGTCGTGTTGCCCCGACTTTTCTCGGTCGCAATCTGCACCGCCATCTTGCGAACGATCTGTCGCAGATGTGGCGGCCCGAAGCGATGCGCGTCGCCCAGCCGAAGGAAAGTATAGTGGAGGATATCGAACATCAGCCGCGGTTCGGTCCCAAGCGGCCACTTCGCTCGGTACCGCGCCATATCGTCCTCGCTCCAGGGCACAAAGCCGCCGGTCTCGCGGCTCGCCTTTGCCTTGCCGGACTTCAGTCCGGTAGTTGGGTCATCGTCTTCATCGAGATGGCCTTCGTCGATCATCCAGCGGATCAGGCCGCGCAGCGCCGACAGCAGGTTGCCGGCCTGAGACGGCGTGCGCGCCTTCATTTCCGCCTTTATGACTTTGCGTGTTAACACTGCGAACGGCTTCTCGCCATTCTCGGGCACTAACGACTCGATCAGCCCAGTGCGCTGCAGCCGGGTCGATTCCGCTAAGCCCTCATGACCGACGCTGAGATCACCCAGCCAGTGGTCACTTTGCTTGTAGCCGTTCCAGTACCAGCGCAGCGTGCCGGGTTTCGCCGGCGTCTCCGGCAGAGCAGGGCGTGGCTCGTTGCGCTGCTTCTGCGCATTGATGTAGTCGCCCTCGTTGCCGAACAGCGCGATCTGAGCGGCGATCGCGGTGTCAACTTCGGCCTCGAATTCAGCCGCGCCGAACTCGGCCCAAATCCGAATTTTTGGCAGCTTGTTGCGCAGTTGCACGTAGTAGCGCACCTGACCGCGTTGGCTAACATCGGCGTACAGATAGCGGCGCTCCGGCTGATCCGGCTTCACCGTTGCTTTGATGCGCCGCATGCGCATTACTCCTCCCAGCGCTGCAACGGCTGCTTCGTAGGCCGCGTCGAACGCTGACGTTCCGTATTCCTCGCGTATGCCGATCCGGAGACCCTTGCGGCTCACCTTCACGTACCAACGCAGGGAGCCGGACTCAGAATAGTTGAAGTAGAGATACATTCGCCGATCCCCAGGCGCGCGAGGATCACGTTCTTCTGTTTCAAGCATTGGCTGTCTCCGGAGACCAATGCTTGGAGTCTAACGATGCGCCGACTCCGCATCAATTGCATAAGGTGCGTTTCACCCGCTTTCGGTGCTTTTCAGGTGTCGCTGCAACGCCTCTGATGGATGTGCGAGAACCAACCGAGTTATCCATGGGATTACCAGCTTAGCTGCACCTGATGGCGCTGGTTTGTCATGCAATGTAATACTGGTGAAGAGCCGGACATCAGCCGAGTAATTGAAGAGAAGACTCCGATGCTCACTAGCCCACCATAACCGTCCGGTTGGCAGGGTACAGCCGGAAGCGCAGTAAACGCTCGAAGCACAACATTTCTCAGGCAAGCTGAGATAGCCTTGACGGCTCCTGGATGGAGTATCAGGTACCGATCGCAAACCCGCGCTGCAATGGCACCAAAGTCGTGTCGAGGCCGCTTGATAGGGCGTTCACGTCGGGAACGCGGGACGGGCAGCGGCGTCCGAGCGTCTCTATTTCAGCCCGCATGCAGCGAAATCAAAGATCTCGGTAGACGAACCAGCATTAGGCTTTCGCCCCGCCGCGCGCTTCTGGCTGGCTCCGGCTGTCGCCAGATCGGATGCGTTCGTGGCGGTATTCGAGGTCAACCCTGGCTGAATCGGTCACGGACATCCTGGTAGATCGCGGTAACGATGTCGTCGTCGCCAGCACGGCACGCAACCGCGGCGCCAATCATCTCTCGATCAAGCCCAGAGCCTGTTCGACATCAACGTCTTCGGCATCCTTCCACCACCGAAGTGCTGCCCATCATGCGCAAGCAGAGCCAAGGCCGGATCATCAACATCAGTTCGGTGGCCGGCTTCCTGCCCGGACCTTATACAGCGCTCTACAACGCCACCAAGCACGCCGTCGAAGGCTATTCCGAATCGCTCGATCACGAACTGCGAACACTCGGCATTCGTGTCTCACTGGTCGTGCCAGTCTTCACCCGCACCGCGCTGGAAGAGAATGGCGACAAGCCCGACCGGATCCTGAGCGTCTACGACAAGGGACGCGCGGCCATGAACGCGACTTGGCGCAACGGCATCGCGGCCGGCGATCCCGTGGAAGCCGTGGCGGACAAGGTGGTGCAGGCTGCCACCGAAAAACAGCCGAGCATTCGGTACACGCCCGGAAAGATGGCGGGCCGTCTCCGCCTGATGCGACGCTTTGTTCCTGAAAAGACTTTCGAGAAGAGTTTTCGCAAGCAGATGGGCGTGGCTGATTGATCCCTGAAATCGAGAGATCTCCAAGCAAGCTGAAATGTCTCTTTCACCGAGGAGCGACCCATGAAGTACTATTTGTGCAAGTACATCCCGCCGCGCGCCGATTTTCTCGCGACCATGACCGCCGATGAGAAAGCATGGATGAAGCAGCACGGCGCGTTCCTGGATGACCTGTTCGAGAAGGGGCAGGTCATCGCGCATGGCCCCGTCATGGACCCGAGTGGCGGTTATGGCGTGTCGCTCTATCAGATCGCCGATGACCAAGAGATAAAGGCGATCACCTCGGAAGACCCCATCGTGAAGAACGGCGCCGGTTACTATGAGCATCACCCGATGCTTCATCTGAAGGCGCGCGGCTGACCGCGCCGCTCCGACGATTTGTCATCATCGATCCCCGGCAGAGCATCCCGATACTCGAAACTCAATTAGGACAACATCCATGACGACCGCACTCCTTACCGGCGCCTCGAGCGGCATCGGCGCAGTTTACGCACGCCGCTTGGCCGCACGCGGCCACGGCCACGCACCGAGATTTACGAACGAGCTGGTGGCGACGCCAGCAAGGTGCCCAATGTCATGGAGGTTGAAGATCTCGTGGATGCGGCCCTGGTCGGCTTCGATCGCAAGGAATTGGTGACAATTCCGCCGGTGCCCGACGTTCGGCCTGTAGTGTCTCTGCCATGTCGGTCGGCGCCGTCGCCACTGAAACCCTATCGCCCATTGCCGCTTGAAAGCGGTCGAGCATTGGGAGATCGGTGCGGCAGCCCTCAGCCGATAGGGTTTGCCCAGCTATTCGAGGACAGCGACGAGCCCCATCGAGCTTCCGGCTCGGAAGCCATAAGCAAGAATCGGTTCCATTGGAATGGGGCTAATACCTTGGGGCAGATCAAGATGGTCTCAGGATTCCTCGATAAATGGTGAGGAAATAATTGAGATCGGATTATTAGAGTACCAAACCTGACTCTTTCACCCACCGCTCACAAGCCGCAGGGTAGCGCCTCGCTTCGCCCAAGCCGCACGGCCCGCAGCCGTGCTTGATTGATCAGTTCTTTGGGGAAGATACCGCTCGCCGCGAGGATGTCATTGCCAACGTCGAAAGATGACGCTGGCGTTGACGCCTCCGAAGCCGAATCCATTCGAAATCGCATGCTCTATCGTCATGCGTCTGGCCTCACGAGAGACGAGGTCGACGCCTTCCGCGGCCGCGTCGCCGTTTTCGAGATTGAGGGTGGGCGGTGCGACCTGGTCGCGTAATGCGAGGATCGTCAAGATCGCTTCCGCTCCCCCGGCTGCGCCAAGCAGATGACCGGTCGCCGATTTGGTGGCGCTGACGGCAATTTTACCGTCGCGGCCGAACACGGATTTGATCGCTTCCAGTTCGGAAACGTCGCCAACCGGCGTCGAAGTGGAATGGGCGTTGAGATGCTGGATGTCACCGGGCTTGAGGTCGGCCTGCCGCAAGGCGCCTTCCATCGCGCGCCGCGCGCCGTCTCCGTCCTCCGGTCCTGAGGTGATGTGGTAGGCGTCAGCCGTCGTGCCATAACCGGCAATTTCCGCGATCGGTTGGGCGCCGCGGCGGAGCGCATGTTCCAACTCTTCGATGACGAGGATACCGGCACCTTCACCCATGACGAAGCCGTCGCGGTCGCGGTCGAAGGGGCGGGACGCGCGCGCTGGCGTTTCGTTGAAGCCCGTCGAAAGGGCCCGGGCAGCGGCGAAGCCGCCGAGGCTCACGAGATCGATGCAGGCTTCCGAGCCGCCGCAAATCGCAACGTCGGCTTCGCCGGTTCGAATGAGGCGTGCGGCATCGCCGATCGCCTGCACGCTCGCGGCGCAAGCGGTGACGGGCGTCCCGATGGGACCCTTGAAGCCGTAGCGGATGGAAATATGACCGGCCGCGAGATTGGCGAGAAAGGACGGCACGGTGAAGGGTGAGAGGCGCCTGACCCCGCGCTGATCGGTGGTGCGAACTGCCTCGACAATTGCCGGAAAGCCTCCGATGCCCGATGCGATCACGGTCGCCGTGCGCTCGAGCGAGTGTGCGTCGGAAGGAGTCCATGCCGCTTGTGCAATGGCCTCGGCCGTTGCGACCAGGGCGAACAGGATGAAGCGATCCATCCTCCGCTGATCCTTGGGAGGAACGACCAGATCCGGATCGAAGCCTCCAGCCGGATCGTCGGCCTTTGTCGGCACGATTCCAGCGACCCGTGCGGGAAGGGGAGCTGCCCATTCGGGAAGGGCAGCCAGCCCTGAACGGGCCTCGAGCAGGCGGGACCATGCCAACTCACTGCCGCAACCCAGCGGTGATACCAGTCCCAACCCTGTAACGACGACACGACGCATAATGAGATTACCTTCCAATCTTGATCCATCGTCGCTGATGGCAGCTAAGCTGCCATTCGCAGCAGATCGATGATCTCGGCTTCGTTTTTGAAGGGCCTCGGATTGGCCTGTACGAAGCGATGACTGATTGCAATCTTGCTAATCGGATCGAATTTGTCTTCGCCTATGCCGACGTCAGCGAGTCGGACAGGTAGTCCAAGCGATTTTGTGAATGCTGCAAAGGCGTCTGCGGCGTCGCCACCCGGGGCGCCAAGAGCCGTCGCCAAACGCTTCTGCGCATCCTCGGTGAATGGCTTGTTGTAGCGAAGAAGGCTCGGCATGATGACGGGTGTGCAGTAGTAGTGGGGAACCCCGAAGGTGCCTCCAAGCACATGGCCAATGCCGTGGCTTGCTCCCATCGGGACGCGTGCCTGGAGGCCATAAGATGCGAGCCATGAGCCGTATTGAGATAGTCGACGCGCCTCCAGATCATCAGCTTGCTGCAAGGTCCGGAGCATTCCCTCGCGCAGAATGCGGATGCCCGCCAAGACGACTTCGTCAGCTAACGGGGTGCCGGCGGGCGAGCACAATGCTTCGATACCGTGATCCATCGAGCGCGTTCCCGATCCCATCCAAAGGTTCGATGGCGTTTGAAGGGTGAGGGCAGGGTCGAGGATAATCGCCAGTGGCATCATTTGGGGATGGAAGAAGATCTGCTTCAACTTATGGCGCTCATCCGTGACGAGCGCTGCTGCATTGTATTCGCCGCCATTCAGCGTGGACGGTATTGCGATCTGTCGGACTGTGGGCGAAAGGAACGGAGAGAAGTTTACCCCCGGGCCCATGGGAAATGGATCGAAACCGGCTTCATCGCGGATATCATGTTCCATCGCCATGATGACGATCTTAGCGAGATCGATCGCGGAGCCTCCCCCAATAGCCACGATTAGATCAGCTTCTGCGTCATTAGCTTGACGGGCCACCTCGGCAGCCTGCTTACGCGTCGTATGCTGCGCAATTCCATCGAAGGTCGCCACATGTTTGTCGCCAAGAGCACGACGAATCTTCTCAATCTCATCCGTCTTGGTGTTCAAGGTTCGACTGACGATGAGGAAGATGCGTTTGGCATCGAGTCGCACCGCCTCATCTTTCAAAGCGACAGCCGCAGCTCTGCCATAAACGACACGATCGATTGTCGGAAAATTATGGATCCCGGATTTGCGCATTTTTTTGTCCTCCATGAGCTTATAAAATAACTAGCCATTAAGCGGCGGCAGCTTCGCGAACCTGTTTGGCCGCCGCCTTCAGAAGGGCCTGAGCCAGATCGGGGTCGTTGACGACGCGCGACAGCGTCAGCGCACCTACCATCGTCGAGAGAATGGCCATCGCTTTGCCTTTGGGATTCTTGCCGTTGGTTTCGGCAATCAATCCGCTGAGGATTTCGAGATGGTCTTTGATCCCGGCTTCGAATGACGCTTTCACGTCGCTGCCCTGTCTGGCGGCATCTGAGCCGAGCGCCACGATCGGGCAGCCGTCCATTTTTTCATCGCGATGGCCGGCGCTGAGGTAGAACGCGACCACTGCGCCGAGCGGATCCTTGGGTTTCGCCGCGGTAGCGGCCAACCATCGGAGGGTGGCGCTCTCCAATGCCCGCTTAGACGACTGCGCCGCCAAGTCCTCCTTTGACGCGAACTGCTTATAAAAGGCGCCTTGGGTGAGCCCGGCACCCTTCATCAGATCCTTGAGGCCGATGCCATCAAAGCCGCACTCCCGAAACAGGCGACTTGCGACATTGATTACAGTTTCGCGGTTTTCCGCGGCCTGAATGCGGCTCACGCGCATTGTAGGTCTCCCCATGTTTTAGATGGCAGTCGAAATCTATATCACTATAGAGTTCGAACGCAATCTATTTGGTGAGGCCGCAGGCCATGAAAGTGATGCGTCAAAGTTAGTTCGATAACAGAATTGACGCGCGCTGGACGACGGTGTCCCGTGACTTCCCCAGCTGGCGTTCGACGTCCGATCGCGCGTGGTCTCCATGAGGCGATGGCCTGCAAAAAGCAGATTTGCCGGAATGGTTTAGCTCTTAAGTTTCAGCCCGCGCCCCGAGCGTGCGAGCGGGCCGGGGAGCGATAATCTAAAGTGCTTGACGAGTTCTAAAAAAGAACTGTAAGCTGTAGCAGCGACGTACCCCGGAAGGTGCGCGTTTGGGAGGACGAGCAATGTTGATGAAATGGAAGGCCGTGGCGGCTCTGGCTTTACTTTTGAGCGGGCCTGCATTCGCGGCTGAAGAGCCCGGAATTTCAGCGACGGAGATTAAGGTCGGCGGCGTTTTTCCCTTCAGCGGACCGGCGTCATCGATCGGTCTCGTAGGGAAGGGACTTATCGCCTACATTCAGTTGGTGAACGACCGCGGCGGCATTAACGGACGCAAGATCAACTACATCGCATACGACGATGCATACAGCCCTCCCAAGGCGGTTGAGCACGTTCGCAAACTTGTTGAGAGCGATGAAGTGTCGTTCATGTTCGGCCAACTCGGCACCCCGGGCATCTCGGCTACGGCAAAATACCTGCGGTCGAAAGGGGTGCCTAGCATCGCAATTATCAGCGGGTCATCCAAGTTCACCGAAGTCACTAATTACCCGCTGACCACGACAGGTCTTGTCAGCTACGACACTGAAGGAAAAATCTACGCCAAATATCTGACGAAGGCGCTGCCATACGCCAAGTATGCCATCCTCTATCAGAACGACGACCTCGGCAAAGACTACCTCGCCGCCTTCAAGGCGTTTCTCGGCAAGGATTTCGACCGGAAGGTCGTGAGCGCTTCCTATGAGGTCACCGAACCGACGGTTGATTCACAGGTCGTCAATCTAAAGAGCTCCGGTGCGGAGGCTCTTGTGATCGCCGGCACACCGAAGTTCGCGGCGCAGGCCATCCGGCAAGCCTCCGTGATCGGCTGGAAGGCGACCGTGATCATTAATTTTCCTTCCGGCTCGGTCGGAGGCACGCTCGCGCCCGCCGGTCTCGACAAATCTGTCGGCGTGATCGTCGGCACGACCAACAAGGATGTTCTGGATTCGGCGTGGAAGGATGACCCGGGCATGCAGGCCTTCAGGGTGTTTTTCGACAAGTATTTGCCGGGCGCCGACATCACCAATGGAAGTTATCTGACCGGCTATCAGCAAGGCATCCTGCTCGAGCAGATTCTGAAGCAATGCGGCAATGATCTATCGCGCAAGAATATTCTTGCACAGGCCAAGAACCTCAGGGATTTCGTCGTTCCGACGGCGCTGCCAGGCATCAAGGTCAACACCACCGATACAGAGAACATGATCTGGACGCAGATGCGATTGCAGCGGTGGAGCGGCACGAGCTGGCAAGCCTTTGGGGAAGTGCTGGACGCCAAGTCCGAGTGACCTCGCATGGGCGAAGCGACGGCGCGGCAGTTCGCGCGTTGAGTGTGAACTGCCGGCCGGTGGCCGCCTGATTGACGGCTTGCAGCGTTGGCGCAGCAGCGATGGGCACCAGGAGTGGTGAATCGAGTCTCGCGCGCTGATCGGATATCGCAGCAATTCAGGAGATTATTTTCGATGTCGAGGGCACTGACGTTTGCGCCGAGGGAGCTTTCCATAGAGCGTCGAACCGACGGCACGCTCATGTTGAGCTCGCCCCTTGAGTTGGGAAGGTGTGACTGGCGCATCACGGATTTTCTTCCGACCTGGGCAGGTTCCGTTCCGGATAGAATTTTTCTCGCGCAACGCAATGCGAATGGGGGGTGGGACGAGATCACCTATAGCGAAGCATGGTTGCAGGTTCAGGCGGTCGGCCAAAGCCTGATCGATATGGGAGCAAAGCCGGCTGACAAGCTTGCTGTACTTTCAGGAAACTCCATCGAGAACGCGGTGATCTCGTTTGCCGCAATGTCGATAGGGGTGATCCTGGCGCCGATATCGCCAAACTACACGCTGATGCCCGGCGGCTTGGCTCGTCTCAAGGACATAGCGGAAGCGCTGCGCCCGAATTTCGTTTTCGTTCAGAGCGCGAGCGGCTTTTCCGCCGGGCGCTCCATTCCCGAACTGGCAGCCGCGACCTGGATCAGCGTCGATGGTGGGCCGGACACCGCGCCTTTCGGCGCACTGACATCCCGAACCGGGAGCGAAGGATTTGCGGATGCTTCACGGGCAATTTCTTGCGACGTCGTTGCAAAGATTCTCTTCACATCCGGTTCGACCGGTTTCCCCAAAGGCGTGCTCAACACCCACCGCATGATGGCGAGTTCCTTGCAGATGGGGAGTCTGCTGGTATCTCCTCCGGACGCGCCGGTGCAGGTTGAGTGGCTGCCCTGGCACCATACGATGGGCAGTAACGTCATCCTTCACAGCATTCTCAAGAATGGCGGAACTCTCTACATCGACGATGGCCGGCCGCTGCCTCAGCTCTTTCACAAGACGGTCGCGAATCTCAAGGAGATTTCGCCGACCGCCATGTTCAACGTACCGGCCGGCTACAATCTCTTATGTGACGCAATCGAGAACGACCGTGATCTTGGCGCCAGCGTGTTCAGGCGGATGGACAGATTGAGCTATGCCGGGGCTGCGATCTCGCAGGGCACGCTTGAAAAACTCTATCGGCTGACATGGTCGATCACCGGCCGGCGAATTCCGGTCATGTCGGGCTACGGCACCACCGAAACGGCCCCGACAATCAGTACGACTCATTGGGCGACGGACCAGCCGGGAGAGATCGGTCTTCCCGCGCCGGGTCTTAAGTTAAAACTCATCCCTGTTTCCGATACTTACGAGGCAAGGGTCAAGGGACCCAACGTTACGCCAGGTTATCTTGGAAGGCCGGATTTGACCGAAAAGGCCTTCGATGAGGAAGGGTTCTATCGCATCGGCGATACCGTCTCGTTTCTGGATCCTCAGAAGCCGGAGCGTGGGCTGCGTTTTACAGGCAGAATTTCCGAGAACTTCAAACTCGCGAACGGCACATGGGTCTCGATCGGGAATATGCGCGCGGCGATTTTGGCGGCGACGCGCGGCGTATTGCTTGACATTGTCGTTGCGGGAGAAAATCGTGAATCGTGCGCGCTGCTCTGCTGGTTGAATCCTACCGAGGCGGCGCGGATTTCGAAGACCTCAGCGTCGGATTTGACCTGCGACCCTCTCGTGATTCAATTTCTGAAGGATCGTTTTCAGGAATACAATGAAACCGTTGGAAGCAGTGAAAGAATCTGTTCATTCTCGCTGCTCAAGGATCCGCCGTCACTGGCGGCGGGAGAAATCACCGACAAGGCCTACGTCAACCAACGTGCTGTGCTGAAGCATCGCTCTGACCAGGTCGAGCGTCTCTACTGCAACGAAGCAAATCGAGATGTGATCCAGGTCTGAGGGCGAGTTCAGCCGTCCGCGACCGTTGCCGGACATCTCGTGTCCTCAGGTGACGCCGGCGGACATTCGCTCGCGGTCCGATCTACCGAGCGAGACCTTCGATGCAGCGTCCGGCTAAGCGGCCCACCTTAAGCGGCTTTGCGGCGCGGCTTTGCCTTCTTCTCCGGCGCCGCCTTTGCCGGTGGGGTGCTTCGCGCCCCAGGGCCAGGGTGAGTATGGACTTCCTTGGCCGAAAGCGGCTCGCCGCACTCCGAGCACACCATGACTGGATCGAAGTTCTTGCCGCATTTTCGGTGCTGGTGCAGCAACGGCCGCCCGCGTACGTCGACCATGTGCGTGTCACCCCAATGCACGATTGCCATCATGATCGGATAGAGATCGAGTCCTTTTTGGGTGAGAATATATTCATGCCGTTTGGGCGACTCCTGATAGGGAATGCGGCGCAGCACGCCTTGCCGGACCAGCTTCTTCAGCCGTTCTGCGAGCAAATGGCGTGTAATTCCAAGCGCGGACTGAAATCCTTCGAAGCGGCGCGTGCGCAGAAAGCATTCGCGCAGGATAAGTAGGGTCCAACGGTCGCCGATCACGCCGATCGTGCGGGCCATCGAACATGGCTCTTCTTCAAGGGCATCCCATCGCATTTGCTGCTCTCCAATCCATCCGGCGCCCTGTTTTCACTCGAATCGTCCAGGGAACCTCAGCTTTTCCCCACCATTCTAGATAGGTACTCAGCTCCAAACAATCCCCTACGAACGGTGTGAAGGCAGCTGAATCTGCAGAAGTTTGACAGTTCGATTTTAGAACTGTAAAGAGGAGTGCCAGCCGGATCTCGGCTATCGAAGACCAAACCTGATCATCCAATGCACTCGCGGGAGGAGCCGACATGCCCCTGAAGGTTGAATTCCAGTTCGATTTCGGCAGCCCGAACGCTTATTTGGCTGAACTAGCCATTCCAGGGATCGAGCGGCGTACCGGCGTGAAATTCGAGTACGTCCCGGTTCTGCTTGGCGGCATCTACAAGGCGACGGGCAACATGTCGCCCTTCGACTCTCTTCGCGGAATCAAGAACAAGCCGGAATACCAGGCGCTAGAGACCCAACGATTTATCCGGCGCCACAACATCACGAAATTCCGTCAAAATCCGTTCTTTCCGGTCAATACGCTGATGTTGATGCGGGGGGCTGTCGCTGCCCAATTCGAAGGCGTGTTCGAGCCTTATTTCCGCGCCGCCTACCATCACATGTGGGAAGAACCGAAGAAGATGGATGACCTCGAAACCTTCCGAAACGCATTCATCTCCTCGGGGATCGATATTGACCGGTTGATCGGGCGCGCCCAGCTGGATGACGTCAAGAAGAGGCTGATCGACCTGACTAACGATGCAGTCAGCCGGGGAGCATTCGGCTCGCCGACTTTCTTCGTTGGAACGGAAATGTTCTTCGGCAAGGATCAGCTTCGTGACGTCGAGGAGTCGATCGTCGAACAGACCAGGCAACCTGTTCCCAAGACGGCCTAGTAGTGGCCACTGTCCCAGGTTAAGTGGCGAAAGACAAAACCCTCGGACCTAAAGCAGAAGTAAAAATCAGGGAGAATGCCCATGCCTGGCCCGCTTAGCGGTGTTCGTGTCCTCGACCTGACCGGCGTTGTGTCGGGCCCGTTCGCGACCATGTTTCTGGCGGATCAGGGCGCCGACGTCTTGAAGATCGAGCCGATCGGCGGTGACATCACCCGCCGCAGCCGTGCCACGATCGACAAGGACGGCGAGTTTTCCGCGCTGTTCATCTCTTCGAACCGCGGCAAGCGTTCGCTGTCGATTGACGTCAAGAGCACGGCTGGCCGCGAGGTGCTCGCCAGGCTGGTCACGCAGGCTGATGTGCTGGTGCAGAACTTCCGGCCCGGCACCATGGAGCGCCTCGGACTCGGGGTGGAAGAGTTGCGCAAGCGGCATCCGCGCCTGATCTACGTCTCGATCAGCGGCGTTGGCGATACCGGCCCGTACGTGAAGAAGCGCGTCTATGATCCGATCATTCAGGGCCTGTCGGGCTTCGCCGATATCCAGTCCCAGCCGGTCACAAATCGTCCGCAGATGATCCGCACGATCGTATGCGACAAGACCACCGCGGTGTTCGCCGCACAGGCGGTGGCGGCAGCGCTCTATGCCCGCGAGAAAACCGGGCAGGGCGATCATATTCAGATCGCTATGCTCGACGCGATGATTTCGTACCTGTGGCCGGAAGGCATGATGCAGTATACCGTCGTCGGCGCCGAGGCAGCCGCCGCCGACCCCAACGACCGGCCCGATCTCGTGTTCAAGACCAGCGATGGCTACATCACCGCCGGTACTATTTCGGATTCCGAGTGGCAGGGCTTTTGCCGCGCCTCCGGCGATCCCGAACTTGCCAACGATCCTCGGTTTGCGACACCATCGGCGCGTTCGGTCAACGCCACGGCGCGCATCAACAAGATGGCGGAATACATTGGTCAACACACCACCGCCGAATGGCTGGAGCGCCTCGACGCTGCCGACGTGCCGTGCGCGCCGATCCTGCGCCGGGGCGAAATCATCCACAATGAACAGGTGATCGCGCGCGGCATCATCGCAGAGTTCGATCAGCCGAAGGTCGGGCGGGTGCGGCAGCCGAAGCCGGCGGCCCGCTTTGAGATCAATGAGGGCGCGATCGGCGGGCCTGCTCCCCGGATCGGCGAGCACTCGCGCGACGTGTTGCGGGAATTGGGTTACGACGATAGCGCCATCGACAAAATGGTCGCCGGGCGCAGCGTTCGCGTGGCCGTCTGAACCGAAGCCCCCTTCGCGACCGGCGAACCTCTGTCAGCCCTTCGCCGCGGCAGGGGTAATCGGTGACACCGGGACATTCGCCGCCACAGCCCGCCGATAAGCCTCCCGCCCCTGGATACGTTCGAGATAGGGTTGCGCGTTGTCGCAAATACCGACGCCGTAAGCGATGGCCCAATCCAGGCAAGTCGTGAGCAGAATGTCAGCGCTGGTAAATTGGTCACCCATCAAGAACGTCCGCCCATCTGCCAGCGCCACCTCAACGTGTCGCAACTGTTGCCGAAAATACTCGCCGGCTTGTGCGACGACTTCGGGCGCAACTCCATAGATGTGGCCCAATGCGTCTGCGCTATGGCGGCGCATGACGTAGAGGCTGGTGGAATCGAGTTCGGCCACGATGAAGAAGCACCATTCCAGCCAAGCGGCGAACTCGCGCTGGGTCGCGGGAATCAGTGAACGGTCGGGCGTCGAATAGGTTCGCGACAGATAGGCGACGATTGCGGCGCTTTCGCCGATGCAGAAATCGCCGTCCTGCAGCAAGGGAATCTTCTGGCGCGGATTGAGCCTGGTGTATTCAGCGGTTTTGGTCTCGCCTGTCCGCGGCCCGATTGGCTTGGATTTGTAGGACAAACCAAGTTCGTGCATGGCCCAGTGCGGGCGAATGGTGCGGCTTGTGCCAACGCCCCACAGGGTAAGGTTTGGCGTCACGTTCATGTTACCACTTCTCCACGGACGGACGCAGATCGAGCTCGTGGGTCCAGCCATCCCTGCTTTGCTGGTGGGTGAACCAATAGGCGTCAGCAATGGAGGAGGTCTTGGTCAGGCTATTCGGGGGAATTTCGCTTGCCTCGATCCCTTTTGCGGCTTTCATGCGCTGGTGAATCGCCTCGCTGTCGACGCCGGCGTCGATCAGGAGATGCACGACATGAATGTTCTTCGGTCCGAGCTCGCGCGCCATCGCCTGGGCTACTGCTCGAAGTCCGAACTTCGCTGAAGAAAATGCCGCAAACCCCTGGCCGCCACGTACACTGGCGGTCGCACCCGTAAAGAAGATGGTGCCGCGTCCGCGCGGCAGCATGAAGCGGGCAGCCTCACGTCCGACCAGGAAGCCGCCGTAGCAGGCCAATTCCCAAGCCTTGAAGAACAGCTTCTCGGTTGTCTCCAGCAGTGGCTTGTTGACGTTCGATCCTGCGTTGAAGAGGCAAACCTCGATGGGCCCGAACTCTTTTTCGATCCGCGCGAATATGCCTTGGACCTCTGCTTCCTGGCGGGCATCGACGCTGAAGGCGTGAATGTTATGTCCCTCAGCCCTCAGCTCGCCCACGAGCCCCTGGGACTTAGATGCATCGCGCCTGCAGATGCAAACTGTATAGCCGCCCTTCGCAAAACGCCGGGCGACGGCGGCTCCGATGGCATCGCCTGCACCTACAAGTATCGCTACGCCGCGGCTCTCTGCCATTCGGTTTCCTGTATTAGTTCGTATTTGATACTGTAATCGTAGCGGCGGCAAGATACGTTGTAAATCAGGATTTTCGCCTGTTCTAACGAATAATTTGGCAGCCACGTTGTCCCTTAGGAACCTCGTGATCAGAATTAGGGATTGACGAGTTCTAAAAAAGAACGTTAGATAGTTGGCGGACGGCCGCGCTGCAAAGCGGCACGGTTTGGTCGGGAGGTCGGTCGTGGCGGAGCTTTCAAAGGCGATCAATCTCGACGAGATTGCTGTCGGCTCGCCGCGCCGCGTCCATGGCGTGACGGCAAGGCAGGTTGCCGAAGCCCCCGACCGGATCGCGCTGGTCGAGAACGGGGCGTCCAGCAGCTACCGAGATCTGGAGCTGCGCGTTAGAGAGATCGCTACCGTCCTCTCCTCGCTTGGAATCAGAACGGGCGACTTCGATGTGCTGCGTTCTCACCACGTGGTTTGCACGTTGCTGCCGGGAGTGGAAGGGCGCCTCAGAACGATCGACGGCATACCACTCTCAAAGGAACAAGTCGGAGAACTCCACGTGCGCGGGCGCAACGTGGTGCGCGGCTATCTCCGTGCACCTGACCTTACAGGCAAAGTGATCGACGGCGAAGGCTGGTTCAATACCGGTTATGTTGCTCGCTTTGACGGCGATTGCCTGTACATTCTCGGCCGTACCAAGGAAATGATTGGCGCCCTCTCGGCCAAGATCGAGGCAATTCTCAATTCACGCAAGGACGTGCAATCCGCCGTCATCGGACGAGGCCTTAATGGCGACGGGGAGCTTTTCGCATTCGTGCAACCGTCGCCGGGATCGCGCGTCAAGGTGACGCATCTGATACATTCCATCGAGCCTTGGCTCACTGCGTATATGCCGCTGCCGAAAATCGTCTTCGTCGATGTCTTACCGGGAAGCTCAACCGGCAAGATGCGCGAGCATGAACTCGCGGCCTGTTTCCATCGCGACCGAGCTGCTGCCAAGCAGGTGGCGAGATTCCAGCGACGAACTCACTTAACCTGACCGGGAGAACGCCTTTGCAAAAGAGAAACGCAACCGTGGCCGTGATCGGCGCCGGGGACTTTATCGGCGGCGAGATCGCAAAGAAGTTCGCCTCAGAGGGCTTCACGGTGTTTGCCGGGCGCCGTAACGGCGCCAAGCTCGAGCCGCTCGTCAAGGAGATCGAGAAGGCCGGCGGCGAAATTCACGCGCGCTCCCTCGACGCACGCAAAGAGGAGGAGATCATTTCCTTCCTCGGTGATGCCGACAAGCACGCGCCGCTCGAGGTTTGCATCTTCAACATCGGCGCTAACGTCAATTTTCCAATTCTGGATACCACCGAGCGGGTGTTCCGCAAGGTATGGGAGATGGCTTGCTACTCCGGCTTTCTCGCCGGCCGGGAAGCGGCGCGGCTGATGGTGCCGCGCGGCAAGGGCAATATCTTCTTCACCGGCGCGACCGCGAGTCTCCGCGGTGGGGCTGGTTATGCGGCGTTCGCCAGCGCCAAGTTTGGCCTGCGCGCCGTGGCACAAGCGACCGCACGCGAGTTGGGGCCCAAGAATATTCACGTGGCGCATCTCATCATTGATTCCGGCGTCGATACCGAATGGGTGCGCCAGCGGCGGATCGAGGCGCTCGGTCCGAATGCCCTCGACGATCCCAATGCTTTGATGCCGCCGTCCTCGGTCGCAGAATCCTATTGGCTGCTTTATCAGCAGCCCAAAAGCGCCTGGACCTTTGAACTGGAGATTCGTCCCTTCGGCGAGAAGTGGTAGCTGGAGCTTCTCACGATGGAACTCAATCTTTCCAGCGAGGACGCAGCTTTTCGTGACGAGGTGCGCGCTTTTATTGCGGAGAACTACCCGCAGGAAATGCGCGTTCCAAACCCCGAGACCGATCTGACCAAGGAGCAGTCGCTGCTCTGGCACCGCATCCTCCACAACAAGGGTTGGGTGGCTCCGCTCTGGCCCAAGGAGTATGGCGGCCCCGGCTGGTCGGTCACGCAGCGCTTCATCTTTGAACAGGAGACCTCGCGCGCCGGGACGCTGCCACCGCTGGCATTCAGCGTCACGATGGTGGGGCCGGTCATCTACACCTTCGGCAACGACGCGCAGAAAAAGAAGTATCTGCCGCGGATTCTCTCCGGGGACGACTGGTGGTGCCAGGGCTATTCGGAGCCGGGCTCCGGTTCCGACCTCGCTTCGGTTCGCACCAAGGCGGTGCGCGACGGCGACCACTACATCGTCAACGGCCACAAGACCTGGACGACGCTGGCCCAGCATGCCGACTGGATCTTCTGCCTGGTGCGGACCGATCCTTCGGCAAAGCCCCAGGCCGGCATCTCCTTCCTGTTGATCGACATGAAATCGCCCGGCATCACCGTGCGACCCATCATTACCATCGACGGATCGCATGAGGTGAATGACGTCTTCCTCGAGGACGTGCGGGTGCCCGTCGAGAATCTGATCGGTGAGGAGAACAAGGGCTGGACCTACGCAAAATTCCTGCTCGGCAACGAGCGCACCAGCATGGCCGGAATCGGCCGCTCCACGCGCTATCTGAACCGGCTGAAGAAGATCGTGAAGGCCGAGATTCCGGTCGATGATCCGGCGCATCTCGAATTCCGGCGGGATATCGCCCGCATCGAGCTCGACGTCTTGGCGCTGGAGGCGACCGAGCTGCGCGTGGTGGCGCAGATGGCGCGGGGTATCGATCCGGGTCCCGCGGCATCCCTGTTCAAGATACGGGGCACCGAAATCTTCCAGAGCATCACGGAGTTGACCCACCGTGCGATCGGCAATTACGGGCTTGCGCTTCGTGAGCAGCCGGTGAGCGCCAACCGCTTCATGCCCGGGCCGGACTATGGCCATACCGCGTCGGAGAAATACCTGAACGCGCGCAAGCTCAGCATTTACGGCGGATCAAACGAAATCCAGCGCAACATCATTGCCAAGGCGGTACTTGGCCTTTGAACCAGCAAAGCGGGACCTCGAATGGATATCCAGTTCACTGAAGAGCAGGAAATGTTGCGGTCAAGCGTGCAGCGTCTGCTCCGCGACCAGTATGATTTCGATGCGCGCCGCGGGATCGTTGCCTCCGACGAAGGCTGGAGCCGGACACAGTGGTCATCCTTTGCTGAGCTCGGTTTGCTTGCCGCGCCATTCTCGGAAGAGGCCGGCGGCCTCGGCGGCGGTCCGCTCTCGACGATGATCGTGATGCACGAGTTCGGCCGCCATCTCGTGGTCGAACCCTTCGTCGAGACCATCGTGCTCGCCGGGGGCTTGCTCGAAAGCGAGGGGTCTCCCGCGCAGAAGAGCGAATTCATTCCCGACATCATCGCAGGAAAGTCGATCTGGGCGCTTGCCTGGACCGAGAAAGCGTCACGTTTCGATCCAGCCAATGTCGCGACGACGGCGCGACGCGAGGGCGATGACTACATACTGGTTGGCGAGAAGGCCGCGGCGATCGCCGCTCCGTGGGCGGATTATCTGATTGTTTCCGCACGCACCGCGGGGGACCAGCACGACCGCGACGGCGTCAGCATGTTCATCGTGGATCGCCAGGCGGCGAATCTGCATCTGCGAACTTTCAAGACTATTGACGGCCGCCGCGCTGGCGAGATCAGCCTGGACGGCGTAAGGGGCCGCTTGCTCGGCGGGGAGGGTGCGGGTGTCGCCGCGCTGGAGGCTTGCCGTGATCGCGCCATTGCCGCGTTGTGCGCCGAAACAGTCGGCGCCATCGGGGAGCTGAACGCAGCGACACTGGAGTACAGCAAGACCCGAAAACAGTTCGGCGCGACGCTCGGCAGCTTCCAGGTGCTGCAGCACCGCATGGTCGACATGTTCATTGCGCATCAGGAGGCCCTCTCTTTGATGCAGCATCTCACCCTGAGCCTGGCAGCCAATGAGCCCGGCCTGTCCAGGCTCGCGTCCGGCGCAAAATCGAAGATCGGCTACGCCGCAAGGTTCGTCGCCGATCAGGCCGTGCAGCTTCATGGCGGCATGGGCATGACAGACGAGCTCAATGTGGGGCACTATTTCAAGCGAATTTCCTCCATCAACATCCAATTCGGCGATCCCGCGTTCCACGTGCTGCGTTACGCGCAGCTCGACGCGGCCGCCTAAGCAAAGAGGCAAACATGACGACTGAAGCAGTAATCGTTTCCACCGCCCGCACCGGCGTCGGTAAAGCCTATCGCGGCGCGCTCAACAACACTGAAGGCCCAACCCTGGCTGGCCATGTGATGGCCGAAGCAGTGAAACGGGCCGGCATCGGGCCCGGCGAGGTCGAGGACGTGGTGATGGGCTGCGCGATGCAGCAGGGCACCATGGTGATGAACGTGGCGCGCAAGGGCGCCATCCGCGCTGGCCTACCGGTGACTGTTGCCGGCACCACGATTGACCGGCAATGTGCCTCCGGCCTGCAGGCGATCGCGGTTGCCGCACGCTCGGTGATATCAGACGGCGTCGAGATCGCGATCGGCGGCGGCATCGAATCGATCAGCCTCGTGCAGAACGAGCACATGAACAAGTCTCATGTCGTCGACGAAGAGTTGATGGCGATGAAGCCCGAAATGTACATGTCGATGCTGGAAACCGCTGAGGTCGTTGCCGAACGCTACAAGATCGGTCGCGACAAGCAGGATGAATACAGCCTCGAGTGTCAGCGCCGCGTGGGTGCAGCGCTGCAGGGCGGTCGCTTCAATGACGAGATCGTGCCGATCACGACCAAAATGGCTGTTGTCGACAAGGATACCAAGCAGGTCAGCTATCAGCAGGTGACGCTGTCGAAGGACGAGGGTCCGAGGCCGGACACCACCGCCGACGGCCTTGCAAAGATCAAGCCCGTGTTCGAAGGCAAAACCATCAGTGCGGGCAATGCCAGCCAGCTCTCCGACGGCGCCTCGGCCTGCGTGATCATGAGCGACAAGATCGCGGCAAAGAAGGGCCTCAAGCCGCTTGGCATCTTCCGCGGCTTCGTTGCCGCCGGCGTCGAGCCGGACGAGATGGGCGTGGGCCCGGTCGCAGCGATCCCGCGGCTCCTCAAGCGCCATAACCTGAAGATCGACGACATTGATCTCTGGGAGCTCAATGAAGCCTACGCGGTGCAGGTGATCTATTGCCGCGACAAGCTCGGCATTGATCCGAACAAGCTCAACGTCAATGGCGGTTCGATCGCGATCGGTCATCCCTACGGCATGACCGGGGCGCGGCTCACGGGCCACCTCCTGATCGAGGGCCGGCGGCGCAAAGCGAAATACGGCGTGGTGACAATGTGCATCGGCGGCGGCATGGGCGCGGCGGGTCTGTTTGAAATCGTCCATTGATTGGAAACGCAGGAGATTCTCGTGAAGACAGCGATTACTGAACTGTTCGGCATCAAGCATCCGGTCATCCAGGGCGGCATGCATTATGTGGGCTTCGCCGAGCTCGCCGCCGCGGTGTCCAACGCCGGGGGACTCGGGATCATCACCGGCCTGACGCAAAGGACGCCGGAACTGTTGGCCAAGGAAATCGCACGCTGCCGCGACATGACCGACAAGCCGTTCGGCGTGAACCTGACTTTCCTTCCGAGCTTTACCGCACCGCCTTACCCGGAATACATCGCCGCGATCAAGGAAGGCGGCGTCAAGGCAGTGGAAACCGCTGGCCGCAGCCCCGAGCAGTACATGCCGGCGTTGAAGGCGGCCGGCATCAAAGTGATCCACAAGTGCACCTCGGTGCGGCACTCACTCAAAGCCGAGAAGATCGGCTGCGACGCCGTCAGCGTCGATGGCTTTGAATGCGGCGGACATCCCGGCGAGGACGACATCCCGAACATGATCCTGCTGCCCCGTGCGGCGGACGAGCTGAAGATTCCGTTTGTGGCGTCGGGCGGCATGGCCGACGCGCGGAGCCTCGTCGCCGCTCTGTCCATGGGCGCCGCCGGCATGAACATGGGGACCCGCTTCATCGCCACGAAGGAAGCGCCAGTGCACGACAATGTAAAGCAGGCCTTGGTCAAGGCAACCGAACTCGACACCGTGCTGGTCATGCGCGCGCTGCGCAATACCGAGCGCGTCTTGAAGAACAAGGGCGTCGACGAGTTGCTCGAGATCGAGCGCGAGAAGGGCGCAAGCCTGAAGATTGGCGACATCCATGAGCAGGTCGCTGGCGTGTATCCCAAAGTGATGATCGACGGCGACATGGACGCGGGCGCCTGGAGCTGCGGCATGGTCGTTGGACTCATCAACGACATTCCGACGGTGAAGGAGTTGATCGAACGCATCATGGCCGATGCCGAGCGAATCATCCGTCAACGCCTGACAGGTTTCCTCGATGGCACCGAGCAAAGGCCGGCTGCCGCCCGGGCGATCGCGTAGCTGGATGTTATAGCGAGGCGATACCCATGCGCGGTTGTGCGTGAGGTGATTGTTATGGCGAAGCTCGATTGACCGGCGATGGATGGCCTTCGGCAGTCTCGGGGAAGGGGATTTTATGGATCTGGCCGACTTCCACTACTACGAGCCTTCGAAGGGCCACGGGCTCCGACATAATCCATTCAACGCGATTGTCGCGCCGCGTCCGATTGGTTGGATTTCGTCACGCAATGCGGCTGGTCAACTGAACCTCGCTCCATACAGCTTCTTCAACGCTTTCCTCTACGACCCTCCGATAATCGGATTTTCCTCAATTTCGTGGAAGGACACCGTCAAGAACGTCAGCGAGACCCGCGAATTTGTTTGGAATCTGGTTACGATGGATCTGGGCGAGCGCATGAACAAGACGGCCGCGCCCCTTGATCACGGTGTGAGCGAGTTCGAAACGGCAGGGCTGACGCCGATCCCGGGGCGCCACGTAGCGGTGCCGCGGGTAGGCGAGAGCAGGGCCGCTATGGAATGCAAGGTCACCGAGGTCTCTCAGTTGACGAATGCGTGTGGCGAGAAAGTCGAGGGATGGTTCGTGCTCGGCGAAGTCGTCGCAGTATATATCGACAAGTCTTTGATTGAGGACGGTGTATACAACACTGCACTTGCGCGCCCCATACTGCGCGCCGGCCGTGGTGGAGATTACCTTGAGGTCAAGACGGAGAACATGTTCGAGATGAAGCGTCCGCCTGGCAGCAGCAAACCGGAATTCCACGGCACCTGATTAAAGGAACGATCGATGCCCCAGCATGTGAAAACTGAAATGGCCGCAGGCATCATGACGATGACGCTGGCCCGTCCTGAAAAGAAGAACGCGCTCAGCAATGAAATGTACAGCGCCATGTCGGATGGGCTGGAGCGCGCGGAGAAAGATCCTGCCGTGCGGGTCGTTCTATTTCAGGGAGATGGCGACAGTTTTACGTCCGGAAACGACATCGCCGATTTCAGTGCCCAGGCCAACGGTAGCAATATAGGGGAAAGCCAGGCGTTCCGGTTCATCCGCAATCTCGGTAAGGCCACCCGTCCACTCGTCGCCGCAGTGCAGGGCAACGCGGTAGGCGTTGGTACCACGATGTTGCTGCATTGCGACCTCGTATTTCTTGCCGACACTGCGAAGCTGATGACGCCATTCGTAAATCTGGCGCTGGTTCCTGAGGCGGCTTCGAGTTGGTTGCTGCCCGCCCGCATCGGGCATGTCCTAGCATACGCCATGTTTGCGTTGGGGGAGCCGCTCGATGCAGCCGCCGCATTGGCCTGCGGTCTGGCTAACGCCGTGGTGCCGGCCGCTGACTTGCGCGCCAGGGCTTGGCAGGCCGCCGAAGCCCTGACCAAACGGCCCGCGGGCTCTCTCAGTCACACCAAAGCGCTCATGCGCGAAATGGACAAGATCGCTGCCCAAATAAACCGGGAGAGCGCGCTATTTGCCGAGCGGTTGCAGACCGGCGAAGCCCGCGAAGCGTTCGCGGCGTTTGCCGAGCGGCGTAAGCCGGACTTCACAAGCCTGACGAACGACTGACAAGTGGCCCATGTGGTGTCAAAGCCGATCAAGACCTCGGGAGCCGCGCGTACAGACCAAGCGCCAGCAGTGAAAACGCGCTCAGCACGACGCCCAGCGCCAGCATTGCTTCATGCGACACCGTGGCAGCAAGCCATACGCCGATTGCGGCGTTCATCATCTGCCAGAAGCCCAGCAGCGCCGAGGCCGCGCCAGCTTTCTCCCCGAATGGAGAGAGCGCGCGGGCGGTAGCCAGTGGACTGACAACGCCCATGCCGAGGAGAAATACGCACATCGCGCCCAGAAACGGCAAGAAGGTCGGGCTGATCATCGAGATGAGCAGGATCGCAACGCTGCTGGCGGCCGTTGCCCACAGTCCTGCCCGGATCGGGCGATCGAGCCCGTAGCGTGGTGCCAATTTCGTCGCCAGCATGCCCGCGGCGAATACGATAAAGACGGTGCCGGCGAAGAAGAGGCCGAGCTGGATCGGCGTGAAGTGCAGCGCTTCAATGAATAGTCGCGGTGCAGCCGAAAACATAGAGAACAAGCCGCCTATGATCAGGCTCGCGGTTGCAGCCGGGATGGCGAAACGCCGATCGCCAATCAGACCAACATAGGTCCTGGCGATGGCGACCAGATTGAGCGGAGTGCGGATCGAATTGTGGGTTTCGCCGAGGATGATGCTGTAAGCAACGGCGCCAATTGCGGCAAAGGCCGCGACAAGAGCGAATTCGGAGCGCCAGCCAAAACTGCGATCGAGTGCGCCGCCAAGCAGCGGCGAGAATCCGGGGGCTGCGGACATTACGATCATGATCAGCGCCATTGCGCGTGCCAGCGCCGGCCCACTGAACATGTCGCGGGCGATGGCGCGAGACAACACTGACGTCGCACAAGCGCCTGCAGCCTGCACGACGCGGCCGACCAAGAGATTAGATAGATCTGTTGCCAGACCGCACCAGACGCTGCCGCCAAAGAACACGGCAAATCCAATCAGGACTGGCCAGCGTCTGCCGTAGCGATCCGAAAGCGGTCCGACCAGGAGCTGGCCTATCCCGAACATCGCAAGAAAGACGGTGATGGCGGATGTGACCGCCGCGCTGGTGACATTCAAGGAGATCGCAATTTGCGGCAGCGACGGCAGCAAGATGTTGGTCGCGAGCGTTCCCATCGCGGCCAGGACGGAAAGGACCGCGATCGGCAGGGTGTTGGAGGTGGGAATGTCCCGCGGCACGGGATTGATCAGGTCAGCCATGAGAACTTTCGGGTATCAGGGATAGGTACGTTAAGGCGGCGAGTGACGCGGTCCGCGCCGCTCGCCGAGCTCTTTCTTGTCCGGCCAGCCGTGTTATCAGCGGACGACGCGCTCGATTGCGATCGCGGTGGCTTCGCCGCCGCCGATGCAGAGCGCTGCGACGCCGCGCTTGAGGTTCTGCGCTTCGAGCGCGTGAAGCAGCGTCACGATCAGCCGCGCGCCGGTGGCGCCAATGGGATGGCCGAGCGCGCAGGCGCCGCCGTTGACGTTCAGCTTCTCTCTGGGGATGCCGAGATCCTTTTGCGCCGCCATCGCTACGACGGCAAAAGCTTCATTGATCTCGAACAGATCGACATCGCTGGCGCTCCAGCCGATCTTGTCCAACAGCTTGCGAATGGCCGGGATCGGGGCGGTAGTGAACCATTGTGGCTCCTGGCTATGGGTGGCATGGCCCTTGATCTCGGCGAGCACCGGGAGGCCGTCCCGATCGGCCAGCGAGCGTTTCGCCAGAATGAGTGCCGCAGCGCCGTCAGCATTGGCAGAGGAGGCGGCGGGCGTGATGGTGCCGTTGGCGCGGAACGCCGCTTTCAGCCCGGGGATCTTGGCGGGATCGACCTTGAGTGGATGCTCGTCATTGGCGACGATCCGCGGTCCAGCCTTCTCCGCCAGGGTAATCGGCGCGATCTCGGCCTTGAACGCGCCGCCTTCAACCGCCTTGCGGGCGCGCGTCAGCGTCTCCATGGCGTAAGCGTCCTGGTCCTTGCGGGTGAACTGATAAGCTTCCGCGGTGGCCTCGCCGAAATCGCCCATCGAGCGGCCGGTCTCGTAGGCGTCTTCCAGCCCATCCATCATCATGTGATCGATGATGCGGTCGTGGCCGGCGCGATAGCCGCCACGCGCTTTTGCCAGCAGATAGGGCGCGTTGCTCATGCTCTCCATACCCCCGGACAACACGATCTCGGCCGAGCCCGCATGGATGATGTCGTGGGCCAGCATAGTGGCCTTCATGCCGGAACCGCAGACCTTGTTGATGGTGGTGGCGCCGGTGGCATCCGGCAATTTGGCGCCGCGAGCCGCCTGACGGGCGGGTGCCTGCCCTTGTCCGGCCGGCAGCACGTTGCCCATGAAAACCTCATCGATCCGCTCGGGCGCCAGCTTGGCCCGTTCCAGCGCCGCGCCGATCACGTGGGAGCCGAGCTTGTGGGCGCTGAGAGGCGACAACTCGCCCATGAAGCGGCCGAGCGGCGTGCGGGCGGCGGAAAGGATGACGACGGGGTCGGAAGCGGTGGCCATAGCGAACTCTCCTGTTGATAGATGTTGTTATATGACGATAGTCATATAAGATAGCCAGCATTGCAATGAAATGTTGCCGTGAACTTTCAAGGAAGCGCGGTTCCAGAATTGCTTCGAGGGGATGGGGACGGGTTGTGCAGCCGATCACCTTAGGACCTTGCACGGAGGGGCGATGCGATACGTAGAAGACCACAGGCGTCAAACCCACGATCGGATCGTTGAAAATGCCTCCTACGGTTTGCGCCAAAAGGGCGCGGAAGGGCTCAGTGTTGTCGAGTTAATGAAGCTCGCGGGTCTGACCCACGGTGGCTTCTATAACCATTTCGAGTCGCGTGCCGCGCTTGTCAGCGAGGCGATCGCCTTTGCGATGGACCAAACGACTGGGCGATGGAAAAAACTGGCGAACGGGAAGGCCGACGGGGAACGCTTCGAGGCGTTGGTCGCTGATTATCTCAGTCCCCGGCATCGCGACAATCCTAAACACGGCTGCGCGCTTCCAACCCTGGCCGTCGATGTCGCGCGATCGAGTCCGAGCGAGCAGCAGGCCCTGGCTTCCAAACTGGAGAAGATGATCGATGCCCTTGTCGAGTTGCTTCCCGATGAGCGACTTGGACAGGCCCGCCAAATTGCGACAGGCGCTATCGCAACCATGGTGGGATCGATCGTGCTGTCGCGTGCCGTCGGTGCGGGGAAACTTTCCGACCGCATTCTCGAATCCGGCCGCAGGACCGCCGGCGGCCGGATTCGGAAGCCGAAACGAAGAACAACAAAGGCGACGCGCTGCGAAAAATCATAACAAGGGAGTTCTCCATGACGGCCGGCAAATGGCTCAAGACAGCCTGCAACCTGTGTTACATAAATTGCGGCATCGAAGTCTGGGTGAATGACGGGCGACTTGAGAAAGTGCGGGGCGATCGTTCGAGCCCGAAATCACAGGGCTATCTGTGCAACAAGGCGACCCGGATTCCATATTATGCGCATCACAGGGATCGGCTCACGACCCCATTGCGTCGTCGTGCGGACGGCGGCTTTGATGAGATCGAGTGGGACGTGGCGATCGCAGAAATCGCGGAGCGGCTGCGAGACATCGTCGACGCGCACGGCGGCAAGAGCATTGCCCTTTATGGCGGCGGCGGGCAGGGCAACCACGCCGGCGGCGCCTACGCCAGTGGATTATTGCGTGCGCTGGGTTCGCGCAGCGTCTTCAACGCCCTTTCGCAGGAGAAAACCGGCGACTTCTGGGTCAATGGCCACATGTTCGGCAGCCAGACGTGCCACACCGCCGAAGACGTCCATCATTGCGACCTCTTGCTTGTCATCGGTGCAAATCCCTGGATCGCGCACGGCTTCCCCAACGCGCGCGACCATCTCAATCAAATCCGCAAGGACCCCGCGCGCAAGCTGATCGTCGTCGATCCACGGCGGACCGAAACCGCCGAAATGGCGGATCTGCATCTCGCCGTTCGTCCCGGCACCGACGCGTTTTTTCTTGGCGCGCTGCTGGCCACGCTCGTCCGTTCCGACCGGATCGACCATGCTTTCATCCAGGAGCACACGATCGGCTTCGCGGAAGTGAGGCAGGTGCTGTTGAATATCCCCATTGAGGAATGGGCCGCCACCGCCGATATCTCGATTGCCGATCTGGAGCGGTGTGCCGCGATGATTATAGCGGCGAGGGCCATGGTGGTGCGGGTCGAACTCGGCATCCAGCAAGGCGTCAACTCGACGCTGAACTCCTATCTCGAAAAGCTTCTGATCATGCTTTCCGGCAATTTTGGCCGCGAAGGCACCAACCAGTTGCATAGCTGGCTTCAACCGCTATGGGGAAATTCTCCGAACCAGACATTTGCGCCGACCGGCGATGCCATTATCGGGGGCTTGTTGCCGCCGAACATCTTCCCCGAGGCGGTGCTCAAGGACCATCCCGACCGGTTGCGCTGCGCCTGGATCGACAGTTCCAATCCCGCCAACACGGCCGCAAACACCGAGGCCGTGGAACGCGCGCTGCGCTCGCTCGACCTATGCGTTGTGGTCGACGTTGCGATGACCGAAACCGCACAGCTCGCGCATTACGTTCTCCCGGCGTCCTCACAGTTCGAGAAAACTGAATTCACCCTGTTCAACTTCGAATTTCCGACGAACTATTTTCATGTTCGTGCCGGTGTGTTGCCGCCGCTCGCCGGCACCTTGCAGGAACCCGAGATCTACACGCGGCTTGCCATCGCCCTGGGGCTTCTGCCAGGTGACAATGTGCTCGCGCCCCTGCGGGAGGCGGCGCGGCGTTCGCGAGCCGAGTTCGCCATCGCCTTTCGTGCTGTCATCGCTGAAAACCCCGGCGCGGTCGCTGCGCTCGTGCTCTATCACACGCTAGGGCAGACGCTTCCGGACGGCACGGCGGCTGCGGCACCCTTGTGGGGGGCGGCACTGGCTTGCGCCGAAGCGATCGCCGCAAGCGGTGCGGCGGGCGATCGGCGCATCGGACGAGGTGGCGGATCACCAGCTCGGCGATCTCCTGTTCGACACTATCGTAGCCACCCGGCAAGGCACTGCCGTTACCCGGCACGACTATGATGAGGTCTGGTCATTGATCAGCCATTCGGACCGCAAGGTTCGGCTGGTGGTCCCGCAGATGCTGGAATGGCTGGCACGGCTCGATCCGCAAGCAGCGGGCGCGCCAAAAGAGTTTCCGTTCATGCTGGCGGCGGGTGGCCGCCGCATGTTCAACGCCAACCAGATCTTTCGCGATCCCGCGTGGCGACGCGAGGATCCGGACGGCGCCATGTTGATCAATTCGAGCGATCTGAGCGAGTTGGGCGCAGAGGATGGTGACTGGATCGCCGTCGAGTCGGTGATCGGACGGCTCGTCGTCCGCTGCAAGGTCGACGATGCCATGCGGAACGGCCAGCTGGCGCTGCCGCACGGTTACGGTCAGGCATACCCGACGTCGGACGGAGAGCGCCTGGTCAACGGACCGCGTATCAATCTGCTCACCGAGAGCGGCAACCGCGATCCCATTGCGGGCACGCCTTACCACAAGAACGTCGCCGTTCGTCTGACCCTCGTGTCCGCGCACGAGGCTGCTGCCTATCAGTCGCAGTCCGAGCGAATTCATATGAGGGCGGCCGGACAATAGTTCGAAGGGAGCGTTAAATGACCGAGAAACCAATCGCGATCGTGACCGGGGTAGGGCCGGGCACGGGTGCTGCCATCGTCAAGCGCTTCTCTGCCGGCGGGTTCCGTATCATTGCGCTTGCCCGCTCAGCGGAGCTCATCAATCGCCTTGCGCAAGAGCTTCCCGACGTGCACGCGGTGACCTGCGACGTCTCGGACGAGAGCCAGGTGCGGACCGTGGTCACTGACGTAAAGCGCCGTTTTGGCGCGGCCGAGGTTCTCATCCACAACGCGGTCGGAGGAGGCTGGGGAAGCTTTCGCGAGATCGATCCGAAGATGCTCAAAGGCAATTTCGAGGTCAACGTGATGGGCTTGTTGTACCTGGCGCGCGAAGTGGCTCCTGACATGATCGATCGAGGGAGCGGCGCAATCCTGGTAACCGGAAACACGTCTTCGATCCGAGGCAAAGCCAATTTCGCCGGCTTCGCTCCGACAAAGGCAGCGCAGCGTATTCTGGCTGAGTCCATCGCGCGTGAAATAGGACCTCTCGGCGTCCACGTCTCCTATGTTCTCATTGACGCCGTGATCGATACGCCCCGGATGCGTGCGCGGATGACCGACAGACCGGACGAATTCTTCATCAAACCTGCCGCCATCGCCGACGAACTGTACCATCTCTACGGTCAGGACCGATCGGCATGGTCATTCCTCACAGAACTGCGGCCATTCCGCGAAAATTGGTGACCCTGGCCAGCAAAAGTTAATGCGCCTACGCGTGGCGAAGAGCTCTCCAGACGCAAGACTTGAAAGGTCAAAACCATGACTGATGGGTCAATCTCGATTGATACAGGGACGGACGAACTACTGTGTGCAATCCGGGATCGCGTCGCATTGATCACCTTGAACCGACCGGAAGCACGAAATTCGCTTTCCGACCATCTCACGCCAGCGCTGCGCCGGATGATCAAGCAGAGCGGTGATGATCCGGACGTCGGTGCACTGCTGATTACCGGTGCAGGCAGCGCTTTCTGTTCGGGCGGCGACGTCAAGGGGATGGGCGGCAACTCTGCCGCACCGGCCATGTCATTCAGTGACAAGGTTGCGCGATTGCAGGAACGTCAACGAACCCTGACCGGCGTACTCGTCTCGGTGCGTAAACCAACCATCGCGGCCTTGCCGGGACCGGCTGCTGGCGCTGGGCTTGCGATCGCGCTCGCCTGCGACGTTCGTATCGCGGCCGAGTCCACCATCATGACGACTGGTTACGCTAGGATTGCGCTCACGGGCGATTACGGCATTTCGTGGCTATTGACCCGGCTGGCCGGGACGGCGCGTGCCCGCGAACTGATGTTCCTGTCCGAACGGATCGATGCACGCCGTTGCGAAGCACTGGGGCTGGTAAATCGCGTGGTGCCTGATGTTGACCTGCAGGATGAAGCGTTTGCATTGGCGAAGACGTTAGCGAACGGTCCGGGGAGTGCGTTTGCCTCCATCAAGGATAATCTCGATCTTGCGCTGTCGGCTGACTTCCTGACATCATTGGATCATGAGGCCGAGAAGATGGTCCTCGCAGCGAGCACCGCGCAGCATACCGAAGCCGTGCGGGCCTTCATCGAGAAGCGCGCTCCCAGTTACCGGTGAGAGGATTTGGCTGTAGGTGCCAAAGCATTTCTGCTGCCGCGTTGCGTCACTCCTCAGCCGATTTGTTTGCCGCGGATGGTCCGGCAATATCCGCCACCACGGCCGCAATCAGCGATTCCGCCAGCGGGGTATCCGCAATCAGCCGAGACAATATGACAGCGCCAACCATCTCCGAGAGGATAGCCGCGGGATGTCTGCTGCCAGCGGCCCCTGGGTTAGCGGACGACAGCTTCGCAATCTCGTCGAGATAGCCTTGAATCGCCGTGATGAAGACGGTGCGGAGAGCGGGATCGTCGCTCCGCGCGGCGTCTACGGCCAATGCTGGCAGAATGCACCCGGACCCCGGATCGTCACGGTGAGCCGATGACACATAGCCTTCGATAAGCGCGCGAAGCGGATCTTTGGGCTTTTGGGCCAGTCCATTCTTCAGCAACGCTGTCGTATTGGCGATCGCACGTTCGCTGGCCTTGACCGCCAGATCATCCTTTGAAGCGAAGTTGCGATAGAAGCCGCCATGAGTCAGCCCGGCTGCTTTCATGATGTCGGCAACGCCGATCCCTTCGAATCCATGCTTGCGCAGCAGGCGCGCCGCAGTCTCGAGGATCTGCTCGCGGTTCTCCAGCGCCTTTACGCGCGACACCCTCATGGTTTGCTCACTCCGCTTGTCGCAGGACCGGACCTTCGTACGATGGTCCTCGCCACGGGCCGAGCATCCTTAGATTCGCAAAAACTCCGCTTGACATGTTGCATGATGACCATCATCTATCCGATAAGATGACGGTCGTCATCAAAAAAGTGAAGCGAAATGACCGCCGCCAGCCGACGAAGCGGACCGTTTCATAATTGAAAGGTAAAATAATGCCGGGCTTGAAAGCGCCGGAGTGCAAGAAGACAGCATTCCTCGCCGGCGCGCCGAGTGGCATCGGCTAGGCCGCGCGGCAGGTCGCATTCGCCCGGCGTCCTCGGGCGCTGTTCGACAAGATTCTGCGATCGCAAATCGGGCTGGCGTAATCAGCACGTGTACTGCCGCGCAAATGGAGAGCCGTGCCGTCCGGCCGATTATCCGTCCCATCTTGGAGTTTTCGGTCCGAGCCGGACTATGGAGAAGACCATGTCAAATACTGTTACTAACCTCGGGCGAGGGGTGCGCTACATAGATGCACCCACGCTCTCGATAAATGTCGGGGGGACCAGTTTCGTCTGCCGCGACATCGGTCCCCGCACCGGCGTGCCGCTAATTCTTCTCAACCATTGGGGCGCGGTTCTCGACAATTTTGATCCGCGGATTGTCGATGGTCTCGCCAGCAAGCATCGCGTGATCGCGACCAATTACAGGGGTATCGGTGCATCGGGCGGAACAGCGCCCGTGACCATCGATGAAATGGCGCGGGATGCGATTGCCCTGATCCGCGCGCTGGGCTTCGAGAAGGTCGATCTGCTCGGCTTTTCCCTCGGGGGATTTGTGGCGCAGGACGTCACATTGAAAGCACCGGACCTGGTGCGAAAGCTCATTTTGACTGGCACGGGGCCGGCGGGTGGCGAAGGTATCGACAAGGTGTGGCCGGTATCCTGGCCTTTGATGATCAAGGGCTTTCTGACGCTGCGGGACCCAAAATTCTACCTGTTTTTCACGTCCACGGCCAATGGCCGACAAGCGGCGGCAGCCTTCCTGAAACGGCTGAAAGAGCGCAAAGCAGGCCGGGACAAGGGGCCTACGCCCAGCGCTTTCTTGCGGCAAGTCAAGGCGATCACTGCTTGGGGCCGACAGGCGCCTCAAGATCTCGGCAGCATCCGCATCCCGGTGCTGATCGCGAATCTCGACAGCGATATCATGGTGCCGACCTCAAACAGCATCGATATGGCGCGCCGTATCCCGGGCGCAGAACTGATTATCTACGAAGATGCCGGTCATGGCGGGATTTTTCAGAACCACGCCCATTTCGTGCCGAAGGCCTTGTCCTTTCTCGGCGCCTGACGCCGCGACAATATTTCAGATTGGAGAAGACACCATGAAGGCATTCGTTGTCGACAAATACAAAAAGAAGGGCGCTCTGCGCTTGACCAAAGTACCGGAGCCGGAGGTGCGAGACGATGATGTCATGGTTCGAGTTCACGCAACCGGTGTGAACCTTCTGGACTCCAAGGTGCGGAACGGAGAGTTCAAACTCTTCCTGCCGTATCGTCCGCCCTTCGTTCTGGGCCACGACGTTGCCGGGATCGTCACCCGGGTTGGCCCGAAGGTCAGGCGGTTCAAGGCGGGCGACGAGGTCTATGCACGGCCGCGCGATCATCGGATAGGAACATTCGCGGAATTCATTGCCGTGAATGAAACCGACGTGGCGCTAAAGCCCAAAAACATCAGCATGGAAGAAGCCGCCTCCATCCCGCTGGTGGGGCTGACCGCCTGGCAGGCGCTGGTAGAGGTAGGCAAGCTGATGCCCGGTCAGAAGGTCTTCATCCAGGCCGGCTCCGGTGGTGTGGGGACTTTTGCCATCCAGCTCGCCAAACATCTCGGCGCGACAGTTGCGACGACGACGAGCACGAAAAATGTCGAGCTGGTCAAAAGCCTCGGTGCGGATGTGGTCATCGACTACAAGACGCAGGATTTCGAGAAGGTTTTGTCGGGCTACGATGTGGTCTTGCACAGCCAGGACGCCAAGGCGCTTGAAAAATCTCTGCGAGTGCTGAAGCCGGGTGGCTTCCTCGTTTCGATTTCGGGGCCGCCGGATCCCGATTTCGCCAAGGAGTTCGGTTTGAACCTGTTCCTGAAGCTGGTGATGCGGCTGCTGAGCCGTGGTGCGCGGAAGAAAGCCAAAAGCCTTGGTGTGCGCTATTCATTCCTGTTCATGCGTGCGGAGGGCCAGCAGCTGAGCGAAATCACGTCGCTGATCGAATCCGGCGTGATCCGTCCGGTCGTGGATAAAGTCTTTCCGTTTGAGAAGACTGGAGATGCGCTGACCTATGTCGAGACAGGACGCGCAAGAGGCAAAGTCGTCATTGCAGTGAAACAATAGGCCCCGTGATGACGCTACCTGTGTTGCGATGCCACGACGCTGGCCGGCCACCAAACGCATCCGAGGAAACAACATGACTCAATCCAACCGCGACACTCAAACTTCCTTACAGGACGTTGCACTCATTGTCGGTGGCGGTCCGGGCATTAGCTCGAGTTGCGCCCGGCTGTTCGCAGAAAGCGGCATGCGTGTCTGCGTCGCAGCCCGGAATCCCGAAAAAGCGGTCCTTGAGACCCTCGAAAAGACGCACGGCGTACGTCGATACGCCTGCGATGCCAGCGAACCGGCGGCCGTGGCGCAGTTGTTCGGAAATGTCGTTCAAGACATCGGGACGCCGAGACTTGTGGTGCATAACATTGATGGCCGGGTACCCGGCATTTTCCGCAAGAACGTCATCGAAGCCGATCCGATCATGGCGCTCGAGACACTTCGAAACTCGGCGTTCTCTGCATTTCTGATTGGTCAACAGGCCGCCCGGCTTATGCTCGGAAACGAACCCGATGCCAATGGCGCGAGAGGAACGATCATCTTCACGAACGCGAGCGCGGCACTCAAGGGCTTCCCATCAAGTGGCGCCTTTGCAATGGCATGTCATGCCAAGTCCGGACTCGCGCAAAGCATGGCAAGAGAACTGATGCCGCAGGGGATCCACGTTGCGAATGTGCCGATCGACGCCGCGATCGGCTGGACTCAAGCGGACGGGACCCGCGCGCACCGGCTGGCGGGAGCGACCGTCGACGACAACATGGCCGACCCCGTCCATATCGCGAAAACCTATCTGCAGCTTCATCGTCAGCATCGGTCGACTTGGGCATTCGAAGTCGTGCTCCGGCCGTGGGTCGAGAAATGGTAGCTGGCGATTATTTCGGTGCAGACGCCGCGTAATGCCTGCTCTCGCTTTCCGGTTGCCAGCCTTCAGCCAGAGTCCGCGCGACCGCTAATGTCGCAGCGGTATAGCGCGCCGCGGTTGTTGCGAGCGCTGCGCTTCCTCAAGCCAGTCTTTTCCTCGTGATTTCTCCGAACGATTTGCGTAGAGGAAGCCAATTCCAAATTGGAATGCGTATGTCTATGCAGAGACTTGCTCATTTTCAGATCAACAGATATTTTCGCAACTTGACAGTTCTATTTTAGAACGTTTTACTTTAGGACTGAGAGTGCGGACCTGCCCGGTTGAACGGGGCCGCTACGCTGCCGAAAAAAGGCACGAGGGAGGATGGCATGAGGAGCCTCGACGAGCTCACCGCAGCCGAATTGTTGGACGGCCTGCCGTCCAGAGTGCACGAGGTCTATGCGCCTTTCGTGCGGGACATCCCGGATCATCCGGCCTTCGTGGAAGGCGGGCGGTCCTGGAGCTACCGGCAGTTCTCGGATGCAGTCGATGCCGCGGCAAAGGACCTGGCCGGTTTGGGCATTACGGCCGGCGATCGCGTTATGATCGCCAGCGAGAACAGTGTGGCTCTGGGGGCGATGCTCTTCGCGGCGAGCAAGCTCGATGCCTGGGGTATTCCGGTCAATCCCCGTCTTTCGCTCCGAGAGATCGACCTGATCGGAACGCACAGTGGCGCGAGACGCGTGCTGTTCAACTCGGCGCTATCAAAGGAAGCGGCCGATCATGCCACCCGCCTCGGTGCGAAAATCGGCGCTGTGGGGCCGTTCGGTGGAATCGGTGTCGGTCCGCTCAATGCGGAAGCGCAAGCGGAGCCCGTCGAAAAGGATGGCGCCCGCCAGGTCGCGGGTCTCTTGTACACCTCAGGCACGACCGGTGCACCGAAGGGCGTCATGCTGAGCCACCGCAACCTCCTTTTCACCGCAAGGACGTCGGGCATCCTTCGCCAAAGCGGCCCGGCGGATCGCATCTACGGCGTGCTGCCGATGTCGCACATCGTCGGTTATTCGATCCTGCTGATTGCTACGCTGATGCACGGCGGCACATTGTTTGTCGTGGCCAAGGCCGATCCCGCTGCGCTGGCCCACGCCATTGCCGAGGAGGGGATTACGAGCCTGTTCGGGGTGCCCGCCACCTATCAGCGCCTGCTCGAACATAAGGCGGTCAAGGGCCTCCAACGGCTCGAGCGGGGCAGGTTGCGGGCCTTGGCGGTCGCTGGCGCGCCCCTCGATCTCGATCTCAAGAGGCGGATCGAGGACGAGTTTGGAATCCCGCTGTTGAACAATTACGGCATCACGGAATGTTCGCCGGGACTATCGGGTGTCCGGTCGGAACATCCCGTCTCGGACGAGACGGTCGGCCCGTTTCTTCCCGGCATCGAGCACCGGATCGTGGACGTGCGGTGCAAGCACGTTGCGACCGGCGAAGTGGGTGAATTGCACGTCCGAGGTCCGAACATCATGCTTGGTTACTATCGCGCGCCCGACCTGACGGCCGCGGCGATCGATCGCGAAGGTTGGTTCAACACCGGCGATCTCGCCCGCGTGAACGGCGAGGGCCATCTCTACATCGCTGGCCGCACCAAGGAACTGATCATCCGCTCTGGCTTCAACGTTTATCCCGCCGAGGTGGAGGCGGTGCTGAACGCGCATGACCAGGTCGTGCAATCAGCCGTGGTGGGGCGATCGGTTGACGGCAACGAGGAGGTCGTCGCATTCGTGCAGCTACTTCCTGGCGCCAGCGTCAGCGCGGAAGAACTGAAATCGTACGCTGCCCACCAGCTCACTTCGTACAAGCGTCCGACCGAATTGATCGTGCTTGACGCTCTGCCCTCGGCCTCTACCGGCAAGATACTTAAGCACAAGTTGCGGGAGATGGCGAACGCGCGAGTGAGCGCAAAGTCCAACGCGGCGGCCGCGGGCTGACGGCCGCCGGGAACCACGAAGCGTCCGAAATCTAATCGCGCCCGTTCAAGGAAGAATGTTGAGCGACCGAATTGTCGCCGAAGGGAGATGGCAATGTTCAGAGAGACCATGATTGTAGCCGCGCTCGCGACATCGATCGCCGGCGCGCCGGCGCGTGCGGAGACGCCCGGAGTGAGCGAATCCGAGGTGAAGATAGGGGCGACGTTCCCGTTTAGCGGCCCTGCGTCTCCGCTCAGCAATACCGGGAAGGGCCTCATCGCCTACGTCAATTCGGTCAACGATCGCGGTGGTATCAACGGCCGAAAGATAAACCTCATCACCTACGACGATGCTTACAGTCCTCCCAAGACGGTGGAGCAGACCAGGAAGCTTATCGAAAGCGACGAGGTGGCATTCCTGTTCGGTCCGTTGGGGACGCCCGGCATCGGGGCCACCATCAAATACGTCAATGCGAAGAAGGTGCCGCATCTGTTTGTCGTGAGCGGAGTCACCAAGTTCACGAACTTCGCTGAATTTCCCATGACCACGACGGGATTGCCGAGCTACGACACCGAGGGACGAATCTATGCGAAATACATTACCCAGACCCGTCCGAACGCGAAGATCGCGATACTCTATCAGAACGACGATCTCGGTAAGGACTTCGTCAATGCATTCAAGGGTTACCTGAAGGACGATTTCGACAAGAAAGTCGTCGTGTCCTCCTACGAAGTGAGCGAGCCGACCATTGATTCCCACGTCGTTTCACTGAAATCATCTGGCGCAGAAGCCTTTTTGGTGGCCGGCACGCCGAAATTCGCAGCGCAGGCCATCAAGAAAGTCGATGAAATCGGTTGGAAGCCGCTGTTCCTGATCAATTTCGTTTCGAGCTCGGTCTCTTCGACCATCGTCCCGGCAGGACCGGAAAAGGCAGTGGGCATAGTCGCCGCGACAATCACCAAGGATCCGAACGACAAGAAGTGGGCCGACGATCCGGGCATTAAATGGTACCGCGACTTTTTTGCGAAGTACCTGCCGGGCGCTGATATCGGCGATAACAATTATCTGTTCGGTACCCAGCAGGGACAGATCCTGGAGCAGGTGCTCAAGCAATGCGGTAACGATCTCTCTCGCGAGAACATCGTCAAGCAATCGCGGAGCATACGCGGGCTGACCCTTCCCACTCTCATACCGGGTGTCGCGATCAACACGGGCCCGGATAGCAGCATGGCGTACACGCAGCTACAGCTGCAGCGCTGGAATGGTACCACGTGGGAGCAATTCGGTGACGTACTCAGCGCCGACCGAAAGTGAATTGTACCTTGTGAAAATGCGGCGGATGATCTGAGCCCGCATAACCTCCGACTGAATCATGGAGCATGAATGCCCAGCGACGTACTTTTCCGGCCTTTCAAGCTGAAAGGGCTGAACTTGCCGAACCGGGTCGTGATGGCGCCGATGACGCGCTCATTCTCTCCGGGCGGAATTCCGACCGAAGACGTCGCGCGATATTACCGCCGCCGTGCCGAAGGAGCGGTCGGGTTCATCATATCGGAGGGTACGGGCGTGGATCGTCCGGCATCCCTGAACGATCCGAATGTTCCCCGCTTTCATGGCGAGAAGGAGCTGGCAGGGTGGCGGCGTGTGGTCGACGAGGTGCACGCCGCCGGCGGCCTGATGGCGCCGCAACTATGGCATGTCGGAGCCGTTCGCACGCGTGCCCAGAATTGGTCTCCTCCCGGCGCCTACGACAGTCCGTCCGGCCTGTCGCGACCGGAGAAGAAGTTCGGCAAGCCGATGAGCGAAGAGGACATTGCAGACGCCATTCGCGCTTTCGCCGACGCGGCGCTTGCGGCGAAGCGCCTGGGGTTCGATGCCGTCGAATTGCACGGCGCGCACGGCTATCTGATCGATCAGTTCTTCTGGGAGGGTACCAATCGCCGAGAGGATACCTACGGAGGCAAGGACTTGCCCGGCCGGGCCCGGTTTGCTGCTGATATCGTCCACGCGGTGCGCAAGTCGGTCGGAACGGACTTTCCGATATTGCTCCGGATCAGCCAGTGGAAGCAGCAGGACTTTGAGGTAAAGCTGGCCGATACGCCTCGCGCATTGGAAGCCTGGCTCAAACCTTTGGTCGACGCGGGAATCGACATTTTGCATTGCTCTCAACGGCGCTTCTGGGAGCCGGAGTTCGATGGCTCCGATTTGAATTTCGCCGGATGGGCGAAGAAAGTAACGGGAGTGCCGACGATTTCGGTCGGGTCGGTTGGTCTGACCGGCGAATTCATCGCCGCATACGGCGGCGAGAGTTCCCGTCCGGCGTCCCTCGACGAGTTGATCCGCCGCCTCGATCGCGAGGAGTTCGATCTCGTCGCGGTGGGCCGGGCGCTGCTTCAGGATCCGCAGTGGCTACTGAAGGTGCGTGACGGCCGGACGGAAGAACTGATGGCTTTCGAACGGACCGCGTTCGCGGCGCTGAGCTGAGTTGAGCGATAAAAGGTGTCGAGGTGCAGGGCGCACCGCCACCCGAATAAGGGCTATCCAAATTTTCTGTAGCCAGAGTTCGGCGACGGTTCCAAGCTGGCTGGCAGGGAATAATTAGCTGCACGCCAGTCGACCGGAGCCTGCGTGTCGTTGCGCAGTCCCCTGGAAACAATTCGGAGGCAACAAATGAACGACACTAGAACCCAAGTCGGCCAGATCCGCACCGAGGTGCACGGGCATGTCTTCAAGATCATCATCGACAACGTGGCGAAGAAGAACTCGTTCAGTCCGCAGATGATGGCCCAGATGTCCGATGCGATGACGCTTCTCGACCGAACGGACGATTACTGGGTCGGGGTGCTCTGTGCCGAAGGCCCGGATTTCACGGCCGGGCTGGATATGCCGAAATTCTTCGGACCCAAGGCCGAGAATACCGAGATCAAGCCCGGCAACATCGATGCCTTCGCGCTGAAAAGCCGGTGCCGCAAACCGATTGTGACGGCAGTGCAGGGGATCTGTTTCACGATTGGCATCGAAATGATGCTGGCTGGCGACATCGTCGTGGCGGCCGATGATGCCCGGTTCTGCCAGATGGAGTCCAAGCGCGGGATCGCGCCGCTTGGAGGCGCCCACTTTCGCTATCTGACCCGGGCAGGATGGGGAGATGCGATGTATCATTTGTTTTTGTGCGACGAGTTCAATGCGGCCCGAGCGCACAAAATCGGGTTTGTTCAGGAAATAGTTGCTCCCGGCCAACAGATTGCCCGCGCAATGGAGATTGCGGATCTGATCGCAAGGAACGCGCCGATCGGCATTCAGGTAACCAAGGAAGCAGCGCTGAAATACATCGAGGCCGGCGAAAAAGCTGCGATCGATTACATCCCGAAGATCAAGGATCGCGTCTTCAGCAGCGAAGACATGAAGGAAGGCATCCAGTCTTTCGTGGAACGTCGCTCGGCAATGTTCCGCGGGAAATAAAGATCTCGCGGAACCCACATTACCATGCAGCAGAACTTCGCCCACAAGAGGATTTGACTATGGGAAGCATCAAGAAGGCATTCGATCTCACCGGCAAGAATGCCCTTGTTACAGGCGGCTCCCGTGGCCTTGGGCTGCAGATCGCCGAGGCGCTAGGCGAGCAAGGGGCTCGGGTCTTGATTTCGTCTCGCAAGGCGCAAGACCTGGAAAAAGCCCAAGCGCACCTTGCCGGTCTCGGCATTAAGTCGGACTGGATCGCTGCGGATAATTCCAGGGACGAAGACGTCAAGCGGCTCACTGACGAAGCGATCAAGAAGCTCGGCCGGGTGGACATTCTGGTGAACAACGCGGGCGCAACCTGGGGCGCGCCGACCGAGGATCACCCGATCGAGGCGTGGGACAAGGTGATGAATCTGAACATCCGCGCGCTGTTTCTGCTCAGCCAACAGGTTGCGAAGCACTCGATGATCCCCAATAAATATGGCCGCATTATCAACCTTGCTTCGATCGCGGGCCTGTTCGGAAGTTCCGGGGATATGCAGATGGTCGCCTACAATACGAGCAAGGGCGCGGTGGTTAATTTCACGCGGGCCCTGGCGGGTAGTTGGGGGCGCTACGGAATTACGGCCAATGCTCTGGCGCCCGGCTTTTTCCCGTCGAGGATGACGAAGGGCACCATCGAGGCTGTCGGTGTCGAAAAGCTCGCCGCCGGCGCGCCGCTGCGCCGCATCGGCGACGAGGATGATCTGAAAGGCGCGGCCGTTCTCTTCGCCAGCGACGCCGGCAAGCACATCACCGGACAGATCCTCGCCGTCGATGGCGGCCTGACCTCGGTGCTGTCGTCTTCCTGAACTTCTCAGTCGAGCCGCTTTCGGTTTGGTGGCAAAAGGCACTTCTGCGGAATTCGGTTGTTATATATGATGATTATCATCTAATATGTCTCCGTTTCCTAGGTTAGCTCGGAGCAGGCAATGCGTTACCCGAAAGATCACGGGCGGCAGACCCGCAGGCGGATCGTCGAGAATGCTTCCTATGGCCTGCGCCAGAACGATGCCGACGGCTTGAGCGTAGTCGACCTGATGAAGCTCGCCGATCTGACGCATGGCAGCTTCTACGCCTACTTTAAGTCACGTGACGGTTTGGTCGTTGAAGCGCTCGCTTTGGCCATGGACCGAACCGTCGCCCATTGGCTGGATCTCACGCAGGGATTGCCTGCCGAGAAAGGATTTGATGCCGTCGTCGAGGCCTATCTGAGCCCTCGCCATCGCAACAACCCGGCCCGCGGTTGTGCGCTTCCGGCGTTAGCCGCGGATATCGGACGTTCTGGCCCGGAGGCGCGACGTACCTTTGCAGGCAGGCTGGAGAAAATGATCGATATCATCGCCGGGTTGATCCCGAAGAAATCGCCATCAGATGCGCGACATGCCGCCGCCGGCGCAATTGCGACTATGGTCGGTTCGATCGTGCTCGCGCGTGCGGCGGGTGACAAGCGGCTGTCTGACGCCCTTTTGGAAGCCGGTCGGCAGGCCGTGCGCGATCAGACCGGAAGCGCCACTGCGGAAGCCTCTCCAGCGGACTGAATCTGAATGCCTCTTTCCGAGTCCATCAGCCTCCAGGGCAGCTCCGGCATATCGATCGTCAAACCATTTGATGCAAATTATGACTTGCAAAATGCAAGCCGTGATGTAGCCTGCATTTCGCAAATCAAATGATGCGGTCGCGAGAGCCGCCGGCGAACAGGAGGCAGCTTTGTCCGAGGATGCGTTGGTGACGCGCGAACAGCGCGGCAATATTTCCGTTTTGACAATGGTTTATCGGCCGTACAACCTGCTCGGTCCCAAGCTTCTCAACGCGATCGTGGAGCAGGTGGAGGCAGCGCAAAAGGCAGGCAGCCGCGCTATCGTCATCCGTAGCGGACTGCGGCATTTCTCCGCCGGCGCAGATCTGGATATCTTCGATAAGCGGGTGGAGGCAGGCAGCGCAGATCAGGGCGGTGAAAATCGGCGGCTGAACGGCGTCGAATTCTTGCGCTTCATGGAGCTTCTGCCAATCCCGTTAATCGCCAGCGTTCACGGCGTTTGCCTGGGTGGCGGTCTCGAGCTTGCGCTATCGTGCGATTACATCATCGCAGCCTCTTCGGCGAAGATCGGCTCAGTCGAGGCGACGCTTGGGCTGCATCCCTTGCTGGGAGGAATCCAGCGGCAGGTGCAACGTATCGGCGCGCAGCGCGCCAAGGAGATGTCGATGCTGGCGCGGCGCTACGATGCGCCAACGCTGGAGAAGTGGGGATTAATCAATCTCACTGTCCCGGAGGAATCGTTGGAGACGGCGACCATGGCCATCGCGGAGGAGTTCGCGCAAGGCCCAACGGTGGCGCATGCCGCAACCAAGGAACTCGCGCATATCGCCGTCAATCAGGGCGTGGTGGCTGCGGACGAGGCGATGTCACGCGTACAGGCGCCGATCTGGGCGTCGGAAGACCTCAAGACCGGTCTTGCATCATTCCGCAAGAACGGCCCGGGTCTCGCAAAGTTTGCGGGGCGCTGACATGAGTGGCCCCTTGAGTGGAATCCGTGTCGTCGATTTTTCCCGTGTGTTGGCTGGTCCTCTGTGTGCCCGGACCTTGCAGGACCTCGGCGCTGAGGTGATCAAGATCGAACCACCAAGCCCCGACGTTTCTCGCTTTGCTTTTCCATCGACCGACGGGATGTCAGGCTATTACGCTCAGCAAAATGCCGGCAAACGCAACGTCAGTATCAATCTCAACATCCCGGGCGCTTACGAGTTGGCGCTTGAACTCTGCGACACCGCCGATATCCTGGTCGAAAACTTCCGGGCAGGCACACTGGGTTTCTTCGGGCTGGATTACGCAACGCTGTCGAAACGCAATCCACGGCTGATATACGCGTCGATCACAGGTTATGGGCAGGGTGGTCCGTGGCGGAGCAGGATGGCTTATGCGCCAACCGTGCAGGCCGAGGCTGGCTTTACCGAAAACAGCGTCCGCCACTATGGCAGCGCTCTGACGGAGCCGCGTACCGACAGCCTGTCGCATGCCGACGTCTACGCTGGATTGCAGGCCGTGATCGCGATACTTGCGGCTCTCAATAGCCGTCAGAGGACCGGTCGGGGCCAGTATATCGACGTCGCAATGGCGGCGACGTTGCTTGCGGTCAACGAACGCGCGCACGTCGATCTTTCCGATGATGACATCGGGGCGGAGCCGGCGGTGCTCGGCGCCACTGATTGTTCCTTCTTTACAGGACCGCAAGGCGAAAATTTCACGGTCGCGACCAGCATTATTGGCAGCCGGACCTTTCCGTCGTGGCTGCGCGCCATGCGCCGGGTCGATCTGATGGATGATCCGCGGTTCTCCAGCGCTGCCGCGCGCCGCTTGAATTTCGGCGTGCTGCATCAGATCATCCAGTCGTGGATCCTGACCTTTCCGGATATGGCGACCCTCGACGCCCAGTTCGACGAGGCCAAAATCGCCATGGGCGAGATCCGTTCTATCAAGGAGCTCACGGCATCGGAATGGAGCGATTACTGGGGCGCTGTCCAACGCGTCCCTGACCGCAGCGGCGGCGAATATCGGTTGCCGGGCCGGCCGTGGCATTTTTCGGCAGAGGAGCTGGCACCAATTGGCACACCTGCCTTTCAGGGCGAGCATAACTTCGCGGTCTTCAGCGAACTCGGCCTCAGCGAGGCGGAATTGAAACGCTTAAGCGAAGCGGGCGCGCTCGTTTCGCATCGGCGTGCGCTAGAGCCAGACATCGTCGCCAAGCCGGAAGCCGAGCCGGGGCAGGCGGCCTGATCAGAAACGCCGAAGGGCGCACTGGACATACGCGAATCCCGCTCAATATGGTATGAGTTGAGTTCGGGGTTGAAAGAGCTATGTCCAGTGTGAAGCGAAGCCGTCTTGCAAACAAGGAATGTTCCATGGCGCGCGCCATGGAGGTTGTCGGCGACCGCTGGTCCATCCTGATCCTGCGCGAGGCCTATTACGGCGTGAAACGCTTCGATGAGTTCGAATACTATATCGGGATCGCTTCCAATATCTTGAGCACCCGGCTGAAGAAATTCGTTGATGCCGGCGTCATGACACGGGTGCCGCTACCCGAACACGCCGGCCGATATGAGTACGTTCTGACCGAGAAAGGACGCGATTTCTTTCCGGCCTATCTCGCGCTTAAGAAATGGGGTGACGACTGGCTGGCGGAGCCCGCAGGGCCGCAGGTCGTGTTCCGCGAACGCGCCGCCGGACGACCGATCGAATATCCGGCGTTGCGGACGAGCGGCGGCAAGCCGTTGCGGCTTGAGGACGTCGAGATCGTTGCCGGCGCAGGTGCTGTTCCGTTCAATCGTAAGCGATTTGGCGGCAATGCTGCCGATCGCGGGGTTGTCGACTCGAACGCTCCCGTTTCACGACGCAAGCGCAAATAACGCGCGCCTGGTCTCGATCCGGATCAGATTCGCGCGGTATTCCGCCGAAGCGTAGCGGTCGGAGAGGCACTCGGTGGTCTCACTTAGCAATTGTGCCGTCTGTTCGATGTTGTCCTGCGAAAGCGTCTTGCCGATCAGGAAATCGGAAGCGCGTTGGCCGGCGAAGGCGTGGTTCGCTGCACCGGTGACGCCGATGGAAATCTCGTCAACCGCCCCCTCTTGCAACCGCACGCCGACCGCGATTCCCACGACGGCAAAGCCGCTCGCGGGATGCCGGATCTTTCGATAGATGAAGTGCATGTCAGTCCTCGGCCGAGGGATATGGACGCTTGCGAGAATTTCGTCCGGTTCCAGCACAGTCGAAAAGATATCGATAAAGAAGTCCCGCGCCGCCACCCTTCGGAGGCCATTCGGGCCCACGATCTCGATCTCTGCCTGCAGCGCCACCGCTACCGCCGGCCAGTCAGCCGCGGGATCGGCGTTCGCGAGCGAGCCGCCGATCGTGCCGCGGTTACGCACCTGGGGATCGGCAATCAGGCTGGCTGCCCTGCGAAAGACCGGCAATTCCCTGTACAGGGGCTCGGAAGCAAACAGTTCGGCATGGGTGGCCAGTGCGCCGATCCTGATGCCGGTTTCGCTGATCTCGATTCCCTTGAGCTCGGCGATGCCGCTGATATCGACCAGCAGTTCGGGGGACGCCAACCGCAGCTTCAGCGCCGGCAGGAGGGTATGGCCGCCAGCCAGGAGCTTTGTTCCGTCGGGATCGTCGCGCAACAGATCGATCGCCTGGGCGAGCGATGACGCGCGGACATAATCGAAGGCTGCGGGGATCATCGGGCCGCTCCCATGCGTGCTTGTTGCACCGCCGCCCAGACCCGTGGCGGCGTCAGCGGCATGTCCAGATGTTTGATACCGAATGGTGACAAAGCATCAAGCACCGCATGAACCATACAAGGCGGGGCGGCAATCGAACCGCTCTCGCCGATGCCCTTGACGCCGATCGGATTGGTCGGCGAGGGAGTTTGCTGGAATAGCGATCGGATGTTCGGCACATGCTCGGCGCGCGGAACGGCATAATCGAGCAGCGAACCGGTCAGCAGCTGCCCATTGTCAGGATCGTAGCTGACCTCTTCATAGAGCGCTTGTGCGATGCCCTGCACGACGCCGCCATGGATCTGGCCGGCCGCGAGACGGGGATTGATCAGCGTGCCGACGTCGTCAACCGCGACATAGTCGAGGATATCGACGATCCCGGTTTCCGGATCGACCTCGACATAAGCGAGGTGGACGCCCGACGGCGAACCCATGCCGGTCGGGTCGTAGTACACCGTCTCATCAAGGCCCGGCGCGACGCCATCCGGCAGTTTATGCCCGACATAGGCCATGCGGGCCACCTTCGGGAAGGTTAGCGGCGCGATATCGGTACCGGGCACGCTGAACGCGCCGGCCGAATAGGAAACGTCCTTCTCGTCCACTTCCAGCATGCCCGCCGCGATCTTCTTCGCCTTTGCGACAATGCGTTGGGAGGACACGTGCACGCTGGATCCACCGACCGCCATCGAACGGGAATTGAAGGTGCCGTGGCCGGCCTGTACCTGGCGCGTGTCGCCCTGTACGATGTCGATGTCTTCAATCGGAATCTGCAACACGTCGGCAGCGATCTGCGACAACGACGTGATATGGCCTTGTCCCTGGCTCATCGAGCCCGAATAGATCGTGGCTCGTCCGCTGGAGTCGATGCTGACCCGCGCGCTTTCCCAGCCGCCCCGGTCGAATCCGCTCACAGCCAACCGGCGTGATGGTGCCATCCCGCACATATGCGTATAGGCGGCAACGCCAATGCCGCGATAGATGCCGCTTCCGCGCAAGGCTTGGCATTCGCTGCGGCGGCCTTCATAGTCGAAAGCCGCGAGCGCCTTGTCGAGCAGTCCCTGGTAATTGCCGCTGTCGTACATGACGCCCGTGCTGCCGTAGGGCCGATAGGGAAATTCCGCCGATTGAACGAAATTCTTCCGCCGCACTTCGACCTGGTCGAGCTTGAGGTGGCGTGCCACCGCATCAATCGCGCGCTCGGCAATATAAGCGCCTTCGGGCCGCCCATAGCCGCGATAGGCATCAACCGGCACGGTATTGGTCACGACGACGCGGGAAATAGCCTCATAGTTGTCTATCTTGTAAGTGCCGGTTCCAAAGTTGATGGTATTCACAGTCGGACCGCCACTCGCCATGTTCGACAGGTAGGCGCCGACGTTGCCGAGGGTGTCGACCTTCAGGCCGAGGATCTTGCCGTCGTTCCTGAACGCTACCTCGATATTTTCCGTATGGGCGCGACCATGGCTGGTCGATTGATGGCTCTCGGAGCGGCTCTCCCACCACTTGACCGGTGCGTCAAGTTCGCGCGCGAGATAGGGGCAGAGCAGGTCTTCCGGATACAGATGCATCTTGGCGCCAAAGCCGCCTCCGATATCAGGTGCGACCACCCGCAATTGATGCTCGGGAATACCGACCGTCTCGGCGATCCAGCGTCGGTGCATGTGGGGAACCTGACTGCCGATATAAACCGTCAAGGTGCCGTCCGGTTCCGGCGAGGCAACGATCGCGCGCGTTTCCATGCAGGTGGGGATCAGGCGGTTGTTGACGACGCGCAGGCCGATGACATGATCGGCCTCGCGGGCGGCGTTCTGGTAGTCGCCGCCGCGTACTTTGTAGATCGTGGTGATATTGCCCGGAACGTTGTCATGGAGCTGCGGTGCGCCCTCCCGGATCGCGACTTCCTCATCGATCACGGCGGGCAGCACGTCGTACTCGACTTCGATCCTGCCGACGGCGTCATAGGCTTCAGCCAGCGTTTCCGCGACGACCAGCGCCACGCACTCGCCGACAAAGCGAACGCAATCGGTCGCGACAACCGGACGGAACGGTACCTTGCTGCCGGGAATGACCCAGTTCGGCACGATCGGACCGATCTTGCCGGCGAGCGCCTTGCCGGACAATACAAGGCGAACACCCGGTGCGACTTTGGCTGCCGACAGATCGACGTTTCGGATCTTGGCGTGGGCGTGCGGCGATCGCAGTACTGCCATATGCAGCATGCCCGGCAACCTGACATCATCGACGTACCGGCCCTTGCCGGCGAGAAATTTGAAATCCTCCTGTCGTCTGAGCGGCTGGCCGATAAGGCGGATCGCAGTTGTATCGTTCATGGCTGGTCGCCTTTCGATGCCAGGCTTTCGATGGCGCGGACGATGTTGTGATAGCCGGTGCAGCGGCAGATGTTGCCGGCAAGGCCGTGGCGGATGTCGTGCTCGCTCGGATTGGGCTGATCCTTCAACAGCTGACGCACGCTCATCACCATGCCCGGCGTGCAGAAGCCGCATTGCAGCGCGTGATGTTCATGGAACGCAGCCTGAACCGGGCTGAGTTCGGCCCCTGTGTCGGTCAGGCCCTCGATCGTCGTGATCGACGCACCGTCAGCCATCACGGCCAGCACAGTGCAGGACTTGATCGCCAGTCCGTCGATCTCCACGGTGCAGGCGCCGCACTGCGAAGTATCGCAGCCGACATGCGTTCCAGTGAGGCCAAGGTCCTCCCTGATCAGGTGGACCAGCAATTTTCGCGCTTCCACTGCGACGGTCTTGCGCGTGCCGTTGATCTCCAAGGTTACCACATGACGATCGTCGGGTTCGGGCATGCATTGCTCCTGATTACGGCACGTTGTCTGCCGTACTTCTTTATGAGAGCCGGATGTCGGCAATATCGATCGCGACCGCGACGCCTTCGGTGATCGCGGTGCCATCGGCTCTTCGACGATAGGCGCGCCGCCTGGTCGCGATCCTGACGCCATCAAAATCCCGGTATTGGGAAGTGCAATGCGCGGTCGGGATTCCGCCGGTTACGATTGCGCTATAGTCAACTCTCGAGATCAGGCCTTCACCGTCGATATGAAACACCTGTTCGGGACAATGCGTCGCGACCGAATCCGGAAATGTCACCTTCAGCCGGCGTCGGCTCTCGCCGTGTTCGTCCCATGGCTCGATCTCTTCCGTCTTGAAGCCCGGCAGCACGAAGAGAAACGGGGTGTTGAGATAATTCCAGATCGCGTAGCCGCTGAAATAGGCGAGATGCAGATCGTCCCAGGCCGTCTCAACTGCGTGCCCTTGAAAGGAAGCGCGCGGATTTACCCGGCTCTTGATTGGCTTACCGTCCGATGTCTCGATTGCGACCGCCTCGGGCCCATAGACGCTGCGCCAGTCCGGATTCGTAAACGGCTGATAGTAAACCCGCTGGCTTTCGGTATCGGCCGTAACGCGGACCTGCTTCAGCGCATCGGGCCAGCCTTTTCTTGCCCATAGCAGGCCGGTGATCGACATATTGCCCTCGATCGTCCTGGCCGATTTCCAGCGTGTGACACCGTGAGCGTTGAGGACAAGGTCGCGCAGTTCGCTCATATCCATTGCCCTCCCGTTGTGCATTGACCAACTCTAATAATAAGAGTGACTGGAAGGCAAGTGAATTCTTGCATGAAATTCCTGGTCGGGCCATTGGATAGCGGGCCAGGCGAGTTTACGCTGGTAATAGGAGTTATTCGGAGGTCCACGCAGATGCGCTCGAAGAGTTTTGAGGGAATGGCTTGTTCGATCGCCGGGGTGCTCGATGCCGACCGTCTGCAATGAACTCTACTGTCCTTCTGCTATCGCCGGGGACACACGACGCCATGATTCATAGCTGCTGACAGACCGCTAGTGTCCCCAGAGCCGAAGGGAAAAATAATACTTTCGCCGGAAAATGTATCGCTGTTGGAAAGAACCTCTTTCGAAAGGCCCTCGGCATGCCGCAGCTTCAGCAATGTCGACGTCACGATCATCTACAAAGCCGACATCGATCAGCGTGCCGTGCTGATCCGCTGTGCCGCTGAGGTGGCGGTCTCTATGCGCCGGCACTGACGGTCCCGGTCATCAGGCTCGGCTCTTGCCTCGCTGAGGCAGGCTGCCCTTGCATAACAACGGAGATACCCATTTGTTTGCGTGCTTCCTGTCGTCTCAATGCTTTTCGTAAGTCAAGGTTATTGCAGAGATATCAATACCGACGAGGACAGATTCAGCATTTAGAGTTCCGTCCAGGTTTCTCCTGAACGCGCGCCGTTTGGTTGGCATCATAATCCCTTGAATGTTCTTGTACTCGGACATGTAGTGCGCGGCTGGAGCGCCACCTGCCACGAGTGTGGTATAATCCAAACGAGCGATGAGCCCGTTTTCATCGACGTGGAATATCTGGTCCGGACAGTGAGTTCCAACCTTCTCGGGAAAAGTGATCTTCAGCCGCCGGCGTACCGTGCCTTGGTCGGACACCGGATCTATTTCTTCCGCTTTGGCACTCTCAGTGACAAACATAAATGGAGTATTTAGATAATTCCAAATTGCATACCCGGAAAAGTAGGCCAGATGCTGCCTATCCCACGTAGTCTGAAGGGTGTGTCCTTCAAACGCCTTTCTTGGATGTACACGCTCCTCAATAAGCTTCCCGTCGATTGTCTCTAGCCGAACACGATCCGGTTCGTAGATGCTTTGCACGCCTTCTTCGGTAAAGTGCGTATAGCAAGTTCGCTGTTCTTTCGTTTGCGCCTTCGCCCTATTAGAATTAGGACCATCGCTTTTCATATCGGACTAGCTGCGGTTTCAGGCGCCCTAGAGTTCAGGGCGCCTGACCGTTGATTATCCATTAGTTGGGTTTCAAAAGGACTTTCCCGCCTTTTTGCGCATGCGCAATGGCCTGAGTTGCCTGCTCGAGCGAATAAACGCCGGCGACCGGAACGTACAGTTTGCCTTCGGCGATCAGTCGCTCGGCTGTCCGCGTGTGAGCCGCAAGCTTTTCGTGTGCATCTCGAAAGCGCGGATATCCCAGCCAAAACCCTTCCAGGGTCACCTGCTTGAAAATAATGTTCAGGGGACTCATGGCCGCGGGCTTTCCGCTGACGCCGCCATAGGCGACCATCTTGGCGTTCGACGTTAGGCAAGACGCAACCGAGTGCGAGGAGTCGCCACCCACGCCGTCGATGCCCAGCTTGATTTTAGCATTGCCGGTCGCCGCTGCGACCTGCTTCACAACGTCGGGTCCATCGACAAGGACGACGTCAGCTCCGGCTGACTTCAGCTCATCCACGAGTTCGGGTCTGCGCACGAGGCTTACCGAGCGAAGTCCGAACTCCTGTGCAAACGCAATGACGCTGCGTCCCACACCGGAATTGCCGGCGTTCTGGATGACCCAGTCGTCCTTGCCGAGTTCGACATACTCGGTCAAGAGCAATGCCGCTGTCAGCGGATTGATCCGAAGCATTGACAGCTGTTGCGGATCGGCTTGCTCAGACAAGACGATGAGATCGGCGGCCGCGACCGTTATGGCCTGCCTCCACACTGGAAGTCCGGTCGGAATGGCGACACGATCGCCAGTCTTTACATTTTTAACCAAGGCTCCAACGGCGATAACGCGTCCAATAGCTTCGTTCCCGAGCGGCGCCGGCGGCTGTGGCCTGATCCCATACCTGCCACGGATCATCAGAAGTTCAGCGGGACCGATCGCTGAGTATTCGACTGCGACCGTGGCTTCATTTGCTGCCGGCGGTGGGGGTGGATCGCTTTCGACAACTTCAACCACCTCTGTGGGATTGCCAAACTTAGACATTTGCAAAAACTTCATTGTCCCTCCGCGAGAGCCGTATGGCTCATTCCGCCAACTAATCTCATGGGTTTGCTGACGGCTCGACACAAAACCATGCTAAGTTCGTATAATGAACTGTCGGAAATGGTTGGGCTTGTGTTCTTTAACTCTAATAATAAGAGTGACTGGAAGGCAAGTGAATTCTTGCATGAAAATTCCCGGTCTGGCCTTGGATAGCGGGCCAGGCGAGTTTACTCTGGCAATAAGAGTTATTCGGAGGTCCACGCAGATGCGCTCGAAGAGTTTTGAGGGAATGGCTTGTTCGATCGCCGGGGTGCTGGATGCCGTCGGCGATCGCTGGGCAGTCCTGATCTTGCGCGACCTGTCGCTGGGTTTGAGCAAATACGAGGATTTGAGGAAGTCGACTGATGTTACCCATGCCACCTTGTCCGACCGCCTCAAGCATCTTGAAGAAAATGAACTGATCGAGCGGCGGCAGTATCAGTCGGGTCCCGATCGTTACGAGTACCTCCTGACCCGAAAGGGCAGGGACGTCATCCTCGTCGTTCAGGCGCTTGCCCAGGTCGGGGACAAATGGGGAATTACCGGGGACGCCGGCCCCCCTCTCAAATTCATCAACAGGAACAGCGGACGCCAGGTGAAGCTGGCGCTCGTGGATGAGAAGTCAGGCGAGGTGGTCCGCATGAGGGATGTTCGGCCTCAGGCCGGTCCAGGCGCCGACGACCTGGTGAGGTGGCGGCTGACCAAGTTCGATCAACGATGATTTCGGTGCATGGGGAAAAGCGCGACGAGATATGAGGGGTGCCTCTCCCCGGCTACAGTCTTCAGGATAGGTACTTAAGTCAATTCTATTTTAGAATTGACTTTCCTGAGAATGGGTCGTTTATTGCGATTGAAACTCCCCAGGCAAGCGGTATCGGCTTCCGCTGACTTGACCCTTGGGTCGGCTGCATTGCAGCTAGCCCTTTTTGCGAATCAGCATAGCCGTCGACTGACAGGAAATTGTGCAAACCTCCCTCTGGAATTCCAGCCGGCGGTTAAGTAAGTGCTAAAATCGAACTTATAGATTTCTCGCTCGGGCGGTAATTATTATCGCTCTTGCCGACCAACCGAGGGGAGAAACATGAGCGTTGCAGACTTCATTCGCAGCGAAGTGAACGCAAACGAGATTCTTCTGTTCATGAAGGGCACGCCGACGGCGCCGGCTTGTGGATTCTCTGCGCAAGTCGTCCGGATACTCGACCATCTCGGCGTTCCATTCAGATCGCACGATATCTACCAGTCCGAAGAGCTGCGCCAAGGTATCAAGGATTACTCGGATTGGCCGACGATTCCACAACTGTACGTCCGCGGCGAATTCGTAGGCGGCTGTGACATCGTGACGGAGATGTTCCGATCTGGGGAATTGCAGGCCCTTCTCCTGAAGCAGCCGCAAGCAGAGCAGTCCTGAGCGCACGCTGCCGCAACATCGAGATCCCCGGTTGTTCCTGTAGGCCATGTTAGCGACTGCGAAGCGCTGCGGCGGTGCTACAGATCCGAGAAGGGGTGGTCTGCCAATGCGGCATTGGTTCGCCAGGGCTGCCATGGAGGCCGATAATGGAACTGCGTCGCCTGAAATACATGTCAGTTCTGGCTTGCATTTTGGAAAGGCCGCCGTGCGTCTCGGCGTCGCGCAGCCGGCGCTCACGCAGCAGATTCAGGCACTCGAGCGCGAACTCGGCGTCGAACTCTTCTATCGGACGAAAAGGTCGGTCAAGCTCACCGTCGCCGGCCGAGTCACGTTGAACGAGGCGATCAGGACCCTCCAGCAAGCCGAGAAGACTGTGCTGGTGGCGCGTCAGGCGGGCCGGGGCGAACTGGGACATATCGAAATTGGATATGTGGGTTCAGCCATCTTCACCGGCGTTCTGTCGAAAGCAATTTCCCGCTTTCGCGAAGCCAATCCTCTCGTGGAGTTTCGCCTAAACGAGATCGGGATTGTTCAGCAATTGGACGACGTCAGCAGTAGTCGGCTTGATCTTGGTATCCTGCGTCTTCCGGTGAAATCACTGCCGCCCGGCCTAGCGATCGTATCGCTGCACCGCGAGCCAATCATATTGGCGATACCGCGCGGGCACCGGCTCGCGCGGCAAAAGAGCGTGACGCTAGAAGCGTTGAGGTCCGAGCCGTTCGTTGCCGTCCAGATCCAGGAGGGAAGTGGTTTCAACGCGCAAGTTGCCCAGATATGCGCCAAGGGCGGATTGTCGCCGCAAATAACTCAACGCGCGGGACAATTCACGGCTCTGGCAGGTCTGGTTGCTGGCGGTCTCGGCGTGGCGTTCGTGCCGGACTCGCTTCGTCATCTGCAAATTGCCGATGTGGTGTATAGGCCGTTGGCAAAGATCAATCAGCACTCCGATCTGGCGATGGTCTATCGCAAGTTGGAGCGGGCGCCAGCGGTCATCGCTATTGTTGATCAGTTGAGGAGATCGGCGCGTCCAGCGACCGTGAACCGCCCCTGATACGATTTACTTATTTATTTCGCTCAAATGATTATTGGCAATTACGTCGCTCGGTTCGGTAGTCTCTTTTGAACGCCTCTAAATTCGGCGAGACAAGGGAGAATGACGAGATGCTTACGACACCGCTTCCGAGTTCTGCCTCTGCCGGGGCACTGGATTTCAAATGGCCCGCCGAAGGCGTCGCGCGTGCGCCCTATCGTCTCTTTACCGATCCGGAAATCTACAAGCTGGAGCAGGAGCGGATTTTCAGGGGGCGTTGCTGGAATTATCTTTGTCTGGACGTCGAAATCCCGAAGGCGGGCGACTATCGCACAACGGTGATCGGCGAAACGCCAATCATCGTGACCAGGGACCATGAGGGCGAGGTCCATGCGATGGTCAACCGCTGCGCTCACAAGGGCGCGCTGGTGTGCCTCAAGAAGCAGGACAATGTCGCGAGCCTTACCTGCGTCTATCATGCCTGGAATTACGGCCTCGACGGACAATTAAAGGGCGTCGCGTTTCGTAACGGGATACGCGGACAGGGTGGGATGCCAAGCGATTTCGACGTCGCCAAGCATCGCCTTCAACCGATCCGCATCGAAAAGTTCTGCGGAATTATCTTCGGAACATTTTCCAACGAGGTCGAGGACGTCGAAACCTATCTGGGTCCCGACATGGCGCAGTTCATCAAGAGAAATCTTGATCGCCCGCTTCGTGTCCTCGGCACGCACAGCCAGACTATTCACAATAACTGGAAGCTATATGCCGAAAATCTGCGCGACTCATATCACGCAACCCTGCTCCACACCTTCTATACGACCTTCAAGGTAAATCGCCTGGATATGGACGGCGGGATCATCCTGTCCGATGAGAAGTGGCACCATTTGAGCTTCGCGCGCCGCGCCAAGCTGCAAGAAGCCGCCGAGTATTCCGAGGCCAAGGTCCATTCGGCCAACTATGAATCCGCTCTCGAGGGGCCGGGGTTACTGGAGGCCTGGGAGGAATTCGACGACGGCATCACCCACAGCATCCAGACCGTTTTTCCCAACATGTGCATTCAGTTCACACTGAATTCGCTCGCCATCCGCTTCTTTGCGCCGAAGGGAGTCGACAAGACCGAGCTGTTCTGGGTTTACCTCGGCTATGATCGCGACACCGAGGAACAATCGCAAATGCGCATCATGCAGAGCAATCTGACGGGTGCGGCAGGTCTGGTCTCGCTGGAGGATGGTTGTATCAACGAATTCGTCCAGCGCGGCGCCCGCAACGATCCGGAATGCTCATCTTTCATGGAAATGGGGGGGCGGGTCGCCGAATCCGAGAAGAACTCTCGTGCGACGGAGACTGCCGTCCGCGGTTTCTGGCAGGGCTACCGCGGCATCATGGGATTCTGAGGAGCAAGCCATGCCCAGCGTAATCGAAAAGCCGGTCGCGCAAGTCAGCGGTGACCAATACCGCGAAGCTGCGGACCTGATTGCCTCATACGGTCATGCGATGGACGATGGGGAGATCGATCTTTGGCCGCAGTTCTTCGTGCCGAACGGCATCTATCTCATCACGACCAAGGAAAATCACGAGGCTGGCCTGCCTATCGGAATCATGCGGTGTGTCGGTCGCGGAATGATGATTGATCGGGTCAGGGCTTTCCATACCGCCAATATCTTCGAACCGCATACCTACAACCATATCATCGGCTATCCCACCATGTCGTATGACAAGGCGACCGGTTGCGTGATTTCGCGTTCCAACTTTCAGGTCATTCGCATCATGGAGACCGGCCGGATGGATCTGTATGCCACCGGAAAGTATCTCGATGTGATTCAAGAGGAGGGCGGTTCCCTCAAGTTCAAGGAGCGTGTCGTCGTCCTGGATTCGCGAAATGTCGATATCCTGCTCGTTGTCCCGCTCTAAATGACCACTTGCGCTCGGTCAACTCCGTGGCGTCGTTTGCCCTGACGATCCGCCCTTGTCGTTTTTGTGCCGGAGGGACGGTCGCAGTCTGGCGGCTAAAGAGGCCAAGGGTGCCGGCATGAAGGAAAATTTCGGCAAGCTCGTCTACGGAAAAAGCCCGGTGGATTCAACTCGCACAGTAGATCGACCAGCCACGGGAGGAGTAGCCGTGAGACGACTAGTTCTGTATTTGCTTGCCGCTTCCTTCATACTTCAGGTAAGCGCCGCCCGAGCCGAGATATTTCCGACGCGGACTGTCCGACTCATTGTTCCGAATCCTGCGGGCGGGTCAAACGACGCGGCGGCGCGTATGCTGGCGCAGGCGCTTAGTGAGATATGGCAACAACCGGTCGTCATCGAGAACAAACCTGGCGGGGGCGGAAATATCGGTACCCAGGTGGCAGCTGACGCGCCGGCAGATGGGTACACCTATCTCGTCAGTTCACCCGGTCCAATTACCATAAATCCATCGCTCTACAGGAAATTGCCGTTTGATCCGGCGAGGGACTTCGTGCCTGTTGCCCTGTTGGCAACCGTTCCAATCGTCTTGATAGTCAACCCGAAATTGCCTGCCTCAACGCTCAGGGAGCTTTTGGATCTGGCGAAACACGGAACCGAAGAGCTCAATTACGCTTCGTCTGGAATTGGATCGACGCACCATCTGTCGGCCGAATTATTCAAGAAGATGTCGGGCGCCAAACTAAGGCATGTGCCGTATCGGGGTGCTGCGCCGGCGATGAATGATGTTATCGCAGGCCACGTCCCCATTCTTTTCGACAACTTGCCAACCGTCATCCCACAGGTTCAGGCCGGCACCGTGCGCGCCTTGGCCGTTGCAAGCCCCAAGCGATTGAGCTCACTTCCCGATGTGCCGACATTTGATGAGGCGGGATTGGTTGGTTTTGAGGCGTCTTCTTGGTTCGGGGTGTTAGCTCCGGCGAAAACGCCAACCGATATCTTATCCAAAGTGACTGCTGACATTGAGCGGGCTCTGTCGAGCCCGAGCGTACGAAAGAGCTTCGAAGTGACAGGCGCGGAAGTAGGTACAGTGTTCGGTCCGGATTTCGGACTATTCATTAAGCATGAAAATGAAAAGTGGGGAGACGTTATCAAGAGCTCTGGCGCGGCAATCATAGAGTAGACGACGCAAGTTCACCTACCTGGCCGATGTCGATGTTCTCGGCCAAAAGTGGCGAGCAGGGCATGTCCACGCGCAATTGGATGCGAGGGCTTCGGCGGTTGGGAGGTCTCAGGCCCGAATTCGGGCTCCCACACTGCCGCCGGTCAAAGTCGTTTTCAGGGGCGCTGTTTGACCTGATCGATTGTTCGGGCCCGATGTGCGGGCGAGCGGAGGGTCATTGCCGTCGCTTCCGCATCCTTGTTTCAGCCTGTTGAGGCGGCCGGGCAGATCGTTGTGACGCGACTGCGGAGAGCATATTGCGTTCGGAATAAGCGTTCCAGAGGCCGTGCATCTTTCCTAAAGATGCTCCGACCAGGAGTCAGTGATCCATGGCTCGAGCCGTTCGGGCTGCAAGTCCAGTCCCGTCCCAGAGGCTTCCGGTATCGCGAGCATGCCATGCCGGCTGACGGACGGTGTGCCGGCAAGGCGCAGGAGCGGGTTGTCCATCATGTCGCACTCTACAAATGGATACGCGGCGCAAGCTCCGCCGCGGCGCGGTTCAAGCACCGCCGACATTTGAAGCGAGGCGTGGAAGTTCACAGTCGTGCCAAACACATGGGGCATGATGGGCAGGTCGTAGGCTTGCGCGAGCGCCCAAATTTGGCGAAAGCCGCTGTAGCCTCCGCATATCGAAAGGTCGGGTTGAAGAATATCGAAGGTGCCTGCGGCGAGAAAATCGCGAAAGGCACGCACGCTTCTGAGCGCTTCTCCTCCAGCCGTTGCGACCGCAGTGGCGCGCGCAAAGGATCTCGGGCGGGGCGGGCGACGACACGTTGAGCGGCCGTGGCGGCAAATGACGTTCTGATTGGCGGGACTGGCAACGACACGCTGAGCGGCGATGGCGGAGATGACACCTACGTCTTCAACCGGGGCGATGGTCAGGACACCATCAAGGAGTATTTGAGCGGCTGGGGCGGCAACGACACGATCCAGTTTGGCCCCGGCATTACGGCGGCCGACCTGGTGCCCGCTCTCCGGCGCGGGCGACGACACGCTGAGTGGTCGTGGCGGTGACGACACCCTGACCGGGGGTATGGGCGACGATCGGCTGGTCGGCGACTCGGGCAACGACACATATGTTTTTGCGCGCGGCGACGGCAACGACGTTATCGATGACCAAAGCTCTTCGGGATCGAACACGCTGGTCCTACAGGGAATCGCGCCAAATGAGCTGACAATCATCCGCAATGGCAACGATGCCATCGTTCTGATTGGCAGCAACGGCGCCGATGGCCGCATCACCATCCGCGGGCAGTTCAACGGGTCGGGTCCGATGTCGAGCATCCGGTTCGACGACAGCACGGTCTGGACCGCTCAGATGGTCCTGGCGCTCGCGGTCGCCAACGACGGCTCGGTCCTGACTCACGCCGGAACCAGCGGCGCGGATACCATTATCGGCACCAGCGACATCGACGTGATCGACGGCGGGGCGGCCAACGATACCCTGCGCGGCGAGGCCGGCTCCGATTTCTATCGCTGGGGCGCCGGCTCCGGCAACGATACCATCCTCGAGAACGGCGGCGGATCAGATACCGATACCGTTCGTCTCATGGGCATCAATCCGGCCGAGGTGTCGCTTGGCCGTCTCGGTAACGATCTTTACATCACGCTCACCGCAACCGGCGAGGTCCTGAAGGTGCAGGGCCATTTCAATGCTACCACTGCCGGCATCGAGCAGATCAAGTTCGCGGACAACACCGTTTGGGACCGCGCGCAGATCGCGACGGCCGCATGGTTCGTCGGTACCAGCGCAGGCGAAACCATCGACGGTAGTTCCTCCGGCGATACCATCGATGGCCGGGGCGGCAACGATACCCTCATCGGTCACGGCGGCAACGACACTTATCTGTTCGGCGTCGGGTCGGGTAACGACACAGTCGTTGAGGGTGTCGCCGCGAGCGATGGCAATGGCGATGTCGTGAAGCTCGTCGGCCTCAATCAGGCCGACATCCAGATCGGCCGTTCCGGAAACGATCTCGTTCTCAAGATATTGTCCAGCAATGAGTCGTTGCGGGTTCAGAACCAGTTCAGCGGTGACAATGGCGTTGAAACCTTCATTTTCGCCGATGGATCGAGTCTTACTCGCGCTCAGATTCAGGCAATGGCTGCAATCTTCGGTACGTCCGCTAACGAAAGCATTTCCGGAACGTCTGGTGCAGACACGATCGATGGTGGGGGCGGCAACGATTACATCACCGGCGGAGGTGGCGGCGATACGTATCTATACGGAGTAGGTTCGGGGAGCGATACGATTGCCGAGAGCAGCAGCGATACCGGCATGGACGTTGTCAGATTGCTGGCTCTCAATCCGTCGGACGTTACCTTCATCCACGCCAACAACAGCAATCATCTCCAGATTCAGATCAATTCGACAGGGGAGATCCTCACTGTTCAGGACCAGTTCAACGGCGCCAACGGCATCGAACAGGTCTTGTTCGCCGACGGCTCGAGCTGGGATCGAAGCCAGATTCAAACCGCGGCGTGGTATCGCGGCACGGCCGCCGGCGAGAACATCTATGGCAGCACGAGTGCCGACACGATCGACGGCAAGGGCGGCAACGACTATCTGGAAGGTCGCGGCGGAGGCGACACCTATATCTACCTGCCGGATCCGGCAACGACAGCATCGGAGAGGGGGCAACCGACGGAAGTACCGATGTCGTCAAGCTGGTCGGTCTCAATCCATCGGACGTTACCTTCATCCATGTCAACAACAGCAATCACCTAGTGATTCAGATTAATTCGACAGGAGAGACCCTTTACGTCCAAGACCACTTCAACGGCACCAACGGTATCGAACAGGTCTTGTTCGCCGATGGTTCCACCTGGGATCGAAGCCAGATTCAGACCGCGGCGTGGTATCGCGGCACGGCTTCCGGCGAGAACATCTACGCCAGCGGGAGCGCCGACACGATCGACGGCAAGGGCGGCAATGACTATCTGGAAGGTCGCGGCGGAGGCGACACCTATATCTACGCTGCCGGATCCGGCAACGACAGCATCGGCGAGGGGGCAACCGATGGAAGTACCGACGTCGTCAAGCTGGTCGGTCTCAATCCATCGGACGTTACCTTCATCCATGTCAACAGCCGCAATCACTTAGTGATTCAGATTAATTCGACAGGAGAGACCCTTTACGTCCAGGACCAGTTCAACGGCACCAACGGTATCGAACAGGTCTTGTTCGCCGATGGCTCCACCTGGGATCGAAGCCAGATTCAGACTGCGGCGTGGTATCGCGGCACTGCCTCGGGCGAGAACATCTACGGCAGTGGAAGCGCAGACACGATCGATAGCAAGGGCGGGAACGACTATCTGGAAGGGAGGGGCGGCGGCGACACTTACATCTACGCCACCGGCTATGGCAACGACACGGTCGCCGAGGGCGCAACCGACGGAAGTGCCGACGTCGTCAAGCTGGTGGGTCTGAATTCCTCGGACGTCACCTTCGGCTGCAACAACAATCATCTCCAGATCCGGATCATTTCGACCGGAGAGACACTCACGGTTCAGGATCAGTTCAGCGGCACGAGCGGAATCGAGCAGGTAGTATTCGCAGACAACACCGCGTGGGATCGCGGTCAAATTCTCAGCGCCGCCTGGATACGGGGAACGGCCGGCAACGACACGTTGAATGGGACCTCTGCCAACGACGTCTTCCTTGGCGGCCTGGGTAACGACCAGTTCAACAGCGGGGCCGGCAGTGACACCTACGTCTATGCGCTGGGTGACGGCAACGATTACATCAACGACGAATCCGGCTCCACCACGGACGTCGACACCCTTCGCTTTGCCGATTTGAATGCCAGCGATCTGACATTCAGCCGGGTGGGCGTGCATCTGGTCGCCACCGTCAATTCGAACGGACAGACCGTCACGTTCGATGAGCAGTTCTATTCTCAGACAGCAAACTGGGGCCTTGAAAAGATCGAATTCGCGAACGGTACCAGCTGGGATCTTGCGACGATCAACGCCAATGCCTGGATTCGAGGCACCAGTGGAAACGACACGATTTCCGGAAGCAGTTGGAATGATGTTTTCAGGGGCGGCCTGGGTAACGACCAGTTCAACAGCGGGGCCGGCAGTGACACCTACGTCTATGCGCTTGGTGACGGCAACGATTACATCAATGACGAATCCGGCTCCACAACGGACGTCGACACCCTTCGCTTCACCGATTTGAATGCCAGCGATCTGACATTCAGCCGCGTAGGCGTACATCTGGTCGCCACCGTCAATTCGAACGGGCAGACCATCACGTTCGATGAGCAGTTCTACTCTCAGACGGCAAACTGGGGCCTTGAAAAGATCGAATTCGCCAATGGTCAGACTTGGGATCTCGCAACGATCAATGCCAATGCAGCGATACGCGGCACCAGCGGAAACGATACGATCACCGGGACTGCCTGGAACGACACCATCGCCGGTGCAGCGGGCAATGACACGATGTCCGGAGGCGTGGGTAACGATACTTTCGTATTCCGAACCAATCTTGGCCAGGATGTCGTTACCGATTTCACGGTGGGCAGCGACCTGCTTGAATTCCGGGATGGTAATTTCGCGGACGCGGCGGCTGCGCTTGCCGCTGCGACAGCGTCGGGCAGCGATACTTTGATCACCATTGACGCAAACAACACTGTGCTTCTGAAGAATGTATCACTTGTCAATCTGCACGAGACGGACTTCCACATCGTGTGAGCGATCCGATCAGCTGTACCGTCGGGTCGTGTGAAACGGCCCGACAGATGAGAACCCTCAGTTAAGTGCGTCAAGTTCTGCAAATTCGACCATGGGGTTCGGCCGAACCATCCCCTCAGTGCCGCCATCGCTCGCCTCATCCGCCCAAGCGCAGCGAGCGAGGGCGGCGGCAAACGCGTCAATCGCAGCGAGGAAACCTTCGCCCGGAAGGCAGAATACCGTATCCACGCTCTGACTTCGGCCGTTCCGTGGATTGGCTAAGCCTGCCACAGCGGCGCCATGGCTTCCTCGCAAAAATCGCGGCTACGACATGCGCCGGCTGGCGCGTTACTCGCGAGCGGCAGGAATATGGCTTGCTTGATTGAAGTGGCGCGCTCGAAGAGATTCGAGCACCTGCCCCCTAGATTGGTAGTCTAGCGCTATCCAGCCGAGCTACGGGCGGCGTTTTTCAGGTGCCGACGACCTGCCGCTCGGCGGCTTGGTCAACGATCGAGGATATCAGTGGATGGCTGTGTGTTGCTGTCATGATCGGTCACTCCCGGTTGGATTTCCTTCAACAGCTCGTAGACGCGTGTTTGCGCCACCATCCCCTTGGCGACGACACTGTCGACGTATCGGCAACGAAAGCGGTCTCCAACTCGCGCGAATATGTCCTCGCTGATGAGGATATCAGTGCCGTACTGCTTGTTGAGCCCTTCGAGCCGAGCCGCCAGATTCACGATATTGCCGAGCACCGTATAGTTCATGCGTTCGGCCGACCCGAGATTGCCCACCACCGCTTCGCCCGCATGTATGCCGTAACGCGTATGGAACGGCGGCAAGCCTTCGGCCTCGAATTGCTGGTTAATCATTTCATTGGCTTCCTTCGCCAGAAGCGCGGCGCGGCAGGCGCGCTCGCAATGATCTTCCTGCGGGTTCGGCGCGTTCCAGAACGCCATGATGCCGTCGCCGATGAATTTATCGACGGTGCCGCGCTGCGCCATGATGACGTCCGTCAGCGCGGTGAAATATCGCGATGTCTGCTGCATCAGCACGTCCGGATTGGCAGTTTCCGACAGGCTGGTGAAGCCCCGAACGTCGGTGAAGAGCACCGTGATTTCCTGCCGCGTGCCTCCCAGCTCCGTGGAGATCGAGTTATCGAGGACGCCGCGAACGATTTCCCGCGGCGCCAGCCGCGAGAATGACCAGATCGCGCGCTGCGCCTTGTGGATCGTTCCTCCCAGCGTATGCAGTTCGCGAATGAAAGAGCCAATCGGGCCCGGTGACGGTTGTCCCATCAATTGGAGGCGTGCCGCCTGCTCCGTGATCGCGTTGATTTTCTTCGACATTCTGGTGCCGAAGATCCAGGCGAGAGGAATGAACAAGAGAAAGGATGCCAGAGCAAATATCCGGGACCGGAAAGTCAGGTCGCGGATGCTGCCGGCGAATTCCTTCTCGGCGGCGATCAGCAGGACGTTGGCGGTGAGGGTCGGCCCCAACTGAATGCTTTCGAGCCGGTAGAAGTAGCTGTTGTCATCGGTCCAACGAAGCGTTCCTCGGGTGCGGTTCGACTTGTCCCAATCGCCGATCACCTTTCCTTCAATGCTGCCTGCAAGCTCAAATGTACTGGGGAGCCTGGGGCTTGCCGGGTCTGCGCTCGAGCGCGCGAACATCGCGGCGTAGTCCCGGTGTGCGATAACCGTGCCTTTGGAATCGAATACGACGACGTAGCCGTTCTGTCCGAATTTAAGGACATCCGCGGATGTGCTATAGGCGTCCAGCTTCAGGTCGGCGCCGACGACGCCGCCGACCTTGCCTTGCAACGGCGCGCTGAAGGTGATCATGGGCACGCCGAGACTGAATGACAAATAGGGGGCCGAGACCACGAGCTGGCCGGCCTGCAGCGCGGATTGATACCAGACGCGCTCGCGGGGGTCGTAGCCGCGGCGGAGGATTTCCCGCCGTTCGAGCTGTTTGCCGTCCTCGTCCTGGAAAATGCGCGTCGTTGGCAGTTCGCCGTCGCTCGTCGGATGAATCAGCGCAATGGCGAATGAAGCATTTAGCGGCACATCGAGGCGTTCCCGCTGCTCGCCCTTCAGTCCTTCCACACGTTGCACCTGCAGCCAGCGGCCGTCGTCATAACCGACGTAGATGCTGTCAAGCGCCGGCCACTGGATCAAGGCGCCCTTCACGAGGCTGGTGGCCGGACTGCCCGCGTCGAGTTCGGATGGATCGGTCAACGATGGGCTGATCGACAGCGTGCGTGTCGCGCGCGAGAGATTTGCGATCTGTTCCCGCAGCAACGTTACCGTCCGCGCGCTGACGGCATCCATGGTCGATGTCGCGGCCTCTTCGGTTGCAAGCTTGAGAGTGCGATCCTGGACAAGGATCAGGAGCGCGGCCAAGGCGCCGATCATCAGCATGACCCAAGCGGTAAGGGTGAGGCGGAATGTCATGTTTGGCCGCGCAAAATTGCGAACATTTGCGCAATGATCGCGAAAAGGGGCGCTTGACCGAAGCCTATTCCGCGAGTCACGGCGACTGTCGGGTGCACATCGAATTCCGAACTTCGAGGGCAACTCTACATTGCACCAGAACCGAATGGAATGGCGGCGGACAAATCATCCGATTGCAATTGCGACATTTTACTCAATTGGTACCGTTCAGCTCTCAGCTCGCCGCGGCCCGTGAGCCTTCCGATCTCGGCCAATTGTCGCCTGCAGCAATCGCGCTCAACTTTTTCAGGTCAAGTATCGTGATCGAGCGATAGTGGACATCGATAACGCTATTCTGCTTGAGCTCACCCAGCACCCGCTCCAGGGTCTTCCGCGATATGCCGCAGAGGCTGGCAAATTCGTCGTGACTGACAGGAATTTCGATTATTCGGGCATTGCTGCCCCGCACATAGGATACGCCGAGGGAAATAAGTCGCGCGCACACCTTGCAGAAGGAATCGCGTTGCGACAATTCGGCGATAGCCCTCAAGCATTCGTGCAAATGAAGTTCGCTGAGAAGCGCGAAATATCTCAGGCAGAGCGGGTCTTCCTCGATCATCGCCTCAATTTTCTGCCGGGATATCACAATCGCGGAAGATTTTGTCTTCGCCCGGACCGATACGGACCGTGTCCGCTGGCTTCCATAGGCCGTTGCCTGGCCCAACCACGTGCCGGGCCTTGCGATGTGGACGAGCTGCAAATGAAACTGGGGATGATCGAGTGAGACTTCCAACGTTCCGGAGGCTAGGCCAATTAGCGAGTGGGCCGGATCGCCTGCCTCGAACAAGACCTGTGCGGGTTCGAAGCTCCGCACACGCGCGTCGCTGGCCAGACGCGTGCGAAAGGCTATCGGCTGCTTGGAAAGCCAGCCAAGGCTGGACACTATCTCGAACGCCTCGCTCTTTTTCATAAAAAGCTCCGATGTCCCGCCAGCGCGATCAAATCTCGCCGATTGGTACATTTGACGCAATCCTGAAGTTGCTGATGGCCTAGACTTCAAGGCTAGAGCGAGCAATGGGGCGCGCGTGATGGAGGGTTCCGCAACGCTTGGCCGGATTTCCGCGTGATTTGCCATGGCCTTAAACGCGCTTGATGCGTCGTTGAGCCGCGCTGGTGGCGCCTGCGGCAGTCATTGTCGGATATGTGCCGAAGGCTTCAGCATTCCTTTCTGCGGCCCTTCGATCGCGATCCTCCAAACAGAAAAAAATGAATAGCGCTCACTGGTTCAAGGGAGATGCAGCTATGAAGAAGGGTCAATCAAGACGCGATGTGCTCATGGGCGGCGTCGCCGGCCTTGCAGCCGCAGCCTTGGGCGGAAAGCAGACCGCGCAAGCGCAGCAGACGGCGGCCAGCGATCAGCTTCCGCTTCCGGAACGGCCATTCGGCGGCGTCATCGCTCCCGACTACCGCGATGCGCGCGAGGATTTCCCGCAGCCGGTGCGCGCGCCGCAGGGCGCACCCAATGTCGTAGTGATCATGCTCGACGACGTCGGGTTCGGACAGGCCGGCACGTTTGGCGGCCCGATCCCGACGCCGAACATCGACAAGCTTGCCGGCCAGGGCCTCCGCTACAACCAATTCCACACCACATCGATCTGCTCGCCGACCCGCGCTGCACTGCTCACAGGTCGCAACCACCACCAGTCCGGCAACGGCACGATCGCCGAGCTGTCGACCGGCTTTCCGGGGTACAACAGTGTCTGGGGCAAGGACGTCGCCTCCGTCGCCGAAGTGCTGCGCCAGAACGGGTATGCGACCGCCGCCTTGGGCAAGTGGCACAATACGCCGGACTGGGAGACGAGCCCGATCGGTCCCTTCGATCGCTGGCCGACCGGCCAGGGCTTCGAATACTTCTACGGTTTCCAGGGCGGCGAGACCAGCCAGTGGGAGCCGCAGCTCTTCCGCAACACCATCCCGGTCGAGCCGCCGCGTAAGCCCGAGCAGGGCTATCACTTCACCGAGGACATCACCGACGATGCCATCGCATGGGTCACGCGCGTCAAGTCGATCGCACCGGACAAGGCCTACTTCCTGTACTTCGCGCCCGGCGCGGCGCACGCGCCGCACCACGTGCCCACGGACTGGATTGATCGTTTCAAGGGCCAATTCGATATCGGCTGGGACAGGATGCGGGAGGAGACACTGGCACGGCAGAAGAAGCTCGGAGTCGTGCCAGCGGACACCAAATTGACCCCGCGCCCGGCTGAGATCGAAAGCTGGGACAGTCTGTCGCCGGATGCCAAGCGTCTCTATGCGCGCCAGATGGAGGTGTTCGCGGGCTTCCTCGCGCACGCCGATCATCATGTCGGCCGGCTGCTCGACACCGTCCGTTCACTGCCCGACGCCGACAACACGCTCGTCGTCTACATTGTCGGCGACAACGGCGCGAGTGCCGAGGGAAGCCTCACGGGCACCACCAACAACATCATGACCCAGAACGGTGTGCCCGATGACGTGGCTTCACAACTTCGCGAGATCGACGAGCTCGGCGGTCCCAAGCACGAGAACCACTTCGCCGTCGGCTGGGCCTGGGCGGGCGACGCGCCCTTCGCCTGGATGAAGCGTGTGCCCTCCCACCTTGGCGGGACGCGCAATGGCACGATCATTTCCTGGCCCAAGCGCATCGCCGACAAAGGCGGCCTGCGCACGCAATTCCACCACTGCATCGACATCGCCCCGACGATCTACGAGGCCGTCGGCGTCAAGTTCCCCGAACTGATCAACGGCGTGAAGCAGGTGCCGATCGCAGGCGTCAGCATGGTTTACACCTTCGACCAGCCGAATGCATCTTCGAGCCGAACCACGCAGTACTTTGAGAATGGCGGCCACCGGGCCATCTATCACGACGGATGGGTGGCATGCGCGCGACATGGCGTGCCCTGGACTGTGACGGGCACAGCTCCCTTCGACAAGGACAGATGGGAGCTTTACGATCTGACCAAGGACTTCTCTCAGGCGAACGATCTCGCGGAGGCGAATCCGCAAAAGCTGAAGGAGCTGCAGGCGGCCTTCGACGCGGAGGCGCGGAAGTACAACGTGTATCCGCTCGACGATCGCTTCGCCGAGCGCGCAGCCGATCCGAACCGTCCGTCCGTAACCCGCGGCCGAACCATCTTCACCTACGCCGCGGGCACGACGCGAATACCTGAAGGCAGCGCGCCGGCGATCTATCGGCGCTCACACCGCATTACAGCCGAGATCGAGTTGCCGCAGGAGAGTTCCGAGGGCGTGATCATCGCGACTGGAGGAAGCGCGGCAGGCTACACGCTATACGTCAAGGGCCGGCGGCTCGTCTATGAGTACAACTTCTTCGGCAAGGGCCGCTACAGGGTCACCTCCGACAGGCCGCTCCCGGCCGGCAAGCTCCAGGTCGCCTTCGACTACGAGCAGGGCCAGGGGACGGAGCCCACCAGCGGCGGCGTCGGCAAGCTCTTCGTCAACGGGCAGCCCGCCGGCGAGGGACGCATCGAACACGTCGTCCCGTTCCGCTTTTCGGCCACCGAAACCCTCGACATCGGCATGGACCTCGGTGCGCCGGTGTCGGAGACCTACCGCGCGGAGGCGCCCTTCGCCTTTACCGGCAAGATCAGCCGCGTGACAGTCGAGCTGAAGTCCGAGACCACCGTCGGGGGTGCCCGCAAGTAGCGCACGCGGCCCAGGGAGGAGGACTCAGATGGGCTTTACACTACAAGGCCTCGGTCCGTTCCTGCATTGGATGACGCTGGGCGTTCTCTGCGTCTTTCCGGTGCTTGCAGGCTATGTGATCTACAAGCTCGGCAGCCTTCCCGGATCGATCGCAAGATCGCGCGGGCATCCGCAGGCCGACGCGATCAATATCTGCGGCTGGATGGGAATCATCACGATCGTGCTGTGGCCGATTGCGATGGTGTGGGCGTGTCTCGTTCCCGGCAAGCCGATGGTCGGGCCGGAGCCCGGCGCGATCAAAGACCAGGCGTCGTTGACGGCTAAGCTTCAACAAGCATCACGGCGGATCGCCGCCATCGAGAGCAAGCTGCCGCAGCGGACGAGAGCATAGCCATGTTGTGGGCACTTCTGAGTTCCGCCTACGTCATCTACCTCTATCGCAAGCTCAAGGCAGAACAGGAGCCGCAACCCGCTGCAACAGGCGGGAGTGAAGCAACCAGCCTCGGCGCCGAGCTGGACAAGCTCAATCAGCGCCTCGATTCAATTGAAGCGCGGCTTGACGGCATCAAAGGGCGGGAGACGGCCCGATGATGGCCGCCATCTTCATTACCTATGCGGCCATCATCTGGCTTCTGTTCGACAAGCTGCGGCTGATCCGCTTGGACCTTCCGCTCGCGCTTGTCCTGGCGGCGGTAGGGCCGATTTTTGCCTTCTACATCATCGTCTCGATGAACAACTTCCATCCGTCGTCGGCAGACGCGCGGGTGTTTCAGCGCGTCGTGCAGGTGGTGCCGCATATCACTGCACCGGGCCGCGTTCAGGAGGTGGTGGCGCAGCCGAACGCGCCCATGAAAAAGGGCGATGTGGTCTTCACCATCGATCCGCAGCAGTTTCAGTTCGACGGCAAGCGCCTGGAAGCCGCATTGGCGGCGGCCGAGCAGAGCGTGCCGCAACTGAAATCATCCGTCGACCAGGCCGCCGCCGGGGTCGAAAAGGCCAATGTTCAACTCAACCTCGCGCTGGCCGATTTCGGGCGCCAGAACGAGCTGTTCGAGAAGAAGGTCATCGCGCAGGCCACCCTCGACCGGTCCGAACGTAACCTTGAGTCGGCCAAGCAGGCAGTCGCGGGCGCGCAGGCCGCGGAAGACCGCGCGCGGCTGGCCTACCAGTCCAATATCGGCAGCGAGAATACCGCGGTCGCCCAGGCCCGGCAGCAACTCGCGCAGGCGAAGTACAACGTCGAGGAATCGATCGTCCGGGCGCCGTGCGACGGCTATGCGACAAACATTCAATTGGTCCCGGGCGCCGTCGTCAGTGCGGCGGCGTCGGTGCTGCCTTTTGTCTGCGACCGCGACGAACACAATGCCGGAGTGGTCGTCGCCTCGTTCATGCAGGGGCCTTATCTGCGCATCAATCCCGGCGATTACGCGGAAGTCGTATTCCCCATGTATCCGGGTCAGGTGTTTTCCGGAAAAGTGCTCACGACGATCGATCTCGCCAGCGAAGGGCAGTTGAGCGCCAGCGGCTTGTTTCCCGGCGCCAACGCTCCCGGCACCGCGCGCTTTGCCGTCCGCATCAAGCTCGATGACGCTGAGAAGCTTCGCTTGCCGGCCGGCACACAGGGCAACGCCGCCGTTTACACCGGCAACGTCCAGCTTGCCGGCATCATTCGCATGGCGGTGATGCGCATCACGAGCTGGACCAATTATCTGTTCTTCAGCGCATAGAGAACTTGAACGATGCCTACGAATGCAGTGCATCAAACGACCTGAAATGGAGAGACCGATGACGGACGACGATGTCAACCAATCTCTGACACGAATCGCTGAGTTCAAGCGAACCGGGTCAAGCCTTTGTTGGATGCGGGGAGCTGCCTTGGCCGGCATTTTCTCGGTCGCGCTTGCTTTCAGCCCGATCGCAGTTGCACAGCAAGCCAAGCCGAACATCGTCGTGATTATGGCCGACGATGCCCCTCCATTTGACATCTCGGCCTACCATCGCGGGCTTGGCTCGGTCACGACGAAGAATATCGATCGCATCGCCAGAGAAGGCTTGATGGTCAGCGACTACTACGCGCAACCAAGCTGCACGGCCGGTCGGGCGGCATTCATCACCGGCCAATACCCGATCCGGACCGGATTGACGTCGGTTGGACAGCCCGGTTCACCGGTTGGCCTGCAGAAAGAAGACGTCACGCTCGCGCAACTGCTGAAGACTGAAGGCTATGCAACAGCCCAGTTCGGCAAAAGCCACGTCGGTGACCGGAACGAGTTCCTGCCGACGGTGCACGGTTTCGATGAGTTCTATGGCTTCCTCTATCACCTCAATATGATGGAAATGCCCGAACAAACGGAATTCCCGACAGACCCGAACTTTGCTGGCCGGCCTCGCAATGTCATTTACGCAAAGGCCAGCGACAAGGACGACGCGACCGTCGATCCACGCTGGGGCCGCGTCGGCCGGCAGGTCATCACGGATGACGGCCCGCTCGGCGCCGAGCGCCAGAAGACGTTCGACAACGTCGTGCTGGATCGATCGCTCGCATTCGTGAAGGCCAACGTGTCGGCGAAGACACCGTTCTTCCTGTGGTTCAATCCTTCGCGGATGCATCAGCAGATTCATGTCAGCAAAGAGTGGGAAGGAAAGAGCGGTCACAGCGCTTATGCCGACGCTCTGCTGCACCTCGACTGGCTCGTCGGGCAAGTCCTCGACGAAGTGGACCGTCTCGGAATTCGAGACAACACCATCATCCTGTTCACCTCCGACAACGGGGTCAATCTCGCGCATTGGCCGAACGCCGGCACGGCGGCATTCCGGGGCGAGAAGGGCACGACGTGGGACGGCGGCTTCCGGGTACCGATGCTTGTGCGCTGGCCGGGAAAAATCATGTCCGGGCAGTGGACAGGTGAATTGATGGCGTCCGAAGACTGGCTGCCGACGCTGATGGCGGCGGCTGGCGCAGACAATGTCAAGGACGAGCTTCTGAAGGGCAAGAAGATCGGTTCCGAGACTTTCAAGGTGCACCTCGACGGCTACAACCAGCTTGACATGCTGACGGGCAAGGGGCCGACCAAGCGTCATGAATTCTTCTTTTACGGCGAGACGGAATTAAACGCGGCGCGTGTCGATCAGTGGAAGGTCCACATCGCGCTCAAGAACGAATGGCTGAAGTCTGCCGAGAAGGTGCCGGGCGGGCTCGTCATCGATATCAAGCTCGACCCGTTCGAGCGCACGCCGGAAGCGCCCGGTCATTTCGGCTGGATGAAGGAGAAGAGCTGGATCCTGCCGATCCTGGCGCCGCATGTGAACCGGTACGTCACAAGCCTCAGGGACTTTCCGCCGCGGCAGAAGGGCACCGGCGTCGGCGCGGCCGCTCTCTCCGGCCACGTCAACGAACAGGGTCCGGTCGACTAGTCGACGTGAACGCGGCGCGTCGCTTGCCGGCAGGCACGCAGGGCAACGCCGGCGTTTGGACCAATTATCTGTTCTTCAGTGCCTAGCAATGGGCGGTGAGAAAAGCGACGGAATATCGGGGTCAACATCTGCAAGGGAGAAAACAATGACTGGGATCAGCCTACAATTCGGCGCAATAACGGCTGCGTTCATCGCACTGGGATACGCGATGCCGTCACCTGCCACGGCCGTATCGGCCTCGGCGCAGGTCATCTCGGACGCCACGGATTTCTCTGCCCGGGCGCGCGGTGGTGGCGGCGCGCGGGTTGGAGGTGCACGTGTTGGGGGCGGTGGCCGAAACGTCAACGTCAATCGTAATGTTAATCGCAACGTCAGCCGCAATGTCAACATGAACCGTAATGTCAATCGCAATGTCAATGTGAACCGTGCGGCGCGCCGCAACGTGAACGTCAACGTCAACCGCCGTGTCGTGGTGCGTCCGGTGCGGCCCTGGGTCCCGCGACCTTATTTCGGCACGGTGGTCGGTGGCATCGCGCTCGGCACCATTGTCGCCGCGACTGTTGCGGGAACGACCCCGGTCGCGCCGGCGCCGAACATGTGCTGGTTCTGGGTCGATTCCTCGCAAGTCCAGGGGTACTGGGATTATTGCACCCCGCCCTATTGATGCCGTCGAGGTGCGGCCGGCCCGATTTCGTAACCATGGAGCTGGGTGATGAAGATATCCGCTCTGGCAATGCATTTTGCTCGGGATAGCAACGAGCATCAGATTGGGGAGGCATACAGATGACAAAGATCAGATGGACAGCTATCGCGCTCACAATGTCGCTGGTGGCTGCGGGCGTTGCTCCGGCCGGCGCCGCCGAGAACGGCGTCGGCTTCTATCTGCTTGGTTCGCGCGGACCGATGGCCGGATTCATTCCGCCTCCCGGCGTCTATTTTCAGAACGACGCCTATTACTACAACGGCAACGCCAGTGCTTCGCGCAGCCTGCCGTTCAACGGACAGATTGTCGCTGGCGTCGACGCCCGCATCTGGGTGGAAATGCCGACGTTGCTGTGGTCGACCCCGGTGCAGATATTAGGCGGCAATCTCGCGTTCTCCGTCACCCAGCCGATTGGGGGGCCTTCGATTGATGTCGGCGCGCGGCTGACCGGTCCGCTCGGTAATACGATCGCAACCGGATTGCATGACTCGGTATTTACCATTGGCGATCCTGTTCTTGCGGCCATGGTCGGCTGGCATCACGGCAATTTCCATTGGCAGACGGGCGTGATGGTCAACACGCCGATCGGCGACTACAGGGAAGGCGCTCTCGCCAACATCGCATTCCACCGCTGGGGCAGCGACGTCTACGGCGCCTTCACCTGGCTCGATCCCAAGATCGGCCTCGACCTGTCGTTGGCAGCGGGCGTGACCTTCAATGGCACCAACGATTTCACACAATATCGCACTGGCAACGAGTTCCATCTGGAATGGGCAGCCGAGCAGCATTTCAGCAAGCAATTTTCGATGGGCTTGATTGGCTATTATTACCAGCAGATCACCGGCGACAGCGGGCTAGGCGCGACGCTCGGGCCGTTCAAGGGCAACGTCGTCGCGCTTGGTGGCACCATGGGCTTCAATTTTGACGTAGGGCAGCTACCTTGGTCGGTGCGGCTCAAGGTCTACAAGGAAGTGCATGTCGAGAACCGGTTGGAGGGCGCGGGCGGCTTTTTGACGCTTGCCGTCCCGCTGTATGTCGCAAAGGCGAACGCGCCCGCAAAATGAGCTGATGCTCGTGTCACTGGCGGGCGCCCCAAGCGTCGGACAACGGAGGCAATTTCACCGGCATGACCAGGCAGCTTGAATCCGCGTTGGACACCTCAAGAGACGGCATGATCGTCATTGCCGGCGGCACGTTCCGCATGGGTTCGGACCAGCATTATCCGGAAGAGAGGCCGGTGCACCGCGTGACGGTCGATAGCTTCTGGATCGACGCGACGCCCGTCACCAACCGGCAGTTCAAGGACTTCGTGAAGGCGACGGGCCACGTGACCCTCGCGGAAATCCCGCCCAGGGCCGAGGATTATCCCGGTGCGTTGCCGCACATGCTGTATGCGGGCTCGCTGGTGTTCATGCCGCCATCGCATCCGGTGAAACTGAACGACTGGAGCCAATGGTGGCAATTCCTGAGAGGCGCGAACTGGCGGCGTCCTTATGGTCCAAAGAGCAACATCAACAATCTTGACCACCACCCGGTGGTGCATGTCGCCTACTCCGACGCGCTCGCCTATGCACGCTGGGCCGGCAAGGACCTGCCGACCGAAGCGGAGTGGGAATTCGCGGCGCGGGGAGGGCTCGACGGCGCCGAATATGCCTGGGGCGACGAGTTCACGCCTGATGGCGAGCATCGCGCAAATACCTGGCAAGGCGATTTTCCGCGCGAGAACCTGAACCGCGACGGCTTCGCGCGAACCTCGCCGGTCAAGGCGTTTCCGCCGAACGGCTACGGCATCTACGACATGATCGGCAATGTCTGGGAATGGACCTCGGACTGGTTCTCAGCAAAGCACGAGGCCGATGCGCCGAAGGCCTGCTGCATTCCCGAAAATCCGCGCGGTGGGCGTGAGGAGCAGAGCTACGATCCTTGCCAGCCTCAGATCAAAATTCCACGAAAAGTCCTGAAGGGCGGCTCCCATCTCTGTGCGCCAAATTACTGCCAGCGCTATCGCCCCGCCGCGCGCCATGCCGAAGCGGTCGACACCTCGACCAGCCATGTCGGCTTTAGATGCGTGGTGCGGAAACCGGAACCTCAGCCGAGAGCTTAATCGTCGTCTCCGTTGTCGCTGTGCTGATCGAGGTGCCACTATGCGCGACCCGATCAACCTAAGCGCGTGATCTACAATGAAACGAAAGTTCCATTTGGTTGCATGACTGCATCAGTACACCCGCAAAATGTTCATGCTGTGGTTTCGGGAATTGACGGAACTCAACAACAGGGAGAATCTGACAAACATAGAACGTCGCCATCATCTGAAATGGGAGGTGGCAGATGGGTATTCTGCGCGCACACGCACTGACAGTGGTCACCTGCCATCATCGGAAAAGCGCGCACACGCTCACACAAAAGCTGCTGGCCCGGCTCGTTGCCAGCACTGCACTAGCCGCGGCAACGCTGCCGGCCGCCGCGCAGGATGCGACCTGGCTCGCCAATCCCGGTTCGGGCGACTTCAACACCGGCGCCAACTGGAATCCAGCCACGGTGCCGACCGGCACCGCCTTGTTCGGCACGTCGAGCACCACGGGGCTGTCGTTTTCGGCCGCCACCACGGTCGGCGGTTGGACATTCAACCCCGGCGCCGCGGCCTACACTTTCACCAACAATCAGATCCTTAATTTCAACGGCGCCGGCATCGTTATCAACGGCGGCAGCGCGGCGATCACCAACAACTTCCTCGTGACTTTCGCCGGTTCCAGCACAGCCGGCAGCGCCACCATCGTCAACAACTTGGTCCTGGATTTCACCGGCAACAGCACGACCGGCAGCGCCACCATCATCACCGCCAATGGCGGAACGACCCAGCTTACCGGCAATAGCAGCGGCGGCAATGCGCGCTTCATTACCCAGGCCGGCGGCTCCTTCGATATTTCAGACCTTGGCTTGGCCGGCACCACCGCGGGCTCGATCGAGGGCGCGGGGACCTACTTCCTCGGCTCCAAGCAGTTCACGGCGGGCAGCAACAATCTGTCGACTACCGTCAGCGGGGTGATCCAGGACGGTGGCTCGTTCGGTGGAGTGGGCGCTTCGCTCGTCAAGGTCGGCACCGGCACACTGACGCTTGCGGGCGCCAATGCCTATACGGGAGCGACCACCGTGGATGCCGGCACGCTGGTGGTGAACGGCTCGATCGCGGCGTCGAGCCTGACGAGTGTGAATGCGGGCGCGATGCTTTCCGGCACCGGCACCGCCGGCAACACCCAGATCAACAGCGGCGGCATTTTCGCGCCCGGGTCGGGCACACCCGGCACGTCGACGACGGTCGCCGGCGACCTCGCGTTCCAATCGGGTGCGGTCTACCTTGTGCAAGTCAATCCCGCGACCGCCTCGAGCGCCACCGTCACCGGCACCGCGACGCTCGGCGGCACCGTCAACGCGGTGTTCCAGCCAGGTTCGTACAATGCCACCACCTACACCATTCTCTCGTCCGGGACACGTGTCGGAACTTTCGACGCGCTCACCACCACCAACCTGCCGGCATTCCTGACCGCCAGCCTCGCCTACGCACCGAACGAAGCTTTGCTGACGCTGGTTTCGAACCTCGGTTCGGTGACGGGCCTGACGCCCAACGAGCGGGCTGTTGCATCTGCGCTCGACGCCGCGTTCAACGCCGGCAACGGCGTATTCCCGGGCTTCGGCGGCTTGACGCCGGGTCAGTTTCCGGCAGCGCTCGATGCGCTGTCCGGCGAGGTCCACGCCAGCACTCTGACTACGCTGGCAAACGACAGCGGCGTGATGCGCTCTGCGGTGCTTGGACGGCTGCGGCAGGCGGCCTATCTCGGCGACGGCAGCGCGATGGGCTCGCTCGCTCTGGGTGGGCCGCTGCTGGCGAGTGTCGACCAGGCGGTCGTAACGGCGCCTGCCTATGCGCCGCAATGGCTGAACGCCCATGCGGCGGATTTACCGGCCAAGGCGCCGCCACCCGCTCGCGCGGCCACCCCGGACTGGACATTCTGGGCACAGGGCGTTGGTGCGTGGGGCCAGTTCAACTCCGACGGAAACGCCGCCGAGACCAAGCGCTCGCTTGGCGCCTTCATCGCCGGTGCCGACCGGCGCTGGTTGGACGGCACGCGCGCCGGGCTTGCGGCCGGCTATACCTCTTCGCGTGTCAATGTCGATGCGCGCGCAAGCGCGGCGAATATCGACAGCGCGCACCTTGCCGGCTATCTCGGCCATGCGTTTGGGGCGTTCAACCTGCGCTCCGGCGCGGCCGCGGCCTGGCACGAGATCGGCGTCAACCGCACCGCCGCGTTCCCCGGCTTTTTCGACATGCTTCAGAACAGCTATCACGGCAACACCGTGCAGGCGTTCGGCGAGGTCGGCTACGGCATGAGCTTCCGGCAATTTGCGGTCGAGCCTTTTGCGGGTCTCGCCTACGTCCGGGTCGAGACCGGCGGATTCAACGAGCTCGGCGGCGCCGCGGCGCTCACCGCCCGCAGCACGCATTATCAGGTCGGCTACACCAGCCTTGGCATGCGCACCGCGACGACAATGGCGATCGCCGGCAGCACCGTGATGCCGCATCTGACGCTGGCCTGGCAGCACGCGCTCGGCGACGTGACGCCGCAGACCGCTCTCGCGTTCCTCGCCACCGGCGCCGGCTTCACCGTCGCCGGCGTGCCGCTCGCTCGCGACGCGGCGCTGATCGACGCCGGGTTCGATGCCGCCATCGCCCGCAACACCACGGTCGGCCTCTCCTATGTCGGCCAGCTAGCCGATACGGTCCAGGATCATGCCGTCAGGGGACGTGTGACGGTGCGGTTCTGATGCGGCACCGGCCTCTCGATCGACCTGTGGCCTCGTCGAGTGTTGTCAGGAGTTTAGTTGGCTGTTTGATCTGTCGAATGGCTTCTACATGATTCCGCGCGCGGAAGTCCGGACACTATGTATTGGACGCTGTCCGAGACGGTTGATTTCCATAAGAATTCGTAGCAAATTTCAATGACATAAAAGTTCGTATTTTATTCTGAATGGCGCGCCATTCGTTATGGACGACATGGTACGGTAACGATCGCCAAGTATCGCTTGCCGTTGCTTTCCGCCTTGGCAGGAGACGCGGCCTGCCCTGTCAGATTCTCGGCGCTCCGGCGAAAGCGGGCTTCTTCACGGCGGGCTCCAGCTCGGGATTCCTGCTACGACATCCGGCCGATTCTTCTCAAGCCAGGCCACAGCCTCTGAGCCGTCAACGATACATTCGAAAGTACTCCAGGTCGGGTCCTCCAGAGATTCTGCTTGCAGTCGCTTCGCCGCATACTCAACGAGGTCATGCAAGTGTGCGTATCCCGGTCGGCGTTCGAGAGCTTCCGCAATTGCCGCGCTGGTCCACCCCTTCTGGGCCAGATCGATAATGCTCGGAGCATTAGCCTCGCTGAACCATGGCGTGGCATCGAACTCGAGACACAGGACATTATCCGCGGTGTGGCAGGTAGCGCGGATCATTGGGGCGCTCTCTGCCGTGCGTGTCCGTTAGCCAAGTCCCCCAGCAAATTGGCCGCCACCGTCAGCTTGGCGAGCGTCAGGCCGCTGGCCGCGATCTCCTCGACCGAGCGGCGGATGCGGATCGCCTCCGGATGAGCCGCCAGCCAGTTGCCGGCGGCCACCCGTCCGGACTCGCCGTTTGCCAGCATGTTGGCGACCAGCCCTCTTTCTGCGGCCGCGATCTGGTCGACGGCGCGATCGATGGCGAGACGTTCGAAATTATCGGTTGCCGGCACACTGCGCGCGGCGGCGATGATGCGATCGAGGCTGAAATCGGCCTCGGCGGCGAAGAAGGTCGTGGCGGCGTCACCGATGGCGCGGTTGGTGCGCTCGGCGACGATCACGATGTCCGGTGCCGACATCAATGCATCGAGATCAGCAAGCTCGGCAGCAAGCTCTGCCGGTACGCCAGCATCGATCAGGCTCTGCCGCCGCTTGGTGCGGCCAGCCTGCAAGTCCCCCGGCAGGGCCTGGTCGAGCCCAGCGGCGATCTGACGGATTCCGGGGGCGAAGCGCGCGATCACAGCATCCAGACCGGCATTGAAGTCAACATTGCGCACATACCAGACCATGCGGGAGAGCAGGAGATCCTGAAGCGCCGCGTAGAGGCCAAGTTGCAATTGCCCGTCGATGCGGGTGTCAAGTGCGTCGATCGCGGCACTCAGCCGCTTGAGCCCGTAGGATTCATCGACCGCCACATAGGCCATGACGATGGTCGGAATATCGGCGTCGGTCTCGTCGATCAGGCGTACGACACAGGCCGGGCCGCCGCGGTTGATCACGGCGTTGGCGAGATTGGTCGCAATGACCTCCCGCCGGAGCCGATGCAACTGCACCGCTGTCGGGAATTTGTCCGTAATCTCGCGCGGAAAATACTGGGACAGTTCGCGGGCGAGATAAGGATCGTCGGGCACGCCGGTGGCGAGCAGGTCATCGTAGAGCGTCAGCTTGGCGTAAGCGAGCAACACGGCAAGTTCGGGCCGCGTCAAGAGCTGGCCCCGCCTCGAGCGTTCGGCGATCGCCGCATCGTCGGGCAAGAATTCGACAGCGCGGCTAAGCAGGCCGCGCTGCTCGAGCGATTGCATCAGGCGGGTGAGAAAGCCGATCTCGGCCAGACCTTTCCGTTCGGCAAGCGAGAGCGCCAGCGTCTGCAGATAGTTGTTGCGCAGTACCAGCGCGCCGACCTCGTCGGTCATCGCGGCGAGCAGGCTGTTGCGGTCGGCCGGACCGATTAGGCCCTCACGCTCCGGGCGCGCCAGCGCGATCTTGATGTTGACCTCGACGTCGGACGTGTTCACGCCGGCCGAATTGTCGATAGCGTCGGAGTTGAGCTTTACGCCCTTCTGCGCCGCCTCAATGCGGCCGCGCTGGGTGACGCCTAGATTGGCGCCTTCGCCGATCACCCGGGCACGGACATCGGCGCCGGTGATGCGAATCGGATCGTTGGCGCGGTCGCCGGCCTGATCGTCGCTTTCCGCCGACGCGCGGATATAGGTGCCGATGCCGCCAAACCACAGAAGATCCACGCGCGCTTTCAGGATCGCCGTCATCACTTCGAAGGGCGTCGCTTGCGGCTTGTCGAGGTCGAGCAGGGTGCGCAGTTCGGGTGCGAGCGGAATTGCCTTGAGCGAGCGCGAGAACACGCCGCCGCCTGACGAGATAAGCGACTTGTTGTAGTCCTGCCAACTCGATCGCGGCAGATCGAATAGGCGCTTGCGCTCAGCGTGACTGATCGCCGGATCGGGCGAAGGATCGATGAAGATGTCGCGGTGATCGAAAGCTGCGACCAGCTTCGTCGCCGGCGAGAGCAGCATGCCGTTGCCGAAGACATCGCCGGACATGTCGCCCACGCCGGCCGCGGTGAACGGCATGGTTTGAATGTCGGTGCCGAGCTCGCGGAAGTGACGCTTGACCGCCTCCCAGGCTCCGCGCGCCGTGATACCCATCTTCTTGTGGTCATAGCCCTGGCTGCCGCCGGAGGCGAAGGCATCGCCCAGCCAATGGTTTTTCTCGGCCGAGATCGCGTTGGCTATGTCTGAGAAGGTGGCGGTACCCTTGTCGGCGGCGACCACGAGATAGGGGTCGTCGCTGTCGTGTCGCACGGTAGAGTCCGGCGGCACGATGGTGTCGCCGTCGAGATTGTCGGTGAGCTCGAGCAGCGAGCGAACGAAGATGCGATAGTCTTCGGTGCCTTCCGCCAGCCAAGCCTCGCGATTGGAGGGCGGCGGCAGGCGTTTGGGCACGAAGCCGCCCTTGGCGCCGACCGGCACAATCACGGCGTTCTTGACCTGCTGAGCCTTGACCAGGCCAAGGATCTCGGTGCGGAAATCCTGCGGCCGGTCGGACCAGCGCAAGCCTCCGCGCGCCACCTTGCCAAAGCGCAGATGAATACCCTCGATACGGGGCGAATAGACGAAAATCTCGTAGAGCGGTCGCGGAGCCGGCAGGTCTTCGATCTTGTGTGCGTCGAACTTGAAGGAGATCACTGGACGTGGATGCCCGTCCTCGCCGACCTGCCACAGGTTGGTGCGGATGATCGCCTGCACCAGATTGGTGAACCGGCGCAGGATGCGATCTTCATCGAGCGCGTCGACAGATTTGAGCTGTTCCTCGATCTCCGCAAGCAGGGCGGTCTCACGCGCCGAACGTTCAGCTCCGGTGGCGGCGAGGCGTGGATCGAGGCGGGCCTGGAACAGGGCGACGATGTTGGCGGTGATCGCAACGTTCTTGCGCAGGGTTTCCCACATATAGTCCTGGCTGAACGGCGCGCGGATCTGGTGCAGGTAGTGTGACAGCGCCCTGATCGTCGAAACTTCCCGCCAGCTCAGCGCCGTGCGCAGGATCAGCGCGTTATAGCCATCAGATTCGGCGCGATCGCGGATTACCGCCATCATCGAGGCTTCGAGGCGGCGGTTGAATTCCGGGCTGATCGCAAGCGGCTTGCCGTCGCTGGTCTCGATCGTCATATCGTGCAGCCACACCGGCGCCGGCCTGGCGCCGGGCACGATCTGATACGTGCGTTCGTTGACCACGCGCAGGCCGTGATTCTCGATCACCGGCACGCGGTAGGATAGCGACAGCGGTGTGGAGTCCGAGAAGACCTTCAAGCCGAAACGCCTGAGATCGTCGTGGCCCTCGTCGCGGTGAACCGAAATCGCCACGGGACGCGCTGGCGTGAGCTTTTCGATAGTGGCGATGTCGGCGATCGCCTGTTCCGCGCTGAAGACCTCGGTATAGCCGCCGGCGAAGGCCTGGGCATAGCGGTTGGCGAGCAAGCGCGCGCGCATGCCATCGGTAGACGCATTAAGCGCGGCTTTCAGCTTGTCGGCCCAGGTCGCGGCAATCGCGCTGATCCCGGCTTCGAGTGTCGCGCGCTCAACGACGGGCGTTTTGCCTTCATAGCGCCCGATGATGTAGTGGACCCGCGCAAGCGATCCTTCGGGGAACGACACGTAGGAGGCGGCCAGGGTCCCCTTGTAGGCCTGCGCCAGGAAATTTGCGACGCGCGTGCGCACGTCTGTGTCGTATTTCTCGCGCGGAATGAAGACGAGGATGGAGACGAACCGATCGAACTTGTCCACCCGTGAAAGCGTCCGAACGCGGGGGCGCTCGTAGAGGATCAGAATCTCCATGACGAATTTGTAGAGGGTGTCGACGTCGACCTGGAACAGCTCGTCACGCGGATATTCTTCGATAATATGCGTGAGGGCCTTGCCCGAATGGCTGTTCGGGTCGAAGCCGGCGCGTTGCAGCACTTGCTCCACTTTGTGGCGGACATAGGGGATCTGCCGAGCCGAGCGTGTGTAGGCGCCCGAGGTGAACAGACCGACCAGGCGCAATTCGCCCTCGAGCCGGCCATCGGGCGTGTAGAGCTTGATGCCTACATAGTCCATCTGGATACGGCGATGAACGCGGCTGGAGACATTAGCTTTGATCACGATGAGCAGCGTCGGCTCGCGCATGAACTCGCGAATTTCCGGCGTCATCACCACCATTTCGCTGCCGCGGCGCAGGACCTTCACGTCAGGATCGCGCAAGATGCCGAGGCCTTCACCGGTCGAGATGTTGTCCACGCTATCGGGCGAGAAGCGATACTCGCGCACGCCCAAAAAGGTGAAATTATCCGCGCACAGCCATTGCAGGAACTGGTTGGCTTCGGCGACCTCGTCTATCGGCAGCGGCGGCGGATTGGAAGAGAAGGTCTTGATCGCTTCCTCGATCCGGGCGCGCATGGGTTTCCAGTCGGTGACGCAGGCACGTACGTCATTCAACGTTCTGGTCAGCCCGTCGATCAGCTTCTGGCGGTCGGCTTCGACGTCCATGCGGGTAATGTGAAGATGTATCAGGCTTTCGCGGACGCCCCTTGCTCCCTCCGGCAGTGTATCGCCGTGGAACCGCATGAGCTTGCTTTGCTCGTCGCGCTCCACGGCGATGATCGGGTGAGCGACCAGGGCGACTTCGATGCCCAGCTCGGCGAGCTCCGCCAGGGTGGAATCGAACAGGAAGGGCATGTTGTCGTTGAGAATTTCGAGCACGGAAATCTCGCGGCCGTCCGGCATCATGGGATTGATGACGCGGATATCGGCTCTGCCCGGCGTGCGCCGCTGCACATGTTCCCAGGCCTGCTCCGCCAGGAAGGCCAGCGAGGTGGCGTCGTAGTTGGCGAGATCCTCGCTATTGGTGTGGCCGAACAGCAGCTCGGCAAACGTCCGGGGGGTTTTGCCCAGTTGCGCGCTTCCGGCTGCCTCGCGGATCAGCGTTGCCCGGGCCTTGTCGTCTCGCCACGCTTCCATAACGTCCTCCATTTCTCACGCGGTCCGACCGCAGTCGCGATCGTCGGCCTGATTCTGGAGTGCACCTGTTTGAGCGCCGTTCTTTGACCGCGATTCGATTGCCTACCAAATCTCCGGTCTCACAGCTTCGACAATACTATCACCCTGGAGCGGCCAAGGCGCGCAGAGTCTCGGGGGCGCGCGCGGAAATGCCCACGGTGGCGGCGGGACCAAAACGGCTTCGAGAACCGCCGAGCCGTCGGCTGCGTCCGACAAAATCATAAGCAATTTCAATTGAGTATGAGTTCGTAGATTTTTTCGGAATGGCGCGCCATGCCGCCATTCAGAATAAAACGGCGAACTCGGACGAATCTCCCAGCCGAGCGTAACCAGGACCATGTCTTCTTTTGGGTCCAAAGCGCACTGAAGATTCGGCGCTTCATTCTCGAAGGCGAATTTTCATTCTTGATCGATGAAAAGTCCTGACGCTTTGAGGGTTGGAATCAACACCTCATCAGCGTAGGGACAGCCAGTCAAATCGATGGGACGTTGACCCTCCTTGCCGCTTTCCAACGGTGAGTGACCCTCGCCGCTTCTAAGGCGTTCGACCATCGGTTCGTAGCCTGGACGCCATGCCTGGGCATTGGGGAAAGTCGACCGTAGCGCTGCAAGTATCGCCATGCCTGAATAGTCAAGATCCCCCCAAAAGAACGTGGAAATATCGGGCACGGAGAACAGCGCGAACTCGAAAGCGCCAGTAGCGTCATCTGGGCATCCGCGCGAGTAATAGATGCTCGCTCCCTGGGGCTTGCGAAGGCGCAATGCCGCGCCACGAAATCCACTCGAATAAACAAGCGCGGTGTCTACCAAATCTGTCCGACGTCTGAGGCGTTCGAAGCTTACATGGTTTTCGACGAACAAAAGCGATAACGATGCGCGCCAAAGGTGGACGTTCAAAATAACGGGCTGTTCCGGAAAAGGGCACTCATCGACTTCCAAAAGAGCGGCGACGATATCGCCGCGGCCATCAAGCAACTTGGATAGTCCCCAGAAGGCGCGAGAAGATACCTCACGCAGGAGCAATGGCTCGGCAGCCATGGTCCGGATCGATACAAATCGAGAAAACACCTCTTCGACGCATCGCCCACGAACGGGAGCGCCGCCCGAACTGCGCTCGCTGCAACTTCTTGATGATGAGTTGGAGGCGCTCGATCTCACCGTCGCGGCTGTCGACGACAACAGCCATCTCGCGCACCAGACGGTGCAACAGCGCCGTATCGGACGGCAGATTGTTGAGATCGAGCTGCATGTCCGATTCTACTCGAACACGCCGATTCGAAGAAGCAACTTCGCTATATTCTATGCGGGTTTCTGCGATTCAGCCTGCGAGCGCCGGCTTCCACACGCGCTCGGGTGCGCGCCAGTCGATGCCTTCGATCAGCATCGCAAGCTGTGCCAGCGTCAATGTGATCGAACCGACGTAGCCCGCCATTACCGGCCAGGCAAAGCGGCCCTGGTCGATCCGCTTGGTGAACAAGCAGAGCCCATTGCCGTCCAGAACAGGATCTTCAGCATCGATGCTTTCTTGCCGCGGAAGGCAAACAGGTGACCCCAACGCCAGGTGCACTTTCACGCCGGCCGGAACGATCATCATCGTGCCGTCTCCCGATCGGCGACGTGGCGCCGAACTGTTTCGGGATCGCTGCCTTCAGGCGCAAAAACCCGCCGGCCATCGCCCAGTTCGACCGCGGTCATGCCATCGGCCGGCCGCAACAGGTCGTGCAGCACAACGGGCGTCGATGATGCGCCCGGCCGTCTGTCGATCACCTTGACTGCTGCCAATCGCGCGCGCTCGTCTGGGCCAAAGCCAAACTGGATACGCCAACGGAACACCATGCTGGTGGCGATGTCGTGGTGGCGGCAGACAGCCGCCACGCTCACGTCGGGTTGCTCCGCTTCCATCACGATCGCGAGCTTTTCTTCGTCCGTGAAGCTGCGCCTGTTCGATCGACGGTCACGCGGCGGATCACCCGGCACAGAGGCTGTCAAGACAGTTTCGTCCGACCGGTCCTTAGCAGCGCTGCTAACATCGCTGCTTATTTGCGGGCGGGTACTCGGATGAAGCCGCGCTCGCCAGTCAATTTCGACCTCGCCACTATCGATCAGATCGCGCCAGCGGCGCAGGCTGGATTTCGAGATTTTCGCCGCCGCGGCGTAATGCGTGAGCGTCATCCCGCTCCAGTTCAGCGTCTCCACATGCATCGCCCAGAACGCCTGCACCGCTTGGTTACGTTTGTCCGCCGACAGCTTGAGCGGTCTTCCTCTGCGTTGCCTTCGACGCTCGTCGCGCTCGGTTTCGGCAAGGATTTTAGCGTTTTGCGCCCGGATTTTGGCCGCTTCCGCATCCGTGATCACGCGCAGCCAACGCGTAAATGTTGTGTCTGTGAGGCGGTGAATCCGACAGTAGCGGCGCTGCGACAAACCGCTGCGTTGCCTCGCCTCGATGTGAATCGACCACCACTCGCGTCTGGCTTTGTTCTGGAAATGTTTCGGACCCACCAGAGATTCTCCAATGCAGCAGAGAACCCGATATGGAAGGACAGTGCACTCTCAGAAAGCCGTGCAAGATTCGGACGCTTACGAAGCCGGCGGGGGATGGCAAGATAAAGCGAGTTGCCTCGCTGCCGGAACTTCGTTCCTAAGTTTTTGTCTGCACATTGCTTTTGCGGGGCTCGCTCCTTGTCCGGTGAGGTGCGGCGGGGCGCTTCCGATGCTTTCTTCTTTGTTTCCAACGGTCTCAGCGACGTCGCTCGCAATGTGCCGGATGCGCGAGACCGACGCGCTTACGCTGGCGTAAGTGTTTCTGCGCTCCTCCGCGATTGGCGCATTTCGGCTCTTGCCGGAAGTGTTTCGACTTCCAATCGTCATCTCATGGCACGTGACGAAGACGACTTTCGCATCGGTCCCGGCAAGGTCCGGGATCGTGGTGGTGTAAGGACACGCGCGCGCCGGATCGGCGGGATGCGCCGGCGCCCGGCCAGCTTCCTCGGCGAGGTCCAACAGGCCATGCGTCGGGCCGGCGGCAACCCCGACCGCTTGGCCAGGGCCGGAAAGGGAAGCGGCCGATTCAATGCACGGGGCCGGGGCGCTGCGACGGCACTGACTCTCAAAGATCGGAGCGCGTGGAGCCGCGACGGGAACGGCGTGCGCACGCGGGCGCGGCGAGTGGCGGTGAAGGCTCGCGTGGTGAAGCTCAACCCGCAGCGCGGAGCCGCGCGTGGACGGCAGTTCGTCAGCGCCAAGGCGGTGGACGCGCACCTGCGCTATCTCGAACGGGATGGCGTGACGAAAGACGGCGAGAAAGGCCAGGTCTATTCGGCCGAGCGCGACGTCGAGGATGGCCGCGCTTTCCTCGACCGGGGTCGCGAGGATCGCCATCAGTTCCGCTTCATCGTCTCGGCTGAGGACGGCGTGGAGCTTGCCGACCCGCGCGAGACCACCCGCGATCTGATGAAGCAGATGGAAGCCGACCTCGGGACGAAACTCGACTGGATCGCGGTCGACCACCACAACACCGGCCATCCCCACACCCACATCATCGTGCGCGGCGTCACCGAGGACGGTAAGACCCTCAACATCGCCGGCGACTATATTGCCTACGGGACTCGCGAGCGCGCGAGCGAGGTCGTCACCCGAGAACTGGGGCGGCAGACCGAACTTGAAGTGACAAAGCAGCTTGAGCGGGAGGTGGATGCCGATCGTTTCACCCGGCTCGACCGGATGTTGATCGCCGAGCAACAGGGGAAGGAATTTGCCGACCTGCGTCCCGACCGGGATCTGCGAGACACGTTCCGTCAGAACCGCGCCCTGCTGATCGAGCGGGCGCGCAAGCTTGAGCGCATGGGGTTGGCTACCGAGGTCGAGACTGGGCAATGGATCGTGTCGCCCAAAGCCGAGCCGGCGCTGCGCGAGCTTGGCGAGCGCGGCGACATCATCAAGACCATGCACCGGGCGCTGGAGCGGGAGGGCCTGGCGGAGGATCGCCACCCCGCGCGCTACGTCCTGCACCGCGAGAACGCGACTGAGCGGATCGTCGGCCGGGTGCTGGACAAGGGGCTCGGCGGCGACGAGATGGGCGAGCGGGTCCGGCTGGTGATCGATGGGGCAGACGGGCGTGTGCATCATATCGAGATGGATGCCGCCCGCGCCGAGGAGGTCGGCCGAGGCATGATCGTCGCGGCGGGCTCCGCCCCTCCCGGGCCCCGCGCCGCAGATCGCAACATCATGGATATTGCAGATCGAGGCATCTACCGACCGTCCGAGCATCTGGAGCGGGCGAGAACTGCCATCGACCGCATCGGTGGCGACCCCGAGGCCTTCGTTCGATCCCACGTCCGCCGGCTGGAAGCGCTTCGCCGGGCCGGCCATGCCGAGCGGATCGATGCGGATCACTGGCGCGTCCCTGCCGATCTTCCCGAGCGCGGCTAAGCCTACGATCTGGCGCGGGACCGCGCGAACATCCGCATCAGTGTCCTGTCTTCCACTGGCCTCGACCAGCAGATCGACCAAGACGGCGCGACCTGGCTCGATCGCGAACTGGTGTCCCGCCAGCGCGTCGCGCTCGCCAGCGAGGGATTCGGCCAGGAGGTGAGGGCGGCGCTGGAGAAGCGCAAACAGGCGCTCGCGAACATGGGTCACATCACCGATCTCGGCGACGGCCGCGTCCGTGCACCCAAGGATCTGATCCGGCGACTTGAGTCTGCCGGTATCGAGCGAGCCGGCAAGGCGCTCTCCGCCAAAAGCGGATTGCAATGGCGGCCCACCGTTCCCGGTAACTACGTGAGCGGACAGCTCGTCGGCTCCACCCAGCTATCCAGCGGCCGGTTCGCCATCATCGAAACCCTGAGCGGCGATGGTGGCCTTGGCTTCAGTCTCGTGCCGTGGCAGCCCGTGCTCGACAAGCGCATCGGGCAGCACATCTCCGGCCTCATGCGTACTGGCGGCGACATTGAATGGAGCTTCGGCAGAAAGCGCGGGTTGGAGTTGTGAGCGGAAGAGCAAGCCTTGCCTGCTTGAAGTCAAGCAGGCCGGACCAGCGTCATCCCGTCAAGGCTGGCGCGTTCCGCGCCCCCGCTTCGCGGCTCACGGCCTTGACGAGCTGTCGCCGGTCCGGCAGGGGCCTGTCAAGCAGGTAAGGCTTGATGGGAAACCGAACGCTTCCTCATCCTGACAGGGAGTTCGGGGGCGGGCGTCGCCTTCTTGCGAGCACCACACCGCTCGAAATGTCTTGGGATATTGGCAGCCGACCAGCAGAAGTCGCCGCTCGCAAGTATATTTGCGCCCCGCTACGACGCTCCGACTTCCTGACTTCCGCTCTGCGCTTCCACGTTGCTTTTCGTTCGATGGACCTGACGAGGGAGGGTCGGAATGGCGGCAGAAGAGGAAGAGAAAGGGCTTCGTCCGGCCAATGACAACGGATTGGGTACCGGTGAATCGCTCGACCCACGAATTCTGCGGATTGCTGAAGCTATCGGCCGACAGCTCGCCCGCGAGCAGGCCAGGCCGCCGGCCGTCGCCAATGACAACGAACCATGGCCACGATAGAAACAGGTTCTTGAGCTACACCTTCATCTCCTTGGCGCGTTTGCACAGGCGACGGTCAGACCCCCGGAGCGAAACGGACAGAGACGGTGTCGACGGATGCCGCTGCAAACATGTATCTTGACGGCAGCGGAATTTGTAGAATCGATGTGAAGGCCCGATCCGGAGAGAATGTCATGCTCAAGGTTGCGCTCTACGCCCGCTACTCGACCGACAACCAGAGCGTGGCGTCGATCGAGGACCAGTTCCGCATCTGTCGTGAGCATGCGGGCCGGGAGCGTTGGCAGGTCGTCGATACCTATCATGACGCGGCCATCTCCGGCGCCAGCGTCACTCTCCGGCCGGGCGTTTCAATCGCTGTTGCAGGACGCCCGGCGTGGCAAGTTCGACATTGTGCTCGCCGAAGCACTGGACCGCGTCTCGCGCGATCAGGCCGATGTGGCGACACTGTTCAAGCATCTGCGCTTTGCCGGCGTGCAGATCGTCACCTTGGCCGAAGGTGAAATCTCCGAGCTTCATGTCGGTCTCAAAGGCACGATGAACGCTCTGTTTCTGAAAGACCTCGCCGCCAAGACCCATCGTGGTTTGCGCGGACGAGTAGAGAAGGGCAAGGCGGGTGGCGGGCTTTGCTACGGCTACGACGTGGTGAAGCGCAGCGACAGCGAGGGCGAGCCGGTTCGGGGCGAACGCAAGATCAATGAGGCCGAGGCCGCGGTTGTCCGACGCATCTTCCGGGAATTCGCAGTGGGAAAATCGCCACGCGCCATCGCGACCGATCTGAACCGGGATGGTATTCCCGGTCCGTTGGGCCGCACCTGGGGCGACACGACGATCCGGGGTCACGCCTGCCGGGGCAACGGCGTCGTCAACAACGAGCTTTATGCCGGCGCGCTGGTCTGGAACCGGCAGCGCTTCATCAAAGACCCAAACACGGGCAAGCGTGTGTCGCGTCCGAACCCCGAGGCCAAATGGATCAGGACCGAGGTGCCGGAGTTACGCATTGTCGATGACGAGTTGTGGCAGCGGGTGAAACTGCGCCAGGCCGAGCTTGCGAAGCAGTTCGAGGCAACGACGAAGGGAGTCCGTGCCGCTCGCGCGGAACGGTTGAACCGCCTGCGTCGTCCTGCTTTTCTTCTGTCCGGCTTGCTCACCTGCGGATGCTGCGGCGGCAAATATGGCATCGTCGTCAACGACCGCTACGGCTGTCTCAGTCATTTCCGCAAGGGGATCTGCACCAATGGCCGCACCGTTCGCCGCGACGACATCGAGCGGCGCGTGCTGGCGGGTCTTACCGATAAGCTGGTATCTCCCGAGGCTGTAGCGGCCGCGGTGCGTGCCTATGCGGAAGAGACCAACCGCCAGAACCATGAACGGCGGGCGCTAGCAGAAACGAGCCGCCGCGCCCTTGAGAAGATCGAGCGTGGTATCAAAGGGATTCTCGATGCCATCGAAGACGGTATGTACCAGCCGGCGATGAAGGCGAGGATGGGTGAGCTGGAGCACCAGAAAGCCGAAATTAAGGCGCGTCTTGCCGAGGCCCCCGCCGATCTGCCGGATTTGCATCCGAACATCGCTGAGCACTACCGCGCCAAGGTGATCCGCCTCGCCGAAACGCTGGCCGAGCCAGAGTCCAACGGGGAAGCCCGAGAGGACATCCGCTCTCTGGTTGGCGAGGTGGTGATAACCCCCGGCGATAAGCGGGGCGAGAGCCACGCCATCCTACGCGGCGAGTTGATGGCTATTCTTGACCTCGCCGCTGGCCGTCGGAGGTCGCTTCGGCCAGAAGTTGTAACAAACGCGCTTGCACGTCCCCGCAACAAAGCTGAGACGCCAAACAAGGGTTGAGCCACGACTTCCGTCGGGACGGTGAACCTGAAATGATATCCACGTTCGGTCGTGAGTTGATGCGGGTGGCTTGGCAGCCGACCTCGGACTAGGGATCTGTTCTAATCCTCTCTATTTCGGATGTCGCTCGATAGCGTCCATATGGGGCGCCGGATCAGGAGCGAATCGCAGGCGGTCCAAACCGACACCAACACCAATCGGGGAGGGCGTCCGAGTCGGTGAATCATGAGTTAATTTTCCGGCAAATTTCGCCGCTCGGCGATCCCGCGACTCAGTCTATGACGTCTCCGTGGCCCGAAAATGCGGGTGCACAAAGATGCCAAATTCGAATGATGTTGCCAGCAACGAGATGCTTTGGGAGCGGGTCCTGTCCCTGCTCGTCGTGGGTGGCAGCGTGTTGGGCGGAAGCACCGTGCTGCTGATACGGGCGCTGCCACCATTACTTCACGGATTTCCATAGAGGTGCAAAACGGGTTTTGGCTGCGACCGCGGGACTCGCAACCGCCATTCTGACAACGAGAAATTCTGTAATGATCCCAATCACCCGCAAAGCTGCAAAATGTCGGAATGGGTGTTGAAAACACTACGTAAGTGCGAAGACTTCCAATCTGAATACGAAGATTCGATGGGAGGATTGTTTGGTCTTGCCCTCTGAGCGATGAATGTTCGGCCGTCCAGGCTGATGATGGAACGTGGTCCCAAACTTATGGGTGAAGGTCAAGAACCGGGTGCATCCCGCGAGGGACCGGGTGGTGGACTCATTCGGATAGGAACAAGGCTGAGCATTGGTTAGCTAGCCGGAGCGCAGCAGCGGTGGGTGCAATGGCGGGAGTCGGCCCGGGTCGAAAGGCGTCAGATCCAAAGTGGGCGATACGCCCTCGGCGATTAGCTCCGCCAAGGCTTCACCCGTTGCCGGTCCGTTTAGGATGCCCCAGACACTATGGCCGGTGGCCACGTAGGCGCCGTCGCTTTGTGGCACCTTACCGATCAGCGGCAGACCGTCTTGCGTAACCGGACGGAAGCAGGCTTGCCGTGCGGTTATCCTTTCCGATCGGAGCACAGGTGATAGCCGCCCGCAGATTGCTTGGAGGCGATCGATTTCGCTCGGGTCCGGCGTCACAGCGGCCGGTTCGAGGGGCAGAGGCGCCTCATTGGAGAAGGCGGTGATGTGGGTACTCCCGTCGCCGCGAGGGAAGACCTCGACCGAGACAATCGCACCGCTCTCTTCCTGACATTCGAGGAAAAGGGCATCGGCCGGAACATCCGTGCCGGTTTCGTAGACAAGGCTCGGGCTTCTCTGCCCAAAGACAGCGGGCAGATCCAACCACGCGGCGGCCATTAGCGACCAAGGCCCCATCGCGATCACGACAGTATCGGCCTCCAACAGGGCGCCGCCGACCTCAATGCCTCTTACCGTCGATCTATCCGCGCTCCAGACTATCCCGGTGACCTGTCCTGCACGCAGTTCGGCGCCGTGCTTTTGTGCGGCGCTCATGATTGCGGAAGTGAATTTGCGCGGGTGAACAATAGCAGTTGTTGCCGGCGTGCCGAGTTGATCGGCGATGATAATGCCGCTGGCGAGCCAAGCGAGTTTTGCCGGCGTATGACGGCGAGCGTCACGATCGCCGACGACGAACCCGCTATAGGCAGTCATGCGCTGGTAGCCCCAATCGCCCGCAACCTCGTCAGGCAGGGCGGCGTGAAGCTGAAAGCTTCGGCGCGCCAGCTTATCGAGCGGAGTGCCGGCGCACCAGTCGAGCGCCAGAAATCCGCCAGCCTTGCCAGATGCCGCCGCCCCCACCTCGGTCCGCTCGATGACAATGACGTCGATCCCGCGCCGAGCGAGGAAGTATGCGATGCAGGCTCCAATCACGCCGCCTCCGCAAATTACGACCTGCATGATGTCTCCACGGATATCTACAAAGGCGCCGTGCCAGCCCAGGCCCGGTTCATTGGCTATTGGTGTCCAATAAGACAGTGAAGGGGAGGGGCCTCTTGTCCATGGTTGATCCCAGCGGCGCGAGCTTTTTGAGAGATCGACTGCCAGAGAATACGCCCTTCCGGGAGCAGAATCCCCGGCTCTCGCCGGGAATCAAGAGCTTGGACTTAGGCGTGAAGCGAAAGTACGAAAAGCGCCGGGCATAGGTCTGTCCAAACGCACTTTTGAGTTTGAAATGAACCTTATGCTTTGACAGAGCTTGTCAACCCCTTGAAATCACAGCAAATGCGACCGCCCTCCGAGCGCACCAGGTATCATAAGTCATTGATCCGAGAAATGTTTTCGCAATCCCTCAAGCGCCACGTTGTTACCCGCGACGATTGCTGGAATGCTATTCCGCATCTCAATGTTTGATGTCATCGTCGAGCCTCGCTCACGTGGTCCTGGCAGCCTTCTTGAACCAATACTCCGCGAACGAAAACCGCTGTTTGGTAACGAGACGGCATTAGCGTAGTCCAGAGTAGAAATCGGCGGGCTCGCGCTCTCATCAATGCGCTTCACGCGACCTAGCCCAAGCACGGGCAGATGGTAACGACACGCGTGGCCGATACCAACACCACGGCAGTTTCGGCCTCCTTGCGTATAAAAGCCTATGGACGGGACGATCGTCTGGTCGGTTTCGACAGTCCATCCCTGATCTCGCGCCCGGCGAGGAGGGTATATCGCAAGACCATGCCAAGCTCTTGACGTACATTCTGAGCGATAACGAGCGCACGAAGCAAAATGTCATCGCGGATTCTGGCTACGTCAATACCTACGTCCGGAGCGGACAGGAACGAAATGGTGACGCGCAACAGTCAGACCATTACAAGGTCTGGAGCGTTCCTGAAAAAGCGAGGCCTATTATGCTGTTGCGCCCAGGAAAGCATGGCCGCTGGCGAGAGCGCTCGTCTATCGTTCCCGCCAAATTTCAACTGCACTCATTTGGAATTTTTCTAAACACGGCGTCAACGGACTCGATTCGCCGATGATCGAGACATTCTAAGTCGTAGCGCATGCATTTGCGTTGCTGTCACCATAGAGCCTCTCTAAAGAGGCGGTGCAGATCCCTAGCAATCGGACTTTGCCGATAAGACGCACACAACCAACCCGGGGGTGCGAGTCTGCGGGCGGATCTGATTCACAGGGCGATGAGTGTTGGCCGAACTCGGACGCGGAGAGCGGGGTCTTCGGTCCATGGTCGTTGCTGGTCGAGCGTAGAGCCATGTCACGTTGGGCGACGTGCTTTTGATGGGGGGACTATCTGGAATGCGACGTGCGGGTGGAGTTGGGACGGTAGTTCGCTTTGGTGCGACATTGCTGGGTGGAGCGGCGTTGCTGGCGGCATTCGAATCGCCTGCTCAATCGCAGGCACCGCAAGGCGGCAACTCCCTTCCACCCGTTACCGTCGATGCTCCGGCGCAGCAGTCGGTCCGCCGCGCGCCAACCAAGCGAAGTGACGCCCGGGTCCGATCGGCTTCACGGCGGACCACCGTTCCCGCCACGCCGCAAGCCGAAACCGCCCGCGGTGCAATCGCAGCCTGGTGTCGTCCCCGCCTTTGCAGGCGGCCAGGTCGCTCAAGGCGCGCGGTTGGGAATGCTCGGCAACACCAACACGATGAAGTCACCGTTCAACGTGACGAGCTACACGGACAAATTCATCCGGGATCAGCAGGCGGCGACGGGTGCGGATGCCTTGATCCTGGATCCTTCCGTGCGCAGCTCCCACCCTACGGGCGGCGTGGTCGATTCCTTCAATATTCGCGGCTTCCCGATCAACGAAGGCAACAATGGTGAATTCGCCTTCGAGGGCCTTTACGGCATCGCGCCGAGCTACCGCATCTTCACGGACTACGTCGAGCGCATCGAGGTGCTCAAGGGTCCGTCAGCCGCGCTCTCGGGGATCGCGCCCAATGGCGGCGTCGGCGGCGTCATCAATGTGGTGCCTAAGCGCGCGGGAGAGGACTTGACCCGCTTCACCGCCGGTTACGGTTCGACCGCGCGGTTCGGCGGCCATTGGGACGTCGCGAGGCGCTACGGCGAGGGCAGGGAATGGGGCGTGCGCGCCACCGGCAGCCTGCGCGGCGGCGACACACCGATTGACCGCCAATCTGAAACGACGGGCGTCGGATCGCTGGCCCTCGACTATCAGGGCGAACGGTACCGGTCCTGGCTCTACCTGATCGCCCAGACCGACCGGTTCGACGCTCCGTCACGTCCGTTCCTCATGGATCCCCAACAGCCCAATCTGCAAGTGCCCAAAGCGCCGGACGGCCGGCTGAACGTGATGCAGCGCTGGGAGTGGTCGCGCATCAACGATCAATCCGTCCTGTGGCGCAACGAATACGATGTAAACGATCAGGTTACGCTGTTCGCCGACGTCGGCGGATCGCGGACCAATGTCGAGCGGTTCTTCGGTCTTCCGACGATCACCAGTGCTAGCGGCAACACCACTTCGACGCCGCAATTCTTCGGGCTCAGCATCGATCGACACACCTATGATGGCGGCGTCCGCGCCCGCTTCGATACCGGCTTCGTCCGGCATGCCGTCACCTTCCAGGCCTCCGTCTATCACGACGTGCTGCACCGGCGGACGACCAATGGCAGTCAGGTCTCCTCGAACATCTATAGCCCGACCGTGGCGCCAACTCAGTTCGCAAACGAGATCAGCGATCGCCCTCGGCTCTCGGACAGCCAACTCACGGGGCTCTCGATTGCCGACACCATGTCCGTGCTCGATGAGCGTGTCCTGTTGACCTTGGGTGTCCGGCGCCAGGGCGTCGAGGCGAACAACTATTTCGCCAATGTCGGGACGCTGCTGAACTCCTATGACAAGAGCGCGACCACTCCAGTGGTCGGCCTCGTCGTCCGGCCCCGGGACAACGTCTCCCTGTATGCGAACTACATCGAAGGTCTAAGTCGGGGCGATATAGCGCCGTCGCAGCCGAATGTTTCCAATGGCAGCGAACTGCTCCCGCCCCACATCGCCAAACAGTACGAGGCCGGCATCAAGGTGGACTTCGGCGCCGGGTCGCAACCACCTTTAGCGCCTTCGAGATATCGAAGGGGAGTGGCGAACTGGTGGCTGGGCGCGCCGCGGCGACCGCCGAAACGCAGGTACGTGGGATAGAGTTCAACGTCTTCGGCGAGCTCAGGCCCGACGTTCGCGTCCTCGGAGGCGTTTCGCTGCTGGATGGCACCCTGACGAAATCCGCTATCGCGTCGCGCGTGGGCAATACGCCGATCGGCGTTCCGAACGTACAGGCCAATATTGGCGCCGAGTGGGATCTGCCGTGGGTGAACGGGCTCACGCTGAATGGGGCCGTCATCTACACGGGCAGGCAGTTCGTGGATGCGGACAACAAGCAGCCGATCCCGGATTGGACGCGGCTCGATCTCGGCGCCCGCTACACGACGGCAATCAACGGCAGGAAGACGGTTTTCCGCGCCAACGTTCAGAATGTGACCGGTGAGAACTACTGGTCGAGCGTGGCCTCATTTGGAACGTTCTTCCTGGGAGCACCGCGCACGTATCTGCTTTCGATGACCGTGGACATGTAGTCGCTGCTCTTGCAATTTGGTGAGACGCTTCATGGTTGCAAAACCCTCTGTTCTCGTTATCGCTGTGCATCCGCATCAATGAAACGGTGCCATCCCGAGGGCGCTGCATGAACGGTTCCTGCTCATAAAATCAGGCTGGCGATATGAAAGTTTGCCTCAATGCGCCAACATGGGCGGAATGACAAATGTTTCCGCCGCGCTTCGCGGCTTCGGACCTGTTTTTGCTTTGCTGTTCGGGCTGCAATTCGTTTCCATGGGTGCCATGGAAATGAGTGGTCCATTCTGGCCGATCCAAATCAAAGCGTTGAGCCCTTCGGACAGCGTCTTTGGACTGGCAGGTGTGGGTGTCTACGTTTGCCCGATGATTGGCATGTCGCTGACCAGCGCCTTCTGGGGGCGAATGGGCGATCGCTACGGCAATCGGCTGATGATGGTTCGGGCGCTCGGCGGTCTAGCGGCCACGCAACTGCTTGTTGCCGTTGCACAGGATGTCTGGACGATCATGGCGCTGCGTTTCCTGCAGGGCGCCTGCGCCGGCTATATCGCCCCAGCGCAGGCCTACGGCGTGCAGATTACCGGCGGGAAGGATCGCGCAAGCCTGTTCGCCTGGCTTCAGGTCGCCACCAATGTGGGCTCGCTGGGCGGCGCCTTCCTGGGCGGGCTCATTCTCGATAGCTTCCCTTTTGCCGCAATAAATCTGACCGCTGGGGCAATTTGTGCGCTGTGCGCTGCCGTTGCCTGGTTGAGCCTGCCCGTACCGAGGCCGGGAGCTGTTGCCGCCAGCCCCGAAAACGCGGGCATCGGAAAGCCGAAGGCGCCGACAGGTGTTCCGATCGCGGCTCTTCTTGCCTTGATGGGGATGCTGCTTGCCAGCCGCATGGTCCTGCAGGTTCCTTTCTCACTGTACATGACCCAGGTATTTGGCGCCCGGCATTGGGTCGCCGGCTTCACCTACGGGCTGCTGGCGTGCGGCTTTGTCGTGGCCGCGCCGCTATGGGCGCGGCTCTTCGAGAATCGAACGCCATCCTATGTGCTGGGCGGCAACGTGCTGATTTCGGCCGCGTGCGTTTTGGTTACGCATCTGGCGGGAAGCACGGGCTCCGTTGCCGTGTTCGCGTTCCTATATTTTATCTGGGGAGCGCTTCTCGGGGGAACGACGCCGGTCCTTCTTGCACTCATCTCGGCAGCCGTGGCTAATGATCGGCAAGGTTCGATTCTGGGCGTTGCGCAAGCTTCCCTGCAAGGTGCTTCCGCGAGCGGCATCATTGCCGGCGTCGCGGTCACTCAGCTCTTTGGTCTCGAAGCCGCTTTCCCGCTCGTCGCCACGCTTTACGCCTTGTCATTTTTGTCGGCTCTCGGCATATGGCTGAAAATCAGGCAGCCCACACAAAAAGGAAGCCGATCATGACGAAATACCGATCGCTGCTGCATGCTGCGGTGACGGCTCTTGTCCTGACCGCTTTGCTTCCGCTGGCCGCATTTGCCGGCGAATCTGGACTGGCACAGACACAAGCGCCGCTTACGCTCACGGATATCGCGGGCCGCCAGGTGACGCTAAACGCGCCCGTCAAGCGAATGCTACTTGGGGAAGGCCGGCAGCTCTATCTCATCGCATCGCTGGAACCTAAGAATCCTCTGGCCCATGTGGTTGGCTGGCGCACCGATCTGATCGCGGCCGACCCGGCCACCTACGCGCAGTATCTCGAAGTGTTTCCTGAACTAGCGAAGCTTCCTGCCTTTAAGGGCCAGGAGGATAGCCTGATCGACATCGAATCGGCGATCATCCAGAAGCCTGATGTGGTGCTGCTCAATCTTGAAGCCATGCAGGCCAACAAGGACGCCAACTACATCGAGAAGCTCGCGGCGCTGAACATACCGGTTATCTATGTCGATTTTCGCCACCGTCCCCTGGAAAATACCGAGCCGACCATCCGGCTCCTGGGCAGGATCATGGGGCGCGAGGCGCGTGCGGAGGAAATCATCTCGTTTCGCCGCCAGGCCATGGCTGCGGTTACCAACGTCCTTGCCGCCAAGCAACCGAAACGCCCCAACGTGTTCGTCGAGCGGATCGGCGGCTACTCGCAGGATTGTTGCCTGTCTTTCGGCGCAGAGAATTTCGGCAAATATGTCGAACTCGCTGGCGGCCATAATATCGGCAGCGATATCATTCCTTCGACCTTCGGGCAGGTCAGCCCCGAACAGGTCATCGTCGCCGATCCCGTGCATGTGGTGGTTACCAGCGCCGACTGGCAAGCCTATGTGCCCGGCGGCCACTGGATTCCGCTGGGACCGGGGGCGGATCCTCGGCTGACGCGCAAGAAGCTCGAATGGTTCACAACTCGCGACGCCTATACCGGTATCGCAGCAAAGAAGGCGCGGAATTTTCACGGCATTTGGCACCAGTTCTATAACAGCCCATACGAATTTGTTGCCGTCCAACAATTGGCCAAGTGGTTCCACCCCGACTTGTTTGCCTATCTGGATCCCAATGCAACCTTTGCCGAATACCATCGTCGCTTCCTGCCGATAGACTACCGGCCCGGCTATAGCGTCAGCCTTTCCGATAACCAGCGATGACAGATCTCCATACCGAAGCGCTGACATTAGCCGGACGCGACGCCTATCAGGCGCTCAGCGTCAGGCGGTGGATCGTTCTCCTCGTGCTGGTGGTCGGGGTTTGCATTGCATTGGTCGGCGACCTTTCGACCGGGCCGGCCAGCTACGGGCTTGAAGATGTTGTGCGCACGCTCGTCCTGCCAGCAGAGGCGGATGCGCAGATGCGCGTCATTATCTGGTCGATCCGCATGCCATCGGCCCTTATGGGCGTCGTGGTCGGTTTGGCGCTTGCCATCGGCGGCGCTCAGATGCAGACCATCTTGAACAATCCGCTGGCGAGTCCGTTCACGCTGGGCATTTCCGCCGGTGCAAGCTTTGGCGCGGCCCTGGCGCTCGCCTTCGGTGTCGCGCTGGTTCCCATGGTGGGCGATTACATTGTCGCGGCCAATGCTTTCGTCGTGGCCATGGCAACCGCCTTCCTGATCCATTTGGCCAGCCTGCGGCGCGGAGCCTCGATCCAGGTGATCGTGCTTTTGGGCATCGCGCTGGTTTTCAGTTTCAATACGGCGCTTGCTATCACCCAGTATTTCGCTGCCGAGCAGGCGGTCGCGGCCATCGTCTTCTGGACCATGGGCAGCCTCACCAAGGCAACATGGCCCAAGCTCGCTATCACCGCGCTGGTCGTGGTTATAACCTTGCCGGTCTTTCTGCACCGCCGGTGGCAGTTGACTGCATTACGTCTTGGCGAGGCGCGCGCGGCGAGCTTCGGCATTCCCGTGCGGCGCCTGCGGCTCGAAACCCTGATCCTGGTCTCGCTTTTGACGGCGATCCCCGTTGCGTTTGTCGGCACGATCGGTTTTATCGGTCTCGTCGGCCCGCACATCGCCCGCATGATGGTCGGCGAAGACCAGCGCTTCCTGCTGCCCGCGAGCGCGCTGACCGGTGCGCTGATCATGTCGTGCAGCTCGATCCTCGCCAAAATCGTGGTACCCGGCGCCGTCCTGCCGATCGGCATCGTCACTTCAGCGATCGGATTGCCGGTCTTCCTCTATTTGATCCTGAGAAGCGGAAGAGAGATATGGTAGTGCTGAGCACGCATCGCCTCGGCGCCCGCTTCGGATCACGCCAGGTACTGCGCGATGTGACGCTTCCGCCCTGTCATGGTGGCGAGGTGGTGGCCGTCATTGGGCCGAATGCTGCGGGCAAGTCGACGCTGTTCCGGCGCCTGGCGGCCATTCTTCCGGGATCCGGCGAGTGCCGGCTGGAAGGTGTGCGCGATGCGGATCGCGCCATCGCCTACATGCCTCAGGACCAAACGGCAGGCGCAGTGCTGACTGTATTCGAATCCGTCCTTCTTGCGCGCAAGCAGGTCAGCGGCTGGCGTCTGGAGAGGTCTGATCTGATCGCGGTGGATCGAGCGCTGGCAGCACTCGATATGGGCGATCTTGCCAATGAAATTCTTTCCGAGCTGAGCGGTGGACAGCGCCAGCTCGTCGGGCTTGCCCAATGTCTCGTGCGCGAACCGCAGGTGCTGCTGTTGGACGAGCCGACCAGCGCGCTGGACATGCACCGCCAATTGGAAGCGATGCGGCAGGTGCGCAGCCTTGCGCATGACGGCGGCATGCTCGTGCTGATCGCGCTGCACCATCTCGACCTCGCATTGAAGTTCGCCGACAAGGTCGCAATCCTCTATGATGGAACGTTGCACGATTTCGGAACGGCGGCCGGCGTCCTGACGCCGGAAAACCTTGCCGCAACCTTTCGCATCAGGGCGCGTGTCGAGCCCTGTTCGCAGGGCAAGCCGCATTTGATCGTCGATGACGCAATCTGACGCCCCACCGTCAGGGGCTGGCCGGGCTCAGAAGTCCGTCGTAAAGGACAACTTCACCGTTCGACGGCGCACCCTCCGCCGAGGTGAAAGCTCGCGACACCGGCCCAGTAATTGTTGTCAAAAACATTCTCGACCGATTTGGTTAGTTCAGCTCTAGCGCTCGGCTTGAAAAGCACCAATAGGCGGGAAACGCACTTCGGACTTTCACCCAACTCTGCAACTTATTGAAGTTCCTAACATCTTCTCCGCCCTCCGAGCGCACCAATGGCGTAAATCATTGATATGAAAAGATATCTTTAGATCCTTCCACTCCCACTTTGTTACTCCGCGTTCGATCAAGAGAGACGGCTGCGAGCGGTCAACTGGTGAAACCCGCCTTGCGCAATCCGTCGAGGAAGTGTTTGCGGTCCGTGGAATCGCGATACCTTTCGGCTCGGGCCCGAGCGAGGTCGAGGGTCTTCGCGGGCGCGGCTTCGCCATTCGCATTCAGTTCACGACGCCGTTCGCTGACGAACGTGTCTGCTTCGGACTGCGCCTCGCCGAGCCGTCCCATCTGCGCATAGCAGGCCGCGAGGAGGCCGTGCGACCACCTATCGAGCGATCGCGCCTCCATCAACGCTTTGACCGCCCGCTCGTACTCGCGCCCCGAATAGAGGGCAAGCGCGTGATACCAGTGGTACAGGTTGGGCGGAAAGGGATTGAGCCGTTTGGCTGTCGCAATCCATATGAGCGCCTCGCGCCACCGTCCCCAGTAGACCAGGATGTTAGCGAAAACGGCGGCGACATCAGCATCGTTTGGATTGAGCGCGAGCGCGCGGCTGAAATGGATTTCGGCCTTGACGTCTTCATTCAGCAGGAACAGCAGCTGTGCGAAGACACCATGAGACCAGGCGTCGCCGTCGTCGATATCGAGCGCGGTCTCGATCTCGCGAAGCGCCTCGTCCAAAGTCGCAGTGGCGGGCGATTCGAGAAACACATCGCAGACTATGGTCCAGGCGATGTTGACGTGAGCGCGGGCATATTGCGGGTCAAGCGCGACGGCGTTCCGAAAATACTCCCTGGCTTCCGCCATGCCCCTCACGGTCAACTGACGCCACCGCTCATTCCCCAACAGGACCAGATCATAGGCGGTAATGCTCGGGGTCGGCTTGGCCGCGATTTCCCATCTACGGCGTCAGCGCATCGCGAGAGAAATTGATCGGTAATTTGCACGGCTCGCGATACGACGTCACGCCGCTCAAGGCAGAAGCTTTGACCCTACGTCGTCTTGCGCAAGCGGACGAGCGGGTTCTTGGCGTCTCGCGCGAAAAGCATCACCGCTATCTAGTCAACGATAGCGGGACGCGAGGGTTCAATCTCTACGACCGAAGCGATTGGGCGGGCTATACTTACGTGGACGCCGGCGGACATATCGGGCCGCTCGCAGTCATGGAGCCCCACGCTGTCGCTCCCGCCTTGAGAACAGCGCTGCACCTGGCGGCCGAGAGCGGCTCGTCGCGGGTATCGGCGTTCCTGCCTGGCGCAGGCAAGGCGGCTCTCAACGTCGCGATGGAGCACGGAATGCGGATCAAGTTTCCTATGTTGCTGATGTCGTCGCGAGAATTCGGCAATTGGGCCCAGTATCTGCCGCGCAACCCAGGCTTCATGTGATCGCAAAAGGAGGCGCACGCGGCCGTAGAGTTCCTCCGTGATGCCCTCAAGAATGGCGTAGCAGGCCGACATTTTCCGAAAGAAGGTCGAGCCAAGCTCGGACGCTGAGACGATCAGGAAGCCGCAGGTTGCTCATCACTGCGGCAAGGACACCAGCAGCCACGCGCCCGCGGCCACACATGCAATCCCGGCAGCACGCGCGATCCATCGTCCGACCGGCGTAAGTTTCTCCAAAAGGACAAGCAGCGCCAGAAACGCAATCCAAAGCACATTCATTACCCCGCCTACGAACAAAAGCGCCATCAAAACCCAGCAGCAGCCGACGCAATAGCCTCCGTGTCGAAGCCCCAGCAGCAGGCAGCCTCGCAGGTGGTTCTGAAAGCCGCCGTGGCGCATCAGGAACTGAAACGGCGACTGGCATTGGGCGAGACAGACGTCCTTGAGCGGTGTCCATTGATAGACTCCCGCCGCGACCAGTACGATTGCGCCGAGAAGGTTGCTGGCGATCGCCATCTGGGAATCCAGCAAGGCTGCCCGCTCGATCACCCATTGGAGAAAGGTGGCTGCCAGCGAAAAGCCACTCCAGGCGAGGAGATAACCGGCCGCAAACCAGCCGGTCGCGGCGAACGGCTTGCCCTGCGCTTTCCACTGTCGACCCACCCGGGCGTACATGAGGATCATGGGCGCTGCCGAGGGCGCCATCATTCCGACCATCATCACCGCCCACATCAGGAACACATACGCGAACTCGATCGCTCGCCATGGCTCGTTGGCCGGCAACATGATTCCGATCCCGGCCGGGATCATGCGGAGCCCGTTCATGTCCATGCCGCCCATGTCCATGTCGTTGACGAGCCAGAGCACATAGCTCCATGCCAACGCGACAATGATTCCGATCGCGCCGCCGACGACCCAGCGATCGCGCCGAAGCACGGTTTCCAGGGTGCTGTCGGTCATTTGCGATTGACGTTGCCGGCCTTGTCGCAGGGCCGGTATCAGGAGTTGCATCAGGCCTGGTTCGACCAGCGGATTGGTGCATAGAGGCCGTTCTTGCCGGAATTATCCCAGCGCATGCCATGATCGCTGAACGTATTGCCGGGAGCGCCGACGGCCATCACCATCTTGTCGGGGCTAACCGGATGGCCGATGTTCGCCCACATTTCTCCGCTCGGATGCATGGTCGGCAAAGGATCGACGGACATATGCAGAATGTCAGGGATTTCCGCGGAGCGCGTCTTGCCGTCGATGCGGAATGTGATCGGAACCTTGCTCACCCCCAGGTTCTTGCTGATCAGCGGTGTAAACGCGGCCATCGGACCACCGGCGGCGCCGGTGAAGATCGCAGCTAGGGCCTCGGTCTGCTCATCGTTGGCGCGCTGATCGATATAGGCGGCCACCGACCAATCTCCGTCTGCCATGACCCCAGGTGCGTGGAGGATAACCAGAACGTTGAGCCCATCGAGCGCGATGTCGCCATAGCGGCCGCTTTCGACGTGGAAGATCAGCGGAACGTTACAGAAGCCCTCGGTCGGTCGCGAGGCCAACGGGGGCGCCGCCGACACGAGGCAGGGACACACGATGCTGCAACTGCAATTCTCGAAATAGTCACCGGAAAGGTGCCATGGGATGTCCGCCATCGTTCTCTCCCGCCAGGCCGAACCCGATAGATTGCTTTCGAATGAACTACGTGTAGTTGAAAATTACGCTGCGCGGAGAAGTACCGCAAGTCGATTCCACTATCGAAATACAGCGGGGAAAGGCGCGGTGGACGTTGCTGGTGGCGGGTAGGCCCGCTTCTTCGGATCTCGGCTAGAACAGGCGCGGATCGAGAACGAAAGGGTCTACCGCGCCGCCGCAAGATGACGGTGGTTGATTAGAACGTCCGCCTTGGCGAGCTTCGCCTGCGTCATGCTTTCGAGCCCAGGACGGACCTCGATCAGCCGCTCGGTGGCTTACCGGTGTTGACCGCCAATTGAGCGTCGAAGGCACGCTTGTAGGCGGGCCGCGCTTCGCCACGGGCCACATAGGCGGAGAGGTTCGGATATTCGTCCAGCAAGCCCGACGCTCTCAACCTGAGCAGCACCGACACCATCATCAGGTCGCCCGCGCTGAACGCGCCATCGAGCCAGTCGGCATCGCCAAGGCGACGGGAAAGTTGGCCCAGCCGGTTACGGACGCGATCCTCGACGAGAGGCATGCGTTGCGCGGACCAGGACTGGTCGCCCTCAAGGATCCTGGCGGTTACAAGTTCAAGGATCGGCGGCTCCACCGTGCTGAGCGCGGCGAACATCCATGTGATCGCGCGCGCCCGGGCATTGGCATCGTCCGGCAGCAGGCCCGCATGGCGCTGCGCGATGTGGAACACGATCGCCCCCGTCTCGAACAAGCCGAGATCGCCCTCTTCGTAGGTCGGAATCTGCCCGAAAGGATGAAGCGCCAGATGTGCGGGTTCCTTCATCGCCCTGAACGAAACAAGACGAACCTCGTAGGGCTGGCCCACTTCTTCCAGCGCCCAGCGAACGCGCGTATCACGCGCCAGTCCCTTGCCGCCATCGGGTGACCGTTCAAAGGCGGTAATCGTGATGGTCATCGTGAGGCTCCTCCTTGGCCAAAATCGTCGGCTGCAGGTGGACTAGTCGTTCGCAGGTACGGAGTGATGCTCATGCGCGATGCGCCAGTCGCCGTCGACCTTGCGCAGGCCCACGGTCAGCCGAAATAGAAAACCGTCCTTGTCCGCGGGGTTACTGGATGAGTTGGGACCGCAGCGCATGATCGCGACCGCGAACGCGACGTCCTGTCCCGCGGTCACGGCAAGCTCTTGGATGTCGAAGGCCGTTCCGGGCTTGTGATAGCGGAAAAACAGGTCCCAGGTCCGTTCGTACGCCTCGACCCCCTTGCATTGCAGAGGCGGCGGCAAGTCGAACATCACCATGTCCGGCTCGTGATGAGCGAGAATGGCGGGAACATCGTGCCGACGGACCGCGTCCGCCCAGGTTTCGAGAAGGGCTTTGATCCGGGTCTCTTCGCTGCTGGCATGTTCAGACATGGCTTTGGATCCCTTGTGTACACTGAGGACGAACATATGGGCATGAATCCGACACGCGCGCGCCGTCGTGCGATTTCGACGCTGGAGCGAAGAAGGACGGCCCGAAGAACCGCTTCTGTCCGCGAGTCGGTGGCGAGGCGCGGTCCTGAAAAGGCATTGCGCCCGATTTGGTTAGTTCAGCTCTGGCGCCCGGCATTTGGTCCTTGCCCTTCGCAAGCTGCGCCGCCATTTTTGCGTACGACCTGACGCGGATGCGGCGGCCCGGAGCGCTGCGCCTCGCCGAGTGGCTTCAAGCGCTCGATGACCCCGATTCCTCCCACGCTTGGCGTAAGTCGGCGACCGTCTGACGCCAAGCGTCGCCGTTTCTTCCGCCGAAGCGGCGGACGTAGGCTGGGTGGAACGTGATGCGCAGCGGATGGCCCTCAAATTGCAGCTTTGCCTTGCGGGCTGCTCGAATCAACTGCGACTCGCCGAATAGACGAGCCGCTGTGCTGCCAAGGGCAACGATCACAGCCGGGCTAGAACGTCGGATGTCGGTGAGCACCGCCGCACCATAGTGCCGAATTTCCCCAGTCGTCGGACTGCGATTGCGTGGTTTGCGGCCTTTCGAGCACTCGATGGGCCGAAATGGAATGGCATTCGCCAAACGGAGCTGTCCAGGGTCGATTCCACTTTCCTCCAGCATTTTCCGCAATGCGTTGCCGGCCGGCCCGACGAAGGGTTTGCCCTGCGCGGCTTCCACGGCACCTGGCGCTTCGCCAATCAAGTATAGACGCGGTTGCCGGAACAGACCTTCAGGCGCGACGCGACGGTGATCGAGAAGTTTGTTTCGACGACCTCGTACAGATGGGGATCGATCCCGTCGGCCAGCTTTCCGAACCGATTCCAGGACTTGCGAAATTCGGGCGATTGGTGCGCGAGCTCCCTCGGTTTGCGGCATTATCGATCGATCTCCCCAAACACGATGTCTAGCGAGCCAATGATCGCCGAGACGTCGGCCAGCAAGTGGCCGCGGCTGAGAAAATCCATCGCCTGGAGGTGCGCGAACGAGGGCGCCCGTATCTTGCACTTATATGGCTGGTTGGTGCCATCGGAGACCAGATAGACCCCGAACTCGCCTTTCGGAGCTTCGACCGCGGCGTAGACCTCTCCGGCGGGCACGCGAAAACCTTCGGTGTAAAGCTTGAAGTGGTGGATCAGCGCTTCCATCGAGCGCTTCATCTCGCTGCGGCGCGGTGGGAAGATCTTGTTGTCCTCGACCGCAACCGGCCCCTGGCCGTCTGGCTGGCGCAGTTTCTGGATGCACTGCTTCATGATACGCACAGACTGGCGCATCTCTTCCATGCGGATCAGGTAGCGATCGTAGCAGTCGCCGTTCTTGCCGACCGGAATATCGAAGTCCATCTCGGCGTAGCACTCGTAAGGCTGCGCCTTGCGCAGATCCCAGGCCGCGCCCGAACCGCGCACCATCACGCCGGAAAAACCCCACCCCCAGGCGTCTTTCAGCGTCATCTTGCCGATGTCGACATTGCGCTGCTTGAAGATGCGATTTCCCGTGAGCAGCCGGTCCAGATCGTCCACCACGCCCAGGAAGGGATCGCAAAACGCTTCAATGTCGTCGATCAACTTCGGCGGCAGATCCTGGTGCACGCCGCCGACACGGAAGTAATTTGCATGCATGCGCGCGCCGGAAGCCCGCTCATAGAACACCATCAGCTTTTCGCGCTCTTCGAAGCCCCACAGGGGCGGCGTCAGCGCGCCGACGTCCATCGCCTGCGTGGTGATATTGAGCAGATGCGACAGCAGGCGTCCGATCTCACAGAACAGCACGCGGATCAATTGGCCGCGACGCGGCACCTCAATGCCGAGCAGCCTTTCCGCTGCGAGACAGAAGGCGTGCTCCTGGTTCATCGGCGCGACGTAGTCGAGCCGGTCGAAATACCCGATCGCCTGCAGGTAGGTCTTGTGCTCGATCAACTTCTCGGTACCGCGGTGCAAGAGCCCAATGTGCGGATCAACCCGCTCCACCACCTCGCCGTCGAGCTCGAGCACGAGGCGCAGCACACCATGCGCGGCCGGGTGCTGCGGCCCAAAATTGATGGTGAAATTGCGAACGGCATTTTCTGCCATGGCGAACTTCAGCTTCCAACGCGACCGGCTGCTCCTCGCTCGCCCGATCGCTTTCGAGGTACGAGTGGCGGAAGTATTGCGCCCTTCACAGGATCCCAGCCCGCCCCTCTGAACAACGGATCATCTACTTCAATCGAAGCGAGGCGATAGTGTTCCCATCCCTGGGTGCGCGCGACGCGAGACCGCGAAGATCCCAGTTCCGAAAGACCGAACCTGCAGGGATTCCGTCACCACGCTGCGCGGGCTCCTCAAGACGCGCAAAGGAACTACGAACGAGGCCGGGGACGACAATGCCGGCGGGCCCGGCGGGTCGCGTCGGGACACGGATGTTTGGAGTCGCTTCGGCTGGCGGTTGCGGGCCGGCGGCCGGAGAAGGATGAGGAAGCAGGGCAGCGCAATGTCGGTGAGCCGTGGCCATCGTCCAGGCGGCCGCGATCAACGCTGCGACGGAACCCGACCAGAGGCCCTTCGGGCTCAGCGCGATGAGGCCCTTGCCGAGCAGATGTCGTTTGATCATTCGATCCTTCCATACCACATCTAAATCAAGGAGCCCGGCTATGACCCAGGTGCAGATGCTGGCCGGTTTTGTCGAGCGTGCGCGTTTTGCTGACCTCAGCATTGCGGCCGTGGAGCAGCTGAAAATCCGCGTGCTGGACACCATTGGCGTAGCGCTTGGCGCACTTGACGCTGGGCCCATCGGCGCCATTCGCAAGCTGGTAGCCGAGCTCGGTGGCCGGCCTCTTTCGACGCTCATCGGCGGCGGCAAGACCGCGCCGGACCGGGCGGCCTTCTTCAACGGCGCGCTCAGCCGATATCTCGATTTCATGGACAGCTATCTCGCCGAAGGCGAGACCTGTCATCCGTCCGACAATCTCGGCGCGGTTCTGGCGGCAGCCGAGATGAAGCAGGCGACCGGGGCTGAGTTTTTGACCGCGCTTGCAGTCGCATATCAGATCCATACCCGTTTGAGCGATGTTGCTCCGGTGCGAGACAAGGGGTTCGATCACACAACCCAAGGCGCCTATGCCGCAGCGGCCGGAGCTGCCAAGGCGCTCGCTCTCTCTCGCGATCAGATTGCCAACGCAATCGCCATCAGCGGCACTGCGAACAACGCACTGCGCGTGACCCGCACCGGCGCGCTGTCACACTGGAAGGGCCTCGCCTATCCGAATACAGCCATGGCGGCAACACATGCTGCGTTGCTTGCGGCACGCGGCATTACCGGACCGGAAGCGGTTTTTGAGGGCAATAAGGGGTTCATGGACACGATCGCCGGGCCATTCGAGATCGACTGGTCGAAGGAAGATCTGGAGCGTGTGCGCCTTACCATATTGAAAAAGCACAATGCCGAAATCCATGCGCAGTCGGCTATCGATGCGGCCCTGGATATTCGCGCGAATCCGCACTTTGCAGCCATCGCGGCGCGGGCGGTGCGGCTCAAGACCTTTGCGGTGGCCCATCAGATCATCGGTGGCGGAGAGGAAGGCGACAAGCGAATTGTGCGAACAAAGGAGGAAGCTGATCACAGCCTTCCCTATATGCTGGCGGTTGCCCTTATTGACGGCCAGGTGCAACCCGAGCAGTACGCGCCCGATCGCATAGCCGGCCCCGACGTCCAGCAGATGCTGCGCAACGTAACCGTTACGCCGGAAGCACGGCTATCGGCACTATTCCCGCAGCGCCTGCCAGCCGAGCTCGAAGTGGAATTGGAGGATGGCACCGTCTTTTCCGTGCGGCGGGAAGACTATCACGGCTTTCACACCAGTCCCTTTGATTGGACGGCAGCGCGAGCCAAATTCGATCGCGTGAGCCGTACCTTCATCACCGCGGCGGAGCAGGCGGCGATTGCCGATGTGATTGCCACGCTCGACGAACGCCCGATCGCTGACCTGACGAAGTCGCTCGGCGGTATTCGCTCGCATGTCGCTAGCACATGATATCCGTGCGCATAGAAGGACGAGACCGATGACCGAAACCACATTTTCTTTCATCCCCCGGGCGGCGCGCTCGGCAAAGCCGCGCAAAACGGGACTTACCGAAGTTCGAGGGCCCTATTACAGCGCTTATGGTCCGCGTCATCTCGCCGATGTCCTGGAGACGGTCGGTGCCTGGGTCGATGGGATCAAGTATGCGGGCGGATCGTTCGCGCTGATGCCCGCGGACGCCGTGAAGAGCATAAACAGGCTGGCACACGATCATGATGTTTACGTGTCGACCGGCGGCTGGATCGAAAACGTGCTGCGTTTTGGACCGGAAGTGGTTGATCGCTATATTGAGGAAGCCAAGGCGCTTGGCTTCGATGTCATTGAAATCTCGAGCGGCTTCATCAGCTTGCCGACGGATAGTATCCTGCGCCTGATCGAGAAGGTGAAAAGCGCCGGGCTGAAAGCCAAGCCCGAACTCGGCATTCAGTTCGGCGCCGGCGGTAGCACCGCGGCCGAGGAACTCGCTGCCGAGGGTACCAAGGATGTCGGCTGGCTGATCGCCCAGGCCGAGCGCGCGCTCGACGCCGGCGCCGACATCATCATGATCGAAAGCGAAGGTATCACCGAAAATGTGAGCGCATGGCGCACCGACGTGGTGGCCCGTATCATCAATCAGCTTGGGCTCGAAAAGGTCATGTTCGAAGGCGCTGATCCCGCAGTATTCGAATGGTACATCAAGAACTATGGGAACGAGGTCAATCTGTTCGTTGATCACAGCCAGATCATACAGCTCGAGGCGCTGCGGTCCGGCATTTGGGGCACCAAGAGCACGTGGGGCCGCATTCAAAACCTTGCTCCATAAGTCGTGCGGCCGGGAATATCGACGGGCGTCGTCGGCCGCCTCTTCTGGATCGTTGGCTATGAGGTCGCAAGTGCGTCGCGAATCCTCTTCGCATTCGATTGGAGATTGCTCGGGTCGCCCGTTGTCCGGCCCGGAGCAGGGTAGAGCCAAATGTGCGCATGCGGCACTTCTTCACCCAGAATGCGCGCGTGTATTTCCTGACAGAATGCCTTCTGCATGGCCCGCGCGATCGTTCGCACCACTTCGAAGTATGCGCCGACATCCGGCACATCCCAAACCCATCGAACGTGGCTTTTGGGGATCACCAGGGTATGACCTGGCGACTGTGGACGAATGTCGAGGAAAGCAACATATTCTTTGTCTTCATAGACGATAGTAGACGGAACCTCGCCGCCGACGATCTTGCAGAAGATACAATCGGGCATCGTTCACCTCGGCCGACTCTGTTCAATTGAGCGTCATCGTCGTGTGGCTGAGAGCATCGGAACTTCATCGGGCCTCAGCATTTCGGAACCACCAAAGGGATGCCGTCGTACGCTTTCATCGCAGTTACCGATCAGCCATCTAGTTGATCTTCGCCAGGCTGCAGCATGCCGATGTCAAAGCTCATCCTGTGCATCAGTTCCAATGTCGCATGCATCTAACACCACTCAGGTACGTTTTAAATACATCCCCAAACGATGCCTTCTTGAAATCTGTCGAGGGACGCTCCTAAGTTCAATGCTGGCGAGCATTCAGTTGCCCGGGAGCGCAGCTTGCTGGCGGGCCTCGCACACGCGACGGAGTGTTTTCCTGCGGATCGACGGGGCGGGAGCTGCAGCAACCGACCACCGCGAACCGGATAAGAGGGCCTAAGTCGCCGACTGAACGAGCCGGACCGAGGGCCCGTGCAGCCAGCGGCGAATGCTGCGCCCATAGCACGTTCGCGAATGCCGCCAACACGGTGGGCAGACGAAATCGGGACTGGGTTCATGATGGACACAAAACGGCGGCGCAGTTTTATTGGTGCTGCGGAGCTTGTCGCACAAGCGGAAGCGGCGACCGACTATATCAAGGAGTTGTGTGCGGCCTGCGAAAATGGCGACAAGGCAGCAGCGCGAAAAGCACTATGTGAAGCTATCAGCGAGCTGGAGGTGGCACGAGCCCTCCTACGTATCGGACTCGAGTGACTGCGTGTGTTTCGGACGATAGAACAGCACGCGTTCAGTTGGAACGAGTTGAAGTAGAATATCATGGATCGAAGCGAGCTCACCGCCGGGCGGCGTCGAAATCGAACTCCGCCACCTCAAAAACCGAGCTTCAGCTTCGGGTCGACCTTGCCACGAGACTCCTTGAACACGTCTGCGAAGTTATCCTCGATCGCGACCGTCGCCAGGGCAAACTCGATCAAGTCCGTATCTGTCTCGATGCCTGTCGGCCGTTTGGCCTGCCTGACCAAAGCAGGGCTCACCCTGCCGCCAATGCGGCCGCCTTTTTCCGTGCAGGAGACCGGACTTTTCCGCTGCCGCATCGCTTACGGTGGTTGTTTGTTCGAGGAACGAGCCGAGAGCGGGATTTGAAAGGTCTTCAATCGCGGGAGCTCGGGAAAGCTGTTCGCGGCGCCGGCAGAGAGTAACCCGACGACCGCGGCCGGAACTTCTTTGCTGAGCAGCCGATTGATCGCCGTGGTTTGACCTTTGCTCAATTGGACTTCGGGTGCGCCCGCCGCCGCCATCGCGGTCCTGACGCGGCTGATGGATGTCTCGGAATATCGATCGTCGATCGCAATTGTCTTGCCGGTCAGGTCGGATACCGACTTGACGTCGGGACCCGCCACGAGGACGGCCACGAGCGCGTCCAGCGACGCATCCAACGTCGGGACCGACATTTGTTCTGCGACGGCAGAGGCGGCCGCCACCTGCTCCTGTGTCGTTCGGGTCGGCGGAGCGTCGGGCGTCGAATGCGGATCGCTGGCGCTTGCGCGAGCCGCGTCGGAAGCAACGGCATTGCCCGCCGTCTGCTGGTTCGTTTGCGGAGAACGAAGCGGCAGGGGAATGGCAGGTGCAGCTTTCGCCGCGAGCTTGATTGGCCTGGGAGTTCGACGGACGGCGTGGTTCGCGTGAGATCGGGGCGGGCTGTCGCCGCGCCAGGCGACGATGGACACAGGTTTCCCTGCGGCAGAATCGCTGTCATATGATTCAGGTTCAAGCGGCACATGAACCGCGGTCAGGCAGGCCAACGGGTTCAGGCCGACGCATGATGGCTGCGTTGATTGCTGGCTACTGCAACCGGCCAGGGTCGCAGCCAGCGCGCAAATAAGGAGCGTCCTCAATCGATCCTCCTAAAGAGGTTGAGTGCGGCCCGCAATTCTTGCGGCTTGAAGGATGTTGCGCTGGATCGTCAATCAATGAAGCAAAACCGTTAAACGCGCATTAAGCGTAGGCCACGCGCAGCCTGATGCTCCGGCATGGTTAATGCTCGGGCCTGTGCAGCTTCGCGTGAATGGAAGCGCTCGGCGCCATCCCACGGCGCTTGTATTCACACGCCCGCCTTCTCGTTGCTTCCTTCGATGCCGGATTCCGCCACGAATCGGTCGCTATGCTTGCGCGCTGGGGGTTGTTCATCGAGTGATGGAGAACGCCTATGGCGAGTATCGAACGACTGCACAGAACTGCGCCGCTGGATTTAGCCAAGCTTGAAGAAGATGTCGTAGGGAGCCTTCCCGCGATCAGGGCGGCTCCATCGGGGCCGATGCCGGACTACGTCGAGCATGAAGAGGGCGTTACGCGCGTCGGCGCGCTCACTGCCGAGGCTGTGGTCCGCGACTATGAAGCCGCCGCCAAGGAAATCGAAGCCATGGGAGCAGAGCTGATCGACGCGGCGAGGAAATGCGAGGCGATGACCGCTGAAGTTCACAATGCCATTGCCTTCATGCGCGATACCGCTGCCTCGTATCGTGAGGAAGCCAAAAAGATCTTCAAGCGCATCGAAGAATGCGCGATCTTTACCGAGCACGTTCGGAAGACCTGCGAGACCGTCAAACTCAAGATGATCGAGGGCAAAGTATAGCCGCCGTGAGATATCCGGAACCTCGCTCAGGTTTGCCGTCTCGACGGAAGGCCGTGTTTTTTGAATAGCGTGTGTGAATTGCGGTACAGCTTTGGTGCCGCGAATCAGCTTAGTTTGTAATCTTCTCCCTAGACTCGCACCCGCCGCAAATGGCGGGTCCTCTTTGCGGTATCCGACGGTCAAAATAGCCTCACAGCGGTGCTGTGGTGGCCGCAGTGGCTGATCAGGCAGGTCCGCCCCCGTTTGTAACAGCTTGGTATGTTTGGGTGCTTCGATGCGCTCCGAGCGCACCACAATGTTGCAGTTTGGACCTGATACAATTCTGCGAGGTGTTCGCGTGTCCGCAATGCCACGGCACGCGAATCGTTTGGCGCGCTGTGCGGGTTGTTGCCCCTACTGTCGCACCGGTGGCGTAAACTAGACGCGCCGGCCGGCTGCTGATTCCTGCCGGCTCCCGCCGTTCGGCGTTTCCAGGAAGTTCGACACTGCCAAGACCACCCGGAGCATCTTCATGCTGTTTCTGAGCTACGCCTATCGATTCCTCTCCAACTTCGTGTTCCTGGCGCTGGTCTATTTCGCGCTGAACTTCCTGGAGAAGTATCAACACCGCGTGGTCGTTGCCGTTCTCGTGTTGGTCTATGCCGGCATGCATGCGGCGTCGGCGCTTCGGTCGTTTCACTTCTTCCAGCGCATCGAGCGGCTGGAACTGGAGGCGCGCCGCCTCGTGGCGGCGCTGGGCGAGGGGCCCAATTCGACGTCTACGCGCAAGCAGGTCATCACCGACGTCGGCGCGCTCCGCCATGCCGGCGAGATCAAGGCCTATATCGACCTCCTGTTCCTCGCCATCGTCATCCTGCTCTGCATCGCCAAGATCGTGACGAATTGAGCCTTGTCCCAATGGCGGACAGGCGCTGGGATCAGGAAAGCCCATCAAAACAAATGATTAGCTGATGGTCCTGATCCATCCGATCAGAACCGGCCGATCATCGCTTCTTCAAACCGGCGACACGGACCGATCGCCCATTCCGCTTGGCTTGGACCGCCGGCTTGGGCGTGGTCCCGTCAGCGCTTTGCGGCGCCTGCGCGACTTGTCCGGACGCCGGTGGTTCGGCCGCGGCGGCGCGGCCGTGGCGGCGCGATTTGCCGGCAAGCTTTGCGGCGGAGATTTCCGTTGAATGCGCCTGCGCAATCGTTGTGGTCCGGCGCGCGGCCGCGGCCAGCATGGTCACGCGCGCCGATTCCGGGATTATGAAAAGGCTCGCCGCCGGAACCGGCAGCGTGGCCAGCGTACCGGCTGGTGGCAATACCGTTTGCCGTGGCCATGGCGCCACCGCCGGCAGGGGAACGCCGCGCCGGGTTGCGCGGACGTCAAGGTCGGTCGTGTGCCAGTCGAGATTGGACAAAGCCGGGACGGGGAGCGCTGCCGTGCCAGCAAAAGCGAATTTCGGGACCTTCGGCCAGCGCGAAATCGCCACCATCTCCGAAGGCGGACGCAACTGCCATTGCTGCGGCTCGGTCGGCGTTGCCGGCCGCTCCGGTGTTGCCGGCACGACATGGACGATGCGATAGCCGCGCACTTTCAATTCGTGCAGAATCCTCGGCAGCGCCGTAACTGTGCGCGGCTGAATGTCGTGCAGCAGCAGGATGCCTTTTCCCTTGGCCTCCAGTCGCTTGATCGCGAGTTCATAGACGCGCGCGGCGGACACGTTGCGCCAGTCATCGGCGGGAAAGTCGGCGCTCCAGACCTGAAGTCCTTTGGCGGCGGCAAATTCCTCGATCCCGTCGTTGGTGCGCAGGCCGGGGATGCGCAAGAACGGCGCGGGCGCAGTTCCGTCGGCCAGCGCCGCGGTCACCGACGCGATGCCCTGGTCGATCTCCTGCCTGGAGCGGTCGAGCGGCAAGCGATCCATGCCGCCGGGATGGTTCTGAGTGTGGGTGGCCACCGTGTGTCCGGCATCGCGCACCTTGCGCACGCCTTCGGGATTGGCGTGGGCCTGGCTTCCGACCAGGAAGAACGTCGCCTTGGCACAATGGGCGGCGAGGATGTCGAGAATCTGGTTGCTGTATTTCGGCAGCGGGCCGTCGTCGAAGGTCAGCACCACCTCATGGTCTTCGAGCGGCAGCGTCTTGCCATACTGCATGGTGCCGATAATGGGATAGGCGCGCGGGTCGACCACGAGGGTGCGTGACGTGCCGATGGCGTCGGGATGACCTGGGCAATCGGCGGCCGATGCAGCCTGCGCGGCGACAGAGGTCAGCAGGCCCACGCACAGAGCGATCCAAGGCCGCCGCCAATGCCCTCCAAATACGCTAGCGATCATTGAACCCCGGCTTCATTCCAAGAGCACGCACCAAGAGCACGCAACGGCTTACATCTGGCGCCATGAATGCCGCCTTAATCATCTGAATTCCACACCTAATTTGGCTTCGGGGCGTGATCCTGGCCGCAGAACCGCGTCAGCCAAAGAGATCGTGATCTAATGTGCTTTGTCGGACACGGTTTTGGCACCGGCCGGGACCAGATGGACCACGCGGTAACGGTTGTCACGGAGGTAGCGCAGCAAGGCCGGCAGCATGGCAGCGGTCTGCGCTTTGGGATCGTGCAGCAGGATGATGCCCTTGCGGGCGATCTGCAGCCGCTCGGTGAGCAGTTTCAACTGCTGCGCCGACGTCATCGGAATCCAGTCGCTGGCCCAGAGGTCGGCGCCGAATACGGCGATGCCGCGCTTTTGCAGAACATCCAGCGTCGCGGGCGTCATTTCAAAAAACGGAAAGCGAAAAAACGGCGTGCCCGGGGTCGTGCTGGCCTTTCCGTGAAGCGCCATCTCGACCGCCGATATGCCCTTGTCGATCTCGCCGATAGCCGCCTCCGGCTTCATGTATTTCAGATTGTGGTGAGTCCAGGTGTGGTGCGCGATGGTATGGCCCTCCGCCGCCAGTCTTCGCACCAGGCCGGGATGTTCGGAGGCCGGCTTTCCGATCAGGAAGAAGGTGGCGTGCACGCATTCATGCGCCAGCGCCGCCAGTATCTTCTGGTCCGTCGGAGGCCATGGCCCGTCGTCGAAGGTCAGAACCACTTCGTGGTCTTCCAGCGGCAGCGTTTGAGGAAAGCTCTTGAGGCCCACCCGCGGGTAGGTGGCGGCGTCTACCGCGAGAACGCGTGAGGTGCCGAGCGCGTCCTTGCGGCTGCATTCGGCAGCCTGAGCCGCCGCAATGAAGCCCATTAGTGCCGCGACCGCCGAGCACAGTACCGCGCTAAAATTTCGGGTCATTTCTGGCTGGACATATTTGGCATTGCGCTGGGTGTTGCCGATTGGGTAAGCGTGCAACGTAACTCAGACAAGTTCCCTCAATCTGTCAAACTGGCGAGGCGTGGCATGGCCGAGAATATCGACGTTGCCCAAGCCGGCGAAGCAGCGCAGGGCTCGGTACTCGACCGCCTGCGGATGCGGGACGAAGAGGGGCAGCTTCGCCACGAGTTTGTCGAGGAGATCACGCGCGCCATCCACGCCGCCGACCGGCCCCTGTTGTGCGAGGTGGTGGCGGAACTTCACGAGGCCGATCTCGGCGATTTGATCGTGGCCCTCGAACCCGAGGACCGCGTCACCCTCGTCGAGATCACCGGTGCCGATTTCGACTTCTCGGCGCTGAACGAAGTCGATGATGCCGTCCGCGAGGAGATCCTTGAGGAACTCGAACCGGAGACGGTCGCGGAGGGCGTTCGCGAACTGGAATCCGACGACGCGGTCCAACTGCTCGAAGGGCTCGACGAGGAGGACAAGGAGGAGATCCTCGAAAAGCTGCCGCCGTCCGAGCGCGTCGCGCTGGAGCGCAGCCTGCTTTATCCGGAGAATTCTGCGGGACGCCGGATGCAGTCGGAGTTCATCGCGGTGCCGCCGGACTGGACCGTGGGGCAGGCGATCGACTACATGCGCGACACCCCTGATCTGCCGGACCGGTTTTACGAGATCTACGCGGTGGATTCCGAAAAGCTCTGGCAGGGCGCCATCTCGCTGGACGCGCTGCTGCGCGCGCGCCGGCCGGTGCCGATCGCCGATCTGATCGACGAAGACCGCCGCCGTGTCTCCGTGCTGGACGACCAGGAAGAGGTCGCGCGGATGTTCGGCAAGTACAATCTGGTCGCGGCTCCCGTGGTCGACACCACCAACCGGCTTGTCGGCGTCATCACCATCGATGACGTCGTCGACGTCATCGAGGAAGAGGCCGACGAGGACCTCAAGGCGCTGGGCGGCGTCACCAGCGACGAAGAACTGTCCGACAATGTCTGGACCATCGCGCGCGCCCGCTTCAACTGGCTGCTGGTCAATCTGGCGACTGCGTTTCTGGCATCCTCCGTGCTCGGCCTGTTCGAGGGCCAGCTCGAGAAGATGGTGGCGCTCGCCGTACTGGCGCCGATCGTCGCGAGCCAGGGCGGCAATGCCGCGACCCAGACCATGACGGTGGCGGTGCGGGCGCTGGCGACCCGTGAGCTTGGCTCCAACAATGCGTTCCGCGTCGTGATGCGCGAGGCGATGGTCGGCCTCGTCAACGGGCTCGCCTTTGCCGTGATCACCGGCGTCGCTGCGGTGGCCTGGTTCAAGATCCCGGGGCTCGGCCTCGTGATCGGGCTTGCCATCATCTGCAACCTGGTTGCCGGCGCGCTCGGCGGCATCCTGATCCCGATGGTGCTGGAACGGGTGCGCGCAGACCCCGCGGTGGCGTCGGGAACCTTCGTCACGACGATCACCGACGTGGTCGGGTTCTTCTCGTTCCTCGGCATAGCCACGCTGTGGTTCGGGCTCAGGTAGCGCCTCATTTATCGTTAATCGAGTCTTAAGGCGCTTGTCCGATGATGTTGGCTCACGAGGTCAACATGCAGCGCTTGCGGCTGAAAGCGGACGGACGGATCGTCGAACTGCGGGACGGGCAGGAGTTCCCGCTTGCGCCGCCGATGCCCGAGCCCGCGCCGGCGATGTCCGGGCGTGCGGCCTTGCCGACATCGCCTGCCGAAACGACCTATGACACCCCGGCCTTGCCCGCGGTGCGCGACCTGCGCCGGCGCGCACGGCTGACGCAGACCGAATTTGCGGCAAGGCTCGGCGTGCCCGTCGAAACCATCCGAAACTGGGAGCAGGGCAAGCGCGCCCCCCGCGGGCCAGCGCGGGCGCTGCTCGCCGTGATCGCCCATTCGCCGGAAACCGTTTTCGCCGCGCTGGCCACGGAGGAACCGTCGCCCGCCTAGTTCGCGGTTTGACGGTTTTCTTTCCGCAAATCGGGCGTGCCCCGGATCGGGTCCGCCGCTGTTCCCCGCTCGAAGGCGCTATCGGTTGGCATGGCTGTTTCCGCAGCCCATAATGGGGCCGGTCCGCGGATACAACCGATGCTGTATGTCGAAGCCAATGGCGCAAAAATTCCGGCGATCGGGCTGGGCACCTGGGAATTGCGCGGACGCGCCTGCGCGCGGCTCGTCGAGCAGGCCTTGCGGCTCGGTTATCGCCATATCGATACCGCGCAGATGTACGACAACGAACGCGAGGTCGGCGAAGGCCTGCGGCTTGCGGGGGTGAAGCGCGATCGGGTTTTCATTACCACCAAGGTCTGGCCAACGCATTTCACGCCCCACGATCTGGAGCGTTCCGTCAAGGAAAGCCTGGTGAAGCTGCGCCTGCCCGAGGTCGATCTGTTGCTCCTGCACTGGCCGAACCCGCAGGTGCCGCTGGTGGAGACGCTCGGCGCGCTGGCGCGGATCAGGCAGCAGGGACTCGCCCGCCATATCGGCGTGTCCAATTTCACCGTGGCCTTGATCGAGGAGGCGGTGGCTTCATGTTCGGAACCGCTGGTCTGCGACCAGGTCGAGTACCATCCCTATCTCGACCAGACGAAAGTGAGGGAGGCCTGCGCGCGCAACGGCATGGCCGTGGTGGCCTATAGTCCGGTCGCCAAGGGCCGCATCAAGAACGATCGCGCGCTGCAGCGGATCGGCGACCGCTATCGCAAGACGGCGGCGCAAATCTGCCTGCGCTGGCTGGTGCAGCAGGGCGTGGCAGCGATTCCGCGAACGTCGAAACTCGAGCGGCTCTCGGAGAACATCGAGATCTTCGATTTCGAGCTGTCGGAAGCGGACATGCAGCAGATTTCCGACATGGGCAGCGCCAGCGGCCGGCTCACGGATTTCGGTTTCGCGCCGAAATGGGATTGAGGCGTGGCGCCGCCCGACGCTATGCTGGCGGGCCAGAGGAAAATCGAACATCGTTCCGATGCAATGGAGCTGCGGCGGATCATACCCACTGACATCACGGCGTCGGCGATCGCGCATGTGTCGCTGCTGACGCTGGTGCTGCTGTTTTCCGAGGTCCATCCGTTCGGCGCAGTGACCGCCGAGCAGATGCCGGTCGAGATCGTGACCCCGCAAGAGCTTGCCGAGAAGCAGGCGCCTCCCGACGGGCCGCCTGCCGAAAACAAGCCGGAACCGGTGCCGTCGCCACAGCCCGACTTCTCCCTGCTCGACAAGCCCGCCGCTGCCACGGCAGCCCCGCCGGCCGCGCCGCCTGCGCCCGCCGCGCGGCCGCAGAAGCAGGCTGTGCTCGCGACGCCGCAAGCGGCCCAGCCGCAGCCGCCATCGCAGCAGGTGGCGCCGCCATCGCAAGCAGCGGTGTTGGGCCACAATCCGCCCGAGCCGGACATCTCGATCAAGTATCAGGTGCTGCTCGGCCTGCCGCCCGATCTCTCGCCGCTGCCGCCGGCTCCGGCGCACGCCCGCAACAAGGGCGAGGACAATTTCGATGGGCCCGCGACCGAGGCCGCCGATATCGCGAGCACGCTGATCGCGGAATTCCGGCGTCACCTCAAGACCTGCTCGAAACTGCCGGCCTCGCTGTCGGGCGCCGACGACATCAAGGTCAAGCTGCGCGTGTTGATGACGCCGGACGGCAGGCTCGCCGCGGAACCGATCCTGATCGAGGCCAGCGCGTCGATGAAGGGGCCGTTGCTGATGCAGGGCGCGATCCGCGCGCTACAGGCTTGCCAGCCCTACGCGATGCTGCCGGTCGACCGCTACGGCGAATGGAAGGTGCTCGACCTCAGCTTCACGCCGCAGGATTTTTCCGCGTCCTGATTTTTTCTTTCTCCTTTCGGTGCGAACCGTTGCGACAAATTCACCCGCCATGTCGGAAACGGCCCCCGTCGTTCGTCCTTGGACAAGAGCGGCGCGTACGCGCGGCCGGCTCGGCCCATTTGGCAGACGAAAGGAACACCGCGATGAAGGTTACACAGCATCTCTGGTTCGAGAAGGACATGGAAGCCGCGATCGGCTTCTACACCTCGCTCGTCCGCGGCTCGTCGGTCGACTGGGTTTCGACATTACCGGCCGATACCCCGAGCGGTCCCGCGGGCAGCGTCAAGATCGCCGCCTTCACCCTGGGCGACCAGCACTACATGGCGATCGAGGCCGGTCCCCTCGACCCGTTCAACCACAGCTTCTCGATCATGGTCGAATGCGACACACAGGCCGAGATCGATCGCCTGTGGGACGCGTTGAAGGAGGGCGGACAGATCGAGCAATGCGGCTGGGTACGGGACCGCTGGGGCCTCTGCTGGCAGATTGCGCCCAAACGGCTCGGCGAGTTGATGCGCGATCCCGACGGCGACAAGGCCAAGCGCGTCGCCGAGGCCATGCTCAAGATGGTGAAGCTCGACATTGCGGGATTGGAGGCCGCAGCGAGAGGCTGAGGTCCAGGCGCGCTAATTCCCCATTGCCCGCCAGGCGTTGGAGGCGAACTGCCGCCGCCAGGTCACGATCACGACCAGCGCCGTCGTCAGCATCAATAACCAGGGGCTGACGAACCAGCCGAGATAGCCCAGCGCGAAGAAGAACGCGCGCTGGCCGCGGTTGAAATGCCGGCCCGCCGCCTCGAACAGGCGCGTCGTGCGCATCACATGGGCTTCGGCTTCCGTCGTGTCGCGCTGTGATGACGGCGGCATCGCGCCAAGCAGGATCGCGACATAGTTGAATAGGCGGTACGACCAGGCGAATTTGAAGAAGGCGTAGATGAAGATCAGGATCAGGCCGACGCATTTGATTTCCCACAGCGCGGGCGAAGGGGTGAGATCGACCGGCAGCTCGCGAAGCACGGCGAGCGCATCGTTGGTCGCCCGCAGCAGCGCCAGCGCGCCGCCGATCGCGATCAGGCTGGTGGAGGCGAAGAAGGCGGTGCCGTTCTGCAGCGAGGCCATGATCTGCATGTCGACCATGCGCGCCTCGCGATCGAGCATGTTCCGCACCCAAACCTCGCGATAGCGGTTCATGCGCGTCGACAGGCTGTCGCGGCCGTAGGCCGTGTGCTCGAGCGTGAAGCCGTAGATCAGCCATTCGACGACGAAGAATGCGACCGCGACGATATCGACCCTATAGGCGCCCATGTGGCGGCATCCCCGGTGATGGCTTGCAAATGTGATACAGGTTGAACGTGTGCGGTGCACTATGGCAAGATGCCGGCCCCAACAGGATTTCCCCCAAAATGTTGAAACTGGTCATCGGCAACAAGAACTATTCGTCATGGTCGATGCGGCCATGGCTGGCGCTGCGCGCCAACGACATCCCGTTCGAGGAAGTGTTCATCCCGCTCTACACCGACGACAAGGCGGACAAGGACCGGATCCTGAGCTTTTCGGATTCGGGCAAGGTGCCAGCGCTGATCGACGGCGACGTCACGGTGTGGGATTCGCTTTCGATCATCGAGTATCTCGCCGAGAAATTCCCGCAAAGCCGACTGTGGCCGGATGAGCGCGCACGCCGGGCGCATGCGCGCTCGATCTCGGCGGAAATGCATTCGGGCTTCATGCCGCTGCGCAATGAATGCGGCATGAACCTGCACCGTCCGGTCGGCGCGATCGATCTGTCGGACGACGCGCGCGCCAATTGTGGCGCGCATCCTGGAGATCTGGGCAGATTGCCACCGCCGTTACGGCAAGGAAGGACCGTTCCTGTTCGGCGCCTTCGGCGGCGCGGACGCGATGTTTGCGCCTGTGGTGCACCGCTTTCGCACCTATGCGATCGAGGTGAGAGGCGAGGCGCGGCATTATTTCGATGCCATGATGTCGTTGCCGGCATTCCAGGAATGGACCCGCGCAGGTCTTGCCGAAACGCTCGTCATCGAACGGTTCGAGACAGTCTGATTTCGGGCGCCGGGGCCCGGGCGGGGCGCCACGGCTCCCCGCAGCGCCGGCGTTGCTGATCTTCCAGCCGGGTGTCCGATTTTGGGAAAAGCGGCCGCAATGCGGGAGAATGCGGAATTCCCGGGAACCCCAAGATTAACACTTATCGCCCTGAAAAACATGCGGAATTTGCGTATTTGCCATGCCTTGATGCTGCTGGCTTTTAGGCGGTCGGCTGTGCTAGGTTGCGATAGGGTTCTCAAGTCGGCCGAAAGCTAGCGGGACCGTGAGCGCGGCCGGCGTTCTTGCGTAATGGAGAGGGCGTTGAAGCATAAGTACTCCGTTGGAGAGACTGTCTATTTTACTGCCAGCAACGTTGCCCGTCCGGCCGCCAGCGGCACCTATGAGGTGATCCGTCTGTTGCCGACTGATGGCGACGACTGCCAGTATCGCATCAAAAGCTCGACCGAAGCTTTCGAACGGGTCGCCAAGGAAAGCCAGCTCGCGATTTCCTGAAACAGTTGTGTGCAAGCAGCCGGCTGACGGGGTTCCACCTCGGTCGCCGTCAAAAGGCCCCGTTCGCAGAACCATTCTGCCGAAAAGCGAATGCGACAAAGACGCATTCGTCGTTCGATCGCGTTTGATGCTGCGTTAAGGGACACCGCGCATGAGCTGGGCCTGGGCTGCTTCGCTGGATCACATCTGGCGCTCGCCGAACCTTCCGTTGTACCTGACGCTGGCCACCGCCGGATTTGTCGGGATCATCGTTCTGATCACGCTGCTGCGGTCGGAGAGATCCGTGGCCAACGGCGTGCTTGCGCTCATCACGCTGCTTGCGGTCGGTGTCGCGGGGGCCGTGACCTTCCGCGGCTTCGGCACGGCAAACGTGGTTCAGTCGACCGAGGCGCGTCCGGTTCAGATCGCTACCGCGCCATTGCCGCAGCTTTCGTGCATTGACGAGTTGGCCGGCGATGCCGTCCTCGCCGCGTGCGAGAAGGCGCTGTTCGGTTCGGCCGAGTCGGTGGCCGCGGCCGTGGCCTACGCCGCCTCGCAGATCACGCTGCTGACCTCGCTCGGAGATGTCGCCACGGCGAACCAGGGCGCCGGCTCCGATTTGCTGGCGCTGCGCCGCGCCGTCGAGCGCGACCGTTACGGCTTGATGGCCTATGTGCTGACGGCGCGGGACCGTTGCACGCCATCTTCCTGCCGCGCGTTCCGCTCCCTGACCGAGACGCGTCAGATTGCGGCCAATATGGAAGATCGCGTCTATGAAAGCCTGATCATGCGCTACGCGTCCGCGTGGAACGCGCCGCAGGCCGCGACGGGCATGATCGCGGCGCTGCCGCCGTCGGTCCCGACGGGCAAGCCCACCAACGCCGAATTCCCGACCTCGGCCTCCACCCCGCCGGTCAACATCATGACGCCCGAGCCGCCGCTCGGGGCGGCGCCGAAGCCGGCGTCATCCGCTGCGGCTGCGCCGGCGTCACCTGCCGCGCCGCGTCCGGCCGCGGCGACACCGCCGGCATCGCCGCCGGCGCAGACCGCCGCCAAGAAGCCGCCGCCGGCGCCGAAGCGGCCGTCCAGCGCAACTCCGGTCCAACTGGCGCCGACGGCTGCGGCGCCCACAGCTGACAACAACGAGTGATCTTTTCAAAGCGTGCCCGGGCCGCTACATCAGCGGGATCATGCCGCTTCATCTCATCAAGCTTGCCGTCGGCTGCGAGTCAGTCAAGGAACTCAAGGGCTGGGTTGCCGAACGCATGGCAACCGCCAAGAAAAAGGGCCTGCCGCTTCGCCACGTCCACATCACACGGATGACGCCGAAGCGCGACGCGGAAATCCTCGCCGGCGGTTCGCTCTATTGGGTAATCAAGGGTGAAATCGCCGCGCGCGAAAAGATCATCGCGATCGAGCCGTTCCGCGACAAGGACGGTATCGGGCGGTGCCGCCTGGTGATGCAGCCCAAGGTGTTTGCGGTCTCGCCGCGGCCGATGCGCCCGTTCCAGGGCTGGCGCTATTTGACCGAGGATGCCGCGCCGGCCGACCTGACCAAATCCTCAGCCGCCAGCGTGGCCGCGATGCCGGAACCGATGCGCCGCGAACTGCGCGATCTGGGGCTGCTCTGACCGAACTGCCGCGCTAAACCCCGATATTGTCGATCAGGCGCGTCGTGCCGAGCTTCGCGGCGACGAGAATCCGCACCGGGCCTTCCTTCATCGAGGTGATCGGCGCCAGCGTCTCGGCGTGCCGGGCCTCGAAATAGTCCAGCGCGAAGCCGGCGGCGCTGATCAGTTCGCGGCCGGCTTCCATCGCGGCCGCCAAATCCTCGCCGGCCTTCAGCCGCCTGGCGCTTTCCTTCATGGCGCGGGAGAGCGTCGGCGCCGTCTGCCGTTCCTCGGCCGAGAGGTAGACGTTACGCGAGGACATCGCGAGCCCGTCGCGTTCCCGCACCGTGCGTGAGCCGATCACCTTGACGCCGAGGTCGAGATCGGCGGCCATCCGCGCCACCACCCGCAATTGCTGAAAATCCTTCTCGCCGAAGATCGCCACGTCCGGCCGGACTTGGGTGAACAGCTTGCCGACCACGGTGGCGACGCCGCCGAAGAAATGCGGCCGGAAACGATCCTCGAGGCCGGCGATGGCCGGACCTTCAGGCACGATGCGGGTGGCGAAGCCGTCCGGGTACATCGCTTTGACGTCCGGATTCCAGATCAGGTCGACCTTTTCGGCGGTGAGCCGGGCGAGATCGGCCTTCCAGGTGCGCGGGTACGAGCCGAAATCCTCCGTCGGTGCGAACTGCGTCGGGTTGACGAAGATCGATACGACCACTTTCTGTGCGCGGCGCTTGGCGAGCCGCACTAGCGACACATGCCCGTCATGGAGCGCTCCCATGGTCGGCACCAGCGCGACGGCGGCCTTTCGGGCGCGCAAGGCCTCGACGGCGCGACGCAATGCAGGAACGGTACGGACGACCATGGGACTTCGCGACATCTGGCCTCGATCTCTTGCAGCTTCTGGTGGGTGAGGGGACTTTGGTCCCCAAGGCTTTCGGCGGGCGCGCCGACCTTATAAGGCCGGAGCATTGCCGCCAAGGTTGCTCGGCAAGATTGCTTGCTCGGGAATGGCAAGCCTACGGCAGCTCAACGCGAGTCCACGCGCGCCCGGTTGATTCAACAAGTCTGCGGGCCGATCGCGGCAACGGAACGAAATCCGCACCATCGGGATTCATGATTAAAGACACACCGCGAGCGATTTGAATGCGTCGTCGTGCATTTCACTTGACCGCAGCCGCGCGTGATTTGAAGATATCGTGCGGGGGTTGAGTCATGTTGGTTCAGGCGAGTCAGGGTCAATTCGGGTCGGCGCATGTCGTCGTGCTCGGGAACGAGAAGGGCGGATCCGGAAAATCCACCACCGCCCTGCACATCGCTGTTGCCCTGATGAAGGCCGGACAGCGCGTCGCCACCATCGATCTCGATTGCCGCCAGCAGAGTTTCACCCGCTACATCGCCAACCGCAGCGCCTGGGCGCGCCGCACCGGTCTCGATCTCGAAATTCCGGTGCATTATTGCATCAAGCTCGGCGAGACGATGCAGATCGCCGACAATGAAAACTCCGAGTTCCAACAGTTCGCCCAGGCGGTCGGCACGGTCGAGCGCGCCTACGATTTCATCGTCATCGATACGCCGGGTTCGGACTCCTATCTGATGCGGCTGGCGCATTCGATGGCCGACACGCTGGTGACCCCGATCAACGACAGCTTTCTCGATTTCGACGTGCTCGGCACCGTCGATCCCGCGACCTATTCCGTGACCGGCGAGAGCCATTACGCGGAAATGGTGCGCGACGTCAGGCGCAAGCGCCGCCAGGTCGACGGCGCCACCACCGACTGGATCGTGGTGCGCAACCGCCTGTCGATGATCGGCTCGCGCAACAAGCAACTGGTCGCCGACAGCCTGAAGGACCTTTCGCTGCGGCTCGGCTTCCGTTCGATCGACGGGTTTGCGGAACGGGTGGTCTACCGCGAATTCTTCCCGCGCGGACTGACGGCGCTGGACGACATCGACGAGGCCACCCTCGGCACCCGGCCAAGCATGGGCCACGTGACGGCGCGCGAGGAGGTGACCAGCCTGTTACGGCAGTTGAAACTCCCGCTCGACGAACGCGGCCGCCGCCGCGCCGCGAACCGCGCCGAATGGTTCACCCAGGTCGACAAGCCGCTCGAAGTCCATGACATCATCGGCGACATCATCAGCGCCTGAGCCCTATCAGCGCCTGAGCCTTGGCCTATCGCGGCTTTATTACCGTCATTTTGAAGGGACCGGCGTTGGCGCCGGCATGCGCGACCGCCTCGTTGGCGCGGTCGAGATCGAACGCCGTGACTTCGAAATGATCGAGGTCGACCAGGCCTGCGCGGATCAGGCCGGCCATCAGGGTGGCCGCATGCGGCGGGTACATCCATTGCCCGCGGAGCATGATGCCGTTTCGCATCATCCACGAGTAGGGCAGGTCGACGCCGCCGCCGTCTTGCATGCCGACGCCGCCCATCAGCACCACCCGCCCGTGCGGCCGCACCGCCAGGATGGCGGTCCGCACCAGCATGGCACTGGCCGCGGGCGGGAGGATGTCGAGCACGCAGTCGATCGGGCCGGGTGCCGCCTGCAGGATGCGCGCGCGGTCGTCGGCCTCGTGGCCGCGCATCGGCACGGTCCGGACGCGGGCGCCGAACCGCCGCGTCAATTCACCCAGCGCCTGCTCGTTCCGCCCGGTCGCGACCACGCACTGCGCTCCCATCCCGAGCGCCACGGCAACGGCGGCGCTGCCGAAGCTGCCGGTGGCGCCGTTGACCAGCGCGATCTCTCCGGCTTGCAGCTGCGCGGCGAGGAACCCGCCATAGGGCACGAGCAGCGTGCCGAGCGCACACCATCGCGCCGCGTCGTCTTCGTCGATGTCGCCGATCGGGACTGCATTCTCCGTCGGCAGCCGCATTTGTTCGGCCCAGGCGCCGTCGTGGAAATACCGCTGCAGGCGCAGGCCGCCCTCGCTGCCGGCAGTAAGGCCCTGCAGGGCGATGTCGGGCGATAGCGCATTGTCGCGTGAGCGCACGGTCGGATCGCAATAGACCCAATCGCCGGGACGAAGCCGGGTCGCATCCGGGCCGGTGGCGCGGATGCGGCCGATCGCGCCGGGGCCGGGCACCACGGGCAGTTCCAGCAGGTACTTTCGCTCCCCGCTGAGGACCTCGTTGGCGTAGGCCAACACGCGGCTCGCCGCGACGTCGACAATGACCTCGCCGGTGCCAAGAAGCGGGTCGGGGAGGTTCTCGACCGCAAGCGGTGATCCGAACGCATTCAGGACGGCAGCCTTCATGGGGCCTCCTCGTTTCGATGATGCGGCATTCTCGCAGGGCTTCATGGTGCCAACAAGACCTGGTATTATCCTAGGACTATTAGGCCCCTTCTCAGGCGCGGCAGGCATGGCGGCATCAGGCACGAATTCGAGACAAGACGAACTCGGCGACTTCCTGCGGTCGCGGCGGCAGAAGCTGACGCCGAAGGCGGTCGGCCTGCCGGAGGGGCGGCGCCGGCGCACGCCCGGCCTGCGGCGGGAGGAGGTGGCCGAACTCGCCGGCATCGGCGTCGACTGGTACATCCGCCTCGAGCAGGGACGATCCGTCAGCCCTTCAGCGGCGACGATCGACGCCTTGGCGCGCGCATTGCGGCTGACCAAAGCCGAACACCGGCATCTGACGGAGCTGACGCAAAATTCCGACCGGCGCGCCTTCGTCCGCGAGACCGTTCCACCCGCGATCCGGCGCACGGTCGAGCAGCTCAATTTGCCGGCCTATGTCACTGGACGGCGCTGGGACATTCTCGCCTGGAATGCGGCTGCGGAAGAAATCTTTGCGTTCAGCCGGCTCGCCGATGCCGATCGCAACAGCCTTTTATCGGTGCTGACCAACCCCGCGACGCGGCGGTTGTTTGGCGCGTCATGGACGGATGAGGCCAGACGCATGGTGGCCCAGTTCCGCGCGACCCATGACCTGTGGGCCGGCGATCCCGCCTTCCGCGACCTGCTGGCGCGCCTGCGGGAAGGCTGTCCGGAATTTGCAGGATGGTGGGAAGCCCACGACGTCAGCGGCGTCGCGGCCGGACGAAAATCCTTGACCCATCCCAAGAAGGGCCGGCTCAAACTGGAATATGCGAGCTTTCAGGCCAATGACGACCCGGCATTGAAACTCGTCATTTACACGACGGTCTAAGTTTTCGGGGCCGGTGCCGGTATTTTTGCACCTGCAGGCCTACGGCTCCCGGGAACCAGTTCGGCACTGCCCCGTTTTCATTAGACTTTTACCTAGCCCTCGAACCAAAGCTTGATAGGAGGCGTCGTAAGGAAAAACGGGGTCGAATTTTGTGGGACTGAGCGGCTGCACAATGGATAGGTGCATCGCACAACGATCAGGCGGTCGATACACAACATTTGGCCTTTATGTCACGCCATCGTGACATATATCATCAACAAGGGACCGGAAGAGTCTCAAAACAGGGTTGGCCCTTAGCGGGGCGCGAGGACGAAGACAAATATGAAACGTGGAATTCTCGTTCTGCTTTCACTCTCCGTGCTGGCCGCTGTCGCGTATTTCACCGCGAACAAGTGGGCGATCCGACACGAGACCATCGCATTCCACGATCCCGACCGCGACAATCGTCTTGTCGCCGTTCATATCGCCGTTCGGCGGGATAAGGAGACGCAGGCCAACGCTGGCCTAATCAAACTGCCGGTTGCGATTCTAAATCACGGCAACACCGTCAAGAACACCGAGTACTCGTTCTTGTCTACCGTCTTCGCCTCGCGCGGCTATCTCGCGATCAGCCCGCAGCATGACCTGCCGAGCGATCCGCCGATGGTGACCAGGGTCGGCGAGCCCTATGTCGGCCGTCTGCCGCAGATTCAGCGCGGCGTGGCCAACATTCATTTCGCTATCCACGAAATGCAGAAGGTTCAGCCCAACGCCGACTATGAGAAGGTGACGATGGTCGGCCATTCGATGGGCGGCGACATCTCGATGTATTTCGCCAGGCAGTATCCCGACGAAATCAAGAAAGTCGTGACGCTGGACAATCTGCGCGTGCCGTTCCTGACCGACGGCAAGTTCAAGATCCTGTCGTTCCGTTCCAAGGATACGCATTTCAAGCCGGACCCCGGCGTGGTGCCTGACGACGAGCAGTGCGAGCAGGCCGGCATCACGGTCGTGAACACTGGCTTCCAGCACAACGACATGCGGGACACCGGACCTGACGCCGCCAAATCCTCGATCCAGTCGATGCTCGACAAGTTCCTCGACGAGTCCGACAAGAGCGGTGTGCTGAAGCCCGTGCCGACCAAGGTGCCCGACATCCTGACCAGCAGCCCGGGACCGGTGCCGCTGTCCGTCCCGCTGGCCAGCAATCCGCCGAAGGACAAGTCGGTCACGAACTAATCGGCCTCCCCGGTCGCCGAGCGGTTGCGCCGCCGTCCGGCGCATTGACCGGCGCGACGCGCCGTCCCACATAGAGCCTGCTGCTTACAAGCGAGCGCTCATGGCCGGCGAACCCATCAAACCGAAATCGGCAGGCGATGTTGCTGCGGCAAGGGCCGAGGCGCGTAAAGGCGGCCGGTTGCCGGAGACCAAGCCATCGGCTGCGGAAGACATCGCAGCCTTCGTGGCGAAAGCGCGCGCGATGTCGCCACACCGACCGGGCGCCAGGGGCAGGCTGGTGTTCGCGCTGGACGCCACCATGAGCCGGCAGCCGACCTGGGACATGGCCTGCGCGCTGCAGGCCGACATGTTCCGCGAGGCGGCTTCGCTCGGCAGCCTCGATATAAGACTGGTCTATTACCGCGGCTTCAACGAATGCCGCGCCACGGGCTGGATCTCCGATTCCGCGCAACTGGCAAGGTTGATGGGCAAGATCGATTGCCAGGGCGGCAACACCCAGATCGGCAAGGTGCTGTCGGAGGCGCGCCGTGAAGCGGTGGCGTCCGGCGTGCGCGCCGTGGTGTTCGTCGGCGACGCCATGGAGGAGGCGGTCGACGACCTCTGCGCCAAGGCGGGCGAGCTCGGCCTGCTCAAGGTGCCGGTGTTCGTGTTTCAGGAAGGCCACGACGCCGCCGCCGAACAGGCGTTCCGCGAGATTGCGCGGCTCACCGGCGGCGCATGGTGCAGGTTCGATCCCGGCGCCGCGGCGCAACTGCGCGAACTCCTGCGCGCCGCCGCAGCCTATGCCGCCGGCGGGCGCGAAGCGCTGCTGGCGCTGTCGAAAACCGCCAGCGGCGCGGCCGCGCTGATCGGCCAGATGAAGTGATTACGACTTTGGTTGCCACCGGGCCGCGCGCCATGCTTTTCGGCGCCGGTGTCGCTATATTGGAGCCATGCCAACCCTGATTGCCGGCGTCGTCGCCGTTGTCGTTCTGTACTTGCTGCTGCAGATGTTTCGTGCGGCCAACCCGGTCGTGCTCGCGCGCGTGATCAAGATCGTGGGCGGCGTGGTGGCGCTGGCGGTCGCGGCCTTCACCGGGCTGCGCGGCGAGCTGGCGGTTGCCATTCCGCTCGGCATCTTCGGCGCGGGCCTGCTCGGCTGGTCGCCATTCGGGCCGGGTGGCTTCAGCAATATCGGGGGAATCTTCGGCGGCGGGCAGCGCTCGTCGGGACAGGCCTCGCGCGTCCGCTCGCGGTTTCTCGACATGAGTCTCGATCACGACAGCGGCGAATTGTCGGGGCGGATCGTGGACGGACCGAATGCCGGCCGCTCGCTCGACGAGTTCGACCTGCCGCAGTTGATCGCGATGATAGCGGCCTTCGACGCCGAGAGCGTCGCCTTACTTGAAAGCTATCTTGACCGCCGGTTTCCCGCTTGGCGTCAGAACGCGCAAGGCGACACGGCAGGGGGGCAGCGCCGCGCGGCGGCGGGTGGAAAAATGACGGACGAGGAGGCCTATCAGATCCTTGGCCTGCAGCCGGGGGCGGGGCGCGACGACATCAGTCGGGCGCACCGCGCCCTGATGAAGAAACTGCATCCCGACCAGGGGGGCTCGACGTACCTCGCTGCCCGTGTAAACGAGGCCAAGGATACCCTTCTTCGTACGCATCTCTAGCTAACTCCGGCTCACGCCACCGACGCTACAAACCGAGAGTTGCTTACCTGTCATTCTCTGACTAACGCCCCACATCGCCCGCCGTTGTCCGGCGTGGTCGATCGTTCATTGCAGGGAAACTTAACCGTAAATTCTTGACGAGAAGTTTTCGCCGGCCGCATCAGGCGCAATCGCGCGAGAGCCGCAGCGACTGTGCTCCCGGAGATACGGTTCTCACGGGTCAGAACCGTAACTCCTGAATTTTGATTGAAAACGCTATGGAAACAACAAAGCCGGCGCTCGCTGCGCCGGCCTTGCGAATTTCAACGGGAAGCCCGGATCAGTTGCGAACGGTCATGCAGGAAATGTCGGCGCGCTTGAGCGTGCGGCATACCGCTTCGGCCTGATCGCGCTCAAGACCGGCAAATCGGGCGCGGAACAGCGTCCGGTTGTCCTTGGACACGACCGGCTCGGTGAAGGGATCGGCCTTGCTCAGCAGGGCGCTAGCCTTGGTGCGGGCGAGATCGATCCGCTGCTTGGCTTCGCTTTCGCTTTCGAGCGCGCCGACCTGGACGATCCAGCCGGTGCGAACCACTGCCGGCGCGGCCGGCTTGGCGGCGTCGTTCTGTTGCACGACTTGCGGCTGGGCGTGGGGTGCCGGCTCGGCATAGGCCAGCGCCTGCGCGTGTGGGGCTTGCGAGGGGGCATGTGCCAGGCTGGAAGCGGGCAACACGCCGAGCACGCCGTTTCCGGTACCGTGACCAGCCGGCTGTTGCGGCATGGCGGCCCTGAGAGCTTCCTTGGCGGCCTCAGTCTTGTTCTCGGCAGCCTTGGCGACAACGGCGCTGGAGGTCTCGGCGACTTCGGGACGGGCGGGGATGGCGCTGGTGATCGGCGGGGCCGCGGGCTGCGAGGGGCCAGCGGCCGCCAGTTTCATCGGGCCGGCCTTGACCTGAACCGTCTTGACCTTGACCGGCTTCATCGGCTCGGCCGAGCCCGGGATCGCGGAGATCGCCTGGGTCTGGATCACGCCGCTGGTCAACGGTGCCGGTTCGGGCTTGGCTTGCGGTTCGAACTTGCTCTGCTCGACCTTGGCGGGCGGGGATGGCAGCGCAGCGGCGGCTGCGGCCATCAGCGACGGCTTTGCCGGCCCGATCGAGCGGGTCACGGGCATGGCTGCGAGCCCTGGTTCGGCGGCGGCGACGGCGTTGCCGGACTGGGCCACTTCGGCCGGACGCGACGCGGTCTCGGCTTCGGCCACATCGACGGTGCCGTCCGCGGGATTTCGTTCGGTGATCGCGGCAACCGTACGCTTGGTCGCGCCCTTCTCCAGGTTCTCCGCCAGCAGGTTGCGCATGGTGGCGTCACGCGAACCGCCGCTGCGGCCGCCCAGCACCACGCCGACAAGGTGGCGGTTGCCGCGGCGCATTGAACTTACGAGGTTGAAGCCGGAGGCGCGGGTGTAGCCGGTCTTGATGCCGTCGACGCCTTCGACGTTGCCGAGCAGGCGATTGTGGTTGCGGATCGACTGGCCGCGATAATTGAACACCGAGGTCGCGAAGTAACGGTAGTAGCGCGGGAAGCGGTCCTGGATCGCACGGCCGAGCGTGGCCTGATCGCGCGCCGTGGTCAGTTGCTCGTCGTTGGGCAGGCCGGATGCGTTGCGGTAGGTGGTCTTGCTCATGCCAAGCGCGCGCGCCTTGCGCGTCATCAGCCTGGCGAATTCGGCTTCATCGCCGGCAATGGCTTCGGCGACCACGACGGCGGCGTCGTTGGCGGAACGCGTCACGAGGCCCTTGATGGCGTCCTCGACCTTCAGCGTCTGGCCGGGGCGCAGGCCAAGCTTGGTCGGCGCCTGCTCGGAAGCGTGTTCGGAAACCTCCATCTCGGTGTCCAGCTTCATCTTGCCGGCGTCGAGGCGCTCGAACAGCAGATAGAGCGTCATGATCTTGGTCAGCGACGCCGGGCGCCGGATACCGTCGGGATTGTTGGAGGAGAGCACCGCGCCGGAATTGCCGTCGACGACGATCGAGGAGAACTGCGGGCTGTAGCTCTCGCGCACGACGTGATGGTGTCGACGGTGCTTGTAGCGGCGGGCCTCGGCGCTCTCGCTGCTGATCAGGATCGCAGTCGTAAAGGTAACGAGTCCGAGGGCGCACACTCGCAAAGCGCGCGAGGAAGCCAAGGTTGTACGAAGCATTTACTTCCCCGTCCCAATTTCTGTCTTGATCACCGGCTCGTGAGGCAAAATTGTGCCCACCAACCGCTGATGCTCCCCCGTTCGAGGTCCCGATCCGGCTATTGCGCGCGGTCGGGTTGGCCGATCAGGTCGCTGTTCTAGCTAAGGTGCTGTTCACAAACAGCTTTCATGCTGTCTGTCGGAAGGCGAACAAGTCCAGGAATCAGGTTAGGCGGGGCGGGTTTCCAAAAGATTAATTAACCGTTGCGGAAGACCCCGGGTTTTTGCGCTAATTCGCCATATTTGTGCGTCGCACAATAATTATTGACTTTATTGTGCGGCGCACATATAGGCGGGTTGTCAGGGGGCCGGGACCTCCCGGCAATCGGTTCACACCTGCAGTCTGGGAAAGGACTCCATGATGGTCAAGGTTGAAGACATTCAGAACTACGGCAAAGAGCATCTCGAATCGGTTGCCGCTTCCGCGAGCAACCTGCAGAGCGGCGTTCAGGCGATCGCGAGCGCCTATGGCGACTACGCCAAGAAGTCGTTCGAAGACACCAAATCATTCGTCGAAAAGCTCTCCGGCGTGAAGTCGCTGGACAAGGCGCTCGAAGCCCAGACCGAATTCGCGCGCTCTTCCTACGAGACCTTCGTCGCGGAATCGCAGAAGATCGCCGGCCTCTACACCGATCTCGCCAAGCAGACCTTCAAACCCTACGAAGGCCTGGTCGCGAAGTTCACGCCGGCCGCGCACTAATCCGCGACTTCATACTTCGAGCATAAAAAGCCCGGCCCTTGCGGCCGGGCTTTTCTGTTGGCTGGCCTGTCGGGCTTATCGGTAGACGCGCAGCTTCGAGAGCGACGTCGCGATCTCGGTGAAGGGCGATCTCACTCGAGGTTCCGCAAAAGACGGGTCAAAACCCGCGCACCCTCGAACCGACCGTAAAAGCGCCTGCTATCTTCAGTGCCGGCTAAACGGGCGGTCCCAGTCCTTTGTCAAATCCGGCAGAAACGATTAACCTTGGCGCGGATAGCCGAGCCGGGAATCGGGCCGGCCGCGGGTCGCGCCAGCGCAGGATCAATGCGCTTGCGGCGATCCGGCGGCAGACCCATATTCCAGGTACCGGTCCGGCCAACGGGTCGGAGCGGGAGCGGCGATCTGGAAAAAAATGCATTGCTGGGTGCTTTGCGGTAGCTCACGCCGGAGCCGATCGCGGGCAGGCCAAAATGCGCTCTCTGGTCACCCCTTTGGAATTTCGAACGCCTGAGCCATGTTGCAGTCAACCTTCAAAGCTTGTTCGCCCGTGCCGGCAAAGTCGTCTGCTTCTGCTCCCCGAATGGGCAATGACGAGAACCGCACTGCCGGAACCAGCGGGCCGTCGACGTCGGTCATCACCAAGGTCAAGCCGAAGACCAAGCGTCCGAACCTGTATCGCGTCCTTATTCTGAACGACGACTACACGCCGATGGAGTTTGTCGTTCATGTGCTGGAGAAGTTCTTCCAGAAAGACGCCGAAGCGGCCACCAAGATCATGCTCCATGTGCACCACCACGGGATCGGTGAGTGCGGCGTGTTCACCTACGAGATTGCCGAGACCAAGGTCACGCAGGTGATGGATTTTGCGCGCAAGCACCAGCATCCCCTGCAATGCGTGATGGAAAAGAAATAGCCGCGCATGGCTCTCGACCCGTCCGGAGAGAAGGAACGGGTCTTGCATTGACGGCGTTGACGAAGCCGATCGTATTTCCCGGTAGTTTTTCGGGGGAAGGGTGCGTGGATTTGGAGGAAAACCACGCTTCCGGAACCAGTCTTTCGCCACGATCGTTGCGTAACTATATGACAGGTAATGACGAAGGTTGTTGTTGCCTGACCGGGTAATGGCGATCATGATGACCGGGGGCCATAGAGGACGCGAATGCCAACTTTTTCCCAAAGCCTTGAACAATCCCTGCATCGTGCGCTGGCGATTGCAAACGAGCGGCATCATCAATATGCGACGCTCGAACACCTTCTGCTGTCGCTGATCGATGACTCGGATGCGGCGGCGGTGATGCGTGCCTGCAGCGTCGATCTCGACAAGCTGCGCACCAGCCTCGTCAACTATCTTGAGACCGAATTCGAAAATCTGGTGACGGACGGAGCCGACGACGCCAAGCCGACCGCAGGCTTCCAGCGCGTGATCCAGCGCGCGGTGATTCATGTCCAGTCCTCCGGTCGCGAAGAAGTGACCGGCGCCAATGTGCTGATCGCGATTTTCGCGGAGCGCGAAAGCCATGCCGCCTATTTCCTGCAGGAGCAGGACATGACGCGGTACGACGCGGTCAACTATATCAGTCACGGCATCGCCAAGCGGCCGGGTGTCTCCGAAGCGCGGCCCGTGCGCGGCGTCGACGAGGAGACCGAGACCAAGGGCAACGAGGACGCCAAGAAGAAGGGGGAGGCGCTCGAGACCTATTGCGTCAATCTCAACAAGAAAGCCCGCGACGGCAAGATCGATCCGGTGATCGGGCGCAATGCCGAGATCAACCGCGCGATCCAGGTGCTGTGCCGCCGGCAGAAGAACAACCCGCTGTTCGTGGGCGAGGCCGGAGTCGGCAAGACCGCGATCGCGGAAGGGCTCGCCAAGCGCATCGTCGACTCGGAAGTGCCGGAAGTGCTGGCCGCGGCCACCGTGTTCTCGCTCGACATGGGTACGCTGCTCGCGGGCACGCGCTACCGCGGCGATTTCGAGGAGCGGCTGAAACAGGTCTTGAAGGAACTGGAGGCCCATCCGAATGCCATCCTGTTCATCGATGAAATCCACACCGTGATCGGCGCCGGCGCGACCTCTGGCGGCGCGATGGATGCGTCCAACCTGCTCAAGCCCGCGCTCGCCGCGGGCAACATCCGCTGCATGGGCTCAACCACCTACAAAGAATATCGCCAGCATTTCGAGAAGGACCGCGCGCTGGTGCGCCGGTTCCAGAAGATCGACATCAATGAGCCGACGGTCGAGGATGCGATCGCGATCCTGAAGGGCCTGAAGCCTTATTTCGAGGATTACCACCGACTGAAATACACCAATGAGGCGATCGAGGCTGCGGTGCAGCTCTCCTCGCGCTACATCCACGACCGCAAGCTACCCGACAAGGCGATCGATGTGATCGACGAGTCGGGCGCCGCACAAATGCTGGTCTCCGAGCACAGGCGCAAGAAGACCATCGGCATCAAGGAAATCGAGACCACGATCGCGACCATGGCGCGGATCCCGCCCAAGAGCGTGTCGAAGGACGATGCCGAGGTGCTGAAGCATCTCGAACAGACCTTGAAGCGCGTGGTGTTCGGCCAGGACAAGGCGATCGAGTCGCTTTCCGCAGCGATCAAGCTGGCGCGGGCGGGCCTGCGCGAGCCAGAGAAGCCGATCGGAAGCTACCTGTTCTCGGGCCCCACCGGCGTCGGCAAGACCGAGGTGGCCAAGCAGCTCGCGGCCTCGCTCGGCGTCGAGCTGTTGCGCTTCGACATGTCCGAATACATGGAGCGGCACACGGTGTCGCGCCTGATCGGCGCGCCTCCCGGCTATGTCGGCTTCGACCAAGGCGGCCTCTTGACCGATGGCGTGGACCAGCATCCGCATTGCGTGGTGCTGCTCGACGAAATCGAGAAGGCGCATCCGGATCTGTACAACGTGCTGTTGCAGATCATGGATCACGGCAGGCTGACTGACCATAACGGCAAGCAGATCAACTTCCGCAACGTGATCCTGATCATGACCACGAATGCGGGCGCGGCCGATCTTGCACGCCAGGCCTTCGGCTTCACGCGCAACAAGCGGGAAGGCGATGACCACGAAGCGATCAACCGCCAGTTCGCGCCGGAATTCCGCAACCGGCTCGATGCGATCGTGTCCTTCGCCCATCTCAATGCCGACGTCATCGGCATGGTGGTCGAGAAGTTTGTGTTGCAGCTCGAGGCGCAGCTCGCCGACCGCGACGTCACCATCGAGCTGTCGGAGTCCGCCAAGGCCTGGCTGATCGAGCATGGCTATGATGAACAGATGGGGGCGCGGCCGATGGCCCGCGTGATCCAGGAGCACATCAAGAAGCCGCTCGCGGACGAAGTGCTGTTCGGTCACCTCAAGGGCGGCGGCCATGTCCGCGTCGTACTGGTGAAGGACGAGGCGAGCGCGGACGGCAAGGACAAGATCGGCTTCGAGTTTGTCGAGGGACCGGTCACGCCGAAGCCGGAAAAGCTGCCCGGCGCCCGCAAGCGCAAGCCGAAGCCGGGCGGTCCGAACGGGGGCGGCAGCTCCAAGGGCCCGGCCTCGCGAGGGCCGCTGGTCAAGGCGTAAGCGGCCTTATCTGAATCGGAGAGCCGGCGTGTCGCAAGACCGCCGGCTCTTTGATGCCAGGAGCCTTTCGCGTTACGATGGAATCGCAACTGGGCTCAAGATTTTTGATTTGACGCGTTTTCTTGACGCGAACCGGTCCTCATCCCAGATCAAGTCCGGGCGGGCTTTCGCTAGAAAACTTTAGCTGTCCGGCCAAATCAACGCTTGGGCGGCCACGACGTACTCACCGTTGAATGTCAGGGCAGGCGAGCCATACAGCACATAGCCGAGCTCAATTGCCTCCGAAACGCGTCGGCAGAACGCTGCATCGTCCTTGCCGGTCAGGAGGCGATAGACGGGCAGGTCATCTGGCGGTTTTGGAGACATGCTGGCTTCAACGATACGGTGATTGAATGGAATACTGTCTGCGGCACCGTGGGACGTCTGTTGCGTTACTTGCCGCGCCCCCGCGAGCGCTCAGCGCTCGCCGAGCAGTTCATCGATCTGTCGCTGGAGCTGGCGCTTCTTGATCTCGCTTCTGCGCAGCCGTTCCTCGAGATCGGAGACCGGCTCGGCAGGGCTTTCCGCCCTGAAGGCGACGCCGACAAAATTGTCGCGCCACCAGACCACTTTGGCAAGGAAGGAGCGGCCCTTGCGCGCGATGCGCAACGAGAGCTGTTCTTTCGGCAACTGGACGTCATCGCTGAATTCGATGGTCGCGCCGTGGTCGGAGATGTTGCGGACGATGCATTCGCGCGTCGCGCCGCCTTCGCCGATTTCGGCGACGCCGCCATACATCACCTTGTCGCGCACGCTTTCGCGCCGGTCCCGCATTGAATGTCTCCCAACAAAGAGGGAGACTTTTACCCCGCTTTGTTCCGCGCGGAAGGCCGGCTGACGCAAAATGCGGCATTAACGTAAATTAGCGGGGGTTCCGATGGTGCCGATTTCGGGACAATTGCAGCGCAAAAAAAGCCCGCGTGCGGCGCCGGAACGGCGGATCTACCTGCTGGCCGTGATCGTTTGACTAGCGTTTTGACGGCCATGCGCTCTCGGATTGCAAACTGCCATGCAAATAGGCCGGTTTCTTCGCGCCCTATGGTGCACCGTGTCGCTGTTGTCCTCGGTTGCGCCTGCCAGCGCGGAGGACGCGGATGAGGCTAACCAGTCGAGTGTCGAGCAAGGCGCGATACCAGCCCAAAAGCCGGCTGACGGGGCGCGGGAGAGCGACACGCGCGAGGCGATGTGCCTGATGATCGAGTCGGCCGCCAAAGCCTCAAACCTGCCGCTCGAATTCTTCGCCCGCGTCATCTGGCAGGAGAGCCGCTTTCGCTCCGACGCAATCGGGCCGGTGACGCGCAACGGCCAGCGCGCGCAGGGGATTGCGCAGTTCATGCCGGGCACTGCGAGCGAGCGCGGCCTGCTCGATCCCTTCAATCCGGTGCAGGCACTGCCAAAATCGGCGGAGTTCCTGGACGAGCTGCGCAACCAGTTCGGCAATCTGGGACTGGCGGCCGCCGCTTACAACGCCGGCCCGCGCCGGGTGCAGGAATGGCTTGCCGGGACCGGCCCGATGCCGCAGGAAACGCGCAACTACGTCGTAGCCATCACCGGCTCCACAGTCGAGGATTGGGCCAGTGCGCAGAAGGGCGGCAGACCACCGGAGCGGATACCGACGTCGAGCTGCCGCGAGTTGATGGCGTTGCTGAAACAGGCGCCCAGTCCCTTCATCACCGAACTCGAGAACCGCATCACGCTCGGTGCCGCCAAAGTGTGGGGCGTGCAGCTTGCCGCCGGCTTCAGCCGCGACAAGGCGCTCGCGATGTACGCGCGCGCCATGAAACGGCTCAGCGCCGTGATCGGCGACCAGGATCCGAGCCTGCTCAGTTCGGTGATGCGCAGCCGCGGCACGCGCGCCTTCTACCAGGTACGGATCGGCGCCGACACAAGATCTGCTGCGGATGATCTCTGCAACCGCATCCGCAAAGCGGGCGGGGCGTGCTTCGTGTTACGCAATAGGGGCGTGCCGGGGTGAAGCATCACTCGTAGATCCTATGGGGTGGCAGGTGGTCAGGGGGTAAGTTGAGTTTGCGACCACCCACTCACCCAGAGGATCCACGATGTGCACAGATCACGCTGACACACCCGCCGGCTGCAAGTATGCCACAGTTTACGTTGCTTTCGAACTGAGCAAGGCGAAATGGCAGCTAGGCATCATGCTGCCCGGTACCGAGAAGATGAGCCGTTACCGGATTGACGGTGGCGACTTGGCGGCGTTGGCAGCTTTGCTGGTCAAGGCTCGATCGAAGGCGGAGCAGACGGGGAAGCTGGTTCGTATTCTGTCGTGCTATGAAGCCGGTCTCGACGGTCATTGGCTGCACCGCTGGCTGGCCGACAACGAGGTGCTCAATCACGAGATCGATGCGTCGAGCATCGAGGTGAACCGGCGGGCACGGCGGGCCAAGACCGATCGGATCGACTTGGCGCAGTTGATGCGCTCGTTTCTGGCTTACCTGCGCGGCGAACCGCGGGTTTGCAGCATGGTTCGGGTTCCCACGCCTGAGGACGAGGATCGCAAGCGGCGTACGCGCGAGCGCGAGCGGCTGCTGCAGGAGCGCACCGGGCACAGCAACCGGATCAAGGGGCTGCTGCATGGCCAGGGCATCCGCGATGTCATGCCCCTGAAGCCGGGCTTCTTGGCGAGTCTGGATGCGATGCGTACCGGCGATGGCCGCGTTCTGCCGCCACGGCTGAAGGACGAGATCCGTCGCGAGCATGAGCGGCTGGTATTGGTACACAAGCAGATCAAGGGGCTCGAGGCAGCGAATGCGGCCGCGCATCGGACCCCGGCAAAGGACTCGGCAGAGGCGAAGGCGGTTCAGCTTGCCCAACTCAAGGCGATTGGCCCGCACATCGCCCAGCTCCTGGCCAACGAGGTCTTCTACCGTGACTTTAAGAACCGCCGTCAGCTCGGCAGCTGCGTCGGACTAACCGACGTGCCCTACGACAGCGGCGCCCGCCGTCGACAACAGGGCATCAGCAAAGCTGGCAACCGCCGTGCGCGAACCACCGCAATCGAGCTCGCCTGGCTGTGGCTGAGGCATCAGCCCGACACCGAGCTGAGCCGCTGGTTCCGCGAGCGGGTTGGTAACCTCAAGGGCCGCATCCGCAAGATCGCCATCGTGGCGCTGGCGCGCAAGCTGATGGTGGCCCTCTGGCGCTATCTGGAGACCGGCCTCGTGCCGAGCGGCGCCGTCATGCGTCCGAGCTTTTAAGCAACGCCGGTGCGCCAATGACGACCGACGTGACCCAGGACAGACGTGTGACCGAACCCGGGCTTGGGTCTTCGGATTCCGCTTTCGTAGATGGGTCCCGTCTCTTCTGGGCCTTACCTTCACCCGTGCATGAAAGATCAGGGTTCGGGCCACCACACCCGACCGGATACAAGTTGATGCGGTGTTGGCCGCATAACGACGTCACGGCCCAGTCCCGGACATCACGTCAAGCCGTCAATCGCGCGCCTCGAAACGTCCCGATCCGAAAGCTTTGCTCCGGCCTCGCCACCGTCAAGGCCGCTCCGCGCCGCCTCCGGCGGTGGCCTGCGGCCAACCTTGACGGTGGCTGCGTCCGGCGCAGCGGCTATCCATCGGGATCAAAGGGCGCATCGCCCTCCACCGAACATGCCAAAGGCAAAGCCATGCCCTGATCGATCAATCCCCTTGACAACTACTACCCCATACAAGTCCGGATGGAGCCAACGGGTCGCGCGAATGCGCGCCCCGCGACGAGCGCAATTGCGCTCGCACAGTGATGACAGGCTCCGCGAAATCCCGGGCGGTGTGCCCACTTGTGAGATTCCCCGGATTGCGCTGCGCGCCATCCGAGCTACCGGACCTGCTGCATGGCGGCCTTGAGCCTTCGCTTGCTTGACGCAGGCAGCTTTCGTCAGCCCTATGCTCACGACGGTCAAACCTCACCCGGTCGCAATTGGCGCTACCTCAGCTCTCTTCTTCCCAATGGAAAAGCCCCATTCGCGCGTTCGCGTGGGGCATGAGTTCGGTCGCGTCGACGGTGCTGACGCTGGTGCTGTTTGCGACCTATCTCGGCATCGGCGCGCTGGCCCATGACAGCCATTTCAGCCTGGGCTGGGTGCTCGGCAGCACGCTGCTGATCTGGGCGGGGCCCGCACAGATCATCCTGATCTCGACACTTGGGTCAGGGGCGACCGCGGTACAGGCGGCGATTGCGGTGACGGTGAGTGCGATCCGGCTGTTTCCGATGGTGGTGTCGGTCTTGCCGCTGATGAAGACACCGCAGACCAAGCGCCGCCACCTCGTGCTGGCGACGCACTTCATTGCGGTCACGCTGTGGGTCGAATGCTACCGGCTGCTGCCAAGGGTGCCGCGCGAGCGGCGGATTGCGTTCACACATGGGCTCGGCTGCGGGCTTGTTACCGTTTGCATGGTCGCCACCACGCTCGGTTATGGCCTGGCCGCCAATCTGCCGCCGCTGTTTGCCGCGGCGATCCTGCTACTGACGCCGCTGGCGTTCCTGCTGTCGACCGCGCGCAACTGCAGGCAGATATCGGACGTGCTGGCGCTGGGGCTCGGGATCGCGCTGTTTCCGCTGGTGTCGATGCTGCATACCGGCGTCGATATTTTGATCAGCGGCGTCACCGCCGGCACCATTGCTTACGGCGTTCACCGGTGGCGCAGGAAGGTGCGCGCATGAACGAATTTTTCGGCAGCCCGCACGCGCTGTTGGTCCTGGTGCTCGCGGGCTTCCTGCCCAACGAGGTCTGGCGCATGGCCGGGCTCTGGTTCGGTGCGGGCGTCGACGAGGGCTCGGAAGTCCTGGTGTGGGTCAGGGCGGTGGCGACCGCGATCCTCGCCGGCGTCATCGCGCAGATCCTGGTGCAACCGCCGGGCGCGCTCGCCGGCGTGCCGGACTGGCTGCGCTATGGCGCGGTCGCCGCCGGATTCGCAGTGTTCATGCTCACGCGGCGCTCGATCTTTGCCGGCGTGGTCTGCGGCGAGATCGTGCTGCTGGCCGGGAAATGGTGGCTCGGTTGATTGCAGGCGGCGGATAATCCGCTACTGTCCGGCGCGGCAAGGAAAATGGCTTGAATTGGCGGGGTACCACTTTTACTGGATTGGTCAATGGTTCAGAAGACTGAAGTCCGCGAGGGCGAAATCACCGTCGACATGCCGCCGACCCGCGATGCCGGGCTGGTGTTTATCGGCCGCATCCGCACGCCCTGGAAATCGCGGCTGGAGACGCCGCGGCAGGGCCGCCATGACGGCCCGGTCTGCCGGCTGGAGATTTTCGAGCCGTGGGTGCCCGCGATCAAGGGCGTCGACTTCTATGAAAATCTCGAAGTGATCTACTGGCTCCACCAGTCGCGCCGCGATCTGGTGCTGCAAAGCCCGAAGAACAACCAGAAAACCCGCGGCACGTTTTCGCTGCGCTCGCCGGTGCGGCCGAACCCGATCGGCACCTCGATCGTGAAGTTCGTTGCGATCGAAGGCAACGTGATCCTCGTGCGTGGTCTCGACTGTCTCGACGAAACGCCGCTGCTCGACGTCAAGCCCGACCGCTGCGAATTCACCCCGTTGGCGCCGCCGCAGGCAGGCGATTTCGAGACGGAGTGAGCGCCGTCTTTCGGCTGTCATCTGCAAACGAGCCGGTTGTGAGGTTCGAATGAGCGTCTTCGAGCAGTTGGACCGCGAATCAGAAATTTGAATTAAATCTTCACTATTTTGGTTGTGTGGCATGCACGCTGTCGTGGAATCGATTAGGTGTGCGGCATGTCTTTACAGCTTAGAGATGCTAGTGTCCGCAGCAGGGCAGTTGAGGTGAGCGACACGCAGTGTGCTGGCGGCCCAGGGGCTGTGGTTGTGACTGGCGTTCGCAATACCTGCAGTGTGTATTGGCGCAGCGCACTTCGATCGCGCGGCCGCCAGGTTCATCCGGCCAATTCATCATCCGGCAATGTTGAGAATTCGAACTGCCTTCCGTTGCTGCCAAGCCGCGGGGGAGGTTCTCATGTGCGCACGGAGCGTGCGATATGAAGCGGCTCATGGGCCTCCCTGTCCTTCTCTTTCTCGTGCTGACGCTGGATTGCACAGCAGCGACTGAATTATTTTCGGTGCGGTGTGAAGGTGGCGTTCCGGTCCGCCCCTACTTCGCGACCTTCGACATCGATGCAAAGGCAGTCGTCTTTGAAACGCCACCGATGAATGTCGAAACAAATTTCGGGATCAATGCATACTCGGGAGAGATCATTTCCACGGAAGATGGAAAAATCGAATTCATCGTGCCCGTCCTTCCGGGAAGGCTCGACCTGATTTTCGATCGCGATCAAAAGACGATGACTTGGCCGGGAATAGATGACGCCACCTTTCGGCCGACACTGATCCACCAGTGCACGATCACCCCGCCGAGAAGCATTTTGAGCTTCCGGGTTCGCGATCCGATTCAGCACCCAATCTCCGTCCGCTGTGAAGACGCGGGATACATGTACTTCACGATGGATGCTGCTTCGAAACAGGCGCTCTTCGAGCGCGGCAAAGAGGGAAGAGGGTATCGGGGCGAGGTGACGGATGTCGGTCAGGATGGGGTCACGTTGTCCATGAATTTTGATGTCCCTCGCCGGGTCGTATGGAGCAAAAGTCGCCAGACCGTCACGATCGAAGGCATTGAGGGCGATGCAGCGCGGCCTCGGACTGTCATGCAATGTCAGGAAGTCGCGCCCCGAACAATGATCGAATTCCATAGGAGACCTCGGCGGTGAGAGCGGGCTCTCTCACGCGGCGTCGTTCCGGGATGGTGCCCCAGCACCAGACCTCAGATGCGCATCGGGGAATCTCGAGATTCCGGGTTCGATGCTTTCGCATCGCCCCGGAATGACGCGGGTAGAGTTCGGCGGGTAACCCGGCTACCCCAGCGCCGCCATCAGCTTGGTCGCGTTGTCCTCCAGCACCTTCACTTCTTCCTTGCGGCTCGCGGGTGGCAGCAGCGCGACGCCGTCGTGGCGTGGCATCACGTGCATGTGCAAATGAAACACTACTTGTCCGCCGGCGGGCTCGTTGAATTGCTGGACGGTGATGCCGTCGGCGTTGAAGGCCTTCATGGCAGCGGTGGCGATCTTGTGAGCGGCGCGCGCGACATGGGCGTAGTCGTCGGGGGTGATGTCGAGGATGTTGCGGGCAGGGACTTTTGGGATCACCAGCGTATGGCCCGGCGAACGCGGCATGATGTCGAGGAACGCCAGCACGTGGTCGTCCTCATAGACCTTGTGGCAGGGAAACTCGCCGCGCAGGATCTTTGCGAAGGGGTTGTTGGCGTCATAAGCGGGCATAGTTTTTCCCTCGAGGTTTGGTGCAATCTCACGTCGCTAGCTGAACAGGTCAAGCCTCGTCGGCTGCCTTGCGGAACGGGCCGGCCTGGGTCAGTTCGCGCCCGACCTCCGCCACATAGGCGCGCTCGCGCTTCAGATAGTCGGCAATCGCGCGTCGCAAATCGGGATCGGCAATGAAGTGCGCGGAGTAAGTGGTTTGCGGCAGGTAACCGCGCGCCAGCTTGTGCTCGCCCTGCGCGCCGGCCTCGACAATTTTCAGGCCGCGCTGGATCGCGAAATCGATCGCCTGATAGTAGCAGACCTCGAAATGCAGGAAGGGGTGATGCTCGACCGCGCCCCAATTGCGGCCGAACAGCGTATCCGAGCCGATGAAATTGATGGCGCCGGCAATCCAGCGGCCGTTGCGTTTGGCCATCACCAACAGCACGTCGCGGCTCATGCTCTCGCCGATCAGCGAGAAGAATTTTCGGGTCAGATAAGGCCGGCCCCATTTGCGTGAGCCGGTCTCCATATAGAACGCGAAAAATGCATCCCATGCTTGCTCGGTGATGTCGGCGCCGGTCAGGCGGTGGATCGTGACGCCGGCGGACGTGGCCTCGCGCCGCTCGCGCTTGATCGCCTTGCGGTGGCGCGAATTCAGCGACGTGAGAAAATCCTCAAAACTCGCGTAGCCTTCATTGTGCCAGTGAAACTGCTGGTCGTTGCGCAGCAGGAAGCCGTGCCGCCCTAAAAATTTCGCCTCGGCTTCGCGGGCAAAGGTCACATGCACGGAGGAGGCGTCGGTCGCGTTGCACAGCGCCATCAGGCCGCTCGCAAGCGCGGTTCCGATCTGCTCGCGATCGACGCTATCGCGGATCAGCAGCCGCGGGCCGGTGGCGGGGGTAAAAGGGACCGAGGCCTGCAGTTTCGGATAATAGCGTCCGCCGGCGCGCTCATAAGCATCCGCCCAGCCGCGGTCGAAGACGTACTCGCCTTGCGAGTGGGTTTTCAGATAGCAGGGGACGATGCCGGCGATCTTGCCGTCGAGCCGTGCCACGAGATGCCGCGCCCCCCAGCCGGTGCGGGCGCAGGCCGAGCCGGAAGCTTCGGCGGCTGCAAAAAATGCGTGAGAAACGAAGGGGTTATAGGCCGGCTTGCAGGCATCGCTTTGAGAGCCGCTGAGGGCCAGCGTGTCGAGGTTTTCGAGACTGGTCGGGTCGCCAGGCGGATTGGCGCAGGCATCCCAATCCGCAGCCGGTATGTCGGTGACGGAGGGGACGGCTTCGAGGGTGATTTCGGATGACGCCATCTAAAAAATTCGGACCGATCCCATCGTGCGATCAGCCATCGCGCATGGTGGCCAACGTTGCAAAGATCGTGCATCAGGCGGACGAGTTCAAGGTGGGTGGCTGCGCATCAGGTTCCCGGCAGGAACCCCTCGAAGATCATCTGGTCGGCAGTGCGCGCGGCGCGGGCGCGCTGCTCCGGCGTGCGCACGGTCCAACTCAACAGCGGCAGACCGAAAATATTGCGGGCGATCCACGGCGCGGCCGCCGGCAGCTCATCCACCCAATAGGCAACGAAATGCGGCCGGGTGTGGAAGGCATGGCGCAGATGCGTCATGCCGCGGCGCTGCTCCGCGGACGCTTCCGGCCACTCTTCGGCGGTATATTCGTGCTCGGCCACGATGCCGCGGGCGCGGCCCGGGATCAGTTCACGCAGCGCCACCACCTGATCCGGATCGAACGACATGCCGACGGCCGGGCCGTCATACGAGGCCAGCACGTCAGCCATCCGCTTCACCAGCCGGCGGTCGCCATTGAAATGGCTTTTGACCTCGATCACCAGCGGCACACGGCCGGCAACGAGCGCACAGAGATCGCCGAGCGTCATCATCCGCTCTGGCGTGTTCTTGAACTGAACCGCCTTGAGTTCGGCTGCGGTCTTGCCGAGCAAGGCGCCGGAACCTTCGGTGAGGCGGCCGAGCGTGTTGTCGTGATGCACCATCGCCTCGCCATCCGACGAAAGCTGGATGTCGCATTCGATAGCGAAATTGCCGTCGACGGCCGCCTGCGCGGCCGCCGGCATGTTTTCGACGATGCCGCGGGCAATATCATGCAGGCCGCGATGGGCGACCGGCCGTGCCGTCAGCCAGTCCGGCGCGCGCATGAGGGGTACTCCGCTCAGGACACCTCGAAGATGGCGTCGACCTCGACGGCGGCATCCGAGGGTAGCGAAGCGACGCCGACGGTGGTGCGGGCATGCCGGCCCTTGTCGCCGAAGGCGGTGACCATCAGGTCGGAGGTGCCGTTGAGCACTTTGGGCCCGTCGAGGAAATCAGGCGCGGAATTGATGAAGCCGCCGAGCCTGACCACGCGGACCACCTTGTCGAGATCGCCGAGCGCGGCCTTGACCTGCGCCAGCAGGTTGACGCCGCAGCCTTGCGCCGCCGCGTAGCCCTGTTCGATGGTGACGCCGGCGCCTAACTTACCCTTGGCGATCAGCTTGCCTTCCGCATCGGCACAAACCTGGCCGGAGACGAACAGCAAATTGCCGGTACGCACGAAGCCGACGTAATTCGCCATTGGGGTGCGCGGCTCGTTCAGGACGATGCCTTGCGCCGCCAGCTTCTGTTCGACCGTACCCGCCATGTTTTTCTTCCCCGATTGATTTGACTTTCCTGATCCGAGATCAGGCCGCACTGTTTCGCGCATCGCGCCGCCGGTTGCAAGCGAGGGTGGATCGGTGGCGCACGGGTGCGGTCAGCGAAAATCGCCTGTAAAATTGCCGAAAAGCAAGGCTTCCGGCGTCAAATTCGTGCGTTTCCCAGGCGTCGCCCTAGTTGCGACGCAATGGAGCCATCACTAATGTAAGCGAATCTCCTTCGAGGATAAAACTGGACATGGCTAGCTCGTTCCCGATTCCGGTCCGCGCTTTGGCGTTCTCTGCTGCCGCAACCCTGATCTCCGGCTTCGCCAGCGGACCGGCGCTGGCGGGCGCCGGCGGGCCGTTTCTGGCCCATCAGGCGCTCTATGAATTGAAGCTCGTCAAGTCGCGCGGGACCAACGCGATATCAGGGGCGCGCGGGCGCATCCTCTACAATTTTTCGGGCAGCGCCTGCGAGGGCTACACGTCCGAATTCCGCCAGGTGTCCGAACTCGACAGCGGCGAGGGCAAGCTGACGCTGAGCGATCTTCGCTCGCACTCCTGGGAAGACGCTGCCGGCAAGAGCTACCGTTTCAAGATCGACACCCGGATGAACGATGCCGATTCCGCTCCAATCGACGGCGTGGCTGAACGGGTCGGTGACCGCATCACGGTCAAACTGAAGCAGCCGGTTGCGAAGACGTTCGAACTCGACGGCAAGGTCGTGTTCCCGACCGAGCAGATCCAGCACATCATCGCCGCCGCGCGCGAGGGCAAATCGGTGCTGGAACTGATGGTCTATGACGGCTCCGACAATGGCGAGAAGGTCTACAACACGCTGTCGGTGATCGGGCAGCCGATCCCGGGTAGCCGCAGCATCGCGTCTCCCGATCCCTCGACCGCCAACGACCAGATGAAGACGCTGACCCGTTGGCCCGTGACCGTGAGCTATTACGATCGCGATGCCAAGACCAACGAAGGCGAGCAGACGCCGGTTTACGCGATGTCGTTCGAGCTGTTCGAGAACGGCGTCTCCCGCGCGCTGGTGCTCGACTACAACGACTTCGTGATTGCGGGCGCGATGGGCCGGTTCGATGTCAGGGATTCCAAGCCGTGTAAGACGGCACCGTCGACCCGGTGAACCGCCTCCAACGGCGAGTTGTGACAACGACAACCTGACCGTTTGCCGTGCCTTGATATACCGCTGACGTGGCGCCGTTTCCACGATGGTGAAGGCTGATCCCGCGAGCCCGCGGTGCAGCAATGGCGATGCGATTGGGCGCACCCATCTTGTATTGCGCCGGCCCAGCACCAATTATGAACTGTGGGATGCAGAATCGCTCTGGGAGCGAGGACGTGGCCAGTAAAAAAATGGCAGACGCAGGGCTCCCGGTGATCGCGCGCTTTGAAGTGCGTCACCGCAATTACCTCGCGCCAGACGGTTCGATCAACCGGCCGCTCCCTGCATTCGCCTCCGATGCCAGCCTTCTCACCGCGCTCTATCGAGCGATGGTGTTGCTGCGCATCTTTGACCGAAAGGCCGTCGCATTGCAGCGTACCGGCCGGCTTGGGACCTATGCCGTTTCGCTCGGCCAGGAGGCGGTCTCAGTTGGCATAGCCAGCGCGATGCGAGGGGAAGACGTCCTGCTGCCCTCCTACCGGGACAATGGCGCCCTGATCTGGCGCGGTGTCAAACTGGAGGAGATTCTGCTGTTCTGGGGCGGCGACGAACGCGGCAATCACTTCTCCGGGCCGGTCGAGGATTTCCCGTTTTGCGTTCCCGTGGGATCGCAGGCGCCGCATGCCGCTGGTGTTGCCTACGCCTTCAAGCTGCGCAGGGAACCGCGCGTCGCCGTATGCATGTTCGGCGATGGCGCCACCTCGAAGGGCGACGTCTACGAAGCGATGAATTTTGCCGGCGTGCACAGATTGCCGGTCGTGTTCGTCGTCACCAACAATCAATGGGCTATTTCGGTACCGTTACGACTGCAAACTGGCTGCGAAACACTGGCGCAGAAGGCCATCGCCGCCGGGTTCATCGGCGAGCAGGTGGATGGCAGCGACGTGGTGGCGGTGCGCGCCGCGGCTGAAGACGCCATTGTCGCAGCCCGCGACGGCCAGGGGCCACGCTTCGTCGAGGCCGTCACCTACCGGCTGGGCGATCACACAACTTCTGACGACGCGTCACGATATCGTTCGGCTGACGAAGTTCAGACCCGTTGGAAAGAAGAGCCGATTGCGCGCCTCAGGAACTATCTCGTCGGCCAGAAAATGTGGAGCAAGGCGGAGGAGGAAGCGCTTGCCGCGGAGTGCCATGCGCGCGTCGAGGCGGCGGTCGAGCGCTACCTGGCAACGGAGCAACGCCGCCCCGAAACTATGTTCGATCATCTCTATGCCAGGCTGCCCGAGGCCTATGCCGCGCAGCGGCGCGAACTCGCGGGAGAGGGCGATGTCTGAGATGACGCTGGTCGAAGCGGTCAATCTGGCGCTCGCCCGCGCGATGGAGGACGATCCTGATGTGGTCGTGCTTGGCGAAGATGTCGGCATTAATGGCGGCGTCTTCCGCGCGACCGCCGGGCTACAAGCGCGTTTCGGCCCGGAGCGCGTCCTCGATACGCCTCTTGCCGAACTCCTGATCAGCGGACTCTGCGTCGGCATGGCGGCGCAGGGATTGAGGCCCGTCGGCGAGATCCAATTTATGGGATTTCTGTATCCCTGCATCGATCAATTGGTGAACCATGCCTCCCGAATCCGCAACCGCACCCAGGGACGGCTCACCTGTCCAATGGTGCTGCGCACGCCGCATGGCGCCGGCATTCGCGCCCCCGAGCATCATTCTGAAAGTACCGAGGCGATGCTCGCCCATATCCCCGGCTTGCGCGTTGTCATTCCATCGTCGCCAGAACGCGCTTACCGATTGCTGCTCGCCGCGATCCGCGATCCTGATCCGGTGGTGTTTCTCGAGCCGACCCGCATCTACCGCGCGGCGAAAGGCGAGGTGGAGGACAACGGTGAAGCCCTGCCGCTGGATGTCGCCTTTGTCCTGCGGGAAGGCCGCGACGTCACACTGATCAGCTGGGGTGCGATGCTGAAGGAAACCATGGCGGCTGCCGACGCGCTCGCCGTTGACGGCATCGCCGCCGAGGTTGTCGATCTCGCTACGCTCAAGCCTTACGATGAAGTCACGGTGCTCGGTTCGGTCACAAAGACCGGGCGCTGCGTCATCGTACATGAGGCGACGCGCACTGGCGGATTCGGAGCCGAGATCGCTGCGCTGATCGCCGAACGCAGTCTGACCTCTCTGCTCGCACCTGTGGCTCGCGTCACCGGCTACGACACGGTCATCCCGATGGCGCGGCTCGAACAGCACATGATGCCATCGGTCGATCGTATCGTCACGGCCGCGCGCAAAGCCTGCCAGTTCAGTTGATTTTCAGCGGACTTGTCCCATGCGCCAGTTCGTCTTGCCGGATCTGGGAGAGGGCCTCGAAGAGGCGGAGATCGTGAACTGGTATGTCAACGAAGGCGATAACATTGTTACCGATCAGCCGCTGGTTTCCGTCGAGACGGACAAGGCCGTCGTCGAGGTGCCGTCACCGTCGAGCGGACGCATCCTGCATCTGTTTGGCGCCAAGGGAGATGTGGTGAAGGTAGGCGCGCCGCTCGTCGAGTTTGCCGAAGGCCCCGGGCAAGACGCTGGCGCAATTGTCGGGGAACTCGGCACCGGCGAGCAGCCGCCGGCAGCGGCAATATCTTCTCGGCCGGCGGCTGGACAGAAAGCCCAGGTGTTTCCGGCGGTCCGTGCGCTCGCCAGCAAGCTCGATGTCGACCTAGATATGGTCGAAGCCACAGGGCCCGGCGGCACCATCACCCGTGCGGATGTGGAACGGGCTGCCAAGGGCTTGTCCCATACCGGACCTGCCGAACCCTTGCGCGGTTTGCGGCGCGCGATGGCTCAGCGCATGACGGCGGCGAATGCCGAGATCGTCCCGGCCAGCGTCACCGATGACGCCGATATCGACGATTGGCGAAAGGGCGAGGACGCGACCATCCGCCTGGCGCGCGCGATCGCCGTCGCCTGCAAGGCAGAGCCTTCGCTCAATGCCTGGTACAATTCCGGCGCTGGCGAACGGCGTCTGATCGAGCGCATCGACCTCGGCATCGCAGTTGATACCGGGGGTGGATTGATCGTTCCAGTGTTGCGCAACGTCGCAGAGCGCGACGCATCGGATTTGCGAACCGGGCTCGACCGAATGCGCGCCGACGCAGTCGCGCGCTCAATACCTCCGGGCGAACTGCGCGGCGCGACGATTACGCTGTCGAACTTCGGCATGATCGGAGGCCGGTTCGCCAACCTGATCGTGGTCCCGCCGCAAGTGGCGATCATAGGCGCCGGCCGCATTGCCCAAAGGGTGGTCGCGCATCTGGGCCGGCCAGCGGTGAGGCGCGTGCTGCCGTTGTCGCTCACCTTCGACCATCGCGTCGTGACAGGCGGCGAGGCCGCTCGCTTCCTGATGGCGCTCAAGTCGGATCTTGAGCAGGCTTCGTAAGATAGATTGGGGAAAGGTCGCGGGCAGCCAATCGCGGCCATATTGAGATTCGACGAGGGAACCCCATGTCATCTCGATAAGGGAGTCCTGGCTGTGCAGACTGTACGGGCGACTCTTGTTGCGGCCGCTGCAGCGGTAGCTTTGGGTGTCTCACCCCTTGCCGCGTCGGCGGGAGAGGCCAACAGCAAGCTTGTGCTGACCGTCTCGGTCGACGGAGCGATCGGGCCGGCAACGGTCCGTTACGTGAAAGACGCTCTGACCAAGGCAAGCGAGCGGCATGCCGAGGTCGTCGTCCTGCGCATGAATACACCGGGCGGTCTCGCAACCAGCATGCGCGAGATTATCGCAGACGTGCTGGGGTCGCGCATCCCCATCGTCGGTTACGTTGCGCCCTCCGGAGCCCATGCGGCCAGCGCCGGAACCTATATCCTCTACGCCACGCATATCGCGGCCATGGCGCCGGGCACCAATATCGGAGCGGCGACGCCGGTGCAGATTGGCGGCCCGCTGCCGGGTCTGCCGGACGCTACGCCTGACAAGGGCGACAAAGACAGGAAGGACAAGAAGGACGGCGGCGACCAGCAGCCGAAGACGAAGGATGCCATGATGGCGAAGGCGACAAACGATGCCGTGGCCCTGATCCGCAGTCTTGCAGAGTTGCGCGGCCGCAATGCCGATTGGGCGGAGAAGGCGGTGCGGGAGGCCGCCAGCCTGTCCGCCAATGCCGCATTGCAGGCGAACGTCATCGACCTCGTCGCAGGCGACCAGGCCGAACTGCTCAGGCAAATCGATGGTCGCGCGGTCGAAGTTGCGGGTGGCGATACACGGCATCTGGCGACCAGCGACGCCGCGCGTGAAGCAATCGATCCCGGATGGGTCTCAGGAATGCTGAGGGTGATCACCGATCCCAACGTCGCCTTCATTCTCATGCTGGTCGGCATCTACGGCCTGATTTTCGAACTTTCGTCGCCCGGTGCGGTCGCGCCCGGGGTGATCGGCACGATCTGTCTGCTGTTGGGCCTTTATGCGCTCAACATGCTGCCCATCAACTATGCGGGCCTCGGCCTGATGCTGTTCGGGATCACGCTTCTGGTCATCGAAGCCTTCAACCCGACCGTGGTTCTCGGTCTCGGCGGGATCATCGCATTCGTGCTCGGAGCAGTGATGCTGTTCGAGTTCGAAGCGCCCGGATTCCGACTGTCATGGTCGGTGATCGGCATCGCGGCGGCAATCTTCATCGGCCTGATCCTGGTTGTCCTCGGTTCGCTTCTACGTGCCCGAAGAGGCCCGGCACGGCTCGGCGCGCAAGCCATGCGCGGCCTGCCTGCCGAAATCCTCGACTGGTCCGAGCGCGAAGGCCACGTCTTCACCCAGGGTGAGCGCTGGCAGGCGCGCGGCACCGAAGCCTTCAAGCCCGGAGAGGTGGTCGAGGTGGCCAACGTGGTCGATTTGACGTTGGTGGTACGGCGCCGGCCGGTGCTGACCGCCCGCCAGGGAGGTACGTCATGATGCTTGAATATTTGACCTATGGGATACTCGCGCTGGTCGCGATCATATTTCTGTTCTCGGCCATTCGCATCCTGCGCGAATACGAGCGCGGCGTCGTGTTTACGCTCGGCCGCTTCACCGGCGTGAAGGGCCCGGGATTGATCATCCTGATTCCGGTCGTGCAACAGATGGTGAAGGCCGATCTCAGGGTGATGGTGCAGGTCGTGCCGCCGCAGGACGTGATTTCGCGCGACAACGTCCCGGTCAAGGTCAACGCCGTCCTCTACTTCCGTATCGTCGATCCCGAGCGCGCCATCATCAAGGTCGGCGATTTCATGGCCGCAACCAGCCAACTGGCGCAGACCACGCTGCGCTCGGTGCTCGGCAAGCACGAACTGGACGAGATGCTCGCCGAACGGGACCGGCTCAATTCCGACATTCAGGAAATTCTCGATCAGCAAACCGACGTCTGGGGCATCAAGGTCACCACTATCGAGATCAAGGATATCGATCTCAACGAAACCATGGTGCGCGCGATCGCCAAGCAGGCCGAGGCGGAGCGGCTGCGGCGCGCCAAAGTGATCAATGCGATGGGCGAGCAGCAAGCCGCCGAGAAGCTCGTCGAGGCCGGCCGAACGCTTGCGCGGGAGCCGCAGGCGATGCAGTTGCGCTACTTCGCGGCGCTGCATGACATTGCGGGCGAGCGATCCTCAACCGTGGTCTTTCCGCTACCGATGGATTTGCTCGGCCATCTGCCCGGACGGCGGAGCGAAGCAACGCCCTAGGACGAGCTGAGCATCCTGCGAGGACCAGTCTGGTCGAGAGCGCCGGACCCGGATAGGCTTCAGCCCCAACCATGAACGTCAGGGAGACGCAAACATGAGCAAGCTCGAACAGCTTCGGCCAAGCGGACTTCACCACAATCCGGCTTACTCCCACGTCGTCGTCGCTTCGGGTGCGCGCACGATCTATCTCGCGGGACAGGTATCTACCGACGAGGAGGGACGGGTGGTCGGTGAAGGTGATCTGGCCGCGCAGACGACGCAAGTGATGCACAATATTGGCCTGGCGCTGAAAGCCGCCGGTGCGAGTTACGCCAATATCGTGAAGATCACCACCTTCGTCGTCGGCTACAAGCCGGAGCTCCGTCCGATCATCGGCAAGGCGCGCTCGGCGTTCTTTGAAGGCATGGAGCCGCCGGCGAGCACGCTCGTCGGTGTAACGGCGCTTGCGGCGCCTGAATGGCTGATCGAGATTGAGGCCGTGGCCGTCGTCGATTGACGTCTTCGCGTGTAGCTGCGGGAGGGGTGAGAGCGGTCTACTCCTCCTCGTCGTCTACCTTCGCCGGCCCCCTGTACGCGATGCCTCTGATGACAGCGGCATTGCCGAATTTCTTCCTGAGATCATCCATCGCGCGCTCGGCATGGGCGGAGCGGCGGTCGAGCATGTCGCTGTCGTCGGCCTGTGATCCCTCGCGCAGCGCGCTGACGCCGGTGCCCATCAGGCGGAAGGCGGTGCCGTCGATCTCCCTTGCCAGCATTTCGCGCGACACCGCAAAAATCTTCGCGGCGAGCTGGGTCGGCGACTGAATCGATTGCGAGCGCGTGCGCTGCCTGAAATCGGCGGTCTTCAGCTTCAGCGTGATGGTGAGGCCTGCGAGATTGCCGTTCTTCAGCCGCGACGACACCTTCTCCGAGAGCCGCCACAACAGCCGTTCCAGCGTGGCGAAATCCCGGATGTCGGTTTCGAACGTGGTTTCGCTCGATATCGTCTTGGCGCCGCGATCCGCCACCACGCTGCGCTCGTCGATGCCGCGCGCCAGCCGCCACAGCCGGCGGCCTTCGCCGCCGAACTGCTTCATCAACTCGACCTCGTCGGCGCGCTGCAGGTCTGAAATGGTGCGAAAACCCCTCTGCAGCAGCTTTTCCTGGGTCGCGGGGCCGACGCCGTAGATGAAGCCGACCGGCTTGTCCGCGAGCATCTCGCGCGCCTCAACCTGGTCGAGGGCGGCAAAGCCGCGCGGCTTGTCGAGATCGGAGGCGATCTTGGCCAGGAACTTGTTGGAGGACAGGCCGACGGACACTGTGATGCCGATGTCGCGCTCGACGTCGCGGGCAAAGCGCGCCAGCACTTTTGCCGGGATCATGCCGTGGACGCGCTGTGTGCCGGAAAGATCCAGGAACGCCTCGTCGATCGACAGCGGTTCCACTAGCGGCGTCAGCGTCTGCATGGCGTGGCGTACCTCACGGCCGACGCGGACATATTTGGCCATGTCGGGTGGAATCACGGCTGCCTGCGGGCAGAGCTCCAGCGCCTTGAACATCGGCATTGCCGAGCGCACGCCATAGGTTCGCGAGACGTAGCAGGCGGCCGATACCACACCGCGCTTGCCGCCGCCGATGATCACGGGCCTGTCGGCGAGTTCCGGATTGTCGCGCTTCTCGACGGTGGCGTAGAACGCGTCGCAGTCGATATGCGCCAGCGTCAGCGAAGGCAGGGCGTGGTGCCGGACGAGGCGCGGGGAACCGCATTCGCCGCACCGCCTGGCCTTGATATCGAGGTCACCGAGGCAATCCCGGCAGAAAGCGCGCGGACCATCTAAGCCTGGCGCAGGCGCGCTCACGGCACGTCGCGCTCCCCACTGCGGATCGCCGAGCACCTGGCGGGCGGCGGCAATGTTGGTCGGGTGTAGTTGCGAAGCGCTCGCAAACGCCTTCACGGTTGCATCGTCTCGCATGACAAAATCGAGCACCGAAGCCAGAAATTGGGGGTCGGCCGCGGCGGTGCGCAGTGTCTCCGGACCGATGCCGCTTTCGGCCAGGAACAGGCCGAGTCTTTCAGGATCGCCGGCAATGAAACTCAGCGCTTGAACTGCAACGATTTCAGCCACTTCGCGAGGGTTGTGAACAGGCTTTTTCAAAAGATGGGTTTGCCTTTCCGTTAACTTATGGTGTCTAGTTTGGAACCATCATGCCCGAGTCTGCGGAGTATGTTCAAGCAAGTGGAAACCACTCCGCAAAAGTTGGCGCATCGATTTAACGGCTTAGAGCGAAATCTGACGCTAGTTTGAATTCACTTTTCGACAGCCCGGCGGCGGTACACAAGCGTACTGAGAGGCCGGATCTGTTTCCTGGGATGAGGGGAGGGACGGGATGGCAAAAACCGTCCTGATCGTGGAGGACAACGAGCTCAACATGAAGCTCTTTCGCGATCTGTTGGAAGCGCATGGCTATCAGACCTCCGGCACCAGCAACGGTTTCGAGGCTCTCGATCTCGTCCGCAAGCTGCGCCCCGATCTGATCCTGATGGATATCCAGCTTCCGCAAGTGTCCGGCCTCGAAGTGACGCGCTGGATCAAGGACGATCCGGAGCTGCGCGCCATTCCGGTGGTTGCCGTCACCGCCTTTGCGATGAAGGGCGACGAAGAGCGTATCCGCGAGGGCGGCTGCGAGGCGTATTTGTCCAAACCAATTTCCGTCGGCAAATTTATCGAAACCGTGCGGCGTTTTATCGGGTAGGAGTGAGTTTCGATGTCTGCGCGTATCCTTGTCGTCGATGACGTTCCCGCGAACGTCAAGCTGCTGGAAGCTCGTCTGTCGGCCGAATATTTCGACGTGCTGACGGCTTCCAACGGCGTCGAGGCGCTCGATATGTGTTCGCGCTCCGAATGCGACATCATCCTGCTCGATGTCATGATGCCCGACATGGACGGTTTCGAGGTCTGCCGCCGGCTGAAGTCCAATCCGGCCACCCATTTCATTCCCGTCGTGATCGTCACCGCGCTGGACAGCCCGTCCGATCGCGTTCGCGGGCTGGAAGCCGGCGCCGATGATTTTCTCACCAAGCCTGTGTCCGACGTCGTGCTGATCGCGCGCGTTCGCTCGCTGACGCGGCTGAAGATGATGACCGATGAGCTGCGCATGCGCGCCATCACCTCGCTCGAGATCGGCATGGAAGCGCCCGAGCGTAGCGCGATCGCCGACAAGGGCGTCGGCGGGCGGATCCTGCTTGTCGACGACCGGCCGTCATCCTACGATCGGCTGGCGCCGATCCTTTCCGCCGAGCATACCATCGACGTCGAGACCAATCCGGCGGAGGCACTGTTTCACGCCGCCGAGGGCAATTACGATTTGCTGATCGTTTCGCTCAGCCTCGAAAATTACGACGGCCTGCGGCTGTGCAGCCAGGCGCGCTCGCTGGAGCGCACCCGCCAGTTGCCGATCCTCGCCATCTCCGATGCCGACAACAACGCGCGGCTGCTGCGCGGGCTCGAAATCGGCGTCAACGATTATCTATTGCGCCCCGTCGACAAGAACGAATTGCTGGCGCGGGCGCGCACCCAGATCCGCAAGCGGCGCTACACCGACCATCTGCGTGACAACGTGCAGAATTCGATCGAAATGGCGATCACCGACGCGCTCACCGGCCTGCATAACCGCCGCTACATGGAAAGCCATCTCTCGACGCTCGCCGAGCAGGCCTCGAGCCGCGGCAAGCCGCTGGCGCTGATGATCCTCGACATCGACTTCTTCAAGTCCATCAACGACACCTACGGCCATGATGCCGGCGACGACGTGCTGCGCGAATTCGCCGTGCGCATCCGCAAATCGATCCGCGGCATCGATCTCGCCTGCCGCTATGGCGGCGAGGAGTTCGTCATTGTGATGCCGGAGACCGACCTGACGGTGGCCGGCATGGTCGCCGAGCGCCTGCGCCGCTCGATCGCCGGCGAAACCTTTGCCGTCAACAAGGGCACCAAGCGCATCGATGTCACGATCTCGATCGGGCTGGCGACGCTGGACCACAAGGGCGAGTCGGTCGCCGACGTGCTCAAGCGCGCCGACATGGCGCTCTATCGGGCGAAGCATGACGGACGCAACAGGGTGGTTTCCACGGCGGCCTAAACTGTCGTCCCTGCGAACGCACTGCGTTCGCAGGGACGACGACGGAGAAAGCCTCAAGAAGCAGTTTTTGACTGCCGTTTTTTTGCCGTGCGTTTATTCGCAGGACCGCCACCCACCTTCACCCCCGCATTCCTCAGCAACACCGTGGCCGCTTCCTTTGCCGCCCGCGCCATCGCCGGATCATTGCGGACGAGGTCCTGCGCGATCGAACCATCGACCAGCAGAGCGAGCTGGGTTGCGAGCGCTTCTGCTTCTGCGACGCCGAGCTGCACCAGCAGGTCGCGAAACCAGAGGCGGCGGCTTTCCTTGAATGCGACCGCAACCTTCCGGACCGTCCGGTCTTCGCCGAGTTCGGCAACCGCATTGACGAACGGACAGCCGCGAAAATCTTTTGCCGAAAAACGCCGCTCCAGCGAATCGAAGGTGCCGAGAATCTGCTCGACCGGCGACTTGTCGGAAGGCCGCGGGGCCACGAAGCGGCGAGCCAGGTAGGCTGAGATCAGCGCGTTCTTGGATGGAAAGTGATTGTACAGCGTGCGCTTGCTGATGCCGATCTCGGCGGCGATGGTGTCGACGCCGACCGCGCGAATTCCCTGCAGATAGAACAGCCTATCCGCGGTCTCGAGAATCCGGTCCTTCATGTCAGGTTTGGCGGGCAGGGTAGCCATGCGAATGCGCGGGTCACCTTGGCTTGACAGCAGCATCCCCTTATAGCCTAGTTACACAGGTCTGTGTACCCATTTCAGATATCAGTTGCAGGATGCGGCATTCGAATCGCGCCCCTTGGGGAGAATAAAAACAATGGCCCTGCTGCAAATCCTGCGTCCGACGCTGCCCATCCTGATCGGCGCGTCCATCATGCTCACGCTCAGCATGGGCCTGCGGCAATCGCTCGGCCTATTCATGCAACCGCTGACGCAGGACATCCGGATTTCGGTCTCGGATTTCACGCTGGCGCTCGCGGTGCAAAATCTCGCCTGGGGATTTTTGCAGCCGTTCGCCGGCGCGCTGACGGTGCGCTACGGTTTTCGCACCATCATGGTGGCGGGCGCTCTGCTCTATGTCGCCGGCCTTGCCTTCATGGCGGGTGCCAATGGTTTTCTCAGCGTCATGATCGGCGGCGGCGTTTTGATCGGCATGTCGCTGGCCTGCACCGCGGCGGCGATTGCGATGTCGGTCGCGGCCCGCGCGGTGCCGGCGTCGGTGCGCTCGACGGTGCTCGGCCTGGTGTCGGGTGCGGGGTCGCTCGGTGCGCTATTGTCGGCGCCGATCGGGCAGATGCTCAACGAAGGTTATGGATGGCGGATGGGCCTTGCAGGCTTCGTGGTGCTGTCGCTCCTGATGATTCCCGCGGCCTGGTACGCGGGCAGGGTAGACAAGATTCCGCTGCCCAAGCCCGCCGATGACGAGATCGGCAACTCTTCGGCCAGCGTCGCGACCAAGATCGCGTTCTCCAACGCCTCTTTCGTGGTGATGACCGGCGCCTATTTCGTCTGCGGCATGCAGCTCGTCTTTCTCACCACGCATCTGCCGTCTTATCTGGCGATCTGCGGGATGGACCCGATGCTGAGCGCGCAGACGCTTGGCATGATCGGCGGCTTCAACGTGCTCGGCAGCATCTTCTTCGGCTGGGCCGGCGAGCGCTGGAACAAGCTGGCGCTGCTCGGCGGCATCTACATCTTCCGCTCCATCGCGCTCGCCTGGTATTTCACGCTGCCGCCGACGGCGGCGACCACGCTGCTGTTCGGCGCCATCATGGGCTTTCTGTGGATGGGTGTCGGCCCGCTGGTCGCGGGCGCAGTCGCCGAGATGTTCGGCCTGAAATGGCAGGCGATGATCCAGGGGCTCGCCTTCATGAGCCACCAGGTCGGCAGCTTCCTCGGCGCCTTCGGGGGCGGGGTGCTCTATGACGCGCTTGGCTCCTACACCATGGCGTGGCGGATCGGCGTAGCTCTCGGGCTGGCGGGCGGCATCATCCAGGTCGCCTTCGCGCTGATTCGGCCGAGTCAGCCGCCGCAGATGCAGACGGCGTAGGGCGTCGATAGCCGTCATCACCCGCCACCGGGTCGGCGCATTCGCGCCGCCCGATGAAAGGCTCCGGCGGGTGATCCAGTACGCCGCGGCTTCTCGATTGATAACCACCGGCTCTGGAATACTCGGCGGATTGATCAAGCCGGCGATGACACTTATGCGTGGAGCGGCCATGTCGGGCGCAAATAAAAACGGGGCCACAAGGCCCCGTTTGATCCATCGGCAACAAGCCGAACCTTATTTGATCTTCGATTCCTTGAACTCGACGTGCTTGCGCGCGACCGGGTCGTACTTCTTCTTGACCAGCTTGTCGGTCATGGTGCGCGAGTTCTTCTTGGCGACGTAATAGAAGCCGGTATCCGCCGTGGAAACGAGCTTGACCTTGATGGTGACCGCTTTGGCCATGTTCAGAACCTCAAATAGGGGGATATCGGGCGCCGGCCAAATCGGCCTGCATTTGCGCGCAACCTAGCTTCTGATCGCCCAAAGTCAAGGTTTTCGGGGCAAAAACCCGCTTGAAGCAGGGCAATTAACCTTCAAAGAACCGGTTTTTCGGCCTCGGCAGCCCCAAATTCTCTCGCAGCGTCTTGCCCTCATACTCTTTCCGGAAAATCCCCCGCCTCTGCAGTTCCGGCACCACCTTGTCGACGAAATCGTCCAGCCCCGCGGGGAGGAACGGGAACATGATGTTGAAGCCGTCGCTGCCGCGGCCGGTCAGCCATTCCTCCATCTGGTCGGCGATCGTCTGCGGCGTACCGACAAAGGACAGTCCGCCATAGCCGCCGACGCGCTGGGCGAGCTGGCGCACCGTGAGCTTGTCGCGCGCGGCAGCGTCGACGAGGCGCTGGCGGCCGCTCTTGGAGGCATTGGTTTCAGGGATCGGCGGCAACTGCCCGTCGGGATCGAAGCCGGAGGCGTCGGTGCCGAGCTGCACCGAGAGCGAGGCGATGGCGCTGTCGTAATGCACCATGCTGTCGAGCTTTGCCCGTTTCTCCTTGGCTTCCTCGACGCTGTCGCCGACCACGACGAAGGCGCCGGGCAGGATCTTCAGGTGTTCGGGGTTGCGGCCGATCTTCTCCATGCGGCTCTTGATGTCGGCATAAAGCTTTTGTCCGTCGGCAAGGCTGCCGCCGCCGGTGAACACGGCTTCCGCGGTCTCGGCCGCGAGCTGCTTGCCGTCTTCCGACGCGCCGGCCTGCACGATCAGCGGCCAGCCCTGCACGGGGCGGGCGATGTTGAGCGGCCCGCGCACGGACAGATATTTTCCCTTGTGATCGAGCACGTGCATTTTCGCGGGGTCGAAATAAAGGCCTTGTTCGACGTCACGCACGAAGGCGTCGTCGGCGAAGGAGTCCCACAAACCCGTAACCACGTCGTAGAACTCGCGCGCCCGCTTGTAGCGCTCGGCGTGCTCCATGTGGTCGTCGAGCCCGAAATTGAGCGCAGCGTCCGGATTGGAGGTGGTGACGATATTCCAGCCCGCACGCCCGCCCGAGATGTGGTCGAGCGAGGCAAAACGCCGGGCAACATGATAGGGCTCGTCGAACGTCGTCGATCCCGTCGCGATCAGGCCGATATGTTCAGTGGCGCCGGCCAACGCCGACAATAGCGTGAACGGCTCGAACGAGGTCACCGTGTGGCTGCGCTTGAGCGCATTGACCGGCATGTTCAGCACGGCGAGGTGATCGGCCATGAAGAAGGCATCGAACTTGCCGGCCTCGAGCTTCTGGATCAATTGTCTGATGCGCGGGAAATTGAAGTTGGCATCCGGCCAGGCACCGGGATAGCGCCACGCGCCGGTGTGAATGGAGACCGGCCGCATGAACGCGCCGAGCTTGAGTTGCCGCTTTGTCATCGCGCCGTTTCCGTGCTGGTTATTGTTGGGGAAGAGATAGGCACGGGCGAGGGTTGCGCCATTAGGGGCGCGCAGAAGAATATTTTGTTTTTGCGTGCTCCATCGACATCGTCATTCCGGGGCGACGCGCAGCGTCGAGCCTGGAATGACGGGAGGGCCTTACGCCCCCAGCACGTCCTTCTGCATCTTGCCGCCGTAGAAATGGAAGAACGGCACCGGTGCGTCATGGCACAGCGGACCGGTGGCGAGGCGGCGGTCGAGTTCGGCGAGCACGTTCTTGGTCATGGCATGCGCGTCGGCGAGCGGCTGCGAGCCGATCTCGACCCACACCAGTTCGACCAGTTCGGCATCGGCATGGATCACGCCTTCGACGCGATGGGCAATGGCGGAAGCATCCGCGGTGAAGAAGCGCGTATCGAAACGGCGGACGCGGCCGGGCGGGGTGATGGCGCGGGCGACCAGAAACAGGCCGGACGGATCGGGCAGCAGGCCTGCTTCCGCGAACGGCTTCCAGGCGCCGTCGAGCTTCACGGGCTTGTCGACCTTGCATCCGAGGCAGAGACCGGTCTCCTCGCAGGCCTCGCGGATCGCGGCGACCGCAAGCGCCCGCGCCCGCGAAGGCGCGATCTTCGGGCTGCCCTTGAGCAGGTTGGCTTCGAGCTCGGCGGAAATCGGAGCGGCAACGGGAATGCGGTTGTCCGACTTGTCGACGCGGCCGCCGGGGAAAACATATTTGCCCGGCATGAACACCACCTTGTCGTGGCGCTTGCCGACCAAAACCTTCGGCTTGTCGCCGGCGCGATCGATCAGGATCAGCGTGGCTGCATCCTTGGGCCGGAAATAGGGATGGTGATCGGCTTCTTTTCCTTCTTGTACGGCAGTCGCGACGTCGTTCATCCCATCCCCATTTTTGGTGCTCTTGTTGCTCCCGGTTTAGCTAAGTGGATACCGGTTCGCGTAAAGAAAACGCGTCAGAATCTAGAGCTTCGGTTCTGATTCAATCAGAACCGAAGCTCTAGACCGGTGGAATGTCGCCAGGGCCATTCTCGTCAAAGCCGTGCATGCGGAGCGCCCACTGGATGCCGACCACCGCGCCCTTGATCGGCTGCAACAGCAACAGCGATAAAAGGAATGTCACCGGCAGGTAGATCGCCAGTTGCAGCCATACGGCCGGCGAGAAATTGGTTTCGATCCACAAAGCCGCCGGCACCACGATATGGCCGACGACGACGATCACGAGATAGGCCGGCAAATCGTCGGCGCGATGCGGGGTGAAGTCGAGGCCGCAGGCCGAGCAATTATCGGCGGTCTTGAGGAAGGCGCGAAACATCTTGCCCTCGCCGCAGCGCGGGCAACGGCAGCGGAAGCCGCGCTTCATCGCACTCCAGAGGTCGCGCTTCTCGGCCTGCACGGCGTCCCGGGTCCAGACTGTCGTCGCAGTGTTCACCGTTTCCATGACTTGCCTTTCTTCGACTTGCCGGGCTTGGCTTTACCGGACTTGCCCTTGTGGGCCTTGCGAACTTTTTCGCGTGGGCTGCGGCCCGGATGCGATTTCGACGCCTTCGAACCGTCGCGTTTTCTGCCGCGCGGAATGACCTGACCTTCCGACAACAACTCGAACCGCAGCGCACCAGCCACCGGTGCTGCTTCTACCAGACGCACGTCGACAACGTCACCCAGCCGGTGCATGGCACCGCTGCGTGAGCCGACGAGCGCGTGACGCGTTTCGTCGTAGTTGTAGTACTCGGTGCCGAGCGTGCGGATCGGGATCAGCCCGTCGGCGCCGGTATCCGAAAGCTTCACAAACAGCCCGGCGCGGGTCACGCCGGAAATACGACCCTGAAAACTTGCGCCGATGCGGTCGGCGAGGAAATGCGCGATCAGGCGATCGGCGGTCTCGCGCTCCGCCTTCATGGCACGGCGTTCGGTCACCGAAATCTGCGCCGCGACTTCGCTTAAGGTTTCCAGCGTCTCGATCTCCGGCAATGCGCCTTCGCCGAGACCGAGCGCGCGGATCAGCGCGCGATGCACGATCAAATCCGCGTATCGCCTGATCGGCGAGGTGAAATGCGCGTAGCGCCGCAAGTTGAGGCCGAAATGGCCGTAGTTCTCCGCCGAATATTCCGCCTGCGCCTGAGAGCGTAGCACCACCTCGTTGACCAGTGGTTCGTAATCCTCGCCGCGAACCTGGCCGAGCACGCGATTGAACAGGGCAGGGCGCAACGCGCCCGTTTTCGCGAATGGCAGGTCGAGGGTTTTCAGGAATTCCTGGAGATTATGAACCTTCTCCTGGGTCGGCTCGTCATGCACCCGATAGATAAGCGGCAACGCCTTCTTTTCAAGCATTTCGGCGGCGGCGACGTTGGCGAGGATCATGAACTCCTCGATCAGCCGGTGCGCGTCGAGACGCTCCGGCACGATGACGCGGTCGACGGTGCCGTCGGGCTTCAGCAGGATCTTGCGCTCGGGCAGATCAAGATCGAGCGGATCGCGCTCGTCACGTGCAAGCTTCACCAGCGCATAGGCGGTGTAGAGCGGTTTGAGGATCGGCTCCAGCAGCGGCCCAGTGGTATCGTCTGGGCGCCCGTCGATCGCAGCCTGTGCCTGCGCGTAATGCAGCTTGGCGGCCGAGCGCATCAGCACGCGATGAAAGCCGTGCGAGCGCTTGCGGCCGTCGGGGCCGATCACCATCCGCACGGCGAGCGCGCCGCGCGCTTCGCCCGGCACCAGCGAGCAGAGGTTGTTGGAGATGCGCTCGGGCAGCATCGGCACCACGCGATCGGGGAAGTACACCGAGTTGCCGCGTGTCAGCGCATCTCGATCGAGCGCCGAGCCGGGCCGCACATAGAAGGCGACGTCGGCGATCGCGACATGGACAATGTAGCCGCCCTTGTTGTTCGGATCGGGATCGGGCGCGGCATGCACCGCGTCGTCATGATCTTTCGCGTCGGGTGGATCGATGGTGACGAGCGGCAGCTCGCGCCAGTCCTCGCGGCCTTTCAGCGTCGCAGGCTCGGCGGCCTCGGCCTCGCGCAACGCGGACGGCGAGAAGACTTGCGGGATTTCGTGGGCGTGGATCGCGATCAGGCTGATCGCCTTTTCGCTCGACAGCGAGCCCAGCCGCTCCTTCACCTTGCCGGAGGCGAGCCCGTAGCCGCGCCCGCGAACGAGATCGACGCTGACGAGGTCGCCATCCTCGGCGCCGCCGGTATCCGATGGCGCGATGTTCAATTCGCGTCCGGCCTGCTTCTTGTCGACAGGAACGAGCCGGCCGCCGCCGCCAGGCAGGTTGCGGAAGATGCCGAGCTGGCGCGTGCGGGCCTGATCGATGATTTTGATGATGCGCCCGCGATAGGGGGCGACTTCCCCATCATCAGCCTTTTCGATCCGCAACAGGGCTCGGTCGCCGACACCCGCAGCGGTGCCCGGTTGCAGACGGCGCGGGACGTGGATGCGGATCTTCGGCGCGGGACCGTTTTCCTCGGTGTCCCATTCGGTGGGAGCGGCGAGCAATTCACCGTCGGTATCGCGGCCGGTGATGTCGGCGATCACGGTTGGAGGCAGGAGAGCGGTCTCGTGGATTTTCCGCCCGCGCTTGGTTACGGCGCCTTCGTCGGCGAGTTCGCGCAGGATGCGCTTCAGCTCGGCGCGGTCGGCATTCTTCAGGCCGAACTCGCGGGCGATTTCACGCGTCCCGATCTTGCCCGGATTCGCACGGATGAAGGCGACGATGGCGTCCCGGCTTGGAAAACCATTGTCGCTTTTTCTCTTCACTTATCCCCGGACCTTGCCCGCGCTCTTTTTCGCAGGCGTCTTGGGTGCAGGCTTCGCCGCCGATGTCTTGGCGGCGGATGCGACCGGAGCGCGCGCCTTGCTGACGGCTTCCGATTTCGGCTTCACTACTGCTTTCTTCGCTGCCGTCTTCTTGGCAGGCTTTGGCGCATCGGAAACGGCAGTTTTCGCGGCAGCTTTCTTTGGCGCAGCCTTCTTGGCGCCGCGCTTCGGCTTGCCGCCGCCCTTGGCGGCGCGCTCATCGATCAGCGCGATCGCCTCGGCGAGCGTGATCGTCTCGGGCGTCTTGTCGCTCGGGATCGTCGCGTTGACGCCGCCGGCGGTGACGTAGGCGCCATAGCGTCCGTTCTTGACAGCAACGCCGCCGAGGCTCGGATGCTCGCCCAGCGGCTTGCCCGGGTCGGCGCCAAAGCGGCGGCCGCTCGGTCCCTTGGCGATCTTCTCGGCGATCAGCGTCACTGCGCGATTGAGCCCGATATCGAACACCTCGTCGCCGGCTTCCAGACTCGCATAGGTCTTTTCGTGACGCACGAACGGGCCAAAGCGGCCGATGCCGGCGGTGATCGGCTCGCCGGTTTCCGGATGTTTTCCGATTTCACGCGGCAGCGACAATAGCTTCAGGGCCAGATCGAGTTCCATGTCGCCGGGCGACATATTCTTCGGGATGCCGGCGCGCCGCGGCTTTTCGCCCTCGGCATAGTCTTTCTGTTCGCCGAGTTGGATGTAAGGGCCGAAGCGTCCGGCCTTCACCGTCACGTCGAGATCGGTCTCCGGGTCCTTGCCGAGAACGCGATCGGCGCTTGCCTCAGAGTCGGCGGCCAACGGCCGGGTGTAGCGGCATTCCGGATAGTTCGAGCAGCCGACGAAGGCGCCGAACTTGCCGGCCTTCAAATTGAGCCTGCCGGTGCCGCAGGTCGGGCACTGCCTGATGTCGCCGCCATCGGCGCGGGCGGGGTAGATGTGCGGTCCCAGCATGTCATCGAGGGCGTCCAGCACTTCGGCGACGCGGAGATCCTTGATGTCGTTGACCGCGCCGATGAAGCCGATCCAGAATTCCTTCAGCACCTGCTGCCAGGAAATCTCGTTATTGGAAATGCGGTCGAGCTGTTCTTCCAGCGCCGCGGTGAAGTCATACTCCACATAGCGTGCGAAGAAATTTTCCAGGAACGCGACCACGACGCGGCCCTTGTCCTCGCCATGCAGCCGCTTCTTCTCGAGCTTGACATAGCCCCGGTCCTTCAGGACCTGCAGGATCGAGGCATAGGTCGAGGGACGGCCGATGCCGAGTTCTTCCATCCGCTTCACCAGCGAGGCTTCAGAGAAGCGCGGCGGCGGTTCGGTGAAGTGCTGGGTGACGGCGAGGTTCTGCCGCTTCAAGGCTTCGCCCTGGCTCATGGCGGGGAGGCGGCGGGAATCCTCGTCATCGCCGTCGTCGTCCTTGCCCTCCTGGTAGAGCGCGAGGAAGCCGTCGAACTTGATGACCTGGCCGCTAGCACGCAGTTCCAGCACACGGGAGCCGGCTTTCGCCGCGATATCCACGGTGGTGCGTTCGAGTTCTGCCGATTCCATCTGGCTCGCGATGGTGCGGATCCATATCAGCTCATAAAGCTTGGCCTGATCGGTATCGAGGCGCCGGCGCATCTCGGCGGGTCGGCGCGACAGATCGGTCGGGCGGATCGCTTCATGCGCTTCCTGCGCGTTCTTGGCCTTGGTCTGGTACTGGCGCGGCGCGTCAGGCACATAGGCGTTGCCATAATCCTCGCCAATCACCTTGCGTGCCTGCGTGATCGCGGAACCGTCGATCTGCACGCCGTCGGTTCGCATATAGGTGATGAGGCCGGTGGTCTCACCGCCGATGTCGATGCCCTCATAGAGCCGCTGCGCGATCCGCATGGTGTGTGCCGGCGCAAAGCCAAGCTTGCGGCTGGCTTCCTGCTGCAGCGTCGAGGTGGTGAAGGGCGCCTGCGGATTGCGGCGCGCGGGCTTTGCCTCGACGGTCGAAACCGTGAAGTTCGCCGCTTCGATCGCATTCTTGAGGTCTTCGGCTTCGGCGCCGGAGCCGATGTCGAGACGCTGGATCTTCTTGCCGTCGGCGCCGACGAGGCGCGCCTCGAAACTGTCGCCGCGCGGCGTGGTCAACGTCGCGACCAGCGACCAGTATTCGCGGGGAACGAATTTTTCGATTTCGAGTTCGCGGTCGCAGACCAGCCGCAGCGCGACCGACTGCACGCGGCCCGCCGAGCGCGCGCCCGGCAGTTTGCGCCACAGCACCGGCGAGAGCGTGAAGCCGACCAGATAGTCCAGCGCGCGGCGCGCCATATAGGCGTCGACCAGCGCACCGTCGATCTGCCGCGGCGCCTTCATCGCATCGGTCACCGCCTGTTTGGTGATGGCGTTGAACACCACGCGCTCGATCTTCTGATCTTTCAGCGCGCGCTTCTCCTTCATCACCTCCAGCACGTGCCAGGAGATCGCTTCGCCCTCGCGATCAGGGTCGGTCGCCAGAATCAGGCGGCTCGCGCCCTTCAGCGCCTTGGCGATGTCGTTGAGCCGGCCGGCCGCCTTGGGGTCGACCTCCCAGATCATCTGAAAGTTGGCGTCCGGATCGACCGATCCGTTCTTGGCAGGGAGGTCGCGGACATGGCCGAACGAGGCCAGAACCTCGTAGGAGGCGCCCAAATACTTATTGATAGTCTTGGCTTTCGCCGGCGACTCCACGATGACGATATTCATGTCATTCCAATGGCTTACGGGAAAAGATAAAGGCGGGTTCCGCGAGACTCGCGGCCCACCGATTGGACCCGAACATGGGTGGTGAGGCGGCCCCTGTCAAATCTACAAATGCCGTCAGGGAACCTTTGGGGGCGACTTTATATCTATCGAGTTGCGAAATACGCCCTAGAGTTGCGCCATCAAAGGGGTTATTTCTGGGCAATACTTTGTGTCGTTAGGATGCAAATTTTTTGAGCAAGGCTGCAGGCGGCCGGAAGCGGAAAGCTTCAGGCAAAAATCGGAAGTCGCCCACCGATGAACGAGGCGAGGAGGGCGGCCCCGACGAGGCCGTGGCCTTTATCGCGGAAACCGTTGCCGAACTGGTCAAGCTGGCGGAGCGCCACCGGCTGGAAGTGCTCAGCCATTTGCTCGGCATGGCGCAACTCGAGGCGGAAGAGCGCCTGCGCACAAGGAGTAAGCACAAGCTGTCGTAAGGGACGCGGCGACGCACACTGTCAGCCCGTCACGCTGAGGAGCGCGCAGCGCGTCTCGAAGGGCGACGGCGCGGCTGGGGTGGGGTAGCTCATCCTTCGAGGCTCGCTCCGCTCGCACCTCCAGCGATAACGGCTTAGCCGTTACGCAGGGATGACGGGTGAGCGCTACGCCGTAACGCGCTTGCCTTGCTTCCTGGCCGTCCGCGGCTTTAACGCCGTATCTCCCGGTCCCAACAGCCGTCCGTCCTGCGAATAGAGTTCGAGCTTGCGGACCGGCCGGCCCTTTTCCTTGTCGACCAGGATAGTGGTGATCTCCTCCGGACGTTCGTCGAACGCCTCGCTCCATTGCCGCAAGGCGACCAGGATCGGGAAGACGCCGCGCCCCTTCGGCGTCAGTACATATTCCTGATACGCGCTGCCGTCGGAGGCGGGCACGGTCTTCAGGATGCCCTGGTCGATCAGCGCGCGCAGCCGCACCGTGAGAATGTTCTTGGCCAGCCCCAGTCCTTTCTGGAATTCGCCGAAGCGGCTGGCCCCGAGCAGCGCCTCGCGAATGATCAGCATCGACCACCAGTCGCCAATCGCATCCAGCGAGCGCGCGATCGGGCAAACGTCGTGCTCAAAGCTGGTCCGTTTCACCATGACGGGGCTCCGTTCGAATCCTTGTTTGACGCGCTCTTCACGCGAACCGGTCCCCAGTTCGCTTGAAAACGCGCTGAGACCGATCACGGCCTTGTGTAGTTGCAATATTAAACCAGATGCCCTAGGTAGGCAATCTAGTTTAATTATGCAACCATTGGGGACGGCCATGAGGCTCGCGAACAAGACGGCGTTGATCACCGGAGGCAACAGCGGCATCGGGCTTGCGACCGCAAGGCTGTTCGTGGCCGAAGGCGCCAGGGTCGTCATAACGGGGCGAAATCAGGCGACGCTCGATGCCGCCGCCAAGGAGCTGGGTCCAAACGCGTTAGCGGTGGCGGCCGACGCCACCGACATTGCCGCCACCGAAGCCGCGATCGGGAAGGGGGCCGCCAAGTTCGGCAAATACGACATCGTATTCGCCAATGCCGGTATCGCAGGCGGTACGCCGCTTGGCGCCACCGCGCGCGAGGCTTTTGAAAGGGTCATCAGTACCAACCTCACCGCTGTGTTCTTTACCGTGCAATCGGCGCTGCCGCATCTCAATGACAATGCCTCGATCATTCTCAACGGCTCTGTCATCTCCGTGCTCGGCATCCCCGGCTATTCGGCCTATGGCGCGGCCAAGGCTGGCGTACGGGCCATGGCGCGGATCATGGCATCGGAACTGTCGCCGCGCGGCATCCGCGTCAATGTCGTGGCGCCCGGCGCGATCCGCACCCCGATCTGGGGTCCGGCGATCGCCACGCCGGAAGCCGAAAAGGCCTTTGAAAAGCGCATCGCGCTTTCGACCCCGCTCGGCCGCTTGGGCGAACCCGACCATATCTCGAAGACGGTGCTGTTCCTCGCCTCGGACGATTCGGCGCATATCCAGGGCCAGGAATTGTTCGTCGATGGCGGTGCCACGGCTTCGCCGAGCGGTGCGCCGATCTATCGGGGCTAAGGCTCGGCCAACATCGGAACCGGCCGTCAGAATGATAACATCGATCTCGGGCGCTGGCCGGCTTCGGCGCCCTGCGGCGGATTGGCGCTGAGCCAGAATGCGCATTGAACCCGGTCTGTAGCTGCTGGACATTTTGAGGGCAGGAGTTCTTGCCAACAAAGAACCGGAGAGCAGTCATGCCGAAAAGGGTCGACGTCTCTTCATCCGCCTTCCGGGACTCGGATACGGCTCAGTTCGTTTCAATTGCGCTGTTCTCCGGCGTCGGTCTTTTGATTTCCCTCGTTATAGTTATCTGCCGCATGCACGGCATTTTCTGACCTGGCTGTTCGCGTTCATGCGCAAGCGGCTGCCGTCGGGCCTGGTAACAGCAGCCGCTGTCGCCTCAACTCAGGCGGCGTTCAGATCGCCTGCGGCTTTCAGCGCGCCGGCCACGGCTTTTTTGCGATGCTCGGGACCGACCTGGATACCGTCGGCGGAAATGAATTCCGGATTCTTGATTCCCATGAAGCCGAACACCCAGCGCAAATAGGTTTCCAGGTGCTCGCCGACGGCGGCCGGTGTGTCCGGGCCGTAAAAGCCGCCGCGCGAGATCGCGACGATGACGCGCTTGTTGCCGGCCAGACCTTCGGCGCCTTGCGCTGAGTATTTGAACGTCTTGCCCGCGACCAGGATGCGGTCGATCCAGGCCTTGAGCTGGCTTGGGATGGTGAAATTGTACATCGGCGCGCCGAGCACGACGACGTCGGCGGCCAGAAACTCTTCCAGCACAGCCTGACCGGCGGCGATATCCGCGCGCAGCGATGCTTCCGGGGCGCCACCCTGGCCAGCGGCGAGGTGTAAGCCGGTGAGATGCGCCAATGGCGAAAGCGTGAGATCGCGGTAGCTGACTTCGAGGCCGGGGGTGGATTGGCGCAGCCGGTTGACGATTGCCGCGGAAACCTGGCGGCTGACGGAGTGGGGGCCGAGAACGCTGGAGTCGATGTGCAGAAGTTTCATGGTTGATGTCACTCTTCGGTATAGGTTTGTAACTGGCGCTATATGAGTGACCGTGGCAAAACCCCGCAAGAACGCACATTTTTTACACCCGAGCACATCCATGAGACCCGAGCACAAAAAAGTGCCTGCCTTTCCACCCGGTCCCCACCTCGACAGTGACTGCCGCGGCGCGGCCTCCGTCTTGGCGCGGGTCGGCGACAAATGGAGCGTATTCGTGATCATGATGCTTGGCGATGGCCCGAAGCGGTTCAACGAGATCAAGCGTATGATCAACGGTATCTCGCAGCGGATGCTGACGCTGACGCTGCGAGGCCTCGAACGGGATGGTCTCGTGACGCGAACGGTGTTTCCGACCATTCCGCCGCGGGTCGACTACGAACTGACCGATCTGGGGCGTGGCCTGTCCGCGCCGGTGCAGGCGCTGGGCAGGTGGGCGATTGAGCATCAGCCGGAAATCCAACGTGCGCGGACGACGTTCGACGCACGCAACAGCGAGGCCTGATCAGACCATCGATACCAGCCCGCCGCCGTGACGCTCCAGCCGTCCGGCGAGCTCGAGCTCGAGCAGCACCGTGCGAACGATGGTGGCTGATAGCCCCGACATTCGGATCAGGTCGTCGAGGCTGACGGGGCTCGGCCCGAGCAGCGAGACGATGCGTTCGCGCTCGCTTGGGTCGGTATCGAAGTCGAGCGGTTCGTCGTCGCCTTCGCGCGCCTCGAGCACGACCGGGCGCTCCAGGATCGGTTGAACGGCGTTGATGACGTCACTGGCTTCGGTGACCAGCGCCGCGCCCTGCTTGATCAGATCATTAGTGCCGGCGGCGCGCGGGTCGAGCGGCGAGCCGGGCACCGCAAACACCTCGCGGCCCTGTTCGGCCGCCATCCGCGCCGTGATCAACGAGCCCGAGCGATGCGCGGCCTCGATCACGACGACGCCAAGCGACGCGCCTGATATCAGGCGATTGCGGCGGGGGAAATCGCGGGCGCGCGGCACGTGGCCCAGCGGCATTTCGGAAATCGCGCCGCCGCGTTCAAGCAGCGCCGCCAGTAAATTCTCGTGCTCCGGCGGATAGATCCGGTCGTGTCCGCCCGCCAGCACCGCGACGGTGCCGCTTTCGACCGTCGCGCGATGCGCGGCCTGATCGATGCCGCGCGCCAGCCCCGAGATGACGACAAAGCCGGCGTCGCCGAGATCGCGCGCCAACTGGCTGGCGAATTTCAAGCCGGCGCCGGAGGCGTTGCGCGAGCCGACGATCGCAATCATCGGCCGCGCCGGCACATCGAGCGCGCCGCGCACGCCGAGCAGGGGAGGCGCATCGTCGAGCGTCGCTAGCCTTGGCGGATAGGCGGCTTCGCCCGGCGCGACCAGCGAGACGCCGATCCTCTTCGCCGCGGCGATCTCAGCCCGTGCTTCCTCCTCGCTGCAGATGCGCCCTGAACGCGCCGCGCCGCCGCGCCGCGCCAGATCGGGCAGCCGCTCCAGCGCTGTGCGCGCGTCGCCGAAGTGGTTAAGCAGCGAGTTAAAGGTCCGCGGCCCGACATTGTCGCTGCGGATCAGGCGCAGCCGGTCGATCCGGTCGGTCTCGGAGATGTGGGGCGCGAGTTGTGTCCGGTCATGCATGCGGAGCAGCTTTGCCCAACCGGAGATTGCAATCAACCTGTTTGATTGTGATGGGTGTTACGCTTGCTCCGTGCCAAGGCCCTTCGTAACCTGTGTCCTCATCATAGGAAAGCCTTCATGATCTCGCTCGCAGAACTTCAGCGCCGCATCGATGCCGGTGACCTTTCCGCAGACGCTGCGATCGCGCAGTCGCTTGAAGCAACCAGTGTGCATGAAAAGTCCATCGGCGCCTTCGTTTGCCGGGACGAACGTCCTCGCGCGCAAACCGCCGGGCCGCTGCGCGGGATTGCGGTCGGTATCAAGGACATCATGGATACGGCGGATTTCCCGACCGAAATGGGTTCGCCGATCTACCGGGGATATCGGCCGCGCGGCGACGCAGCCGTGGTGATGATGCTGAAACAGGCGGGCGCGACCATCATCGGCAAGACCACGACGACGGCATTCGCCTCCGTGGATCCGACGCCGACGCTCAATCCGCGCAACCATGGCCACACGCCGGGCGGATCGTCGTCCGGCTCGGCGGCAGCAGTGGCGGCCGGCATGATTCCGCTCGCATTAGGCACGCAGACTGGCGGCTCGGTGATCCGGCCGGCCTCGTTCTGCGGCGTCGCCGCGATCAAGCCGTCCTACCGCCTGCTGCCGACCGTCGGCGTGAAGTGCTATTCGTGGACGCTCGATACCGTCGGCCTGTTTGCGACCGGCGTCGATGACGTGGCGCGCGGGCTTGCCGCGATGACGGGCCGGCCCGAACTGCTGCTGCCGCCGAGCATTCCGACGCCGCGCATCGGCATCGTGACGCAGGATTTCGCCGGCGCGCCGGAAGCGTCAGGCGGCGAGGCGTTACGAATCGCGACGCGGGCGGCGGAGAAGGCAGGCGCCTCGGTGCGGGCGCTTGATTTGCCGGAGATCATTGCGGAGGCGTGGCAAGCCCATTCGGTGATCCAGGAATTCGAAGCACATCAGGCGCTGGCCTGGGAGTACGGTGAAAACTACGACGCAATGGCGCCGCTGCTGCGCGCAAAGCTGGACGAGAGCAGGGGCATGACACCGACCGACTATGACGCGGCAATGGGCGTAGCGGACCGCGCCAGGCACGCGCTCGCAAAAGTGTTCGAAGAGGTGGACGTGCTACTGACCTTGTCGGCGCCCGGCGTGGCGCCCAAGGGATTGGGCTCGACCGGCGACGCCCGTTACAACCGTCTCTGGACGCTGATGGGCGTGCCCTGCGTCAATGTACCCGCGCACATCGCGGAAGGCGGATTACCGGTCGGTGTGCAGGTGATTGCGGGATATCGCGCCGATGCCGAGGCGTTGACGGCGGCGCGATTTGTTGAGGAGGCGCTGCGGCGGAAGTAGGCTACCTCGCCCCGATCCGCCCCTCAGTCCCCGCCTGCAAGCGCTTGATGTTTTCGCCGTGCTTCCAGAACAACAGCAGCGTCAGCACCACGAATAGCGACGCCAGTGCGGGGTGGCCGAACCACCACAGGAACAGCGGGGTGACAAACGCGGCAACCAGCGCCGACAGCGACGAATAGCGCGTGGTGAGGGCGGTAGCTAACCAGATCAGGCAGAACATCACGGCCGCCGGCCAGAACAGGCCGATCAGCACACCGATATAGGTTGCCACGCCCTTGCCGCCCTGGAATTTCAGCCAGATCGGGAAGAGGTGGCCGAGGAAGGCGCCGAGCGCCGCCAGCATCGCCGCATTGGCGCCGCCGTAATAGCCCGCGATGATGACGGCGACCGTGCCCTTGAGTGCGTCGCCGATTAGCGTCGCCGCGGCGAGGCCCTTGCGGCCGGTGCGCAGCACGTTGGTCGCGCCGATATTGCCGGAGCCGATCGAGCGCAGATCCTGCGTGCCGGCCAGTTTGGTCAATACCAGGCCAAACGGGATCGAGCCGAGCAGATAGCCGATCAGCAAGGCGACGACGAGGAATGCGTCAGACATTGCGGCAGCTCCCACCGCGGCCCGTTCCGGACGAATCAGACATGTTCATAGACCGTCCGCCCGCTCACGATAGTACGCACGACGCGTCCCGAGAAGCGGGCTTCATCGAACGGCGTGTTCTTGCACTGCGATTTGAGGTCGGCGGGATCGAGCACCCAGGGCGTATCGGGGTCGATCACGATCACGTCGGCTGGGGAACCGGCCCGTAGCGTGCCGCCGGGGAGGCCCAGCAGTTCGGCCGGGCGGGTCGACATCGCCCGGATCAGCGTCTTGAAGTCCATCTCGCCATTATGAACGAGCCGCAGCGCCGCCGGCAGCATGGTCTGCAGCCCGACCGCGCCGGCAGCCGCTTCAGCGAACGGCAGCCGCTTGACCTCGACGTCCTGCGGATTGTGATCGGACATCACGATGTCGACCAGGCCGGAGGCGACGGCTGCGACCAGCGCGAGGCGGTCCTCCTCGGTGCGCAGCGGCGGCGACAGCTTCAGGAAGGTGCGGTAGGGGCCGATATCGTTTTCGTTCAGGGTGACGTGGTTGATCGACACGGAGGCGCTGACATCGAGGCCGGCATCGCGGGCGCGCTTGAGGATTTCCAGCGACTCCAGCGAGGACAGCGAGGCGGCGTGATAGCGCCCGCCGGTCAGCGCCACGAGGCGCATGTCGCGCTCCAGCATCACCGCTTCGGCGGCGTTGGGAATGCCGACCAGGCCGAGCCGCGCGGCGAACTCGCCCTCGTTCATTACGCCTTCGCCGACCAGATCCGGGTCCTCGGTGTGGTGCACGATCAGCGCGTCGAAATCGCGGGCATAGGTCAGCGCGCGGCGCATCACCTGCGCATTGGTCACGCTCTTGTCGCCATCGGTGAAGGCCACCGCGCCGGCGGCTTTCAATAGCCCGATCTCGGTCATCTCCAGGCCGCCCAGGCCCTTGGTCAATGCGGCCATCGGGTGGATATTGACGATCGCGGTGTCGCGGGCACGGCGCAGCACGAAGTCGACCGTCGCCGAATTGTCGATGACCGGCGAGGTATCCGGCTGGCAGATGATGGTGGTGATGCCGCCTGCGGCAGCCGCCTGGCTGGCGGAGGCAAACGTCTCGCGGTGGCTGGCGCCGGGCTCGCCGACAAAGGCGCGCATGTCGATCAGCCCGGGGGCGACGATCTTGCCGGCGCAATTGACGATGTCGGTGCCTTCGGGGACGCCGGCGGCGCCGATGCCGCGCTTGGAGTCGCGGATCGTGCCGTCGGCAATCAGGACGTCACCGGGGCCGTCGAAATCCCTGGACGGATCGACGACGCGGGCATTGGCGAGCAGAATGGGGCGTCGATCAGTCAGCATGGTCTCACGCGTTCGGCAGGTTGCGGGCGAGCGCTTCGAGCACCGCCATCCGCACCGCCACTCCCATTTCCACCTGTTCGCGGATCAGCGATTGCGCGCCGTCCGCCACGATCGAGTCGATTTCGACCCCTCTGTTCATCGGCCCCGGATGCATCACCAGCGCGTCCGGTTTGGCGTAAGCGAGCTTCTTCTGGTCGAGACCGAAATAATGGAAATACTCCTGGCTCGACGGCACGAACGAGCCGTTCATGCGCTCGCGCTGTAACCGCAGCATCATCACGATGTCGGCGCCATTGAGGCCCTCGCGCATGTCGCGCGCGACTTCGACGCCCATCCGCTCGATGCCGCGCGGCAGCAGCGTGGAGGGCGCGACGACGCGGACGCGGGCGCCCATGGTGTTGAGCAGGAGGATATTGGAGCGCGCCACGCGGGAATGCATCACGTCGCCGCAGATCGCGATCACGAGCCCTTCGAGCCGGCCTTTATTCCGGCGGATGGTCAGCGCATCCAGCAGCGCCTGGGTCGGATGCTCGTGGGCGCCGTCACCGGCATTGATCACGGAACCATCAACCTTGCGCGCCAAAAGTTCCACCGCGCCGGAGGCGTGGTGCCGCACCACCAGGATATCCGGGTGCATGGCGTTGAGCGTCACGGCGGTATCCATCAGCGTCTCGCCCTTGCGGATCGAGGACGAGGACACCGACATGTTCATGACGTCGGCGCCGAGGCGCTTGCCCGCCAGCTCGAACGAGGATTGGGTTCGGGTCGAGGCCTCGAAAAACAGGTTCACCTGGGTGCGACCGCGCAGAGACGTGCGCTTTTTGTCCACCTGGCGGTTGAGCTCGACATATTCCTCGGAAAGGTCGAGCAGGCCGGAAATATCGGCAGCGGAAAGCCCCTCGATTCCCAGCAGATGCCGGTGCCCGAGGACGAAGGTCGATTTCGATGCAGGGGTCATTAAAGCCTTGCTATAGGCAGAGATGCCACGCAGGGCAAGCTTCAAATCCCGCGTCCGGACTTATCCACTAGCGCTTCGGCGGCAGGGTAAACGCTGGCCGATGTTCCCCGCCGGCAGTTTCCGCTAGAGTGCGCGCGATGCATCAAGCCGTGAAGAACGCGCAACATTTCGTTCAATCCGCCCGGATCACGTTGTGGCTATTGGCGAACTCCGGCAGGGGCGCCGGAAGGCGGATGGCACTCGCGGCTGTATTCGCGGCGAGCTGCCTGGCAGGCGGCGCCGCACAGGCCCAAAAGCTGCCGGCCGGTTTCGTCTATCTGCGCGATATCGATCCGTCCATCATCCAGGACATCCGCTACGCCGGTGCGAATAATTTCGTCGGCCGTCCGCTAAGGGGATATGAGGCTGCCGAATGCGTGGTGAAGCGCGAGGTCGGCGCGCTGCTGAAGAGCATTCAGGGAGAACTCGCGCTGCAGAACCTGTCGCTGAAGATGTTCGACTGCTACCGGCCGACGCGCGCGGTTGCCAACATGGTGGCGTGGTCGCGCGACGGCAAGGAGACGGTGGCCGGAAAGCGCTACAATCCGGCGTTCAGCAAGGCCGACCTGTTTCGGCTCGGCTATATCGCCACCCATTCGGGCCATTCCACCGGCGCCGCGCTCGACCTCACCTTGGTTGATCTGAAAGCCGACAATTCGGCCGTGTTCGATTCCACCAAGGACTATGGCGACTGCACCGCCAATGTGAACCTTCGCGTGCCGGACGGAAGCGTCGACATGGGCACCGGCTATGATTGTTCCGACGTCAAGTCGCACACGGCGGCGAAATCCATTACCGCGGGCCAGCGCCGCTGGCGCGAGAAGCTGGTTCTGGTGATGGCGCGGCGAGGATTTGTAAACTATTCGAAAGAGTGGTGGCACTTTTCGCTGCCGGCAGCGAGCGGGCAGGCCTATGATTTCCCTATCACGCCCCGGAAGTAATTCACGGTTCCAGGACCAGCCATGAGCCAGGCAACATTCTCGACCCACGAGGTCTTCAATCAGTCGCCGCCGTTTGGGGATGTCGATCTCTATGCGGTCGACCGGCCGTTGGTCGAGGCGGTCGCCGCCAATGGCGGCGCTTCGGCTGAGAGCGAGTTGTCGGAGTTCGGCAAGCATTGGGGCTCGGCGGCGATGGCGGAACGCGGCCGCGTCGCTAATGAGAACACGCCAAAGCTGCGCAGCTTCGATTCCAGAGGCAACCGCCGCGACGAGGTCGAATTTCACCCCGCCTATCACGAATTGATGGCGCACAGCGCGCATGCCGGCGTGCATAATTCGACCTGGACTGCCGACGGCAAGCCCGCCGGTGGGGCGTCGGAGGTAATACGCGCCGCAAAGTTCTATATGGCCTCGCAGGTCGAGACCGGGCATCTCTGCCCGATCACCATGACGCGGGCCTCTGTCGCCGCACTGGCGGAGCAGCCCGATCTGCTGGCCAAGGTGATGCCGGTGCTCGGCACGCGGTCCTACGATCCGGCGTTTGCGCCATGGTGGACCAAGCGCGGCATGACGCTCGGCATGGGCATGACCGAGAAGCAGGGTGGCACCGACGTGCGCTCCAACATGACGCGGGCGGAGCGTGATGGGGACGCCTTCCGTATCACCGGGCACAAATGGTTCATGTCGGCGCCGATGTGCGACGCTTTTCTGGTGCTGGCGCAGGCCGAAGAGGGACTGAGCTGCTTCTTGATGCCGCGCTTTGCGCCTGACGGCTCGGTCAACGCGATCCGGTTCCAGCGGCTGAAGGACAAGCTCGGCAACCGCTCCAATGCCTCGTCGGAAGTCGAGTTTCACGGCGCCTATGCCGAGCGCGTCGGCGCCGAGGGCAAGGGCATCCGCACCATCATCCAGATGGTGCAGTTGACGCGGCAGGATTGCGTGATTGCTTCCGCCGGCCTGATGCGATCAGGCCTTGCGCATGCGCTGCATCATGCGCGGCATCGCAGTGTGTTCCAAAAGCATCTCGCCGACCAGCCGCTGATGCAGGCGGTGCTGTCCGACATGGCGCTGCATGTCGAGGCTACCGTCGCGCTGGTGATGCGGCTGTGCCGGTCGTTCGACCGCGCGCCTGTCGACGCCAAGGAAGCCGCCTACATGCGGCTGCTGACGCCCGCCATCAAATACTGGGTGTGCAAGAGCGCGCCAGGCTTTCTCTATGAGGCGATGGAGTGTCTAGGCGGCAACGGCTACGTCGAGGAGGGCATTCTGGCGCGGCATTACCGGGAATCGCCGGTCAATGCGATCTGGGAAGGCTCCGGCAATGTGATGTGCCTCGACGTGCTCCGCGCGCTGTCGCGCGAGCCGGAAGTGGCGTCCAGCATCGTGCATGAACTGACCGGCGAGACGCTCGGATTGCCCGGCGCGGGTGAAGTCATCACCTTCATCGGCAAGGCGTTCCGCCGGCCGGACAGCGAGCGTGTGGCGCGGCTGGCGGTCGAAAGGCTGGCGCTGCTGGCGGCGGCTGCCGCGCTCAATGCCGTATCGCCGCAGCATGCGCAGTTGTTCGCGGCCACGCGCCTTGCCGGAAATCACGCCGCCATGTACGGCGCAGTCGATCTGGCCCATGACGACGTAAGCGGCCTGCTGGGGCGTGCGCTGCCTTGAATACGACCTCGCTAACGAAAGCCGTCTGATGGATTCCCTTACTCCCGCAGTTCCGGTGGCAGTTCCGCCGGGGATCCCCGATCCGCGGCCGCCGCGCGCCTGGAAATTCTGGGGCACAGTGCTATGGGGCCTGTTCATCTTTGCGGCGATGTTCCTCGGCCAGGTCGCGGTCATCGCCTACTTTGTGCTGCGGCAGGGCGGATCGTTCGACGTCGCCCAAGCGATCCGCGTCGTCGGCGGCGGTCTGACCGTCTCGCTCTCGGTCATCCTCGGATTGCCCGCCGTGCTGCTGGCGACATGGATCGCGATCCGTCCGACGCGCATATCTTTTATCGACTATCTGGCGCTGCGCTGGACCTCATGGCGCAATTTCTTCATCGGCGTTGCGGCGCTGGCGATCCTCGTCGGCGGGTGGGATCTGCTGTCGCGGGCGCTCGGGCGCGAGGTGACGCCGGGCTTCATGGGCGACGTGTTGAAATCCGCCCAGGCCGACGGCGCGCTGTGGCTTCTGGTGATCGCGTTCACTGTCGCCGCGCCGATGTGGGAAGAGATATTCGCGCGCGGGTTTCTCTACCGCGGCTGGTCGGAATCACGGCTTGGCGTCGCCGGCGCCATCTTTCTGTCGTCGCTGGCCTGGACTTCGCTGCATCTGCAGTATGACTGGTTCTTTTTCGGCGAGGTGTTTTCGATCGGCGTGCTGCTGGGATATCTGCGTTATCGCACCAACTCGACCTGGCTGACGATCGTCCTGCACGGCATCAACAATCTGGCCGCGACGATTCAGACGTTCTGGCTGGCCGGCACCAGCTAGCACATGGCGGCCAGCGCGATCGCGACCGGCATCGTCAGCGCCGCCAGAATGGTCTGCGGTGTGATGATCTGCGCCAATAGCGACGCGTCGCCGCCCATTTGCCGCGCCAGCACATAGGCGCTTGACGCCGCGGGCACCGCCGAACAGACGGTCACGACGGCGAGGTTGGAATCGGCAAGTCCAAATCTTAACCCCAACGCGACCGCGATCACCGGCATCAGCACCAGCTTGAGGAACACCGCGACGCCGGCGGCGAGGCTCGGCCTGAACAGGCCTTCGAGATGCAGGCCGGCGCCGGTCACCAAGAGGCCAATGGCGAGCGAAGAGCGGCCGAGCGCATCCGCCACCTCGTGCCAGAGTTTGGGCAGTGGAATGTGCGTGACGTTGAGCGCCAGCCCGACCGCGCAGGCCCAGATTAGTGGATTGCGCACCACCGTCACGACAATTGAACCGGCCGAACGCTTTGCCGGCGAGGCGTAATGGGCTAGCACCGAGACACTGAGTACGTTGACCAGCGGGATGATGGCGACCATCGCGACCGACGCCAGCGCCAGCCCGAGGTCACCGAACAGACTGCCGGAGACGGCGAGCGCCACATAAGTCTGCCAGCGCGTCGCGCCCTGGAGGATCGAGGTAAAGGCGGGACCATCGATCGCGGCGCGGGCGAGCAGGGGACGCAGCGCAAGACACAGCAGCGACATCGCGAGCGCCGACAGCATCAGCGCGCCGCCGACGCCGGCCACCGGCACTCTGGTGAGATCGGCCTTCACCAGCGTCTGGATCAGCAGGAGCGGAAACAGCACATAGTAAGTCAGTCGTTCCAGCCCATGCCACTGCGTCTCGGGCTGTATCAGCGTCCGCTTCAGGATGAAGCCGAGCACGATCAGCAAAAACACCGGCAGCAGCGCCGCAATGACCACCGCCATCGCTTACGCGTCCCTGCGCAGCTTCGTCAGCCGGTCGAGCGCGCCCTGCAGGATGAAGATCGCGGCATGCTCGTCGATCACCTCGGCGCGGCGGGCCCGGGAAACGTCCATGCCGATCAGCTCGCGCTCGACGGCAGCCGTCGACAGCCGCTCGTCCCACAGCGCGATGGCGAGGCCGGTGAGGTTGGAAAAATTGCGAGCAAAGGCGCGAGTCGATTGCGCGCGCGGACCCTCGCTGCCGTCCATGTTGATGGGTAGCCCAAGCACGAAGCCGACCGCGTTGCGCTCGCCCGATATCGCCAACAGCCTCGCCGCGTCGGCCTTGAAGGCCTTGCGCTGGATCGTCTCGACGCCGGTTGCCAGCCGGCGGTCGGGATCGGAGACGGCGACCCCGATGGTCTTGGTGCCGAGGTCGAGCCCGATCAGGGCGCCGCGCTCGGGCCAGTGCGTGACGGCGTCGATCAGGGGAAGGATGGGGGCGGGCATGACCCCGCATAACACCGGTGCGTCATGCGCGCAAAGCCGATCATGGCGTGGCGTCCATGCGAGAACGCCACGCTAGTTGGCCTCGTCCTTGGCCAGCCCTGCGGTGCGGCGCTGGTATGTCAGGCGGCGATAACCTCGCCATTGCCGTTCAGGCAGGAAACAAAGCCCTGCAACGCGCTGTATTGATGCGCGCTGCGGCGGGCGATGAAAAGCGTCTCGACCTTGGACTGCACCGGGTTCAGCGTGTGAATGCTGACGCTGTCGTTCCGCCCGACCACGGCGCGCGGCAATAACGTTACGCCCATGTCGGCGGCAACGCAGCCGATCATGCCGTCGAGCGTGCCGAGCTCGAACCGCGCGGAAGACGGCCAGCCGAATTCCGAAAAAATCTGCTCGAGCCGCTGGCGGTAGGTGCAGCCGGTGCGGAACACCAGCGCGGTCGGCCCAGATTCCGGCGTGCCTGCGCGCAAAGCGGCGAGGGTCTGCCAGCGCCGCGCCGCCACCAGTACCAGTTCTTCGCGGAACGCGACCGTCGCTTCGAGTTCGGCATGCTCGATCGGGCCTGCGACGAATGCGCCGTCGAACGTACCGTTGAGCACGCCGGCCACCAGCTCCGCCGTCGTCGACGTGCGTAAGCTCAGCCGCACCGCCGGGAAGCGGCGATGGAATTCGGCGAGCAGGGACGGCAGGCGGACGGCCGCCGTCGTCTCCATCGATCCGATCGCGAGCGGTCCTTTCGGCTCGCCGTCATCGCGCGCGGCCAGGAGCGCCTCGCGGGACAGCGCGGCCATCCGCTGCGCGTAGGGCAGCAACCGGCGGCCGGCGCCGGTCAGCGTCATGCCGCGGCTGTGCCGCTCGAACAGCGCGGTGCCGATCTCGGCTTCCAGCGCCTTCACCCGTTGCGTGACGTTGGACTGCACGGTGTTGAGCTCGTCGGCGGCGCGGGTGATGCCGCCCAACCGTGCAACCGTCGAAAAGGTCAGGAGATCGCTCAACTCCATGGGTCCGTCCCGTTCCATTTTAGAGATGCCTGAGTTCTCTAGTATTCATTTTTAGAGAATGATAGTTCGGCCTAATCTGGGTGTCCAGACTTCAGGGAAGAGACATGCCGATATCGACACCGTTGACTGCTCGTTTAGGCATCCGGCATCCGATCCTGTCGGCGCCGATGGACGTCATCGCGGGCGCCCGTCTCACCAAGGCCGTCAGCGCCGCCGGTGGCTTCGGAATTCTTGGCGGCGGCTACGGTAACAAGGCGTGGCTGGAGCAGGAGACAGCCAAGCTTGCCGATATCTCCGATCCCTTCGGCATCGGCTTCATCACCTGGAGCCTTGCGAAGCAGCCGGCGCTGCTGGACATCGCGCTTGAAGCCGGTCCGCGCGCGATCATGCTTTCATTCGGCGATCCAAAACCGTTTGCACCGCGCATCAAATCGTCGGGCGCGCTTCTGATCTGCCAGGTGCAGGACGAGGCGATGGCGCGGCAGGCGCTGGAGGCGGGCGCCGACATTCTGATCGCGCAGGGAACGGAGGCCGGCGGCCACGGCGCGTCGCGTACCACCATCGACATCGTGCCGGCGATCGTCGACCTCGCGGCCGGCCGGGTGCCGGTGGCGGCCGCCGGCGGCATCGGCGATGGCCGCGGGCTTGCCGCGATGATGATGCTGGGCGCGTCCGGCGTGCTGCTCGGCACGCGTTTTTATGCCAGCCAGGAGTGCGACGGCGCGGAGGAAGCGAAACGGCACATTTGCGCGGCGTCGAGCGGCAACAGCGTGCGCGGCATCATCTTCGATCTCTCGCGCAATAATGTCTGGCCGGCACCGTTTACCGGCCGCTGCCTGATCAACGATCATGCGCGGCGCTGGATGGGGCGCGAGGTCGAACTCATGCAAAACGTCCAGGCGGTCGCGGCCGAATACGCGGCGGCGAAGGCCGCGGGCAATTTCGATATCGCCGCCGTCATCGCGGGCGAAGCCGTCGGGCTGGTCCATGATATCCCGCCGGCGGCCGAAATCGTTGACAGGATCGTCACCGAGGCCGACCAGATACTGAACGGGCGGCGGAACTCCTCCGCCGCCTGATCCTTACGTCTCTTCAATTCATTCAAGCGAGCAGAACCATGTGGCCAGACCGCCGGATCATCGACCTCTTCAAGACCGAATTTCCGATCGTGCTGGCGCCGATGGCCGGCGTCGTGGATGCCGAACTGGTGATCGCGGCAGCGCAGGGTGGGGCGCTCGGCTCGCTGCCGTGTGCGATGATCTCGGCCGACAAGGCGCGTGAGCAGGTCAACATCATCCGCCAGCGCGTCTCGGCACCGCTCAACATGAACTTCTTCTGCCACGCGCCGGTCGATGCCGATCCCGCGCGCGAAGCCGGCTGGAAGGCCAGGCTTGGCTCTTACTACAAGGAATTGGGCATCGATCCTGCCGCGCCCATCAGCGCCGCCAACCGTGCGCCGTTCGATGATGCGATGTGCGCTGTCGTCGAGGAACTGAAGCCGGAAGTGGTGAGCTTCCATTTCGGTCTGCCGGATCCGGCGCTCCTCAAGCGCGTCAAGGCGACTGGTGCCATCGTGATGTCGTCGGCAACGATCGTGAAGGAAGCGATCTGGCTGGAAGAGAACGGCGCCGACGTCATCATCGCGCAAGGCGCCGAAGCGGGCGGCCATCGCGGCATGTTCCTGACCGACAATATCGCCCAGCAGCCCGGCACCTTTGCGCTGGTGCCGCAGGTGGTCGATGCGGTGAAGGTGCCGGTGATCGCGGCCGGCGGTATCGCCGACGGGCGCGGCATCGCGGCGGCATTTGCGCTCGGCGCCTCCGGCGTGCAGATCGGCAGCGCCTATCTGCGCTGCCCGGAATCCAGAGTGATCGGACCTGCGCGCATCGCGCTGGCCCAGGCCCACGACGATTCCACCGTCATCACCAATGTCATGACCGGACGGCCTGCGCGCGGCGTCGCCAACCGCGTCATGCGCGAGGTCGGCCCGATCTCGCCGGATGCGCCGGCATTCCCGCACGCCGCCACCGCGCTCGGGCCGCTCAAGGCGGCGGCCGAAAAGCTCGGCAACGTCGATTTCACCAATCTCTGGGCCGGGCAGGCGGTGCGGATGGGCCGCGAGATGCCGGCGGCCGAGTTGACGCGTGCGCTCGCAGGCGCTGCGCTGGCGCGGCTCAGCGCGTTGAGCGGCTAGCTGGCGGTTTGGAGCGGGTTTTGTGCTGTCCTAGTGTGCCGGTTCGTCGCGGTGGACCTCAAGATGCTCGGCCGCCAGCGACCGGTAATGCGCCGCCATTTCCTTGTAATGCTGCTTTGAGATCGGATCGGTCGCGCTTTCCGCGCGGCGCTCAAACATTTCCGCCTTTTCCTGCAGGATTTTAGCCTGGGACATGGCTCTCTCTCCCGTGGTCAGGTTAAGCAGGCGAGGTAGATGATCGCGACGCCGAGTACGGTCCCGATGGACCAGAAAACAGGATCCCAGCTTTCCGATCCGGCGCTGTCATTTTCGATGGTCGACATACACGGCCTCCAATGTCCTGGCCGCGACTACATTCCCCGACTGTTTCAGGACGACTACGTAAGGCGGCGAAATGGTTTCGTCAGGCGCTTTTGCGAGGGAAATGGGCGCTGACGCTCAAAATCTCGTGCGTCGGGGTGGGTCGACTTCTGACTCCAAAGGTGGGTATTCGGCGTCCCTAGGCCGGCTCCGCCTGTTCCCTGCTGTTGCGGCGCAAAAGCGGTCTCTGCTATACGGCAGATGCGAATTCTCCGTTTGAGGCCTATATTTATGTCCGTTGATGCTGCCACCGTTCGCCGCATAGCGCATCTGGCGCGAATTGCGGTCACCGAGGCCGAGGTTCCCCATCTGCAGGGCGAGTTGAACGCCATGCTGGCTTTCGTGGAGCAACTTTCGGAGGTGAACGTCGACGGCGTCGAACCGATGACCTCGGTAACCCCGATGGAAATGAAGAAGCGTGCCGACGTGGTCAATGACGGCGAGATCCCTGACGACATCGTCAGGAACGCGCCGGAAACGCAAAATCATTTCTTCCTGGTGCCGAAGGTGGTGGAATAACTCTACTTGAAGGTCGGAAGTCGGATGTGTCTGCTCTGCGACGATGAAAAGGCCTATCAGGCCTACATGAACTATCTCGACGCGATGGCGCGGCAGGGCAAGGCCGCCGATCCCGATAAGGCGATGGACGCCGTTCTCGATCAGCTCGAGGCCGCCGACAAGGCCCGCGCCAACGACCCTGCCAACGACAAGACGCTTTCTCCGTTCTTCTGCAGCCCGATCAATAAATGACCGACCTGACATCGATGACGATCGCCGAGGCCAAAGCCGGCCTCGCGAACAAGTCTTTCACCTCGCTTGAACTGACGGACGCGCATCTCGCCGCGATCGAAGCGGCGCGTTCGCTCAACGCTTTCGTGCTGGAAACGCCGGACCAGGCGCGTGCCATGGCGCGCGCGATCGACGCCAAAATCGCCAAGGGCGAGGGCGGTCCGCTGGCGGGCATTCCGCTTGGGATCAAGGACCTGTTCGCGACCAAGGACGTGCGCACCACGGCGTGCTCAAAGATCCTTGGCAATTTCGTGCCGCCTTACGAATCCACCGTGACTTCGCAGCTCTGGCGCGACGGCGCCGTGATGCTCGGAAAGCTCAACAACGATGAGTTCGCGATGGGCTCGTCGAACGAGACCTCGTGCTTCGGCCCGGTCGTCAATCCGTGGCGGCGCGAAGGTTCCAACACTTCGCTGGTGCCGGGCGGCTCTTCCGGCGGATCGGCATCCGCCGTGGCGGCGCTGCTCTGCATGGGCGCAACCGCGACCGACACCGGTGGCTCGATCCGCCAGCCCGCCGCCTTCACCGCGACGGTGGGCGTCAAGCCGACCTATGGCCGCTGCTCGCGCTGGGGCATCGTGGCGTTCGCCTCCTCGCTGGACCAGGCAGGCCCGATCGCGCGCACGGTGCGCGATTCCGCGATCCTGATGCGCTCGATGGCAGGCCACGATCCGAAGGACACTACATCAGTCGATCGCGCGGTGCCGGACTACGAGGCCGCGATCGGAAAATCCGTCAGGGGCATGAAGATCGGTATCCCGAAGGAGTACCGCCTCGACGGCATGCCGGCGGAAATCGAAAAGCTCTGGAGCGAAGGCGCGGCGTGGCTGAAGGCGGCCGGCGCCGAACTGGTCGAGGTATCGCTGCCGCACACCAAATACGCGCTGCCGGCCTATTACATCGTGGCGCCGGCGGAAGCCTCCTCCAACCTCGCGCGCTACGACGGCGTGCGCTACGGCCTGCGGGTGCCGGGCCGTTCGATCGGCGAATTGTATGAGAACACCCGCGCCGAAGGCTTTGGCGATGAAGTGCGCCGCCGCGTCATGATCGGCACCTATGTGCTCTCGGCCGGTTACTACGACGCGTATTACCTGCGCGCGCAAAAAGTCCGCACGCTGATCAAGAAGGATTTTGAGGACTGTTTTGCCAAGGGCGTCAGCGCGATCCTGACACCGGCGACGCCGTCGGCCGCCTTCGGCGTTGGCGAGAAGGGCGGCGCCGATCCGGTCGAGATGTATCTCAACGACATCTTCACGGTCACGGTGAACATGGCGGGACTTCCGGGCATTGCGGTGCCTGCCGGCAAGGACGCGCAAGGCCTGCCGCTTGGCCTGCAACTGATCGGCCGCCCGTTCGACGAGGCGACGCTGTTCTCGCTCGGCGATATCGTGGAGCAGGCGGCTGGCCGCTTCACGCCGCAGAGGTGGTGGTAGCGATGGCGGATTTCCGCGCCACACTCGCGGACACTGCGCCGGCACCTGACCTGGAACCGCCGCTGGCTGCATTGTGGTGGGCCGCCAAGGGCGACTGGGATCGGGCGCACAAGATCGTGCAGGACGAAGGCAGCGCCGAGGCCGCCTGGGTGCACGCCTATCTGCATCGCGTCGAAGGCGATCTCGGCAATGCCGGCTACTGGTACCGGCGGGCCGGCCGGCCGGTCGCGAAGGATTCTCTTGAAGCCGAATGGGAGCGGATCGTATCCGCGCTGCTCGGGAGTGGAAAAGCATGAGCGCGTCAGTGAGACAGGGAAAACTGATCAAGGGCCAGACCGGCGACTGGGAAGTCGTGATCGGGATGGAGGTGCACGCCCAGGTCACCTCGAAGTCAAAGCTGTTCTCCGGCGCCTCGACCGAATTCGGCGGCCAGCCGAACAGCCATGTCTCGCTGGTCGATGCCGCGATGCCGGGCATGCTGCCCGTCATCAACGAGGAATGCGTCAGGCAGGCGGTCCGCACCGGTCTTGGTCTCAATGCGCAGATCAACCTGCGCTCGGTGTTCGACCGCAAGAACTATTTTTATGCGGATTCGCCGCAGGGCTACCAGATCAGCCAGTACAAGTCGCCGATCGTCGGCGAGGGCGAGGTCGTGGTCGAACTGGACGGCGGCAAGACCGCGACGATCGGGATCGAGCGGCTGCATCTGGAGCAGGACGCCGGAAAGTTGCTGCACGACCAGTCGCCGACCATGTCCTATGTCGACCTCAACCGGTGCGGCGTGGCGCTGATGGAGATCGTGTCAAAACCCGATATCCGCGACGCCGAGCAGGCCAAGACCTATGTGACCAAGCTGCGCTCGATCCTGCGTTATCTCGGTACCTGCGACGGCGACATGGAGAAGGGCTCACTGCGCGCCGATGTGAACGTTTCGGTGCGCAAGCCGGGCGGGCCGCTCGGCACCCGCTGCGAAATCAAGAACATGAACTCGATCAACTTCATCGGCCAGGCGATCGAGTATGAGGCGCGGCGCCAGATCGAGATCATCGAGGATGGCGGCACGATCGACCAGGAGACACGCCTGTTCGACCCCAACAAGGGCGAGACGCGCTCGATGCGCTCCAAGGAGGAGGCGCACGACTATCGCTATTTCCCTGATCCCGACCTGCTGCCGCTTGAGTTCACGCAAGACTATGTCGATGGGCTGAAGGCGAAACTGCCGGAATTGCCGGACCAGAAGAAGGCGCGCTTCATCGAGAGCCTTGGCCTTTCGCCCTACGATGCCAGCGTGCTGGTAGCTGAGCGCGAGAGCGCGGTCTTCTACGAAACCGTGCTCGCAGGCCTTGCCGACAAGGCGCGCGACGGCAAGCTTGCGGCCAACTGGGTAATCAACGAGCTGTTCGGCCGTCTCAACAAGCAAGGCCGTGGAATTTCGGACTCGCCGGTGTCGGCGGCGCAGCTTGCCGCGATCGTCGATCTGATCGGCGAGGGCACCATCTCCGGCAAGATCGCAAAGGACCTGTTCGAGATCGTCTGGACGGAGGGCGGCGACCCGCGCGAACTGGTCGAAACGCGCGGCATGAAGCAGGTCACGGATTTGGGCGCGATCGAGAAGGTCGTCGACGACATCATCGCGGCCAATCCGGACAAGGTCGCGCAGGCGAAAGCCAAGCCGCAACTCGCCGGCTGGTTCGTCGGCCAGGTGATGAAGCAGTCCGGCGGCAAGGCCAATCCGCAGGCGGTGAACGACCTCCTGAAGGCGAAGCTCGGCATCTGAAGCGTCCCGTAACGGGACGACTCTCGTCGTCGATGACGCCACGCAAGACGCGCGCGATCGTGCATCGATCGTTCGTTGCGATCCGAAATTTACCATGAGCATGAAAGCGCGGACGCGAATCGGTCGGCCGCGATTCGCCCGGAGAACCGGTTTTGGCGAGCGCCGACGAGACGCCAACGCTGTGACCACGAAAATTTTTTTATTGCCAAAATTCGCGACTCAGAGTCCGTGCGCAGGACTTTTTGACGGCAGCAATGAGTCGCGGTGACACCGAGCGCACGTTGATCGTCGTTTGCACGAATTCAAGAAACGGCTGCAGCACAGGCGCTTCCTTCAATATTGACAAATGCCGATGTCGGTCGTTGTTGCACTTTTTGCATCGACGCGCGCGCTTGTCGTTGTGCCATCGAACGAAGTGCTTCGCGCGCTCTCACATCGCTGCGTCAACACTTCCTTAAGCGGGACGCTGTTTTTTTGAATGTGTTGGTGTATTCGGGATGTAGTGCATCTCGATTCCCGAGTGCACGCAGCGATTAAGCCATCTCACTACATTAGGAGGGCAACATGGCCAAGAAAGCTAAGAAGGCAAAGAAGGCGAAGAGCGCAGTGAAGAAGACTGCGAAGAAGACCCGCAAGGTCGCCAAGAAGAAGAAGTAACTTCGCTTCTCCAAGAATTGCCGGCGGCTTGATGCCGGCACGTCATTAGAGCCCCGGATAAAAGTCTGAAGGCTCTGGTCGACGAAAAGAGGGTGTCGGCGAGACATCAGGTCAACGGCTGGATCGTATTTCGGAAGAGCGTTCTTTCCAAAGAGGTTCGCTCTTTCAAAACCGGTCCGGCAGAAGAAACAGGTTTTTCTTCGTTCGGTGCGGGTATCCTTAAGCCCGCAATTTCACCCGGGCCAAAGCCCGGCATGAAATCTGGTCCTGACGTGTTCGCCGACGCCCTCGTTCCCTGGAACGCCTCGTTCCCCGGAACGCCCGCATTAGCCGGAGCGCTCCGATAGCCCACGCACCAGGCGTCCGGCGCTGAAGTCCTTCCTCATTTCATAATGATCGTTCGCCGGCGTCGGTTGTTCCGCGTCCGCCGGTTGCTCCAGGCGCGTCATCGCTCGCAAATTCGGGATCCGGCGCGCCGTGAACTTCCCGAATGGCTGCAGAAGCTGCTGGGGGCCCGATCATCTGCCGGAACCGTCATGGTGCGGCATGTTGCGGCCTGCCCGGTGACGGATGATGATGACACCGGCCTTGCGGCAATGGTTATCGTTCTGCGAAACCGCAGGGTAAACCGAACTTCACGATTGGTGACTTCTCGCTGTGCCGCAGGCATTTCTGCGATTTCGCGTTCGACCGCCCGATGCACGCGTTTACATCCCGTTCATCGCGAACCTTAAACTGCCCTTCAAATTTGATCGGTCATGATCCTCCCAACAACAGACCGGAAAACGGCGTTGGGGAATAGCAGCGTTTAACAGTGGACAGGGGCCGCACTCGGGGGAGGGCGGCAATGATAAAAAGGGGAGCTACAGATGTTTCAGGGACTCATTGATCTGGACACGGCAATGCCGGTGGAGGCGACGGCGATCCCGGACGTGCTGTTCGAGCGCGGTCTTTACTGGGCGAGCGGTCGTTCCGGCGTGGTCAATCTCGTCGCGGCCCACAAATGGTTCAATCTCGCCGCACTGAAGGGACGCGCGGATGCGATCTCCATGCGCCGAGAGGTCGCCGCGATGATGTCGGATGCCGAAATCGCGACCGCACAGCGCGAGGCGCGTGCGTGGATGACCGCGCATTGATGCTCCGGGCGGCCCGGCGTCACACCGGCGGCCCGCCACTGGCAAGGCAGCATTTCTTGAACTTCTTGCCGCTCCCGCTGGGACATGGATCGTTGCGTCCGACGTTACGCCAGGGGTTGCTGACCGGCTCGCTCGGTTGCGCGAAATCGATCCACGGGGCTTCCTCGTCGCCATCTTCGAAGACGTCTTCGGTCCCGCGCGTCCAATCCAGCGATACCAGCACGTCCTCGATGTAACCGAGGTTGTATTGCGTGAATCGATCGATGTCATCGGGCGCGTATTCGGCGGGGGCAATGTCGTCATCGAACTGGCGACGATCAATCCATTCCTCGGGTATGCGCTCTTCGCGAAAGGCATTGTCGACGAGCGGCACCAGGTCGCGCAGGCCCAGCAGGGCGATTGCTTGCAGCCAGTCCGCCCAGGCCTGATCGCCGTCTTCGGCCGAGCGCTCCTCATAGAACCGCACGAGCAATTCCCGATACCGATCGCGCTGTCGCCGCGCCGAACAACGCGTCACGGATGAATCCGTCGATCGAGCGATCGATGATCAAGGCGAACAGAGCGTCGTCATCGTCATCGAACACGCCGGTGACAATCTGGGCCAGGCTTTCACTGACGGTGTCACCGAGCAGGGCGTCGACCTCATCGAAGGGCCGGCGCAGCAAGCGCAGGAGCGGCTGGCACGCCTCGCGGATACCGTTCGAGGCTGCGAGCCGTTGCTTCATCGCCCAGCGCTACATATGAGCGAAGAATCAAGGGCAAATACTTGCTTGCCGGCCGGCCGTCGGGTGGCCCGCCATCCGAAGCCCGTCCGGGCTGGACAGGCAAAGAGTGGCGGAGCCGGAGGGATTCGAACCCTCGATAGGGCTTTACAACCCTATAACGGTTTAGCAAACCGCCGCCTTCAGCCACTCGGCCACAGCTCCATGAACGCGGATATGCCTGAGGCGCGGGCCAGCCGCAAGCGGCAGATTCAGATTACGCCGAGACCATTTGGAGGCGCCGGCGCTTCGCGCGCGTTCCCCGCGAGCGGTCGAATTCCCGTACCCGCCGTTAGGCGCATCTTTCCGGGCTCCATGGTCTTTGGGGACACGCAGCCGGCCTGCATCGGCACGCGGGCGTGCACGACGCGAGACCTGACCGCTGTGGGACGTTTTCGCTGTGTATGCCTCACGCGCCGCGTCGAAATCGCGTGAAATTGATTCGATATCGCCGGCGGGCCGATTCGATTCCATGCAAATCCCGGTTCCAGATCGCGCCACGCGGCGCCCGGGTCTGCCGCACTCTATAAAGTGCATTTCGATCGCGAGAATATCGAGCTTTCACCATCTTTCGTCGGTTTTTTGCCCTGGTCGGGCGTTCATCGACGGTGAGGCACGCCTCGCGGCCTGCGCCCGCACGCGAGGAGCTTCGTCCCTTGTCTCTATAATAGGTGCGTAATCGCCCGCTGCGGATTCGGCAGCCTCGTCTTCGATTCGATGCGAGAGAGGCGCGCTCGCGAGCACGGGCCGATTGTTGCGGTGCCCACTCTGACATTGTCGTGTCAATTGAAACTATTCAAAAATATCGAATAGAAACAGTATCTTATAGAAAAACTTCGATCACAATCGCGTGTTATTTGTGCAACACCCTTCGGAAAAGGGGTGGGGTCGGGCCGTTCGAAGCGGTTCCTTTATTGCGTGTGGAGAAGTCCTCGGTAATTGTGAATGCGCGACGGAGGGGGGCATCCCGAGGTCGTCCCGTTTTAGGTGGTTCGCTTAAGTCCCTCGCGTTCATGCGGGAGTGTCCGAAGGCGCGAAGCGACTAAGCGGGTTTCAGGGGACAAGGGAACCAACCTTAGGGTGTTACACCCAGCGGATCCGGAACCTTCCCTACAGAGCAACTTGGAGGTTTAACATGAAGATGGTTAAGAGCCTTATTCTCGGCTCAGCGGCGGGTCTGATCGCCATGAGCGGAGCTCAGGCGGCCGATCTTCCCGTCAAGGCCAAAGCGGTCGAGTACGTGAGGATCTGCTCCCTGTATGGCGCGGGTTTCTTCTATATCCCGGGCACCGACACCTGCATCAAGCTGGGTGGTTATCTGCGCGTTGACACCACGTTCAACGGCGAGCCGTACGATGAGCCGGCTTGGAGCGGCGATCCGGGTCAACGGAATCGTTATCGCGACTACTTCGCTTCCCGTTCGCGTATGGCGCTCACCGTCGACACCCGCACTGCCACCGAATACGGTGTGGTTCGTACCTTCGGTCAGTTGGATTGGTCGCACGCCTCGCCGAGCGGCAGCGTCAGAGAAGTGGGACCCACGGGCCAAGCTGGCGGCCTGAACAACGGCAACCAGGTTAACGTCGAAATGCTGTTCTTGCAGTTCGCCGGCTTCACCTTCGGTCGCTCTGCCTCGGCCTATGCGACGCCTTGGCATGGTTATCCGGGCAACAACACCTCGTTCCTAGTCGGCGGTCATGACACCGTCACCGGCACGAACAACATCCAGTACACCGCGCAGTTCGGCAACGGCGTGTCGGGCACGATCGGTCTGGACGACCCGCTCGCGTTTAACCGCGCCAACATCTACAATCTGGCTACCGGTGGCGTTTCACTCGGAAGTGCTGCCGCTCAGACCATCAGCGCGCTTGGCGCCGGCGTAAATGCCTATGGCGGCGTGCACTCTCCCGACGTGGTCGGCAACATCCGCGTCGACCAGGCTTGGGGTCTGTTCCAGATTTCGGGCGCATTGCATGAGGTTGGCGCTTCGTACAACAACCTGACGTTGGGCGCAGCGAACAACTTCTCGGAACCCTCCGGTCACCCCGAGACCAAGTGGGGCGGTTCGGTGATGGCTGCGTTGCAGATCAAGAACATCCCGACCGGCGCCGGCGACGACATCAAGTTTGATGTCAGCTGGAGCAAGGGTGACATCAAAAACACGAATGGCACCAGCTCAGGCGTACGGCCCTATGCGATGTTCGGCGGTGGCGGCGCTGGCGCTTACCAGAGCGTCGGCTTTGGTACCGCGGTGGATGCCGTCTACCTTCCGGTGTCAGCGGGCGGCGACGGTTCGCTGCATCTGACGGAGGGCTTTGGTGTCCGTGGTGCGTTCAACCACAACTGGGATCCGTACTGGTCATCTAGCTTGTTCGGCGGCTACTCTGCCGTTCGTTATGACGGCACCGCGAAGGCAGCATACTGCGCTTCCTACGCAGCGAGCAATCCCGGCTTCCTTGCGGCGGCCGCGGCAGGCGCCGCGACTTGCAACCCAGACTTCAACATCGCGCAGGTTGGTGTGATCACCCGCTGGACTCCCGTCAAGAACCTGACGTTCTCGGCCGAAGTTCTGTGGATGCATCTCGACCAGAAGTTCACCGGCGCTGCGGTGCTGACGCCGACGGCTCCCAAGCCGACCGCTGTCTACGAGTTCAAGGACCAGGATACTGTCAGCTTGAACATTCGCGCTCAGCGTAACTTCTGATCTCGAACGTCTGACAACTGTCTAAGAGAATCCCCGGCAGGAAACTGCCGGGGATTTTTCGTTGAGTGGCCGCGTCCAGGACACCGAGGACGTAGCGTGATCCGCGTCAATAGCATTGGGATTTCTGATCCTTACGCCTCGACATGTTGCACAAAACCAACAGCCACGGACAAACCAGAGCTGTTCACGTTCATGTCACGCGCCGACTCAAGTTTTAGCGGTATTCGTTCGGCCATATGAACATGCTGCTGCATGCAAAGCCTGCAGACGCAAAAGGGGAACAACAAAGTGACAACATTTAAAAAACTTATCCTTGGGTCGGTCGCGGGGATCCTCGCCATCGGCACGGCGCAGGCGGCCGATCTTCCGGTCAAGGCAAAGGCAGTTGAGTACGTGAGGGTGTGCTCGCTGTACGGCGCTGGTTTCTTCTACATCCCGGGCACCGACACCTGTATCAAGGTCGGTGGTTATCTGCGCGTTGACACGACATTCAACGGCGGACCGCACGGTACGCCGGCCTGGAACGGCGATCTGGGCCAGGGCAATCGCTATCGCGATTACTTCGCTTCCCGTTCACGTATGGCGTTGACCGTTGATACCCGCACCGCCACCGAATATGGTGTGGTCCGTACCTTCGGTCAGTTGGACTGGTCGTTCACCTCGCCGAGCGGCAGCGTCAGGGACGTTGGAACCACGAGCAACGGGCACCAAATCAACACCGAGTATCTCTTCATCCAGTTCGCCGGCTTCACCTTCGGTAAGTCTTCTTCGGCCTACTCGACCCCTTGGAACGGTTACCCGGGCAACCTCAATGCGAGCCTGCTCGGCGGCAACAACACCGACACCGGCCTGAACAACATCCAGTACACGGCCCAGTTCGGCAACGGCGTGTCGGCCAGCATCGGCCTTGACGATCCGCTAACCTTCAACCGCACCAACGTGTTCAACCTGGCCACGACCTCGGCTGCCGGCGTTGTTACGCTCGAGAGTCTTAACGCGAACGGAGTCGGCACCAACGCCTATGCGGGCGTGCATGCTCCCGACATTGTCGGTAACATCCGGGTCGACCAGGCTTGGGGTCTGTTCCAGATTTCGGCTGCGGCTCACGAAGTTAACGCTTCGTACAATGCTCTGACCTTGGGTGCAGCGAACGGCTTTTCGGAAATCTCTGGCCACCCCGAATCAAAGTGGGGCGGTTCGGTAATGGCAGCGTTGCAGATCAAGAATCTCCCGACCGGTGCGGGCGACGACATCAAGTTCGATGTGTCCTATGCAAAGGGCGACACCAAGAACGTGCTCGGCAACAGCGGATCTTCGCCCAGCTTTGCGATGTTCGGCAGCAGCGGGTCCGCCTATCAGAGCGTTGGATTCGGTGCGACCACTGACGGCGTCTATCTTCCTGGCGCTGGCGGCACGGACGGCATCAAGCTCACGACGGCTTGGGGCTTCCGTGGTGCGTTCAATCACAACTGGAACCCGTACTGGTCGACCAGCCTGTTTGGAGGCTACTCCAGCGTACGATATGACGGTGGAGCGAACGATAACCTGCTGGGTGCGGGAACCACCTCGGCCAAGGGCGCCTATTGCGCGGCATTCGCGGCCAACCACTCAGGCCAGGCGTTGGTTGGCAATGCCGCCGGCGCATATTCTTGTAATCCCGACTTCAACGTCTCGCAGCTTGGCCTTGTTACGCGCTGGACTCCGGTCAAGAACCTGACGTTCTCGGCCGAAACGCAGTGGTTGCACCTGGACCAGAAGATGTCGGGCAGTTCCTTGTTCACAGCGACTCCTCCAAAGCCGACCGCTCTCTACGAGTTCAAGGATCAGAACACGTATTTGCTGCAGCTTCGCGCTCAGCGTAACTTCTGATCACGATAGACGTGAAACGCTCGAAGAACCCCCGGCATTCAACTGCCGGGGGTTTTTCTTCGTCATTCCGGGGCGATGCGGAGCATCGAGCCCGGAATCCATTTATCCAAAATCTCAGATCGATATTTGCGGATATAGATCAATCCACTGCGGATTGCGTTCTTCAATGAGCCTGATCTTCCAGTCCCGCCGCCACTTCTTCAATTCCTTTTCACGCGCAATTGCCGACGTGGGATCGTCGTAAATTTCGAACCAGACCAATTTATCGACGGCGTATCGCTTCGTGAAGCCAGCGACCGCTTTGCTCTTGTGCTCGTACACGCGGCGAACGATGTCGTTCGTCACGCCGAGATAAAGCGTTCCGTATTTGTCGCTCGCGAGCAAGTATACGTAGTAGGCCATGAGCAAGCGGAGAAATGGATTCCGGGCTCGGCGCTGCGCGCCGCCCCGGAATGACGAGGGATATTATTGCGGCTTCGCGCGGAGCATCAATGCCATAAAGCAAAAACCCCGGCGTCGCTGCCGGAGTTTTGCATTCGCGCTCCGGAGCAGTCGTTCGCAACGCCTGGCAATGCCGTGCTGCCGCCTGCTAATAAGCCACCCGGTGATATTGGTTAGGGAAGGTAGGAGCCGGTAACAGCGTTAGCGTGTGATGCCGTGCCGCGCGAAGCGTTGGCGGCGCCGAATAAATCCGCTATTCGACGCTGGCGCCGCGGCGCAGGTCGGCTTCGATCTGGAGCCTGGTCCCACCGCCGAACCGCGTGCGATAGACCTGCAGGTTCTCCATGATCCGCTGCACGTAGTTCCGCGTCTCGGAGAACGGGATTTGTTCGACCCAATCGACGGCGTCGACCTTGGGATCGCGCGGATCGCCGTAACGCTCGATCCATTTCTTGACGCTGCCGCGGCCGGCATTATAGCCGGCAAACGTCAGGATGTAGGAGCCGCGGTAGTCCTCGAGCAGTCCGCCAAGTTCGGCGGCGCCAAGCATGGCATTGTAGACCGAGTCGGTCTTCATCCGGTTGAGGTCGAAGCTGACGCCGGCCCGCTTGCAGACATAGCGTCCGGCGTCCGGCGTCACCTGCATCAACCCGTAGGCCTGGGCCGGCGAGACCACGGACGGATTGAAGGCGCTTTCCTGCCGCGCGATCGAATAGACGACGCTGGGCTCCACCTCGGGACCGATCTGCTTGAACGAGGGGATGCCGGTGACGGGATAGGCATAATGGTCGAACGGCAGGCCGCGGTTGAGCGCGGCCTTGCCGAGCAGCAGCATGCCGCGGGCGTCGCTGTGGCGCGAGGTGAGCTCGCCGAGGCCGACCAGGGCATCGGGATCGCCATTCTCGCCCATGTCGGCGAAAATCGGGATCGCAAGCTCGCGCTCGTCGAGCTCATAAAGCAACTGCACGGCGCGGACGATCTCCAGCCGCTCAAGCCCGCGTCCGCGGCCGGTCGGGACGCCGTTCAATTGGAGCTGAGGCAGGCCGAGCTTGGCGCGCGCGAGTTGGCCGTAGTAGCTGGTCGATTGCTCGGCGGCGCGGCCGTAAGCTGCGCGGGCTTCCTGCGCGCGGCCCGCGGCCTCCGCCGCTCGGCCCTGCCAATAGCCGGCACGCGCCAGCGCGGTTGGATTGGCGCTGCCGACGCCGATCCGCGCGAAGTGCTGGGCGGCAACCGCCGGATCTTTCAGGAACCGCAGCGCAATCCAGCCCGCAGTGAATTCCTGCTCGGTCTTGTAGATGTCGCGGGAAGGCAGCGCCGCGTCCCGCGCAATCAGATAGGCAGTGCGATGTTCGCCGACGTCGAGCATCTTGCGCGCCAGGAGGCGCCGCTCGATCCACCATTCGTTGAGATTGTGCAGGCGGTTCGGATCCTTCGGCGCGGCCAGCATGAGCTGTGCGGCCTCGTTGAACTTCTCGTCGCGGCGCAGCCACTGGATCCTGGCGAACGTGTAGCCGGGGTCGCCGTGCAGCTCCCGCGGCACCGCCTCGAGCAGCGACTTGAGGTTGGAGGATTTCTTGTTGGCTGCGATCCGCGCCTTGGCCAGCGCGACATGGCCCGAACCGAGCCGCTTGGCGGCGCGCATGCCGGCGGCTTCCTGCTCGGTGCCGTAAAGCAGCGAATCCATCCGCGCTTTGTGGTCGCCTCCCGTCAGCAATGCGCCGAACATATCGAGCGCCGCGCTCTCGGTGTCTTCCGACATGCCGTCGTGGCGCCAGGCTTCGCGAACCAGCCGCTCGGCATTGGCGCGATCGCCACGCGCGAGCATCACCTTGGCCAGCGCGAACTTGCCCTTGGCCGAAACCGGCGATTCGTTTTCGAACCACGACCACACCGTGGCGTCATCGCGCCGGTCGTCCCAAAGGGCGGCCTCGATGCGCCGGCGCAGGAAGGTCTGCGACGGCCAGCTCGGGTTGGCCGAGACAAAGCTGCGATAGCGCTCGACGGAGGCGCCATTGTTGTCGCTGCGCAGGATCAGCCATTCCGCAAGCTTGCGGGCGACCGGATCGGATATTGCAGCCTGCGCCTGGGTTGCATCGCCAGGCTTCTGCTTGCGCACCAGCTCGATGACGTTTTCCAGTGCGTCCTTGTCGGCCTGCGACGTCGTGGACGTCGCGGCTACCGCTGCGGGCGCCACGTGCTTGCGCGCAGGCGGCAAGGCGGCATGCTGGCGCGTTGCAGGTGCCAGCACCGGCGGCGCCGGGGCCGGCGCCGCGGGGGCCGCCGCGGTGTGGGGGGCGGGCGCGCTGGGGTGTGCGCCGGACGGTGCAGCGGACTTGGGAACGACGTTGCGGGCGATCGGCCGCGGCTTCGGCAAAGGAACTTTTGCCTTGGCCCAGGCATCGAAGGGAAGAGCCGCCAGTCCGACAGCCAGCGCCAGGCCCGTGGCCAGCGCGGTCGATCGCAAGGCGGCGGCGCGGGCGGAAGGGATCACGGCGGTCCTCTGCGGCGGCGAATCATTCAGTCGCTCGAGCCTTAGGTCTATTTGATTGAATATGTGGACAAAATGCTAAAACGTTGCGGCCGGACCTGTTTGCGCCATCACCGCGGCAAAATCGCGGCTATCGGCCCTTCGAGGAGGGGCTGTTCGATCGGCGCCAAGAAAGGGCGTCGAAACAAAGCACTAGCGCCATACCGTACGGCCCTTTCGCCTGATCGCCAGACCCGATATGAATTGAAATCCAGTTTCGGTCGTGCCGTTTCTTAAGCGTTTGGAGGAAGTCCATGGCAGCCAAGACAAAGTTCCGGGGCTCGTTCACCGCCTTGGTCACGCCATTCAAGAACGGCTCGCTCGACGAGGCCGCGTTCCGCGGCCTGGTGAGCTGGCAGATCGCCGAGGGCACCCACGGCCTGGTGCCCGTCGGCACGACCGGCGAAAGCCCCACCTTGAGCCATGACGAGCACAAGCGCGTCGTCGAATGGTGCATCGACGAAGCCAAGGGGCGGGCGCCTGTCATTGCGGGCGCAGGCTCCAATTCGACCAAGGAGGCCGTCGAGCTCGCCGAGCACGCGGAGAAGGCGGGCGCGGACGCCGTGCTGGTGGTGACGCCGTACTACAACAAGCCGACCCAGGAAGGCATGTACCAGCACTTCAAGGCGATCAACGATGCGATCGGGATTCCGATCATCATCTACAACATCCCCGGCCGTTCGGTGATCGACATGTCGGTCGAGACCATGACGCGGCTGTTCGAACTGAAGAATATCGCCGGCGTGAAGGATGCGACCGCGAGCATGGTGCGGGTGTCGCAGCAGCGCGCGGCGATGGGCGAGGACTTCAACCAATTGTCGGGCGAGGACGCCACCATCCTCGGCTACATGGCGCATGGCGGCCATGGCTGCATCTCGGTCACATCAAACGTCGCGCCGCGGCTCTGCTCGGAATTCCACGCGGCCTGGCAGAAGGGTGATCACGCCACCGCGCTCAAGCTGCATGACAAGCTGATGCCGCTGCACAACAACCTCTTCATCGAAAGCAATCCGGCGCCGGTGAAATACGCGCTTTCGCTGCTCGGCAAGATCGACGAGAAGCTGCGGCTGCCGATGGTGCCGGTGTCCGAGCCGACGCGGGTCGCCGTGCGCAGCGCCATGGTGCATGCCGGCCTGATTAATTAAGGGGGACGACTCACTTCGCCTGACGAACGAAGAGGGGAAGCCAACATGCTGAAGGAATTCCGCGAATTTGCGATGAAGGGTAACGTCGTCGACCTCGCTGTCGGCGTCATCATCGGTGCGGCCTTCGGCGCCATCGTCACTTCGCTGGTCGGCGACGTCATCATGCCGATCATCGGCGCGATTACCGGCGGTCTCGACTTCTCCAATTATTTCACGGGTCTGTCGAAGTCGGTGACGGCGACCAATCTGGCCGACGCCAAAAAGCAGGGCGCCGTACTGGCTTGGGGCAATTTCCTGACGCTGATGCTGAACTTCCTCATCATCGCGTTCGTGCTGTTCATGGTCATTCGTGCCATGAACAAGCTGAAGCGCAAGGACGAAGCCGCGCCGGCGCCGAAGCTTACCAGGCAGGAAGAACTGCTGACCGAGATCCGCGATCTCCTCAAGAAGGGCTAACGTGGCGGACAAGAACGAGCGCCCGATCAAGGTTGTCGCCGAAAACCGCAAGGCCCGGTTCAACTACGCGATCGAGGACACGATCGAGGCCGGCATCTCGCTGACCGGCACCGAAGTGAAGTCGATCCGCAACGGCAAGACAACAATTGCGGAATCCTATGCGGATTCCAAGGACGGCGAGATCTGGCTGATCAACGCCAATATCCCGGAATATCTGCAGGCCAACCGCTTCAACCATGAGCCGAAGCGGCCGCGCAAGCTGTTGCTGCACCGAAAGCAGATCAACAAGCTGATGGGCGCGGTCGATCGCGAGGGCATGACGCTGATCCCGCTCAAACTCTATTTCAACGAACGCGGTCGCGCCAAGCTGCTGCTGGCGATTGCCAAGGGCAAGAAGCTGCACGACAAGCGCGAGAGCGAAAAGAAACGCGACTGGGGCCGGGAAAAGGGCCGCCTGATGCGGGCGCGGGGATGAAGCGGGCGAATGGGGAGTGGAAAGCGCTATTCGCCACTCGCCATTCGCCACCTGGAGGAAGAAATGATGGCTCAACCCAACCTGCTCGAAGTCGACTGGAGCAAGATCCCGGCGCCGGAGGACGACGGTGCGGCGGCCCATCTGGCCGGCATGGCGATCCCCCCGGTCACGCTGCTTGCAACCGACGACAATTCGGTGATGCTCTCGGTGCTTCCCGGCCGTACGGTGGTGTTCGCCTATCCGCGCACCGGCGAGCCCGGCAAGATCAGTCTCGTCGATGATTGGGACATGATCCCCGGCGCGCGCGGCTGCACGCCGCAAACCTGCTCGTTTCGCGATCTGTTTGCGGAGCTGAAAGCCGCCGGCGCCAGACATGTGTTCGGCCTGTCGACGCAGGATAACGTCTACCAGACCGAGATGGCGTCACGGCTGCATCTGCCGTTCCCGGTGCTGTCGGATGAGAAGCTGGCGCTGACGCGTGCCCTCAATCTGCCGACCATGCAGGTGGCCGGACTGACGCTGATCAAGCGGCTGGCGCTGATCATCGATAACGGCCGCGTTGCCCACGTGTTCTATCCGGTGTTTCCGCCCGACCGGAATGCCGCCGACGTGCTGGCGTGGCTGAGGGAAAATCCGGCGTAAGCGTGCCTTGTAGGGTGAGCAACGCGAAGCGTGCCCACCATTGACGCCAACGATTTCGAAGCGGCGGCGGGCACGCTTCTCTTTGTCTACCCTACGAATCCTGCGAATCCAGATCCTTCCGCACCTTCGCAAACACGTTGCGAAACATTTCCGGCGTCAGCACCCGCGTGTTGGTGTTGTAGCGCGAGCAATGATAGCTGTCGTAAAGCCTGACGGCGCCCGCGCTATGCACGGCACCGTGTGCAAAGGGGGCGGCCCCGTTGCGAAGCCCGAGCGCCTTCAATGTGGTTTCATGGGCGATCCGGCCGAGCGCCACGATCGCGCGCAGCCGCGGCATGGTTGCAATGGTCGCGGCCAGGAATTGGCGGCAGGTGTTGATCTCGGCAGGCAACGGCTTGTTCTGCGGCGGCACGCAGCGCACCGCGTTGCTGATCCGGCAATCGACCAGTTTCAGGCCGTCATCGGGACGCGCCTGATAGACGCCCTTCGCAAAGCCGTATTCGAGCAAGGTCGCATAGAGCAAGTCGCCGGCATAGTCGCCGGTGAACGGGCGTCCGGTCCGGTTGGCGCCCTGCAGGCCCGGCGCCAGCCCGACAATCAACAGTTGCGCGTTGCCATCGCCGAACGACGCCACCGGCGCATTGTGCCAATCCGGCGCTTTCGCGCGCGCCTGTGCGCGAAATTCGGCGAGCCTCGGGCAGAGCGGGCAATTGCGGCCGGGTTCGGCAGCTACGGGGGCGGGTAAACTAGCCATGTTTCCAAAGCGTTTTCGAGCGAAAGCCCGCCCCGGACCTGTTCCGGGATCGATACCGGTTCGCGTCGAGAACGCGCGCCAAAACAAAAAGCCCCGGTTCTGTTCCAATCAGAACCGAGGCTCTAGCAGCGTGCTGGCGCATTCTCAATCGTCGAAATCATCCTCGCCGCCTCGCGGCGCCACCGTGGTCGCGCGCTGCAGGAATTGCGGGGAGTGATGACGCGGTTCGCGCGGGGCAGGGCGCTCGGACGGATCGCGGCCCAGTTTTGACTGCAGTTCGACGAGGTCGGTGAAGACGTCGGCCTGGCGGCGCAGCTCGTCGGCGATCATCGGCGGCTGGCTCGAAATGGTCGAAACTACCGTGACGCGAACGCCACGACGCTGCACCGCCTCGACCAGCGAGCGGAAATCGCCGTCGCCCGAGAACAGCACGATCTGGTCGACATGTTCGGCGAGTTCCATGGCATCGACAGCGAGTTCGATGTCCATGTTGCCCTTCACCTTGCGGCGGCCGGAAGCGTCGATGAATTCCTTGGTCGCCTTGGTGACGACGGTGTAGCCGTTGTAGTCGAGCCAGTCGATCAGCGGACGAATCGAGGAGTATTCCTGATCCTCGATGATCGCCGTGTAGTAGAACGCACGCAACAGCGTCCCTCGGCTCTGAAATTCCTTGAGAAGGCGCTTGTAATCGATGTCGAAGCCGAGCGTCTTGGCCGTTGCGTAGAGGTTGGCTCCATCGATGAAGAGCGCAATCTTGTTGGAAGCGGGTGACATCAAATGGTTCTCACGTTGTTGTTAGCTTTTCTAGCGCAGCGGCGTTCGACCGCGCGCACTTTCTGGTTCGGTTGCCTAAAGTTCAGTGAATCGTGCCCCACGACAGTCACCACTGCAATTATGGTGAGGGGAGGGCGAAAAACCTATACTTTTGACAGTGCAATGAAGAGATTTACTTGTCCTGTACGGCAACCTCGCCGCGTCTGGACGCTCTGGCCCATTCTGGCCCCGGAGTTGGGGTAGCAGAGCCCATCAGGAAGGCCAAATCACAAATTTAGTCTTGCGAAACGGCCTCCACCGCTATAACTAGCCCCCATAACCGACATATTTGGCCCCAAACAACGGAGCGACAGTCTATGGCGCGCGTCACCGTGGAAGATTGCATTGATAAGGTCGACAACCGGTTCGACCTGGTGTTGCTGGCGGCACATCGCGCCCGTATGATCTCGTCCGGGTCGCAACTTACGGTTGATCGGGACAACGACAAGAATCCGGTCGTTTCGCTGCGGGAAATCGCCGATTCCACCATTTCCCCGGAAGACCTGCGCGAGGAACTGGTTCATTCCCTGCAGAAATTCGTCGAGGTCGACGAGCCAGAGCCCGATACCGTGCCGTTGATCGGCTCAGCCGGCGCCAGCGTCGATGCCGACGATACCGAGGTCGCGGTCGAGCGCATGACCGAGGAAGAACTCCTCAAGGGCCTGGAAGGCCTGGCGCCGCCGGAAGAGCAGCCCGAAGAGGACGAATAATCCGGAACATCGGCCCGTCCCGAACTCCCCGATCTGCCAAAGGCCCGGACATCCGTCCGGGCCTTTGCTTTTGTTGACATTTTTGCGGTTACAATGCGTCCTTGGCCGGCGCGGCCGAAATCGGCTGGTTCGCCTCGACGGCGGGCCATCGGGTTGGGCGTTGGATGGCCGTTGGCCCAAGCGAAATTGAACCGTTTCGCGGCCCGAGCGGCGTGCATCGCCGTTCGAAAACGCATTAGATACGCAGAGGGCGGGACCGATCCGGGTCTGGTGGAAGAAGGCAGTGATTGAATGGCGTATTGGCGCCGCAACTCCCGGCAAATGCAGGCCGCGACCGGCCAGGTCGCGGTCGCGCCGACCTCGCCTGTGACGGAGAAGCCGAAATCGCGCTCGCGCATGATGCGGCAATACGATCTGGTCGAGCGCGTCCGGACATACAACCCGGACACCAACGAAGACCTGCTCAACCGCGCCTATGTCTACGCCATGAAGGCGCATGGCACGCAAACGCGCGCGTCCGGCGACCCCTATTTCTCGCATCCGCTCGAGGTCGCGGCGATCCTGACCAATCTGAAGCTCGACGACGCCACCATCGTAGCCGCGCTGCTGCACGACACCATCGAGGATACCGAAGCGACGCGCGCCGAGATCGACAACATCTTCGGCCACGAGATCGGTGCGCTGGTCGAAGGGCTCACCAAGCTGAAGCGGCTGGAGCTGGTCTCGCGCGAGGCCAAGCAGGCCGAGAACCTGCGCAAGCTGTTGCTGGCGATCGCCGACGACGTCCGCGTGCTGCTGATCAAGCTCGCCGATCGGCTGCACAATATGCGCACGCTGGAATTCGTGCCGCACGCGTCGCGCCGCCGCATCGCCGAGGAGACGCTGGACATCTATGCGCCGCTCGCCGGCCGCATGGGTATGCAGGAGATGCGCGAGGAGCTCGAGGACCTCTCGTTCCATACGCTCGATCCGGAAGCCTATGCGGTGGTGATGCAGCGGCTGGATGCGCTGGCCGAGCGCAACCGCAATTTGATCGGCGAGATCGAAAGCCAGCTTTCCAAGAACCTGCAGAAGAACGGCATCGCCGCGCGCGTCTATGGCCGTCGCAAGCAGCCGTTTTCGATCTGGACCAAGATGGAACGCAAGTCGGTCGGCTTCGAACAGTTGTCCGACATCTTCGGCTTCCGCGTCGTGATGCCGGATGTCGAGGCCTGCTACCGCGCGCTCGGCGTCGTGCACACCACCTGGCCGGTGGTGCCGGGACGCTTCAAGGACTACATCTCGACGCCGAAGCAGAACGACTACCGTTCGCTCCACACCACCGTGATCGGCCCCGGCAACCAGCGCGTCGAGCTGCAGATCCGCACCGAGGAAATGAACCAGATCGCCGAATTCGGCATCGCCGCGCATGCTTTCTACAAGGAAGGCATGGGCTCGCCGACCGAGCGGCTGCAGCACGAATCCAATGCCTTTGCCTGGCTCCGCCATACCGTCGGCATCCTGTCCGAAAGCGCCAATCCGGAAGAGTTTCTGGAGCACACCAAGCTCGAGCTGTTCCACGACCAGGTGTTCTGCTTCACCCCGAAGGGCAAGCTGATCGCGCTGCCGCGCCAGGCCAATGTGATCGACTTCGCCTATGCCGTGCACACCGATGTCGGCAACTCGGCGGTCGGCTGCAAGATCAACGGCAAGTTCGCGCCGCTGTCGTCGGAGCTGCAGAACGGCGACGAGGTCGAGGTGTTGACCTCGCAGGCCCAGTCGGCGCCGCCCTCGGCCTGGGAATCGCTTGCGATCACCGGCAAGGCCCGCGCCGCGATCCGGCGCGCGACCCGCACGGCGGTGCGCGATCAATATGCGGGCCTCGGCCGCCGCATCATCGATCGCCTGTTTGCCCGTGCCAAGATCGAATATGCCGACGACAAGCTGAAGGGCGCGCTGCCCCGGCTGGCGCGCGCCTCGATCGAGGACGTAATGGCTTCCGTCGGACGCGGCGAGCTGAAGGCCTCCGACGTCGCTCGCGCCATGTATCCGGACTACAAGGAAGAGCGAATGGTGCGCTACGGGGCCAAGAAGAGCCTCGCGGTCAAACTGAAGCTGAAATCGCCGCCGCATCCGGCGCGCAGCACGTCCGTCATCCCGGTGCGCGGCATCAATTCCGATTTGCCGGTGAAGTTCGCGCCGAACGGCGGCGCCGTGCCGGGCGACCGCATCGTCGGCATCGTGACGCCGGGCGAGGGGATCACGATCTATCCGATCCAGTCGCCGGCGCTGAAGGACTTTGAGGAAGAGCCTGAGCGCTGGCTGGACGTGCGCTGGGATATCGATGAAACCATGCCGCAGCGCTTTCCGGCGCGGATCCTGGTCCACAACGTCAACGAGCCCGGCAGCCTCGCCCAGGTCGCCACGGTGATCGCCGAGCATGACGGCAATATCGACAATATCAGCATGTCGCGCCGCTCGCCTGACTTCACCGAGCTGACCATCGATCTCGAGGTCTATGACCTCAAGCATCTCAGTGCAATTATCGCCCAATTGCGCGCCAAGGCCGTCGTCGCCAAGGTTGAGCGCGTCAATGGATAGGCGGTATCGTTATTGCGGCTGCGCGGGCCACGCCCGCGCATGACAGCCGTGCTATCTCTGCTGCTGCAATTCAGTCCGTGAGACCGTCATGCCCGCACTTCCGCTCCGCCTTGGCGTCAATGTCGACCACGTCGCCACCCTGCGCAACGCGCGGGGCGGTGCGCGGCCGGATCCGGTGCGCGCGGCGCTGGCCGCGATCGAGGCCGGCGCCGACGGCATCACCGCGCATCTGCGGGAGGACCGCCGCCATATCCGCGACGACGACATGGCCCGGCTTAAGGCCGAGATATCGAAGCCGCTGAATTTCGAGATGGCGGCAACCGAGGACATGTTGCGGATCTCGCTGGCCACCAAACCCCACGCCGTGTGCCTGGTGCCGGAGCGCCGCGAGGAGCTCACCACCGAGGGCGGGCTCGACGTCGTCGGCCAGCACAATGCGCTGGCGCCCTTCATCGCACGGCTGAACGATGCCGGCATCCGGGTGTCGCTGTTCATTGCCGCCGATCCCGCCCAGATCGAGATGGCGGCGAAGTTGCGCGCGCCCGTGATCGAGATTCACACCGGTGGCTGGTGCGACGCGGTGGTCGATGGCCATGCGGCGAAGGCCGAGGCGGAATGGCAGCGTATAGTCACGGGCGCCGCATTGGCGCGCGCCGCGGGGCTGGAGGTCCATGCCGGCCATGGCCTCGACTACCAGACGGCGGAGACGATTTCTGCACTGCCCGAGATCGCCGAACTCAACATCGGCTATTTCATGATGGGGGAGGCGCTGTTCGTAGGCCTCGGCGAGACCGTGCGGCAGATGCGCGCCGCCATGGACCGCGGCCGCCAGAAAATCGCAGGCTATGCATGATCATCGGCATCGGCTCCGACCTGATCGACATCACCAGGGTTGCCAGGGTGATCGAACGCCACGGCGACCGCTTTCTCGACCGCATCTTCACCGACGCCGAACGCGGCAAGGCGGCGCGCCGCGCCAACAGCGAAAAGATGGTGGTCGCGACCTATGCCAAGCGATTCGCCGCCAAGGAGGCCTGTTCCAAGGCGCTCGGCACCGGGATCCGGCGTGGCGTCTGGTGGCGGGACATGGGGGTGGTGAACCTGCCGGGCGGCCGCCCGACCATGAAACTCACCGGCGGCGCGCTGGCCCGGCTTGAGGCGTTGACGCCGGAGGGGTTCGAAGCGCGGATCGATCTGTCGATCACCGACGACTGGCCGCTGGCGCAGGCCTTCGTCATAATTTCGGCGGTCGTTCCCGGCAAATCTTGAGCCGCGCAGGCGTTTGCGCCGGGGAAGCGAGGCAAAACTAAAAAACATTGATTTATCAATGGATTACGAAGTTTTCACGAGCCGCTTGATTGCGCGCCCACGAACAACCGTCTAAAACGCCGCAAGCAACGTGTTCGAGCCAGGGCCGATTCAAGGTTAGCGCCGGAATTGGCTCTCAACATCAGTATCGAGACCATTTTCCTGACGCGAACGTACCAGGCGATTCGCGTGCGGAAAACGTTCTGCACCGTGCGGGCAAAGGCCTGCGGGAATTGGGAAAGCGATGAGCGTGACCTCCAGCACAAAATCTGAAAGCGGCTTGGGTGAAACCATCCGCGTCGTCATCCACGCTCTCTTGATCGCGCTTGTGATCCGCACCTTCCTGTTCCAGCCGTTCAATATCCCCTCCGGATCGATGAAGGCGACGCTGCTGGTGGGCGATTACCTGTTCGTCTCGAAATATTCCTACGGCTACAGCCACTATTCCATACCATTGTCGCCGCCGCTGTTCTCGGGCCGCATCTTCGGCTCGGAGCCGAACCGGGGCGACATCGTGGTGTTCCGCCTGCCGAAGGACGACTCCACCGATTACATCAAACGGGTGATCGGGCTGCCCGGCGACCGCATCCAGATGCGGGAAGGCCTGCTCCACATCAACGACAAGCCGGTCAAGCGCGAGCGGCTTTCCGACTTCATCGGCGAGGACCCCTGCGGCTCGGACGCCACCGCGCGCGTCAAACGCTGGAAGGAAACGCTGCCGAACGGCGTCAGCTATGAATCGCTCGATTGCGTCGACAACGGCTTTTACGACAACACCAATGTCTACACCGTGCCCGCCGGCCACTTCTTCATGATGGGCGACAACCGCGACAACTCGACCGACAGCCGCGTGCTGTCGGCGGTAGGCTATGTGCCGTTCGAGAATATCGTCGGCCGGGCACAGATGATCTTCTTTTCCATTGCCGAAGGCGAACATGCCTGGATGTTCTGGCGCTGGCCGACCGCAGTGCGCTGGAATCGCCTATTCACAATCGTGCGATGAACGACGAGACCGCGATCATTCCTGAAGCATCGACCTCGGACGAGCCGGGCCAGCAGGTGGATGCCGGCGGCAAGGCCGCGCCGAAGAAGAAGCGCGGCAAGGCCGGCGCCAAGGCGGCGGCTGCGGCGATCGAGGGGCGCATCGGCTACAAGTTCTCTGACCCCGCGCTGCTGGCGACCGCCTTTACCCATGTCTCCGCGCTGAAGCCCGCGACGCGGCATCGCGCGGACAGCTATCAGCGCCTGGAATTTCTCGGCGATCACGTGCTCGGGCTGATCATTTCCGACATGCTGTATCGGGCTTACCCCAGGGCCGACGAGGGCGAATTGTCGAAGCGCCTCGCCGATCTCGTGCGCAAGGAAAGCTGCGCCGACGTCGCAAAATCGCTCGGGCTGCTGGACGACATCAAGCTCGGCGCGGTGGGGGCCGGCGCGGGCGCGCGCCTGCGCAAATCCGTGCTCGGCGACATCTGCGAGGCGGTGATCGGGGCGATCTATCTCGACGGCGGCTATGCGGCGGCGTCGCAGTTCGTCGAGCGCAACTGGCTGGAGCGGATGCGCAAGCCGCGCCGGCCGCTGCGCGATCCCAAGACGGTGCTGCAGGAATGGGCCCAGAGCAAGGGATTGCCGACGCCGGTCTATCGCGAGATCGAGCGCACCGGGCCGCATCACGACCCGCAATTCCGCGTCGCCGTCGATCTGCCGGGACTGGCGCCAGCCGAAGGCGTCGGCGGTTCCAAGCGCGCCGCCGAGAAGGTCGCGGCCTCCGTGATGATCGAACGCGAAGGCGTCGGTGGCGGCAGCAATGACAGTTGAACCTGCACCCGGCTCGTCCGGCGAGACCCGCTGCGGCTTTGTCGCGCTGATCGGCGCGCCCAATGTTGGCAAGTCCACGCTGGTCAACGCCCTGGTCGGCTCCAAGGTCACCATCGTCTCGCGCAAGGTGCAGACCACGCGGGCGCTGATCCGCGGCATCGTGATCGAGGACAACGCCCAGATCATTCTGGTCGACACCCCCGGCATTTTCGCGCCCAAACGCAGGCTCGACCGCGCCATGGTGTCCACCGCCTGGAGCGGAGCTCATGATGCCGACCTCGTCTGCGTGCTGCTCGATGCCAAGGCTGGGATCGACGAGGAGGCTGATGCGATCCTCAACAAGCTTGCGACGGTTCAACACCCGAAAATCCTGGTGCTGAACAAGATCGACCTGATCCCGCGCGAAAAACTGTTGGCGCTGGCGCAGGCCGCCAACGAGCGCATGAAGTTCGAGCACACCTTCATGATCTCGGCGCTGTCGGGCGACGGCGTCGACGACCTGCGCAAGACGCTGGCGAAGAGCGTCCCGCCGGGGCCGTTTCACTATCCCGAAGACCAGATGTCGGATGCGCCGCTGCGGCATCTGGCGGCGGAGATCACCCGGGAAAAGATCTACCGCCAGCTCCACCAGGAGCTGCCGTATCAGTCGACTGTCGAAACCGATAGCTGGACCGAGCGCAACGACAAGTCGGTGCGGATCGAGCAGACGATCTTTGTCGAGCGCGAAAGCCAGCGCAAGATCGTGCTCGGCAAGGGCGGCGCCACCATCAAGTCGATCGGCGCGGATTCGCGCAAGGAGATCGCCGAGATCGTAGGCCAGCCCGTGCACCTGTTCCTGTTCGTCAAGGTGCGCGAGAACTGGGGCGACGATCCCGACCGCTACCGGGAAATGGGACTGGAATTCCCCAAGGAATGATCTGCAATGGTCAGGCCGCAATCAGACAACAACGAAGAACAGGCTGAATGACCGTACCCCGAAACGTGCTGTGGTTTGAGGTTCTGCTGTATCTGTCGCTGACGCTGGATTCGGTGTCGGCGGCGTTTCAGGACCGCACGCCGAGGGCCGATATGACCGCGCAGATGATCAATGTCGGCACCCTGGTGGCGGCCGGCCTGACCCTGCTTTTGGTCTACTTCGTCTGGCTCGCCGCCGAACGCCGCAAGAACTGGCCGCGCTGGGTGCTGGCGGCAGCCCTCGTGCTGTCGGTGATTTCGCTGGTGCAGGTGATCGGGCAGAAGGGTCTGGCGTTCGACAGCGGCATCGAGGTGATTTCCTGCGCGCTGACCGCAGCGGGGCTGTATTTCTCCTTCACTGGCGATGCGGTGGGCTGGTTCAACGCGTGAGATGCGCTTGTGTCCCGGATGCGGTGCAGCGCGAAGCGATGCAGCGCAGAGCCGGGACCCATGCGGATGGACCCCGGATCAGCAGCGCACCTCCGGAGTCGCGCGCGAAGCGCGATCCCGAAAGCGCTGCGCAGCATCCGGGGAACGCAGCTGCGGGAGCTGCGCTTCGATCCCAAATCCTGTAAACTCCACCCCATGGAATGGACCGATGAAGGCATCGTGCTGGGCGTCCGGCGGCATGGCGAATCTTCCGCCATCGTCGAGTTGCTGACGCGCGAGCATGGCCGGCATCTGGGCCTGGTGCGCGGCGGCGCCTCGTCGCGGATGCGGCCGCTGCTGCAGCCCGGCAACAGTGTCACCGCGGTGTGGCGGGCGCGGCTCGACGAGCATCTCGGGACCTACGCGATCGAAGGCACGCGGCTGCGCGCGGCAACGCTGCTGGCGTCCTCGCATGCGGTCTTTGGCGTCACCCATCTGGCTTCGCTGGCGCGGCTGTTGCCGGAGCGCGATCCGCACGAAGACATCTATGAAATGCTCGACCGCACGCTGGACGACTTTGACGATGCCGGCGGCGCGGCGGCCCACCTCATCCGGTTCGAACTCGCGATGCTCGCCGAATTAGGCTTCGGCCTCGATCTGGAAAACTGCGCTGCCACCGGCGAGACCACGGACCTGATCTATGTCTCGCCGAAATCAGGCGGCGCGGTGTCGCGGCGGGCCGGCGAGCCCTACCGCGACCGGCTGCTGCGGCTGCCGCCCTTTTTGCGCGAAGGTGAGGGCGGAGCGAATAGCTGGTCGGACCAGGACCTGCAGGACGGCTTTCGGCTGACCGGGCTGTTCCTGCTCCGCCATGTGCTGGAACCGCGCGGGCAGGGCCATTCCGACGCGAGGGATGGGTTTATCAATGCGGTGACGAGAAATCGGGCGCGAATCAGTTCATCCGCCTGAGACGCCACCCTCAGACGTCGCCCCTGCGAACGTAGGGGCCCATACGCCGCGGCCCATCCATTGGCGCGGTGGCCCCAGCCGTTTTTCGCCACAAACACCTGTGGTTATGGGTCCCTGCGTTCGCAGGGACGACGGTGAGTGCCATCGTTTCCCCCCACTCGCGTCTTGCCCGATTCACTCGAAAAGTTTAACGCCTCCCCATGGGAAAACGACAGCTACCGCCGGAAGAACCGGCCGAAATCCACGAGGTGATGCTGCGCGATGCGCTGGAAGAGCGCTATCTCGCCTACGCGCTCTCGACCATCATGCACCGCGCTTTGCCGGACGCCCGCGACGGGCTGAAGCCGGTGCACCGGCGCATCCTCTACGGCATGCGCCTGTTGCGGCTCGACCCCGGCACGCCGTTCAAGAAGTCTGCAAAAATCGTCGGCGACGTGATGGGCTCGTTCCATCCCCATGGCGACCAGGCGATCTACGACGCCATGGTGCGCCTGGCGCAGGATTTCGCCTCGCGCTATCCGCTGGTCGACGGCCAGGGCAATTTTGGCAATATCGACGGCGATAATCCGGCCGCCTACCGCTACACCGAAGCGCGCATGACCGACGTCGCGCGGCTGCTGCTCGACGGTATCGACGAGGACGGTGTCGAGTTTCGTCCGAATTACGACGGCCAGAGCAAGGAGCCGGTGGTTCTGCCCGGTGGCTTCCCGAACCTGCTCGCCAACGGCGCGCAGGGCATCGCGGTCGGCATGGCCACCTCGATCCCGCCGCATAATGCGGCCGAGCTCTGCGACGCTGCGTTGCATCTGATCGACAAGCCCGACGCCAAGTCGAAGTCGCTCTTGAAGTGGGTCAAGGGGCCGGATTTCCCGACCGGCGGCATTATTGTCGACTCCAAGGAAAGCATCGCCGAAGCCTACATGACCGGGCGCGGCTCGTTCCGCACCCGCGCCAAATGGATCCAGGAAGAGGGCGCGCGCGGCACCTGGGTCGTCGTCATCACCGAGATCCCGTGGCTGGTGCAGAAGTCCCGGCTGGTCGAGAAGATCGCCGAACTGCTCAACGAGAAGAAGCTGCCACTGGTCGGCGACGTCAGGGACGAGTCGGCCGAAGACGTTCGCCTCGTGATCGAGCCGAAATCCCGTGCGGTCGATCCGGCGCTGATGATGGAATCGCTGTTCCGGCTCACCGAGCTCGAGAGCAAGATTTCGCTGAACCTCAACGTGTTGATCAAGGGCAAGATCCCCAAAGTGGTGGGGCTTGCGGAATGTTTGCGCGAATGGCTCGACCATTTGCGCGACGTGCTGGTGCGCCGCTCGAACTACCGCAAGACCCAGATCGAGAACCGGCTCGAAATACTCGGCGGTTACCTGATCGCGTACTTGAACATCGACAAGGTGATCAAGATCATCCGCACCGAGGACGAGCCGAAGCCGGCGCTGATCAAGGCGTTCAAGCTCACGGAAATCCAGGCCGATGCCATCCTCAACATGCGGCTGCGCTCCTTGCGCAAGCTCGAGGAATTCGAAATCCGCACCGAGGACAAGAACCTCCGCGGCGAGTTGAAGGGCATCAAATCGCTGCTCGGTTCAGAGACCGAGCAGTGGTCCAAAGTCGGCGAGCAGGTCCGCAAGGTTCGCGACATCTTTGGGCCGAAGACGCCGCTCGGCAAGCGCCGTACGATGTTCGCCGACGCGCCCGAGCACGATCTGGCCGCGATCGAGGAAGCCTTTGTCGAGCGCGAACCGTGCACGGTGGTGATCTCCGAAAAGGGCTGGGTACGAACGCTGAAGGGCCATGTCGAGGATATCTCGGGCCTTGCCTTCAAGACCGACGACAAGCTCGACCACGCCTTCTTCGCCGAAACCACGTCAAAGCTGCTGCTGTTCGCCACCAACGGCAAATTCTATTCGCTCGACGTCGCAAAACTGCCGGGCGGGCGCGGCCACGGCGAACCGATCCGCATGTTCATCGACCTCGAGCAGGACGCCGCCATCGTGTCGCTGTTCGTCAACAAGGGCGAACGCAAATTCCTGATCGCGAGCAGCGAAGGCCAGGGCTTTGTGGTCAAGGAAGAGGATTGCGTCAGTAACACCCGCAAGGGCAAGCAGGTGCTCAACGTCACCATGCCGAACGAGGCTTGCGCGATCGCGACCGTTTCGGGCGATACGGTCGCCGCGATCGGCACCAACCACAAGATGGTGCTGTTCCCGCTCGACCAGGTGCCGGAGATGGCGCGCGGCCGCGGCGTGCGGCTGCAGAAATATTCCAGCGCCAAGCTCTCGGATGTCACGGTGTTCGAGCTCAAGGCGGGGCTGACGTGGAAGGATTCCGCCGGTCGTGAGCAGAGCATGAGCGCCAGGGAATTGTCCGACTGGCGCGGCAACCGCGCCGACGCCGGCCGCCTCGCACACGGCCTGCCGAAGTCGAACAAGTTCTTGCGCGGGGTGGAGTAGATGTAGGGTGGGCAAAGGCGCAATAGTGCCGTGCCCACCATATCTATCGGTATGTTCGTCGCGAAGGGTGGGCAGGCTTCGCTTTGCCCACCCTACGATCTGAAGCTCCAGCTCGCTTCAACAATTGAGAGCGGTGATCCCGGCTCAAGGCCGGGACGACGGAGGAGGTGGCCGCGACATCGTCATCTCCTCACTGTAATAGTATTCGAGAATCCGCGCGCTATATAAATCGCCATTGAAATTCATCGAGGCGGAATGGCGCACGATCACGCCCATCACAATCACTCCCACGTGCATGATCATTCCCATGGCCATGCCGGCCACAGCCATGCGCCGGACAATTTCGGCGCCGCATTCGCGATCGGCGCCTCGCTCAACACCGCCTTCGTCATTGCCGAGCTGATCTTCGGTTATGCCGCCAATTCGCTCGCCCTGATTTCCGACGCCGTCCACAATCTCTCCGACGTGATCGCGCTGCTGCTGGCATGGGGCGCGGCGTGGCTGTCGCAGAAGCAGCCGACGCAGCGGCATACGTACGGATATCGCCGTGTCTCGATCCTGGCGGCGCTGTTCAATGCGGGCCTGCTGCTGGTGGCCGTCGGTGGCATCGTGGTCGAGGCGGTCAATCGGCTCTACAGCCCAGCGGCCGTCGCGAGCTGGACAGTCGTGGCGGTCGCAGCGCTCGGCGTCGCCATCAACGGCTTCACCGCCTTGCTGTTCATGCGCGGCCGTCACGGCGACCTCAATATTCGCGGTGCCTATCTGCACATGGCGGCGGATGCGGGCGTCTCGCTCGGGGTGGTGGCCGCGGCGCTCATCATCATGTTGAACGGATGGCTGTGGCTCGATCCCGCAATCAGCCTCGTCATTGCCGCCGTGGTGTTATGGAGCGGATGGGGGCTGACGCGCGACAGTGTCAACCTTGCGCTCGACGGCGTGCCGCGTGGTATCGAGCTTGCGAAAGTGCGGGACTATCTCGCCGGGCTGGAAGGCGTCTCGGAGGTGCACGATTTGCACATCTGGGCCATGAGCACCAACGAGACCGCGCTGACCGCGCATCTGGTGCGCCCCGGCGGCACCGACGACGCCTTTCTGCACGGGGTCTGCGAGGAACTCTCGCGCCGTTTCAACATCCACCATTCCACGCTGCAGATCGAGGTCGCCGCCGAGGTCTGCAAGCTGGCGCCGGCAGAGCGGGTGTGACGCAAAACGAGATCACGGGCCGAGTTCAAGCCATCCCCGCAAACCTCAACGCCACGCCTGCCGCGCACGACCCCGCCAACACCCACAACATCCCGACGTTGAGCCGGAAGATCGCCGTCGCCGCGGCCGCTGCCAGCGCGAAGGCTGCGAGATCGAGGCTTCCCCACACCGGCATATCGAACGACAGCCCGAGCGAGCGGAACGGCGTGGTCTGCCGGAACAGCGTGTGCAGTCCGAACCAGATCGATAGATTGAGGATCACGCCGACCACCGCGGCGGTGATCGCGGTCAGCGCGCCCGCGAGTCCCTTGTTGCCGCGCAGCGTCTCGACGTAGGGCGCGCCGAGGAAGATCCAGAGGAAGCAGGGAATGAAGGTGACCCAGGTCGCCAGCAAGCCGCCGAGCGTCGCCGCTAGCATCGGCGACAGCGTGCCAGGATCGCGATAGGCGGCCATGAAGCCCACGAACTGCAGCACCATGATCAGCGGGCCCGGCGTCGTCTCGGCCATGCCGAGGCCGTCGAGCATTTCGCGCGGCTGCAACCAGTGATAATGCTCGACCGCCTGCTGGGCGACATAGGCCAGCACCGCATAGGCGCCGCCGAACGTCACCATCGCCATCTTGGAAAAGAACAGCGCGATCTGGCTGAACACATTGGCTTGTCCAAGCCCGATCAGGAGCGCCGCCACCGGCACCACCCACAATAACAGCCAGACCGAGCTTACGCGCAGCGCGCGGCCGACACTCGGGCGGACGTGATCGGGCAATTCCTCGCCGAGCAGGATGTCGACCGCGGCGGTCTTCTTGTTGCCGCCGCCGTGCTCGACGGCGGCGAATTCAGGCCGTCCGCTGCGCGCGCCGATATAGCCGATCACACCGGCTGCGATGATGATGATCGGGAAGGGGACGTTGAAAAAGAAGATCGCGACAAAGGCGATTGCCGCGAGTGCAATCATCACCCGGTTGCGCAGCGCGCGCTTGCCGACGCGGACCACGGCATGGACCACGATGGCGAGCACCGCGGCCTTCAGCCCGAAGAACACCGCCTCGACGAAGCCGACATTGCCGTAGGCTGCGTAGATATAGCTCAAGGCCATGATGGCGACGATGCCGGGCAGGATGAACAGGCCGCCGGCCATGATGCCGCCGGCGGTCCGATGCAGCAGCCAGCCGATATAGGTCGCGAGCTGCTGCGCCTCCGGACCCGGCAGCAGCATGCAGTAGTTCAGCGCATGCAAAAACCGGCTCTCGGAGATCCAGTTCTTCTCCTCGACCAGGATTCGGTGCATCACCGCGATCTGCCCGGCCGGGCCGCCGAAACTCAGCACGGCGACCCGCAGCCAGACCCGGAACGCTTCACCGAAGCCGATGCCGTGACCGAGGTCGTGGCTTGCACCTGCCTCGGTCGTCTTGTCGATCGTCGCATCCATTACGATTTCGCCTTGTTGGTCGGCCAGTTGTGCGTCTCGCCTGATGCGTCGCGGCACCAGCGGTAGAACGCGTCATACAGCGTCATGCCGGCCTCGAGCTGTTCAAGATCGTCATCGAACATCCGCGACAGGCCAAGCGAGGCCGCGAGCAGTCCGGGCGCTTCCGGTGAGAGATCGAGCCGCCCGGTATCGGCGCCGCGCACCATCGCCGCCAGCCGCAGCAAAGGCGGTGTCGCCAGGCCGAATTCCTCGATCATCACGTCGAACGTGCAGAGTTCGCCGCGGTGGCTCCAGAACACGTTCTCGACGTCGAAAGGAGCTGCGTTGAAGCGCTCGCCAACCGCGAGCACTTCCGCCGGCGTGACGAACAGGAACACCGCGTTCGGATCGACGAAGCGGCGGATCAGCCAGGGGCAGGCGATGCGGTCGATCTTCGGCCGGGCGCGGGTGACCCAGACGGTGCGGCCCTTCGCGTCGCGCGCGGGCAGCTTTTCCGCCGGCACCAGCGGCAGCTTGGCCGCCTTCCAGCCTTCAAAACCGCCTTCCAGCGCTTCGGCCGAGACATCGAGATGCCGCAGCCAGGCGGCGGTGCCTTGCGCCAGTTTCTGGCCGCGCAGGCAGACGACGATGGCCGGGCGGCCGGAAAACTCCTCGCCCCAATCGGCGGCTTGCTCGTGGTTGCGCCTGACGGCGCCGGGAATCAGCCGCGGGTCGGCGGTGAAATCCTCGTCGGTGCGAACGTCGATCAGGACAGGCGTGTTCGCCGTGCCGATCAATTTGGAAAGCTTGTCTGATGATATCGTGGTGTAGGATGACATGGCTGCGCCCTCGTCAAATGAAACGGGACGCGATACTTGGGCATGTCGCCTCGTGGGGAGATCGCAAAAATCCCCATGGGTCGAATTAACCGCCTGCGGCTTCATCTGTCAACGGTTCCCGAGCGGCCTGGCCGTCGGGCGGGTTTTCTCATTGTGCTGTTTTCTCATTGTGCTTGCGAAGCGCCAAGTTCGGACGTAGCTTCTCCCCACCGGGGACAAAGCAGGCTCCCCGTCAGACGGCCACCGTCCAAGCTCTGCGCACTCGACGTGTCGAGGATTGCGCATGTACGGAAACCGGCCGAATCTTTTTCAAATCATCAAGCTGTATCTGAGCGCCGTCCTTGCCACGTGCACGCTCGCGTTCGCGCCGTTGTCCGCGAGCGCTGAGACAGGAGCCGCCATGATAGCCATCGATCGCATGACGCCGGGATCAGCTCCGGCGGGATTCAAGTTCGCGCGGACCGGCCGCGGCCAGCAAGGCGAATGGACCGTCACGCCGGATCGAACGTCTTCCACGGGGCAGACCATCGAGCAGACCAGCACCGACCGGACGGACTACCGGTTTCCGCTGGCGATCCTTGAGGGCCTGTCGGCTGCCAATGTCGACGTCGAAGTGCACTTCAAGGCGGTAGCCGGCAAGACGGATCAGGCCGGCGGCATTGCCGTGCGGCTGCAGGACGCGGACAACTACTATGTGGCCCGCGCCAATGCGCTGGAGGACAACGTCCGCTTCTATCGCGTCGTGAATGGCCGGCGCGAACAACTCGATGGCGCCAATTTGAAGGTCGCGCCGAATGAATGGCATACGCTGGGCCTCCGCGCAGAGGGCCATCGCTTCACCGTTTCCTTTGACGGCAAGAAATTATTCAGCGCAACGGACAAGACTTTTGTGCAGGCCGGCGGCGTGGCCCTGTGGACCAAGTCGGACAGCGTGACGCGCTTTGACCAGGTGAAGATGAACGTCTTGCCTTAATGGGATGCCGGGATGACCGATATCGCGACCGAACCGAAGGCCTCCGCCGGAAGCGCGCTGATCTCGCGGCTCTACGTTGCGCGCGGTCTACGCGGATTCGGCGACGGTTTTGCCATCATCATCCTGCCGGCCTATATGACGGCGCTCGGATACGACGCCGTCGCGGTCGGCATCGTGGCGACGGCGTCGCTGTTGGGAACGGCGCTGCTGACGCTGATCACAGGCTGGATCGCGCCGCGCCATGATCTGCGCGCGCTCCTGATCTTTGGCGCAGGTCTGATGGCTGCCACCGGCCTTGCATTTCCGGCCGTGGAGCACTTCGCCTTGATCGCGCTCGTCGCGTTTATCGGCACCATCAACCCCTCCGGCGGCGATCTCGGCGTGCTGGTTCCGCTCGAGCACGCTGTGCTGGCAAAGAGCGCAACCGACGACCGACGCACGCAGGTGTTTGCCCGCTACAGCCTCATCGGCGCGCTCTGCACCGCCGCCGGCTCGCTTGCAGCAACCTTGCCTGATCTCTTGATTTCGCACGGCAGTACCACGCTCGGCGCGTTCCGCCTGATGTTTTATGCGTACGCGGCGCTCGGGATGCTGAGCGCGGCGCTGTATCGTTACGTGCCGCACGCCCGCGGTGAGGAGAGGGCGCCACAGACGCCGCTCGGCCCCTCGCGCGGCACCGTCTACAAGCTCGCGGCGCTGTTCAGTATCGACGCCTTCGCGGGCGGCTTCGTCGCCCAGTCGTTGCTGGTGCTCTGGTTGTTCGAGCGCTTCAACCTCTCGCTGTCCGCGGCCGGATTGTTTTTCTTCTGGTCGAGCACGCTGAGCGCGTTTTCCTATCCGGTCGCGGCCTGGATTGCGAAGCGCATCGGGCTCGTCAACACGATGGTGTTCACGCATATTCCCTCCAGCATCTTCCTGATCCTGGCGGCGTTTTCGCCGAACCTCTATCTGGCGCTGGGGTTGCTGCTGTTGCGCTCGGCGCTGTCGCAGATGGACGTGCCGACCCGCACCTCCTACGTCATGGCCGTGGTAACGCCGGCGGAACGCCCGACGGCCGCCAGCGTCACCGCCGTGCCGCGCAGCCTCGCATCCGCGATCAGCCCGGCGATTGCGGGCGCGCTACTGATGACGTCTTTTACGGGGCTGCCGCTGGTGGTCTGCGGCACGCTCAAGATCGCCTACGATCTGGCGCTACTGTTCTCGTTCCGCCATATCAAGCCGCCGGAGGAGCAGGGGCGTTAGACTACCAGCCTGGCGCGCCGTTCTTGTTGGCGGTCTTCAGGGCGATCACTTCGTCAGCCGTTCGTCCCTCATGGGGAAGGGGCTCCATCAATCGTCGTTCGTCACGGCGATGCGGCCAGTGCGCCAGGATGACCTCGGGAGAGTCGGTTGTGTGGCACTCCTCGGAACGAAAGGCGATTTTCTGGTTCGCCTGGACCTGGTATTTTGCCGCTTGGGCGAGCCAGTACCATTTTTTGTCGGGTTGGCTGAGCGCGCGCTGTCGACACTCAGCTTCCAATTCACGTAGGCGGGTTTCTTCTTCCATGGCCCAATTCCGAGGGTTGGCTTTTCCTCATGCCAAAAACTTCTTAGCGGCACGCTAGGGATGTCCATGGCAATTTATTGAAATTATGGAATGGTTTGATGCGATGCTTGTGCGTGCGATCGCATCCAGGCGCAAACTGGTCCGCAAACGACTGTCTGCCCGATCAGCATGCCTCGCGGCGCTGGAAAGAAGCACCGCGATCTGGCGGAACCCTCGCACCCCGCCATCAGCCCGGCCATCTCAGGCGCGCACCAAGCCGCCTGAGAAAAAGGGTCTGACCGGCCGACCGGTCAATGCTGTGCGACGGCCGTCTTGTCGAGCGCGGTGCGAACGCTGCGCGCCAGTTTCAGGGCATCGTCGTTGGCCCAGAAGTGGACGAAAAACATCCGCGGCTCTTCTGCGAGCATGTGACTGTGGATCGCCGTGACTTCGATATCGCCGGCACGCAGCGCCCGGATCAACGGATTGACCTCGCTCCCCGTCACCAGGAAATCGCCTGTTATGGCGGCCTTGCCGCCGCCAGTCGGTTGAAAGTTGATGGCATTCGCACCGCCAAGCGCGGCGTTCACCTGCATTCCGTCTTCCCTGGCCGGGTCCCGCCGTGGAATGCCGTACTGGTAGACGCCGCCATTCACGGTACCCCTGGCGCCCATCGCCTCGTCGATCCCTGCGGTATCGAGATCGATCGCCGGCGGCGCGGCTGTGGCGGTGGTGGCCGGCGGATCGAACGGCGTCTTGCTCGCCGACGAAAGCGCGGCACGGATGGCGCTTGCCATCTTCTCGGGATCGCCGTGCCCGGCCACATGCATGTAGAAGGTCGCCGGAGAGGCACGGAGCACGTGATTGTGGATGGCGGTGATCTCCAGCCCGCTGTCCAGCAATTTGGTCATGACGGGCGAGATCTCGGTATCGAGCAGCACCAGGTCGCCCATCAACATGGCCTCTCCCTGCATGGGCGCAAAGGCAACCCAGCCTCCGAGCGCCAATGCCGGCTTGATCGCGACACCGTCGAGCGTGACACGCAGGTCGGATCGCGGCAGCCCGTAACGGTGCACTTCGCCGCTCACCGTGGCGGTCTTGCCGAGGGCGGCGTCTACTTTCTTCCAATCGAGGGCATCGGCGCGGGCGGCCTGAGACAGCAGCACGGTGCCGAGCGCGAGTAGCGTAATGGGGTGTTTCATGGCGTCTCTCCGGATTGCGTGTGCGCCCCAAGAATGTTCGGCCGCCATAGCGATATTTCCGGCGATGCGCGCTACTGCGCGGCCGAATTTTGACTGAATGTCGGATGAGCTGGAAAAGGACATGCGCGTGCGCCCCCTCGTTGAACCGGGACGCGATACTTGGGCATGTCGCCTCGTGGGGGGATCGCAAGCCCCCATGGCAGCATCACAGCCAAACCGTGATAGGCTGTCAAATAACCGGGCCGTTAACGCCGCGGCCGCCTGGAAGTTGCGGGCGCGAATCCGATATTTGGGCGCAGGATTCGGGCGATATCTCCGAGGATGACCATGCACTCACATTCAATTGACCAGTGGACCCACGATCACGTGTTTCTGGGTTCCCGCCATGACCGTCACGAGCGCCGGACCCGGCTCGTGGTCGCGCTGACCGCGACCATGATGGTCGGCGAGATCGTCGTCGGATGGCTTTCCGGATCGATGGCGCTGTTGGCCGATGGCTGGCACATGGCGACCCACGCCGCCGCGCTCGGGATTGCGGCGCTGGCCTATCTGTTCGCGCGCCGGCAGGCAGGCAACTCGCATTTCACGTTCGGCACCGGCAAGTTCGGCGATCTCGCCGCTTTTTCCAGCGCGATCATCCTGAGCATGATCGCGGTTCAGATCGCCTATGAAAGCGCGGTCCGGCTGCTTCGTCCGGTGCCGATCGCCTATGGCGAGGCGATTGCGGTCGCAGCCCTCGGTCTCGTCGTCAATATCGTCAGCGCCTGGCTGCTGCGCGATGATCACGACCATCATCATGGTCATGGCCACGATCATGATCATGCTCACTCCCCTAGCCATCATCATCACGACAACAATTTGCGCGCCGCCTATGTCCACGTGATGGCCGATGCCGCAACCTCGATCCTCGCCATCGCGGCGTTGCTGGTGGCGATGTATGCGCAATGGGTGTGGGCCGATCCGGCGGTGGGAATCATCGGCAGCCTCGTGATCGCGAGCTGGGCCTACGGGTTGCTGCGCGCGTCCGGTGCCGTGCTGCTCGACGTCAATGCGGACAAGAATCTCGAAATGGTCATCCGCGACCGGCTCGAGACCAAGGGCGATCGCGTCACGGATCTGCACCTCTGGCAGGTCGGTCCGGGCCATCGTGCCGCGGTGATTTCCGTGGTCTCCGACCACCCGCTGCCGCCGGCAACCTACAAGCGCCGGCTCGACGGCCTGCGCGGTCTTAGCCACGTCACGATCGAGGTCGAGACCTGTCCGCACGCGCACGCTTAAATCGTCAGGGCGACGCCTGAGAGCAGAAGCAGTAGCAGCACGACCTTCCGGAACGAAGCCTCGTCGAGCCGGCCGTACAGTTTCAGCCCAAGCCAGGTGCCGGCGAGCAACGCCGGCAATCCGATCAGGAACAGCTTGATCGTGTCCGGCGTGATCGCGCCCTTGGCGCCGATCCACAGCGCGCTCATCAGGAAGATCGCAACGGCCACCGGCTGAAACACCGTGCGCTGTAGATCTTTGGGCCAGCCGCGCAGCCCGCACCAGATGGTGACGAGGATTCCTGCGAGGCCGGTGATGCCACCAAGCACGCCGTTGAGGAATCCGATGCCGGCGTCCGCTACAGCGCCGCCGGCTTCGACCTTCGGGATCGCGGGACGCAGCAGCGCATAGAGGCTGTAGAGCACCAGGAAGGCGCCGACGCCCATGCGCACATGGGCGGGGTTCGCCCAGGTCAGGATGCCGACGCCGACGGGAACGCCGAGCGCGGCGCCGGCCACGAACGGCCAGAGTTTCTTCCAGTCTAGCGCGCCACGCAGCTTCCAGACCGAATAGCCCTGCACGAGCAGCCCGAATGCGATGATCAGCGTCGCGGTTTGCAGGGGAGTAAGGAAGTAGAGCCAGATCGCCGAGACGACGAGGCCGAAGGCGAAGCCGGTGAGGCCGGCGACAACCGCGCCGGCAAAGGTCGCGAGAAGAAACAGCGTCAGTTCGAGTGTCGTGCCATCCATGTGCCCGCTCCACAAAAAAGCGAGCAGCGCTTGAATGGGATCACCATTTGACGGGGAGGCTGCGATATCCCCGCAGTCAGGTTATGCCCGGCATGACCTCGCGCGCAAGATGCACCGTCTGGCCTGCTGGCGATGACCGCGCTGCTGACAGTTGCTGCCATGCTGACACCTGTCGCCATCCGGCAGAAAGATTCACGCGACAAACGCTTTTTGCTCGCGCACCGATCTGTTGCGATCATATGTTCAGCCAAGCGCTGCGGCCGATGGCGCGTTAGAATGCGGAGAGACGGCGTGGGCGAATGGGTTGGGGTCACGATCGCGCTGGTCTCGAGTTGCCTCGGCGGCACCGCGGCGGCGATCACGCGCTATCTCGCCGGCAACACCGATCCGATTACGCTTGCGATCCTGCGCTGGGGAATTGGCTTTTGCTGCGTGCTGCCAGTGACGCTATTGCTGAAAGCGCGATGGCCGCAACGCCGGGACTGGCCGGCCGTCGCCGCGCTGGGCTTTTGCTTCTTCGGCGTGTTCTTCGTCCTCTACAACATCGCGATGTCCTACACGACCGCGGCGCGCGCCTCGCTCGCGCTGGCGACGCTGCCGCTGCACACCATGGTGGTCGGCGCGCTGCTCGGCATCGAGCCGCTGACGAAACGGAAATCGATCGGGGTCTGCGTCGCGGTATTCGGTGTCGCCGCCGCGCTCGCGACGGGATTGTCGGCCGCGCCGCCGGGAGCTTGGCGTGGCGAACTGATCATGACCGCGGCTGTTTTGTGCATGGCGTTCTACAATGTCTGGTCTCGCCCCTTCATCCAGCGATCGAGCGCGCTTGGCTTCCTGACGGTCGGCATGGGAACTGGTGCCGCGGCGCTGATCGTGGTCGGGTCGCTGACGGAGAGCGTCACGGCGTTGAGCCAGTTCAGCACGCCGCAATGGACCGCCGGCATTTATCTCGGCGTTGCCGGCGGCGCGCTGGCGTTCATCCTGTGGGTGCTGGCGCTGGAACGGGCGTCGCCGACGCGTGTCGCCAACACCATGACTGTCAATCCGCTCGCGGCGGGGCTGCTCGCGACGCAGTTGGTCGGCGAGCCGATCACGCCCAATCTCGTGCTCGGTCTTATTGCGGTATTCGCCGGCATCTGGATCGCAACGTCGGAAGTCAGGAAGCCTTGAATGCGCGTGACGCTCACGCCGCCGCAATGGCCTCGATCTCGATCAGGAAATCCGGGCCGTAGAGCTTCGACACCTCGACCAGCGTGACCGCAGGCGCGGCTGGCGGCGTCACCAAGGCGAAGAAGCGGTTTCGGGCTTCGCGATAGGCTCCGAGATTATCCTTTCGGTGAGGAATACCGTGAGCTTTACCAGATTGGCCGGCGTGCACTGGCTCGCCTCCAGCGCAATCGTGAGGTTTCGAAACACCTGTTCCGCCTGGGCGGCGAAATCATTCCCGCCGACCACATTGCCGTCGCGATCGAGCGCGGTCTGGCCGGCGATGAAGACGATGCGCCCCGCCTTCACCTCGACGATCTGCGAATAGCCGGGCGGCGTTCCGAGTTCGGGAGGATTGATGCGGGTGATCATTCAGGCATCCTCCTCTTTCGTCGCGCTTCGAGGTGGCGGTGCGCGCAGCAGCAACAGTGCCAGCAGCGCGGAGAGACTGAGCGCCGACGACACGATCAGGATGTGGCTACCCATGACGTCGATCAAGAGGCTGAACGCTAGCGGGGCGCCGGCCTGCGCGATCCGCGCCGGGGCGCCGATGATCCCGAGGCGGTAGGCGTAATTCTGCGGACCGAAGATTGCGAGCGGCATGGTGCCGCGCGCGATGGTCAAAATGCCGTTGCCGGTGCCGTGAAAGACGGCGAACACGCTCGCCGCGCCGCCGCCTGCCAATCCGATAATGGCGGCACCGATCGGATGCGTCAGGCAGGCCAGCCGGCCCGACACCAGCGGGTGATACCGCGACAGAAAGCTTGCCTCGAAGATGCGCGCCGCTACCTGCGAGGGACCGATCAGTGCGCCAGCGGCGACTGCCTGCAGCGATGTCGCGCCGGCGGCTTCCAGAATCCGCGGTAAATGCGCGGCCATCGCGCCGGTGACGCTCCACGCCGCGGCGAAGGCAAACGCCAGCAGGATCATGGTGCGGTCGAGCGGAATGTGCGGCTTGACGGCAGCGGCAACCGCCGCCTTCGCGCCGGCAACCGGCGGCAGCATCAGCCAGTTGATCGGCAGCCCGATCAGGACGTGCGCCGCCGCCCACGCAAAGCAGGTGTTGCGCCAGCCGATGGTTTCGAGTCCCCACGCGGTCAGCGGCCATCCGACGGTCGAGGCGAAGCCCGCGATCAGGGTGATGCCGGTGATCGAGCGCCGCGCCGCGTCGCCGTAGATGCGGCCGAGTGCGCCGAACGCGGCGTCGTAGAGCCCCGCACCCATACCGATGCCGAGCAGGAGCCAGGCCGTAAGCAGCACCGGTATCGAATAGGTGAGGCCGAGCAGCGTCAGCCCCGCGGCCAGCACGAGGTTGGAAAGTGACAATACGGACCGGCCGCCGACCAGGTCGATCTGCCGGCCGATCCGCGGCCCGAGCATGGCCGAAATGACCAGCGAAGCGGAAAAGGCGGCGAAGATCCAGTTCGAGGACACGCCGAGATCGCGCGCGATCGGATCGGCGAGGATCGCGGGCAGGTAATAGCTCGAGGCCCAGGCCAGGGTCTGCGTGGTGCCGAGCGCGACAATGATGGAAAGCTGGCTGCGATTCACGGCATCTCTCTTCTCGACCAATAGAGCGCCAGCGGCCCGAGCAGGATAACCGGCACTGTCAGCATGTAGCCGGCAGCACCCGAGCCGGCCAGCAAGCCCGCCTGCGCGCCGCTCAACTTCCATTCCGGAATCAGGAATGCGGCGAGAGTAGACGGCACGACGACGTGCGGGAGCAGGCTGCCGAGCCGCCCCAGGCACATCGCGACAATGATGGATCGGCCTTCCAGCGAGATTCCGCTCACTCCCCGTTGGTCAGGACGCGCAACCGCACCCCCTCTTGCCGTCCTGCTTTGCTTTCTCGTCCGCGGCGCAACACGCGTCAACATCCGATAATGCAGGGCCACCGCAACAATTGCTGGCATCTGGCGCAAGCGACCGGTTGCAAACGCCGGTCTCCGGCAGCACAAGTTCGACCCGCTCTGCGGCCGTGCGATCGCCGGCGATGTCGGCGGCGATCGAGCGCACCTGCTCGTATCCCGTGAGCATCAGGAAGGTCGGCGCACGGCCGTAGGATTTCATGCCCGCGAAATAGAAGCCGGGTTCGTCCTGTGCCAGTTCACGTGCGCCGTGCGGCCGCACGGTGCCGCAGCTATGCTCGTTGGGATCGATCAGCGGCGCCAGCGCGACCGGACATTCGATCGCCGGATCGAGCCGGATGCGCAACTCGCGCGCAAAGTCGAGGTCCGGGCGAAAGCCCGTCGCGACGATGAGTTCGTCGACCACAGCCCGACGGGCCCTGCAGCCCGATATGGCACCGACGACAAGGCGAGGGCCGTCGGCGACGAGATGCGAGACGCGAAATTCGCTTTCCACCCTGACCCGGCCTGCCGTTACCAGCGCGGCAAAGGCTGCGCCAAGTTCGCCGCGGGCGACCAGCTTGTCATTGGCGCCGCCGCCAAATGCCTTGGCGGGATCGCTGCCGCGCAACAGCCAGACCGGTCGGGTTTCGGGTACTTCTGCCGCAAGCCTCGCCAGATCGGTCAGCGTGCCGATCGCGGAATGCCCGGCGCCCAGCACCGCGACGGTCTTGCCGGCATAGCGCCCACGGTCCTTACCCAATACGTCGGGCATGCCATAGACGATCCTGTCGGTGGCCTCCGTTTCGCCGATGGCGGGGAGGCCGTTCGCGCCCGCCGGATTCGGCGAATGCCAGGTGCCGGATACGTCGATGACCGCATCGGCCTTGACGATTTCAGGACCTTTCCCGTTCTGATACCGGATTTCGAACGGCGCCGTTTCGCGGCCCCTGGTCTTGAGCTTGTCAAAGCCCGCCCGGCTGATACCGGTGACGCGGCTCGACGTGCGGATATGGGCCTTGAGCGCGGTGTTGTTGGCGAGCGGCTCGAGATAGCGCTCGACCATTTCGCCGCCGGTCGGGTACTGCTCGGGTTCGGGAGAGTTCCAGCCGGTCGTCGCCAGCAGCCGCGCCGCCGCTTTGTCGACGTTGTATTCCCAGGGCGAGAACAGTTGGACGTGGCCCCATTGCCGCACGGCGTGGCCGACCTTGTCGCCTGCTTCCAGTACGATCGGCTGCAGGCCGCGCTCCAGAACATGGGCGGCGGCGGCGAGGCCGACCGGCCCGGCTCCGATGATTGCGACGGTCTTCGCTTCGCTCATGGCATTCTCCCATAAAACTGGAAATATCGAAATACAGGTCGTAAACGATGACGCTTATGCCGCCGTCTTGGCATCCTTTGTTTCGGCGCTTTCGGTGCAGCATTCGGCGACCAGAAATCCCACCAGCTCCCGCATCACTTCGTAGTTGGCGTGGCAGATCAGCGTGGTCGCATCGCGCACCTGGGTCACAAGGCCCACCACCACCAGCGCCTTGATGTGGTGGGAGAGGGTGGAGGGCGCGATCTTCAGCTTCTCCTGCAGACGCCCGACCGCAAGCCCGGCACCGCCGGCGCGGATCAGCGCGCGGTAGATTTTGAGCCGGGTCGGATTGCCCAGCGCTTCGAGATGTGCGGCGGCGTCGTCGATTTTCATGGCGGCCATCCTTTCACGCGAATCCAGTCCCGTCAACCGTATTTCTAGAAGTATAGAAATATCGGCGACCGGCATCCTTGTCTTGGAGTTGACAGGAAATAATATATCGATAAGTCTAGATATATGGAATCGGAAAAAGCCATTCTAGCGCTGGCCGCCCTTGCGCAATCCACCCGGCTCGATGTGTTTCGCCTATTGACGAAGCACGAGCCGGAGGGGCTCCCTGCCGGCGACATCGCCAGGGCACTCGCGGTGCCGCAAAACACCATGTCGTCGCATCTGGGAATCCTGTCCCGCGCCGGGCTTGTGACGGCGCAGCGCTTCAGCCGATCGGTCGTCTATCGCGCCGATCTCAAGGCCTTTCAGGCCGTCGTGCTCTTCATGCTCCGGGATTGTTGCGATGGGCGCCCCGAGATCTGCGGGCCATTGATCGAAGATCTCACGCCTTGTTGTCCACCGAAGCCGAGGAGGAAGGCCAATGCCTGAGCGCATCTACAACGTTCTCTTCCTGTGCACTGGAAACACCGCCCGTTCGATCCTGGCGGAATCGATCCTCCGCAAGGACGGTCGCCGCAATTTTCGCGCCTTCTCCGCCGGCAGTCAGCCGAAAGGGACGGTCAATCCGTTTGCGATCAAGGTGCTCAACCGCCTCGATTACCCTACAGACGAATTGCGCTCGAAGAGCTGGGAGGAGTTCGCGGGCAGCGACGCACCCGTGATGGATTTCGTCTTTACGGTTTGCGACAATGCGGCTGGCGAGGCCTGTCCGATATGGCCGGGGCAGCCGATGACGGCGCATTGGGGTATTGAGGACCCGGCGGCCGTTGAGGGAACGGACATCGAGAAGGAAGCGGCTTTCGTCGAGGCGTTCCGCTATCTCAAAAATCGGATCGCCGCCTTTACGAGCCTGCCGCTGGAGAGCATCGACGCCCTGTCGCTGGGTACCCGGCTGCGCGACATCGGCCGCATCGCTGGCTCGACGTCAGGCCAAGAGAAGGCGAGCTAATGTCCGAATTTGATCTACCGCGCCGGCTCGCGGCCGAAGCACTCGGCACTGCGCTGTTGGTTGCGACCGTAGTCGGCTCGGGCATCATGGCCGAGAGCCTGACCAAGGACGTCGCGCTGGCGCTGCTCGGCAACACGCTGCCGACCGGCGCGATTCTCGTGGTTCTCATCACCATTCTCGGGCCCATCTCGGGCGCACATTTCAATCCGGCGGTATCGCTGGTCTTTGCCCTGAAGGGTGAACTGACGCCGCGTGATGCGCTGGGCTACGTTGCTGCGCAGGTGGCGGGCGGGCTTGCCGGAACCATGATCGCGCATGCGATGTTCGCACTGCCGCTGATCGATGCCTCGCTGAAAATCCGAACCGGCGGCGCGCAATGGCTCGCCGAGGGCGTCGCCGCCTTCGGCCTTGTCGCGACCATCCTCGCCGGCATCCGGTTCAACCGTTCCGCTGTGCCCTGGCTGGTCGGCCTCTACATCACGGCGGCCTACTGGTTCACAGCATCCACCTCGTTTGCCAATCCGGCCGTTGCCATCGCGCGCTCGATGACCAATACGTTTTCTGGTATTCGCCCCGCCGATCTTCCCGGCTTTATCGCGGCGGAGCTGTGCGGCGCGGTCGTGGCGCTGATCTTCATGAGCTGGCTGCTGCGCGGGGCGGACGAGGCGGTAAAGACCAGGGAGGCCCGGCCATGAGCGTCACGATCTATCACAACCCCGCCTGCGGGACTTCGCGCAACACGCTGGCAATGATCCGGCAGAGCGGCGAGGAGCCTGAGGTGATCGAGTACCTGAAGACGCCGCCAAGCCGCACGCGGCTGGTCGAACTGATCGGAGCGCTCGGCATCTCGCCACGCGAGCTGCTGCGCGAAAAAGGCACGCCTTACGCCGAGCTTGGCCTCGCCGATCCCAAATGGAGCGACGACGAGCTGATCGATTTCATGATGGCGCACCCGATCCTGATCAACCGGCCGATCGTGGTGACGCCCAAGGGCGTACGGCTATGCCGGCCGTCGGAGCTGGTGCTCGATCTGCTCGACAACCCCGTCCAAGCCTTCGTCAAGGAAGACGGCGAGGCGGTGACGCGCGCGAAGGGTTGAGGGGCGCGAGGCTTTCGCCTGTCACGATTGCGCGGCATAATGGCCGCATGGAACTCACGCCTCGTCTGCGCCTGATGAACTGGCTGGTCAGCCAGGGCCTCACAGGCCTCCCCGAAAATGACCTGATCCGCGGTTTCTGCGAACGCTGTTGCGCCGAAGGCCTCCCCGTATCGCGCGGGATGGTCTTCATTGACACGCTGCATCCGATTTTCGAGGGCCGCGGCTTTCGCTGGAACGACGCCGAGACCAACGAAAGCGACGTCTTCGAATATGGCTCGACCAACGAGGGCGAAGCCGCGGAGGCCTGGCGCAGTTCGATCTTCTATCACATGCTCGAAAACGGCTACGAGGAGTTGCCGATCGACCTCGGCGATGGCGGGACTCACAGGTTCAAGTTCGTGAACGAACTCGCCGAGAAGGGTCACAAGCATCTGGTCGCCTATACGCACCGCTTCGGTGACGCCGGCACCATGGGGCAGATGGATTGCGTCTACTCATATTGGGTGACGCGCCGCGACGAGGGCTTTGGCGCGCAGGGGCTGGCAGCGCTGCGCGACCTCGTGCCGGTGCTGGGCCTTGCGATCAAGACCGCGGCGCAGGCCGATATCGCCAAGACGCTTGGGCGGGTCTATCTCGGGCGCGACGCTGCCGAGCAAGTGTTGCGCGGAAAAATCGCGCGCGGCGTCACCGAGCGCATCAACGCTGTGCTGTGGTTCTCCGACCTGCGCGGCTCGACCACGATCAGCGAGAGCATCGAGCCCGGCGAGATCATTCCGTTCCTCAACGATTATGCGCAGGCCTCGATCGACGCCATCCATGACGCCGGCGGCGAGGTGCTGAAGCTGATCGGCGACGGCGTGCTGGCGATGTTCACCCATGACAACATGGCTGTGGCAAAACGCGCCGCGCTGCGCGCCGAACATCGCTTCCGCCGCAACATGAAGGCGCTCACCGCCCGCCGCACCGCCGAGGGCCGCACGGTGACGTCGGCCCATGTCGGCCTGCATGTCGGCGAGGTGTTCTATGGCAATATCGGCAGCGATGACCGGCTTGACTTCACCGTGGTGGGGCCGGCCGTCAACGAGGTCAGCCGCATCGCCTCGATGTGCCGCTCGGTCGAGCGGGAATTGCTGATGTCGTCGGCGTTCCGCGCAGGCCTCGATGCCGCGGGGCGGAACTACCTGGTATCCACCGGCCGCTATGCCCTGCGCGGCATCGGCCGGGCACAGGACCTCTACACGCTCGATCCGGACATTGCGGCGGATGAGGTGGTGGCGGGGAAGTATGAGCGGTATCTGGCAGGATAGGCCTGCTTTGCCCCGTCATTGCTTCGCTGCGCTCGCAATGACGATTTCAGTTCGCGCACGAACCAGCCAGCTAACACCGCGCCGGCTCGCCCACCATGTCCGGCTGTCGCGCCAGAGAGACGGCCGGCGACAGCAGGATCACCAGCGCCTGTGCGCCGAAGATCGCGGCCGCCAGATAGAGGCATGTTTCGGCGCCATAGAGGCCGCCGACGACGGCGCCGAGCGCCGAGCCGAGCGGCCGGGCGCCGTAGCTCATGATGTTGATGGCGGAGACACGTCCGAGCAACGATGGCGGCGTCACCGATTGCCGCAAGGTGGTGGTCGAGATCACCCACAGGATCGGACCGGCGCCGAGCAGGAAGAAGCTTAAGGCCGCGAGCCATGGCGTCGGCGCGATGGTCGTCAGCGCCATCACCAGCGCGGCGACGAAGCCGGTGACGGGTCCGAGCCCGATGACGATTCCGAAGGTCAGCCGCTTCATTATCCGCGTCGCCGCGAGCGCGCCCGCCACCATGCCGACGCCATACATCCCAAGCGTCACGCCGACGCCGGTAGCCGACAGGCCGAGGTGGCGCACGGCGTAGGGCACGAACACCGCGAGCAGCAGGAACGAGGCGGTGTTGAAGATGAACTGCGTGATGAACACCGGCCGCAGCAGCGCGTGATGCAGCACGAACGCGGCGCCTTCCCTGATCTCCTGCAGCGGATGGCGGCGCGGGGCAGGGGCGCGCGCCGGTTCATAGATGCCCGACAGCAGCACGACTGCGATCACGGACAACGCCGCGGCAAATCCGAAGGCGGGTGCGGCCCCGACCCATCCGACCAGCACGCCGCCGAGCGCCGGGCCGCTGGCGAACGCGATCGTGCGCGCCAGTTCGATGCGCGCATTCGCCGCGGGCAATTGTTCCGACGTCACCAGCGAGGGCACCAGCGCGGGCGCGGCGACGCTGTAAGCGACCGTTCCGCACACCGCGATGAAGCCGAGCAGCGAAAGCAGCGGCAGCGTCATCTGGCCGAGCCAGATCAGCAGCAGGATTCCGGCCAGCGCCGCGGCGCGCAGCGCCTCGGAGCCCGCCATCACCCAGCGCCGCGAGATGCGGTCGGCGAGCAGGCCGGCAGGGATCGCGAACAGGATGAAGGGCAGGGTGAGTGCGGTCTGCAGCAGGCCGGTCTGACCTTCGCCGACCCCGAGCAGCAGCACGGCGACGATGGGGGCGGCCGCCAGCGCAATCTGCTCGGCCGACTGTGCGGCGAGGTTGGACCATGCCAGGCGGTTGAAAGTTGCGGGCAGGCGAGGCGTGTCGGCGGCGGGTGACATGGCGGTATTCCCTTCCAGGATGGATTTGCCGGCATTGTCGGCTTCCGGGCTGGTCAAACCCACCCGCTTACCGACAAAGCGTCCACCTTCGAGGGCCAAGTTCCGTCGCGAAGTTGGCTAGATGCAGTTGCAAGTGAGTTGCAATAAAAGTGGATATCGGCCATCTTACTGAAATGGACGCCCGAACGCCCGCATTGGGCCCGAAGCCCGCGATCGAGAATGTATCTATGACCGACACGACTGCGGCCGGTTGGCGCGCCGATGCCGCCGCCGGTGCCCAAGCCAGCCTGCCCGAGGTCAACTCGACCATCCTGGTGCCCTTTGGTGGGCATTGGTCGCGCCGGCTGCTGGCCTTCCTCGGCCCGGGTTACCTGGTTTCGGTCGGCTACATGGACCCCGGCAACTGGGCCACCGACCTCGCGGGTGGCTCCAAGTTCGGCTACACGCTGCTGTCGGTGATCCTGCTGTCGAACCTGATGGCGATCCTGTTGCAGGCGCTCGCGGCGCGGCTCGGCATTGTCACCGACCGCGACCTCGCCCAGGCCTGCCGCGCCAGCTTTTCCCGGCCGGTCAACTTCATGCTCTGGGTGGCGTGCGAGGCCGCCATCATCGCCTGCGACTTGGCGGAAGTGATCGGCACTGCGATCGCGCTAAAACTCCTGTTCGGCATTCCCTTGATCGGCGGCGCGCTGATCACCGCGCTCGACGCCTTCCTGCTGCTGCTGTTGATGAACAAGGGTTTCCGCTTCCTCGAAGCCTTCGTCATCTCGCTTTTGATCGTGATTGCGATCTGCTTTGCGATCCAGATCACGGCCGCCGCGCCGCCGGTGGCCGCGGTGCTGCGGGGATTTATGCCGTCGACCGAGATCGTCACCAACCCTGAAATGCTCTACATCGCCATCGGCATCATCGGTGCGACCGTGATGCCGCATAACCTCTATCTGCACTCCTCGATCGTGCAGACCCGCGCCTATGAACGCAACGACAAGGGCCGCCGCGAGGCGATCAAATGGGCGACGACGGATTCGACCATCGCCTTGATGCTGGCGCTGTTCATCAACGCCGCCATCCTGATCGTCGCTGCCGCCACTTTCCACGCGACCGGCCGCACCGAAGTGGCCGAGATCGGCCAGGCGTTTGAGCTGCTGTCGCCGCTACTCGGGCTCGGCATCGCCTCCACCCTGTTCGCGGTGGCGCTGCTTGCCTCCGGCCTCAACTCGACGGTCACGGCGACGTTGGCCGGCCAGATCGTGATGGAAGGCTTTCTGCACCTGCGCCTGCCGAGCTGGGCGCGGCGGCTCGTCACGCGCGGCATCGCCATCGTTCCGGTCGTAATCGTTACCGCACTCTATGGCGAGCGGGGCACCAGCCAATTGCTGGTGTTCAGCCAGGTCGTGCTGTCGATGCAATTGCCGTTCGCGGTGATCCCGCTGGTGAAGTTCGTTTCCGACCGGCGCAAGATGGGCAAGTTCGCTATCTCCCGTTCGGTCGCCGCGGTGGCATGGATCGTCGCCGGCGTGATCGTCGCGCTGAACGTAAAACTCTTGTTCGAAGCGTTCTTCGGCTGAGGCGGCGCTGGGCAACAGCTCACGCGTTACTGGGCTGGTTGCCTGCAATCGCCCTGCGAACCATCCGCGCGAGGTCGGTGGCGCGGAACGGCTTCGACAACAGCAGGACGCCCGGGTCGAGCCGGCCGTGATGCACAATCGCGTTCTCGGTATAGCCGGACATGAACAGCACCTTGAGGTCCGGCCGCCGCCGCTGGGCTGCGTCGGCGACCTGCTTGCCCGTCAGCGCACCCGACAGAATCACGTCGGTCAGCAGCAGATCGATCTCGGCGTCACCATCGAGAGCCGCCAGGGCATCCCTGCCATTCTCGGCCAGTCGCGTCCGGTAACCGAGCTGCTGCAACTGCTGGACGACGAAATCGCGCACCATCGCGTCGTCCTCGACCACCAGCACGGTCTCATTGCCTGTCGAATCCAGTTCGACCGCCGTGGCGGGCGCCTCCACGCGCGCCGCTGCCTCGCTCCGCGGCAAATAGAGCTTCACGGTCGTGCCGTGCCCGACTTCGCTGTAGATCTTGATGTGACCATTCGACTGCTTGATGAAGCCGTAGGCCATGCTTAATCCGAGCCCGGTTCCTTTGCCGGTTTCCTTGGTGGTGAAAAACGGTTCGAACACGCGGTCCAGTATGGCGGCAGGAATGCCGGAGCCGGTATCGCTGACGGCCAGCAGGACATAGGCGCCGGGCTTGGCATCCGCGTTCTGCCGCGCATAGTGCTCATCCAGCACGACGTTGCCGGTCTCGATCGTCAACTTGCCGCCTTGCGTCATGGAATCGCGCGCGTTCACGGCCAGGTTGACCAGGGCGGCCTGCAGTTGCGCGGGATCGACCATGGTCAGCCAGATCTGGCGTTCCAGGCTGGTTTCCAGCTCCACCTGCTCGCCGAGGGTTCGCCGCAGCAGATGGTCGGTTTCCAGGACGATCTCGTTCAGATTGACCACGCGCGGCTGCAGCGGCTGCTTGCGTGAGAAGGCCAATAGGCTGCGCACGAGATCGGCTCCGCGATCGGCGGCGCGCAGGGCGATCTCGGCCGTCTCGCGGGCACGCGCGTCGGCGCCGGGCCATTCGGCCAGCATGTCCAGATTGCCGATGATCACGGTCAGGAGGTTGTTGAAGTCGTGGGCGACGCCGCCGGTGAGCTGGCCGACGCCTTCCATCTTCAGCGCCTGGGCCAGTTGGCGTTCCGCCATCCTGCGATCCGTTACATCCTGGCAGATGGCGACGACGCCAGCCGCGGCCGTTGGCGTGCCATCGTCCTGGAATCCCTCGGACCAGATGATGCGCACGCCGCCATCCGGGCGCGTGATGCGAAATTCCTGGCGATACGGCCCGCCGCCTTCGGCGCAGCGCGCGATCGTCTGGCCGAGCGGCTGCCGGTCCGCTTCGTGCACGGCCGCAAGGAACGCCTGCAGCGGAATTTCCTCGACCGGCTCCGGCCAGCCGAAAATGGCGGCGATCTGCGGCGACGGCCGGACCATTTTAGCCGCGACGTCGAAGGTGACGGCGCCCATGTGGGCGATTGACTCGGCCAGCAGCAACTGCCGCTCCCGGCTTGCCAGCCGCAGCGTTGCGGCGTGGCGCGCTCGCAGCAACCGCAGGATCGTCGCGGTCGCAATCGCGAGAGCCAAAATCTCCGCGGCGAGGAGGCCGCCATCGACGGCGAGATTGTTGCGCCATTCCGCGGATGCCGCCCTGCGATCGAGCGAAACCGCAAGCAGCAGTCCGGGCGACGGCAGCGCATGGAAGGCGGTGATGAGGGGGCGTCCATTGGGGCCGGTTTCCTCGTCCAGCAGGCCATCGGCTTTGCCGGCCCGGCAAGCCCGGTAGACCGGGTCTTCCAACGCCGGTTCGCCGATCGGGTCTCGTGACGAGGGCTCGCGGAACAGAACCTGCCCGTCAGGGTGCAGGATGCGGATCAGCCCGCCGGGACCGACATCGATCGAGTGGTAGAATTCGCGTAGCTGCTGCAGGCGCAAGGTGGCGACCGCGACGCCCTGGAACACGCCGGCCGGGCCTTCCAGCCGACGCCCGAGAGGAATCAACATCTCGCCGGACGCGCCCTTGAAGGGCCTGTCCGCCACCATTCCGGCATTCGCCTGGCGGCGCAGAGTCTGGAACAAGTAGAGATCCTGCCGCGACCGACCCAGGATGTTCGCGACCGTCGCATGCCGGATGATGCCTTCGCTGTCGGTGACGCTGAGCGATCCCGTGTTTGGCAGGCCGGCGATCGCGCCCATCAGCACGGCATTCCAGTCGTCGGCATCGCCGGACGGACCGCCTAGCCGTTGGCTTGCCGCCGCGATCTGCGCCAGCGAGGCATCGAGCGCGGCCACTGCCGCCTGCATGTGCGCGCTCAGAATGTAGACCAGGTTGGTGGCGCGCCGCTCTGCTTCGGTCCGCGCGGTGCGATAGCCATGCCAGGCCTGGAAGGCCTGCACGGCGAGCAAGGCAAGCGCGAACGCGACCGATGCGGTGACGATCCGCCGCTGCAGCCAGTCGTAAGATACGTGAGGAGGCATCGTAGCGGCGGAAGGGTCCAGCTCGTTCATGACGGGTAACTGCTCCACCGAACGGGCGCGTGGGAACTACCCATCGACGCTTTATCACGGCACTACAAGTTGAAGATATTAGCCGCCCGGCAAGAACGCCGACGGGAAGGGCGAAACGCGGCAGCGAGAGCTGCTCAATCCTGCGGCTCGGACGGCACTTCGCCCGATGCGTCCACGCGCAGCCAGCCTGAGGGCGCCAGCCGCTGCTGTGGCAGGAAGCGGCCCTTGTAGTCCATCTTCTTGGAGCCTTCGATCCAGTAGCCGAGATAGACGTAAGGCAGTCCGAGCCTGCGGGCGCGGGTGATATGATCGAGGATCATGAAGGTGCCGAGCGAGCGGCTTTCCTGCGACGGCTCGAAGAATGAATACACCATCGACAGCCCGTCGCTCAGCACGTCCGTCAGCGCCACCGCGATCAGTTCCTCGCCGCGCCCGGTGATACCGGAATCGACGCCGCGCTTGCGGTATTCGATGATTCGGGTTTCGACATGGCTGTCCTCCACCATCATCGCGTAGTCGAGCACGGTCATGTCGGCCATGCCGCCATGGCGGTGCCGCCTGTCGAGGTAGGCGCGGAATACGGAATACTGCTCCGACGTCGGCACCGCGCTGCGCTGTTCGCCGACGATGTCGGCATTGCGCGCCAGGACCTTCTTGAAGTTGCGCGAGGGGCGGAATTCGTTGGCGATGACGCGCACGGAAACGCAGGCGCGGCACTGGTCGCAGGCCGGGCGGTAGGCGATCGACTGGCTGCGGCGGAAGCCGCCATGGGTCAGGAGGTCGTTGAGGTCACCGGCCTTGTCGCCGACCAGATGCGTGAACACCTTGCGCTCGTGCCGGCCCGGCAGATAGGGGCAGGGCGAGGGCGCCGTCAGGTAGAATTGCGGGGTGTCACGCGAGTGCTGGGTCACGTCGGATCGTCAGGCCTCCGAAACAAATCATCCATAATGCTTTCCCGTTAAGAAAACGCGTCAAAACGAAAAAGAGCCGGATCCGGGCCTGATTTCATTTCCAGGCTGGACCGGCTCTAACATCGCGCCCCGAGGGCTGACGGTCAATTACAGTTTGCGGCTCGCTCAGTAGCTGCTGCGTGCCGAGGGTGCTACCTGGGTACGAACCGAGCTGTTGATGACCACGGTTCCCATGATGATGTCGTGCAGCAGCCGGCGACGGCCGTTGAACAGCCCGACCAGCAGTACCAGCGGCGACAGGAACGAGATCGAGACCCAGTACAGCACGGCATGGCAGGCGCCGAGTACGAAATAGCCGGGGGCGCCGTACCAGGTGCGCACCTCCAGATCCATCGCGCGCATGCCCATGGTGGCCGAATGCGGGCCGCCGATCGAGGCGCCGTAATAGACGATCGCCCACACGATGGTGGCCGGCCAGGCCAGCCAGAACAGCATCCAGCCGAGGCCGAGCGTGATGACGCCGAACACGGCAATGAAGATGTAGCCGAGGATGACCGGAACCGACAGCACGACGAGGTCGATCAGGAACGCAAACACCCGCCGCGTCAGCACACCGCGAAACAGTTCCGGCTGCAAATCGGGATCGAACGCATGCGGCGGCACCCCGCCGTCGTTCCGCCAGGCGCCGCCGGCATTTGAAGCGCCGCCAGAATTTGAAGCGCCAGAGCCGCTATAAGACATGGTCTGTCCTCCAGGCCGAATTTCCCGAACGGAACATGGGAACCGGCCAAGCGGTCGCCAAGGGCCTGCAACCATTAACAGCGTGCAATATTCGGTGGGCTGGGGAGCTGGGCACAACGCCTCCGTCGTCCCTGCGAACGCATGCGTTCGCAGGGACGACGAGGGAGGATTACCCCTGCGCCTTCAACTTCTCCGCGGCCTTCGGCGCAAAGTACGTCAAAATTCCGTCCGCGCCGGCGCGCTTGAAGCCGAGCAGGCTTTCCATCATCGCGCGGTCGCCGTCGATCCAGCCATTATTGGCGGCGGCCGCGATCATCGCGTATTCGCCGGACACCTGGTAGACGAAGGTCGGCATCGCAAACGTATCCTTCACCCGCCGCACGACATCGAGATAGGGCATGCCGGGTTTCACCATCACCATGTCGGCACCCTCGGCGATGTCGAGTTCGACCTCGCGCAACGCTTCGTCGGAATTGGCGCTGTCCATCTGGTAGGTGCGCTTGTCGCCGGTCAGCGTTTTCGCCGAGCCGATGGCGTCGCGGAACGGGCCATAGAAGGCGGAGGCGTATTTCGCCGCGTAGGACATGATCTGCACGTCGAGGAAACCGGCCTCATCCAGCGCCTCGCGGATCGCGCCGACGCGGCCGTCCATCATGTCCGAGGGCGCAATGACGTCGCAGCCGGCCTCCGCCTGCACCAGCGCCTGGCGCACCAGCACCGCCACCGTCTCGTCGTTGAGGATCTTGCCGTCCTCGATCAGCCCGTCATGGCCGTGGCTGGTGAAGGGATCCAGCGCCACGTCGCACAGCACGCCGAGCTCGGGGAATTCCTGCTTGATCGCGCGCACCGACTGGCAGACCAGGTTGTTCGGGTTGAGCGCTTCAGAACCGTTCTCGTCGCGCAAGGATGGCTCGGTATAGGGGAACAGCGCGATGCAGGGGATGTCGAGCTTTATCGCGCGCTCGGCGTCGCGCACCGCCTGATCGACGGTGAGTCGGTCGACGCCAGGCATCGAGGCCACCGGCGTGCGCGCGTTGTTGCCGTCGACCACGAACATCGGCCAGATCAGGTCATCGGTGGTAAGCACGTTTTCGCGCACCAGCCGCCGCGCCCATTCCGCCTTGCGGTTGCGGCGGGGGCGGATGGCGAGGTCCAGCGGGGTGGAGGCGAGGTCGGTCTGCCGCCGCGGCGCGTCGCGCATTTCGATCGGACGCCCGAATTTGATCGCCATGTGATGGGTACTCCTGAAGGCGCGGGTCAGTTTTGATTTGTTCCAGTTCTAGCACCTTGAAGGTGTCCCGTCACCGCGCCTTGATCCATCTCATCGGCAATTGATTTTACCGTCCCGGCGGGCCAAGACATCGCTATGAGAACATTTGGGGCCATGAGGACATTCCAGCCCGCGTTGAATCCCGATTCCGAGGTCGGCTACCAGGTCAACTGCCATGTCTGATACTTCGGCACGCGATCAGGGGCGCGACAAGGGCAGGGACAACGCGATGTCGATGGCGGCGATGTCGTCGGAGCGGATCGAGCCCGACGACAATGTGTGGACGCGGCGGCTGGTGCTGTTCCTGCGCATCATGGCGGTCATCTCGATCCTGAAGGGCCTGTACCACTGGGCTCAGGTGACGGGGTTCATCGGCAGCGAGGAAGAGGCGTTCGAGAACCAGTCGATGGCCTGGCAGACCGCCACCGTCTATTTCGCCGTGATCGAACTCGTCGCCGCTGTTGGCCTGTGGCTCGCAACGCCCTGGGGCGCGGTGGTGTGGCTCACCACCGTGGTGTCGATGGCGGTGATCGAACTGATGTTTCCCGGCATCTACGGCGGCAGTCTCACGGTGGTGGGATTCGAAGCTGTGATGCTGGCGGCGTATCTGGCGCTCGCCTGGATGGCCGCGCGCGAGCGCCCGCCATAGGATCACGCGGCACGTCCAGTGGCCTCGTGGTTCGAGACGCGCGGCGCTGCCGCGCTCCTCACCATGAGGGTCTGAGACCTCATCCTGAGGAGCGGCCACTTGGCTGCGTCTCGAAGGATGAAAGCCACCGCCGCTTCAACGTGTCAGTTTCCTGCCATAATTCATCCGCGTGCAGAAACCGCGACGCTATCCCGTAAAATTTTCAGATTTTTTTCCGGTAACGCTTCAGTCACCGTTAAGGGCCGTAAAGAGTTCCACCACACCTGTTACGCGAGGGTTTCGATTTCAGACGCACCTGTTTCCGAATGCGACAGGGCATGCAGACGAAGCGTGAACAGGCGGCCCCCACTGTCAATGAAAGGTTGCGAAAAGCCCTTTATCCATGGGCTTAATCGACGATTCACTGTCTTAAATTCATGATCTCTTTATTCTCTTATTTAAGCGGATCTTCAAACCGCCCCCTTAAGTTGAAGCTATCAGGCGGGACAAAAGTTTCGTCGAAATAAGTCGACAAAAACGACGACAGGGGAAGTGTCATGATCAAAGCCGTTGCAACGGCGGTGGAAACCGCTGAACGCTCTGCCGGTCAAACTCCGGTGCAGCCGCTCTATCTGGAAGCGTTGACCTTGGTGGAGCGGCTGCATCGCCGGCTACTCGACGTCATCAAGGACGAGTTCGACCGCCGCGGCCGCGCCGACATCAATTCGGTGCAGGCATTGCTGCTCTATAACATCGGCGACAAGGAGCTGACTGCGGGCGAGCTGCGCACGCGCGGCTACTACCTCGGCTCCAACGTCTCCTATAACCTCAAGAAGCTCGTCGAGCTCGGCTTCCTCGATCATCAGCGCTCCCGCGTCGATCGCCGTTCGGTCCGCATTCGTCTGACCGCGCAGGGCCAGGAAATCCGCAAGATCGTCGACGCGCTCTACCAGAAGCACGTCAAGACGGTGGAGCAGGTCGGCGGCATCTCGAACGAAGAGTTCGCGACGCTGAACAAGTCGCTGCACCGCCTCGAGCGGTTCTGGACCGACCAGATCCTGTATCGGCTCTGAGAATTTCGTTCGTCTAGCGGTCAAGCCGGCCAGATCATGATCCGATTTCTCGGATCATGATCGAAAAGACCGGCAGCCAACGGCAGACAAATGAACTGGCAAGGCAGTAAGCCTTGCTGAAAGCGCATCGGTCCCGGTCCTCCGGGTCCGGTGCGTTCTGCTTTTTGGAAAACCTCAAGTTGATGCTTTTGAATGTGCGTCTGTCCGATCGCTTGCCTGTGGCACGATCCGATTGTGCCGCTTGCACAATCCGATTGTGCCGCTTGCACAATCCGATTGTGCGCTTGCACTATCCGGATTGACTAGCCTTCGACGCCCCGCCCATAATCCCGGGAATAGAGGCTTCACGCACGTACCGGCCGCAAGAGTCGTGACGGCTTGACGCCCAAATGGGAAAAACGGGCTTGTCGGCATCGCGGCGTCCCATGTTCGGCGAGCAACAGCGCTTCGTGCTGTTTCTGATCGCGCCGGCTGCGCTGTTGCTGCTGCTGTTTCAGGTCGTGCCGATCGTGATCGGCGCCAACGCCAGCTTTCGCGACTGGGCGCTCTACAATCCCAAAAAGACCTGGATCGGCTTCGACCACTATGCCGCCGTGATAACCGATCCGGCGTTCCTTTACGTGGTGCTGCCGAATACCTTCGTGTTCATGGTGCTCAGCGTCGCCGGCGCGCTGGTGGCGGGGCTGATGCTGGCGCTGCTGCTCAATCGGCCGTTCCGCGGCCAGAAGCTGGTGCAGACGATCCTTTTGGTGCCGCTGATGGTGGCGCCGGTGATCGCCGCGATCATGATCCGCTGGATCTTCAACGACCAGTTCGGCATCGTCAACGTGGTGCTGGAAGCCATCGGCCTCGAAGGGCAGCCCTGGCTGGTCCAGCGCTGGAGCGCGTTCGGCATCATCCTTCTGACCGATATCTGGCTGTGGACGCCGTGGTTCACGTTGCTCTTGCTTGCAGGCCTGCAGAGCCTGCCGAAGGAGCCATTCGAGGCCGCCGCCATCGACGGCACCACCGCCTGGCGCGTGTTTCGCTACCTGACGCTGCCGATGCTGCGCCCGGTGATCGTGGTCTGCGTGGTGATCCGCGCCATCGATGCCTTCCGCACCTTCGACATCGTATGGACGCTGACCGGCGGCGGGCCCGGGCGCTCGACGGAATTGTTCAGCCTCTATGCCTATGTCCACGCCTTCCTCAATCTCGATCTCGGCCGCGGTTCGGCGGCGGCCATCATCGGTGGGCTCATCATCCTCGTGATCGGCGTGGTGCTCTATCGCTTCGTCGACCGCATCGCAAAGGCTTGATCCGATGGCCATGGTGAGCCGCTCCGAATTCCTGCCGTGGCTGCCGCCGATCGGGCGCAAGACGCTGTTCGCGCTGGTGGTCGCTTTCATCTGCTTCGCGTTCGCCTTTCCGGTGCTGTGGCTGATCCTGACCTCGCTACGGCCGGAATCCGGCGTCTATTACGTCCATCGCGGTACTGAGTTCACGCTCGGCAATTTCGCCGAGGTGCTGCGCGAGGAACGGATCGTCGAGGCCTTCCTCAACAGCGCGCTGATCGCGACGCTGGCGACCGTGTTCTCGCTTTTGGTCACCGTATCGAGCGGCTACATGCTGTCGCGCTTCACCGGGCCGGCCTCGCGGCTCTGGTTCGGGACCATCTATGTGTTCCGCTGCGTGCCCTACATCTCCTGGGTGTTGCCGCTGTATTTCGTGACGCAAAGCTGGGGCATCTACGATACCTACACCGGCCTGCTGCTGCCGCATGTCGCCGTGCATATCTGCTTCTTCTCCTGGCTGATGAAGGGCTTTTTCGACGGCATCGACCCGTCGATGGAATACGCCGCCATGATCGACGGCTGCAGCCGGTGGGGCGCGTTCATCCGCGTCGCGGTGCCGTCGGCGCTGCCGGCGATTTCCGCACTCGCCGTGCTGTGCTGGCTATTTACCTGGAACGAGTTTTTGTTCGCGCTGATCCTGACCGGCAACCGCGTGCCGATGATCACGGTTGTCATGGCGCAGTTCGTCACCGAGATGGGGCTGCGCTGGAATCTGATGGCGGCGACCGCGGTGATGGCGCTGGTGCCGGCGTTTCTGATCGCGCTGTTCGGGCAGAAATACGTCATCCGGGGTTTGAGGATTTAGGCAAGCAGAAGCGAGAGACGACACAACGACAAAAACAGGAGGAGTGGCGATGCAGGGACTGGCGAGATGGTTCATGGCGGCGACCGCGGCCCTGGTGGCCGCGACCGGCGGTGCCGCTGCACAGGTGAAGGAGTTGCGGATCGGCTACCAGCCGAGCCCGATCCAGGACGCTTCGATTGCGATGTTCGAGGCCTGGGGCGCCAAGAACGGCGTCAAGATCGTCAAGGTGCCGAATTCCTACGGCGTCTATGTCGAGAAGATGACGGCGTCGCTGACCTCGAACGCCGACCAGTACGACGTGATCTGGCACAATGACGACTGGGGACAGACCTGGGCGCATCTGCTGGAGCCGATGGACGACGTCGAGGCGAATAAATTCGCCGACAAATGGAGCATGGCCCCGGTCGTGTTCGCCAACGCGGAAGGCAAGAACACCGTCGTGCCGATGGGCCAGACGTTTAGCGTGTTCTTCTACCGCTCCGATCTCGTCAAACCGGAGGAGGTGCCAAAGACGCTGGAACAGCTCGTCACCGCAAGCAAGAAGCTGCAGGCCGACGGCAAGGTCAAGTTCGGCTTTGTCGCCGGCATGGCGATGAACCATACCTGGTTCAGTTGGCTCTGGTCGATGTGGGGCAACAATTGCGACGTGCTGATGCCGGCCTACGAGCGCGACAACAAGAAGCTTGCGGCAGCCGGCTGGAAGTCGGGCCTGACCGAACCCTGCATGCAGCAGACCGTCGAATATTGGTGGGACGCGATCAACACCCACAAGATCGTGCCGCGCGGCATGCCGGCCTATGACCGCAACGAGGCCAACGCGATCTTCATGTCCGGCGATGCCGCCTTCACCGTGGCCGATACGCTGTGGTGGGGCACCTTCAATGATCCCGCCAAGTCGAAGATCGCGGGCAAGATCGCAGCCGCGCGCTTTCCGCTCGGTCCCAACCGCACCAAGCCGTTCGCCTGGGACGATATCTGGGGCTGGGCGATCCCGAAGTCGATCGCGCCCGAGCGCAAGAAGCTCGCCAAGCAGATGCTGGAGGCGATGATGCTGGACGAGGAGGGCCAGATGAAGCTCTGGAAGGCGACCGGCGCGCCGCCGCCCAACACCTCGTTCTGGCCGAAGATCGCCGAGCAGGATCAGTTCATGAAGCTGTTGAAGGAGTCGGTACTGGATTCCCCCGACAAGGTGCGCGGCGCCTATTATTTCCCGCAATGGCCCGCCGTGCACAAGGCGTTCAACGACGCCGTCACCAAGGCGGTCACCGGCAAGCGCGAGGACATCGCGAAGGTGCTGGCCGAAGGCGCGCCGCTGGTCAGCAAGGCCGCGCAATAGAGCATGATCCGGAAAAGTGGGTACCGGTTTTCCCTCGCGACAAACGCGTTTGCGCGGAGATCATGCTCAAATATAGTCGAGAATGTGGAGCCCGCCGCGTCAAGCGCGCGGCGGGCTTTTGAAACAGGCTTCAGGTTTGGGTGCGGCTGGGGCAATGGCAGCAATTTCACTGAGCAAGCTCAACAAGCATTATGGCTCGCTGTTCCACGCCGTGAAGGACGTCGATCTCGAGATCGCCGACAGGGAGTTCGTCGCGCTGGTCGGCCCCTCCGGGTGCGGCAAATCGACGACGCTGCGCATGATCGCGGGCCTGGAAGACATCACCAGCGGTGACATCCGGATCGGCGGCAAGGTGGTCAACCATCTGCCGCCGCGCGACCGCGACGTCGCCATGGTGTTCCAGAACTACGCGCTCTACCAGCATATGAGCGTCTATGACAATCTGGCTTTCGGCCTGCGCAACAAGAAGACGGCGGAAGCCGAGATCAAGGTGGCGATCGACCGCGCCGCCGGCATGCTCGGGCTGCATGATCTGCTGCAGCGTAAGCCGAGGCAGCTCTCGGGCGGCCAACAGCAGCGCGTCGCGCTCGGCCGCTGCATCGTGCGCAACCCGCAGGTGTTCTTGTTCGACGAGCCGCTATCGAACCTGGACGCCAAGCTGCGCGCGCAGATGCGCATCGAGATCAAACGTTTGCACGCGGAGATTCCGACCACGTCGGTGTTCGTGACTCACGACCAGGTCGAGGCCATGACCTTGGGCGACCGCGTCGTCATCATGCGCGACGGCCGGGTCCAGCAGATCGGCACGCCGCTGCAGGTCTACGGCAAGCCGGCCAACAAGTTCGTGGCCGGCTTCATCGGCGCACCCGCGATGAATTTTATCGACGTCACCGTGCGCAGTGCAGCGGGTGTGACGTCAGTCGAGACACAAGGCCTGCGGCTCACGGTCGGGCCTGCGGACGCTTCGGCGCTCGTAGCCCACAGCGGCCGGCGCGTGATCCTGGGTATGCGGCCGGAGCATCTCGTGCTCGGCCATGGCGCCCCGGGCTTGGGCTTCGATGCCCGCGTCGAGGTCGTGGAACAGCTCGGCTCGGAAATTTTGCTGGAGACGAGGGTAGGTGCCGCCAGCGTCACCGCCGCTCGCGTGCCGGCGGAAACTGTGATTGCGCGCGGCGATCAGGTCCGCCTGTCGGCGCAGGCTGGGCGTCTGCATTTCTTCGATCCCGAGACCGAGCTGCCGATTTCGAGGTGAAATCGGGTCGAAACGTCCTGTTTTTGTGGCCAAAAGGCCGGGCTTCCAAAAAGGATGGAACCATCCCGAACCTCACGCATTGTCGGCCCTGTCACGGAACAGGTGAGGCATGCTGGTCGAGCGCGGTATTCAGGTCATGAATTTCGAGGTGGTGGGCGATGCCTACGCTATCGCCTCGAACTATCTCCGCAAGACCGGCGCCATCGCCGATACCTTCGCTACCGACGAGCGCTTGCTCGCAATCATCGTGAAGATGGTCCAGCACGGCGAATTCAACAGGCTCCGGCTCGCCAACAAGGCGATCGCCGAATTCGAAGCGCGCATAGCGGCCTGACCGCATCACCCGCATCACGCAACTCAGGAGAAATCCATGGAAGCCGCGATCGACCGCATCATGCAGACCTATGACCTGCTCGTGAACCGCACCACCGCGGCCAGCGATGAGGCGCGCGCCAAGGTGACCGAATACGTCGCCAAGCTGGTGGAAGCGGGCGAGAAGGATCCGCACCGGCTGACGGTGTGCGGGCTGACCTATTTGCGCCAGCTCGACGGCAGCAACGATCCGGTGAAGGCGGGGTACACGGGGCTGTAAGGCGGACGCCGTCCTGCTTCGCGTCCGGGTCCGGCCGGCGTGCGCTCAGGGGCCCCTCCTGAAGGGGGCCTTGCCTGCCGGGCACGCTCCGCCATAGATTTCCTTATCTGGCGTGAGGGGCTTTTTATGGACGTAGCTATTCCAGCCAACGAGCCTGAGCGGCTTGACGCGCTGAAAAGCTACGCCATTCTCGATACGCTTCCGGAAATCGGCTTCGACGAAATCACCGAACTGGCGGCGCAGATTTGCGACTGCCCGGCCGCGCTGATCAGCTTCGTCGATCCATCGCGCCAGTGGATGAAGGCAAAATACGGTCTCCCTCCGGATCTTGCCGAATGCCCCCGAGAAATCTCGATCTGCCAGGCCACGATCTGCAACAACGATATTCTCTGCGTTCCCGATCTGCTCAGCGATCGCCGATTCAACACCAGCCCGCTGGTGACAAGCGGCTTGAACCTCCGCTTCTACTGCGGCGCTCCGCTCATCACGCACGACGGTTATGCGCTGGGCACGCTGTGCGTGGTCGACTTCAAGTCGCGCGAGCTGAGCTTTGAGCAGCGCGAAGCCTTGCGACGGCTGTCGCGGCAAACCATGGTTCATCTGGAATTGCGCCGGCAGTTGCTCGAGCGCAATGAATTGCTGCGTGGTCTGGAGCGGGCCCGCGACCGCGCCGTTGCCGAGAAATCCGAGTCAGAGCGGCTGCTGCTGAACATCCTGCCGGCATCGATCGCAGCCGAGTTGAAGGCGAGTTCGCGCGTCAAGCCGCGATTCTTCGATCTGGCCACCGTCATCTTTATCGATTTCAGTGGGTTCACCCGCATTGTCGAAACAATGGAGCCTGCCAGCGTCATTGATCAGCTCGATCAGCACTTTACCCGGTTCGACGATATCATCGCCAAACACCGCCTTGAGAAGCTCAAGACGATTGGCGATGCCTATCTCGCCGTTGGCGGCGTGCCGGAGCCCAACCGCTCGCACGTGATGGACGCCGCTCTATGTGCGCTGCAGATCATGGATCACATGACGAAGCTGAACCGACAACGGGAAAAGCTGCATCTTCCGGTATGGCAGGCGAGGATCGGAATCAATACCGGGCCGGTGATTGCCGGCGTGGTGGGCAAGCACAAGTTCACCTATGACATCTGGGGGAACACCGTAAATGTGGCGGAGCGCGTCGAAGCCGCCGGAATTCCGGGTCGCATCACGATTTCCGAAGCCACCTGGCAGCATATCAAGGGGCGCTTTGAGACGGAACCCCGCGGCGCCGTCGAGGTGAAGCACAAGGGCCTGGTGAACATGTACTTCCTCAATCGCGTTAAACCGGAATTCTCCTCTGATCCAGCCGGCACGATGCCCAATGAGGGATTCTGGAAAAAGGAATGGGAAACCATTAGGCACGGACTGCCGCTCCATGGAGGCTCGCCATGACCTCAATCACGCGTCGTTTGTTCCTGTCGCTGGCGGCCAGCCTTGCGCCGGCTTCGGCCATCGCCCATCACGGCTGGGGCGGCTATGATACGTCGAAATCGTTCACCGTGACCGGCAAGATCCTGAAATCGACCTTCGAGAACCCGCACTGCGAGATCGAGATGGAGGTCGACGGCAAGCACTGGCGCTTCGTCCTGGCGCCGCCATCGCGCATGCAGGCGCGGGGTGCAACGGCTGACCTGATCGCGCCTGGCAAAACCTGCACGGTGTTCGGCTATCCCCATACCAGCAAGCCGGACGAGGCGCGGATCGAATACATCGTGCTCGAAGGCAAGCGCATCGAACTGCGGTAGGGCAGCGTGGAGCACCAGGCTGCCCCATCGATATTCCTGACCTTGCAGGAAAGCGCGCTGGGCCACGCGATGCGCTCTTCGCCCGCGCTTTATCCTGCGATCGAGATCCTGCATATCATCGGCTTCGTCGTGCTGGTAGGATCGATCCTGGCGCTCGATTTGAGGATGCTGGGGCTCGGGCGGGCGATTGCGATCCAGCCGATGGCGCAATTGTTGCTGCCGTTGTCGCGCGCAGGCTTTGTGCTCGCGATCTGCATGGGATTTTTGCTGTTTTCCGCCGATGCGTCACATGTCGTGAAAAATCCGGCATTCCAGAGCAAGGTGGTGCTGATCGCGGCGGCGCTGGTCAATGTCGTGATCGCGCATGCTGGCCCATGGCGTCATGTTGAAAGCTGGCGTGACGAGGCCTCCGGCGCAGCCAAAGCCACCGCGCTGATCTCGCTCGCGCTGTGGCTCGGCGCGATCGGCGCCGGCCGCCTGATTGCGTATTTCTGATGGAGGCCGTCATGCGCCGCATGCGCTTCGCCGTCTTCGCAGTCCTTCTCGGCTTCCTCGGCACGACGGAGATCGCCAGTGCCGACGACGCGACCGATGCCTGGAAGGCGTTGCGCGCCGGCGGCCATGTCGCCCTGATGCGCCATGCCGATGCGCCGGGCGGCTTCGGCGATCCACCGGGATTCCGCGTCGATGATTGCGCCACGCAGCGCAACCTCAGCAAAAAGGGGCAGGCGGATGCAGCAAAAATTGGCGCGCGGCTCCAGCGGGAAGGGATTGCGTTCGAGAAAATTCTGAGCTCGCCGTGGTGCCGATGCGTCGACACCGCCAGGTTGTTGAATCTGGGGACAGTCGAGACGGAGGCGACATTCGGCAATGTCGTGGTGCTGCGAGATCAAAGAGAGAGCTTGACTTCCGGCGCCCGCGCGCTCATCGCCCAATGGACGGCGCGCGGAAACCTCCTCGTCATGACGCACGGTGCGAACATTCAGGCGCTGACCGGCATCTCGCCGGCCAGCGGCGAGATCGTCGTGGTCAAAGGCGGAAGCGATCGCACTGAGCCTGTCGGTCGCCTGCTTCTCGATTGAGCCGTAGCTCGCGTCCAGACGCTATCGCGCGTCCGCCCTCGCGTCTTTGTTGCGATACCGATTCCAGTTGGCGATCACGGCCTCATATCTGACCGCCTTCGCTGCAGTTTGGATGGCCGCGCCTTCGCCTTGCGTCCGATGGGTCTTCGTATCTGGAAAAACGATAAAGTATCCGAGCAGGCCGACGACCATCGTGCCGTAGATCAGGAAGGCCGTTGTCAGCCAGCGCCGTGAATTGGTCCGGCGCTCTTTCTGTGGGAATGAGCTTTCCATGTTGGGGAAATCCATCTGTCAGCCCCAGGCGTTTATGGACCTAGCCGAAGCACTGCAATGTGAACTGGATCACGTCGGATACATTTCAATGATTCCGGCGCACGCTGCGGAGCAGGCGGCTGATTGCGCTTCGCCAGGAAACCTCCGCTTCCCCAGCCCACGACTGTACGTCAGGGAAACAGCTGCGTGGTTCAACGTCCGGCCAATTAAATGAAGGGCCGCGACAGGTGTCGGAAATTGCGGGCTATCTAACAGGAGCTCGCGCGGCTTTGCGCGGGTAAGCATGCCACATCATGCGGTAAGCAAGACACACTCGGCGGCCGCGCGTGTCGCGGCTGCAAGAGCTGTTTGGTCGCCAAGAGATATCGAATGCGTTACCCGATAGGCAAATCAGCTAGATGTTGGGTTCAGCCGCTCTCGCAAAATATTTCGATCGCACGCAACTGTGCGCGTTCGACCTCGGGCATGGTTGCAGATCTGCCATTCTGGTCGAGAGGCTGCGGCTCACTGTCTGTCATGGCATGTTCAGCAGCGTGTTCGAAGGCTTCATCACATTTCTGGATCGGGCGGCATGTCTGACGACCTGAACTGGCTGTCCGCCCGCGAGATGATGCGGCGCTTCGCCGAAGGCGAGGTGTCGCCGGTTGATGTGCTGGAAGCCACCCTGGCGCAACTGCACGCGGTCAATCCGGTTCTCAATGCCATCTGCCTGCTGGATGAACCGCAGGGTCGGCGTCTTGCGGCCGAGTCGGCGGAGCGTTGGCGTCGCGGTGCGCCGCTTGGGCCGCTCGACGGCGTGCCTGTCGCCATCAAGGACACGGCGCATGTCGCCGGCTGGCCGACACGCTTCGGCTCGCACGCGACGCTAGCTGTGCCCAGCACGGAGGATACGCCCGGTGTCGCCCGCCTGCGTGAGGCGGGTGCAGTGTTCTTCTGCAAGACAGCTACTCCCGAATTCGGGTGGAAGGGCATCACCCACGGCCCGCTGACCGGCATCACCCGTAATCCCTGGGATGTTTCCCGCACGCCCGGCGGCTCCAGCGGCGGTTCGGCCGCATTGGTGGCGGCAGGCGTTGTATCCCTTGCAACCGGGGGCGATGGCGGCGGCTCGATCCGTATCCCGGCGGCGTTCAGCGGCGTGTTCGGATTGAAGCCGAGCTACGGCGTGGTGCCGAATTTTCTGGGCCCGATGGGCACGCTCGCGGTCTATGGCGGCCTGTCGCGCGATGTCGCCGACAGCGCCTTGATGCTGAACGCGCTGACGCGGCCGGACGCCCGGGATTCCTTCGCCATTCCCTATCGCGGCATCGATTATCTCGACGGTATCGGGCGCGGAGTGGCGGGCATGCGGGTCGCATGGTCGCCCGATCTCGGCTTCCCGGTCGCCGACCCTGCCGTCGTGGCCGGCATGCAACCGGCCATCGACGCGCTGGTGAAGGCCGGTGCTGACGTGCAGCGTGTTTCTCTCGATCTTTCCGGTGCGCAGCATACGCTGCAAGTGATCTGGGGCGCATCACATGCCGCATTGGTGCGTGATTTCGACGGCGCGCAACGGGCGGCGCTCGATCCGGGCCTGCTGCGGCTGGTCATATCGGCCCAAAATATTTCCGCGAGCGAATTGCAGGCGGCCTATGCCGAGATGCGCGCGCTGAGCCAGAGGATGCAGTTGTTTCATCAGGATTATGATCTCCTGCTGACGCCGACCGTTCCCATCACCGCCTTCGCGGCCGGCATCGACACGCCCGATGCTACGCGCTTCCCGCAATGGTTCGATTGGACGCCGCTGACATGGCCGTTCAACCTCACCCGCCAGCCTGCGGCCTCGGTACCTTCTGGATTTGTCGAGGGTCTGCCGATCGGGTTGCAGATCGTGGGACCGATGTTCAGCGAGCAGAACATCCTCCGGGCCGGCCGCTGCGTCGAGCAGGCCTGCGCCACCGGCGCGCGACCGAGCCTTGCAGCGGGCGGCCATGACCGCGACGCGGATCATCAACGGGGTGAAGGGCGTGAACCGGGTGGTGCATGACATGACAACCAAGCCGCCGGGCACGATCGAGTGGGAGTAGGGCGGCGGGTTTCTCTCAGTTCGACATGTCGTTCCTGGGGACGACGGCGACCCGCATCATCAACGAGGTGAAGGCGTCAACCGGGTGGTGTATGACGTGACGAGCAAGCCGCCGGGGGACGGCACGGCCGCCGGATCGGTGAAACCTTCTGCACGGAATGTACCTGATGAAATCTACGCGCCGAAAACCGAAACTCGTTGCCAAGCCGAACAGGGAACCCAGGCTTTCCCGCACCCATGCTCCGGCCGACCTGTCGCCGGTGGACTGGCAACGCGGCTTGCGCCGACAGTTCGGCCGCGAGCAGGCCTTCGGGCTTGAAAATCTGACCGATGAACCGTTTTTCTCCGAGTTTCGCGTCAGCAACCCGGCGTCGAAGTCCAGCTATCGCGTCGCGATTCGAGGCTTGGGGCCGGGCGGCAATTTCTGTTCTTGCCCCGATTACGCCACCAGCGAACTGGGGACTTGCAAGCACCTCGAATTTGCGCTTGCGAAGCTGGAGAAGAAGCGCGGCGCAAAGGCGGCGTTCGCGCGCGGCTACCAGCCTGCATTTTCCGAATTGTATTTGCGCAATGAAGGCAAACGCCGCGTGCATTTTCGCGCCGGAACGGATTGTCCGCCGGCGCTAAAGGAGGCCGCCGCCGGCCTGTTCGACGTTGAACGCGACGGGATGCTGCCGGAGGGGCGGTTTGGCGAACTTGAGCATTTCATGACCACGGCGTCGAAGTCCGGTCATGAGCTGCGCGCTTATGATGATGCGCTCGATTTTGTCGCGGGAAGACGGGACGCGGATCGCCGGGCCTCGAAGCTGGAGCAGCTGTTCCCGCGCGGCGCAGCCGATCCAAAGCTGCGGGCGCTTCTGAAGGTCCCGCTCTATGCCTACCAGGCCGAGGGCGCGCTGTTTGCGGTGCGGGCCGGCCGGGCGTTGATCGGCGACGACATGGGGCTTGGCAAGACCATACAGGCCATTGCCGCGACCGAAATACTGGCACGGCATTTTGGCGTCTCGAAAGTTCTGGTAATCTGCCCGACCTCGCTCAAATACCAGTGGCAAAGCGAGATTGCGCGCTTTTCGGGGCGGCAGGGTAAACATGCGGCACGCGTCATCGGCGGCGGTCGGGCGCAGCGGGCGAAGGATTACGGCCTGGATGACTTCTGCAAGATCACGAATTACGAGAAGCTCAAGCCCGATCTCGATCAGATCGCCGCATGGTCGCCCGAACTGGTCATCGTCGATGAAGCGCAGCGCGTGAAGAACTGGAATACGATTGCGGCCCGCGCCCTGAAGCGCATCGATAGCTCCTATGCGATCGTACTGACCGGCACGCCACTGGAAAACAAGCTCGAGGAGCTGATCTCCATCGTCCAGTTCGTCGATCAGCATCGGCTGGGGCCAACCTGGAAGCTGTTGCATGAGCATCAGGTCAAGGACGAAGCCGGACGCGTCACGGGCTATACCGGGCTGGACAAGATCGGCCAGACGCTGGCGCCGGTCATGATCCGCCGCCGCAAATCCGAGGTGCTGCGGCAATTGCCCAGCCGGACCGACCAGAACCTGCTGGTGCCGATGACCGAAATGCAAATGGAGTACCATAAGGAAAACGCCGACGAGGTGGCGAAGATCGTCCGGCGCTGGCGCAAGACCAGGTTTCTGTCGGAGATGGATCAGCGGCGGCTAATGATTGCGCTGCAGAATATGCGGATGTCGTGCAACAGCACCTATCTGCTGAATCAGGAAACCGACCACGGCGTCAAGGCCGACGAACTGGCGGCGCTGCTCGACGATTTGTTCGCCGATCCCAAGGCCAAGGCGGTGGTGTTTTCGCAGTGGACGCGGACCCATGACATCGTCATCCGCCGTCTCGAAGCGCATGGACACGGCTATGTCAGCTTCCACGGCGGCGTGCCATCGGAGAAGCGGCCGGCACTGATCGAGCGGTTTCGCGGCGACCCCGCTTGCCGCGTGTTCCTGTCCACCGATGCCGGCAGCACGGGTCTCAATCTGCAGCATGCTTCGACGCTGGTGAACATGGACCTGCCGTGGAATCCGGCAATCCTCGAACAGCGCATCGCACGCATCCATCGCATGGGCCAGGCGCGGCCGGTGCGGGTCATCAATTTCGTGGCGAAGGGCACTATCGAGGAGGGCATGCTTTCGGTGCTGGCGTTCAAGCGCTCGTTGTCGGCGGGAATTCTCGACGGCGGCAGTGGCGAGATTTCGCTCGGCGGCTCGCGCCTCAACCGCTTCATGAAGGAGGTGGAAAGCGTCACCGGAAGCATGGGTGAGGGCGAAGCGGTGACACCGGCCGAGGAAGTGGGGAGGAGCGTCGCTGCCGATGATGCCGAATCGGCGGAAGACATGAATGCCGATGCGAGCATTCGCGCCGGTGAGACGGCGCGGACTGACGGGTCCGGGGCACAGCCTCGCGATACGGCTCCCGATCCGTGGCAAGCCTTGATGCAGGTCGGTGCGCAGTTTGTTGCCGCACTGGCGGCGGCCAATGATCCCAAGGCTGACACCAAGGCTGATCACAAGGCTGCGGCGCATCCCTGGATCGAGCGCGATCCGGCAACTGGCGTGCAAAGCCTCAAAATGCCGCTGCCGCCGCCGGAAATCGCGCGACAACTTGCCAATGCGCTTTCTGCACTCGCCGATGGCCTGCGCGGCAAGATTACGTGACGATGCGTAGCCCTACGAGTCCTGCGTTCTGAAACCATCAACGAGGCGTCGTGAACTGCGGACAGCGATGGACATAGTCCCAGGGAATATCCAATACGCAGGTGTAACGGAGGTCGTCCGACGTTTTCAGTGGCGGAGCCTCCACCACCGGTTCGCGAACCTCATTCGGGAGACCATAGAAGACGCCCCCGGTCCCAGGGAAGAAACCGCCCCGGTGATGGTGATGTCGGGGGAATGACGGGAAAGCCGGGCGCTGTGGAGCAACCCCTGCACCGCGCGCTACTCCCGGATCGGCAAATGTCTCGCTTGCGGCAAGGACAAGCGCGACTGCACCGATGGACGCGATAAACGTCGTTTTATAGGTCATGGCACTCACCCATTGGTAGGTTACTGAGCAGCATTCCTAAGACGCTAAGCCGGACCTTTTGTGCCCGCAAAGGCATACTTAATTATTAGTTAAGACGTAATCTTAACGGAGGGGCGCATTCATCTCAACTGCGCGACATCTTCTCAAAGCGCTTGATCAGCCGCTCGCGCTTGAGGCGGGACAGCCGCCTGATCCAGAACAGGCCGTTCAACTGATCGATCTCATGCTGGTGGCAGACGGCGCGCAGCCCCTTCGATTCCTCGGTCTGCAGGTTGCCGTCGATGTCCTGATAGCTGATCCGAACTCGCGCATGGCGCTCGATGTCGTCGTTGACGCCGGGCATCGAGACGCTGCCTTCCTGATGCAGGATGGTCTCGGGCGACGCCCATGTTACTTCCGGATTGACATAGGTCCGCGCGCCGTCGGTTGCGTCGAGGTCGAGCACCACGACCCGCAGGGGGACGCCGATATGCGGCGCCGTGATCCCGATACCGGGCGCGGCGTACATGGTCTCGAGCAGGTCCCTCGCAAGCTCGAGCAGCGCGTCGTCGAATACGGTCACCGGCTGCGCCGGGAGCGCAAGCCTGGGGTCGGGATAACGGACGATGGGGCGGATGGTCATGATCTACCGCCTCGAATAAAGCCGCTCATCCCACCATACCGGCTCGGGCATTGTGTAGGTGATGCCGCTGGTGTCGGGGTGCAGCGGATTGATCAGGATGTTGCGCTCCAGCCTTGCCGGGAGGGACGGCACCATCAGCAGCGCGGCGCGCCGCTCCTCGTACCAGGCCTGCGCGAACGCCTTGCAGATGGTTTCGTTTCGGGAATCCCAGCCGGGATGCGCGGCGGTCTGAAACACCTCGTAGGAGACGCCGTTCGGGATCGTGATCTCGATGAAGTGCTGGTTGGCGGGCATCACCAGGTTGGCGTGCACCAGCTTTTCCAGCAGCGCAGTGGAATAATGCTCCGAGGTGTAGATCACCGGGCTCGTATGCGTGTTCCAGCGTCCGGGATAGAGGCGGGCGCCGTCGGCATCATAGATCGGGAAGGTGCCGCCCGGGTCGCCTATGCGATAGCACGTGAGGACCCGGTCGCTCTTCTGAACGCTCATACGCCGCCGCTATACGCCGCCCGGCCCATCAGGTTGATCACTGCATCGGCGCCAGGGCCGGTCGCGAGCGCCACTTCGAGCGGCGCCTTGTCGTCCAGCATCGGGTGCGGCCGTTCGAGAAAGGCGCGCACCTTGGCTTCGTCGCGGAAGACATCGATCCCGAAGGCGAACACCTTGGCGACGCGCGCCAGGCGGTCGCTTTCCTCGCTGGTCAAAAGCTGCTTCTGCTTGCGCCGGCGCTCCAGCGTCGGCTTGGGCACGACCTGATAGGTGAAGCGGCGGACATCGTTCGGGCTGACACGGCCCGCGAATTTGTCCAGCGCCGAGACCGGCAGGCCCTTCTCGACGGAGTAGGCCAGCGTCAGCGTCGTCTCGGTGTCCTTCGGTTTGACGCCGAGCAGTTCGGCGGCGGTCGCAGCCTGGTAGCCCATGAAAACCCTCTGCATCAGTTGAGGCAAATATATGCCTCAGATGAGGCGAAGTCAAGGGGCCCCGCCGTGCCGTTGCGGGCCGGGACCACACAGCCTAGCGTTTTCCAGGCAATAACTGGTCCAGCGTAATTTTCGAAAGAGCTTGCTCAAAGCAGGCTGCCGCTTCGGATAATGCGCGCGACAAAGCGCGGTTGGCGGAACGTTCGACGACGCATTTGGGATGATCGTCGCTGGTTGCGATCGTGAAGGGCGATCCCGGCTCGAACGCCTTGTAGATATTCAGGAACGTGATCTCGCGAAGCGGCCGCTCGATCTGCCATCCGCCATTCGGCCCGCGCTCGGAGGATACATAGCCGCCTTCGCGGAGCGCACCCATGATCCGTCGCACGACGACCGGATTGGTATCGAGCATCGCAGCGATCGTCTCGGATGTTGCTGTGCCCTCGTTGAAGCTCATGTGAACCAGGACATGAGCAACGCGGGCAAGCCGGGTGTCCTTGCTCACGGCGGTACCTCGCTTGATGTCATCGCAGTCTAGACCGCTTCGCCGGTTATCGCAACAGATACAGTGACAAATTATTGACGCATTTCCGAATATTGTACTAGTAACAGTTACGAGTAGTGACGGGAGATCAGCATGCACTTTGATGTCATCATTATTGGCGGCGGTTTCGCCGGCCTGTCGGCGGCGCTTCAACTGGGTCGGGCGCGCCGGACCGTGCTCCTCATCGATGCGGGGGAGCGGCGCAACCGATTTGCATCGGCCTCTCACGGTTTTCTGGGGCGCGATGGCGTGGCGCCGGACGAGATCATCGCCGAAGCGACCAGCCAGTTGGCGCGCTATGTCACCGTCGCAACCCTGAAGGGATCCGCGTTAAAGGCGGGAAGCACCGAGGAAGGGTTTTACGTCGAGACGCACAACGACAACTTCCATGGCAAGCGGCTGATACTTGCCGGTGGCGTCGCCGACATCCTGCCTGACATTCCGGGCCTCGCCGATCGGTGGGGCAAGTCGATCTTCCACTGCCCTTATTGTCACGGTTACGAGCTCGAACGCGGCGCGATCGGCGTGCTGGCCGCCAGCGCGCTCTCCATGCATCATGCCATGATGCTGCCCGACTGGGGGCCAACCACGCTTCTGATCAACGACAGCTTTATCCCCGACGAAACGCAACGGTCAGCTCTGGCGAGGCGAGGCGTTTCGGTGGAGGAGGGGCGCGTCCGGCGGATATTCGGTCAGCGCCCGACCGTTGAACTCGCAGATGGCCGCACCATTGAATTCGCCGGCGTCTTCACGCTTGGCCGCACCATGGCAGGGCCGATTGCCGAACAGCTTGGCTGTGAGTTGAAGGACGGACCACTCGGAAAATTCATCGGGGTTGACGAGCAGCAGCAAACGTCAATTCCCAACGTGTTCGCCTGTGGCGATGTTGCGCGCGCCGCCGGATCGATCGCGCTCGCCGTATCAGACGGAAGCATGGCCGGCGTGGCCGCCCATCGCTCCCTCATCTTTTAAGCTGAGCTCGCGGGATGGATTAGCTCAGCGGGGCCGCGCGATGCGCGGCCCGATGACAGGCTCCGGCGCAGTCCACCGCAGGGCGTTGCGCAGCCTATGCCAGTCGGCTCAACGCGGGAGCCCATGCCGGGCCGATCGTGGGGTGGTCGGCTTTGATTTCCGCCGTCGTTCCGTCTGCAAATACCAGGGTGACGGGAGATCCCGGGCCGAGATGGAGTGTGATCTGATCTGATCCATCGCCGAAGGAAATCGTGGCCGTGCTGCCGGAAACCGCGACCTGCATGTTGTCGGCCGTCAGTCCCTCTCCCAGTCTGAGGGTGGTGTCGAGACCGGCGTAGACCGTGTCCTTGCCGTCTCCGGCCGAGAACAGAACCGTGGAGCCGCGGTTGGCAAAGATCGTATCGTCTCCTGTGCCGCCAGACGCGACAGTGCCGTTATCGACCGTAAGCGTGTCGTTGCCGGAACCACCGTCGACGAAGCCGTCACTCGATGCGGAGATCCGATCGTCGCCCTCGCCGCCGCTCACGCGGCTATTGGACCATACGCTGATCACATCGTTGCCGGCGCCGCCGTCGACCTGACTTTCGGACCACGCGCTGATGGTATCGTCGCCGTTGCCTCCGAGGACGACGGTATTGGACCAGGCTCGTATGGCGTCGTCGCCATCCCCGCCATGCGCGGCACTGTCCGACCAGATATCAATCTGGTCGTTTCCAGCCCCGCCATAGACGGCGGATTCCGACCAGGCCCGGATGGAGTCGTCGCCGGCGCCGCCGTCGACCACGCTACCCGACCAGACATCGATCGTATCGTTGCCGTCACCGCCATCAACCAGGCTCCTGCTCCACCCTGAAAGCTTGTCGTGGCCGTCCGTTCCCCTGACATGTGTCATTCCGAGCTCCTGTAGACGGAGCAGGAACGCCTGCACCACCGGGGAGAGACCAATGCTGGTTGTCGTCTTCTCCGCTGCCGGATCAATGGCAGGCACGCCCGTGGCGACCGTATTCTGCTCGGCAGTCGGACTGGACCAGGAGAATCGAGGCGGTGCCGGCGGTTGAAGTATCGACAGCGTCAAATTCCAAGCGCCCGGGGTCCCGATCTGCATGACTGTTTACTCCGTTCTGGATATACAACCTCAGGTGTTTCCCGTTTTTGCCCGAGAAAAATTAATGAGGTCTCAAAGCAAAACGGACATGTTGTAGGCGGGGTCAATCTGCCGCAGGCGAGGTGTGAGTGGCGACACTCCGAGGTTGCAGGTTGAGATGCCGACGCAATCACCTTTGAAGGTGGATGGATCATGTCTCCCTGCAGGGAGTTCGGCCAGTTTCAGTAACTGCGAGAAGCCTCGCCTTGCCGCCGCCGTTGCCTCGCAAAAAAGTGAGGCAGCTTGCTCGCCGGCCTGTCGGTTCCGGCCAATCCCGTTCGTCTTCCAGCCAGAGAACTGTGATGGAGACCAGGAATGGAAAATTCTCGTTATCGCTGGGTGATCGTTGCGGCCGGCGGCCTTCTTGGCTGCGTCGCAATTGGCGGCATGTTTTCGTTGCCCGTGTTCCTGCAGCCGATTGCGCGGGATACCGGCTGGTCGGTCACCGGCATTTCCAGCGCCATGACCATCGGCTTCCTCGCCATGGCCTTCACCAGCATGATCTGGGGCACCTTGTCCGACCGGCTGGGGCCGTTGCCGGTGGTGTTGACCGGCTCGGTGGTGCTGGCGGCGAGCCTTGGCCTGGCCAGCCTTGCGACCTCGCTGGTCCTATTTCAGTTCGTCTTCGGGCTGTTGGTCGGCGGCGCTACCGCCGCGATCTTCGCGCCGATGATGGCTTGTGTCACCGGCTGGTTCGATACCCATCGCAGCCTTGCGGTGTCGCTGGTTTCGGCCGGCATGGGCATGGCGCCGATGACCATGTCGCCGCTCGCCGCCTGGCTGGTCTCGAACCATGACTGGCGGACCTCGATGCAGATAGTGGCGCTTGTCGTCGCCGCGATCATGATCCCGGTCTCATTGCTGGTGCGCCGCGCGCCTGCGCTCGAGAGCGGGGCATCCACGCCATCCGGCGATGCTTCGCAACCGGACATGACGCTCGCGCAGGCGCTGCGCTCGCCGCAATTCATCATCCTGCTGCTGACCAATTTCTTCTGCTGCGCCACGCATTCGGGCCCGATCATCCACACCGTGAGCTACGCCATCAGTTGCGGCATCCCGTTGATCGCCGCCGTCACCATCTACAGCATCGAAGGCCTCGCCGGGATGGGCGGCCGTATCGCCTTCGGCCTGCTCGGCGATCGTTTTGGCGCCAAGCGCGTGCTTGTGTTCGGCTTGCTGGCGCAGGCGTTCGGCGCGCTCGGCTATGTCTTCGTGCGCGAGCTTGCCGCGTTCTATGCGGTCGCGGCGCTGTTCGGCTTCATCTATGCCGGCACCATGCCGCTCTATGCTGTTTTGGCACGCGAAAACTTTCCGCTGCGGATGATGGGCACCGTGATCGGCGGCACCGCGATGGCCGGCAGCCTCGGCATGGCGACGGGTCCGCTCGCCGGCGGTTTGATCTACGACACGTTTGCGAGCTACGCTTGGCTCTATATCGGCTCCTGGCTCATGGGACTCGGCGCGTTCCTGATCATCCTGACGTTCCGGCCGATGCCGGCGGCGCGGGCTGTGCCGGTGCCGGCGTGAGGACACCACCCGACACCAGCGCGTCATTCCGGGGCATCGCGAAGCGATGAGCCCGGAATCCATTTCACCGCAGAACGCACTGCCGATGGATTCCGGGCTCGACGCTTCGCATCGCCCCGGAATGACGGCGACAAACTGCGACAAAACCACTTGTCGGGCAAATCAGTAAAAACCTGTCCAGCCCTCCCAGCAAAAATATTCTGCTTTCGTTCTCACCCAAATCAGCGGCATACCTCCGCCCGTCTCGCGGCAGATGAGGGGCGTTGGCCATCGTCACGAACGCGCGGTGAGATGCGATGGACGCTGAGGGCGCGTTAGACGTACGCGCCGGACGCGTACGGCGAAGTCGTGTGGTTCGGGCGCCGCGGTGCTGGCGTTAAGTTGGCGGGAAGTATCCCGCTGGCGACGGAGGCAACAGAGCCGTTCTCCGGGAAGAGCACGAAGTAAGCCGTAAAGCCATTGCGCAGGGAAGGCCGGAATGCTCCCGCTGCCCTGTATGCTCGTGTGCAGTTTTGTTTGCGCAAATCGCACGCGAGACCGCGGGTGCAGCAAGCACCCGGTCTTCCCTGCGCCCTCTGAACGAGAGGGTACAGTTCAAGTGCACACCTCGGGCGCAATGCGCCGCGAGATCGCGAAACTGTATCCACCGTCATTGCGGGCGCAGCGAAGCAATTCATGTCCCGGCATAAAGAAAGAATGGATTGCTTCGCTGCGCTCGCAATGACGCGGAGAAGCCGCGGCGTACTGGATCGCCCGGTCGAGCCGGGCGATGACACCGGGGCTGTTCGAAAACTGAATCGGAAATGCCGCCTACTTCTCCACATGCTGATGCACGAACGACGCGAGCGGCTGGCCTTGCTCGACGATATAGGTCGACAGCATCCGCCCCGTTTCCGGACCGAGGTCACGCGCATTGTGCGGTGTCCGCGGCGGGATCAGGAAACCGTCGCCGGCGTGCAGGATGACGGTGGGACGTCCCTCGACCTTCATCTCGACTTCGCCGGCGATGATGTAGCCGACCTCTTCGCCGGGATGAACGTGCCATCCGGACTCGACGCCCGCGGGAATCTCCGTCTCCACCTGCACGATCTCACGGCCTGGGATCGATGACGGCGCGCGCTGGATGATGCGCCGGACAAGCTTGCCGGCCAGATCGTCGCGGCGCTCGGATGAAGTTGCGGCTCGATCACCCGCGGCGCCCTGTGTGGTCTGAGCCGATGCTGTTCCGGTCGAAAGCGTCACGGCCAGCGCGAGCGCGGGAAGCGAAAGGAATGAGAGGCTTTTGGATAGTCTACGCACGATGGATCTCCTTTGTTGGGCTGGCGTCCTCACCGGCGGCGAACGCATGGGACGTGCCGCCGCCGATGACAGCTTCGCCTGCTCATGCGGCCTGCTGCCGGCCGCGCTGTTCGTTGACGATGTAGTCAGCGTACCAGTCCGGCCAGTTCTCATCGTGCTTGCCGCCGTTCTGCTTTTCGTACTCGCCATGGGCGGCGGCCGCCCGGCGGAACGCGGCGGCGAGATCGGCCGACGAGGTGAACGAGGTGCCGTTGCCGTCGATACGTCCGGGCAACCGCGCGGTGACTTCCTGCAGCAGCCAGCCATTGCCGTCGGGATCGCTGAACGAGGCGTAGGAGCGGTAGCTGCCGCGTTCCGGATCCGGGCCGCTCACCCGGCGCCGTCCGAACAGATAGGGTTCGTCGGTGCCGCTGTGCACGTCGCCTTCGTGGTGGAAGGCCTCGCTGACTTCGATGCCGCGCGCGCGCAGGTTCTGACGCGCCGCCTCAATATCGGAGACGATCAAATAGAGCCCTTGCGCGGAGCCGGGGGCGGCCGGAGTGACGCCCTTGCCGAAGATGACCGAGGCGTTGGAGCCGGGCGGGGTGAACTGGATCACGCGGTAATCGTCGGGGCCGGCGAAGTCGGCGTCGAGCCGCCAGCCGAGTTTTGCATAAAACTGCTTGGCGCGTTCGACGTCAGAGACCGGGATGACGACGATTTCGAGCTTGAGGTCAATCGCCGGCGCATTCGACGTCTGGTTTGCAGATGTGGTGGTCATGGCTCTCTCCTCTGATTAGATCGTGTACGATATATTCGTGTACGTCCTATAAATGCCGGTGGAGCCCAACTGTCAACCCTTCCGATTTAATCGGATGCGATATATATGGATGCGAGACTTCACATGTTCGTGTCGAAAAGGACGACCCCCATGAAACCGAATGATGATCCCAAATCCGCCCAGGCGGCGGGTTCCAGGGACAATTCCCGAGATAATTCAAAGGCCGGCCAGAAGGCGAAACCGCCGGGGGCCGACCGGCGACTTGGCGATTTCCTCTGCTTTGCGATCTACTCGGCCAACCTCGCCTTCGGCCGGGCCTACCGGAAGGGCCTCGACGATCTCGGCCTGACCTATCCGCAATGGATCGCGATCGTGGCGTTGTGGGAGCGGGACGGCCAGACGGTGAGCGAGCTTGGCGAAAAGATGTTCCTGGAATCCAACACGCTGACGCCGATCCTGAAAAAGCTGGAGTCGATGGGTTATCTGCGCCGCCAGCGCGATCCCGCGGACGAGCGGCAGGTGCGCGTCAGCCTTACCGAGGCCGGCCGGCGGTTGCGCGAGAAGGGCATGCACATGAACCTCGTGGCCTCGACCGGACTCAAGCCGGACGAGTTCGCGCGGCTGCAGGAAAATGTCGTCACGTTGCGCGACAATCTGATCAAGGCGACGGCGGAGGAGGCGTGACGGAGCGCTCGACGGCGCTTCGATGTGGTCGGCCTCCGGCGACGCGTGAAGGGGAAGCTGCAATGAATGGCGTGGCAGAGAAGGGCTCGCTTCGCGGACGTATCGCCGTCGTGGCAGGCGCGACGCGCGGCGCTGGCCGCGGCATCGCCACAGCGCTCGGCGAGGCCGGCGCGACGGTGATCTGCACCGGCCGCAGCACGCGCGCCGGTGCGCCAACGCGATCCGACTATGACCGGCACGAGACGATCGAGGAGACCGCCGAGCTTGTGGCCGGGCTGGGCGGCAAGGGCATCGCCATCGCGGTCGACCATCTCGAACCGGCGCAGGTCGCGGCGTTGGCCGAACGTATCCGTGGCGAGTACGGCCGCATCGATATGCTCGTCAACGACATCTGGGGTGCCGAAGTACTGAAAGGTGGGCCGCCGCAATGGAATACGCCGATCTGGAAGCTCGACCTGCAGAAAGGCTTGCGGATTCTGCGGCTCGGCATCGAGACGCATCTGGTGACGTCGCATTATCTGTTGCCGCTGCTGGTCGCGCAGCCCGGCGGCCTGCTCGTCGAAGTCACCGACGGCACCGCCGACTACAACGCGCAGCACTATCGGATCTCCGTGTTCTATGACCTCGTCAAGCAGAGCGTGAACCGTCTGGCGTTCTCGCAAGGCCATGAACTCGCGCCGCATGGGGCCACGGCGGTTGCGATCACGCCGGGCTGGCTGCGCTCGGAAATGATGCTGGAGAATTTCGGTGTCCGCGAAACGAACTGGCGCGAGGCGCTGACGGCGAGGGAAGGCCGGCACCAGGCGCCGCCCGATTTCGCGCTGTCGGAATCGCCACGCTATGTCGGCCGCGCCGTGGCCGCGCTCGCCGCCGATCCGGATCGCGGCAAGTGGAATCAGAAATCGGTGAGCTCCGGCGAACTCGCCCGCCACTATGGCTTTACGGACATCGACGGCTCGCGGCCGGACATCTGGCGCTACACGGCCGAGGTCCGGGAGGGCGGCAAGGTGGCCGAGCTCAGCGATTACCGCTAGCGTTGTCGTGCAATTGGGTGAGAATGAAAGCAGTCCGATGTCTGTCCCCGACGCAAACCATCCGCTCGATTATCCGATCTGGACCGCGCTGACCACCACGCAGCAGGCGTTGGCCGAAGGCGACGCCCGTGCACGGCGCTTTCCGACAGAGATCACGCCGTTCGCCGCCACGGCGGACATGTCGCCCGAAAGCTTTGCAGCGCTTGGCGCGCTGATGTCGCCGCGGGACATCGCCGTGCTGTTCACGCCGGATGCCGTGAAGCCGCCTGCCGGATTCAAGATCGCGCTGGCGGACACCGGCGAGCAGATGATCGGAACGCCGGTCGAAACGCCGACCATCGGCGTCGACATCGTTACCCTCGGTGCCGACGACGTTCCAGCGATGATCGAACTGACGGCGCTCACCAAGCCCGGCCCGTTCAGCGCGCGGACCCGTGAGCTCGGTACGTTCCTCGGCATCCGCGTCGACGGCCAGCTTGTCGCGATGGCGGGCGAGCGGATGAAGCCCGCCCACTACACCGAGATGACCGCCGTCTGCGTGCATCCATCTCACCGCGGCCGCGGCTATGGGCAGATGCTGCTATCCGCCATCTCCCGCCAGATTGTGTCGCGCGGAGAAATTCCCTTCCTGCACGTCTTCACCAGCAATCACTCGGCCATCGCGCTCTACCGGCGGCAGGGGATGGAAATCCGCCGCCGTCTCCACGTGACCGTGTTGAAGAAAGAGGACTGATCGTCTTGACCGATACGATCCTCACGCGTTGCGGGTGCCGTTCGGCCCGCGATCGGGGCCGGGATCCTGGCCGGCAGCCACCTTGGTCAGCCTGCCGATATAATGGATCCAACCCTTGGCATGGCTCGCCTGATGCGCCGCGCTGGGAAGCCCGCTATGGGTCATGCGCAGCAACGTGCCGCCGTCCTGTTCGATCAGGTCGATCTCGATCAGGCCTGATCCCGGTGGCACCTCGTCATTGCCTTCCCAGCCAAAACTGTAGGCAAGGCGATGCACCGGCACCACCTCGCGGAACGTGCCGCGCGCCGTCGCGCTGCCGACGCCCTTCAGCAGGTAAAGCCCGCCCGGATGCATCTCCGTCACGGCCTCGGTGCCCATCCATTGCACGATCTTCTCAGGGTCCGTCAGGAAGGCGAACACGCTGGCGCGCGGTGCGGCGATCTGGGTCTCGCGCTGGACGACAAATGTTTCAGGCATCGAAAACCTCACTTCTCATTGGCATGGTGGGGACTGCAACCCGCACGAGAACATATGCCGGCGCGGGAATTTACCAAGTGCCGATGATGATAATGAATTGTCTCTGCCATAGGGTCGGACCATGCAACTAAGTTCGACGCTGACATGGCTGGTCGACGCGGCCGGCGCTTCGCCGGGCGCAGACCGGTTCCTCGCCGAACTCGGCACGCGCTTGCTTGCGGACGACATGCCGCTCGCCGGTGGGGCGCTGACGCTGGCCGTGCCGCACCCGATCATCGCCCGTCGCACCTGGCTGTGGCGGGCCGGGAACGGCGAAGTGATCGAGGCGGTGGGATTTGCACCGGTGGGATTTGGTCGCGCGGGGAGTTCGTCCGGCGATGCGGGCCGAAACTGGCTGGCCGGGCTCGCCGGCGGCGTGGTGCATGAAGACACCGTTGGCGCGGGAGAAGGCGGGCCGGTGCTCGGCTGGATCGGGCCGCACCGGTTCACGGAAGCGGAAGCCAATCGATTGCGCGAGGCCGCCCGCTTTGCCGCAGCGCCGCTCGCCGCACTTTCGGCGCGCGCGACGCTATCGGCCGCGCTCGAGGCCTATCTCGGCCGGCGCAGCGCCGCGCGCGTGCTGGCGGGGCCGCTACGGCGCGAGGTCGGCGAGACCATTCGGGCGGTGCTGCTCTATGGGGATCTGCGCAGCTTCACCGCGCTATCCGAAGCCGAGCCTCCCGCTGCCGTCATCGCCGCACTCGGCGGCTGGTTCGACTGCATCGGCGGCGCCGTGCATGCCTTTGGCGGCGAGGTGTTGAAATTCATCGGCGACGGCGTGCTCGCGATCTTCCCGGTCGGCGACAAGCCGCGCGAGGCCTGCGACGCGGCACTGCGCGCGGTTGCTTCCGCGAAGGCCGGCATGGCGCATCTCGATACGAGCCGGCGAGAGCAGGGGCTACCGCCGCTGGCGTTCGGTGTGGCGCTGCACCTTGGCGAAATTCTATGGGGCAATGTCGGCGCGGCCGACCGGCTGGATTTCACCGCGATCGGTCCTGCGGTGAATCTGGTCAGCCGGCTGGAAGGGCTCTGCCGGCCGCTTGGCCGAACAGTTTTGATCTCGGGCGCGGTCGCCATTGAGACAAGCACGACGCTGATCCCGCTGGGAACGCATTCGCTGCGCGGCATCGCGTCTCCCTGCGCCGTCTACACGGCGCCCGACAACTAGGCGCAGTTCCGGAACCGCAGGGGTCCATCACGAAAACGTTAAACCGATCGGTTGACTATCGGCGCCGCGCCTCTATACTAAACCACATGGTTGAGCATTCGGCACATCTCGATGCTGTTTTTCACGCGCTGGCGGACCCGACGCGCCGCGCGATGCTTGGTCATCTGGCCGAGCGGGAGCTCACCATCGGGGAAATGGCGACGCCATTTCACATGAGCTTCGCCGGCGCGTCGAAACATGTGCGGGTGCTGGAGAATGCCGGGCTGGTGAAGCGCACGATCCGCGGCCGCACCCATCTGTGCCGCCTCGAAGCGAGTCGGCTGGCGGAAGCAAATGCCTGGCTCAGGCGCTACGAGCGTTTCTGGAGCGCAAAACTCGACTCGCTGGAGGCCCTGCTGCGTGCAGAGGACGAGGCGAAGGCAAAGCAGGTGAAGGAGTAGACAATGAATGCAACGACAAAGCCCGATGCCTATGGCGAGTTGATCGAGCCGACGACACTCAAGATCCAAAGGCTTCTGCCCGGCCCGATCGAACGCATCTGGGCCTATCTCACCGACAGCGAGTTGCGTCGTAAATGGCTGGCGGCAGGCGACATGGAGATGAAGGCCGGCGCGCCGTTCGAGCTCGTCTGGCGCAACGACGAATTGACGGATCCGCCCGGCAAGGCCCCGGCCGGCTTTGGCGGCGAACATCGCATGCAGAGCCGGATTACCGAATTCGATCCGCCCCGAAAATTGTCGATCACCTGGAACAGCACGGGTGACGTGACGTTCGAACTGGAGCCCAAAGGCAAGGGCGTGCTGCTCACGATCATCCATCGGCGCTTCCCCGACCGCGCCACGCTGCTCAAGCACATGGCCGGCTGGCATATGCATCTCGATGTCCTGGTCGCCCGCGCCAACGACAAGGAACCGGCGCCATTCTGGGATGGCTGGGCCCGCCTGCAGCAGGAATACGACCGCCGGCTGCCGGCCTGACAAGCACGCAACACTACAACAAACACTGCAACAAACAGGAGATTAGCTATGCAGATACATGCCGTTTCAGCTGAGGAGTGGGAAGCCACGCGCCAGAAATTGCTGGTGAAGGAGAAGCAATTGACCCACGCCCGTGACGCCATGGCCGCCGAGCGTCGGCGGATGCCGTGGCTGGCCGTGGAGAAGGAGTACACGTTCGAGGGGCCCAAGGGCAAAGCGAGCTTGCGCGATCTGTTCGAAGGCCGCCACCAATTGATCGTCTACCGCGCGTTCTACGAGCCCGGCGTGTTCGGCTGGCCCGAGCACGCCTGCCGCGGCTGCTCGATGGTGGCCGACCAGGTCGCTCATCCCGCCCATCTCAACGCCCGTGACACCACGCTCGTGTTCGCCTCGCGCGCACCGCAGGCCGACATCGCGCGCCAGAAGGCACAAATGGGATGGGAAATGATCCCCTGGTACACCATCACGGACAGCTTCGATGCCGATTTCGGCGTCGACGAGTGGCACGGCACCAACGTGTTCTTCCGCGACGGCGACAAAATCTACCGGACGTACTTCATCAACAACCGCGGCGACGAGCAGATGGGGGGCACCTGGAATTATCTCGACATCACGCCGCTCGGGCGCCAGGAGGAGTGGGAGGATTCTCCGGAAGGCTATCCGCAGACCCCGACCTACAAGTGGTGGAACTGGCACGACAGCTACGTTGAAGGCGCGGCACCCGACAAGAGATGGGTCGAAGTGTCGGACGCCGGCGAGGCTGCGTTCCGGAAGCAGTCCGCGAGTGCGAAGCCATGAGCCACGCATGCTCCAGCGGATCCGAAGGCAGTGCGATCCGCTGGAGCGCCGCCGCGCTCAGGTCGGCCAATGGGCTCTATCTCGCGGCCACGCCGACCTTTGCGATGATGGCGCTACTGACGGGCGTCCTTGGCGGTGGCCAGCCGGACGCGTTGTGTTCGATCGCGAGCGCGTCACCGCTCGGCGGAATGGTCCCGATGTACTTGCTGATGAGCGTCTTCCATTTGGCGCCCTGGCTGAAGCTGATCGCCGGCCGTCGAGGGGCACCTCATGAACTCACTCGGCCAGCGCCTCCTGGCGGCTGCGCCGGATCGCCGGGAATACCATCAGCAGAAACAGCACCGCGACGAGAGCGAGCAGCGTGGCGCTGATCGGGCGGCGCAGAAAGACCGAGAAATCGCCGTCCGCCAGCAGCATCGCGCGACGGAAGTTTTCCTCCAGTTGAGGCCCGAGCACGAGGCCGAGCAGCAGCGGCGCCGGCTCGACACCGACCTTAATGAAGAAGTATCCGATCAGCGCGCAGCCGAGCATCAGCCAGACATTGAACAAATTGTTGGCGATGCCGAAGGTGCCGATGCAGCAGAACAGCACGATCGCCGGAAACAGCAGCCGGTAGGGAATTTTCAGCATCGAGACCCACACGCCGATCAAGGGCAGGTTGATGATGATCAGCATCAGATTGCCGACCCACATGCTGGCGATGACGCCCCAGACCAGTTGCGGTTGCTCGCGCATGATCTGCGGGCCGGGCTGGATGCCCTGCATCATCAGCGCGCCGATCATCAGCGCCATCAGGGCATTGGCGGGGATGCCGAGCGTCAGCAGCGGGATGAAGCTCGTCTGCGCGCCCGCATTGTTGGCGGCCTCCGGTCCGGCGACGCCTTCGATCGCACCCTTGCCGAAACGGGAGGGATCGCGGGCGAGTTTCTTCTCCAGCGCATAGGACGAGAAGGGTGGCAGCGCGGCGCCGCCGCCCGGCAACACGCCGAGGACGGAGCCCAGCACGGTGCCGCGGACCATCGCCGGGAAGGCGGCGCGAAGATCGGCGCCGCTCGGGATCAGGCTGCGGATCGACTGGCTGACGACGCGCATCATCGCCGGACGTTCAAGATTGGCGATGATCTCGCCGAGGCCGAACATGCCCATTGCGACCGGCACGAAGTCGAGCCCGTCGGAGATCTCGGCGATCCCGAAGGTCATCCGCGGCGCGCCCGAATTGACATCGATGCCGACGAGGCCGAGCAGGATGCCCAGCAGCACCATCGCAAGCGACTTGGCGACGGAGCCGTGGGCGAGCACGACGGCCGCGATTAGCCCGAGCACGAGCAGGCTGAAATATTCGACCGCGGTGAATTTCAGCGCCAGCGCCGCCAGCGGCAGGCTGAGTACAGCTATCACCACCGTCGCGACGGTGCCGGCAAAGAACGAGGCGATCGCGGCGATCGCCAGCGCAGTCCCGGCCTTGCCCTGCTTGGCCATCTCGTGGCCGTCGAGGCAGGTGACGACCGAGGAGGTTTCGCCGGGTACGTTGACGAGGATGGCCGTGGTCGAGCCGCCATACTGTGCGCCGTAGAAGATGCCGGCGAGCATGATCATGGCGGAGGGCGGCGACAGGCCGAAGGTGAAGGGCAGCAGCAGCGCGATCGCCGGGATCGGTCCGATGCCGGGCAGCACGCCAATTGCGGTGCCGATGACGACGCCGATCAGGCAGAACAGCAAATTGTTGAGCTGCAGGGCAGTCGTCAGCCCCATTAGCAGATTGTCGAAAAGCTCCATATCAGAACCATGCTCCAGGCCAGATCGGCACTGGCAAGGCCAGCGCCTTGACGAAGAGCAGCACTGCCGCCGCCGAGAGCCCCAGTGCGAACAGTAAGGTTTCGATCGGCCGCGCTTCCCGCGTCGCGAGGCTTGCGATCAGGATCGCGGCGAACGACGACAGCGCAAGGCCGAAGCGCGTGGCGGTGAGCGCGAACACGGCAACCGATGCCGTGATCGCGAGCAGGGGCTGCAGGCGGACCGGCGCGATCCCGACAAACGGACGGCGGACTCCGCGGATGCTGAACCAGAGTCCGAAGGCCAGCAGCATGATGGCGATGGCGCGCGGCATGTAGCCCGGCCCCATGTCGGCGGCAGTGCCGCCCGACAAGGTGCGCGTCGCCGCCAGCGCGATGCCGGCGACCGCGATCAGGAACAGTCCGAAGAGCAGATCCTGCCAGTCCGTTCGGCGCGCGTTCATCGCAAGCCTCGCATCGCAAGCCCAGGTCCAAGCCCAAGTCCAGGTCCAAGTCCAGGTTCAGGTCCCGTCATTCGCCCTTGATGCCGGCTTCACGGATGACTTCGCCCCAGCGTTTGGTCGCGTCCTTCAGCCACGTCGCCATCGCGTCCGGGGTGCCGGCGCGGACTTCGCCACCTTGTTCGGCGATCTTGGACTTGATCTCCGCTGACTCCAGAATCTTGCCGATCTCGGTATTGAGCCGTGCAATGACCGCTGGCGGCGTACCGCTGGCCACGAGGATGCCCTGCCAGGTGCCGGCGTCGCCGCCGGGCAGCTTGGCCTCCTTGAAGGTCGGCAGATCGGGAGCAGAGGGGACGCGGTGCTCGCCAGTCACCGCGAGGCCGACCAGTTGCTTGTTGGTCACGAAGGGAAGGGTTGCCGACGCGCCATTGATGAGGGCGCCGCTCTCGCCGGCGACCACGGCGCGGGTGGCCGCTGCGCCACCCTTGTAGGGCACATGCTTCAACTGGATGCCGAGTTCCTTCGCCATGACCACCGCGGTGATGTGATTGGCGCCGCCAACACCGGAATTCGCGACCGCAAGTTTGCCGGGATTGGCCTTGGCATAGGCGATCAGTTCCGCCACCGTCTTGGCTGGGATCGATTCATGCACGGCCAGCACATAGGGGCCGAACATCACCATCGTTACGGGGGCGAGGTCCTTCTCGAGATTATAGGTCAGGTTCGAAAACAGGCTGGGTGCCGTCGCCACCGAACCGACATCCGTCAGCAGCAAGGTCGTGCCGTCAGGCGTCGCTTTGGCGACGGCGTCCGCACCGAGATTGCCGGCCGCGCCGGGCTTGTTCTCGACCACCACCGACTGGCCGATCGCCGCCGACAATTTCGGGCTGATCAGCCGCGCCAGGATGTCTGAAGTTCCACCGGGGGCATAGGGCACGATGATGCGCACCGGCCGATCGAAGTTTTGGGCGTAAGCGATGCCGGGCAGTTGGCTGAACAGGATGGCTGCGGCGGCAAGGGCGGCGCGGCGTCCGAAACGTGGGAGCATTATTTTTCCTCCGGTCGAAATTTGCGCAAGCGCTCTGCGACGTCGCGCATCGCGGTCTTTGGCCGCGCTGGTGGCACGATAAGCGATGATCGATCCAATAGCGAATTAGAATGGGGATGGTCCGATACCAATTTTGGATCAAATCGTGCATTGCAGTAGTCTAGCCAGACGGAAACTGTCGGTGCGGTCGAGAAAAAAGGAGCGGCATGTTCGAATTGAGTCAGGTGCGCTGTTTTGTGGCCGTGGCGGAAGAGCTGCATTTCGGCCGCGCTGCCGCCCGCCTGAACATGACGCAGCCGCCGCTGAGCCGGCAGATCCAGATTCTCGAACGGATATTGGGTGTAAAACTACTTCAGCGCGGCAATCGCCTGGTCAGGCTGACGCCGGCCGGCCAAAGCTTCCTCACTGAGGCGCGACTGATCTTGAAGCTCACGGAGAGTGCGGCCTTGCTGGCAAGGCGCGTCGCCGAGGGCAAGGCCGGCTCGGTCAATATCGGCTTCACCGCCGCATCTTCCTACAGTTATGTGCCCGAACTGGTGGCGGCCTGCCGCCAGCAGCTACCGGATGTCGAATTGATCCTCAAGGAGATGGTCAGCGGCGACCAGCTCAAGCGGCTTGGCGCCGGTGAAATCGATATCGGCCTGTTGCGGCCGCCGATCCCGCGCACTGGTCTGCAATTCTTCCGGGTGAAGGCTGAACCGATGGTCGCGGCCGTGCCGGCCGGGCACAGGCTGGCCCAGGCCGCGACGATCGGCCTCCCGGACCTCGCGGCCGAACCCTTCATCATGTACGCGCCCTATGAGGCCCGTTACTTCCACGACCTGCTGGTGGAGCTGTTTTCACGCGCCGCACTGGCGCCGGTCTATATCCAGCACCTCGCGCAGATCCACTCGATCCTGGCCATCGTGCATTCCGGCGTCGGCGTCGCGCTGGTGCCGGAGGCGGCCGAGAATCTGCAGTTCAGCGGCGTCGTGCTGCGGCCGCTGGCCGATCCGCCGCAACGCGCGGCCGAACTCTACTTCGTCTGGCGGGACGACAATGACAATCCGCTGTTGCCGGTGATCGCGGCGATCGCCCGCAATCTCGTGGGCGGCGCCTGAGCCATCCAATCAATGGATCATTCGATCCAGCAATTGGTCTGCCGCGGCATCAGGCCTGGTCTAATCCTGTGGCTTCCACTGCAAGGACCGCCACGATGAGCAGAATGACCCCGAAGGAGATGGCGCTGACGATCGGCAACGGGCTGCTGTCGTTTCCCGTCACGCCGTTCGACGCCTCCAACAAATTCGATGCCGCGCGCTATCGCTCCAATCTCGACTGGCTGTGCAGCTATGAAGTGGCCGGTCTGTTCGCGGCCGGCGGTACCGGTGAATTCTTCTCGCTGACGCCGGCGGAAGTCGTCGACGTCGTGATCACTGCCGTGCAGCAGACCGCCGGCCGCGTGCCGGTGCTGGCTGGCGTCGGCTACGGGACGGCGATGGCGACCGAACTTGCTGGCGCCGTCGAGCGCGCCGGTGCCGACGGCATCCTGCTGCTGCCGCCCTATCTGGTATTCTCCGAGCAGGCGGGACTGGCGGCGCATGTCGAGGCGGTCTGCAAGGCGACCAGCCTCGGCGTCATCGTCTACAACCGCGACAACGCCATCCTCACCGAGGACACGATCGCAAGACTTTGCGAACGCTGCCCGAACCTTGTCGGCTTCAAGGACGGCGTCGGCGACATCGAACAGATGACACGCATCCATCTGCGCATGGGCGACCGGCTGACCTATGTCGGCGGATTGCCCACCGCCGAGACCTTCGCGTTGCCCTACCTCGAAATGGGCGTGACGACCTATTCCTCCGCCGTGTTCAACTTCGTGCCGGAGTTTTCGACCAAATTCTACGCCGCAGTGCGGCGGCGCGACCGCGAAACCGTCCAGGCGGGCCTGCGCGATTTCATCATGCCGCTGCTCGCGATCCGCAACCGCAAGCGCGGTTATGCGGTGTCGATGATCAAGGCCGGGATGAAGGTGATCGGCCGCGATTCCGGCCCGGTGCGGTCGCCGCTGACCGACCTGACATCAGGGGAAGTCGAGGAACTGTCTGGGCTGGTCAGCCGGCTGAAAACAAGCGAGTTTGCCGGCCGGTCGCTCGCGGCCGCCTGACGGTTCTGTCGCCCCGATCGGAGCGCAAATATTCAATACGGATGGACTTGTCGTCGGGCAGCGCTACGCCAATGTTAGCGGATAGTATCTGTCACGAACGAAAGCGCAATGCCGGAAGTCAGGCTGATTCAATCCATCGAACGCGCGGCCGCGATCCTCGAAATCATTGCACAGGAGGGCGGTGCCGCGCGGCTGCGGCATATTGCCGAGCAGGCGAAGCTCGGCAAGACGACGGCGCACAATCTTCTGAAAACGCTGGACGAGCTTGGTTACGTGCACCGCCGCGTCGGAGATACGCGCTATCATCTCGGTGGCCGCATTCTGAATCTGGCGCGGATTGCCGGAGACGATGGCGCGCTTCGCAGCCGTCTGCGCCCGGCACTCGAATCCGTCGCAAGGCGCACCGGGGAGATGGTCTATCTCGCGGTGCCGAGCGGTGACGAAGTCTATTATCTCGATGCGATCGAAACGTCCCACGCAGTGAAAGCGGGCGCATGCCCTGTCGGCGTACGTGAGCCTCTGGAGGGATCTGCGGTCGGCCTCGTCTTCCTCGCCTTTATGCCCGGGCTCGGCAAGCGTGTCCTCGCCAGCCGCGCCGGCGCGCTCGGTCCGCAGATTCTGTCCGAGATCAAGACGGTGGCCACGCGCGGCTTCGCGCTCGATCTCGAGAACTACCAGCCGTGCCTGCATTGCGTTGCCATTCCCTGGCGTGAGGGCGGCGAAGTTCGTGCAAGCATCGGGCTGAGCGGACCATCGACGCGGCTGTCGCCGCAAGCATTGACGGACATGGCCTGGATGATGATGAAGGAGGTCGAGCGGGCCTGAGTTCAGCATTGCTGAACATATGGCGTTTCCATGGTTTGTCCGCTCGCCGTTGTGATCTTGCTCACCATGTTGAGGGTGTCGCGCCACCCGCGCGTTTCCAGGCCTCAACAGGAGCAACGTCTTTGAGCAACGTCCTTATCGTTCACGCGCATCCGGAACGGAAATCACTCACCAGTGCCCTGAAGGATCTGGCGGTCGAAAGCCTCACCGCACAGGGGCACACGGTGCAGGTCTCCGATCTCTATGCGGCCAACTGGAAGGCGGTCGCCGATCGCGGCGATTTTCTCGAGCAGGCGCAACCGGACCGCCTCGGCTATGTCGCGGAGTCGCGTCACGCGTTTGCCACCGGCACCCAATCGTCCGACGTCGAGACCGAGCAGCAGAAACTCATGTGGGCTGACGCCATCCTCCTGAGTTTTCCGATGTGGTGGTTCGGCATGCCGGCCATCCTGAAGGGCTGGGTCGATCGCGTCTTCGCCTACGGCTTTGCGTATGGCGTCGGCGCCCATGGCGGCGAAAGATGGGGCGACCGCTACGGCGAAGGCACCTTGAGCGGACGTCGTGCGATGCTGTCGGTCACAATCGGCGGCCGTGCGCCGCATTATGGCGAGCGCGGTGTGAATGGCCGGCTCGACGACCTGCTGTGGCCGATCCAGCATGGCATGCTGTTCTATCCGGGCATGCAGATCCTGCCGCCGTTTGCCGTCTATCAGAGCGACCGGCTGAGCGAGGCCGAATGGCCCGCCGTCGCGGAGGCCTACAAGCGCCGCATGGCCAGGCTCTTCAGCGAAAAGCCGATCGCGTACCGCACTCAGAATGGCGGGCATTATGACGGTCAGCAGGTCTTGAAATCAGGCCTGGGCGCAGGCGAGGGCGGCACGCGCATTCACCTCGTCCAGCCGGGCGATCCGAAGGAGGTTCTTGATGGCTCGGATCGTCCTGCCGCGGCAACGCGCGAAGTGGAGGCCTGCGCGAGCTCATGAGGGGCGCGGCATAAGCCTTAGCCGTTGCGGGGAAGCTGGCTGAATTTCCGACACAACCGTGGTAACTCCCGTATCGCGCCCGCGGAATCGTACGCGTTTGCCGTTCACGCCGCTTGACTTGACGCCGCCGCTGCAAGCGACGATTGAGAGAGCAGGTCTTCGCCTGATCGATATCGTTCGGTCGCCAACGACAAGAGGAAACCCGATGGCACGCGTACGCTGTATCACTGAAATGGGCATGGGCGTCGACGTTCACGGGCGCGACGCCACCAAGGCCGCCAAGCGCGCCGTCTCGGACGCGATCCGTCACTCCAGCCTCGGCTTCTTCCGGATGCTGGACAAGACCGCCAACGACATGTTTGTCGAGGTCACCGTCGCGGTGCCGGACCCGAGCGGGGTCGACACTGCGGCGGTTGCCAAGGAATTGCCGTACGGCACCGTGAACGTGATGGCGGTCAAGGGTGGGCTGGAAGTGCCGGCCGAGAGCGGCAGCGACTCCATCATCATCGCGAACGCCGCCGTGATCGTGAGTTTCGACGACGGCAAGACCGGCTAAACAAGACGGGCTCAATTCGTTTAGTGCCAAGCAGGCCGGCCGCCTGGTCCGCGATCGATCAGAAGACCTGGAGCACCCCATGACGACGCAGGACAGCAGGCACCTATTGGAACCGAGGGCGAGTGGAACTGCGCGCTGCCGGATTCGATCCTGACCGTGCGGCCCAGACCAACGCAGTGGTGACGATTGCCAGCGCCTACACCAATGCCCACCGCTGCAACAACCGCGTGCGCGCCATCACCGACCTGCTGGTGGAGATGCTGGCGGAGCGCGGTGGGCAGGGGCTGATCGTCGGCGCGCCGGCGGTGTCGGACGCCCTGACTCAGGGCACGCCGACGGCGGGCTATAGCCTCGCATCCCGCGACGTCGTCGCCGACTGTTTTGAGATCGGCCACTATGCGCATCATGGCGACGCCATGATCGTGATTTCCGGTTGCGACAAGACCGGCGCGGCGGCGCTGATGCCGCTCGCGCGCAGCAATGCCTTCGGGCTGGTGCTCTATCCCGGCACCGGCACGCCGGGCCGTGTCTCGTTCGGCGCATGGGCCAGCAAGGGCAACAACATCACGATCCTGGATTACGCCGAGGCGCGCGCTGCCAACGAGTCCGGCCGCCTCTCCGGCGAGGAGCTTTTGGAAGTCGAGCGCAACGTGATGCCGGGAAGCGGCACTTGCGGCGCGATGTTCACGGCCAACACCATGAGCACGATCGCGGAAGCGATCGGCATGATGCTGCCGCGCGGCGCCTCGCATCCGGCCGACTACAACGCCGGCAGCGACATCCACGCCGACGTCCGCGCGCAGGCGCGGGCCTCGATCGATGCGCTGTACCGGCTGATGGCGGCCGGCATCCGGCCGCGCGACATCATGACCGAGCGGGCGTTCGAGAACGCGATTACGACCGTCTACGCCATGGGCGGCTCGACCAACATGTATCTGCATCTGCTCGCGGTCGCGCGCGAGGCGCAGGTGCCGATTACCATCGAGCGCATCCAGCAAGTCGGTGAGCGTGTCCCGCTGCTGGCCAATCTGCAGCCGCACGGTCCGTTTGCGATGGGAAGCCTGCATGCGATCGGCGGCGTGCCGGTCGTGATGAAGGAATTGCTTCGCGCGGGCCTTCTGCATGGCGACGCCATGACGGCAACGGGCAAGACGCTGGCGGAAAATCTCGCCGATGTTCCAACGCTCGAGCAGATGCCGCCGCAGGAGATTGTTTTCCCGGTGTCGAAACCAATCGCGCCGGCGAACAACCATATCAGCGTCCTGAAGGGCAACCTCGCGCCGGAGAGCTGCCTGCTCAAACTGTCGGGTAAGGCGCTTGAGAAGGGACAGTTCCGCGGCACCGCGCGCGTATTCGAGTCAGAGGCCGAAACGATGGCCGCGATCCGCGCCGGCGACATCGTATCGGGCAATGTGATCGTGGTGCGCAATGTCGGTCCGGTCGGCGGGCCCGGCATGCCGGAAATGGTGATGCTGACGATCCAGTTACAGGGGCGGGGCCTCGGCGAGGACGTGGCGCTGATTACCGACGGTCGCTTTTCCGGCGTATCGCACGGCATCCTGATTGGCCACGTCTCGCCGGAAGCCGCGCGCGGCGGCCCGATCGCCGCGGTGCGCGACGGCGATACGATTGTGATCGATCCGACTGCTCGCACCGTGAATCTCGACGTGCCTGCAGGAGAGATCGCCCGCCGCATGGCGGGCTGGCGCGCACCGGCTTCGTTATCCGCGGTACGGCCGGGATCGGTGCACGACAAGTACATCCGGCTGGTGTCGTCGGCGCACTATGGGTGTGTGTTGTGACGCCACGGAAACCCGCCAAAACGGTTGTATTCTAGCCTTGCTACAACGTTATGTTCATGATTTGTTCTAGTCCATCATGGACAGGTTTGCAAGCTGTAGTGGTGCCCGATTTTTCCTCGCGACAGTTCCCGACACGGCGACAGCGGAGCGAATTCACCGGCTGGCCGGCGTCCTGAAACGCGCCCACAAATTCGACGGCAAACTCATCGCGCCCGAGCGCCTGCACATCTCGCTGTTCTTTCTCGGCGATATGCCGGCGCGCCATATTCTCGCGGCTTGCGAGGCTGCCACGGAAGTGCGGACCGAGCCGTTCGAGGTTTCGTTCGACCGCACCGCGAGCTTTCGAGGCAGGCCGGGCAATCGTCCGTTTGTCCTGATCGGAGAGAATGGATTGCGCCGGTTGGAGTCATTTCGCCGGATGCTCGGCGGTGCGCTGACGCGAAGCGGGTTAAGATGGGTGGCGAACACGAATTTTACGCCGCACGTGACGCTGTTGTACGACGCGCGTAGCGTCGACGAGCATCCGATTCAGCCGATCTTCTGGACCGTGACGGAGTTCGTGCTGATCCGCAGCATCAAGGGTCACGATTATCTTGGGCGCTGGCCAGTGCGCGCATGATGGGAATTGGCACGGAAAAATCGCGCGGAAGCTTCGGCTGCACTATTTCGCCACAGCAAGCCTCTGCCTCATCTCCTCGATCGAATTGAACAGATGCGTCGGCCCTGCCGCTTGCAGCGCAGAGGGGAGAGCGTAGCCCCAGGCGACCGCGCCCGAGTCCATGCCGGCGGCCTTCGCGGCCTCGATGTCGCGGATCTCGTCGCCGATGCAGATCGTCTCCGAAGGCTTGGCTCGAAGCTGTCGTGCAACGCGTCTAAATTTCCAGTGCTTGCCGAACACCGCAGCGCCGCAGTCGAAGTGGGTGATCTGGGCGGTGGTGGGCCCGAGTACCTGCCGGACGGATGCTTCGCTATCGGAACTGACGATGGCGATCTTGATGCCGAGGCGTTGTAGGTCGGTCAGCATGGCCGGGATGCCGGCGAACAGCGATGTTTCGTCCGCTGCGGCGAGCTTGCGCTTTCGCATGTCACTGACGATGGCCGGCAGTTGCCACATGGATACGTTGAGCCGCGTCATGATTTCGCGCGCCGACATTCCGCGCAACCCTTCCACCTCGTCGTCGCGGACGGGCGCAAGATCGAACCGCGTAATCATGTCCTGGAACGAGGCACGAAACCAGGAAAGCGAGTCAGCCAGTGTGCCGTCGAAATCAAAAATGGCGAGACGATAGCGGGTCATGCGGAAGGGCCTTTGGCGGATCACCTGTCATCGCTGCCGAAATACGCCGGCTTGCCCGTGGTCCAGGTCTCACCCCAGAGCTGGCCGCCGCCATCGACCGTCAGCGTCTCACCGGTGACGAATTTCGCGGACGGTCCGGCGAGGAAGACGCTGGCCTCGGCGATGTCCCAAGGCGATCCGACGCGCATCATCGGGTTCGAGCGCGGGTAGGCCGCGCGCGCCTCCGGCGAATAGACGTTCCAGCCCTCGGTTTCGATCGCGCCGGGCGCCACGCAGTTCACCCGGATGTTCAAGGGCGCCCATTCGACCGCAACGGCACGAGAAAGCCCGATCACGCCAGATCGCGCCGCGATGGTGTGCGCGACGCCGTAAAGGCCATGCGTCGTCACGACCACGATGTTGACGATGCTGCCGGGATGCTTGTGGTCGCGCCAGCGCTGCGCGGCGGCCTGCATCATGTACCAGGTGCCGTTCAAATTGGTGTTGATGACGGCATTCCAGCCCTTCACCGAGAAATCAATGGCCGCTTGCGGAAACTGTCCGCCGGCGCTGTTGACGAGGCCGTCGACGCGGCCCTGCGCGGCCCAGATCGTATCGAACAGAAGATTGACCGCATCAGGCTCCCTGATGTCGGTGACATGCGCGGACGCCTTGAGACCGCGGCCCGCCAATTGGGCCACAAGCGCATCGAGCTGGCCTCCGTCGCGCCCGACCACGGCGACATGCGCGCCCAGCCGCGCGAACAGCCAGACGATCGCCCGCCCGATGCCGCCGGCGCCGCCCGTTACGACGACGACCTGATCCTTCAGCGCACCGGCCGCGAACGTGGTCGGGTGAGCCGCAAGCTCCTCATCGGTGAGGCCGAGCTTCGCCGGAGACGGTTGATCGGTCATGAACGGCGCGGACCCTTGTTATGCGCGGCATCGGCCGTACATTAGCTGCGCAACAACAACCATGCAAAACGAGTTTCAATGTCCGATCTCTCCGCCTTCCCGATCACCAGACGCTGGCCCGCCAAACATCCCGACCGCCTTCAGCTCTACTCGCTGCCGACGCCGAACGGCGTCAAGGTCTCGATCATGCTCGAAGAGATCGGATTGCCCTACGAGGTGCATCTGGTCGACTTCAACAAGGACGATCAGAAGACGCCGGAATTCCTCTCGCTGAATCCGAACGGCAAGATCCCGGCCATCCTCGATCCGGACGGGCCCGGCGGAGCACCGCTGCCGCTGTTCGAGTCCGGGGCGATCCTGCAATATCTCGCCGACAAGACCGGCAAGCTTCTGCCTGATGATCCGGCGCGGCGATACCAGACCATCCAGTGGCTGCATTTTCAGATGGGCGGGATCGGGCCGATGTTCGGGCAGGTCGGTTTCTTCCACAAATTCGCCGGCAAGGAATTTGCCGACAAGCGGCCGCTCGAGCGTTATGTCGCCGAGTCGAGGCGCTTGCTGGATGTGGTGGAAGCGCGGCTTGCCGGCCGGCAATGGATCATGGACGACGAATATACCATCGCCGACATTTCCATGCTTGGCTGGGTGCGCAACCTGATCGGCTTCTACGGTGCGCGCGATCTCGTTGCGTTCGATACGCTGAAGCAGGTGCCGGCTTGGCTGGACCGCGGGCTGGCCCGGCCGGCGGTGCAGCGCGGGCTCGATATACCGAAGGGGCCTTAAGCCGTGCGCTTGAGCAGTTCGTAAACGACGGGATTGTCAGCGCAGGCGCCGAAGCCGCATTCGAGCAGCGTCGTCACCACGTTGGCCGCGGTCAGCGCGATCACGGGCCACACCGCGATTTGTACGAAGGCGCCGCCGGTGGCGGTCCCGGCTCGCGAACGATGCGCCAGTCTATGATAGATTCGCCGTTCCGCTTTGTATAAAGAACGGCCTGGCAGGACACTGACGTCATTTCCGGAATGCAACGAAAATGCCCATCACCATCTACGGCATCAAAAACTGTGACACCATGAAGAAGGCGCGCGCCTGGCTTGACGATCATGGCGTGGCCTACGATTTCCACGACTACAAGCTTGCCGGGATCGCCAAGGACAAGCTCAAGCAATGGTCCGACGAACTCGGCTGGGAAACGCTGCTCAACCGCGCGGGCACGACATTCAAGAAGCTGCCGGACGGAGACAAGGAAGGCTTGAACGAACGCAAGGCGCTGGCGCTGATGCTGGCACAGCCTTCGATGATCAAGCGCCCGGTACTCGATCTCGGCGGCAAATTGCTGGTCGGATTCAAGCCGGACGTCTACGGCAAGGAAGTGCCGTCCAAGTCGCGCGGGCGCAGGGCCTAGTCGAATTCCAGCACGTCGCCGGACGCAATGCGGCCGGGCGCGCGATGGAAGAGATCGCGGTCGATGATGGTGCGCAGCTTCGGCGCCGGCAGCTTGTCGTTTCCGCGGATCAGGTTCTTGATCTCGAAGCCGCCGTCCTCACTGATGGTCTTCAGCGAAGCGATGATGTGGGTGACGCTGCCGCCGTCGGAGAATGGCAGCAACAGCCGCTCATAGGCGACTACTCGCCCGTAGATGTCATCCATGTTGGCGATGGTATAGGCGGGCAGGCGGCGCGCGATGCATACATGATAGACCGGCATCACCATCGGAGCGAGCCTTGCGCCCAGATACTCGTCGAGATAGCGGCCCTTGCCGGTATTCCCATAAGCTGCCGACATTCGCGTGCCGTCGCTCTGGATGGTCAGGCGTGGCGGCTCTGTCTGCGTATCGACGGTGTAGAATACCAGGTCTGGAAGTTCGTCCTCGATCCGCGCCGGCTGATAATCCGACATGCGGGGTATCGACTGATCGCGGGCGTATAGCCGCAGCCAGGTGTTCAGCAGGTCGCGCTGCTTGATAGATTTGACGACCGACGGTCCGGCGCTTTCAAATTCCAAGGCGGCAATTCCTGGCTATCTAAATCGCGTGACAATGCGACGGAGGCGGAAATATTCCGTGAAAACGCCTGATTGCAGCAGAACACCGTTAACGATGGCTTGCCGGCGCGAAGATCGCGGTTGACCGCGGGTGGCGCAGTCAACCGGGCCGGCAGCCGGCGCAATTCGACTTATGGCGCATCCGGAACCGGCACGCGCGTTTCCGTGGCAGCTTTCCACCTTGCGTAACCCATACCGTTGACGGCATATTCCGGCCCGGAGGCGGCGGGCTCGGGACGGTTTCCAGAACGTCCAGGAGAGCCTGCCCGAACAGGGAAAAATTGGCCGCGCGCGAGCGACTTCGCGTAGACGGCTGAGGGGGAAATTTGTTTGGCTGATGAGTTCATTCTCGAAACCCACGGATTGACCAAGGAATTCGCGGGTTTCTTCGCCGTTCGCGATGTCGCCCTCAAGGTGCGTCGCGGCAGCATTCATGCGCTGATCGGCCCCAACGGCGCCGGCAAGACGACATGCTTCAACCTGTTGACCAAGTTCTTGAGGCCCTCGGCAGGCCAGATCCTGTACAATGGACAGGACATCACCGCGATGGCGCCGGCCGATGTGGCGCGCCTCGGACTGGTGCGTTCGTTCCAGATCTCAGCGGTGTTTCCGCACCTGACGGCGCTGGAGAACGTCCGTGTCGCGTTACAGCGCCAGCATGGTTCTTCGTTCGATTTCTGGCGCGCCAAGAGCGTGCTGGATCGCTTCAACGGTCGCGCTCACGAACTGCTCAATGACGTAGGTCTGAGCGAGTTCGCCAACACGCCGGCGGTCGAGATGCCCTATGGCCGCAAGCGCGCGCTCGAGATTGCGACAACGCTGGCGCTCGACCCGGAGATGATGCTGCTCGACGAGCCGATGGCCGGCATGGGCCATGAAGACATCGACAAGATCGCGGCGCTGATCAAGCGCATCTCGGCGAAGTACACCATCCTGATGGTTGAGCATAATCTTTCCGTGGTGGCCAACCTGTCCGACATCATCACGGTGCTGACCCGCGGTCAGGTACTGGCCGAAGGCAACTATGCTGAATTGTCCAAGGACGAGCGCGTCAAGGAAGCCTATCTGGGGGCCGGTCATGCCTGAGTTGAAAATGGCCGAAGCCGCCGCCAAACCGGCGGGTGCGGAGGTTCTTTCCGTTTCCGACCTGCAGGCCTGGTACGGCGAATCCCATATCCTTCACGGCATCAACTTCAAAGTGAAGGCCGGCGAGGTGGTCACGCTGCTCGGCCGCAACGGTGCCGGCAAGACCACGACGCTGAAGTCGGTGATGGGAATTATCGGCCAGCGCACTGGCTCCATCCGCTTCAACAATGAAGACATCATCCGCGCCTCGTCCGACAGGATCGCGCGGATGGGCATCGCGTTCTGTCCCGAGGAGCGGGGCATCTTTGCAAGCCTTGATGTGCGCGAAAACCTACTGCTGCCGCCGATCGTGCGCGCAGGCGGCCTGTCGCTCGATCAGATCTTCGAATTGTTCCCGAACCTGAAGGAGCGGCTCAACAGCCAGGGCACCAAGCTTTCGGGCGGCGAGCAGCAGATGCTCGCGATTGCGCGAATCCTGCGCACCGGCGCGCGCTTCCTGATGCTGGACGAGCCGACCGAGGGGCTTGCGCCCGTCATCATCCAGCAGATCGGCCACACCATCGCGCGGCTGAAGTCGGAAGGCTTCACCATCCTGCTGGTCGAACAGAATTTCCGCTTCGCCTCGACGGTGGCCGACCGCTACTACATCGTCGAGCACGGCAAGGTCATCGACGGGTTTGCGAATTCGGAGTTGTCGGCCAACATGGACAAGCTCCACACCTATCTCGGCGTTTAATCGGTACTATGGCTGCACTCTTGATTAATGGAGATACTATGAAACTTCGAATTTCAGCTCTCTTCCTCGGCACGGCGCTCGCGCTTGCCGCAGGCGGCGCCATGGCGCAGGACAAGACCGTCAAGATCGGCGTGCTCACCGACAATTCCGGACTTTACTCCGACCTCGGCGGCGCCGGCTCCACGCTTGCCGCTCAGATGGCGGTCGAGGATTCCGGGCTGGCGGCCAAGGGCTGGAAAATCGACATCGTTTCCGCCGACCACCAGAACAAGCCCGACATCGGTACCACCATCGCGCGCCAATGGATCGACGTCGAGAAGGTCGACATCTTCGTGGACGTGCTGAACTCCGGCGTTGCGCTGGCGGTCAACAATCTGGTGAAGGAAAAGAACTCCATCATGATCAACACCGGCGCGGCGACGTCGGACCTTACCAATGCCCAGTGTTCGCCGAACACGATCCACTGGGTCTATGACACCTACATGCTCGCCAACAGCACCGGGCAGGCGCTGGTGAAAGCCGGTGGCGACACCTGGTACTTCCTGACCGCGGACTACGCGTTCGGCCACGCGCTGGAACGCGACACCGCCGCAGTCGTGGTTAAATCGGGCGGCAAGGTCATCGGCACCGTCAGGCATCCCCTGAATTCGTCGGACTTCTCCTCGTTCCTGCTTCAGGCGCAGGCCTCCAAGGCCAAGATCGTCGGCATGGCCAATGCCGGCGGCGACACGACCAATACGATCAAGCAGGCCGCGGAGTTCGGGATCGTCTCGGGTGGCCAGAAGCTCGCCGGGCTGTTGCTGTTCATTAACGACGTCCATTCCCTCGGGCTGAAGGTGGCGCAGGGCCTGAACTTCACCGAAACCTTCTACTGGGACCTGAACGACGGCACCCGCGCGTTTTCCAAGCGCTTCTCCGAGCGCATGAAGAACAAGGCGATGCCGTCGATGGTGCAGGCCGGCGTGTATTCGGGCCTGATCCACTATTTCAAGACGATCGACGCGATGGGCGGCAATCCGCATGACGGCGTCAAGGTGGTCGCGAAAATGAAGGAGGCGCCGACCGACGATCCGCTGTTCGGCAAGGGCACGATCCGCGCCGACGGCCGCAAGCTTCATCCGGCCTACCTGTTCGAGGTCAAGAAGCCTTCCGAATCCAAGGGGCCGTGGGACTATTACAAGCTGGTCGGAACCACCCCGGGCGATCAGGCCTTCCGGCCGCTTTCGGAAAGCGCGTGTCCGCTAGTAAAGAAGTAACAAAGCGGCCCGCCGGCAGCGCGCCGGTGGGCCGTCTCTCGCGTCCCAACGCGATTCCGCGTCCTAAACGAGATTGAGTGCGAACCCGATGCAAGCTCTATACGCCCAGCTTTTGGTGGGACTGATCAACGGATCGTTCTACGCGCTGCTCAGTCTCGGGCTCGCCGTGATCTTCGGTATGCTCAACATCATCAATTTTGCCCATGGCGCGCTCTACATGATGGGCGCGTTCTGCGCGTATTTCCTGTTGAACATCACCGGCATCGGCTATTGGCCGGCGCTGATCATCGCACCCATCGTCGTCGGCATATTCGGCATGATCCTGGAACGGACCATGCTGCAATGGCTCGCCGGCCTCGATCACCTCTACGGGCTGCTGCTCACCTTCGGCATCGCGCTGATCGTGCAGGGCGTGTTCCAGAATTATTTCGGCTCTTCCGGCCTGCCTTACGCGATCCCGGATGAGCTGAAGGGCGGCATGAATCTCGGCTTCATGTTCCTGCCGATCTATCGCGGCTGGGTGGTTGTCTTCTCGCTCGTGGTCTGCATCGCGACCTGGTACCTGATCGAAAAGACGCGGCTTGGCGCCAATCTGCGCGCCGCGACCGAAAATCCGACGCTGGTGCGCGCGTTCGGCATCAATGTGCCCAGGATGATTACGCTGACCTACGGGCTCGGCGTTGGACTTGCCGCGCTGGCCGGCGTGCTGTCCGCGCCGATCAACCAGGTGCGGCCGCTGATGGGCGCCGACCTGATCATCGTCGTGTTCGCGGTGGTGGTGATCGGCGGCATGGGCTCGATCATGGGATCGATCATCACCGGCTTTGCGCTCGGCGTGATCGAGGGACTGACCAAGTATTTTTATCCCGAGGCTTCCAACACCGTGGTGTTCGTTCTGATGGTGCTGGTGTTGCTGGTGAAGCCAACGGGACTGACCGGACGGGCAGCCTGACATGAGCGCATTGACTGACGATTCACTGCCGGTAACGCCGCGCGCGATGCGCGACGAGATGATTGTGTTCGCCGCGATGGCGGTACTGCTGGGCCTCGTGCCCATGACCGGCATCTACCCGTTCTTCGTGATGCAGGCGCTGTGCTTTGCGCTGCTTGCCTGCGCGTTCAACCTGCTGATCGGCTATGGCGGCCTGCTGTCATTCGGCCACGCGATGTTCCTGGGGACTGCGGGCTACTGCTCGGCGCACGCGCTGAAGGTCTGGGGACTGTCGCCGGAGCTCGGAATTCTGGTCGGCGTCGCCGGCGCTGCCGCGCTCTCCGTTGTCACCGGTTTCATCTCCATTCGCCGGCAGGGCATCTACTTCTCGATGATCACGCTGGCGCTGTCGCAGCTCCTGTACTTCATCTACCTGCAGGCGCCGTTCACCCATGGCGAAGACGGTATCCAGGGTATCCCGCAGGGCTATCTGTTCGGGATCTTCAATCTCGCCAAGCCGACGGTGCTTTATTACGTCGTGCTGGCCGGCTTCCTCGGCGGCTTCCTGCTGATCTACCGCACCATTAACTCGCCATTCGGCGAGGTCCTGAAGGCGATCCGCGAGAACGAGCCGCGCGCGATCTCGCTGGGCTACAAGACCGACCAGTACAAGCTGCTCGCCTTCATCCTCTCGGGTACGATCGCGGGCTTTGCCGGTTCGCTGAAGGTATTCGTCGCCCAGAACGCCTCGCTCACCGACGTGCACTGGACGATGTCGGGTGAAATCGTGCTGATGACGCTGGTCGGCGGCCTCGGGACCATCTTCGGCCCGGTCGTCGGCGCCTTTGTCATTATCGCCATGCAGCAATATCTGGCCGGGTTCGGCCAATGGGTGACGGTGATCCAGGGCGTCATTTTCGTGGCCTGCGTGCTGACCTTCCGCCGCGGCGTGATCGGCGAGATCGCGCATTATTTCCGCCGATCCCTGTAAAACGGCCGGTTTTCGGCGCCACAAAGCGGTGGATGACCCGGGTCACGGGTCCCGCCGTCGCGCGCTTTTCCCTCGAATGGTCTATGACAGCTTCGTGACAGGCCGCCTGGGCGGCCGTTTCTGAACGACGGAAAAATGCCCATGCTGCGCTGGTTTCGTGCCTTTTTGCCCAAGGAGGAGCGGTTTTTTGACCTGTTTGCCCGGCATGCCCAGACGGTCGTGCAGGGCGCCCTGGCGTTGCAGGACATGCTGCGCGGCGGCGAGGAGACGCCGGTCTTCTGCCAGCGCGTCAATCAGTTCGAAAACGACGCCGATGGCATCACCCGCGAGGTACTGACCGCGGTCCGCCGCACCTTCATCACCCCGTTCGACCGCGGCGACATCAAGAACCTGATCACGTCGATGGATGACGCCATTGACCAGATGCAGCAGACCGCAAAGGCGGTCGTGCTGTTCGAAGTCCGAACGTTCGAACCTCCGATGCGTGAAATAGCCACGCTATTGGTCGAATGCGCCAATCTCGTCAGCCGTGCACTCCCGCTGATGCAGTCGATCGGCAACAACGTCGCGATGTTGACCGCCATCACCGAGGAAATCGGAAAGCTGGAAGGCCGTATCGACGATCTCCACGATATCGGATTGAAGGAACTGTTTCTCAAGCACCGAAGCGGTAACTCGATGGACTTCATCGTGGGCGCCGAAATCTACAAGCATCTTGAGAAAGTGTCCGACCGCTTCGACGACGTCGCCAACGAAATCAACTCGATCGTGATCGAACAGGTATAGGGCAGGGCCAATCCAGTGGACGCCACGCTCGGTCTGCCGATTCTGATCTTTCTGATCGCGGTCGCACTGCTGTTCGACTTCCTGAACGGATTGCATGACGCTGCCAATTCGATCGCCACGATCGTTTCGACCCGCGTGCTGCGGCCGCAATACGCGGTGATCTGGGCGGCTTTCTTCAACTTCATCGCCTTTCTCGTCTTTGGGACGCATGTCGCCGATACGATCGGCAAGGGAATCATCGAACCGGATGTCGTCGATGCAGCCGTGATCTTCGCTGCGCTGATCGGTGCCATCGTCTGGAACCTGATGACTTGGGCGCTCGGCATTCCATCCTCGAGCTCGCACGCATTGATCGGCGGGCTGGTCGGCGCGGGGATGGCCAAGGCCGGGATATCAGCGGCGGTCTGGAGCGGTCTGTCGAAAACGCTGCTGGCGATCGTGCTGTCGCCGCTGGTCGGGTTTCTGCTGGCGCTGGTGCTGGTTGCGATCGTGTCCTGGCTGTCGGTGCGCTCGACGCCGTTTGCGGTCGATCGCGCCTTCCGCATCCTGCAATTCGTCTCGGCGTCGCTCTATTCGCTCGGCCATGGCGGCAACGACGCGCAAAAGACCATGGGCATCATCGCGGTGCTTTTGTATTCGCAGGGGCACCTCGGGGCGGATTTCGCCATCCCGTTCTGGGTCGTGATTTCCTGCCAGGCGGCCATGGGGCTCGGCACGCTGATGGGGGGCTGGCGAATCGTACGCACCATGGGGCTGCGGATCACCAAGCTGACGCCGATGCAGGGCTTTTGTGCTGAAACCGGCGGGGCCGCGACCCTGTTCATGGCGACCTATCTCGGGGTTCCCGTATCCACCACCCACACCATTACCGGCTCCATCGTCGGCGTCGGCGCGGCGCGGCGGGTCTCGGCGGTGCGCTGGAATGTGGCGAGCTCGATCGTCTACGCCTGGGTGATCACCATTCCGGCTTCCGCGATGGTGGCGGCGCTGACCTATTGGGCCGTCTTGCTGCTACGCTGATCCGGTGACGAGTTTGAGCCCGACAATGCCGGCCACGATCAGTCCGATGCAGGCGAGGCGGGCGGCGGTGGCAGGCTCGCCGAACAGCGCGATGCCCAGGATTGCCGTTCCGACCGCGCCGATGCCGGTCCACACCGCATAGGCGGTTCCGATTGGCAGCGCTCTCAAGGCAAGACCGAGCAGCAGGATGCTGCCGGCCATGCAGCCGAGCGTCAGGACGGACGGAATAAGCCGCGTGAAACCTTCAGTATATTTGAGGCCGATCGCCCAGCCGATTTCCATGAGGCCGGCGACGAACAACACGATCCAGGCCATCACGACCCTCCGAACCAGGCAGGGCCGTCCCCGCGGATGAGCTGTGAAATTGGAAGGCCGTCCTTCCGCTGCCGATATGGGTCTGGCCAACAGCCTCCGCAACCACCAAATGAGGCTTGATTAGCCCGGTTTTCCCTGCCAAACGCTCGAGCCTCATGTCCGACATTGCCGTTTCCGCCGAATCGTCGTCCCGCTCGCCGCTCTCAGATGAGGTGGCGCGGCGGCGCACGTTTGCGATCATCTCCCATCCGGACGCCGGCAAGACCACGCTGACCGAAAAACTTCTGCTGTTCGGCGGCGCCATCAATCTGGCGGGACAGGTCAAGGCCAAGGGCGAGCGGCGCAATACCCGTTCCGACTGGATGAAGATCGAGCGCGAGCGCGGCATCTCGGTCGTGACCTCGGTGATGACGTTCGAATTCCAGGACCTTGTCTTCAACCTGCTGGATACGCCGGGCCACGAGGACTTTTCCGAAGACACCTACCGGACGCTGACCGCGGTCGATTCCGCCGTGATGGTGATCGACGCCGCCAAGGGCATCGAGGCGCGGACGCGAAAGCTGTTCGAGGTGTGCCGGCTGCGCGACATTCCGATCATCACCTTCATCAACAAGATGGACCGCGAGAGCCGCGATACGTTCGAACTGCTGGACGAGATCGAAAAGACGCTGGCGCTCGATACGACGCCGATGACCTGGCCGGTCGGCCGCGGCCGCGATTTCCTCGGCACCTATGACGTCGTCAATGGCGGCGTGCGCCTGCTCGAAGGCGGCGGCGCCAAGACCGGCGCGACCGAGCAGATCGACATCGCCGATCTCGCCGGCCGCAACGCCAATCTCGACGTCGGCGAGGTCAAGGATGAACTCGCGCTGGTCTCGGAAGCCTGCAAGCCGTTCGAACTGGAGGCATTTCGCGAAGGCCATCTGACGCCGGTCTATTTCGGCAGCGCGCTGCGTAATTTCGGCGTCGGCGACCTGCTGGAAGGACTCGGCAGGTTTGCGCCTGCGCCGCGCGCGCAGGACAGCAATTTGCGCAAGGTCGAGGCGGCCGAGCCGCGCATGAGCGCCTTCGTGTTCAAGATCCAGGCCAACATGGATCCGAACCACCGTGACCGCATCGCCTTCGCGCGGCTGTGCTCCGGCAAGCTCAGCCGCGGCATGAAGGCGAAACTGGTGCGGACCGGCAAGAACATGAGCCTGTCGAGCCCGCAGTTCTTCTTCGCCCAAGACCGTTCGGTAGCCGACGAAGCCTTTGCCGGCGATGTCGTCGGCATTCCGAACCATGGCACCTTGCGTATCGGAGATACGCTGACGGAAGGCGAAGACATCACCTTCGTAGGCGTTCCGAGCTTTGCGCCGGAAATCGTCCGCCGTGTGCGGCTGACGGATGCGATGAAGGCCAAGAAGCTGAAAGAGGCGCTGCAGCAGATGTCGGAAGAGGGCGTGGTGCAGGTATTCCGGCCGCGCGACGGTGCACCGGCGCTGGTCGGCGTCGTCGGCCCGCTGCAGCTCGACGTGCTGAAAGCGCGGCTCGACGCTGAATATTCGCTGCCGGTGGAATTCGAGGTCTCGGAGTTCCAGCTCGCGCGCTGGGTCTCGTCCGACGACCGCAAGAAGTTAGAGGCCTTCATCGCCGCCAACGGCTCGGGCATCGCCGATGACGTCGACGGCGACCCCGTGTTCATGGCCAAGAACGAATTTTATCTCGGCTATACCCGCGAACGAGCCGAGGGGATCAATTTTTCCAACGTCAAGGACGTGAAGAAGAAGGCGTAAGGCGGCCACGCTTCTTACGCCGATCTCCACTGTCGTACTCCGCGAAAGCGGGGGACTCAGTACGCCGCGGCCTATCCGTCAATCACCCACCGTCTCTGGAATACTGGCCATGTTGAGCGTGGCGAGCTTTTGCGCCGCCTCCTCGGCGCGCGCTCTACGCCCTGATGACCAGCCGCCCGCACGCCACCATGAAGCACAACCCGCCGCTGCAGGCCGCGGTCCACAAGGTCATCACCCAGGCGATGCGGATATTCTGCCAGGATATCGAGAGCCCGGCCGAACGCCGCCGCGCGGTGATGAAGGTCTACATCACGCTTTATGGCGGCATCTCGCTCTACACGGCCGGTGTCCTCGACCAGCCCGGCGAGAAGGCCCTGATTGCGGAACTGTCGGCCATGAACGCGGGGATGTGAACGGCATCCGCCTTGATGCGGACCAATACGCACACCAGTTTGCTTGGGTCGCCCATGAGGACCCGCTGAAATGGTTCGGCGCATCATCGCCTGTCTGATCGCGCTCTTCGTCGGGATGGGTGCCGCCGATGCCCAGTCGCGGCGCCAGATCGACGCGACGCCGTTTTCGCATGCGCCCTGCAGCGTGCTCGACGGCCAGCCGTGCACGCCATCGTTCTGCAGCGTGTTCAACGACGGTCCCTGTATTCCCGAGATCGATTATCCCTACGGCCAGAACCTGCAACTCACGATCGAAACCGTGCCGCCGCAGGACCAGGCCGCGAAATACCGCAAGCCGGATCACGATCTCGATACGATCGGCGACCTGTTCGCGGCGCTCCGGTCCTGCTGGTCGCCGCCGCCTCCCGACATCGCGCGGCCGGGCATGCAGATGTCGATTCGCTTCAGCTTCAAGCGCTCGGGCGAAATCATCGCCACCCCGCGCGTGACCTATGCCACGGCCGGCGTTCCGGCAGATACCCGCGCCGCCTATCTCAAGGCGATCAATGCGTCGCTGCAGGCATGCCAGCCCCTGAAATTCACCGGTGGGCTGGGCGGTGCGCTGGCCGGACGGCCGATCGCGATTCGCTACGTCGACAACCGCGATCCGGGAAAGCAGGCGGAGAAGCCGTGACGACGGCGGCGTGGCGCATTGCGCACCAAGCCCTTAAAATGATACGCGGGTAATCAGCAAACCGGCCGCGCAGCGGGAGGATATCATGGGACTGCTGGTGCTGATCCTGGGCCTGATCCTGTTCTTTGGCGTTCACACGCTTACCATTCAGCGCAAGCTGCGCGCGCAGGTCATCGCCGCGACGGGCGAGGGCGGTTACAAGATCGGCTATGCGCTGGCATCCTTCGCAGGGCTTGCGCTGATCATCTGGGGCTTTGCCAAGTATCGCGCGACCGGCTGGATCGACGTCTGGAACCCGCCGACGGCGCTCAAGCACATCGCGGTAGCCCTGATGCTGCCCGCGGTCATCATGGTGGTCGCGTCCTACATCCGCGGCCGGATCTATACGACGCTGAAGCATCCGATGCTGACGGGCATCAAGCTGTGGGCTGCGGCGCATCTGCTCGCCAACGGCGATCTCGGCTCGATCATCCTGTTCGGCTCGTTTCTCGCCTGGGCGGTATATGACCGTATTTCGCTGAAATCTCGTTCCGACGCCGGCGCGCCGCCGATCCCCGTCGGTGGTCCCGGCAACGACCTGATCGCGGTCGCGGTCGGCCTCGTCGCCTATCTGGCGCTGGCGTTCGCGTTCCACCCGGTCGTGATCGGCGTCCCCGTGGTTGGAGCCTAGCATGTCGGTTCAGTCTGTCATCAAGCGCAAAACTGCGCCGGATATCCGCGCGCGCAAGAACGGCGAGCCGATCGTGATGCTGACGTCCTACCATGCGCATACCGCAGCCCTGGTGGATCGGCACTGCGACGTCATCCTGGTCGGCGATTCCCTCGGCAATGTCATGCACGGCTTCGAGACCACCGTGCCGGTGACGCTCGACATGATGATCCTGCAGGGACATGCGGTGATGCGCGGCTCGAAGCACGCTTTGGTCGTGGTGGATATGCCGTTCGGCTCGTATGAGGCCTCGAAGGAGCAGGCGTTTCATTCCGCGGTGCGGATCCTGAAGGAAACCCATTGCGGCGCGGTGAAGCTCGAAGGCGGTGCGCGCATGGCGGAGACGGTGGCGTTTCTTGTCGAGCGTGGCGTGCCTGTCATGGGCCATATCGGATTGACGCCGCAATCCATCAACACGCTCGGCTCGTTTCGCGCGCAGGGCCGCGACGAGGGCAGTTGGGACCCGATCCTCGGGGATGCCCAGGCGATCTCGGATGCCGGGGCCTTCTCGGTCGTGATCGAGGCGGTCGCAGAGCCGCTGGCGCGAAAGATCACGCAGACCATTGCCATTCCCACCATCGGCATCGGCGCCAGCGCGGCTTGCGACGGGCAGGTGCTGGTGCTGGAGGACATGCTGGGTCTGTCGCCGCGGACGCCGAAATTCGTTCGCCGCTATGGCGATCTCGGCCCCGCGATCGAAGCAGCAATCCAGGGCTACGCCAGCGACGTCCGCTCGCGCGCCTTCCCCGGACCCGAACACGTCTACGAGATGAAGAAGAGCTGACGAGGCGCGCCATGGACTGGTCGCAGCACTCCATTCCGGCGATGCGGCTCGAACCGCGCTTCGGCGACCGTATCGTTCGGGCCTTTTGCGAGCGGCCCAGGAGTATTTCGGCGATGGTCGCCGAAGCCGTGGCACGAAACGGCGATGGCGAGGCGCTGGTCTGCGGCGCTACGCGAATGACATGGCGCGAAGTTGCGCAGCAATCGGCGCAGATCGCGGCCGGGTTTCAAAACCTCGGCCTGCAGCGCGGCGACCGCGTCGCGGTGCTGCTCGGCAACAGAACCGAATTCGTGCTGACGATGCTGGGCGCGGCGCATGCCGGGCTTGTGACCGTGCTGCTTTCGACCCGCCAGCAAAAGCCCGAGATCGCCTATGTGCTGACCGATTGCGGCGCGCGGCTCCTGATTCACGAGGCCGCGCTGGCCGACCGCGTGCCCAATGCGGGTGACATTCCCGATGTGATGCACCGGATCGCGGTCGATGATGATGCTCGGCTCTCGCGATTTTCGGAGTTGGCCGACAACGCGCCGCTGGCAGCGCCAGTCGAAGTCGGCGAAGAAGATACCGCCATGATCCTCTACACCTCGGGCACGACGGGGCGGCCCAAGGGCGCGATGCTCGCCCATTGCAACATCATTCATTCGGCCATGGTGTTCGTGTCGTGCCTGAAACTGACGGCGGCGGATCGTTCGATCGCCGCGGTGCCGCTTGGTCATGTCACGGGCGTCGTTGCCAATATCATGACCATGGTCCGCTGTGCCGGCGCGCTGATCGTCATGGCGGAGTTCAAGGCTGCCGAATATCTGAAGATGGCGGCGCGCGAGCGTGTCACCTACACCGTGATGGTGCCGGCGATGTACAATCTCTGCCTGCTGCAGCCGGATTTCGACAGCTGCGATCTGTCGGGCTGGCGGATCGGCGGCTTCGGCGGCGCGCCGATGCCGGTCGCCACGATCGAAAAGCTGGATGCCAAGATTCCCGGGCTGAAGCTGATGAATTGCTACGGCGCGACCGAGACCACATCGCCGTCGACCATGATGCCGGGCGAACTGACCGCCAACCATATCGACAGCGTCGGCTTGCCCTGTCCAGGCGCGCAGATCCTCGTCATGGATGCCGAGGGCCGCGAGCTGCCGCGCGGCGAGATCGGCGAAATCTGGATACACGGCGGCTCGGTCATCAAGGGCTACTGGAATAATCCGAAAGCCACCGCCGAGGGCTTTACCGCCGGCTTCTGGCATTCTGGAGATCTCGGCTCGATCGACGAAGAGAATTTTGTTCGCGTGTTCGATCGCCAGAAGGACATGATCAACCGCGGCGGGCTGAAGATCTATTCAGCCGAGGTCGAGTCGGTGCTCGCAGGCCATCCCGACGTGGTCGAGAGCGCGATCATCGCCAAGCCGTGCCCGGTATTGGGCGAGCGCGTGCATGCGGTCGTCGTAACCCGCGGCACGGTCCGGACCGAACTGCTGCGCGCCTGGTGCGCCGAGCGGCTGTCCGATTACAAGGTGCCGGAAACCATGGATGTGCGGACCGACCTGTTGCCGCGCAATGCCAACGGCAAGGTGATGAAACGGCAGTTGCGCGAGGCCGTGCTAGCGCCGCCAACCCGTTAAAGCTTCGGCGCGCTGCCTTTGGGCGTTGAGCCGTCATTCTGTCCGACGGCGAGCGCGGCATTGTCGATCGCGGCAGCGCTGATGAGTTGCCTGACGTCCAGCAGGGTGAATTGCGCGATGCCGACGCGGTCGGCCGGCGTGCCCGGGACGAGTTGCACGCTCAATACGCCGTCGCAGTTTGCGCCCTTGGCCTCGGCCAGCATGAGGCTCGGTTCCTTGGCCTTGGTCTGCGCGCGTTTGACGACCGCCACGCAACTGCCGCGGACGGTGTCGCCGTTGAGCTTGACGGCAGCCCGCGGATCGAGCGGCTTGTCGATCGCTTCCAGCGCGGTCGCTTCCTTGTACTTGCCGCCGACGGACATGATCGAGCCCTTGCGGTAGATGTAATACAGGTGCTGATCGCCGACGATGGTGGGCACGCCGTATTTGCCCATGACTTCCTTGATCATGTCGGCCTTCGACGGCTGCTGGTCCTGGGCGAAGGTCAGATTGCGGGCCACGAAATAGGCACGGTTGGCGCTCGCGGGCGAGGAGAAGCTGGTCGAGAGCATCTCGCCGTTCTGTTTCGCGCCGGCGGCGAGACTGAAATTCAGCGCAGCGACATAGCTGGCGCCGCCGAATTTCTGCTGCTGGATGTCGCTCTTGGTGTCGGTACGGCCCTTGAACAGTGAATCAAGGATGGCGCGCGCGGATTCGGCGTTCGATTCGGTCGAGATACCCAAAATGTCAGGACGCAATTTGTCCGAGAATGCCGTCTCGGGCGCCTTCGGCTTGATGTCGTCAGCCAGTGACGCCGCGGGCAGGGACGTCAGCCCCATTGCCAGTGCCAAGACCAGTGCCAGGGCGAGCATCGAAATCAGCACATGGCGAGGCATGAAACACCCAAGAAATCGGAAATAGGCCAATATGGAAGCGGGCGGGATTACGCCAAGCTTTGAACCGCGATGTCAACATTGCCAGCCGATTTCGGAGGCGGATCTGAGCCGCTGTTAACGCTTTGATCCACCTCGCTTTGCCTTGCCACCGCCATATCGATAGGCTACGCCGCGGCGATGCGGGGATCGGGCGCGCGATGCTGCTGCCCAAGGCGCGGTTCCTCGGGGATGGGATACCTTTAAGTGTCTGAATTATTTGATGAAGTTGACGAGGAAGTCCGTCGCGATCAGCTCAAAAAGCTGTGGGACCAATACTCGCTTTATATCATCGCCGGCCTGATTTTGATCATCGCCGCCGTGGGCGGCTGGCGCGGCTACCAATATCTGGAAGCCAAGAAGGCGGCCGAGGCGGGGGCTGCGTTCGACAAGGCGGTCGAGCTTTCCGAAGCCAACAAGCACGCCGAGGCCGAAGCGGCCTTCGCCGATCTCGTGACCAAGGCGCCGTTCGGATACCGCGTACTGGCGCGGTTGCGCATGGCGGCCGAGGTTGCCAACCGCGACCCGCAGGCCGCCGCAAAGCTGTTCGACGAGATCACCGCCGATCGCAGCGTCGGCGTCGCCGAGCAGGATCTGGCACGGATTCGCGCCGCCCAGTTGCTCCTGGAAAGCACGAGCTATCCCAACATGAAAGAGCGCCTCGAAGCCGCTGCCGCGCCTGGCGCCACCTTTCGCCATACCGCGCGCGAGTTGCTGGCACTGTCGGCTTGGCGGGCCAACGACGCCACGGCGACCCGGCAATGGCTGGATATGATCACCAATGACGGCGCAACGCCGCCGAGCCTGCGCTCGCGGGCCGAAGCACTGGAAGCCTTGCTGCCGCCGGTCGCCAAGAGCTGACGCAAAACGAGCTGAGTGGAAAACCGACCATGCGCCGCCCGCAACGTTTGATCGCAGCTACCGTCCTCATCGCGCTTTCGAGCGCGCTGGCGGGCTGTGGCAGCATGGGCAATTTCGATCCGAGCGATCTGCTCGACTTCCTCGATACCAAGAAGAAGCTGCCCGGTGAGCGCAAGCCGGTGTTCCCCGAAGGCGTGCCGGGCCTTGAGCAGGGCGTGCCGAAGGATCTCTACAAGGGCTCCCGCCAGCAGGTCGACGACCCGAACGCGCAGGCTGCCGCCGCAGCGCCTCCGCCGGCGGAAGAACCAAAATCGAAGCGTGGCGCGAAATCCAAGGGCAAACAGGCCGCCGCTCCCGCCGCTGCGGCTGCGGATCCCGACGCCGCGCCCGAGGAAGACGGCAGCACCGCCGCTGCGCCGCCAGCGCCCAAGCCGGCCAAGATCACGCGCAAGCGCACAACCGCGCCGCCGCCCGATCAATCGGCCGCGCCTGCACAATCCCCACAACAATCCGCGTTCCCAGCGCCGATGCCGAGCGGTACGTTCACGCGTTGATTTTTCCTTTTCGTTCGATTGACACGCCCTTCGAAAGAGGGCGTTTGGAACATTTATGTCGTTTACGATCGCCATCATCGGCCGCCCCAATGTCGGCAAATCGACGCTGTTCAACCGGCTGGTCGGGCAGAAGCTTGCGCTGGTGGATGACGAGCCCGGCGTCACCCGCGACCGCCGCGAAGGCAATGCACGTCTCGGCGATCTTGAATTCACCGTGATCGATACCGCCGGTCTCGATGAGGGCGCCAAGGGCTCGCTGACGGCGCGGATGCAGGAGCAGACCGAAACCGCGGTCGGCCTGGCCGACGCGCTGATGTTCGTGATCGATGCGCGCGCAGGCCTGACGCCGAACGATCGCGCTTTTGCCGATTTCGCGCGCCGTGCCAACAAGCCGGTGGTGCTGGTCGCCAACAAGAGCGAGGGCAGGCACGGCGAAGTCGGCGCAATGGAATCCTACGCGCTGGGGCTCGGTGATCCCATCCAGATTTCGGCCGAGCACGGCGAGGGCATGAGCGATCTCTATGATGCGCTCGCCGCGCTGATGCCGGAGCCCGTCGAGGAGGCCGAAGAGTTCGACGACGACGATATCATCGTATCCGACGAAGAACTCGCACAACGCCCGATCCGTGTCGCCATCGTCGGCCGTCCCAATGCCGGAAAATCCACGCTGATAAATCGTCTGCTCGGCGAGGAGCGGCTGCTGACCAGCGCCGAGGCCGGCACCACGCGCGATTCCATTTCGGTGGAGATTACCTGGCAGGGACGCGAGTTCCGCGTGTTCGACACCGCAGGGCTAAGGCGGCGCTCGCGGATCGAGGAGAAGCTGGAAAAATTGTCGGTGGCTGACGCGCTGCGCGCGGTGCGCTTTGCCGAAGTCGTCGTGATGATGATGGATGCGCAGAACCGGTTTGAGGAACAGGACCTGCGCATCGCCGACCTGATCGAGCGCGAGGGGCGGGCGATCGTGCTTGCGGTCAACAAATGGGATCTGATGGAGCGCAAGCCCCATCTGATTTCCGCGCTGCGCAGCGATGCCGATCACTGGCTGCCGCAGGTCAAGGGCGCGCCCATCGTCGCGGTGTCCGGCCTGATGGGCGAGGGCATCGACCGCCTGATGACGGCGATCCAGGACGCCTATGCGGTGTGGAACAAGCGCGTGCCCACGGCCGCGCTCAATCGCTGGTTCGAGCAGGCGGTCGACGCCAATCCGCCGCCCGCGGTGTCGGGCCGCCGCCTGAAGCTGAACTACATCACGCAAACCAAGGGGCGTCCGCCGAGTTTCGTGCTGTTCTGCTCGCGGGCGGACGCGGTGCCGCAGTCCTATCTGCGCTATCTCACCAACAGCCTGCGCGAGGCTTTCGACCTGCCGGGCACGCCGATCCGGATCACGCTGCGCGAAAAGGCAAATCCGTTCGCGCATAAGCGCAAGCGGCCGTCATGAGCGAAGCGGCGTCCACCGCTGTTGCCGACGACAAGCCGCCGGTGCGCAGCGGCGCGGCAGCCTTCATCTTCGTCACCATTCTGCTCGACATGCTGGCGCTCGGCCTGATCCTGCCGATCCTGCCAAAGCTCGTGGAAAGTTTTGTCGACAACGACACGGCGACGGCGGCGCGGATCTTCGGCCTGTTCGGCACCGCCTGGGCGCTGATGCAGTTCCTGTTCTCGCCGATCCTCGGCGCGCTCTCGGACCGCTTCGGCCGGCGGCCGGTGGTGCTGCTATCGAATTTCGGCTTGGCGCTGGACTATGTGCTGATGGCGCTGGCGCCGTCGCTGACCTGGCTGTTCATTGGCCGGGTGATCTCCGGCATTACCTCGGCGAGCATCTCGACCGCCTTTGCCTATATCGCCGACGTGACGCCGCCGGAACGGCGTGCCGCGGTGTTCGGCAAGATCGGCGCGGCGTTCGGCGCCGGCTTCATTCTCGGCCCCGCCATCGGCGGCCTGCTCGGCGGCATGGATCCGCGCCTGCCGTTCTGGATCGCGGCAGGCTTGAGCTTTGCGAACACGCTCTACGGCTGGCTGATCCTTCCCGAGTCGCTGCCGCAGGAGCGACGCGCACCGTTCCACTGGAAAAGCGCCAGCCCGCTCGGCGCCCTGCATCTGTTGCGTTCCAACCGAATTCTCGCCGGCCTGTCGTTGGCGAATTTCTTCGGGCAGGTCGCGCATGTGGTGCTGCCGTCCACCTTCGTGCTCTATGCCACCTACCGCTATGGTTGGGATACGACGACGGTAGGGTTCACGCTGGCTTTGGTCGGCGTGTGCGCCATGGTGGTGCAAGGTGCGGGCGTCGGGCCGATCGTCAAGCTCCTCGGCGAGCGCAGGGCGCTGCTGCTAGGGCTTGCTTGCGGTGCGTTGGGATTTTTCATCTATGGCGCGGCCCCGACCGGACCACTGTTCTGGATCGGCATCCCAGTGATGGCGCTGTGGGGCGTGGCGGGGGCGGCGATCCAGGCATTGACGACGCAACTCGTTGCGTCGGATCAGCAGGGGCAATTGCAGGGGGCAACCAACAGCGTCAACAGCATCGCCCAGATGGCGGGCCCATTCCTGTTTACGCTGACCTTTGCTTATTTCATCAGCGATAAGGCGCCGTTGAAAATGCCGGGCGCACCGTTCCTGCTGGCAGCGGCGTTGTTGGGGCTGGGGCTTGTGATCGCATGGCGGACGTTGGCGCCTAAGCGCTGAATCGTAGAGTGGGAAAAGCGCAACGTGCCCACCGTTCACGATCAAATCCGCAGAGGCGGTGGGCACGGCGCAAGTGCACCTTTGCCCACCTTACGCTCCCTGCTACGCCGTTACTTCTTCACCAGCGGACACTCGCTGGCTTCGAGCGGCTTTGCAGCGTCTTCCGCCGAGATCGTGGCGATCTGCTTGTAATAGTCCCACGGTCCCTTCGACTCTTCCGGCTTCTTCACTTCGAACAGATAGGCCGGGATGAGGCGGCGGCCGTCGGCGCGCAGCGGGCCCTTACCGAACAGCGGATCCTCGGTCGGCAATTCCTTCATCTTGGCGACGACCTTGGCGCCGTCATGCGGATTGCCGCCGAGCGCTTCCATCGCCTTCAGATAATGCAGCACCATGGCGTAGTTGCCGGCCTGCGTCATGGACGGCATTGCGTTCTTGTTGGCCTGTGCCGAGAACCGCTTCGACCAGGCGCGCGTCTGGTCGTTCAGGTCCCAGTAGAAGGATTCCGTGAACGTCAGGCCTTGTGCGGTCTTCAAGCCCAGCGAATGCACGTCGTTGATGAACAGCAGCAGCGCGGCAAGCTTCTGGCCGGCCGCGACGATCCCGAATTCGGACGCCTGCTTGATCGCATTGGTGGTGTCACCGCCGGCATTGGCCAAGCCGACGACTTTCGCCTTGGAGGCCTGGGCCTGCAATAGGAAGGACGAGAAGTCGGACGTGTTCAGCGGATGCTTCACGCCGCCGAGCACTTTGCCGCCGTTGGCGGTCACGACCGCCGATGTATCGCGCTCGAGCGCGTGACCGAAGGCATAGTCTGCGGTGAGGAAGAACCAGCTATCGCCGCCCGCCTTGGTCAGTGCCTTGCCGGTACCGGTCGCCAGCATGTAGGTGTCATAGGTGAACGAGATCGTGTTCGGCGTGCAGGCCTTGCCGGTGAGGTCGGCGGTCGCCGCACCCGAGTTGAGCAGCACGGCGTTCTTTTCCTTGACGAGGTTGCTGACGGCCAGCGCGACACCGGAATTCGGCGTGTCGGCGATCGCATCGACCTTCTCAGTATCAATCCACTGCCGCGCAATGTTGACGCCGACATCAGGCTTGTTCTGGTGATCGCCGCTCACCACCTCGATCTTCCAGCCTTTCTTGTTGAGGCCGGAATCCTCGACCGCCATCTTGACCGCAACCACCGAATTGGGGCCGCCGATGTCGGCATAGAGGCTCGACATGTCGTTCAGCACGCCGATCTTGACGGTCTTGTCCTGGGCCAATGTCGGCGTCGCGAGGCCGAGCGCGGCAAGCGCCACGGAAGCGGCTAAGCGCCGCGCAATTCTGGTCGTCATGGTATTCCTCCGGAAATGGTTGTTCGCCGGCTCTCTTTTCGGAACCTGCCAGCGGCTTTGCGATAGTCCTTCTCGCTGGGACGGGCAATCCACCTATCGTAGCGCGTCCGAGGTCAGCTTGAACTTCTGGATCCGTTTGCCGGTATCGACCTCCGCGGTATAGACGTTACCCTTGGCATCCACCGCCATGGCGTGAATCCAGTGGAACTGCCCGGCATTGCGGCCGCTGCGCCCAAAACTGCCGACTACGGTACCATCATCCCGCTTCAGCACCCGGATTTCATTGTTCTCGCCATCGGCGCTCAGCAAATAGGTCTGCTTCGGATCGGGCCAGATCGCGATGTCCCACACTGCGCCGTTGCCGAGCGTGCTCTTTTCGTAAAACCATTCCTTAACGAAGGTTCCATCTTTCCTGAACACCTGGATGCGGTTGTTGATGCGGTCGCAGACATAGACCAGCCCGTCATTGGAAAGCTTTACGCAATGGACGGGATTGGCGAATTGCTGCGGAGGCGGTCCCTTGGGATCGTAGGGCGGTTGCTTCTCATCGTTCGGCGGTTTGCCATAAGCGCCCCAGTGCCGCTTGTAGGCACCTGACGTGGCGTCGAACACGATGATGCGGCGATTGCCGTAGCCATCGGCGACGAAGATTTCGTTCGCATCCTTGTCGATCGCGGTCTCGGCGGGCTTGCCGAGCTGCGTGGTGTCGCCAGAACCCTTGCTCGGTGCGATCTTGCCGATCTGCATTACGAACTTGCCGTCGAGGGTGAATTTCAGGATCGCATTGTCGTTGTCGGCGTTGCCGCCGACCCACACGAAACCTTTCTCATCCACCTCGATGCCGTGTTCACGGCCGACCCATTCATAGCCTTCGCCGGGGCCGCCCCAGGAGCGCAGCAGGTTGCCGTCGGCATCGAACTCGAGCACCGGCGGCGCCGGGATGCAGCATTTAGAGCGAGGCGGATTTAGCGTCGCGCCCTTTTCGTCGTCGGTCAGCGAGCGTGGACGATGGATCAGCCAGACGTGGCCCTGCGCGTCGACGGTGATGCCGCCGACCTGACCGAGGATCCAGTTGTTCGGCAGCGGTTTTGGCCAGGACGCATCGACCGCAAACGTCGGGATGTCGCCGGCGTGTGACAGCGTGGGCGTCCCAATCAACATAGTGGCGGTGAAGCAGGCGGAAATGGCTCTGCAGAGATTTTGGCGGGCGCGATTACGCGTCGGCGTCATAGGTGCCTCCCGATGTTTTTTCTTGGCGGGTCGTCCCGCTTGGGAGGGCAGTCAATCGCGGGGACGAAGAGGAGTCAACGGTTTGACATCGGCATTGCGAGCGCAGCGACTCGCAAGCTCACTCCGGCGCGCGGAAACTCATCAGCGTGCGAGTCTTGTAGTCATACAATTTGCCGGTTTCGTTCCAGTCGGGCGCGCACATCGGCACGATGAATTCCGCCGCCTGCTCCGGCGTATCCAGCGTCATCGGGTCTTCGCCGGGAAATACGCTCGCGCGCATGCGGGTGCGGATCGGGCCGGGGCTGAACAGGTTGACGCGCAGTTTGGTGCTCACGGTCTCGTTGGCCCAGGAGCGCACCAGCGTGTCCAGCGCGGCCTTCGAGGCCGCGTAGGGACCCTGATAGGCGTTCGCCTTGCTGGCGGCGCCCGAGGTCACGAATACGGCGCGGCCGGCGTCCGAGACCCTGAGCAGTGGGTCCATGCAGCGGATGAGCTGGAAGTTCGCGGTGACGTTCACCGCCATCACGTCGTTCCAGGGTTTTAGTTCGATATGGCCGAGCGGCGAGGAGGGACCGGCGATGCCGGCATTGCCGACGAGAATGTCGAGCTTGCCGTGGCGCTCATACAGCGCCGCACCGAGCCGCGCGATGCCGTCGAAATCGGTGAGGTTGAGCGGCACCAGCGTGGCGCTGCCGCCGTCTTTCCGGATCTCGTCGTCGAGCTCCTCAAGGCCGCCTTGCGTGCGCGCGACGGCAACGATATGCGCACCGGCGCGGGCGAGCGCGCGCGCTGTGGCATGGCCGATGCCCCGTGAGGCGCCGGTGACGAGGGCGATGCGGGAGGCGAGGGGTTGGGGCATTGAAGTAAACTCTATCGTCGTCGTCCCTGCGAACGCAGGGACCCATACGCCGTGACGGCTATGAGGCGGAAGGTATTCGTATCAAATGGCCTCCGAAAAACGACGGCCGGTGGCTATGGGTCCCTGCGTTCGCAGGGACGACGGTTGAGACCCCTCAACTCGCCTCCGCCAGCAGCGACAATTGCCGGGGCTGCGGCTCGACCTGGGTCTGGTCGGTGAGGTGGGTCGGATAGGCGCCGGTGAAGCAGTGGTCCGAGAATTTCGGATTGGCTGGATCGCGGCCGGGTTCGCCCATCGCGCGGTACATGCCGTCGATCGACAGGAACGCCAGCGAGTCCGCGCCGATGATGTCGCGCATCTCTTCCAGCGAATGGGTGGCAGCCAGAAGTCCGCCGCGGTCGGGCAGGTCGATGCCGTAATAGTCGGGATACAGGATCGGGGGCGAAGCGAGCCGGAAATGCACTTCGCGCGCGCCGGCGTCGCGCATCATGCGCACGATCTTCTTCGACGTGGTGCCGCGTACCAGCGAGTCGTCGATCAGGATGATGCGCTTGCCTTCGATCGCGGTGCGGTTGGCCGAATGCTTCATGCGCACGCCGAGTTCGCGCACGCTCTGCGTCGGCTGGATGAAGGTGCGGCCGACATAGTGGTTACGGATGATGCCGAGTTCGAACGGCACGCCGGAATGCTGGCTGTAACCGAGCGCGGCGGGCACGCCGGAATCCGGCACCGGCACCACGACGTCGACCTCGACATGGCTTTCGCGGGCGAGCTGCGCGCCGAAGGCTTTTCGGACGTCGTAGACCGAGCGGCCGCCGACGATGGAGTCCGGCCGCGAGAAATAGATGTATTCGAAGATACAGGGCCGCGGCGGCTTCGGCGGGAACGGCTTGTGGCTGTGCGCACCGGCCTCGTCGAACACGATGATTTCGCCGGGCTCGATGTCGCGGACATATTTGGCGCCGATCATGTCGAGCGCACAGGTCTCCGAGGTCAGGATCGGATGGCCGTCGAGATCGCCGAGCACCAGCGGGCGGATGCCGAGCGGATCACGCGCCCCGATCAGCTTCTTGTTGGTGAGCGCGACCAGTGCGTAAGCGCCTTCGATCGCACGCAGCGACTCGATGAAGCGGTCGATGAAACGGCCGCGCTTGGATTGCGCCACCAGATGCAGAATGACCTCGGTGTCGGTGGTCGACTGCATCATCGCGCCGCCCTTGACCAGTTCGCGGCGGAGCGTCAGGCCATTGGTGAGGTTGCCGTTGTGGCCGACCGCGAAACCGCCGGCATTGAGTTCGGCGAACAGCGGCTGCACATTGCGCAGGATGGTGGCGCCGGTCGTGGAGTAGCGGACATGACCGACGGCTACGATGCCGGGCAGGCGCTCGATCACTTCGCGACGGGAGAAGGTGTCGCCGACGAGGCCGAGGCGGCGTTCGGAATGGAAGCGGCTGCCGTCGAAGGAGACGATGCCGGCGGCTTCCTGGCCGCGATGTTGGAGGGCGTGTAGTCCGAGGGCGGTGATGGCGGCGGCCTCGGGGTGGCCGAAAATACCGAACACACCGCATTCCTCGCGTAGCGTGTCGCCTTCGAGATCGTCCTGCAACTCGATGCCAGCATTCGGGTCGAGTTGGCCGGCGGGATCGGAAGGGTTTTGCATCGCGTCCATCGCCTCTCTTTTGGCCAGAATTAGCGGCCCGCGGGTTTCTCGATCAGCTTTTTAAGGCTGTCACGGGCAGGTTTGCTGTAGCCATCGCCGGACGCAGGCGCTGCCTGGTCGGCGTCAGTTTGATCGTCTTCCGGTTTATTCTTCTTGAATCTCTTTAAGATGGTGTTCTCGGGGTCGTCAGGCAAGAGCGACATTAACCATTGCCCGGTTCCATCCAGCACTGTTCGGGACTTCGCGTTGGTGATCCAGTCCGGCCGCTGCTTGTCTGGGACCAGCCAGCTAAAGAACAGGAAGGCGACCACCACGATCAAAAGGCCGCGACCCAACCCAAACAGGAAGCCGAGCGTGCGATCCAGCGCGCCGATCCGGGAATCCAGAATCATGTCCGAAATCCGCACCGTGATGACGGAGACCACGATCAGGGTGCCGATGAAGGTGCCGGCCACCACTACCACGGAAGCCACCGTGTCGTTATTGAAATAAGTCTTGGCGGTCGGCAGCAGCTTCGAGAAAGCATAAAGCGTCACCAGCGCCGCCGCGCCCCATGCTGCGATCGACAGGATTTCGCGCATGAAGCCGCGCACCATGGCGAGCAGCCCCGAAATCAGCATTACTCCGAGCAGGACGAGATCGAGTATCGTTATCGGCATCGGCTGGTCAGGTCCGCTCGTAAGTTCTCAAGCAGCGAATCGACGGGTCAGGGTCACCCCAAATGAGGGGCAGACGGCGCATCCCGCAAGGCCGGATATCGCGCCATCCCGCTCGCCTTTCGCGCGCGTTGTATAGCGGCGAGGGCGGGGCGCGTCACGCCGCTTTAGCTGTTTTCACGACGGAATCGCGCCGGTGTGGCATTTTTCTCTGCCGCACCCTCGCGATTGGTGTCCCGGTTGCTTCTCGGCGTGCCGCGCGCGGCGATTTCGGCAACCAGGCTGGTCAACCCGCCGACGCTGTTCAGCGTCAGACCGCCATCGGAGCCCACCTCGCCACGGGCCGATTCGGGCAGAACGGCACGGCCAAATCCCAGTTTCACGGCCTCTTTCAACCGGGCCGAAGTCTGTGCCACCGGCCGGACCGCGCCCGAGAGCGAAATCTCGCCGAAATAAACCGCATCAGTCGGTAACGGTGCGTTCACCAAGGAGGACACCAGGGCGGCTGCCGCCGCGAGATCGGCTGCGGGCTCCTGGATCCGCAAGCCGCCAGCTACGTTCAGATAGACGTCGTAGCCGGACAATTTGACCCCGCAATGGGCTTCCAGCACCGCCAGCACCATCGACAGCCGGCTCGGATCCCAGCCGACCACCGCCCGCCTAGGGGTGCCGAGCGTGGTCGGGGCCACCAATGCCTGCAATTCCACCAGGACCGGGCGGGTGCCTTCGATCCCGGCAAAGACCGCTGTGCCCGGGCTGCCCAGGTCGCGTTCAGAAAGGAACAATTCGGAGGGGTTGGAGACCTCGCGAAGGCCCAGGCCCGTCATTTCGAACACGCCGATTTCATCGGTCGGGCCGAATCGATTTTTGACCGCGCGCAGGATGCGGAACTGCTGCGAGCCTTCGCCCTCGAACGACAACACCGCGTCGACCATATGCTCGACCACACGGGGGCCCGCGATCTGGCCGTCCTTGGTGACGTGCCCGACGAGGATGATTGCGGCACCGGATTTCTTGGCGAAACGGATGAGGGACTGCGCCGAGGCGCGGACCTGTGTCACCGTTCCCGGCGCGGATTCCACCGTGTCGGTCCACATGGTCTGGATCGAATCGATCACGATCAGGCGCGGCACCGCGCCCTCCGAGAGGGTCGAGACGATGTCCTCGACCGAGGTTTCGGCGGCGAGCTGCACCGGCGCATCCGCCAGGCCGAGCCGCTCGGCGCGCAGCCGCACCTGCGCCACGGCCTCTTCGCCCGAAATATAGACCGCGCGATGCCCGGCGCGGGCCAGCATGCTGGTGGCCTGCGTCAACAAAGTCGATTTGCCGATGCCGGGATCGCCGCCGACCAGAAGCACCGAGCCGCGCACAAAACCGCCGCCAGTGACGCGATCGAGCTCCGTCATGCCGGAGGACAGGCGGGGGGCGTCGTTGCTCTTGCCGGTCAGTGATTCCAGCGCAAACGTCCGGCCCCGGCGCTTTGAACGGATCGACACCGGCACGCTGCCGGTCGTGTCCTCCTCGGCCAGCGTGTTCCACTCGCCGCAGGACTCGCACTTGCCCTGCCAGCGGTTATACGCCGCGCCGCAGTTCTGGCAGACAAAGGAGAGAGTGGATTTGGCCATGATGGGGAGTGAGTCGCAGTCTCGGTGAAACGGGCCGATCTTCATAGCATGAAAAAAAGCAGCGCTACGCGATAGAGAGCTTGCGAGCGCCTTATCGCATTCGGGTATCAGGAATTGTTGTCGGCACACGTCCAGATGCCGACCGGCTGCTCGAGACCGCGAATCGTCCGTGGCGGCTGTGCGGCCAGTTGCACGAAGTCGGCGTCCGAACTGCTGGCTTCCGCGCGCGCCTGCCGTACCAGGTCGTCGCTGGCTATCATGGCGCAGCCAAGCTCGCGGGTAAGTGATTCAAGGCGGCTTGCCGCATTCACGGTGGTTCCGATGACCGCGAATTCGAGCCGGTTCAAGCCGATATCGCCAAGCACGACTTGGCCGTAATGCAGGCCGACGCTGATCCTGATCGACGGCTCGCCGCGATTTTTTCGTTCGCGATTGAACTCGCCGATCGACGCGATCATGGCCTGCGCGCAGCGCAGCGCGTTTCCGGCGTCCGAATCGCTGGCGGAGGGCGTGCCGAACGTCGCCATCAATCCGTCGCCAAGGTACTTGTCCAGCGTGCCGCCATGCCGGAACACCTCCCGTTCCATCCGCTCGTGAAATAATCGCAGTGTCCCGATCACCTCCATCGGGCTTCGGCCATCCGTATAGGCGGTGAAATCGACGATGTCGGCAAACAGTACTGCAACATTCTGGGTTCGAACCTGCTTGAGAGGTTCGTCATTTCCAGACAATTGCTCGACGACATTGGGCGAAAAATACCGCGCCAGGTTGGCCCGCTCGCGTTCTATTCCGGCGTGGCTGATCAGCAGGGCGTTGGAACGGCGCACCGCCAGCGCCAACGTCATGGCGACGATCATGAATACCGTGATTTCCTGGAATCGCGCCGGAATGCCGATCGCGGCGGGGTTGATGACGTCGAACATTCTGACGTCGGAGCCGACAGCGGCTCGTACGCGTTCCGACAACTCGGCGTGGGTTTCGGGCTGCAGGTAGGCCCAGCCGACGCCGATCGCCCACACAGCCGAGGTCCAGAAGCCCATCGCGACCACCGTACGCCACGAATAGGCAAGGGTCGCCGTTGCCAGGAAGACAAAGAAATAGATGAAAGTCTCGAACCGGAATTGCATGCCGACCGGCCAGTTCTCGGCACTCAGCGGATTGGGCACGACGGTGAGGAGGGTGATTAACGCCAGATCGCAAAAGATCAGGAAAAGCTCCGGCTGCGAACGCCCCACTTTGCCGACCTTGAGTTGGGCCCAGCCGATCAAGGCAAAAAAGCCGAGCATCACGATGTAGTAGATCACGTCCCAGTTCGGGTTGATGATCGGCAAGGTAACGGCAATCACTGCCAGCGCGACCCAGCGGGCCCGGACAGCGAGCAAGAGACCCTGGCGCTTGCTGTCCGCAATCGCCGCTTCAGCGAACTTCTGGGTCTCTTGCTGGGCGTCGGCTCGTCCGGCCGCTTCGTTCCGGAGATTTGTGATCTCAGCCGTTTCCGCCAATGCGCTCAAGACGCTCGTCCCCAAACTGAATGTATCGGATGATGCCCCATGCCACGGCACAGGGCACCGTTCACGCCGGCATGATACCATCGGAGGGCGTGCGTACTAGCTGTTGAAAAAGTGAAGGGCGAAACGTTCGACGTCCGACCATGAATGCGCTAGATGCACGGCCCCGGCATCGCGCAGCTTGAGATCATGGCCTTCGCGAATGTGACTGGCTGCGCACAGGCCGACGACCGTCATGCCGGCGGCAACGGCCGCCCGGATCCCGCCGGCGCTGTCTTCGATCACGAGACACTCGTCCGGGCGCACGCCCAATTTGCCTGCGGCGAACAGAAAAATGTCCGGGTGCGGCTTGCCTCGCGCGACCATGTCGGCGCTGAAAACATGACTGCCGAATTCCGCTTCCAAGGCCAACACCGAAAGGCACAGCTGCAGGCGATCAATCGAGCTGGAGGAGGCGATGCATCGGGGGATGTGGGCAAAACGTCTGATGAAATCTGTCGCCCCGCTCACTTCCTTCAAATCCGTTCGGAACCGGTTCAGCGTCGCGAGCTTGAGCCGGCCGGAAAAATCGGAAGGCAGCGGCCGTCCGATCGCCGCTTCGATCTCCGCCACGGCTTCGTCCCACCTCCGACCTGAATAGCGGGTGAGCGCCTCGTCGAGCGTCGTTGAATGACCGAGCCTGGTAATAGTTTCCGCCAGAACGGTATTGGCAATCGCCTCGCTGTCGGCGATGACGCCGTCGAAGTCAAAAATCAGTGCGCACACAATTTCAATTCCGGGAAAGAACAATTTCAATTCCGGGAAAGATCAGGGTTCGCGCATTTAAACATAATGCCCGGCATGAAAGGGATGTGCGCACGAAATAGTCGAACACTTTCCGTTGCGTTGTGTATCAGCGGCCGCCAGCGATTCGCCGCTTCCGCATCATTCGGTCTCAAATACGGGACGTAACGACGGCGTCCGGCACCGTCTCGGGCGCTGCCATACGACAAGCTTCGGTTCTATTTCACCGACACGAACGGTACTGACGAGCCCGGCACCATGGTGGTCGGCAGCGCGCCGTTCCAGCGTTCGGCCTGCACGAGCGTGACGAGGTTCGGGTTGGTGCCGAGCGCCTTGGCGCGGGCTTCGATGGCGGCGGCTTCAGCTTCGCCTGTTATCCTGATATTGGTCGCCCGCGCTTCGCCGTTCAGCCGCAGCGCGTCGGCGCTGGCCTGGGCCTCGGCGCGGACCGCGTTGGCTTTGGCGGTCGCCTGTGTGACGGTGATCTGTGCCTGTACCTTTTCGCGCTCGGCGTTCTGCTGCAGCTTCTGCACCTCGACCTCGGCCAGCATGCGCTGCTCGATCGAGTGCAGATAGTTCGCGCTGAACTCGATGTTTTCGAGCTGGACGCTCTCGATCATGATCATCGGGTCATCTTTCAGCGACGCCGTGATGGCGTCCTTGATCGCGGAGTTCAGCGGCCCGCGCTCCTGGATCGCCTTCACCGCCGTGTAGCGGCCGAACACGATCTTGACCTGCTGATTGACGGCCGGGCTGACCACCTGTTTGACCGCGGTGTCCAGTCCGCCGAACTTGGCATAGAGATCGGCAACCTTGTCCGGCGAGGCACGCAAGGTGACGCTGATCTTGAGGTCGGCGGGCTGCTGGTCGTAGGAGTAGGAGTTCATCTTGTCCCAGGCATAGGTGAAGGTCTTGACGCTGACCTTCTCCACGGTGTCGATCAGCGGGACCTTGAAGCCCAGGCCTGGCTGCGCAGTGCCGATCACAGCCCCATAGCGCAGCTTCACGCCGCGCTCGGTCTGATCGACGGTGTACCAGCTTCCCGCAGCAATGATGGCGACGACAATGACGGCGATAATGGCGCCGATGGTTCCCCTGGGCATTTTAAGTCTCTCCAGACGTGGGTGATGCGAATCCGTTCGCGGCATTGATCTATGGTCATTCGCCGAACGGATGTGACACGCGTCACTTGGTCGGCCGTTGATGGGGAATGGTTCAGGCAGAGCGGTTAGGTTTCGCCGAATCCTTAGGAAAATGCCGTCCACAGCAGCGAAAGGCCGGCTACCACCATGATGGCGTCCATCAGGAGCCGAAAGACGTCGGGCTGAAGATGCAGCACGAAGCGTTTGGCGATGAAGGCGCCGAACATCAGGGAGGAGCCAGCGATCAGGCCCTTCAGCGCGACGTCGGGCGTCAGCGCGCCGAAGCGTTCGAACGTGACGGACTTGCTCAGATACAGGCCGAGCGAGCTTGCGGCTTCGGTGGCGAGGAAGGCGCCCTTGGTCAGCCCGTAAAACAGAAACAGCGGCACGCTAAGCGGCCCGGTCGAAACCACGATGCCCGTCAGATAGCCGATGATGGCGCCACCGACCGACAGGTGCCAGAGGCGTGCTTTAAGTTGATGGCGCGCGAGCCAGTGCCGTACTGGCACCATCGCGATGAGAAACAGGCCGATTGCGATATCGACGGCGTGGGAGGGCAGCACGAGCAACGTCCGCGCGCCCAACGCCGCTGCCGGAATCCCCGTGACCGAATAGGCAAGGCAGGCGCGCCAGTCGACCTCGCGCCACCAGGCGAGAATGCGCGAGAAGTTCGCCATCACAGCCGCGACCGCCATGATCGGAACGGCTTCCTTCGGCCCGTATTGATAGACCAGCACCGGCATCAGCATGATCGACGAGCCCGTGCCGACAATGCCGGAGATGGTGCCGGCGAGCAGGCCGACAATGAGGACGAAGAGGAAACCCAAGCTGCAGTCTTTCGCGATTCCCTGATGCCGACATCATGGTGGCAGCAGGCTCAGGTTACGAGCCTAAATATCACTCGGAAAGGAGCCGATCGTGCTGATCAAGGGAAACTGCTATTGTGATGACAGCAGGGGCCACCAGCTCAGGCTACGCGGCGTAAAGCTCGATCGGGACGTCGAATCCCTTGAGCTGAAATGCCTTGGAGGGGCTGTCCTTCAAATCCGGTTGGGCGCGGTCAAACACGGCCTTCGTCACCAGGATCTGGTCGGCTTCGGCGACCGACTGGGCCCGGGAGGCGGTGTTGACGACGGTGCCGATCGCCGTCAGATCACGGTGCGAGTGGCCGAACTCGCCAAAGCTGAGTTCGCCGGAATGGATGCCGATGCCGATGCCCAGTTCGCTCGCAGGGAGGCCGTGCGCGGCAACCAGGGCTTCGCGGCGGTCGCGCCAGTTCCTCTGAATGTCGCGCGCCGCAAGCACGGCGCTTCGGGCATGCTGCTCGCGCTTCAGCGGAAAATTGAAGACCGCCATGACCGCGTCGCCGATCGTCTTGTTGAGGAGCCCGTCATGCTGCCAGATCGCACTTGCACATTCGTCGTAGAATGCGTCGAGCAGGCCTGAAACGGCGTCCGCCGATTGCGACTGCGACAGACTGGTGTAGCCCCGCAGATCGGCGAACATGATGGTCGCATCGATGGTGATCTTGCGGGCCCGCATCACCTTCGTGAACATCAGTTCGCAAATGGTGCAGGTGTTGGGATTCATCCGGCTCGGCCGAATGCCGAATGCGCGAAACGGCGCCGCGGCCACGCCGCGAAGCAGCACCGGCACATGCATCTGCTCCCAGCACCCTTTGCAGATAAGCGAATGTTGCAGAGCTGCCATTTTCAGCCGCGACTCCCGGGAGTGGCAGGTATGACGATCCTATCGTCGGCGGCGGGGTTGAGCAAGACAAGCCCACCGCAGCGCACGCCTGCCGGCTGGCGGCCCAAGGCAAAACTGCTAGGATCGCGTCAAAACAAGCAGAACGGAGGATCGCCATGAACGCCGTGACCCCGAAGGGCGCACAGACCGCAGATGTGCATTCCCACCTGGTTCGCCCCGACAGCATGGAATGGCAGAAGACCCGTTTCCCCGGCTGCGAAGCCAAGACGCTGCTGTTCGATCGCAAGACCGGCCTGATGACCGCGCTGATGCGGTTCGCGCCGGGCGCGGTGCTGCCCGACCACGAACACGTCAACATCGAGCAGACCTACGTGCTCGAAGGATCGCTCGTCGACAAGGAAGGCCCGGCGAAGGGCATCGAATGCAAGGCCGGCGAATTCATCTGGCGCGAGGAGGGCAGCCGCCATGTCGCCTGGTGTCCGGAAGGAGGACTGATGCTCGCGATCTTCCAGGTGCCGAACAAGTTCTTCGAGGCGGATGGCCGCGTCATCGATGCCGCCGGCGAGGATTGGGACGTCGCCTGGGGACACACCCGCAAGGGCTGATCCGCTAAGTGGCGGTCATTGTCTCGGAATTCCCGCGGTGTCGATCACCCGTTTCCAGCGGGAAATCTCGGAGATGATCATGCCGCGCATGTCGTCGGGCGAACCGCTGCGGACCTCGTTTCCCATGGCCTGGAGCTTGCCCTTGATGTCGGGCATTTCGAGAACCGCGCGCAATTCGCGATTGAGCTTGTCGACCACGGGTGGAGGAACCTTCTTGCTGGTCGCGATGCCGAGCCAGGATCGAACCTCGTAACCCGGAATCACGGTGCCGATCGGTGGCACGTCGGGAATCGAAAACCACGGTTTCTCGCTGGTCACACCGAGGCCTCGTATCGTGCCGGCCGCAAGCTGCGGAGCAGTGATGGTCAGTGTGTCGATCAGAATATCGATCTGGCCGCCGAGGAGGTCGTTGATGGGGCCGCCGCCGCCTTTGTAGGGCACATGGATCATTTTGATGCCGCCCATCGACGACAGCAATTCGCCGGCCAGATGTTGCGTCGATCCGACGCCGACCGAGCTATAAGTCAGCGTGTCCGGTTTGGCTTTCGCCTCAGCAATCAAATCCGCCAGCGTCTGAAGCCGGTGGTTCGATTTGACGGCAACGACGAAGGGAAAGAAGACCACCGTCGAAATCATCTGGAAATCCTCGACCGGATTGAACGGCAGCGCCTTGTACATCGCCGCTGAAACCGCGTGGCCCCCCGTCAGCATGATCAGTGTATAGCCGTCCGGCGCGGCTTTTGCGGCGCGATCTGACGCAATGTTGCCGCCGGCGCCCGGACGGGCTTCCACGACGACGGGTTTGCCAAGCCGCCGGGAAAGGCCATCGGCGACGATACGGGTGATCGCATCCGCGTTGCCGCCGGCACCGAAGCCGTGTGTCAGCGTGATCGGACGGGAAGGGTAGTCTTCGTCAGCGGCCGCACCAGAATTCACAAGCGCACAAAGAAGTGCTGCCGCCGTCGCGACCGTCTTCAAGATTCCCACGCGCGTTCCTCCCGTCATTGCCTGCTTTGCGGCTTGCGCGAAGCATAACAATCCCTGGTTCGCAGTGCGAAAGAAACTGCCAGCCGGCCGGCATAAGCCCTGCCTACCGGAGCACGATCCACGCCGGCGCGTGGTCGCTCGCGCCTTCTTCGCCCCGCACCGCGCGGTCGACGCCCGCCTTGATCAGGCGCGGCGCAATCTGTGGGCTCAGCAGCAGATGATCGAGCCGCAATCCGGCGTCGCGCGGCCAGCGGTTGCGTTTGTAGTCCCAGAACGTGAACATCGGTTTCGACGGATGAAGTGTCCGGATCGCGTCCGTCCAGCCTTGGTCCACCAGCGCCTTGAAGGCCGCGCGGCTCTTAGGCTGGATCAGCGCGTCGTTGTCCCAGGATTTCGTCGGATATATATCTGATACGGTCGGCGCGACATTGTAGTCACCGGCCAGCACCACCGGGATGTCCTGCTTGAGCAATTTGCCGGCATGTGACCGCAGCCGTTTGAACCAGTCGAGCTTATATTCGAATTTCGGTCCGGGCTGCGGGTTGCCGTTCGGCAGATAGATGCTGGTGACGACGACGCCGTTGACGGCGGCTTCGATATAGCGCGCCTCGTTATCATTCCGATCGCCGGGCAGCGCGGTCCGGGTCAACACCGGCTCGGCGCTCCGCGCCAGGATGGCGACGCCGTTCCAGGTCTTTTGTCCGCGCCACACCGCGCCATAGCCGGCCTTCTCGATTGCCAGAATCGGGAACTCGGCATCGGTCGATTTCAGTTCCTGCAGACAGACGACATCGGGTTTAGCCGCACGCAGCCAGCGCAACAGGTTCGGCAGGCGGCGGTTGACATTATTAATGTTGAAGGTCGCGATCTTCATGTAGAGCTAGCCCGGCATCACTATGCTTCGCCTGACATCTGGAGATTCCATGTCGAAACTACGCTTCGCCGTTCTCGTACTCGCCATTGGATGCTCCGGATCCGCAATTGCTCAAACCGACCAGCGCGGCGCCTGCAAGGCGGACTATGACAAATATTGCGCCGGCACGCTGCCCGGCGGCGGCCGTGTCGTCGCGTGCCTTAACAAGCAGCTTCCTCAGCTCAGCGACGCCTGCAAGAAAGTGTTGGCTAGCCGGAAGGCACAGTAAGACGCACCTCGCCATGAGGTGTTGCGAACGAACACCAGGAACGAAGAATTAGGTGGAAGCAGCGGCCGGCTCCGCTGGAGGCGGAGCAGGGGGCTCTGCAGTGGCATTCCCGCCCTTGTAGATTCGCGCGTAGCGCTTGCCGAGGCTGGTCAGCACTTCGTAGCCGATAGTGCCGAAATGGTGGGCGAGCTCGTCGACCGTGATTCCTTCGCCGATCAGCGTCACCATATGGCCGCGCCGCACGGCGTTCTTGTCGAGATCGGTGACGTCGACCGCCGTCAGGTCCATCGAAATCCGCCCCGCGACCGGGCACCGCCTGCCGGCAACCACCACCTCCGCGCCACGGGTGCCGTCATTGGCGCTGGCGGCGCGGAAATAGCCGTCGGCGTAGCCCGCGGAAACGACGGCTATTCTGGTCGGGCGTCGCGCCGTCCAGGTGCCGCCATAGCCGACGGTATCGCCGCGTTCGACGTTGCGGATCTGCACGATTCGCGCCTTCAATTCGACGACCGGCTGCATCGGATTGTCGGCTTCCGGCGTCGGATTGATGCCGTAGAGCGCACAACCCGGCCGCACCACGTCGAACTGGAATTGGGCGCCCAGGAAAACACCGGACGAATTCGCCAGCGATGCCGGTACGCCGGAAAACAGGCTCGCGATCTCGCGGAAGGCCGTGAGCTGGCGGGCGTTGGCGGGATTGTTGAGCAATTCCGCAGAGGCGAGGTGGCTCATCACGAGCGTAATGCCGTGGTCGCCGGCGTTGATGCGCGGGATGATGCCCTGCGCCTCGGTGACGGTCAGTCCGAGCCGGTTCATGCCGGTATCGATGTGAATCGCCGCTCCGCCCGACCAACCCGAGCGGCGGCAGAACACGTCCCATTCGGCGAGCTCGTTGAGGTCGCCGATCACGGGCTTGCAGTCGATCCTGGCGTAGGCCTCGCCGGTGTTCTGGAAGAAGCCGTCGAGCACGTAGATTGCGGCCGCGGGCGCTGCGGCGCGAACCAAGCGCGCCTCATCGAGGGTGGCGACAAAGAACGTCTTGCAACCGGCGGCAGCAAGCGCCCGCGCGACCTGTTCGGCGCCGCAACCATAGGCGTCCGCCTTGACGACGCCTGCGCATTCGGCCGGCACCGCGGTCTTCTCGAGCTTGCGCCAGTTCGCGACAATGGCGTCGAGATCGACCGTCAGCACGCCGGTTGCGGTCGCGAGCACGGCAGCCTGGTTCGCCTGGGGCGAGAGCAGGGTGCCTTGTGGAATGGACTTGGGATCGGGGGCCACGTTCATGCCACAGTTTTACGCGGCCGAACGCGGCGGTTCAACTGTGCTCGGTGCTCAATAGCCGCGATCCGGTAGATTGCCGTCCTGCGCCAGATCGCTGAACCGGGTAAACTGACCCTCGAACTGCACTTCCACCGTGCCGGTGGGGCCGTGGCGCTGCTTGCCGATGATGATTTCGGCCTTGCCGTGCACCAGCGACATGTCGAGCTGCCATTTTTCGTATTCGGGGGTGCCGATACGCGGCTCCTTGTTGGCGAGGTAGTATTCCTCGCGGTACACGAAGATCACGACGTCGGCGTCCTGCTCGATCGAACCGGATTCGCGCAAATCGGCCAGTTGGGGCCGCTTGTCATCACGGTTTTCGACCTGACGCGATAGCTGCGACAGCGCGATGATCGGAACGTTGAGTTCCTTGGCGAGCGCCTTGAGGCTGGTGGTAATTTCAGTCACTTCCTGCACGCGATTATCAGACTTCTTGCCTGAGCCTTGCAGAAGCTGGATGTAGTCGATCACGATCATGTCGAGACCCTTCTGCCGCTTCAGCCGGCGCGCCCGCGCCGTGAGCTGCGAGATCGACAGGCCGCCGGTTTCGTCGACGTAAAGCGGCAGCGACTGCAACTCGATCGAATAGTCGCGGATCTTTTCGAAATCGGCCTCGCTGATGCCGCCACGGCGGATCATGCTGGAGGCGATGCTGGTCTGTTCGGCCAGAATACGGGTGGCGAGCTGTTCGGCCGACATTTCGCACGAGAAGAAGCCGACGATGCCGCCATTGACGGTTTTCATCGTGCCGTCGGGCTGCACCTCGGCGCGATGCGCCTTGGCGATATTGTAGGCGATGTTGGTGGCGAGCGCCGTCTTGCCCATGCCGGGGCGGCCGGCGACGATGATCAAGTCGGAAGCCTGCAGCCCGCCCATCTTGATGTCGAGGTCGCGTAAGCCGGTAGCGACGCCCGACAGACTTCCGTCACGCTGGAAGGCCTTGGCCGCCATGTCGACGGCGGTGGTCAGCGCCTGCGAGAAGCGCTGGAAGCCGCCGTCGTAACGGCCGGACTCGGCGAGTTCATAAAGCTGGCGCTCGGCATCCTCGATCTGGGCGCGCGGGGCAAAGTCCACCGGCGCGTCGAAGGCGACATTGACCATGTCCTCGCCGATCCGGATCAGGTCGCGTCGCAGCGACATGTCGTAGATGGTCCGGCCGTAGTCCTGCGCATTGATGATGGTGGTGGCCTCGGCGGCAAGGCGCGCAAGGTATTGGCCAACCGTCATGCCGCCGATATCGGTATCCGCGGGCAGGAACGTCTTCAACGTCACGGGCGTGGCGACCTTGCCCATCCGGATCAGGCTGCCAGCGGTCTCGAAAATGGTCTGATGGATCGGCTCGAAGAAGTGCTTCGGCTCCAGAAAGTCGGAAACCCGGTAGAACGCGTCGTTATTGACCAGGATGGCGCCCAGCAGGCTCTGCTCCGCCTCGATATTGTGCGGTGCGCTCCGGTAAACAGGAGTTCCCGCGTCGGGAGCGAGTTTGAGAACGTTCGAATCAGTCAGAGCCATGGGTCGGATTATGCTTCAGATTCTTGGCGTTGTTGGGATTCCGCCGGAAGGTCGCGATTCCCCAAAGTGGGGGGCGATAAAGCGCCACTCGCAGGCCCGGTGAAAGTGTGAAGCCGCCTTATGCACGATTCACACATGCGAGGTGTGAACGAATCCCGGCCGGTAGACATCTCCCCTTGACGGGGTTTCGAACGCCTTTCGCCGAAAATGCCAGGATAATCTTAGGCAAAATCTTAGGAGAGCCTGAACCTTACCATGACTTGGACAGACCTATCCGAGCGCGGGCGAGGGTTTCGAGCCGCGTCTTAAGCGTTGATCAAGCCAGGAGCAGGTAGATGAACGCGAACAAGGCGGCGCCCACGCCGAATGCGATCAAGGCGTAGTCGATCCTGATGTCGGAATCGAACGGGGCTGGGTAGGTCTGCCGGCTCATGGCGGAGGTGTACGGCGGGCCGCCGGGGGCTTCTGTGAAGTAGATCACATCGGGTGTGATTTTCTTCGCGGCAGAATGGATTGGTTACGAAATCGGGAACGGGCCGGCGATCTTCGAGTTGCCAGTTGTAGCGGACCGGAAGGACAGGCGATGGGTCAGCAAATCCAGGGATGGCGATCGGCAAGCGGCCAACGCCTCTGGCTATCGATGCTGATTGACGCGATGGAAGAGATATCGCGCCCGGAACTGCGCGCCGTGCCCTGCGATGGTCAGGTGCTTGCGGCGTTGCGAGCCCAACTAGCCCGTCCGGCATCGTTTCGCACGCCCGATGCCTCGGCTTACAGCCTGCGAAACTGACGCCATCGCCAGTGCGGCGGCCTATTCGCCCGCCAACTGCAGCCGTGGCTGCCTTCCGAGTTCTATCCCGCGCAGCCGTGCTTCTTCCCGCGTAATGTAATCGCGCGTCATCGGCACGATGCCCTGTCGCTTGGCAAGCTGGATCTGGAAATTCATCAGGTTCTGCTTCCGGAACGACATCTCCGACGCCGCCAGATAAAATTCCCACATGCGGGCAAAACGCTCGTCATAGAGACGCACGGCCTCTTCGCGCCGCGCCATGAAGCGGTCGCGCCACGCCTTCAGCGTTTCCGCGTAATGCAGCCTCAGGATTTCGATGTCACAGACCAGAAGGCCCGCCTTCTCGATGGCGGGGATGACCTCGGAAAGGGCGGGGATATAGCCGCCGGGGAAGATGTATTTCGTGATCCACGGACTCGTCGCATCGGGCCCGGTCGAGCGGCCGATTGAGTGCAGCACCATGACACCGTCGTCGGTGAGAAGTTCGGCGCAGCGCCGGAAATAGGTTTCATAGAAGTCGATGCCGACATGTTCGAACATGCCGACCGACACGATCCGGTCGAACCGGCCGGCAATATCGCGGTAATCGCTCGGCAGGAATCTTGCCGATCCGGTCAGCTTCTTTTCGGCGGCGCGGGCATTCGAGGCTGCCAATTGCTCCGAGGACAGCGTGATGCCGGTGACATCGGCGCCGGTCATTTCGGCCAGATAGAGGCCAAGGCCGCCCCAGCCCGAGCCGATGTCGAGCACGCGGTTGCCGTGCCCGATCAGGAGCTTGGCGGCGAGGTGACGTTTCTTGGCGAGCTGGGCATCGTCGAGCGTCGTGTCCGGCGTTTCGAAATAGGCGCAACTATATTGCTTGTCGGCGTCGAGGAAGAGGGAATAGAGCCGTCCGTCGAGGTCGTAGTGATGGGCGACGTTATTTCTCGCCCGGCCGCGCCAATTGAATTGCCTGAAGTGTCTGAAGAAATAACGCAGCCACCATTGCAGCTTGGCCCAGCGCGGCAGCATTTCGGGCTGATCGAGAAGGATTTCCATCGCGTCCGCGATCGAGCCGTCCTCGACCACGAAGCTGCCGTCCATGAAGGCTTCGCCGAGCGCCAGTTCGGGATTGAGCAGGATCCGGACCTGGGTCCGTTCGTTCATGAACCGCACCGACACCGGACGGCCGGTTCCGTCGCCGCAGGTAAATCTGGTCCCGTTCGCAGCGGTAAACGTCATTGTGCCGCGGCGGATGAATTGGCCAAGAAAATAACGCAACAACCGATCCATCAAAGCACCAATGGAGCGAGCTACCGTTATACCGACGCACTCTGGAAAGGTTGGTTCCAAAGATGGATCAATAAAATCATAAGTATGATGATGCCGTGGCGCTACTGCGTTGGAGTCAAAGCGGATATTCCCGAATGTGGCGATCACGCAGATGCGCAATAAGCGCGCTTCCATTCGCGTCATAATCGGCTAAAAGGTGACCCCGCCGCCGGCTACATGATGCGACGCCGGCAGCGATTCCACCTCTGGAGAAGCAGGGAATGTTGAGCCGAGCGCTCAGTTTAGCGACGGTGACGCTCCTGATCGGCTGCCTCATAGCAGGCGTGGCGTGGGCGGTTGAAAATCTCGACGCCGGCAAGAGTCCCGCCCAGATATTCTCGAACACGTGCAGCGCTTGCCACAAGAGCCCGCGTGGGCTGTTGAAGAGCGTGTCCGCCTCCTCGTTGCCGGGCTTCTTGCGCCAGCACTATACGACCGGCACCGACATGGCCTCGGTGCTCTCTTCGTATCTGATATCCAACGGGGCCGCCGACCCCAGGTATCAGGGCAAGGACCAGAAGAAGGACGCCAAGCAGGACGGAAGGCCAGATCAACCGGACCGGTTCGGCCGCCGGCAGCCGCCGGCCGCACCTGCGCAGGAGGCCTCCCGGCCGGATGCCGACGGCGCGACGCCGCAAGGCGAGGGCACGCGTCCGGGCCGCGACGCGAAGCGGCTCGCGCGGCCGCAAGCGGTGCCTGATGCCGCCAGGCCTACAGATGGGCAGGCCCCGGTGCAGGCCGCCACCGACAGCAAATCGGGCGTCAGGCAGAAGCAGGCCAGGCGCGGCAAGCGGCCTGCCGCCGAGGAGCCGTCGAAAACCGAGCAGGCCGTCCGCGGCGACGCCGCAAAGGAAGACGCGGCCCGGGATGCCGCCAAATCTGAAGCTGCCAAATCTGAAGCTGCCAAGCCTGAAGCTGCCAAGCCTGAAACTGCCAAGCCTGAAGCCGGCACGACCGATCCCGCCAGGACCGACGCGCTCAAGGACGAGGGCGACAAACCGGCCGGCGCGGCAACCAGGCCCGCCGACGAGACAACCAAGCCCGTCGACGAGGCAGCGAAGCCCGCCGGCGAGTCGGAAACGCCGGCCCGGGAGGGCAGATCCGACAGCGCCAAGGTCGACGCTCCCAAGGAAGGCATGGGCAGCGAGCCGACGCCCCTTCGGCCCGATCCGGTGCCGCCGGCGCCGCCAGCTTCCGCAGCGAGCGCGCCTGAGCCGGCCGCGAGCCCCTCCGCAGCGGCGCCGGCACCTGCGACGCCTCCACCGCTAACGGCCACGGCGCCGACATCGCCGCCGGCAGCGCCCGCCGGCCCGCCCGCGCCGCCCATCTCGCGCTAAGACTTCATATCTCCGAACGCGCGGCCGACGGTGCGATGTCGCTTGACCAGCTCTAGAGTGGTACTCTAGAGTAACAATCCAATGACTCGAAAGACGGGTGAATGACCACGGCACGCGAGGATCTGCTGGCGGCGGGTTTGGCGGTGTTCGACCGCGACGGTTTCGAGGGGGCTACCGTTGCCGCCATCAGGACCCGCGCGCGGGCGTCCAATGGCAGCTTCTTCCACTTCTTCGGGTCGAAGAAGGAACTGGCCGGCACGCTGTTCCTGGAAATTCTCGCCCGTTACCACGCCGCCGTCATCGCTGCGGTCGATGATTCCTGCGGAGCGCGGGAAGGCGTGACGCGGCTGATCCGCGCCCATCTCGAGTGGGTCATCAATTCCAGGCGCGAGGCGCGCTATCTGTTCGAGATATCCCGCAGTGAATGGACCGAGGAAATCCGCGGCGCGCAGCGCGCACAGAATTCGCGCCTGGCCGAAGCCGTCGAGCGCTGGCGCGCGCCGCTCGTCGCGCGCGGCGAATTGCTGCCGATGACTTCGTCGGTGTTCTTCAGCCAGATCATCGGACCGGCGCAGATCTTCTGCCGCGCATGGCTGTCGGGCCGCGAGCGCACCGATCCGAGGGAGCAAGCCGAAATCCTGATCGCCTGCGCGATCCGCGCGGTGGTCGCGTCCGATGCGATCCACACACCGGGAGAAACCGTATGAGTGCGAGCACCGATCCCGACTTCGCGCCGATCGCGGTCCGCATCCGCAACAGTGTCGGCCGCCAAGGCTTTATGACCCATATCGGGGCGGAACTGTCCGAGCTGACGCGCGGCGCATGCACGCTTGCGGTCGACCGGCGGCCAGAGCTGTTGCAACAGCACGGCCTGTTCCATGGCGGCGTGACCGCGTTCCTCGTCGACAACGCAACGACGATCGCGGCCGCGACCTCGCGCGGGCAATCGGCGCTTACGGCGGAATACAAATTGAATCTGTTGTCGCCGGCTATCGGCGAGCGCCTGATCTGCCGCGCGCGCGTGATCAAGCCCGGACGTCAGGTCGCGGTCGTCGCGGCTGACGTGTTTTGCGTGACGGACGGCGTCGAGAAACACACCGCCACGGCCCTGGCCTCGATCGCGATGCTGGACGACAAGGCGGCGGCCAGAACCCCAAGCCCGGCCTGAAGGGGCCGGGCTTGAAACTCGTTGGCGCGCTAGAGGCGTTACTTCTCGGTTTCAGCAGGCGCCGGCGCGACGTCGTCGTGCTGGGCTTCCGGATCGAAGAACTCGCCGGCGGCGGCAAGCGCCTCGGCGGCGGCATCCTGGTCTTCCTGACGGGTCGAGATGTCCTCGCCGCGGTTGATGCGCTCAGCTTCATCAGCGCTGCGCGCCACGGTGACGCTGACGGTGGCTTCGACTTCCGGATGCACGGCAATCAAGACCTCGTGCTTGCCGATGGTCTTGATCGGGGCGTCGAGCAGGACCTGGCTGCGGTCGATGGTGACGCCGTTGGCCTCGAAGGAGGCGATGATGTCGCGAATGCTAACCGATCCGAACAACTGGCCGGATTCCGAGGCCTGGCGCAGCACGATGACGTTGCGACCGTTGATCTTCTCGGCGACCTTGCTGGCTTCGCCCTTGGCCTTGAGGTTGTTGGCCTCGAGTTCGGCCTTCATGCCGTCGAACTTGGCGCGGTTGTCGGCGGTGGCACGCAGCGCCTTGCCGCGCTTGAGCAGAAAGTTGCGGGCAAACCCGTCCTTGACGCGGACGACTTCGCCCATCTGGCCGAGCTTGACGACGCGTTCCAGCAAGATCACTTCCATTTTCGTTCTCCTTATTAGGTGTTCAGTCTCGAGTTTAGGTGAATGGTTGTATTTTCAGGCTGCGGGCAAAGGCGGCGGTTTTCGGCGCAAGTAACGTTGGCGCAATCCGAAAATTTCTTCCGTAAGGCCGAGGGCGATCATCAAAACGACCGTCCATGGCAACAGCACCAGGATCCCGTAGGTGCAGCTCAGCAAAACCGCGCGGCTTTTCAGCGCCAGCGTTAACGTGTGAACGGCGGCAAGACCGACGAGCGCGTAAGCCATGAAGAGCGCGGCTGTCATGATCTGCGCCGCTATCGAAAAGGCTCCGCCCGCGAAACAGAATGCCAATGTCCCGCAGAGTGCTACAAGCGTCATCGGCGGCAGCGCTGTGTTCTTCAAGTCCGGCCAGGGGCGACGGAACCGGCCGGACATCGCTGATATTTTTGCGGCGAGCCAAAGGTTGAGCGTTAGCGTCGTCACGACGAGCATTGCCGACAAGCCACGGAAGATCGTTACAAGTGTGTCAGCCAACCGCTCGATGTCGCTCGGCGATAACCCTTCACGGCCAGAAAGCGCTTTCGTCAGCCCGCTTCGCAGGGCCGCGGCAATGGCATCGGCATCCTTGCCGAAGACCAGCCAGGACGCGATGGAGGACATGACGGCAAAGCCGACGATCCAAAGCAGGATCCGTCCGATCGGATACCACTCGAGATTCTCCGCCGCGGGGTGTGTGCCGTTGTCCGCTTCGACAGCAGCCGTTGGTCGTCCCAGCAGCGCGAGATGGCCAAGCCACCAGGCCGGCAATGCCACGGCAACCGCAAAAGCAAGGCAATGGGGCAGACCGATAAGCGCGCCGAAGCCGGAAGCTGCCGCGATGCCGCCGATTGTTGCGCTGAGCGGTCCCCAACTGAGCGCCGTCACCATTAGTGGTAGCGGTGCGAATAAAGAGAGCAGCAACGAGATCGGCGCGCCCGAGATCGTCGAGACGAACATCAGCGCCGACGCGCAGCCGGCCGCAAGACCAATGAAAATAACCGCGATCATCAGCTGTCCCGCCCCTTTCGAGCGGTTAGAGGTCGTCCCGACCCCAACCATCGGCGACCGGACGACCCGGAAGCCTTATGAAGAATAACGATCAGCGGCGCGGACGCCGCCGATCGGAGATGCCTTAGCGAATGACGTAGGGCAGCAGGCCGAGGAAACGCGAGCGCTTGATGGCGCGCGCGAGCTCACGCTGCTTCTTGGCAGACACTGCCGTGATGCGGCTCGGCACGATCTTGCCGCGCTCGGAGACGTAGCGCATCAACAGCTTGGAATCCTTGTAGTCGATCTTCGGCGCATTCGGACCCGTGAACGGGCAGGTCTTGCGGCGACGGAAAAACGGACGGCGTGCACCAGCTTCAGCCATGATTCTTACTCCTCTTCCGTCGCTTCAACAGCGGCGTCTTCGCGCGGACGGCGCGGGCCACGGTCGCCGCGGAATCCACCGCCTTCACGATCGCCACGGAAGCCGCCTTCGCGGTCGCCGCGGAAACCGCCGCCGCGATCATCGCGCTCGCGATCACGATCGGCCTTGCGCATCATCGCCGAGGGACCTTCCTCGTGCTCTTCGACGCGGACGGTGAGGTAGCGGATGACGTCTTCAGAGATCCGCTCCTGGCGCTCGATCTCGGTGACCGCGGAGGAGGGCGCATCGATGTTCATCAGCACGAAGTGCGCTTTGCGATTCTTGTTCATGCGGTAGGTGAGGGAGCGCACGCCCCAGTTCTCGGTCTTGGTGACCTTGCCGCCGAGCCCTTCGACGATGCCCGTCATCTGGGTGGTCAACTCTTCGACCTGCTGGGTGCTCGCATCCTGACGCGCGAGAAAAACATGCTCATAAAGAGGCATGGGTGTCCTTTCCTAGTGTTGGCGCGGTTCCCGGCGGCAAGCCCTTCGAGACCTCCGGAAAGGACTCGATAATGCTCAGAAGGCGGAAGCACGGGACGACGGGCCGACTGGCCCTGCCACTTCAATCCGAAAAGGAGATTGCTGAGACCGTCCGTTCAGCTCCCGGCCGGGATCCACGGATGCGCGGTTTATAAGGATTTTCAGAACGCTGGCAAGACTTCTTGCGGAGGGGCCGAAGGTAACTGACCTGCCCGCGGGCGGCGATGAGCCCGCCCGGCCGGTTGACATCTTTGTTTGTATTTCATACAAATATTTGGACAAGAGGGCAAAATGGCTTCCAAGCCCGTCCAGACTGCCTCTGAAGCGCTGGCCAGCGATCCCAAGCACGCCGCCCGCGCCACGCGTACAGCGGGACGCCAGATGCGCTCGCGGCTGCTCGACGTCGCCAGCCGGCTGTTCAAGGAGCGGGGCTTGGCCGGAACCTTGATCTCGGACATTGCAGCGGCCGCGGACGCCTTTCCGAGCCAGATCACCTATTATTTTCGTACCAAGGAAGCGCTGTTCGTTGAAGCCGCCTGCCGCGACATGCTGTACGTGGCGCGCGCGGCCGAACAGGCGGCAACGCAGGCCCATACGCCGCGCGACTACACGTATGCACTGGTCGAGACGGTGACAGCGACGGATTCGGTCGCCTTCTTTACCGAAGCGCTGACGCTCACCCGCCGCCGCCAGGATCTCGCGCCGCTGGTGGAACGCACCATCGAGCGGCTGCACGCTGAAGGGATGCGCGCCTATGCCGGCCAGATCGAGCGGCATGGCTGGAAGAGCTTGCGCGATCCCGACGCCAGTTCGCGGCGGTTCTGGGCTGTCGCGATCGGCGTGATTGTCGAGGGCTACGCCATGGGCCGTTCGGCCGAGGGACTGCGTGGCGAGATGCTGCGCGTGCTGGGCGATCAGGCGACGACAAAACCTGCCGCCAACGACGCAGGGCTGCGCCTCGTCAGCGACGCATCGGATACGGATTCACCGGAGGGGGAGGGATCAGCATGACCGCGCTGCGCATGCGTGCCCGTGATTTTCTGAACGAGGACCAGTTGATCGCCGTCCGCCAGCGCGTGACGTGGAAAGGCATCGCCCTGATCGCGCATGCGTGGGCGCTGATCCTGGGTTCGATCGCACTGGTCGCGTGGTGGCCCAACCCGCTGACCTTCCTGATCGCGGTCGGCATCATCGGCTCGCGCCAGCTCGGGCTTGCGATCCTGATGCATGACGGCGCGCATGGTTGCCTGTCGGCGGACGAGAAGGTCAACCTGACGCTCAGCCAGTGGCTCTGCGCCTATCCGATCTTCGCCGAGACCCGTGCCTATCGCCGCTATCACCTGCAGCATCATGCACGGACGCAGCAGGAAGACGATCCGGATTTGGTGCTGTCGGCGCCGTTTCCGATCACGAAGATGAGCTACCGTCGCAAGTTCTTCCGCGATATCACCGGCCGGACCGGTTACCAGCAACGCAAGGCGCAATTGCTGAATGCGCTGGGACCGAAGGAATGGCCGTGGGTACGACGCGCTGCGCATTTCTGGGAAAAGCTTGGTCCGCAGTTTGTCGTCAACGGCGTGATGTTCGCGGGCCTTGCCGCGGCCGGGGCATGGTGGGCTTATCCACTGCTCTGGCTGCTGCCGCTGCTCACCTGGCAGATGGTCATCACCCGCATCCGCAACATCGCCGAACACGCGGTCGTTCCCGACTCGAACGATCCCCTGCGCAACACCCGCACCACGCGCGCGAATTTCTTCGAGCGGCTATTCATCGCACCCTATTACGTCAACTACCACCTCGAGCACCATTTGCTGTTCTACGTGCCCTGCTACAACCTGCCGCGCGTCCACCGCATACTCAGTGAGAGCCGGTATGCGGATCGGATGGAGGTGCAGCCGAATTACGCCGCCGTGCTGCGGCTTGCGACCGCCAGGCCAGATCACGAGGATCGTCCGGGCAAACTGGCGAGCGGCGCACGCCGCGCACGGGCCGGGAAGGAGGTCGGCGGTGATCAGGCCGCAGGTGGCTTCTAGAGGTGGACATCTCCTTTCGCCCATAGGTGCTTCCCTCGGCGACAATAGCCGTGAAGGAGCGAGCGCATGATCGATCTGACCACTTTGGTTGCTTATGGGGCAGTTGTGCTCGGCTTTGTATTCATTCCGGGTCCCGCCACGCTCCTCACCGTTGCACGGGCGACGAGTTCGGGCACCAGGGTGGGAATCGCGACCGGCGTCGGGATCGCTGCTGGCGACATGATTCATACCTTTATGGCGATCGTCGGCATTTCGGCGATCATTGCTACTTCGGCGCTGCTGTTCAGCATCATCAAATACATTGGCGCTGCGTACCTTGTGTACCTCGGCATTCGTGCAATCCTTGAGAGAACGCCAGCAAGTCTGACGGCCGGCGCCCTGCCAATCTCGGCCGGCAAGGCATTCAGGCAGGCCATTTGGGCCGAGGTGCTAAACCCAAAAACCGCGCTATTTTTTCTCGCGTTCCTCCCCCAGTTCGTGGTGCCCGAAAACGGAGCGGTCATGCTTCAATTGACGATCCTGGGAATCCTTTTTGTCCTGTTGGGACTCGTCAGCACGGCGGTTTTTGCGGTCTGCGCGGGAGGACTGGGCAAGTTTCTCCGTCGAAATCCCACTGTGCTAAAATGGCAAGGCAAGGCAGTCGGCGGCATCTATTGTGCTCTGGGCATCCGGTTGGCGCTGCAAGAACGCTAAACCTGTCCGCCTCAATTCCGACGTTCCGCGGAACGCGTCATTCCGCACCGCGGCTTGACATCCCTGCCTCGGTCAGTGTCTTACGGCCCATTCTGATGAGGGAGCGCCGATGACGGCTGCATTTACTTTTCCTGGGCAGGGTTCCCAGGCGGTCGGTATGGGCAAGGCCCTGGCGGAGGCCTTTCCGGCCGCGCGGGCGGTGTTTGACGAGGTCGATTCGGCGCTAGGCGAGAAGCTGACCGCCACCATCTGGGACGGCCCGGCCGAAATCCTCCAGCTCACCGAAAACGCCCAGCCGGCCCTGATGGCGGTCTCGATTGCCACGCTGCGCGTGCTGGAGACCGAGGCGGGCTTTTCCGTCGGGCGGGATGCGGCTTTCGTCGCCGGCCATTCGCTCGGCGAGTATTCCGCGCTGGCTGCGGCCGGCAGCCTCAGCATCAGCGATTCTGCCCGCCTGCTGCGCACCCGCGGCCTTGCGATGCAAAAGGCGGTGCCGGTCGGCGCCGGGGCCATGGCAGCGCTTCTCGGGCTCGATTATGAGACCGCGATGGCGGTAGCCAGCGAAGCCGCGCAGGGACAGGTCTGCCAGGCCGCCAACGACAATGGCGGCGGGCAGGTGGTGGTGTCCGGCGACAAGGCCGCCGTCGAACGCGCGCTCGAAATCGCCAAGGCCAAGGGCGCCAAGCGTGCGATGCTGCTGCCGGTGTCCGCCCCGTTCCATTGCAAGCTGATGCAGCCCGCGGCCGATGCCATGGCGGAGGCGCTGGCTGGCGTGACGATCAAGACGCCGGCCTCGCCGCTGGTGTCGAACGTGCTGGCGGCGCCCATCACCGATCCCGACGAGATTCGCCGCCGCCTGATCGAGCAGGTCACCGGCACCGTGCGCTGGCGTGAGTCGGTGGCTTACATGGCCGCGCATGGCGTCACGCGGTTCTTCGAAATCGGCGCCGGCAAGGTGCTGAGCGGGCTGGTCAAGCGCATCGCCGACGGCGCTATCGGCGTGTCGATCGGGGGGCCCAACGACATTGCGGCGGCCAAGGACGCATTGGCGGCTTCGGCCTGAAGCTCCCGGAAGGAGACATTTGATGTTCGATTTGACGGGCAGGACGGCGCTGGTAACCGGTGCGACCGGCGGCATTGGCGGGGCGATCGCGCAGGCGTTGCATGGGCAGGGCGCGACGGTGGCGATATCCGGAACGCGCCGCGAGGTGCTGGATTCGTTTGCCGGCAAGCTGGGCGATCGCGTCCACGTGCTGCCGTGCAACCTCTCCAACAGCGCGGATGTCGAGGCGCTGGTGCCGGCGGCGGAAGCCGCGATGGGACAGGTCGACATTCTGATCGCCAATGCCGGCATCACGCGCGACAACCTTTTTGTGCAGTTGCGTGACGAGGATTGGGACGACGTCATCCAGGTCAATCTGACCGCGACGTTCCGCCTCGCCCGCGCCGCAACCAAACTGATGATGCGCAAGCGCTTCGGCCGGATCATTGCGATCACCTCGATCGTGGGCGTGACCGGCAATCCCGGCCAGGCCAACTACACCGCGTCGAAGGCCGGAATCATCGGCCTGATCAAGACGCTGGGCGCGGAATACGCCAAGCGCAACGTGACCGCCAATTGCATCGCGCCGGGGTTCATCAAGACGCCGATGACGGACGCGCTCAACGACAAGCAGCGCGAAACCATCCTGACCAAGGTTCCTGCGGCGCGGTTGGGAACGCCGGAAGACATTGCCGCGGCGGCCGTCTATCTTGCCTCGAACGAGGCGGCCTACGTCACCGGCCAGACGATTCACGTCAACGGCGGAATGGCCATGATTTGAGCGAGTTATTGCCCCGATCGATGCGGCCAAAGGCCGTTTTCCGGGGCGGTTGAGGCTTGTAGTCAAGGCTTGGGAAGTATGATAACCGAACCCCCGACGGATGGGCAAACAAGGCCATTGCAGGATTTTGAAACCCTGTATATTGGCGTGGCACGCCTGCCGTTCGCCGGGGCTTTGTCGGCTACCAACGGGCCGAATCAAGACTATGCGCGATAGCGAAGGAAGTTTAACGACCACGATAGCTCGTAGCGTCTCTATAGCGTCTTGGGGTCGGGTCCATTGGAACAAGCACGAGGTTAAACGATGAGTGAGATTGGCGAGCGGGTTAAGAAGATTGTGGTCGAACACCTCGGTGTTGAACCCGAGAAGGTTGTCGACAACGCAAGTTTCATCGACGACCTTGGCGCCGACAGCCTCGACACCGTCGAGCTTGTGATGGCATTTGAAGAAGAGTTCGGTTGCGAGATCCCCGATGACGCCGCCGAGACGATTTTGACTGTCGGCGACGCGACGAAGTTTCTCGAGAAGAACGCGAAAAGCTGACGTCCCGGGCGGGTAGAGACAGAGCCGGACGGGCCGTTGTCGAACGGCCCCCCGGTTTCTTGTTTTGGTCCGCCAATTTCGGGTTGGAGTTTTTGACATGAGGCGGGTTGTCGTCACGGGGCTGGGCATGGTTACGCCGCTCGGCTGCGGCGTTGACACAACGTGGGCGCGTATCCTCAACGGCCAGAGCGGCGCTAGGAAGATCGATACATTTGAAGTCGCCGATCTGGCGAGCCAGATCGCCTGCGTGATTCCGCGCGGCGACGGCACGAACGGCACGTTCAATCCCGACCAGTGGATGGAGCCAAAGGAACAGCGCAAGGTCGACGACTTCATCATCTTTGCGATGGCTGCGGCGCGCCAGGCGCTCGACGACGCCAACTGGCATCCCTCGACCGAAGAAGACAAATGCGCCACCGGCACCCTGATCGGTTCGGGGATCGGCGGCCTGTCCGGCATTGCGGAGACGTCGCTGCTGTTGAAGGAGCGCGGGCCGCGCAGGGTATCGCCGTTCTTCATTCCGGGGCGGCTGATCAATCTCGCTTCTGGCTATGTCTCGATCGAGCATGGCCTCAAGGGCCCCAACCATTCCGTGGTGACGGCGTGTTCGACCGGCGCGCATGCGATCGGCGACGGCGCCCGCCTGATTGCGCTCGGGGACGCCGACGTCATGGTGGCGGGCGGGACCGAATCACCGATCTGCCGGCTGGCGATGGCGGGATTTTGCGCGGCGCGCGCGCTCTCGACCGGCTTCAACGAAACCCCGCAAAGGGCGTCGCGGCCCTATGACAGGGATCGCGATGGTTTCGTGATGGGCGAGGGCGCCGGCGTCGTCGTGCTCGAGGAATATGAGCACGCGAAAAACCGCGGTGCGAGAATCTATGCCGAAGTGGTGGGCTACGGCCTGTCGGGCGACGCCTATCACATCACATCGCCGTCGCCGGATGGCAATGGTGGTTTCCGCAGCATGAGCGCGGCGATCAAGCGCGCCGGGATCGCGGTATCCGATATCGACTACATCAACGCGCACGGAACTTCGACGCAGATCGGCGACGAGATCGAACTCGGCGCGGTGGAGCGGCTGCTCGGCAATGCTGCCTCCAAGGTGTCGATGTCGTCGACGAAATCGTCGACCGGGCATTTGCTCGGCGCTGCCGGTGCAATCGAGGCCATTTTCAGTATTCTTGCGATTCGCGATAACGTTGCTCCACCCACCATCAATTTGGAAAATCCGTCTGTGGAAACCGCGATCGATCTGGTGCCGCAGACGGCGCGCAAGCGCGAGATTAACATCGCGCTGTCGAATTCCTTCGGTTTCGGGGGCACCAATGCCTCGGTGATCGTGCGGCGCATGGCCGACTAGCAAGTGTTTATAACTACTCCACCGTTTTGCCGTATTCGGCGATGACTTCTACATGTGGGCGTATGCTATCGGCCGGGCAGGGATTGCCGGGCCGCGATTGAACCGACAGGATTCAGGTTGCATCGATGAGTGAGAGGCCGCCCATTTCACCACGAAGCCCGCGCGCTGCGCTGGAGCCCGAGCAGGTGCCGCCGCCGCCGAAGCGGTCTGAGCGCGCCCGCAATCCGTTCGTGGTGATCGGCAATGCCATCTTCACCATCCTGATTATCCTGATGATCGGGGCGGGAACGGTGTACTATTACGGCAGACAAATGCTGGAGACGCCGGGCCCGCTGCGGGAAGACAAGATCGTCAACATTCCCGTGCGTGCCGGCAAGCGCGACATCGCCGATGCGCTGCTGCGCGAGGGCGTGATCAACGTCAGTCCCTGGGCGTTCATCGGTGGCGTGTTCGCACTGAAGGCGAGCTCCGACCTCAAGCCGGGCGAATACTCGTTCCAGAAGAACGCCAGCCTGCGCGACGTCATCGCCACCATCGTCGAAGGCAAGGTGGTGCAGCACGCCGTCACGATTCCCGAAGGTCTGACCTCCGAACAAATCGTGGCGCGACTCATCGACAACGACATCTTCGCTGGATCGGTGCGCGAAATGCCACGCGAAGGCACGCTGCTGCCGGAAACCTACAAATTCCCGCGCGGCACCACGCGCGAGCAGGTGATCCACCGCTTGCAACAGAGCCAGAAACGGGTGCTTACGGAAATTTGGGAACGCCGCAATCCGGACGTTCCGGTCAGGTCGCCGGAGCAGCTCATCACGCTGGCCTCGATCATCGAGAAGGAGACCGGCCGGGCCGACGAGCGCAGCCGCGTGGCGGCGGTGTTCACCAATCGCCTGCGGCAGAGGATCAAGCTGCAATCCGATCCGACGATCATCTATGGTCTGGTCGGCGGCAAGGGAACGTTGGGCCGGCCGATCAAGCGCTCCGAGATCACGCAGCCTTCGCCCTACAACACCTATGTCATCGAAGGCCTGCCGCCTGGGCCGATCGCCAATCCGGGCCGCGCCTCGCTCGAAGCGGCAGCCAACCCGGCGCGCACGCGCGATCTGTTCTTCGTGGCCGACGGGACCGGTGGACACGCCTTTACCGAAACCTACGACCAGCACCAGAAGAACGTCGTCAAGCTGCGGGCGCTGGAAAAACAGATTCAGAACGACACCGTCGAGCCGAGCGAGGATGCGCCGCCGCCGACGGCCGGCGGAGCGCCGCCCGATACCAATCCAACCGCGACCACGCCGCGGCCGGCGGCGCCGGCGAAAAAGCCGCCTGCCCGTCCTGCGGCGCCTGCGACGGCGCCGGCCCGCCAGGGCGCTGCGCAGTCGACCACGACGCCGCCGGTGGTTCAGCGCTGACGCCCGGCTGGTTGAACAGGAGTTCCGGCTACAGCCGGAACGTAATTCCACTTTGGCGGAAATCGGCTTAAGGTCGCCGTTCCTTTCGAGTCTCGAAATCCCTGTCTTTCGGAGAGTGTTACGCGATGGCGCTATCGAGCATGACCGGTTTTGCCCGGAGCCACGGTGCCAGCGGCCCCTATACGTTCGAATGGGAACTGAAGTCCGTCAACGCCAAGGGGTTTGACCTGCGCTTGCGCCTGCCGCCCGGCTGGGACGAGCTGGAGGCCTTCGCCAAGAAGCGCGCGGGGGAGGTGCTCTCCCGGGGCACGGTGTACGCCAACCTCAACGTCAAGCGCGCCAACGCGGTCTCGACCATACGCATCAATGAAGACGTGCTGTCGTCGATCGTGAAGGTCGCGGGCGTGCTCGCCTCCAAGATCGACGCGGTGGCGCCCAGCATCGACGGGCTGCTCGGCATCAAGGGCGTCATCGAGGTCGTCGAACCCGAAAGCGACGAGATGGAAGACAAGGCGGCGAGGGATGCCGCGGCCGCTGCCTTCGAACAGGCGCTGTCCCAACTGGTCGAGATGCGCCGCCGCGAGGGCGTGACGCTCGGGCAAATCCTGATCCAGCGCATGGATGAGATCGAGAGACTGGCGAAGAAGGCCGAGGCGGCCCCCGGCCGCAAGCCCGAGGCGATCAGGGCGCGGCTGGCCGAGCAGGTGACGGCACTGCTGGAAACTTCCGAGCGCTTCGATCCTGACAGGCTCAATCAGGAAGCAATCCTGATCGCGACCAAGGCCGACATCCGCGAAGAGCTCGACCGCATCGCCTCGCACGTCGCACAGGCCCGTGAGATGATCGGCAAGGGCGGACCGGTCGGGCGGCGGCTTGACTTCCTCGCCCAGGAATTCAACCGCGAGGTCAACACCTGCTGCTCCAAATCGAACGATCTGGAATTGACCCAGACCGGGCTCGAAATGAAGAACGTGGTCGAGCAATTCCGCGAGCAGGTCCAGAACCTGGAGTAACTGATGACGGCTGGAGGTTTCGACGGGGTTGAACGGCGAGGGCTGATGTTCGTGCTGTCGTCGCCCTCGGGCGCGGGCAAGACGACGCTGTCGCGCATGCTGCTTGAGCGCGAGCCAGGCCTGAAGATGTCAGTTTCAGCGACGACGCGCCCGATGCGCCCGGGCGAGGTCGAGGGAAGCGACTATTTTTTCGTCGACAAGCAGAAATTCGAGAAGATGGTGGAGCAGGGCGAACTGCTCGAATGGGCCACCGTATTCGACAATCTCTACGGTACGCCGCGCGCGCCGGTCGAAGCGGCATTGTCGGCGGGACAGGATGTTCTGTTCGATATCGACTGGCAGGGCACTCAGCAACTGCATCAGAAGGCGAGCGTTGATGTGGTCCGGGTGTTCATCCTGCCGCCGTCGGCCGCCGATCTCGAGAAACGGCTGCACACGCGCGCGCAGGATTCCGACGAGGTCATTCGCGGGCGCATGAGCCGCGCCACTCACGAACTCAGCCACTGGGCGGAATACGACTATATCGTCGTCAACCACAATGTCGACGAGGCGTTCGCCGAGGTGCAGTCGATCCTCAAGGCCGAGCGGCTCAAGCGTGAGCGCCGCACCGGCCTGACCGAGTTCGTTCGCAAGCTGCAGCGCCAGTTGGAGAAATAGCTGCGGCGTCGGTTTCGATCAGGTCTGCGCGCTGCGGGCGAGCCGGGCCAGCATTTCCGTAACCTGCTGTTCCCGATCCTGCGCCACGTGTCCCGCCATGTGTCCCTGGGGCGCGAGTCGCCGCTCTTGGGGTGCGCGCGGTCGGTCCTGCGGCGCGCGTGGCCGTTCCTGGGGCGCGCGCGTGCGCGGCCGCTCCTGAGGCATGCGCGTCGTATGGTGAACGGCGCCGGTGCGGCGCAGCCCGGCGTCCTCGTCGTGGAACATCGGCTGCGGCGAACGCCGCCTTGTCTTTGCGGAATCCCACATCGCGCGCCGCTTGCGGCGCATGGCACGCCGTGCGCGCATGCGGCCCATCCTGACGATCGCGCTGACCGTGAGGCCGGCCAGCGCGAGCGCGGCGGCCATCACCAGAAGCAGCTTTTGCAACGACGCGGTCGGCTTTGCCGTCACCGGCTCCGCCGCGGCAGGGGTAACCTGATCTGCTGCGGGCTGTTGCACTTCCTCGGCCTGCGCCGGCTGGTCTGCGGGCGAAGCGGCCGCCGCCGTTTGGAGATTGGTTGGCGTGGTCAAAGACCTTGTGGTGGGAGCGTCGTTCCATCGCACCGACGCCAGCGGCGCCGGCGCGAGCACGTTCGGCATGGTTGCGCGCTGGGCATTCTGAGCGGCCGGGGCGGGGACTGCGCCGACCGTTCGCGGCTCGGCTCTGGCGGGCGGATTCGGCTCGGCGCGGGCTTGCTGGGAAACCCATTCGGCACGCGCATCGGCGATCGACTTGCTTGTGCTCGCTGGCGGCTGCGGCGGTGCCGGTTCTGCTGCCGCCGATGACGGCGCGGGCGACGAAGCTGGCGGTGCGGCGCGGGCGAACTTGTCGTCGGCCCTGTCGCTTTCCTCCCGCAGATACCAGCACTGACGTTTGGTGGTGCGGTCGATGCGATAGTACCAATGGCTGCCCGAGGGGGTCGCGCCCTGCGGCGCCGACAGGCAACTGTCCGCGGCGGCCTGGGTCGCTGATGTGGCGGCTTCCGCGGCTGTTGTCAGCACCTGGGCCCGAAGATCCGTCACGGTGGCCAGGTTGGTGCCTGCCACAATACCGGCGAGCAGAGCCGGGACGAATTTCACGGAACGGTTCGACATTCTGTATCCCCGGCAACGCAACGCAACACGACGCTTGATGCACCCAATCTGGTCAGAGACTTGGGTGGCAATGAGCCGCAATTTCGGAGCGGATGGGGTATAATTGGGGCTGACGCGCCGCCTCATGTGAGGCGGTCTAAACCTGTGGAAAACCGGCGCTTTTTCTTCTGTTTGGCCGCGGTCCAGCGTCCGGTACAGCCGTCGGACCGCACGAACGAGCCGGAGCCGATGCCGCCCGAAAAACGCCCGGAACTGTTTCAGCTCAGACCCTGGATGGATCCGCCGGTCCTCGTGGCACCATTCGGGCTGACTGACCCGCGGGTAGAGCTATGTCCGCACTGCCTGTGCGTATCGTCTCTTTGATAGATGCGGCTGGCGGCTGGATACGACATTGCGATCTCGCGGCGCGCCGCGCCCGAAGTTATGCGATCTACGATGCCCTCTCAAGATAGAGGGCGCAGGGAAAGCCGGGTGCCCACGACACCCGCAGTCGTGCGCAAAAATGCACACGGCGGACCGCAGGTGCGCCGGAACGCCCGGCCTTCCCTGCGCAGTGGTTTTACGGCTTATGGCGCGCTCTTCCCGGAGACGAATTCCTCTTGCCTCCGTCGCCGGCGAATTGGCGGCTCGCATCGCCCGGTTGGGCTTTACGAACCTCCGCCGGCTTGACACCAGCAACGGGTGCCAGAACCACACGCTTTTGCCGTCCGCAGCTTCCTCGCGCCATACGCCTCGACCGGCCCGCATGCTGCCGGAAGAAGTTTCGACCGAGGCGTTTAAGCGCCGTTCGTCTCGCGCGCCGTCCGATCGCTCACGGGAATAACCGCCCTGCAACCACGCGCGCGCCCGACGCTGCCGCGTCCACCGCAACCTGTCCCAACGTTCGTGACGATGGCCAACGCCCCTCTTGGCGGGACAGGATAGCGGGAGTTGTAGATTTGATTTGGGTGGCGCGTTAAGCGAAAAATCTTCACGAAGCGCGAAATAAGTTTCTTGCCATGGGGGGCAAATCAGTGATTGGGGCGGAAGTATAGTTATTCCGGCGCGCGTCCACGGGCAGCATGCGCACGCGCCGAGTACTCGACGGTGCCGTCAGGACGAAGCACCTTCGCCCGAACAGAGTCGATCAATCTCGTTCGGTCGCGCATCTTCAACTCGTCAATCCTTTTGGCTATGGGATTAAAGCTCGGAGTTTGGCTTGCCCAAAACTCATCAAAATCGGCAAACCGCATTGTAACGTCGATTGCGACGGTTACGACCTCTTCCAATCCGGCACGCTCGTACAACGTATTCAGCGCGATCGTACCAGTGTGTTCAGCGCCCGGCGTCGGCACGATTGAAGCGCCGAGTTGGCGCAGTCCGGAGCGCAGCGGCCAGGTCGGGGAAAGTTCGGCTGCGAAATCCCAGACATAGGCGCCGATGGTTCCGCCTCTCCGCACAACGCGCAGCATTTCCGATAGCGCCCGAGCCGGATCCGAAATGAAATTGAGAACCAGAGCCGAGGCAACAATATCGAACGTCCGACTGGCGAAGGGCAGCGCCTGCGCGTCTCCGACCCTGAAATGGGCTCGGTTAGCCATAGGCCCATTCCTTGCGTGATCGATCTGTGCCCGCTCTTGATCTATCGCAAAGACCGATGCGGGCGAGCACGTCTTGACGATCAATTCAGTGAAGCTGCCAGTGCCGCAACCAACGTCGAGCCAGCACGCACCCGGAGGCGGCGCAATCCAGTCGAGGAACACCTTACCTGCGTAACGGCTCCAGCGGCCCATGAAGCGCTCGTAGGCAACTCCATCGTTGAAGCGGTACGCAGCCTCTCTCTCGCACTTGGTCAAATATGTTTCCGATGGGCGGTCATCGTCATTCCGCTCAATCAGCCTTGAGGCCAATGGATTTGACCAATGCAGCGTTGACCGCAATTTCTTTTCTGACATAGGCGTCGAACTCCGATGGCGTCATTGGGATTGGGTCCACTCCCAGCGCGGACAGCTTGGCGGCCACTTGGGAGCTCCGCAGCGCCGCCAGCGTCTCATTGGAAAGCTGATCAACGACATCGCGAGACGTTTTTGCCGGCAGGAAAACGCCAATCCAGATAGGATATTCCGCATCGACAAAGCCTGCCTCCAGCGTGGTTGGCACGTCCGGCAGTGCCGCCGAGCGTTGTCCGGCGTTCACCGCGAGCGCAACCAGCTTGCCGTCCCGAACAAGCGGCAGCACAAGTCCGACCGGTCCGACGAAGAAGTCGACTCGACCTGCCATCACCTCGGACATGGCTTCGGCGCCGCCTCGGAACGGAATGTGCAATGCATCGATGCCCGCGGCGAGACGAAACCGTTCTGCGCCAAGATGCGTTGCGGTGCCGACACCCACTGACGAAAAAGTAAGTGCGCCGGGCCTTGCCCTGGCAGCCGCCACAAGATCGCCTGCCGTCTTGAAGCCCTTTTCCGGCGAAACCACCAGCACGCCCGGCAAACCACCCAGTGGGATCACGGCGGCAAAATCGCGCGCCGGATCATAGCTGAGGTTAGGATAAAGCGCCGGCGCGATCGTGTGAGCGTTGGAGTTGACGAGCAATGTGTAGCCATCGGGATCAGCTTTGGCGACAAAAGCAGCCCCGATCGTTCCTCCCGCGCCACTGCGGTTCTCAACGACTATCCGATGCCCAAGTTGAGAAGAGAGCTGCTCGAACACCAGGCGCGGGATGATATCGGTGGTGCTGCCCGCACCGACTGGAACGATGGCGCGCAGCGTCTTGGCTGGCCAGGTCTCAGCTCCGGCCGCGGATACCAATGCGAAGCTGATTCCGATAGCGAGCATGGGGCTAAATGGCTTCATGTGCTCCTCCCTGACATGAGGACTAATGGCAGCCAGCGATCGCCGGGGCCCGATTAGTGTGCCGAAAGACCTTGCCGGCCGTCCAATATTAGTTTTCGCTAGCTGTGCATGCCGAATGGGCATAGGGGGATGGAGATGGACCTGCGACACGCGCGAACATTCGTAGCCGTCGCGGAGCTCGGCAGCGTGTCGAAGGCCGCGCTGCAGCTGCATATCGCCCAGCCTGCGCTCTCCCGGCAGATCGCCGCGCTCGAGCAAGAACTCGGCCTGAAGTTGTTTGACCGCATAGGCGGCCGACTGGTGCTGACCGGCGAAGCCGAGCAGTTGCTCGATGATTGCCGAGGTCTCTTGAACTTTGCCGGCGCTATTGGCGAGCGCGCTCAATTGCTTCAGCGTGGCGAAAATGGTGTGCTGAAGGTGGCTGCCTCGCCCCAGCATATCGAGAGTGTGCTATCGACATTTCTGCATCTATATGCGCGGCGATATCCTAACGTGCAGGTGAAACTGATCGAAGCTGGAGGCCTCGATATCATGAAAATGTTGGAGCGAGGCGAGGTTCATCTCGGGCAGAATCTCGCCCACATCGTCGATCCCGACGATCGGCGACTATCCAGCCTTTCGCTGCAACACATTGATCTGCTCGCAGCATGTCATCCGTCGGTCGTGCTCAGCGGGACGCGCACGGTTGAGATCGGGAAGCTCGCGCCATATCCGTTGCTGCTGCTGGATTCGAGTTTCGTGGTCCGTAGATCCTTTGACGCCGGGTGCCGCCTCGCCAATTTCAAGCCAAACATATTCCTTGAGAGCCACACGCCGCATACCCTGCTCGCACTCGCCGAGGCTGGACATGGCGTCGCAATCATTCCGTCACAGCTGCGTATCCGCTCCCACCAATTGCGGATCGTAGGACTGACATACCGTGGCAAGCCATTGCGCGAGAAAATGCTGATCTTGTGGGACAAGCGGCGTCCCCTCCCAGGTTACGCGAAAGCCTATTGTGAGATGCTGGCCAAACACGTTCGGGAGATATTCCCCATTACAGAGCCGACCGATCTCCCCGCTCAAGCCAAGCGTGTTCTTGCCGGTCGATGGCGCAATCAGCGCGCGAAGCGCTAACGCGCCGCGCTATGCAATACCAATTGCGAGTTACGGTGCCAGCACATTCAATAGACGCTTGTTAAGTGCACTTTCACCGCAACTACCGTCACCAGGATTCTGGAATGCTTTGGCCGTCAATTCGCGATACCGGCTGCAAAAGCCGTGAGCAATGCCTTTCCCTGCGGCCAATCCTCAAGCCCGCTTGCCTCATTGATGTGGCCAAGCTGTCCCACTTCCAGGAAGCCGCTCCCCCACTGGTTCGCTCTGTCGCGCGCATATTCGATCGTGCCGTATGGATCGTTTGCGCTCGCGATGATGAGTGAGGGAAAGCTGAACTTGCGCGGCGGCGGATTGGCGAAACCGGCGGCTTCGAGGGGGAAGGTCTCGGCTTGCGGATTCGGAACTGCAACGAGAAATGCGCCCGCGATCGGTGCCGTGGAAACCCGCTGCCAGTGGGCAACCAAAAGGCACGCCAGGCTATGCGCGACGAGAAGCGGTGGATTCGGAGTGGCGCGAACTGCGCGATCCAGCGCAGAGATCCAGTCCTCACGTTCAGGACGATTCCAATCGGTTGGCTGGAAGCGTCGGCACCGCGGGTCGGTCTTTTCCCATCGGGTTTGCCAGTGCAATTCACCCGATCCCCCAATCCCCGGCAGAATAACGATGTCGGTCATGTCGGCTCCGTTGTTTTTGTAGCCGGGCGAAATTGACGTCTTCCGTTGCGATCTGGAATGGGCAATCATCGGAAAAGATGCCCTCTCACCGATGGATTCAAGGTCGCGATGTCACTTCGAGAAAGCTCCGTCCCAGCGCTGGATCCGACCGACATCGCGATCATCGAAGCGATGCAGGAGGATGGGCGCATCGCGATATCCGCGCTTGGCCGCAAGGTCGGGCTCTCGCAGCCAGCGACGTCGGAGAGGGTCAGGCGGTTGGAGGAGCGCGGAATCATTACCGGCTATACCGCGAAGATCAATCCGGCCGCGCTCGGCTTGAGGATGATGGCCGTCATCCGCCTGCGTACAACCCATGAACATATTCAGGCCTGCCTGAAGCAGTTTTCCGAAATGCCGCACGTCATGGAGGTGCTGCGATTGACCGGAGAGGATTGTTTCATTCTCAAGGTTTTCGTGCCGTCCCCGCAAGAACTGGAAACGATCGTGGATGCAGTCGCTCGACATGGTGCAGTCACGACGTCGCTGGTTTTGCGCAACGAGCAGCCAAAACCGATCGGGCGCGCGTTGATGCAGCGGTAACGCCTTTTTCGTTCCGACCGGCTCGGAACGGATGCCCATCTGGTACCGTAGCTGTAATTCCCTGAAGACACCGGCGCGCGCCTTTCGTTCCATTTCACGCAGAGGTGTTGGAACTGCAGGGAACAGGGGGAACAAGCCGCTTTCGTCAGCGCTTGTTCCCCTGTCCGCTTGCTCGGGCTCATTCCTCATACAAGCGATGGAGTAATCCTTATGAGACGATTGTCGCTGGCCTTGGGCCTCTTGGCTGCGTGCGCCGCCACTGGCGCCTCGGCCGAAACGGTCAACCTGACCGGCACTTACCGGTGCATCCAAATGTGCCGGGACGGCATGCTCGGCGCGCCCACCTTCGTCACGCAGAACGGGGACGCGGTGAACCTTACGACGGAAACGGGTGAGTCCTACCGGGCCTGGCCCGACTGGACCGCGCCCTTTAGCCGAATCTGGATCGATGCGCGCGACGAGGGCGCTGTCTATTCGCCCGATGGCATGCGCATTCAGTTCGATGATGGCCGCGTCTGGCAGCGCGACATCGGCCCGCCGCCGCGCGTGGCGTTCCGCCGCGCGCCCGTGGTCTACGGCAGGTAGCTTCAAACGTGGGCACGGCCACTTCGCGCCGTGCCCACCTCTCAGGCCATTTCGACGTAAGCAGTTCGACGGGATACTAACACTTGCCGTCTTCGATAATCTCGCATCTCCCGCTCGGCGGCGCAGAACTCAGCCTCCGAAAGAAATTTCGCCTGTTCTTTACGGTCGGGGTCATCGTCCTGCTGCTCGGCGGCGTCAAGGCAATCGTTCACTATGTCGAACTCGAATTTCTCGATCTCAACGGCCTGGTGACAAGTGGCATCGGTGGCGCCATCTTCATCATCGGCTTCCTGCTGTCGAGCATTCTCAAGGACTACAAGGAGGCCGAGCAAATTCCGACGGCACTGCGCACCGCGATCGAGGCGATCGACGGGGATCTGGAATGCTTCGGGCGGACCAATGAGCGTTTCAACCTTGGGGAAGCGCGGCTGATCCTGCTGGGTGTCATTGGAAAGCTGCGCGAAGGTCTCGGCCATGCCTACGACCACAAGAACATTTCCCCTGTGCTTGACGAACTGGCCAAGTTGACGCCGATCCTCGGCGCCCTGGAGGGCATGGGCATGGCTGCGAATTTCGTCGTGCGCCTCCGCACCAACCAGGACGGGATTCGAAGGGCACTGCTTCGCATCTACACCATACAGCGCGTCGAGTTCGTACCGTCGGTGCATGTCCTGGTGCAGACGCTGGTGGTTTCGATCATCCTGCTGTTGCTTCTACTGAAGACGGAGGGCGACCCGGCGGCGGCCCTGCTGTTCGGATTCATTACCTACATGTTCGTCTACGTCCTGTATCTGATCCGGCTCCTCGAACAGCCCTTCGCCAAGGGACGCGGCTCCGTCGACGACGTCAGCTTCTTCCTGCTTGACGAGCTCGAGGGGCAATTGCGCCGCGCGCTGGACCCCACCGGCGGACGGCCACAACCTCAGGGCGATGGACGGAGTATGAGCAATGCACTTACTTTTCAGTCATGAGTACACGCCCTGGCGGATACCCGTCGCGACAAATGCGGAACGCGTGGGCGCGCAGATCATGCTCAAGCCAACGGAACCGCGCGGGACGAATGCATCGTCATCGCAATGAGGCGCGCGAACGCCTCAGTTCTTCAGAACAATGCGTCCGACGACTTTCCCGGCCCGCAGCTCGTCGATCCATTTCTGCACATCCGCCATCGGCTCTTCCTTCATCGGCGTCGGCTTGATCTTGCCGGCGCGAGCAAGCGCCATCAGTTCCTTGGCTTCGGCGAGGGTGCCGACCATGAAGCCCTCGATGGTCATGCGCTTGTAGACCCATTGCACCATCGGCAGGCTGAAATTGCCGCCCATCAGGCCGGAGACCACGACCTTGCCACCGCGCGCCACCGTCGCAACAGCGAACGCCATCGATTTCTCGTTGCCGGCAAAATCAACGACGCCGTCGAAGCCGCCCTCGGTCTCTTTCAGGATGCGCCTTATGACCTCGGGCTCGGCCGGATCGTAGGCAACCGCGGCGCCGTTCTTCAGTGCGGTTTCGCGTGCGGCGGGGCTGAGATCGGCGACCGTGATGTTCTGCTTGAACATCGCCTGCGCGAATGAAAGCCCCATCATGCCGACGCCGCCGAGTCCGATCAGCAGCAGATTGCGCTGCCGCGGACGGTCGACCAGCCGCTTCAACGCACCATAGGCGGTAACGCCCGAGCACATCAGCGTTGCCGCCTGGTTGACCGGCAGCGGATCGTAATCGAGCAGGTATTTTACGTCAGGCACCAGCACGTGGGTGGCAAAGCCGCCGTCGATCGAGACGCCGAGGAAGCGCTGCTTGACGCAGAGGTTCTCGTCGCCGTCGGCGCAGTCGCGGCACTGGCCGCAGCCGATCCAGGGGAATACCGCCTGCTTCTTTCCGATCAGATCCTTCGGGGCGTCGGGGCCTACTTCATCGACGACGCCGGCGATCTCGTGCCCGAGCGTGAACGGCAGCGTCATGCCGCGTGTGGTGTCGAGCCGCTTGCCGCCGCCCAGATCAGCATAGCCGTCCTGAATGTGCAGGTCGGAATGGCAGAGACCGCAGCGTTCGATGCGAACGAGAACTTCGCGGCCCTGCGGCTTCGGCGTGTCGACGATGGTTTCGCACAATGGCGCATCGAACTTGACGAGGGATTGGCGAACCATTCGCGCCATGGCGTTCACTCCTTAAACGACGTTTGGTTTTGTGTTTCGTATATCGGTCAATTCGCGAGCCATGGCAACAAAGCCCGAGATTGGAATGGTTTCGGCGCGCCTTGTGGCGTCGATATGCGCGGCTCCGGCCAGCCGCGCCGGGTCGACCGACAGCGATTTGAGGCTCTGGCGCAGCATTTTGCGGCGCTGGCCGAAGGCGGCGGCCGCCACCTGTTCGAGGGCGCGTCGGTCGCACGTTTCAGGTGCGCTGCGCGGCACCAGCCGCACCACCGAGGAGGTCACTTTTGGTTGCGGCACGAAGGCGGCCGGAGAAATGTCGAACAGGATTTTCGTTTCAGTGCGCCAGTTGGCGAGCACCGCGAGCCGGCCATAGGCCTCGTCATTCTCTTTGGCGACGATCCGCTCGGCGACCTCGCGCTGAAACATCAGCACCATCATGTCATACCAGGGCGGCCACGGCTCGATCGAGAGCCAGTCCACCAGCAGCGCAGTCGCGATGTTGTAGGGCAGGTTGGCGACGATCCTGGCCGGCTCGCCGCCCAGCATCGGGCGTGGATCGAAGCGCTGCGCGTCGGCGTGCACGATCTCGAGCCGGCCGGGATAGCGCCTGGCGATATAGTCGAGCGGCGCCAGCGCGCGCTCGTCGCGTTCAACCGCGATGACGCGCTTGGCGCCGAGCGCCAGCAGCGCGCGCGTCAGCCCGCCGGGGCCGGGGCCGACCTCGATGATGGTGGCGCCTTCGAGCGGGCCTGCGGCGCGCGCGATCCGCGCCGTGAGGTTGAGGTCGAGCAGGAAATTCTGGCCGAGCGATTTGCGTGCCGACAGGGAATGTTCGCGAATGACGTCGCGCAGGGGCGGCAGATCGTCGATCGCGCTCATGAAGGCTTGATGGCCGCCATGCGCGCGGCGAGCCGCAAGGCTGCGGCGAGACTGGACGGGTTGGCCTTGCCGGTGCCGGCAATGTCGAAGGCCGTGCCGTGGTCCGGCGAGGTGCGGATGAACGGCAATCCCAGCGTCACGTTTACGGCGTCCTCGAACGCAATCGTCTTGATAGGGATCAGTGCCTGGTCGTGATACATGCAGATCGCGCAGTCGTAGGTGTTCCGCGCCGCGGCGTGAAACATGGTATCCGCCGGCAGCGGGCCCCTGGCGTCGATGCCCTCGATGCGCAGCGCCTCGATGGCGGGTGCGACGATATCGATGTCTTCGCGGCCGAGCGAGCCGTCTTCGCCGGCATGCGGATTGAGGCCCGACACGGCAAGCCGCGGCCGGGCCAGCCCGAAATGGGCCTTCAGGTCCGCGACCGCGATCCGGGCCGTCGTCACGATCAACTCGGTCGAGAGCTGGACCAGCGCCTCGCGCAACGAAAGATGGATGGTGACGGGAACGACGGCGAGCGCCGGCGACCACAACATCATCACCGGCTGCGGGACTTGTCCGCCATCGGCGGCAAGCTCGGCGAGAAACTCGGTGTGGCCGGGATGGAGGAATCCGGCGCGGTACAGCACGCTTTTGGCGATCGGGTTGGTGACGACGGCGCCGGCCCGCCCACGCCTGACATGGTCGACCGCGTGGCGTATCGAGGCGAGCGCGGCGTTGGCGCTGGTGTCGTCAGGTTGTCCGGGCCGTGCGGTGGCGAGTTCGCCCGTTGCCACCACGGGCAAGGCTTTTGCAAATGCCGCGCTCGCTTCCTCAGGGACCGCATCGGCGAGATCGACCTGCAAGCCCAGGATTTTGGCGCGGTCGGCGAAGAAGGCGCGATCGCCGAGCAGATAGAACGGCGGCAGGTCCAGCTCGGTGCGGCGCAGCCAGGCGGCGAGGGCGATGTCGGGGCCAATGCCCGCGGGTTCGCCCGATGTCAGCGCGAGAGCTTTCTTCAGAGCCTCTGACTCCAGAATCTCGGCCATCACCGATATTCGATCATCGCGGCTTTGCGGATGTCGGCCAGGTAAGCTTTCGACTTTGTCTCGTATTTCTGGGCGTACATCTTTTCCCGGATTTCCCGCTTCTTCGGCGTGTCGACCTTGGTCGGCTTCCGGTCGCACAACGCCACCATCTCCACGCCCTGCTTGGTGATCTCGGGCGGGGTCAGGTGACCGATCGGCGTCTTGTCCAGCAGTTCACGAAGCGGGCCGGGGATGTCGGCCGAGGTCTTGGTGACGGTTTCACGAATCGCGGCGTTCTGCATCGACTTGAAGTAGCTGTTGGCCTGCTCGCAGGTCTGGACTCGCTCGCGCAAGGATTCCGCCTCCTTGCGCCGCAGGTCGATTGCGCTTTGGGCCGAGCCGCGCGGCACGATCAGCACGATAGGCTGCAGCCTGTACTCGAATGCCTCGGTCTGGGTCGCTTCGCCGCTTTGCTGGGCGGCGGCGTCAACGTCTTTCTCGCCGACCTGGAGGCTCTCCTTGAAGCGGCCGCGCACCAGGCTGCCCCAAACCATGTCGGCCCTGAGGCGGGCCTTCAGCGTTTCCGGCCGGACACCCTGGCTCTCCAGGGATTTGGTGAGCTGTTCGGGCGACAGCCGCATCCGCTGGCTCATTCCCGCATAGGCCTGATCGATATCGCTCGCAGTGGGATCGACACCGAACCTCTTGGCTTCCTTGATCTTCACCTTTTCGTTGATCAGTTCGTCGATCACTTCCTGCCGGGGCGTCGATTTGCGCGTGGTCAGAAAGATCAGCTTGGTGCGCTGCTCGATATCGAGACTGGTGATGGGCTCGCCATTGACCATGACGACCACGGACTGTGCCCGCAGCGGTGAGGCGCTACCGGCCAGCATCGCAAGCGCGACGGCGCAGCCGGCGGCAAGGGACCAAAGCCGGCGAGAAAGGAACGTAATGGTCGTCATGGTCATGTCAGCCGTATCAACCAACTGGTACCGCGTTGCGCTGGGTACTCTCCGGCAAGGTCAGGCCTCACGCTACTGAACGCCGGTGCCGCCGGCCGACGAGGACGAATTCGCGATGGTCCGCAGGCCGATCTGGAGCATGAACGCGTGGCTGAGCACCGGCGGCGTCGTCCCGGCGGAGTAGCTGTAGGACGTGACGTAATTGGCCGCCAGCACGAAGCAGTCATCCACATAGCCGGCGCCGACGACATATTGGTTCAGCTTGTTGGCTTCAAGATCCCACCGTGCCGAGCCCGACACGACCCAGTTCGATGCTACCTTGATCGATGCGCTGCCGAGCAGGCCCTCGCGCCGGGTCAGATAGCCGAGTTCCGGCTGCGCGGCATAATTGCCGTAAATCATGCTCACCGACCAGCGGTCGAACGCGGCGCGTCCTTCGGCCTCGAAGCGGTTGAGATTCTGCGTCGCTTCGTCCATGCGCGTGCGCACGCTGAACGTATAGGTCCGGTTCGGCGAGTAATTGATGCGGGCGACGTAGTCGGATCGGGAGTTCTGCAGGCCGGAATTGACCGCGGTATTGGTCGCGTCCGCCACCGCGAACGAGTTCAGGCCGAACAACTGGTAGGATTGTCCGAACAGCACGTTGACGCTGCCGCCGTGGTCGAACTGCGTGGTCGCCTGGACGCCGACATTGGCGCGGCCGCCGCCTTCGACACGGTCGTAGCCGGAGAACTTGTCGACCGCGAACAGGTTGCTGGCATCGAACACCATGCTCTGGGCGTCTTCGTTGGGCAGCCTGCCGGCATAGGTCTCGTTGGGACGAGCGATGATCTGCGCAATCGGCTCGATCGTGGTCGTGCCCCAAGGCTGAACGTTGATGAAGGGGTAGCGATATTCGAGGCCGACCGTCGGCATCAGGCGGACCGCCTGGGTGTCGCCGACGGGCAGGAAGTTCGAAACGCCGGGCTGGTTCGAGATCGAGGCGTCGATGGCGTCGGCGCGCATGATCGCAAACGGGGTCCAGATCTGACCGAGAGGGTCAGTGAACGAGCGCCGCCACTGCGCTTCGGCCGTCAGCCGCGTATAGGTGCCAGGCATGCCGCGCAGCAGACACTGCGAGGGGATCCGGGCCATCGGATCGGCCGATGCGGTCAGGCACAGGCCGTTGGTATTCGCCAGCGTCGTGATCGGGTCGAAGGCCGCGGTCGTGCGCGACAGGCTGGTGAAATTCGTCTTGTAGCTGAACTCGCCGCCGAGGATCGGGCTGTTGATGACGTTGGAATAGTCGATGACCGGATGAATCACCGGCACCTTGTCCTGGCTGCCGGAGAAGGACAGGTAATAGATCGTGCGCGCGTCAAAGAAGCTGCGGCTGCCGACGCCGGTCAGATAAAGCTGCGAGATGGCTTCCGTCGGAAGGCTCAGGAACGAGCCCAGCGGATCCTTGTACTGGGCCAGCCGGTAGTCCGAGAAGAAGTAGTAGTCCGACAGCAGGACGCCGTCCCAGCCCCAGACCCATTTGTCGTTGATCGCGAACTGGCCCTTGGTGTCGACACCGCCGCGGAACTGACGGTCGCCCGGCTGGCCCTTGAATGCGTCCTGATCGAGCTGGTCGATGCCATAGGCGCGGATCTGATACGAGCCGTTGATCAGCCGCTGGCGGAATTCGCCCTGGAACAGCACGCCCTGCCGGGTAGTGAATCGCGGATTGAAGGTCGCGTCATAGTCCGGCGCAATCGCCCAATAGAACGGCGTCTCGACACCGTAGCCATAGGTCGAGACCGAGCTGTAGCCGGGCATCAGGAAGCCGGTCTTGCGCTTGACGGTCGGATCGGGCGTCGAGAAATACGGCAGATACGCCATCGGCACGCCGAAGAACTCGAGCTGCGCGTTTTCGAAGTACAGCATCTTGTCGGTCTGGTCGTGGATGATGCGCGCACCCTTGACCTGCCACAGCGGCGGCTTCTTCGGATTGTCCTTGCAGGGCGCGCAGGCGGTATACACGCCGTTTTCGAACACGGTGTAATTGCCGGCGGACCGGTCGGCGCGCGTCGCCGCCATCCGCGTGGCATCCGCGGTATCGACCCGCAGCGAATCGACGAAACCGTCACGGTAGTCGTCGCTCAGGTCCATGATGTTGGCGTAGGTGACTTTGCCTTCCGCGTCGGTCAGGCGGATGTTGCCTTCCGCATGCAGCCGCTTGGTCTTCTGGTCATAGATGACCTTGTCGGCCTCCACGCTGGTGCCGTTGTAGAACATCTGCACGTTGCCGACCGCCGACACGCGCTGGTTGTTGTAGTCGTAGTCCACCTCGACCGCTTGCACGAGCATCTTGCCGTCGTTGTTGGCAGGCCGTGGCGGCGGCTTTGGCGGCCGCGGATTATAGGTGAAGGTCTGCGCCGAGGCCGGCACAGTCAGGGCAAGCTCGATCGAGCCGGCGAAAACCAGCCCGGCAAGCAGGGCAAACATGGGGGCGCAAACGGCGGCCATGCGGGCTCGGTAGCGGCGCACAATGGTGCGCCGCCTGAACGCAGGCGACCTCAACTTGCGGGCGGCGACAACGGCCACTACCCGTCCTCCTGGTACAACAAGGCCAAAAAACCGGTGAGGCCGCCCACGCAGACGGGCAACCACGCCGCAGCGATGGGATGCATCAACTCAGCCTTGCTCAAATCCTCAGTAACTTTCGATAGAACGTAGAGCAGAAAGCCTGCGCCCACGCCACTCAAAACCATCTTCTGCACGCCGCCCATCCGGAAGAAGCGAAGGCTGACGGAAGCCGCCAACATCACCATTGCAGCCAGCAAAAACGGCTGTGCGATAAGCTTATGGTACTGCAGGCGGTAGCCTGCGGTCGCGAAGCCCGAGCTTTCGGAAGAGCGGATATAGCCGGGAAGTTGCCAAAAAGACACGGTTTCCGGGGTGGAGAAACTGTTGCGGACCTGGGCCGGGGTGAGGGTGGTTGAGAGGTAATAATTGTCTTGATCAACCGGAGGTTTATCCAGGGAGTATCTTCGTACCGATTTGAAGGCCCACCGGCCCTCCTCGAGGAATGCTTCGCGGGCTTCGATTCGCTCCTTGAACTGCAGATCAGTATCGAACCGGAACACGGTCAGTCCCGTCAGCCGGACACCCTGCTGCTCGCTGCGCGCCGCATTGATGATCGACTGGCCGTCGCTGTTGATCTGGTTGAGCCAGAAGCCGGAGGCATCCTGGATGCCGCCGCCGGGCGCCGAGCCGAACAGTTCGGCCTCCATCCGCTTGGAGAGTTCGCGCAGGTTCGCCGACATTGGGTTGTAGGCAACCGTTGCCACGGTGCCGAGGAGGATCGAACTGGCCAGCGCCGGTGCGACGAACTGCCAGGCAGATACGCCGGCCGCACGTGCGACCACCAGCTCAAGCCGCCGCGACAGCGCCAGATAGCAGGTCATGGCGCCGATCAGGACGCAGAACGGCATTAGCTTTTCGAGCAGTTGCGGCACCCGGTAAAGCGACGTCTGAGCCACCGTGATCGCGGATGCCGACACCAGCCCGGAGGTCTTGCGGACCATTTCTATGTAGTCGACCAGCACGAGCAACACGAAAATGCTCGCAAACACGCCCACCGCCGCGACCAGGAAGCGGCCTGCAAAGTATCGCCCGAGCGTGTTGGTCATCATGCTCATGCTGTGGCGGGCCGTCCAAAGAGCCGCGCCAGCCGTGCGTTCGACCTGTTGATGGCCTCCATCAGCGCTGCCGGCGGCTCCACCACGATGCCGCCGATGATCATCCACAGCCCGACGCCGATCGCGCCGAACAGCATCAAATACTGGACGACAGCCATGCCCGGCGTCTTCACCGTCATCACCGAACAAGCGAAGCCCGCCATACGCAGGCCGAACACCGCCAGGATGGATCCGCCGACCGAAAAATTGCGGCTCTGGCGCGTGGTGCGCGGCGTGCCGAGGAAGGCAAAGGTCAGGACGGCGAACGCAAAGGGATATACCGGCGCCAGGAAGCGGTCATGCAGTTCGGCGAGAAACTGTCCGGAGAGTTGCTTGAAAACCGGATCGTCGTCGGAGGGCGAAACCAGGTCCCAGAGATAGCGTTCGCGAATTCCCAGTGCGACGTCGCGGCCGCGATTGGAGAACTTCGACATGTCGAAAGCATAGCGGGCGAAAGCGACCAGCGCCGGATCGCGTTTTCCCGCCTCGAAACGCTCGAGATTGCCGTTCTCCAGCACCAGGTAAGAGCCGTTCTCGTTCTTCAGCACCGTGCCATGGTCGGCAATAATGGTGACGCGCTCCTTGGGATCGCGGCGGTCGTCGACGAAGATGCCGGCGAGTACGCCGCCCGGCTGCCGTTCCCGGATGCGAATCGTCAGGTTCTGGTCGAGCTGGGCGAAACGGCCGGGCTGCAGGATGTTGGTCAGCACATCGGCGGTGATCTCGGCGTCCCATTGCTTGATCCGGCGCAGGCCGTCGGGAGCGAGATAGGCAGCGATGAAGGTGACCAGGGCCGCCACCACACAGGTGGCGAAGAAGAACGGGCGGAATAGCCGGAACGGGGAAAAGCCGGCGGCATTCATCACGATGATTTCGGAATCGGTGGCGAGCTTGTTCAGCGTGTGGGAGATCGCGATCATCAGCGCAATCGGCGCGATGACCAGGACAAGCGCCGGAATCACCAGACTGGTGATTCCGAGAAAGGTGATGATGGTCTGGCCCTGGCTCGTCATCAGGTCGATGCCGCGCAACGCCTGCGTAATCCAGATCACGCCGGTGAGGCTGACCAGGACCAGCGCAAACGACGCGAGCGTCGTGCGGAAAATGTACCTGTCGATCGACCCCATCGTTACCGCACGATCCCACCTTGCATGCCCAAAGAGCGGCTTCCGACCAACCCCTGTTCGAGGGTTCCCCTTGGTCGGGCCGCCAACCGCCAGCCGTCTAGATTTTCACTACCATCCCTTTGATCCGTCAACAAAATGGCCGGGCCGTGGCGCGCTTCCGGTATGACTAATAATTCACTTCATGTGGCCTTCCGGTCACTGCGGCCCTTGGCAGTGCTGCGGCTAACGGGTCATAGTGCGGAAAGCATCAGGTCCGGAGCCATTTGGGCCATACCGAAGAGAATATTCCATAGTAGGGGCCGATTCCGGACCCGCAAGACAGCCCTGAATTCTGGAGGATTTACCCATGTCCGACGCCGTCAAGGTCGGCTTTGTCGCTTTTTCCACAGCGCCCCGCGGCGTTCTCGTGGTGTTTTGCGATGACGCGTTGAAATTCGGCGAGGCCACTCGGAAGGCGCTGGGAAAGGCGGCCGATACCGTCAAGCGGGCGGCGGCGGCCAACCAGTTCAAGGGAAAGAGCGGATCGACGCTCGATATTCCGGCGCCGGACGGAATCAAGGCGGAGCGCCTGATCGTGGTCGGTGTCGGCAAGACGGCCGATATCAAGGAGAAGGATTTTCTCAAATTCGGCGGGGTGACGGCGGGCAAGCTCAACGCCGCCAGTAAATCGGTCACCGTGATCGCCGAACTGCCCGAGGCGGCAATGCAGGGCGATGCCGCTGCCGCGATCGCGTCGGGCATCCGGCTGCGCGCGTATAAATTCGACCGCTACAAGACCAAGAAGAAAGACGGCGAGAACGGCGCGCTTGGCGCCGACGTTTCAATTGCCGTCGAGGATGTCGCTGCTGCGCGAAAGGCCTTCGCGCCGGCATCCCATGTCGTGGACGGCGTGGTCATCGCGCGCGAACTCGTCAACGAACCGCCCAACGTGCTGTACCCGATCGAATTCGCGCGCCGCGCCAGCCAACTAAAGAAGTTCGGTGTCGATGTCGAGGTGCTCGACGTCAAGGCGATGAAGAAGCTCGGGATGGGCGCCTTGCTCGGTGTCGCACAGGGCTCGACGCAGCCCGGCCGCACCGTGATCATGCGCTGGAACGGCGGTAAGAAGGGCGATCAACCCGTTGCTTTCGTTGGCAAAGGCGTTTGCTTCGATACCGGCGGTATCTCCATCAAGGGAGCTGCCAGCATGGAAGACATGAAGGGCGACATGGGCGGTGCGGCCTGCGTCGTCGGGTTGATGCATGCGCTGGCTGCGCGCAAGGCGAAGGTCAACGCGGTCGGCGCCATCGGCCTGGTCGAGAACATGCCTGACGGCAATGCCCAGCGCCCGGGCGATATCGTCACCTCGATGTCGGGGCAGACCATCGAGATCATCAACACCGACGCCGAAGGCCGGCTCGTGCTCGCCGACGTGCTCTGGTACGTCGCCAAGAAATTCAAGCCTAAATTCATGGTCGATCTTGCGACGCTCACCGGCGCGATCATGGTCGCGCTCGGCACCGAATATTCCGGCATGTTCTCCAACAACGACGAACTGGCAGAGCGGCTGAGCAAGATCGGGAACGAAACCGGTGAGCGCGTCTGGCGCATGCCGCTTGGTCCCGAATACGACAAGCAGATCGATTCGCAGTTTGCCGACATGAAGAACACTGGCGGGCGCCATGGCGGTTCGATCACCGCCGCGCAGTTCCTGCACCGTTTCGTCGACAACACGCCGTGGGCGCACCTCGACGTTGCGGGAACTGCAATGGGCGCGCCGAAAACCGACATTAACCAAAGTTGGGGTTCAGGTTATGGCGTTCGCCTGCTGGACCGGCTGGTCGCGGAATACTACGAAGCCACAAAGTAAACTGGTCGCAGCCGGATGACGGAAGTCCTGTTCTATCATTTGCAGAGCATGTCGCTCGAAAGCGTACTGCCGCCGCTTCTGGAAAAATCGCTCGAGCGCGGCTGGCGCGTGGTCGTGCAATCGACCTCGCCGGAGCGCGCCGAGGCGCTCGATGCGCATTTGTGGACTTACAGCGACGATTCGTTCCTGCCGCACGCGACATGGCGTGTCGGCGATGCGCAGGACCAGCCCATCATTCTCTCGATCGAGGAGGGCAACCCGAACCGGGCCAATGTCAGGTTCCTGATCGACAACGCGGCGTTGCCCGTCGATTGCGACAGCTACGAACGGGTGGTGCTGGTCTTCAACGGCGACGATACCGACGCGCTGACCGCGGCGCGCGGCGCCTGGGCCGATTGCAAGGCGCGGGGGTTCGAGGTGACTTATTGGCAGGCCGATGAGCGCGGCCGGTGGCAGCGGCGGCAATAGCGATGCTGGGAAGTTAGCGATCCCTGGAAATTAGCGATGCTTGGGAATCCTTGGGAATCAATGATAATCTGCGGATTCTGCGCCGGACCTTGCGAGCAGTCATGGTCGTGCCGCAAAGTGATGGTCGGACAAATGGTTACAGTAAGGGCGGGAGCCGGGGTCTAGCGTGCGACGCGGAACAATCGATCGAAAGCCACTGCTGACATTGTTGCTGCTCGGGCCCACGCTTGCAGGCTGTTCCGGCGCGACGGATATTATGTCGAAGGATGCGGACTGGTTTTCGCGTACCGGACGCGTGTTCATCCGAAACGTGTCGATCGAAACACCTCCGCTCAGTCCGGACAAGCCGGTTACGCCGGATGAACTGGTCAGTGCCGACGGCGGTTGTCCCGGAATGGCGGCGCCGGGTGCCGACGCCAACGCGTTGACAAACGGTGCTGCAGGCAGCCCGCCTCCCTCCACGACGGGAAGGGTGGCGCTGGGGCACACCGAGTGCGACGTTGTGCGTGGCATTGGTGCACCCGACAATGTCAATTTTTCCAACAATCCCCGCGGCGACCGCGTGGCGGTCGTCAGCTATTCGCGCGGCCAGCGTGCCGGCATCTACACCTTCACGGCGGGACGCCTGACGTCGATCGAGCGCGCGCCGGAGCCGGTCGCGCCGGCCAAGGGCGCAAAGCCGAAGAAGAAGCCGGCCGCGACGTGACCCAGTGCTTGCGCCCCTCCCGTTGGCTATAGCGTTTTCGAACGAACCGGATGCCGGCTCGCGCTAAGAAAATGCGTCCAAGCCCGCTAGACTGATGCTCTGAATTTACTTCCGCTTTCGACGGCATAGTGGACATGGCCGGACTTGCCTCCGGTTCGCCGACGGTTGCGAATGACCCGTTCGGACGTGGGCATAGCCGGACATCGGTCCACAATTGTGCTATTGAATCTTCAGTTGTCCCCGAGCCCGGGGGTGCATCATGAACAGCGAGCACGTGGAGCGGCGATTGGCGGCTATTCTGGCGGCAGATGTCGTGGGCTCTTGCCGCTTGATAGGGATCGACGAAGAAGGCACGCTGGCGCAACTGAAAGCTCTCAGAAAAGCGCTTTTCGATCCCAAGATCGCTCAGCATCACGGACGTGTCGTCAAGAACACCGGGGACGGCGCTCTCGTTGAGTTCGCCAGCGTGGTCGACGCCGTGCGATGTGCCGACGAGATCCAACGCGGCGTGGCTGAACAAAATACCGATGTGCCGCAGGACAGGCGGATCGAATTTCGCATCGGCATTCACCTCGGTGATATTATCATCGCAGACGATGATATCTTTGGTGATGGTGTCAATATTGCAGTGCGTCTCGAAGGGATCGCAGAGCCGGGCGGGATTTGCATTTCCGACGATGTTCACCGGCAGGTTCGTGGCAAGGTTGAGGGCACCTTAGAGGATATGGGCGCTCAAACTCTCAAGAATATTGCTGAACCGATGCGCGCGTGGCGATTGAGGATCGACGTGAAGTCGTCTGCGTTACCGTCGCCGAAGCTATCAATCGAGACCGCCCAACCCCTTCCACTGCCCGACAAACCCTCCATCGCTGTGCTGCCCGTTCCAGAACATGAGCGGCGATCCAGAGCAAGATTATTTCGCTGACGGCATGGTAGAGGACGTCATCACGGAATTGTCGAGGTTCAACGAGTTATTCGTCATCGCACGCAATTCGAGCTTTACGTACAAAAATAAGGCTGTTGACATCCGTCAAGTTGGCCGAGATCTCGGCGTGCGCTACGTGCTCGAAGGCAGTGTGCGTAAAGCTGCGAACCGCGTGCGGATCACGGGACAGCTCGTAGATGCCTTAACGGGTATCCATATCTGGGCGGACAAGTATGAAGGCAAACTCGAGGACATTTTCGATATTCAAGACGAGATGACTACAAGTGTCGTAGGAGCGATTGCGCCAAAAATCGAATTGGCTGAAATTGAACGAGCAAAAAACAAGCCAACAGAGAACCTCAATGCTTATCAGATTTACTTGCGAGGTATGGCGGGCTGGCATGAGTGGACACAGGCCGCCCACAACGCAGCACTGGAATTATTTTATCGTGCCATAGAATGTGATCCAAGTTTCGCGACACCTTATGCGATGGCTGTTGCCTGCTACATCATGCGAAGGTCGAATGGCTGGATGCTGGATAGGATATTTGAGAATGCCGAGGCCGGACGATTGGCTCGGCGTGCCGAAGAACTTGGACGTAACAATGCCCTAGTTGGAGCGCCCACGCGCTGACAATGGCCGGTGATTGGGAAAACGGAATCGCCCTCGTTGATCGTTCTCTAGAGCTTAATCCAAATCTCGCCGTGGGTTGGCAACGCAGCGGTTGGATTCGCATCGCCTCGGGCCAATGCGAACTAGCGATTGAGCACTTTCATCGTGCGATGCGTTTGAACCCGTTAGACCCGCTCATGCATTTGGCACAATCCGGGATGTCGTCAGCATATTTTTTCCAAGGCAGTTACAACGAGTCGGCAGTATGGGCGGATCGGGCATTACGTTTGCGGCCCAATTGGCCTGTCGCCCTTCGTTACGCCGCTGTGAGCAACGCGCTCATAGGTCGTCAACAAGTCGCGCAACAAGCCGTGGCTCGGCTAAGGCAAGTCACCCCTGAGGCGCGGATTTCGAATATTCATGAATATCTAACAACGAAGCGGCCCGAGCATATAGCGAGATTTACCATGGGACTGCGGAGTGCTGGATTCCCCGAATAGGCAGACGGGCGGATCTCAAGTTAGCTGCTTTTCACGTAATGATTTGAGCGACCAACGTTTCTGCACCGCATGAGTCTCATGTTGGCACTTTCGAGACACGCTCGCTGGACCCAATTCCGTCCGGTTGCAGGGAAACCGGAAGTAGCGCGCAGACGGCCAAAGCGACGCGATTGACCCCGAGCGGCGTCGGTCAGACGCTTGCTCCTGCTCACGCCCTAACAAAGAGGCGCTATTCAGTCATGCTGCTGACGCAATTTCTGTCTTAGTCGGCGAGAACTAAAACGCTTGTGCGAGGACCACCCTCGTTCCCACAACGGTTCCGTCGCCGGGATTGGCACGAATCCGCAAAAAATTGGCGCGAGTTCGTTAACGCATCCGCATTCGCTCGACCAAGTTTTGCGGCATCGGGAACCGAACCATCTAAAAATCAATCAAGGAGTTGTAATGTTGTTTCGCTCGAGCGCCGCGATTTGCGGCGCCGTAGTTGCGCTTGCCATTTCTGTTACCGTTGCTCGAGGTGAAATCGGTGCAGTTCATTCAAGCGCCGTCGTCAATGCCGCTTCTGGGGATGCGATCGTTGGCGCAGCATCTACGTACAATCCGTTCCGGCCTGGATGGCGGGAGGGCGGCCCGAACACAGCCTCTGGCGAGGGCTATGATCCCTCTGTCTGGGCGGCTGCCATCAAGACGAGTTTGCGCCAAAAATTTGGTGGGGTCCAATACGGCGCGAGGCCGAAGTATGCCCTCGTTGAGGCCGTAGGCAAGAAGGTCATCGTCAAGATAAATGACGTGGGGCCACTAACGCCTGGCCGCATCATTGACCTCAATGAGCGGGCGATGCGCCATTTCGATCCAAGCTTGCAGCTCGGGGTAATTTACGGCGTGAGAGTTAGGCCGCTTTCCGGCGACTATTGGATCCCCGGACCAGTTGGCTGAACATCGCACGCGAAAGAAGTAGAGCACGGCCCTCCTGGATAGTGAGAACGCCTCGATGCCTCCCCGCCGCCGATCTTTGAAGCGATGCCACTTCTGGCGGCAAGGCGCTAGCTGGCGCAATTTGCGTTGCCATCAGTTCTGAAATGTAGAGAAGAGCCTGGCCGAATGGTTCCCTCTTGGCACATCGCGTAATTTCGCTGCCCGCGAGATTTTGGTCGCTATCGGGGCACGGCGGACTCAAGCAAGCCATCCACGGCGACTTATGGGTTCACCGGCCTAGCCTGCTGCTTCGTCAAATTCCGAACTGGCCTCAAGCCAGGCTTCCTCGGCCCGCCGCAGCGCGCTTTCGGCGCCGGCGCGCGCCTTGCCGAGCTGGGCGGCCTGCTTGGGATCACGCGCGAACAGGTCCGGCAGCGCAAGCGCCGTGTCGATCTTGGCGATGATGCCGGTGATGCGCTCGATTTCGGCTTCGGCCACGGCGATCCGCTGCTTCAGCGGCGTTCGCCGTTCGCTTTTGCCACGCTCAGGCCTTGCGTTTTCCTTGATACGCTCGCCGCTGCGCTCGCGCGAACCGCCGCGTGTGTCGCCGATCGACAACACCATTCGCCGGTATTCGTCGAGGTCACCGTCGTAAGTCGTCACTGTCTGATTGGCGACGACCCACAATTGATCGGCGCAGGCTTCGATCAAATAGCGGTCGTGCGAGACCATGATGACGGCGCCGGGAAAATCGTTGATCGCTTCCGCCAGCGCCGCACGGCTGTCGATGTCCAGATGGTTGGTCGGCTCGTCGAGGATGATCATGTTCGGGCCGTAGAACGTTGCGAGCCCGAGCAATAGTCGCGCCTTCTCGCCGCCCGACAGGCTCTTGACCAGGGTATCGCCGGCCTTGCCGGAAAAGCCGATCGCGCCGGTGCGGCCACGTACCTTGGTTTCCGGCGCATCGGGCATCAGCTTGCGAATGTGATCGTAAGGTGAAGCGTCGAGGTTGAGCTCGTCGACCTGATGTTGTGCGAAATAGCCGACCGAGAGCTTCTCCGCACGCGTGATACGGCCCGAAAACGGCGGCAGCTTGCTGGCCAGAAGTTTCACCAGCGTCGACTTGCCGTTGCCGTTGGAGCCCAGCAGGGCGATGCGGTCGTCGGTGTCGATCCGCAGCGTCACGCGGTTGAGCACCGGCTTTTTCGGATCATAGCCGACCGAGACGTCATCGACCGCGAGGATCGGCGGCGATAGCATTTTCTCCGGCGTCGGAAACGAAATCTCGCGCACGTCCTGCGTCACCAGCGCGGTGACCGGCTTCATCCGCTCCAGCATTTTCACGCGCGACTGGGCTTGGCGGGCTTTCGAGGCTTTTGCCTTGAAGCGATCGACGAAGGCCTGCAGCCGCTTGCGCTCGTCAGCCTGGCGCTTGGCGTGCTTGGCGTCCAGCATCTCGCGGGTGGCGCGCTGTTCCTCGAACGAGGAATAGGTCCCCTTGTAGAGCGTCAGCTTGCCGCGATCGAGGTGCAGGATCTGGTCGACCGAGGTGTCGAGCAGGTCGCGGTCGTGGCTGATCACGATCACGGTGCGCGGATAGTTGGCCAGATGGTCTTCCAGCCACAGCGTGCCTTCGAGATCGAGATAGTTGGTCGGCTCGTCCAGCAGCAGCAGGTCCGGTGCGGAGAACAGCGTCGCCGCCAGCGCCACCCGCATGCGCCAGCCGCCGGAGAATTCCGAGCATGGCCGCGCCTGATCTGCGGTGGAAAATCCGAGCCCGCTCAGGATCGCGGCCGCGCGGGCCGGCGCGGAGTGCGCGTCGATATCGACCAGCCGGGTCTGGATCTCGGCGATCCGATGCGGATCGGTGGCGGTTTCGGCCTCACGGAGCAGCGCATCGCGCTCCAGATCGGCCTTCAGCACGACATTGATGAGACTTTCCGGGCCGTCCGGCGCCTCCTGCGCCAGGCTGCCGATGCGCCAACGCGGCGGCAGGGTGATGCTCCCCGATTCGACCGGCAGGTCGCCACGGATCGCGTGAAATAGCGTCGATTTGCCGACGCCGTTGCGGCCGACGAAGCCGACGCGCGCGCCGGGCACGATCTGCACCGTACTGTCGTCGATCAAAAGCCGCCCGGCAATCCGGACCGAAATATCTGTGATGGAGAGCATGCGGGGTTGTCACCGGACCCGGCGCCAAACGCAACTCATTTATCGGCAAATCGGCTGTCCTTGGCCCTCAATGCAACTCATTATCGCGGCGACGCAACTCATCGACGAGTTCGCGCAAGCGCGGCGGCAGTTCGGTGTCGGGACGCAGGTTTTGCTGCAGCCGTTCGCCGATGGCATCACAGATCGACACGCAGGTCTTGTGATCGATCCGTTCAAAATCGTTGTTGATTCGGCCATCCATCGGCGTCTCTATGAGTTCCACCTTGCAGTATTCGCAAGGCTTGATTGATATTAAATGGTCAAGTCACAACGGCGAGATTGGTTTCCGTGCATGACCGCATGCGTTCGCCTACAAGTAGTGAGATGCGGTCTGCGATTCGGTTCCGAGCAAAAAAAGCCCCGGCGCGGCGGCCGGGGCGTCAGTCTCAGGGGGAAGCTCAAATCAGCTCAGTAGCAGCGGTTCACCAGCCGCCAGCGCGGACCCCAGGGGGTCGGAACCAGGCGCCGCACATAGCAGCCGCCATATCCGCCGGCGTAAAAGGCCGGGCCGCCGATGAAGACGCGCGGGCCACCCCAACCGTGATGATGGTGATGCCAGCCGCCATGGTGCCAGCCGTGATGCCAGCCGCCGGCCGAGGCCGATGTCGGCATCAGCGCGGCCGCTCCCAGCGATGCCGCGGCCACTGCAACAAGCGAGAGTTTGCGTAACATAATCGTCTCCTCAAGGTTTTGGCGCGGAATGCGCGCCATCGGTGAGATCGCCTCCCGTAACGCCCCTGGCCCCGCGGATGCGCGGCCGGTGTCCGATCATCGTTAAGTCTACGGCGGCGAAGCTGAATGGCGGCGTGACGGCGGTTACAGAATGGGTTCACCTTCGTGAAATTGTTGTAATTTGCGGCGCCTATGAGCGGGCTCGGGGTGGTTTGCCACGCGAAAACACCTCGAAAATGACCGGCAGGCCGCGTCACCGGGTCGCTTGCCGTCGTGAGGTGGCGCCGATATAAGCCCCCGCAACTCTCCACCCAGCGGTTTGCAAGGACGTAAACAATGGCGATTGAACGCACTTTCTCGATCATCAAACCAGACGCGACCGAGCGCAATCTGACCGGCGCCGTCAACGCCCTGATCGAGAAGGCCGGGCTCCGTATCGTCGCTCAGAAGCGCATTCGCATGACCCGCGAACAGGCGGAAACCTTCTACGCCGTTCACAAGGCGCGCCCGTTCTTCGGCGAACTGGTCGACTTCATGACCTCGGGTCCGGTCGTGGTGCAGGTGCTGGAAGGCGAGGGCGCCGTTTTGAAATATCGCGACGTGATGGGCGCGACCGATCCGTCGAAGGCGGCGGACGGCACGATCCGCAAGGTGCATGCGAAGTCGATCGGCGAAAACTCGGTGCACGGTTCGGACGCACCAGAGACCGCCGCGATCGAAATCGCGCAGTTTTTTTCCGGCAACGAAATCGTCGGCTGAATCAATTGGGAAAGCGGCCAGCAATAGCCGCGCGCAACGGCTGACGGGCCGGGGGAGAAACGCTTGTGAACTGGCTGTGGCAAATCTTGGATCCCGCGACGATCTCGGCGTTCTTCAGCCAGTTCCAGGCCGAGGTGCAGCAACCGGCTTTCTGGGTTGCGCTCGGCAAGATCATGTGGATCAACATCCTGCTGTCAGGTGACAACGCGCTTGTCATCGCGATGGCGTGCCGCGGGCTGCCGCCGCGGCAGCGGTTCTGGGGCATGGTCCTTGGCGCCGGCGTTGCGGTCTTTTTGCGTATCATCTTCACCGGTATCGTCGTGACGTTGATGGGGCTGCCGTACCTCAAGCTGGTCGGCGGATTGGCGCTGCTCGTGATCGCGGCAAAGCTGCTGGTGCCTGAAAACGAGGACGAGAGCGACGTGGACGCGGCGGCGCATCTGTGGGCGGCCGTGCAGATCGTGGCGATCGCCGACATCGTGATGAGCCTCGACAACGTCATCGCGGTTGCCGCGGCCGCCAATGGCAGCATTCCCCTGCTTGTCATCGGACTTGCCATCAGCGTTCCCTTGATCGTCGCCGGTGCCGCGCTGATCATGGCGCTGCTGACGCGCCTTCCGGCGCTGGTGTGGGCCGGCGCGGGCTTGCTCGGCTGGATCGCCGGCGAGGTGATGGCGACCGACCCCGCGGTGCAGCCATCGCTGCACGCGTTCTTCGACGGTCCGGTCGGTGTCGGCCTCGATGGACTCCTCAAATCGCTCGGCATGGCGCCGCAGTTCGCCAATGGCGGGCATGGCGGCGAGGTGATCCTTGGAATCATCGGCATCGTCGTGGTGCTGATCGCGGGATCGGTCTGGCGAAAGCGCAAGCTGCAGGGCGCGGAGCGTTCCGCCCCGGCGTAGGGAATTAAGCTTCCGGCCAGCGGATGGTGGCGGACAGAGGCCCCGCATTTGCGGGGCCTCTGTCGCCAGAGTTCGACGCGGTGAGCCGGCTCGCGGTCGTCCGTTCGGCGGCCTTGACCGTGGCGCGGCTTGCGTTTGAAGCCCTCCGGTTCCATACAGCTTCCCATGACCGAGCCGTTATTGGGGCGCAGCATCGATCGCCTTGAAGACGAGCGCTTCGTGCGGGGACGCGGGCGCTACGTCGCCGATCTCGTGACGCCAAAGGCGCTTCATGGCGTCGTCGTTCGCTCGCCGCATGCGCATGCACAGATCGCCGCGGTCAGCGTCGATGCGGCGCGCCGGGTGCCCGGCGTTGCGGCCGTGCTCACGGGACAGGAATTGGCTGCCGACAGTATTGGACCGCTGCCCTGCGCGGTGACCGGTATTCCGATGACCACGCCGCTCGTGGTGCCGCCCTGTCACGCGTTGGCGCGCGACGTCGTTCGCTATGTCGGCGAGCCGATCGCGTTCGTGGTTGCGGAGAACGCCGAACGCGCGCGCGATGCCGCCGAGGCCATTGTGGTCGACTATGTGCCGCTGCCGCCGGTGGTATCGATCGCGGATGCCATTCTGCCGGACGCCTCGTCGATCTGGCCGGAGGCGAGGGGCAACATTGCGTTCCAGTTCAACCGCGGCGAGATCGGCCCGGTCGAAGTTGCTATCCGTGGCGCCGCCCATGTCGTGGAATGCGAGCTGGTCAACAACCGCGTCGTCGCTGCGCCGCTGGAAACACGCGGTGCGCTGGGCGAGTTCGATGCCTCGAGTGGCCGCCTGCACCTGACCGCCTCGGCCGCCGGCGCGCACATGATCCGCGACCTGCTCGCTGACTCCGTTTTCCGTATCCCGCGTGAAAAACTTCGCGTCAGCATTCCCGATGTAGGCGGTGGCTTCGGGATGAAGAACGTTCTCTATCCGGAATGGGTGCTGGTGCTGTGGGCGGCACGCCGGCTCGGCCGCCCCGTTACGTGGATCGGCGATCGCAGCGAGGACTTTGTCGGCTCCGTCCATGGCCGCGACAGCCTGGTCCGGGCCCGCCTGGCGCTCGACCGCGATGGCCGCTTCCTCGCGCTCGACACCAAAGTCTTCGCCAATCTGGGCGCCTATATCTCGACGTTGGCGGCGGGCGTGCCAACCAGGGCCATGGCGAGCGCGATGGGCGGCGTCTACGACATTCCGCTGATCGCCTTTCAGACCAGCGGGGTATTCACCAACACGACGCCGATCGACGCCTATCGCGGCGCCGGCAAGCCCGAGGCGAATTATCTGATCGAGCGCTGCATCGACATTGCAGCCCACCAGCTCGGGATCGATGCGCTGAAGTTGCGGCGCAAGAATATCTTTCGCCGCTTTCCCCATTCCAGCGCGATGGGGCTTACGGTCGAGCAGGGCAGCTTTGCCCACGCGATCAATCGCGCGGTCAAGGCGGCCGCCGGATTCGATGCGCGCCGGCGAAGCTCACGCAAGCGGGGCAGGCTGCGTGGCCTCGGCTACGCCTGCTTTCTCGAAACGTCGCGGGGCCAGCCCAATGAAGTGGCGGAGGTGGGTTTCGGCAAGGACGGCGTGATCGACCTGAAGGTCGGCACGCATTCCAACGGCCAGGGCCACGAGACGACATTTGCCCAGATCGCGGCCGATGCGTTTGGCCTGCCGCTTGCGCGCTTCCGGTTTCGGCAAGGCGATACGGATGACCTCGACGCCGGCGGCGGCCATGGCGGGGCGCGCTCCATGCATCAGGGCGGCACCGCGCTGCTGATGGCGGCCGAAGGCGCGATCGAAAATGCACGGCGGCTTGCGGCGCGCCTGCTGCAGGCCGGCGTCGATGCGGTTCATTACGAAGCCGGCATGTTGCGCGTGGCCGCGACCGGGCAGGAACTCAGCCTCGAGGAGGTGGCGCGGGCCTCGTATCAGACGCCCGGCGACGATGTCGCGCCCGGACTGGCGTACAAGGCGACCCACCTCTGCGACCGCTACACCTTTCCCAACGGCTGCCATGTCGCCGAGGTCGAGATCGACCCTGAAACCGGCGAGGTGAAGCTTGATCGTTACGTCATCTTCGACGACTACGGCCGTTTGCTCGATCCTCGCCTGACGCTCGGGCAGGTTCATGGCGGCGTCGCGCAAGGCATCGGGCAGGCATTGTTCGAGCACGCGCTGTTCGATGCGGAGACCGGCCAGATCCTCTCGGGCTCGCTGATGGATTACGCGCTGCCGCGCGCGGGCGATCTTCCGGCGTTCGAGGGTAGCCTGACGGGCGACTTTCCGAGCCGCGCCAACCGGTTGGGTGTGAAGGGAAGCGGTCAGGCCGGCGCCATCGCAGCCCCCGCAACCATCATGAACGCGGTGATGAGCGCGCTCGCGCCGCTCGGCGTGCGGCATCTCGACATGCCGGCAACGCCCGCCCGCATCTGGCACGCGATCCAGGCGGCAGCCGCGCGATAGCCGTATCCAGTTGCGATCCGTCGCCAATCCTGATCGTCCGTCCTGAACCGCAAGGTGACGATCACCTGATCGCGAGCCTGGTTGCCGTCGCTTGACATGCAGGTATTTACCTGCATATGATGTTCTCGACTAAGAGCGAGAACGATGCAGGCCGACAAGGTTTTCAAAGCGCTGGGTGATCCGACACGCAGAAAGCTGCTTGACCTTCTCTGTGAGAAGAACGGGCAGACGCTCGGTCAGCTTTGCGAAAACCTCGACATGGCCCGGCAATCCGCCACGCAGCACCTCGAAATCCTGGAGGCGGCCAATCTGGTCAGCACGGTCAGGCGTGGCCGGGAAAAGCTGCATTTCATCAACCCCGTGCCGCTTCACGAGGTCTACGAACGGTGGGTGCGAAAATTCGAACGACAGCGGCTCAGCCTGCTGCACGACCTGAAGAAAGAGCTCGAAGGAGAATGACAATGACCAAAGAGACGACCAGCTTTGTCTACGTGACCTATATCCGCTCGACGCCGGACAAGGTGTTCGCGGCGATCACGAAACCAGAGATCGCAAGGCGTTACTGGGGCCACGAGAACGTCTCTGACTGGAACCCCGGATCGAAATGGGAGCACGTCCGCGCCAATGACGAGCGGACCGTCGAACTCGTCGGCAAGGTCGTCGAAGTCTCGCCGCCGGCCCGTCTCGTCATCACCTGGGCGAATGCGTCGCAGGCCTCCGATCCTTCCGCCTACAGCCGAGTGACGTTCGAGATCGAGGAATACGAGGCCATGGTCCGGCTGACTGTCACCCATGACGAACTCGCTGCCGGCAGCGGGATGGCGAACGGCATCAAGAAGGGGTGGCCGGTCGTCCTCGCCAGCCTGAAATCCTTGCTGGAAACCGGCCAGGGCCTCGACGTTTTCGCCAAGCCGAAATCGGCCTGATCGCTGGCGTATCAATCAGGAACTGGAGAATGACCATGACCAAGCCCTATGCCGGCGGATGTGCGTGCGGCGCGATCCGTTATGAGACGAGCAGCAAACCCATCGCCGAGAGCCACTGCCAATGCCGCGATTGCCAGAAACGAAGCGGTACGGGGCATGGATCCTATCTGGTCTTCCCCCGGCGAGCCGACATGACCATTACGGGCGAAGCGAAGAATTGGCGGGTAGCAGGCGACAGCGGGAACGAAAAGCTCCACGCCTTTTGTCCGACCTGCGGAACGCCGGTCTACGTGACATTCGTCGCCATGCCGGAACCGATCGCGATCCACGCGACCAGCCTCGACGACCCAAGCCAGTTCAATCCGCAAGTGGTCACATACAACGTCCGCGGCCATGCGTGGGACACGATGGATTCCTCGCTGCAGAAATTCGAGCGAATGCCGCCTGGCTAAATGTCGCCGGGGAGCCATACCAACGCCGGCTCTGATCGGAGGCGCTAGGTCGTAGCGCGCTTGCTCCTCCGGCCGTTTCCTTTCGTGGGCCAGCGCCCTTCGTTGACGGCAGCGCGGACGATTTCGACCACGGTCCTGCGAACCTCGAGGAGGGCCTTGGTCTGCGGCCGATCCGCGAGCGAAACCAAGGCGCACGAGCGCGTCAGCGGCGGATCGATGATGCGCCGTGCGTGATACTTCTCCGCCGCCAGGTCGGAGAGCACGGTGGCGCGGGAGAGGATTGCGCATCCGAGCCCTGCCTCGAGCGCCATGCGCAACGCCGACAATGAATCGACTTCGAGTGTTTCGCTCGGCGTGATCTGGTTGCGCAGAACCTGGGTCTGGATGATGGCGCGCGAGGCCGGCATCGGCGTCAGTCCAACCACGCTTCGTTGCGGAATCGCAGAAAAGGCGATCGGACCGGATGACCTGCCGATCAGGCTCGGATGCCCGACGAGATAGAGGTCTTCGTCATGCAGCGACTCGACCTCGAGGCGGGCATCCCTGGGTGGATTATAGGTTAGCGCGAGATCGACGGTCCCTGAGAAGACGCGCTCGATCAGTGCGGGCGACAGCGCCTCGACGACCGTCAGGTGAACGCCCGGGGAGTTCTTTCGCACCGCCTTCATGACATCGAGGGCGACCATCGAGAGCGCGGTATGGCTGAGCCCGAGGCCAACCGGGCCGGTCGCGGCTTCGTTATAGGTCCGTACGTCCTCTTCCGCCTTGCCGAGCGCCGACAGCACGGCGCTGGCGTGTTCGTAGAGCCGCCGGCCGGCCGCGGTCAGCGCGATCCCGCGCGGCCGTCGTTCGAGCAGCTTGACGCCGAGATCGGTTTCGAGCGCTGCGACGTGGTGGCTCAACGCCGACTGGGCGACGTTGAGCGTCTCGGCCGCCCGCGACAGCACACCGGCGTCGGCGATGGCGATGAAATATCTGATCTGCCGCAATCCGAGCGCCACTGAAATCGCCCCTCGCATCTAATTATCAGAACGAAATGATCTTCATATTATATTTGTCAGATGTCTATGCGCGCGGCAAGCTCGGTTCACGACCAACAAGGATAATCCGGAGGAGCGAGGCGTGGACCTGCCTGATAGCGTCGTCATCAGCGAGGAGGGGCCGCGCGAAGGCTTTCAAATCGAGCCGGGTCCGATCGCGACGGCAGACAAGATCGCGCTGATCGACGCGCTCTCCGCGTGCGGGCTCCGCCGGATCCAGGTCGCCTCTTTCGTCAATCCCAAGCACGTTCCGGGCTGGGCCGATGCCGAGGCGGTCGTGGAAGGGTTTGCCGCGCCTGAAGGCGTCGAATACTCCGCGGTATGGTTCAACGAAGCCGGGATGCAGCGCGCGTTGGCGTTCAAGGACAAACTCACTCTTGCCGGATTCATTTCACTGAGCGCATCCGAACCGTTCGCGATCAGGAACCTCAACCGCGACCGTGCCGGACAGATCGAGGCGATGCGCCAATATGTGCGCGTGCATCGGGAAGCCGGCGTGCCGATTGCAAAAATCATCGTCATGGCCGCCTTCGGCTGCAATTTTGCGGGGGACATCTCGCCGGCCAAAGTCGTCGAAACCGTAGCGGACGCGCTCGCCATCGCGCGCGAAGCGGGCGTCGAGATACAGGACGTTGCGCTCGCGGACTCCATGGGCTGGGCGACGCCCCGGCGTGTCGCGGACGCCATCGGCGCGGTTCGGGAACGTTTCGACGATGTGCGGATCGCCCTTCATCTCCATGACACGCGCGGGCAGGGCATCGCCTGCGCTTATGAGGGCCTGCGGCTCGGGGTCACGGCGTTCGATGCCGCGGTGGCAGGGCTCGGCGGGTGCCCATTTGCCGGCCAGCCGGCGGCGCCGGGCAACATTGCCACCGAAGAACTCGCGCTGCTCTGCGAGGAGATGGGTATCGCCACCGGCCTGAACATCGAGGCGCTGATCGAGGCTGGGCGGCTCGCCGAGCGGATCGTCGGACATCGGCTGCCGAGCGCCGCGCTGCGATCGGGAACGCTCGCCGCATTCAGGAGACGGGCTGCATGACGACTTCCTCCAGACCGCTGGCGGGGCTGAAGGTGCTCGATTTCGGCCACACCATCATGGGGCCGTGCGCGGGCGTGGTGTTTGCCGATCTCGGCGCCGACGTCGTGAAGATCGAGCCGGTCGACGGGGATCCGACGCGGCGGTTGCCGGGCTTCGCCGCCGGTTTCTTCGCGACCTACAACCGCAACAAGCGCTCGATCGCGATCGACCTGAAACGGCCCGAGGGACAGGCGATCGTGCATCGGCTGGTGAAAGATGCCGATGTCGTGCTGGAGAACTTTGGCCCGGGAACGATCGAGCGGCTGAAATGCAGTTGGGAGGATCTGCGCCAGATCAACCCGCGCCTCGTCTACCTCTCGATGAAAGGTTTCCTGAAAGGTCCTTACGAGAACCGCGGCGCGCTCGACGAGGTGGTGCAGATGCAGTCCGGGCTCGCCTATATGACGGGGCCGCCCGGCCGGCCGTTGCGTGCCGGAGCACCAGTCATCGACATTCTCGGCGGCGTATTCGGCGTAGTTGCTGCACTGGCCGCGCTTCGCGAGCGCGACGCCACCGGCATCGGGCAGAAGGTCGCAAGCTCACTGTTTGAAAGCGCGACGTTCATGCTCGGTGCGATCGTCGTGGGAAGTGCCGTAACGGGCGGACCGATGCCGCCGATGCCGGTCCGCAAGAACGCCTGGGGCGTGTACGACGTTTTCACCGCTTCCGACGGCGGCCAGGTCTTCATCGGCTGCACGTCGGATGGACACTGGCAACGCTTCTGCGAAGCCTTCGGATTCGACGACTGGCGCGACGATCCGCGGCTTGCAGGGAATGCGAGGCGGTGCGCGGCGCGCGAGTGGATGCTTCCCGAGCTTGAGCGGCAGATCGCGAAATTGCCGCTCGATGAAATCCTTCAAAAGTGCGAAGCGGCGCGGGTGGCCTATTCGCGCGTCGGACGGCCCGATGAATTGTCGATCGATCCGCATCTGCTTGCCCATGGCGGGCTGCTTGCGACAGCCGTATCCGGATCGGGCGGCGGACCGCTGGTCGGAATCCCCGCGCTGCCGGTGGAATTCGGCGACGGGCGCGAACGCGCAGGTCTCGAGCGCCAGCCGCCGCGGGTCGGCGAGCACGCGCGCGAGATTCTGAGCGCGGCCGGATATTCGGAGCAGGAAATCATCGAACTGTATTCGGCGGGCGTATTGGGCACGGCTGCGAGCGTGCCCGCATAGAAGCGAACAAGACGAAGCGAACACGAAGAGCGGTCCAACCGCTTCGCGCAATGCCACATGGTCAGGGAGGAGGCGGAGCATGATTTCCGGTAAACTGGTTCGAGCGAAAGCTCGCATCCTCGGTGTGGCGACCGCGGCTCTTGCGCTGAGCGCGATCGCATTGCCTGCACGGGCACAGCCATATCCATCGCGATCGATCACGATGCTGGTCGGCTATTCCGCGGGAGGGCAGGCCGACGCGCTGGCCCGGATCATCGGCAAGCAGCTCGGCGAGAATCTCAAAATATCTGTCATCATCGAGAACAAGACGGGGGCCAACGGCATGATCGCGGCGCAGGCCGCCGCACGCGCCGAGCCCGACGGATACACCATCCTGATGGTGACGGATGCGATGGTCACCATCGATCCGCACCTCGCCACCAGCAATCACTTCGACCTTTCGAAGGCGATGGAGCCGGTCATCAACGTCGCGTGGGCGCCGCTACTGCTGGCCGCGGCCAACAATGTGCCGGCGAATTCGGTGGCCGAGCTCGTCGCGCTGGGCAAGCAAAAGACGCAGAATCTAAGCTTTGGTAGCTCAGGCAGCTCCACGCCGCACCGCCTCGCCGGCGAGTTGCTACAGAAGTATGGCGGCTTCACCATGACCCACATTCCCTACAAGGGAACGGCGGCGTCGGTGAACGATCTGCTGGGCGGGCAGATCCCGCTGCTGTTCGGTGCGCCCACGGCGGTGGAGCCGCTGGCAACGGCGGGAAAGATCAAGCTGCTCGGCGTCACATCCGAGAAGCGATTTCCGCTGCTGCCCAACGTGCCGGCGATCAGCGAAACTTTTCCGCAGTTCAAGATCACCAGCTATATCGGGTTCATGCTTCCGAGGAACACGCCGAAGCCGGTGATCGCTGCCTTGAACAAGGAAGTGAACCAGATACTTGCAACGGATTCGATGCGCGCCTGGCTGGACAAGCAGGGCATGGTCGCCGTCGGCGGCACGCCTGATGATTTCAGGCGCCAGATCGAAGTCGACTATCAGGCGCGCGGTGAGCTGGTCCGCTCGCTCGGCATTACCGGCGAGTGAGTGAGGCAAGCGCCTAGTCGAGGACGTAGCCTCAAGCGCTCTTCTTTTTCCGGGAGCGGGCAGCTCGCGCCGACATGTTCAGTTCCACGGCTGCGCGGATGAGCGCCTTCAACGCCTTTTCGTTGATCTTGTCGCCCTCGTGGATATCGATGGCACGCCTTGTGTTACCCTCCAGGCTGGAGTTGAAGAGGCCTGACGGGTCGTCCAGTGCGGCGCCCTTGGCGAAGGTCATCTTCACGACAGCCTTGTAGGTCTCACCGGTGCAGATGATTCCGTCGTGCTCCCACACTGGAACGCCGCGCCACTTCCACTCCTCGACCACTTCGGGATCGGCCTGCTTGATGATGCTCCGCACACGCGCGAGCGTCTCGCCGCGCCAATCGCCCAATTCCTTGATCCTCGCGTCGATGTGCTGAGGGGGAGAGCCTTCACCTTTTGCTTCCTTCGTGCCGCTCTTCTTCATGCTTGTCATCGCTTTCTTGCTGTCATTCCGCTCACAATCGCTCGCCGGGCAATCGGCTGGCTTGCTTCACCCAGGCTGTAAACTGAGCTTCGTCGAGTGGGACGTCCTCGCAAATATCGAGGTAGCGTACTTCCTTGTGCTTGGACTCGCCGGGCGGGAGAGGGCGCAGCGACGTGCCGCGGAAGAAACTTACTTTGACGTACTTCGTGAAGCAGTGAAAGCCAAGGAACCAGCCGCCTTGATCCTCGACGCCATAGAAGGGCGAGTTCCATTTCACGGCCTTCCGCACACCAGGGACGGTGCGCACGATGAGGGCGTCGAGGTGGCGCCCGACGTCCCGTTTCCAGCCCGGCATGGCCGCAATGTAGGCCTGCACCGGGGCGTCGCCGTCCCCCTTCGCGATCTGAGGGTTGCCGCCTGCGAGGAGGGTCGGCTTCGCAGCGCCCCGCTTCGCGGCGGCTTTTCTTGCGACGTTCACCGACTTCTTCTTGGCCATTGCGGTTCGCTTCTATCCGGCGGCGCCTCGCCCGCCGCGCAACTTGGCGGCATACGGCAGCACGAACATGTACAGACCCGTGAACAGGAGCAAAAACAGCGGAAGCAGTGGCGAGTAGACGACCAAGATCGGAGGTTCACCCAATCCCATCGCGACGAAGTTGGCGATGACGGTCACCGTAAAGGCAATGGACAGCCAGCGGTGGATTTGCCGAATGGACGTATTCCAGTTCAATGAGACCTCCCTTGATTTGAAATGAGCCGGACGCAGCGACGTGGCAGAATTCAATCCGTCCGCGCCAAAACCTCCTCCAGTTTCGCAAAGAACTGCTGCCATCCGACCTTGGCGCCGCCAAAGGCCCGCTTCTGATCCGGCCGGAAGCCCGACTGCTCCATGCGCAGGAGTGTCCCCGCGCTTGTTGGGGTGAGCGTAAACGTCACCACGCTCTGCAGATCGTAGGCCGCATCCTCGTGCTTGAAATTCCAGGTGTAGGACAGCGTCCGGCTCGGCTCGATGGCAAGCACCTCGCAGTCCAGCACGCCGCCCCATTCGCCGCGAAGATTGAAACGGTGGCCCACGGCTGGCTTGAAGTCATTCTTCATCAGCCATTCCTCGATCAAATGCGGCTGCGTGAGCGCGCGCCAGAGCTTTTCCGGCGGATGAGAGATCTCCCGTTCGATGATGACGGAGCGGGCTTCGGTTGCAGTATTGGTCATTGGTCCATCCGTTTGAGCAGATCTTCGAGGTCGTCGAATTTCCTTTGCCAGAACCCCGCCATCTCGCTGGTCCAGTCGATCAGCGGGGCCAGGGCGCCGAGCTGCGCGCTATAGTGGGTCTGTCGGCCTTCGTGGCGATCACGCACCAGCCCGGCCTGCTTGAGAACACCGAGATGTTTCGAGACGGCCGGTTGCGAGATCCCGGCCTGCGCCGTCAGGGCCCCCACCGTCTGCTCTCCTTCGCGGCACAACCGCTCGAAGATCGCCCGACGGGAGGGATCGGCAAGGGTTCTGAAGAGCACGTCGTGCGGGTTCGGCATCTGGGATCGATAACCTTTGGGTTATTGATCAAACTCATAACCGCGGAGATATGTATTAGTCAAGAGGGAACACGGAGCGACACGAAATCGCCCAAAACTGCGACCGGTCCGTCTTCGGAAGTCTCCATATCCCACTGGTTATACATTATGGTCGGCTTGGCCGGCGCCCTCCGCCGCGCGTGCGACCGCCGAAGGTCTGGTCTTCGCGCGTTAGGGATGGCCTATATCGAGCGTCCGGACAGCAAGGGAGGGTCTTATGGGAGATGCCAGCCGTCGTCAGGCCCATTGGGAGAGCGTCTACACGACGAAGGGCGAGAACGAGGTGAGCTGGTTTCAGCAGAGGCCGGCGCCCTCGCTCGAATTGATCGTGCAGGCGGGTGCCACCAGCAAGTCAGCCATCATCGACATCGGCGGCGGTGCTTCGCGGCTGGTCGACCATCTCGTCGGGCAGGGGTTTGAGGATGTCACTGTGCTTGATCTTTCGGGCGCGGCGCTGGCCGCCGCCAAAAGCCGCCTTGAGAGCCGCCTTGGCGCCAGCGCCAAGCGGGTTAGCTGGATCGTCGCCGACGCGACGATTTGGGAGCCGGCCAGGCGCTACGACATCTGGCACGACCGGGCTGCGTTTCACTTTCTCACCGACGCGAGCGATCGCGCCGACTACATCGCGCGCCTTAAGCGCGGCCTGAAAATCGGGGGGCACGCCATCATGGCTACCTTCGCGCTCGACGGCCCCGAAAAGTGCAGCGGCCTGCCGGTCGCGCGTTATGACAGCGCAAGCCTGGGGCAGACGCTCGGCGCCGCGTTTACGCTGGTGCACACGCAACGGCACGAACACGCGACCCCGTGGGACTCCCGGCAGATCTTCCAGTTCAGCATATTCAGGCACGAGGGCTGATCCGGATCCAAGCGCGTTAATGCGCCATGCCGCGCGCCAATTCCTGACAGGCCTCCATGCAGCGGCGGCAGCTTTCCGCGCAGATGCGGCAGTGATCATGCTGGGCTGCGTGCTTCTGGCATTCCTCCGCGCAAAGCCGGCAGGCGGCAGCGCAGACGCTGAGCATGCGGCGCATCACTTCATCATCGTAACCTGTCCGCCGGGTCATGATGCGGCCGGTGATATTGCAGATGTCGGCGCAGTCGAGGTCCAGGCGGATGCACTGGGTCAGGTCCTGCACCATGCGCTCCGACAGGCAGGCGTCGGCGCAGGAGGTGCAGGTCTGGGCGCAGGAATAACATTCCTCGATGCAGCGGATCAGGGCGTCATTGATCTGGCCTTGGACGGCCGGGTGGGTGCCGATCATTTCGCGGGCGTGCATGGCGGGCTCCTTGCTTGAGGGCCAACGGGCGGCCGCTATTTCAAGCCGCAGCGGGCAAAAATGTTCTGGCCCTCGGCGATATTCCGGCATTTGGGACCAGATCCGATTGATCCAACACAATGCGATCTATCCCGACCGGGATATGTTAACGAAACCCGCGGTTTCGTGATGGAACTTTGCTTCCCATCGCGGGTCGGTTTGTGCGAAACTGGCTCCGTGAAACGCTCGATCCACCTTTGCCGGCTGCTGGCGGTCCTTGTGATCGTCGGCCTCGTCATCGCCCCGCTCACAGCGCGGGCGAACACGGGCGCGACGGCATCGATGGCGATGACGTCGATGTCCGATGACACGGCCGCCATGTCCGACGACATGCCGTGTTGCCCGGACAAGTCGGCGCCGGCCGATTGCGACCAGTGCCCGTTGATGGCGCTCTGCGTCGCGACAACGTTGCAGGCGCCGCTGCCGGCTGGTGTCGTTGAAATCCAGCCCGTTACGCTTCGGACGCTGCTTCCGGGCAGCGATCCCGAAGTGGAAAGCGTCGGATACTCACCCCCTCCAAAGCCTCCCCGATCCCTGGTCCGTTCGGCGTAACGCCGAATTCGCGCGCGGCGCTTCGTGGCGTCCGCGTTCATGCTGCGTGGGCAGCAGATCAGAAGATCGAGGATCATCACTATGAAGGCCAATCAGTTTTCGCGCAGCCTGGCGGTTGCGCTGACCGCCGCCGCCCTGACGTGCGCCGCTGCCGTCGCGCTCGCCGACGTCAAGAATTACGAGTTCAAGCTGGTCGAACCGACCGTCAAGACCGGCCCCGACCAGACCGTCACCGTGAAGCTCGTCAACAAGACGACGGGCAAAGCTGTTCCGGACGCGGTCATCTTCGCCACGCGCCTCGACATGGCACCCGATGGCATGCAGGAGATGGTCACCAAGCTCACTCCCGTGCAGGGATCGGAGCCGGGCACCTACCGGTTCAAGGCCAATTTCAGCATGGCCGGCCGCTGGCAATTGTCGCTTGGCGCCAAGGTGCAGGGTGAGACCGGCACGGTCGAAGACAAGCTCGTCATTCAGGCCGACAAATGAAGCGCTCGGTCCCAATTGGAATCGCCGCTGCCATGACCGCTGTGGCGATCGCCGGCGTCCTCTCGCGTCCATATGTCTGGCCGAGCGGAGAGATGAAGCACGCACACGTCATGGAGCAGGCGCACGCCGAACCGGGCGCGGCGATCTACTATCAGGACCCGGACGGCAAGCCTTTCTATTCGCTAACGCCGAAGAAGACGCCTGACGGCCGCGACTACCGCGCCGTCCCGCCGGGCGCCGACATCAGTTTCGACGATACGCCGGCAGACGTGGCAGCCGCACGGACTGCCGCTCGCAAGATCAAGTATTACCGCAATCCGATGGGCCTGCCGGACGTGTCGTCCACGCCGAAAAAGGATTCGATGGGGATGGATTACATTCCCGTTTACGAAGGCGAGGACACCGACGACGGCTCGATCAAGCTATCGCCCGGCAAGATTCAACGAACCGGCGTGAGATCGGAGCCGGCGGCCCTCCGTCCGATCCGGACGGTCGTGCGCGCGCCAGGCGTAATTCAGCTCGACGAGCGCCGAGTTTCAGTCATCGCGATGCGCGCGGAAACCTACCTGCAATCGGTTGCCGACGTCACAACCGGCACCTTCGTCAAGAAGGGGCAGCCTTTGATGCAGGTCTACAGTCCCGCAGTTTCCAGTGCGGCCGCCGAGTACGTGACGACGCTGACGTCCCGGACGACCGCGGGCGAGCCCTCCTACGGACGCGGTTCGCGGCAGCGGTTGATGAACCTCGATGTGCCCGACGCCGTGATCACCACGATCGAAAAGACGCGGGTCGTTCCCGTGACTGTCGAGTGGTCGGCGCCGCGCGACGGCATCGTGCTGGAACGCAACGCGGTCCAGGGCATGCGAGCTCAACCAGGCGACGTGCTCTTCCGCATCGCCGACACCTCGGTTGTCTGGGCGTTGATCGACGCGGCCGAGCGCGACCTCGGTTCGCTTGCGGTCGGACAGCCCGTAACCGTTCGGGCCCGTAGCTTCCCGGCGCGGGACTTCTCCGGAAGAATCTCGGTTGTCTACCCCCAGCTCAATCGCGAGACACGCACAGCCCGCGTCCGGGTCGAACTCGCCAATCCGGACCTTGCGTTGCTGCCGGATATGTACGTCGACGCCGACATCGAGATCGGCGGCTCAGAATCCGTTTTGTCGGTTCCCGACAGTTCGGTGCTCGATACGGGCGCTCGGCAGGTCGTCCTCGTCGACAGGGGCGAGGGCCGGTTCGAGCCCCGTGAAGTCAAGATCGGCCGTCGGGGCAGCGGAATGATCGAAATCCGCAGCGGGCTGAAAGACGGAGAGCCCGTTGTCGTTGCCGCCAATTTTCTGATCGATGCGGAGAGTAACCTGAAGGCGGCTCTCAAGGGCTTTGCCGAGGGAGCGCAGCAATGATCGCCCGCTTGATCGCTTGGTCGGCCCGCAACTTGCTGCTGGTGCTGTTCGGCACCGGCTTCGCTGCAGCGGCCGGCCTCTATGCACTTATCCATCTGCCGCTCGATGCCATCCCCGACCTCTCTGACACGCAGGTCATCGTTTACACGGAGTACCCCGGTCAGGCGCCGCAGGTCATCGAGGACCAGGTCACCTATCCCCTGACCACGGCGATGCTGACGGTACCGAAGTCGAAAGTGGTTCGCGGCTTCTCGTTCTTCGGCGTCTCATTCGTCTACGTTATCTTTGAGGACGGTACCGACATCTATTGGGCGCGCTCGCGTGTGCTCGAGTTCCTGAACAGCGCGACCTCGCGCATTCCCGCCGGCGTGACACCGACCATTGGCCCTGACGCCACCGGCGTCGGGTGGGTTTACCAATACGCCATCATGTCGAAGGAGCTGAACCTTTCCGAGACACGCACAATCCAGGACTGGAATCTGAAGTTTGCGCTCGCCAAGGCCGAGGGTGTCGCGGAAGTGGCTAGCGTCGGCGGCTTTGTCAAGCAGTACAACGTGATCCTCGATCCGCAGCGCATGCGCGATCTCGGCGTTACCATGCAGAAGATGCGCGATGCGATCCGCGCCAGCAACGCCGACGTCGGCGGCCGTACCGTCGAGCTATCCGAGTTCGAATACGTGATCCGCGGCAAGGGCTACCTGAAGAGCATCAACGACCTCGGCAACGTCGTACTGAAGGTGAACAACGGCACGCCGGTGCTGCTGCGCGACGTCGCCCGGGTGGAACTCGGCCCCGACGAGCGGCGCGGCATCACTGAACTGAATGGGGAGGGCGAGGTTGCGAGCGGCATCGTGCTGCAGCGTTTCGGCGTCAACGCGCTCGACGTAATCCAGAACGTCAAGAAGCGTCTTACGGAAATCGCCAGCAGCCTGCCGAAGTCGGTCGAGATCGTGCCGGTTTACGACCGCTCGAACCTGATCTACGCCGCCATCGATACGCTCAAGCACACACTGTTCGAGGAGAGCGTCGTCGTAGCATTGGTCTGCATCGTGTTCCTGCTGCACGTCCGCAGCGCGCTGGTCGCCATCCTGATGCTGCCGGTCGGCGTGCTGATGGCGTTCGGGGCGATGAAGCTGCTCGGGATCGGCTCCAACATCATGAGCCTCGGCGGGATTGCGATCGCGATCGGCGCCATGGTGGATGCAGCGATCGTCATGATCGAGAATGCGCACAAGCACCTCGAACGAGCGGAGCCCGGAAAGCCCCGCGTGGCGATCCTGATCGAGGCTGCATCGCAGGTCGGACCGGCGCTGTTCTTCAGCCTGTTGATCATCACCGTATCGTTCATGCCGATCTTCACGCTGGAGCAGCAAGAGGGGCGGCTGTTCAGCCCACTGGCGTTCACCAAGACCTTCGCGATGGCCGCCGCCGCGCTGCTCTCGGTTACGCTGGTGCCGGCGCTGATGGTGATCTTCGTCCGCGGCAGAATCGTTCCGGAGCACAAGAATCCGATCAACCGCTTCCTGATCTGGATCTACCGGCCAGTCATCAAGGGTGTGATGCGCGCCAAGATACTGGTGATCCTGATCGCGCTTGCCGTTCTGGCGGTGACAGTGTGGCCAGCCCGGCAGCTCGGCACCGAGTTCATGCCGAACTTGAACGAGGGTACGCTACTCTACATGCCGACGACATTGCCGGGCATCTCTGTCACCAAGTCCGCTGAACTGATGCAGACCCAGGATCGGATCATCCGGTCTTTTCCGGAAGTCGCATCGGTCTACGGCAAGGCAGGCCGCGCCGCGACGGCTACCGATCCGGCGCCATCGGAAATGTATGAGACCGTGGTCAATCTCAAACCGAAGCAGGAGTGGCGGGCCGGCGTGACGATCGACAGCCTGATCGCGGAGATGGACAAGGCGCTACAGTTTCCCGGCGTCTCCAATGCCTGGACCATGCCGATCAAGGCGCGCATCGACATGCTGTCGACTGGTATCCGCACTCCAGTCGGCGTCAAGGTGATCGGTACCGACCTGGCCAAGATCGACAAGCTTGCCAAGCAGATCGAGCAGGTCTTGAAAACGGTGCCCGGCACCTCATCGGCCTATGCCGAGCGCGGCATCGGCGGCTACTATCTGGAGATCACGCCGGACCGCGAAGCGATGGCGCGCTACGGCATCATGGTCCAGGATGTCCAGGATACGATAGCAACGGCACTTGGCGGGCAGACGGTCACGACGACGGTCGAGGGACGTCAGCGCTTTTCCGTCAATATGCGCTATCCGCGGGATTTGCGCGACAATCCGAAGGCGATCGCAAGCGAGGTGCTGGTGCCGATGCCGGCCGGCGGTGCCGTGCCGATCGGCGAAGTCGCAAAAGTCGCGCCGGCGCGCGGCCCATCCTCGATCCGCACCGAGAACGGTCAATTGGCGACCTATATTTATGTCGACATTCGCGACCGCGACCTCGGCGGCTATGTTGCTGACGCTCAGCGGGCGGTGCAGGCCAGCATCCAGTTTCCGCCCGGCTACTATGTGATGTGGAGCGGTCAGTACGAATATCTCGAACGCGCCACTGCAAGGCTCAGAATCGTCGTACCCACGACGCTGCTCATCATCTTTCTGCTCTTGTACCTCAACTTCCGGTCCGTCACCGAGACGATGATCGTGATGTTGTCCTTGCCGTTCGCGCTGGTCGGCGGGCTCTGGCTGATGTGGTGGCTCGGCTTCAACCTGTCGGTCGCGGTCGCGGTCGGCTTCATTGCGCTGGCTGGAGTAGCTGCCGAGACCGGCGTGGTGATGCTGATCTACCTCAACCAGGCATTGGCCGAGATCAAGGGCCGTCGCGAAGCCGAGGGCCGCGTCCTGACGCGCAGCGACCTCTACGATGCCATCATGGAGGGCGCGGTCGAGCGCGTGCGCCCGAAGATGATGACGGTGGTGGCCATCATGGCAGGCCTGCTTCCGATCATGTGGAGCACCGGCACCGGCTCCGAAATCATGCAGCGCATCGCCGTGCCGATGATCGGCGGCATGATCTCCTCGACGCTACTGACGCTGATCGTGATCCCGGCGATCTTCGGCCTCGTAAAGGGCTTTAGGCTGAAGAATGGGGACGATTCTGGACTTCAGGTATCGACACTGACGAGTGCGCCTCCTGAACGCAAGCAGCCGGTTCCGGAGCCCGCTCAATGAGGAACCGCATCATGGCCATTCGCGCACACAGTTGTCGCATTCTAGGGTACTTCCGCGCCCAATTTCCTTCCGCCCCAATTGCGAAAAGGTGTAACCAAATCGCTCGACCCACCGAAATAGCGAGATAGAGGAGATGACGGGCCTCGAAATCGAGCTCAAAGACCTAATGCTAGCGAGCCTGAATGGCGATGCGGCATCGCACCGGTCGCTACTCGATCAATTGAGCCGCCGTCTGCGCGGCTACTACAAGGCCAAGCTGGCAGCGCTCGGTAAAGCCACGTCAGAGGCAGAAGACCTGGTTCAGGAAACCGTACTGGCAATACACATCAAGCGGCATACCTACGATCCAGGGGAGCCGTTGACGCCATGGGTGCACGCCATTGCGCGTTACAAATTGATCGATTTTCTACGTCGAAATCGCGTGGGGCACGCCGAGGTACCCATTGACGACGCCGACGAGATGATGGCGCACGATGACCATGCGAGCGCTGAAAGTACGTATGACGTCAAGAGGCTGCTGGAGCGGCTGCCGAAAGCCATGCAGTGTGCGATCGAAGCCGTGAAGATCGAGGGACTGAGCATTGCTGAAGCGGCGAAGAAATGCGGTCAGTCCGAGTCGGGTGTAAAAGTAAATATTCACCGTGGACTCAGGGCACTGGCCGCCTTGATCGCCGGGAAAATGCGAACATGAGAACGAACGATCTCGTTGCACTCCTGAGCACGAATCTTGAGCCCGTCGACCGCAAAGCGGTCGCTCGCACGCTTTACGTGGCAATTGCTGCAGGATCGATCGTGGCGTTCGGCGTCGCCGTTGTCGGCTTGGGCTTCCGCGCCGACTTGATGACAGCCCGTGCACTGATGTTTCTCGCCATAAAGCTCGCCTTTGCAATCGGGATCGTCGACCTCGCGCTGCTTTACCTGACGAGACTGGCCCGGCCGGGCGGGGAGCGGAAAATCTCCCCCGCCTTGCTTGTCGCTGTGCCGTTTCTCGTCATTATGGTTCTTGCCGCCATCAGCCTTGGATCCGCACCCCGGTCGCATTGGGAAACCATGATCGTGGGCGATGAATGGCTGGAATGTCTTCTCTCTATTCCGATCATTGCGATCGTTCCTTTCGCTGTTTCAATTTGGGCCGTGCGAAAAGGTGCTCCCACCAATCTTTCGCGAGCCGGCGCGTTCGCAGGCCTCATCGCGGGAGGCGTCAGCGCAATGGCTTATGCGCTCCATTGCACGGACGATTCGCTGCCGTTTATTGCCGTCTGGTACGGCGGAACGATTGTGCTGTGCACTCTGGCTGGCGCGTTGTTGGGGCCGCGGCTGTTGCGCTGGTGAATGATGCCTGTGATGCATATCGGCGCGAGTGGCGCCGATGCGACGCCGGGGTAAGGGCTGCCGAGTAACCAAAAGCTCGCTGGAAACTTCTCGCGCTGTGCTTCGCTCACGTCGAAACCAGCATCCCCACGAGCCGAATCGGATCGCGATTGAGAGTGCTTCCTAAGTGCCGCTACTTTGGGCGCGGCGATGCTCTCGCGTAATCGCAAACCACAAGAAAGCGAGTCCGAGGAGGACGAACACGGGTTCAAGGATGAGGTCCATTTGTGTATTCGTCAGGTGATGGAGGCCAAAGATCCAATGGATCCAGACGATATCGAAGCTCAAAACGAAGCCAGTGCCCGCGAGCACGCCTAAAAAGAATGAGGCCGAGGTCGCTCGCTTGGTCCAGAGCAGAAACCCAATAAGCGCGGCGACCGCGACAGTGAGCACTGCCATTTGTCCGGCCGACGTAGTGACCGGATACAACGTGAACGCAAGGACCAGATAGGATTGGGTGTCGTTGAGTTGACGGAGTCCAGCGGAGGACAAGCAGAGGCTCAAGGAGGAGGTCCACCATTTGTGTATCTGTACGGTCAGTCCCGCACCGGCCAGCAGACCAAGGAGGAATGTGCCCGACGAAATTCGCTCGCTCCACAGCGTCCGGATTGCGGTTACCGTGACAGAAGCAGTGCGTCGTGCAGCACCATCAATCGCAAACATGTCGTTTACCCTCCGGCGCACACGTTCGAGCGATTTCTGTGATCCCGAACGTCAGGCAGCCTGACAAATCAGGAGCGCAGGTATTTGATCGACGCCGCGATCCCAAGCACAGCGAAGGTGAAAATGGCGAGGTGATAAATCCCCATTGCCAGCAACGCGCCGGAGCCCATCGTAGTCATGTCCATAGTCATGAATTGTCTCCAACATCCTATCGTTCGAGGGAGGTGACAATCGAAGGATCGCCAGGATAAAGCGGCCCCGCCGATTCCATCGAGTCTATCGGGCGACGGCCGGACCCAGCTTGAAAAGCTAATGAAATTGTTATGAGAATTGAATGAGAGCCATGGGAGATCGATACCGGCGGTGCAGGTCATTCGATTCATTCGGGACGCAAACGGGGCCCGGATCGCCTATGCCACGGTCGGCGAAGGGCCGCTTATCCTCTGCCCCGCGTGGTGGGTCAGTCACGTCGAGCGCGATTGGGAGCAGCCGGGATTTCGGCGTTTCTTCAGTCGGCTCGCGGAGGGCTTTCGCGTCGTCCGCTACGACCGGCCGGGCACCGGTTTGAGCGATCGCGACGTTCCACCGCGAACGCAAGCGGACGAGGTGCAACTACTCGCAACGCTCGTTGATGAGCTTGGCGACAACGAGTTCTCATTGTTCGCGGTGTCTTGCGCGGGACCGGTTGCACTCACTTATGCGGCTACGCACCAGGAACGCGTCCGCCGCCTGTGCTTTTATGGCTCGTATGCGAGGGGGTCCGATGTCGCAACGCCGGATCTGCGGGATGCGCTCACTGACCTCGTGAAGGCGCACTGGGGCCTTGGCTCAGTCGCACTGACCGCGCTATTCCTACCCGGCGCGTCGATACAGGATTCGGAGGACTTCTCCCGAAACCAGCGGGACTGGGCGAATGCGCCGCAGGCGGCACAATTGCTGCACCTGAGCTGTGAGATGAATGCTGCGGCAGATGTCCTCTCACGCATCCGGACCGAGGCGCTGGTCATACATCGGCGCAGGGACCGCGTGATCCCCCTTGAAGCTGGCCAAAAGCTCACTGCCGAATTACCTCGCGCACGCCTCATAACACTGGACGGCGACATACACCTGCCATGGATCGACGGCGACGCGATTGCCGACGCGGTCCATTCGTTTCTTGCCGGCGATGAGGTACGCGCGGCTGCCTCAGCACCGTTATCCGGATGCCGGCTCGACGAGGCCAATCGTGAGATCGTCCTGGAGGGTCAACGTCGGCCAACGACGCGGCTGGAGTACGCTGTGATGCTCACCCTGATCCAGGCGAGTGGACGCGTCGTCACGCGCGACGAGATGCTTGCCGAGATCTGGAACACCCCCTTCGCGGGCTCGAACAAGGTGGATGCCGTAGTCGGATCATTGCGGAAGAAGCTTGGCCCCTTCGCAACGTCCATCGAAACCGTGACAGGCCATGGCTACCGATTCCGCGGCTGGAAGAAGGCGATCAACGATGTGCATTGATCGTGCCTATTCGGTTGAACTTGGGACGGGGCCTGATTGCGCAATTGTGCTTCGCACCTTCGCGGGCGCAGCATTGAGCCCAAGACTTGTTGCGGCGATAGCGGTTTTCACGTCGGCGTGAGCCTGTAACCGGCTGACAATCGGCTCCGAACTCATGGTTAGAAGCACACATCGCGGCGCTTTCAAACATCATGGAGCCGGAACATGTCAACCAAACACCTTCTCACGATGTCCCTCTTGTTGCCGCTCGTGGCGGTCTCCGCGACTGCACAGGCAGGCTCGACCATTACCGATAAGAGCTATTGGCCGAACGACGCCAGGAAGAGCACGCCGATCGGTGCTGTCTCGCAAACTGGTCCGTATTCAGCGTTCGCCTACGATCGAGCGGCATCACGTTTGGCGCCCGCCACCGCCAGCGGCGGATCGGGGTTCCGCTACCAAGGCGGTCCGAAGGGGCGTTGATACCCACGGGCGCTATATTGTCGTACGAAGGCCGCCGGCCGAAGCATTGGCGCGATCTGAAGCAAGGGGGGGCGGTTGATCGTCTACTCCGCACCCCCGTCAGATTTCCTTTCATCCCAGCAAGAGGCGTTCCTATGACCTTAAGTCAGGACCACGACACACCTATGGGCAGGACCTCACTGATCGTCACTTTGGGCAATTATTTCGCCCGCTATCGGATGGCGCTGTATGTCGTCTTTGCAACGGCGGTTTCCTTGAGTGTCGCCTGGAATTGGACTTGGCTGACAGGCGCCGAGATATTTCGGATCATGGCGTCGCTGCCGTGCACGTTCATGATGCTCATGTGCATGAAACGGGCGAGCTGCAGGCAGCCTCAAGAGGCGGTTGCTCCGCGAGATGACGGAGGGAGCCGATGATGGACAATATGATGCCTGGAATGATGTGGGGCATGGGGTTCGTCTGGTTGTTGGTCGTAATCGTCCTGATCCTGGCGGCCGCGGCGCTGATCAAGTACCTTCGCACCGGGAGCAAGGACGGTCGGCAATGAACAAGCTCATTGTCATTGGGCTTTCGACGATTGCACTGTCATTCCCGGCATCCGCTCAGTATGCCGACGTCGCGCGAGGTCAACGGGATTTCCGTATGTGCGCGCCATGCCATTCGCTGGAGGCCGATCGAAACATGACGGGACCAAGCCTTGCCGGTCTCTGGGACCGCAAGGCCGGATCGTTGCCGAGCTTCGAACGCTACTCCAATGCTCTCAAGTCGTCTGGCATCATCTGGGACGATCGTTCGCTGGACGCTTGGTTGACCGATCCCGATCGCATGGTGCCGGACAACGAAATGCCGTTTAACGGCATCAAGGACCCGCAACGCCGTGCAGACCTGCTCGCCTTTCTCAAGGAAGCAACCAAGCCTGAAGCCGCGCCGCAAATGAGCGCTCAAGGACCGATGGGAGGCATGGGCGGGATGATGGGTGGCGGCCGCGTTCCCAATCTGAAAAGCCTGGAGTCGAACACGCTGGTGAAGACGATCACCTACTGTCACGACACCTATCGGGTGACCACGGCTGATGGCAAGACCCGCGCCTTTTGGGAGCGCAATCTGCGCATGAAAACTGATTCCGGAACAGATGGTCCGCAAAGTGGCGCACCAGCCCTCGTGCCCGCGGGAATGATGGGTGACCGGGCAGACGTGATTTTTGCCGCACCGGAAGAAATCAGCAAGGCGATCGAGGCGCGATGCTGAGAGTTGCGTGCCTTCGCGGCCGGCCAACGTTGCCGAAGCCGCATCTCGAGCGGAAATCCCGGCAAGGTTGAAAGACCAGCCGATGCAGGCCACGACGGGCATCGGCGCCTGGATCAAGCATCCGACGTGCGCGAATTCGCCGTCCCGAGGAACAATTCTTGGTCGGGAAAATTATGCAATTGTCCAAGGGATGGACACCTTAACTCGAGCGGCTGCCGATGCAGTCCCGCCCCCCAGGGCGCATTGGCAGCCGTCTTTTTCGTCGCCGCCGCCATGAAGGATTTCGCCAATGCGTCCTTCCCGCCCGAGGTGATCTCGGTGATGGAGGAGGCGCTTGATGCCGCGGTGGCTTCGCTTCCCGAACCCGTCCATTCCACCCATGTTCAATGCCTGGCGGAAGCCATCCTGCGCGCCGCCGACGAGGGAGAGCGCGACCCGCAAATCCTGCAAAGGCTCGCATTGCTGGAGCTGCAGATCGTTCGGCGCTAGGGATGATTGGGCCAGCGATCGTCGCTGCCACTTCGGGGAAAGGCAGGAGAGCGCCACGGAGAGCGAAAGCCGCCGGCGTCCCCACGGACAGTTGAATTGTTGAACCCAGCCTTTATCGGCTTTCATGTCGCAATGGGCGGAGCGGGCGTCCGAAGTCGCCGCTGATCAATATGTCAAACATCGCCAGCTCCGAGGAAACGAGGCCGAGGACCAAAGCATGGGCTTCTACAACGACCATATCCTGCCGCGGGTTTGCGATCTCGCGATGCGCAACAAGCAACTGCGGCCGTATCGCGAGCGGGTGGTCGGTGCGGCTGAAGGGCGGGTGATCGAGATCGGGGTCGGCTCGGGCCGGAATCTGCCCTTCTATCGGCCACCGGTGCAGGAGGTGTTGGCGCTGGAGCCGTCTGCGAAGCTGATCGCGATGGCTCGGGATGCGCTGCAACCGGGTATGCAAGTCAGCTTCATCGAAGCGTCAGCAGAAGCCATCCCACTCGACGACGACAGCGTCGATACCGTCGTGACGACCTGGACCTTGTGCAGCATTCCAGATGCCGCCATGGCGCTCACCGAAATGCGTCGCGTGCTTCGGCCGAACGGCAAGCTCCTGTTCGCGGAGCACGGCATGGCGCCGGACAGGAATGTCCGGCGATGGCAGGATTGGCTGACGCCTGCCTGGAAACGCATTGGCGGGGGCTGTCACCTCAATCGACCGATCCGAACCATGATCGAGAGCGGCGGATTCAGGATTGATCGGGTGGAAACCGGCTACATGCCCGGACCCAAGCCGATGACCTTCATGTACGAAGGCAGCGCACGGCCAGGCTAGATCGGTGGCGCTCCGCCTCAGCTTCGCACGATCGAGCAACCAGTCCTGCCAGTTACTTGAAGCGGCTGCCGACGGGATCGACCATGCAGTGCTCGAACATCAGCAGGAGCCAGTGGAATTCCAGGCGCTGTTTGCAAGCTGGCTAAGCTGACCGTTGGTGGCGGGCTCCGAACCAAAACTTGTGACGCCGTTCACTATTGCCCCAAAAGAGATCAGATAAGCTCGGTCTACCCGAAGCAACTGCTCCGGGCGTACGTGTCGGTTGATCCGTTTTCGATCCTATTTGACATACTCTGGGAGGAAGACGTGCCAGATCCTGCAAGAAGTCATGCCGTGGTCGTTGGCGCAGGCATGGCCGGCCTTGCGGCCGCTCAGGCGCTCTCCAGGCATTTCGGGAACGTCACGATCATCGAGCGGGACCTGCTTCCCGCCGAGGCCGCGCCCCGAAGCGGTACGCCGCAGGCCCAGCATGCCCATATGCTGCTCGCGGGCGGACTGAAGGCCCTGCAGACCCTGTTTCCGGGATTTGAGAACGATCTGGCGGAAGCGGGCGCCGTGAAGATCCGCACGGGTAAGGATATAAGGTTTGAGCGCCCAGGGTTCGATCCTTTCCCGATTCGCGATCTCGGCATCGACATTTTCTGCATGTCGCGCCCACTGCTCGAAGCCGTTACCCGACGACGCGTTCTGCGGACCCTGAATGTCCACATTTGCGAGCGCGCTCGCGTAATCGGGCTTGTTGCATCGCGCGATGCAATGCGGATCGAGGCGGTCCGTTACGATAGCGAAGAACGGCCTGCCGTGGTCGTGGAAGCTGACTTGGTTGTTGATGCCTCCGGCCGCTGCGGCCTGACGCTGAAGCTGCTCGAAGAGCTTTCTCTGCAGACGCCCGAAGAGACCGAGATCGGCATTGATCAGGCTTACGCGAGCACCATCGTCGAGCGACCAATCGATCACAATGCCGACTGGCTGGGCAATATTGTCCTGCCGTCCGCACCTGCCAGCAGCCGCGGAGCGTTCCTGTTTCCGATCGAGAAGCAGCGATGGTTGCTTTCCGTCGGAGCCAATCATGGCGATGCGCCTCCGGGCGATCGCGCGGCATTCATGGATTTCGTCAAGAACCTACGCACCCCGACCATCTATGACGCAGTCAGGCAAGCCCGTCCGCTGACGGATATTGTCCGCTACCGGCTACCTTGCAGCATACGGCGGCATTTCGAGCGCCTGGAGTCTTTCCCGGCAGGGCTGCTCACGATAGGCGATGCCCTCTGCCGCTTTAATCCCGTCTTCGGCCAGGGCATGAGCGTGGCAGCACAGGAAGCCGTGATCCTGGACCGGTTGTTGGCGGAAGATGTTCCCATGGAGCGGCTGGCGCGTGACTTCTTCGCTGCTATCCAGGACACCATCGCGACGCCGTGGGGCGTTGCCGTCAGTGATTTCGTCTATCCCGCCACGCGTGGCGTTCGGCCCGCCGACCTCGCGCAGCGCCTGCAATACGGTATGGCCTTGACCAAGCTCGCCGCTGAGGATCCCGAGGTGCACCGGCTGACGGTGGAAGTCTCGCAACTGCTCAAGCCGCAGGCCGCGCTGCGCGACCCGGCGCTCGCGGCGCGCGTGATGTCGCTGATGTGATGGGCAACGAGGGTGCGTCCGAAGATGACTGCTGCCGATCATGTGGAGCACCGGCTCGGCGCCCGCGGCCGAGCGGGGTTACGCCGCGCGCACCTGACTGAGAAACGCGTCGACTTGCTCGCGCAATTGCTGCGATTGTCGCGACAGGTTGCTGGCGGCGGTCTCGACCTGGTTTGCCGCAAGGCCGGTGGCCGCGGCGCCCTCGGTCACGCCGCCGACATTGGCGGATACTTCCTGGGTACCGGCCGCGGCCTGCTGCACATTGCGCGCGATCTCCTGGGTGGCTGCGCCCTGCTGCTCGATGGCGGACGCAATGGTCGTTGCGATCTCGCTGATTTCGCCGATGGTTTTGCCGATCGCCTCGATCGAGACGACGGATTTCTGCGTGGCTCCCTGGATCGCGGCGATCTGGGAGGCGATTTCTTCGGTCGCCTTTGAGGTCTGCTCGGCCAGGCTCTTCACCTCGGCCGCGACGACGGCAAAGCCCCGGCCGCTGTCGCCGGCGCGCGCCGCTTCGATGGTTGCATTGAGCGCCAGCAGATTGGTCTGCGAAGCGATGTTGTTGATCAGCTTGACGATGTCGCCGATCCGCTGGGCCATGGCGGCGAGCCCCTGGATCTCGGCGTTGGTCCCTTGTGCTTCCTGCACGGCTTTTGCTGCGATGACCGCCGATTGGGTGACCTGCCGGCTGATCTCGGTGACGGATGCGGATAGTTCCTCCGTGGCGGTCGCCACGGTCTGGACGTTACTCGACGTTTCCTGCGCGCCCGATGCCACCGCCGACGCCTTGCTGGTATTCTCGCTCGCGACGGCCGCCATCTTTTCGGCGGTGGCGCGCATCTCGACAATCGATGTGGCGACGGCATCGAGCACGTGGGTGGCATTCTGGTCGAAGCCCTGCGTCAGCGTCTCCATCACCTGTTGGCGATGCTCCTTCTTCTGCTGCTCCCGCTCGCTGATCGGCAGCCAGTGTGTTTGCCCTGATGGCGTTGTCGCGGAAGACCGCGACTGACCGCGCCATCTCGCCGACCTCGTCGGCCCGCGCGAGCGCCGGAATGTCAATCGACATGTCGCCGCCGGCGAGGCGTTGCATGGCAGCCGTCATGGCCGTCACCGGGCGGATGATGCGGCGAGACAGAATCCAGATCGACGTCAGGCTGACACCGATACCGAGCAGCGTGACGAGGGCGACCAGAAGGAGCTGCGCCCGCGCCGCTGCAGCCTTGGCCGCCGCGTGGACGTTGGTGACTTCGACCGCGGCATCCTTGATACGCACGATGAATTCCAGCGCAGGGTTCGACGCGTCGTACCATTGCTGGACCGTCGTTGAATAGCTGGCGCCGGCCGCGCCGGCCTTGTAGACCGTATCGGTTTGAACTTTGAAGTTGCCGAGAAAGTTTTGCTCCGCGGCGGCGACCGCGGATGTCAGCGGCGGCGCCGCACCGGCGGTTAGATCGCGGAGCGTCTGCCAGTTCGACTGCACATGACCCCGCCAGCCGGCGATGTCGCGTTGCTGCTCGGTCGACAGCGCGCGGCTCGCCGAGATGTTGCCGGCATGAACAGCGCGTTCGCGGCCGGCATATTCGCGCATCAGGAACGCACTCTGCTTGACCATCGTCAGCTCGCCGACGATGGCGTCTTCCTTGCTGATCTCGCGCGAGGCTGCGGTCCAGAGCGATTGAACCCGCGTCAGGAGATCCGAGACCGCCGGGTACCAGGATTTCAGCAGTTCGGCGTCGCGCTGCTCCTTCGGAGCCTGAAGGGCGGAATCCGCGCTGCGGCGGAGCTGCTTTACGCGTTCATAGGCCTGCTCGAGTTCGGCAATCAGCTTGTTGCCTTCCGGCGTCGCGGTGGCAGCAATCTGCCGGAGCGCCGGTGCCAGGACGGCATCGCCCTGCGAACGGCGTTTCTGGATCAATTCGCGCGTCTCCGCGTTTGTCGGGGCAGGGGCCTGCAGGGCGGTGTTGGTCTGGCCGCGTTCGAGCTGAATGTTCTCCAACCCCTTGAGCAATTGATCGGCATTTGCATTCACCTCGGCGACACGGACGGCGGCTGCGTAGCTGCGCCAGGCATCCGTTCCGGCAATGGCGCAGGAGATCAGAACCAGTGCCGCGAGCACTCCAACGATGAGGGCGAGGGTGGTCTTGACGGTGAGGGTGCCCGAAACAGCCTCGCGCTTCGCATGCATGGGATACCTCCCGGTAGCGGCCCTGATGATGGCCTCTTCGTTACTACCAGTTGGCCGTTACCAAGCCGCTAACCTTAGCAATCGGTTGTATTGCCAAGGCTCTGTTTTGAAAGTCTTTTCGACATTTTCTGATATTCGCGCGGATTGGTCACGTCCCTTAAGTTGCAGGCGCAGACGGGACGGTGGCGCGCAGTGCGGGAAAGCCATTCTCAGCTTCGCACGATCGAGCCCGCGCGGCCGACCAGCCGTGCCAGTTGCTTGAAGCGGCTGCCGACGCGGTCGGCGACGAGATCGACCATGCGGTGCTCGAACACCAGCATCAGCTTGCGGCTGCGGGATCGGAAATGCGTCGCGGGCAGCACGCCGGTGCGCGCCGCCGAGATCAGATGCGCGACGCGGAAGGCGGCGCCAAGAATGCGGGCGCGCTCGTCCATCACCGGCGGCACCAGTTCGCGAATCTGCGTCGGCGGTTCGTTCTCCTCGCTCAGGCCGGCATAACGGTAGAACACCGACAGCGCGACAAAGGCGCGGCCCTGGTGGCTGATCGAGCCGAAATTGCCGTTGGTGATCAGGCTCAGCGTTTCCTCGCCGCGATGGTCGGGATGCACGCGCCAGCCGATATCGGAAAGCAGGCACGCGGCGTGGCGCAGGCGGCGATCTTCCTCGGTCTCGCGCAGCCTCACGACTCGCACCAGCCGATCGGTCCAGGCGACCAGTTCTTCGGCATGGCGTGCGGAGCGCGACAGCAGCCCGTTCAGGGTTTGCGCGGCGCAGATAAAGCCATCCTTGCCGCGCTCCTGCGGCGGCAGCATCTCGTAGAGCAGACCCTCGCGCACGCCGAAGGTCGAAAACACGATCGTCTTCGGCTTGCCGACGCGGATGATGTATTCGAGCACCAGCGCCGCATAGGTGAGGAGCGGTCGCCGCGCGTCGGCGACCACCTCGATATCGGCGAGCATGTTGGCGGCTGCGAGCCGGCGCAGGCGCCGCGCGAAATCCAGCGCGTCGGCGGCGGGTAGCGAATAGCCGTGCATCACCCGTAGCGGATAGCCGCTCTGGACGATGTGGATGCGCGCCAGCGCGCGCCAGGTGCCGCCGACCGCATAGAAGGTGCGGCCGTGGGCGGCCTTGAGCTGGGCCACGTCGGACAGATCGTTGTTGACGATGCGTTCGGCGCGCTTCAGTGATTTGTGCGACAGGTCCTGCAGCGCCAGGCTGCCGAGTGGCAGCGTGACGCCGCTGCTGACGCGGTTGCGGTTCACGTCGATCAGTTCGAGCGAGCCGCCGCCGAGATCGCCGACAATGCCGTCGGGATTGTGGATGCCGGAGACGACGCCGAGCGCGGAAAGTTTTGCCTCGCGCGGCCCCGACAGGATTTGAATGCTGGCGCCGCAGATACGCTCGGCCTTGGCGATGAAGTCCGCACCGTTCTTGGCGTCGCGGCAGGCTGCGGTGGCGATGGCGAAGACGCGTCCCACTTGCTGGATGCGGCACAGCGCCCGGAATCGCCGGAGCGCCGTCAGCGCTTTGGCAACCGCGTCCTCCGCCAACAAACCAGTGCTCTGCACCTCGCGTCCAAGCCCGCACAGCGCCTTCTCGTTGAAGATGGTGACGAGGCTGCGCGCCATCGTCTCATAGACGACGAGACGAACCGAGTTCGAACCGATGTCGATGACGGCGACGCTGGAAGCGCGCTTGCGCGGCCGCTTCACAGCCGCGGCCCCTTATGACGATTGCTGGCGCTCGGTACGGCGCGTGAGGCGACGCGGCGAAGATTCCTTGAGAGACTTTCCACGGCCTGACAGACTCGGATTCGTCATGAAATAGTTGTGTAGATTGAACGGCTCTTCGCCTTTCGCGGCCTTCATACGCGTTGACGACCCGTCCGGCAACAACTGCCAGCTCTGTTCGGTATCCTTCAGGTTCGCGACCATGATCTGTTCGAGAACCTGCTGATGCACCGTGGGATTTTGCAATGGACAGAGCACCTCGACGCGACGGTCGAGGTTTCGCGGCATCATGTCGGCCGACGAGATATACACAGCCGCTTTCGGGCCGGGCAGGCCTTGCCCCATACCAAAGCAGTAGATTCGGCCGTGCTCCAGGAAGCGGCCGATCACCGATTTGACGCGGATGTTGTCGGACAGGCCGGGCAGGCCGGGGCGCAGGCAGCAGATGCCGCGCACCACCAGTTCGATCGAAACGCCGGCCTGCGAGGCCTCGTAGAGCGCGTCGATGATGTCAGGGTCGACCAGCGAGTTCATCTTCATCCAGATCGCTGCCGGCTTGCCATGCCTGCTGTGATTGGTCTCGCCCTTGATGTGTTCGATGATGCGCTTGCGCAGCGTCAGCGGCGATACCGCCATCCGCTCGATGTCGCTCGGCTCGGCATAGCCGGTGATGTAGTTGAACACCCGCGCCGCATCGCGGCCGATGATCGGATCCGAGGTGAAGTAGGATAGGTCGGTATAGATCCGCGCGGTGACCGGATGATAATTACCGGTGCCGGTATGCACATAGGTCGTCAGACTACCGCCCTCGCGTCGCACCACCATCGACAGCTTGGCGTGCGTCTTCAGTTCGAGAAAACCATACACGACCTGCACGCCGGCGCGTTCGAGGTCGCGCGCCCAGCGGATATTGGCTTCCTCGTCGAACCGTGCCTTCAACTCGATCAGCGCGGTCACCGACTTGCCGGCTTCCGCAGCCTCGGCAAGCGTGCGTACGATCGGAGAATTGTTCGAGGTGCGGTAGAGTGTCTGCTTGATGGCGACGACATCGGGATCGCGCGCGGCCTGCTGCAGGAACTGCACGACGACATCGAAGGATTCGTAGGGGTGATGGACGATGAGGTCCTTCTGCCGGATCGCCGCGAAGATGTCGCCGCCATGGTCGCGCACCCGCTCGGGATGACGCGGCACATAGGGCATGAATTCGAGGTCGGGCCGGTCGAGCCGCGTGAGCTGCGAGAGTTCGTTCATCGCCAGTACGCCGTCGACCAGAAACACCTCGTCGTCGGCGGCGGACAGCGCCTCCTGCACGAAGGCGCGCAGCGCTTCCGGCATCTTGGCTTCCATCTCCAGCCGGATCACCGAACCACGCCGGCGCCGCTTCAGCGCGGTCTCGAAGACGCGCACCAGATCCTCGGCCTCTTCCTCGATTTCGAGTTCGGAGTCGCGGATGATGCGGAACGCGCCCTGGCCCTTGACGGTGTAGCCGGGGAACAGGCGGCCGATGAACAGGCCGGTGGCCTGCTCGAGCGGAATCAGGTGCACTGCGCCGTCCTTGTGGGGCATGCGAATGAACCGGTCGATCTTGCCGGGCATGCGGATCAGCGCGTTCATCGCCTTGCCGTCGGAAGTCCGCGACAATTGCAGGGCGATAGTGAAGCCGAGGCTGGGGATGAACGGGAACGGGTGCGCGGGATCGATCGCCAGCGGCGTCAGCAGCGGGAAAATGTTGCGGAGGAAGTGATCCTCGAGCCAGCCGCGCTCCGCCTTGGTGAAATCATGGCCGTCGACCAGCAGGATGCCGGTGTCGGACAGGATATTGCGTAGATCGCGCCAGATTGCCTGCTGATCGGACGCGAGTTCCGAAACCGACTTGTTGATGAGGGTGAGCTGCTCGGATGGGGTTAGCCCATCCGGACTGCGCTCGGCGATGCCTTCGCGGACCTGCGCCTTGATGCCGGCGACGCGGACCATGAAGAACTCATCAAGGTTATTGGCAGAAATCGACAGGAATCGCACCCGTTCCAGCACGGGATGGCCTGGATTGACCGACTCCTCGAGCACCCGCCGGTTGAAATGCAGCCAGGACAGCTCCCGATTGATGAATCGTTCCGGGCTCGTGGCAATCGAGGGCGGAGCTTCGGTAATCGGTTCTTTTTCTTTTATTTCAAGTACTTGCGCCGATTCCATAAGGCTTTGATCCATCTCGGGAGAGGTGTGAGCTAGACTAAGGGGATGCCGCCCACACCATGTGATACGCCGATGACGTTTCAATGACATTGATGTTCCGCCGACAGCCGCCGTCAAGGCGGCAGGAAGCAGCACGCACCCGTCGGGTCAGGCGTCGCGCAGCAGTTCCGCGGCCAGCGCCCGGGTTACCGGCCGGCCGAGCCGCAGCGCTTCGGTATCCAGGAGTTCTACTGCCTGACGGGCGGCGGCATAGGAGCGCTCGATCCGGCTCGCGAGGTAGCTTACCACCGTCTCGTCGATGCTCAGTTGGCGGTCCGCGCAGAATTTGATGATCAGGCCGCGAAACAGGAGGTCGTCGGGCGGCAATAGCGACACGACGGGTGCGGCGCGCAGCCGCGACCTGAGATCGCGCAGTTCGATCTCGAACGCCACAGGCGGTATGCGCCCCGTGATCAGGACGAAGGCTCCGTCCTCGCGCGCCAGGTTCAGGAGGTGAAACATCGCGCGTTCGTCGAAATCGGCCGGTCTCAAATCTTCGATCACCAGTGCGCCGGTGGCGAGCGCGCCGGGTACGGCGGCGGGATCAAGCGCGTGGGCCGATGTCGCGCGCGCGCCGGCCTGTTCGGCCCAGATCGCGGCGAGATGGCTTTTGCCGGAGCCCTCAGGTCCGACCAGCAGCATGATGCGGTTCGGCCAGTCGGGCCAGCTTTCGATCAGCGAGAGCGCGGCTTCATTTGCCGGCCCTTCCAGGAAATTGTCGCGGGTCACGCTTTCCGCATGCGGCAGCGCAAAGGCTAGCTGACGAGGTTGAACGCGGACTGCCACGCAAATCTCCAGGCCGGGATATTGGCCAAATACACGATCTAGCGCGCTTCGATCGTGCTCATGTGCCGCACCCACTCGACGAGATAGAGCGAGACGGAAACCAATGTAAAGACCGTAACAAAACCCATCAGGATGACGTCATAGGGTGCCGGCTTGAAATTGAAACCGAGCGAAGCCAGCACCAGCGCCGCGAACGCTACCTGCGCCACCGTATTGAGCTTCGACACCATCAGCGGTTTCATCGGTATAGGCTTGTCGAACAGCCATGAGACGATCACGGCCGCGACGATCATGATGTCGCGCGACACCACAAGAATGACGAGCCAGCGCGGAACCGCGCCCCAGATGCCGAGTGCCACGAAGATCGACACCAGCAGGGCCTTGTCGGCGAGCGGGTCGAGCAGGGCGCCCAACTCACTCGACATGTTGAACCGCTTGGCGAGAAAGCCGTCGACGGCGTCGCTGACCCCGGCAATGACGAAGATCGCGAAGGCGATCTCCATCTGGCTGGAAACGATCGCCCACACGATGACCGGCACCAGAATGATGCGGCCCAGCGTAATGATATTCGGAATGCTCAACTCGGTCGCTTCCCGGCTTCCGGCCTAAATCCGGCCCCTGGCGGGTTCAGCCGGTCCTTATCTACATAGTATATGCGCCAAGCGCTTGCGAGCCATTGCAGGATCGCGGAATTCCTCGTAACCAGCCGTCATCATACTGGAATTGGGCATGATCGACCGCAAAAACGGGCTCACTTACGCGGATTCGGGCGTCGATATCGAGGCGGGCAACCGCTTGGTCGATCTCATCAAGCCGATGGTCCGCGCCACCGCCCGGGCGGGCGCAGACGCTGAAATCGGCGGATTCGGTGGCCTGTTCGACCTCAAGGCGGCGGGTTTCAAGGATCCGGTGCTGGTGGCGGCGACCGACGGCGTCGGCACCAAGGTCAAGATCGCGATCGAAACCGGCCTGCATGGCGGCATCGGCATCGACCTGGTGGCGATGTCGGTCAACGACCTCGTGGTGCAGGGCGCGGAACCGCTGTTCTTCCTCGACTATTTTGCCTGCGGCAAGCTCGACCCCCAGGCGGCCGCGGCCATTGTGGCCGGCGTCGCCGAGGGCTGCCGGGAATCCGGCTGCGCCCTGATCGGCGGCGAGACCGCCGAAATGCCGGGCCTTTACAAGGACGGCGATTACGACCTCGCGGGCTTTGCGGTCGGAGCCGCCGAGCGCGGCACGCTGCTGCCGAGCGCGGACATCGCAGTGGGCGACGCCGTGGTCGGGTTGGCCTCGTCGGGCGTGCATTCCAATGGCTTCTCGTTGGTCCGCAAGATCGTGGAAAACTCGCGCCTCACCTTCGATGCACCGGCGCCGTTCTCGCCGGTGATGACGTTGGGGGGCGCGCTGCTGGTGCCGACGCGGCTCTATGTGAAGTCCTGCCTGCGCGCGATTCGCGAGACCGGCGCGATCAAGGGCCTCGCCCATATCACCGGCGGCGGCTTCACCGACAACATTCCGCGCGTGCTGCCAAAGCATCTCGGCGTCGGCATCGACCTGGCGCGGCTGCCGGTGCTGCCAGTGTTCAAATGGCTGGCGGAGCAAGGCGGCATCGCCGAACTCGAATTGTTGCGCACCTTCAACTGCGGCATTGGTATGATCGCGATCGTCAAGCCGGATGCGATCGAGCAGGTGACGCAGGTGCTGACCGAAAGCGGCGAGACCGTCGCCCTGCTCGGCGAAGTGATCCCGGCGGCGGGCGAACATCGCGTGGTCTACAACGGTCACCTTGATCTCGCGCAATGAAGCGCCGTGTCGCCATCCTGATTTCCGGGCGCGGCTCGAACATGGCCGCGCTGATCGATGCGGCGAAGGCTGTGGATTTTCCGGCCGAGATCGTCGCCGTCATTTCCAATCGGGCCGATGCGGCCGGGCTGGAGAGGGCAGCCGCGAGCGGCATCCCGACCAGGGTCATCGAGAGCAAGCCGTTCGGCAAGGATCGCGCCGGCTTCGAAGCCGTCCTGCAGCGGGAGCTGGAGGAAAAGCAGGTCGAGCTGATTTGCCTTGGCGGATTCATGCGGCTGTTCACCGCTGAATTCGTGCGGCGCTGGTACGGCAGGATGCTCAACATTCACCCGTCGCTGCTGCCATCCTTTCCCGGCCTCGATCCGCACGGCCAGGCCTTGCAGGCCGGGGTGAAGATCTCGGGCGCGACCGTGCACTTCGTGATTCCGGAAACCGACGCCGGGCCAATCATAATGCAGGGCGCGGTCACGGTGGCCGATGGCGACACGGCCGAGACGCTGTCGCAGCGCATTCTCGGCATCGAGCATCGCATCTACCCCGAGGCGCTGCGTTTGCTTGCGAGCGGCAAGCTTCGCCTCGAAGGCGACATATGCAAGTTCGCCGACAGCGCCGACCGCGACGGCACCCTGATTTCGCCGCGGACGATCTGATATTATCTGCCGGTGTGCGCGAACGAGCGCGATAGCCGCGCTCCGCAAATTCATGGAGGTTCCATGATCACGCTCTATGGCTCCGGACCCAATTTCGGTCTTCCCGACGCAAGCCCGTTCGTGACCAAGGCCGAGACCTTGTTGCGGATGTCGAAACTCCCGTTCGAAAAGGCGCTGATGAGCTTTTCGAAGGCGCCCAAGGGGAAGATCCCCTACATCGAGGACGACGGCCAGTTGCTCGGCGACTCCACGCTGATCCGCTGGCACCTCGAGAAGAAATACGGCATCGACTTCGATCAGGGCCTCACCGCCGAGCAGCTCGCCATCTCCTGGGCGTTCGAGAAAATGGCGGAGGATAATTTATACTGGGCCAGCGTCTATTTCCGCTGGATGATCGACGACAATTTCCGCAAAGGGCCGGTCAGTTTCTTCAAGGGGGTCCCTGCGCCGGTCCGGCCCGTCGTCGCCTCAATGGTTCGCCGCCGCCTGCGCAAGACGTTGCACGGGCAGGGGATCGGCCGTCACTCCGCCGACGAGATCACCGCGATCGGAATCCGCTCGATCGACGCGATGGCGGCCTATCTCGGCGACAAGCCGTTCTTCATGGGTAGCGCGCCCGCCGGCATCGATGCGACAATGTTTGCCTTCGCGGTCAGTGCGATTTGTCCGCTGTTCGAGTCGGATCTGCAGCGGGCGGCCGCAAGCCATGACAGTTTGCGGCGGTATGTCGGCCGGATGACCGCGCGGTTCTATCCGGAACTCGGCGAAATCGCCGGTTGCCGGGCCGCGGCTTGAATGCCCAGGGCAGGGCGCAAACAAAATCCCCCGGCGAGGCCGGGGGCAATCAGCATGACCAAGTCTAGGTGACTTTGAGGTTTTCCGCGGATGTCTTGCCGCGGTTTTCGACGAGGTCGTACTCAATGTGCTGGTTCTCGTTGAGAGTGGTGAGCCCCGCACGCTCGACGGCCGAGATGTGGACGAATACGTCCTTTTCGCCGCCCGCCGGCTTGATGAACCCATACCCCTTGGTGGGGTTGAACCACTTGACGCTGCCCTTGTGCATCGCCATCGCCTGTCTCCAAGTTTGGACTAGATAAGATATAAAAAAGACGCGGCCACGTTTTCCACGTGCCACGCCACAAACGGGCTTCCCGGTAGCTGCCAGATTTTCCTGCTCGCGAAACGCACAGTCGAACGGCCTGAATCCGATTGCACCTCGGATTGCAACACGAAATTTGCGCGTTCGCAAGGTTTCGGCAGGGCCCGGAAGCGTGGCCGCGTGTCGCGCGAGCTGTGGCAGCCGAACAACAATGATGCGTATTCGGCGGCCGGCCTGGGGGCTGACCGATTGACCCTTCCGGCGAACTGGGGGCAAATCGCTCCGGTTGATCGGGATTTGAGCATTTTTTCGGGCCGGCGCTTTTGCCTTTGGGAATGGATTGCATGCGCTGCTTATCGCGGCTTTCGCGGGCACGAAAAATCGGCATCGGCCGTGCGTGCGTGCGGTTGGCTGCGATTGCGTTCGTTCTCGTCGGCATCATGTCTGCCGCGCAGGCGCAATCGCCGACACCTACCCCGACGCCTTCACCTACTCCAAGCCCGACGCCTACGGTGATTAACTCGACGGTGTCGTCGGGCGCGGCGGTGACCAATCTTGGCAACAATTTCCTGGAACGGCTGGGCAATCAGTCGAGCAACGGCTTCAACCGCCTGCAGCGGACCAATCCGGGCGGCGGCGGCGCCTCCGAGAGCACCGAAGCGCCGCGTTACCGGACCTGGTTCGAAGGCTACGGGAACTCGACCAAGAACGGCGCAGTCGGCGATTTCGTCGGCGACAGCAGAAAGACCTGGGGCGGTGTGGCCGGGGTCGGCGCGCGGGTGGCGCCGGGCATCAATATCGGATTGTCGATCGACCAAAGCCGCTCCGCGATCGATATTCCGCTGGCACTGCAGTCGGCGGCAATCGACCTGACCCAGATCGGTTTCACCGCTTCCGTCGACAGCGGGCCGTGGACTTGGGCGAGCGCGGTGGTGCACGGTTTCGGCCACATCAATTCGCGCCGCGACACTGGCCTCGGTCTTGCGGCCGCCGGATACAGTGCGAAGCTCGACGGCGTCCTGAGCGAGATCAGCTATTACTGGACCAAGGACCAGGGCCGCATCGTGCCCAAGGCCGCGTTCGAATATGTCCGCGCCCAGACCGGGGCGCTCCAGGAGATCGGTGGCCTCGACCCGGTGATGGCGACGGGCGCTACCGTGCAGCGTGCACGCCTGCTGATCGGCGCGGAGATCGGCCATTACTGGATCTTCGATGGCAAGATCTTCGACCTGTCGGGCTACGGCAAGTTCGTCGACAATGTCGTGCAGAATTTCTCCGACATCACCGTCAGCCAGGGCGTGCAGAGTATTACGTTCCAGGGTATCGGCGAGAGCCAGTACGGCGCCGATGCCGGCGCCTCGGCGTCGCTGAGCCTGACCAATTCCGCGCGGCTCTACGTCAACTACGACGCCAAATTCCGCAACTTGATGCAGTCGCATCAGGGCACGGTGGGGGTGGAGTTGAAGTGGTAGTGGACTTCGTGTCCCGGACGCGGCGCAGCACGTAGTGATGCACCGCAGAGCCGGGACCCATGGCTGCGGCGTATGGACCCCGGATCAGCAGCGCACCGCTTCGCGCTGCGCAGCATCCGGGGAACGCGAGCGTCTGGCCTAAGCCCGATCCACCCTGACGACGCGGCCTTTTTCGATCGCGAGCGCCAGCCTGCCGTGTTTCAGCGCCAGCGCCGCTTCGCCGAACAATTCGCGGCGCCAGCCATGCAGGGCGGCGACGTCAGCGTGGTCGTCGGCGGCGATCTGGTCGAGGTCGTCGACGGTGGCGATCACTTTGCTCGCGACGGCGTGGCGCTCCGATGTCATCCGCAGCAGCACTTTCAGGAGCTCGACGGTCGCAGCCCCGTTGGAGTTGCCGCGCGGCTTTTCGATTTTTGGCAGCGTATGGGGATCACGGGCGAGGCCGCGCTGCACGGCGGCGATGATATCGGCGCCCCATTTCGAGCGGTCGAAGCCCTTAGGCAGCGAGCGCAGACTGGCGAGCCGCTCCAGTGAGGTCGGCGCGTGGGTGGCGATGTCGCCGACCGCATCATCCTTGAGCACGCGCGAGCGCGGCACATCGCGGCTTTGCGCTTCCTGCTCGCGCCAGGCCGCGACTTCCATCAGCACCGCGAGTTCCTTCGGCTTGCGCACGCGCGTCTTCAGCCGCTCCCAGGCGCGCTCGGGGTGGAAATCGTAGGTCCTGGGTGAGGTCAGGACTTCCATTTCCTCGCTGACCCAGTCGTTGCGGCCGCGCTTCTTCAGGTCGGCATCGAGTGCTGCAAAGACGTCGCGCAAATGGGTGACGTCGGAGACCGCGTAATGCATCTGTTCGGGCGTCAGCGGCCGGCGCGACCAATCGGTGAAGCGGTGGGTCTTGTCCGGCCGGTGACCGGTGACGCGCTCGACAAGCTGGTCATAGGCGATGCTGTCGCCATAACCCAGCACCATCGCCGCGACCTGCGTATCGAAGATCGGATGCGGAATGGTGCCGGACTGGTGCCAGACGATCTCGATGTCCTGGCGGGCGGCGTGAAACACCTTCAGCACCGCTTCGTTCCCCATCAGGTCGAAGAATGGTTTGAGGTCGATGCCAGGCGCCAGCGTGTCGATCACGACGGCTTCCTCCGCGCTCGCCATCTGCACGACGCAGAGCAGGGGGTAGTAGGTCGTCTCCCGCAGGAACTCGGTGTCGACGGTGATGACCTTATGCTGGGCGAGCCGTGAGCAGGCGGCGGCGAGGTCGGAAGTGGTCGTAATCAGATCCATGAACAATCCATGACGCGTCCGACAGGCGTTCTGCCGAAAACGCTGATATGTCAAGGGTGTCGCGGAAGATTTGAGCCCTGCATTTGAGCCTGAGCACGGCTTTTTTGCGTCCGTCTGGCGGCCGGATACGGCTTGATCATTGCCGGCTTGACGTGGCGACCCAGTATTCCGGAGACGCTCGTGATGAATGGAGAGGCCGCGGCGTCCTGGATACCCGCTTTTTGCGGTATGACGGCGCTTTTCCGAAAAACCGCTTACTCGTACCGGACGCGCCGCGACCGTCGACGGCCCGACGGGATCGCGAGCACGGCAAGGCAGAGCCCGATCATCACCATTCCCATGAATTCGAAGGCAAAGGCGTCCACGGCAATTCTCCCCGACAAACCGTTAGAATTGTGGGGAGCGCGTTGACCGTTTCTTAATTTTTGGAATTGGGAGAGATGCGCGTGCGCGGATGGTGGATGGGCGCTTAAGGAGTTCGGTTAACGGATCGGGGCACTGCAACTGACACCCAATCGTCATTGTGGAAGCGACGAAGCAATCTATTCTTTCTTTCCGCGGCAGACTGGATTGCTTCGCTTCGCTCGCAATGACGTGGAAAGGTCGGTGGCTCCTACGTTCCGCAGAACGTGCGTAGCACGCGCTGGTCGGGGAGCGGCGGCTCTGTGTAAGCGATGTAAGCCGGCTGATCCTCATACGGCTTCGACAGCACCGTCAGCAATTCCTCGAACGGCGCGTAGTCGTTGTTCACGGCGGCCGCGATCACGGCTTCGACGCGGTGGTTGCGCGGGATGAAGGCTGGATTGACCGCGCGCATTGCGGCCTGCCGTTCGGCGGCAGACTGCGGTTCGTCGGCGAGGCGTTGGTGCCAGCGTGTAGCCCATTCATCGAAGGCCGTGGGATCGGTGAACTGCGCCCTGACGCTGTCGTCATCGGCATCTGCAGCGGCATCGCTCAGGCGGCGGAAGGTGAGGGTAAAGTCGGCCGTGTTCTTCGCCATGGCGTCGAGCAGATCCTGCACCAGCGCTTCGTCACCGTCGCGAACGGTAAACAGGCCGATCTTCTTGCGCAGGCCGGCCTGATAGGCGGCGGTGAATTTTTCGGCGAATTCGCCGAGGATGAGTTGCGCCTGTTCGATCGCCTTGTCCTGGTCGTCGGCAAACAGCGGCAGCAGGCATTCGGCGAGCCGTGTCAGGTTCCACAGTGCGATGCGCGGCTGGTTGGCGTAGGCGTAGCGGCCCAACTCGTCGATCGAGGAGAACACTTGCGCGGGGTTATACTCGTCCATGAAAGCGCAGGGGCCGTAGTCGATGGTCTCGCCCGAGATGGACGTGTTGTCGGTGTTCATGACGCCATGAATGAAGCCGACCAGAAGCCAGCGCGCCACAAGATCGGCCTGGCGGGCGACGACGCGTTCGAGCAGCGCGTGATAGGGACGCTCGGCGCCGGCGATCTCAGGGTAGTGCCTGGCGATGACGTGGTCGGCGAGCGCTCGCACGCCATCGGTGTCGCCGCGCGCGGCAAAGAACTGGAAGGTGCCGACGCGGATATGGCTTGCGGCCACGCGGGTCAGCACCGCGCCCGGCAGCATGGTCTCACGCATGACGCTCTCGCCGGTGATCACGGCGGCCAGCGATCGGGTGGTGGGGATGCCGAGCGCAAACATCGCTTCGCTGACGATGTATTCTCGCAAGACCGGGCCGAGCGCGGCGCGGCCGTCGCCCCGGCGCGAGAATGGCGTCGGGCCACTTCCCTTGAGCTGGATGTCGCGGCGGATGCCATCCTTATCGATGACCTCGCCGAGCAGGATGGCCCGGCCGTCGCCGAGCTGGGGTACGAACTGGCCGAACTGGTGGCCGGCATAGGCCATCGCGATCGGGTCGGCGCCGTCGGGCAGGCGCTTTCCGGCGAGGATTTCGGCCCCTTCCGGGCTCTCCAGCACGTCAGGATCAAGGCCGAGTTGGACGGCCAGGGCCCGGTTCAGCTTGACCAGCCGCGGGCTGGCTACGGGCGTCGGGGCCACGCGGGCGAAAAAGCTCGCCGGCAGGGCCGAATAGGTGTTCTGGAACGGGAAATGGACGGTCATGGCCTAAAGATAGGCGCGGGCAGGGAATAGGCAAACGGTTCGGGCCGCCGGCAGCGGAAATCTCGCTTTCGGAGCGCAAAACAGGCCCTGCCATTGGTTGCCGCCCCTCGCGGCGTCGGGTAAACCCTCCCGCAATCCGCGCGGCCTTTGGCCCCGATTCTGACCTCCGACATCTGTTTTTGGAAATTCCATGCATCGCTACCGGTCACATACATGCGGCGCGCTCCGCGACAGCGACATCGGCCAGACCGCCCGTCTTTCCGGCTGGTGCCACCGCATCCGCGACCATGGCGGCGTGCTGTTCATTGATCTGCGCGACCATTACGGCATCACGCAATGCGTGGCGGACCCGGACTCGCCGGCATTCAAGGAAGTGGAAAAGTTCCGCTCGGAATGGGTGGTGCGGATCGACGGCAAGGTGCGCCGCCGGCCCGATGGCACCGACAATCCGGAACTGCCGACCGGCATGGTCGAAGTCTATGTCAGCGAGATCGAGGTGCTGGGGCCTGCGGCCGAGCTGCCGCTGCCGGTGTTCGGCGAGCAGGAATATCCCGAAGACATCAGGCTCAAGTACCGGTTCCTCGACCTCCGTCGCGAGAAGCTGCACCAGAACATCATGACCCGCGGCGCCATTGTCGATTCCATGCGCAAGCGGATGAAGGAGCAGGGCTTCTTCGAGTTCCAGACCCCGATCCTGACGGCGTCCTCGCCGGAAGGCGCCCGCGACTTTCTGGTGCCGTCACGCATTCATCCCGGCAAGTTCTACGCGCTGCCGCAGGCGCCGCAGCAGTACAAGCAGCTCCTGATGATGTCGGGCTTCGACCGCTATTTCCAGATCGCGCCATGCTTCCGCGACGAGGATCCGCGCGCCGACCGTCTGCCTGGCGAATTTTACCAGCTCGACGTTGAGATGAGCTTTGTCACGCAAGAAGATGTTTTTGCGGCGATGGAGCCTGTCATCACCGGTGTGTTCGAGGATTTCGCCAAGGGCAGGCCCGTGACCAAGGGCTGGCGGCGGATTCCCTTTGCGGAGTCTCTGCGCAAATACGGCACCGACAAGCCGGATCTGCGCAACCCGATCGAGATGCAGGACGTCTCCGAGCATTTCCGCGGCTCCGGCTTCAAGGTGTTCGCGCGGATGCTGGAAGACCCGAAGAACCAGGTCTGGGCGATCCCCGGTGTGGGCGGCGGTTCACGCGCCTTCTGTGACCGCATGAACTCATGGGCGCAGGGCGAAGGCCAGCCCGGCCTCGGCTACATCATGTGGCGCGAGGGCGGCGAGGGCGCAGGTCCCTTGGCCAACAACATCGGCGCGGAGCGGACGGCGGCAATCCGCACGCAACTTGGCTTGAAGGAGGGCGACGCCGCCTTCTTTGTCGCCGGTGACCCGGAAAAATTCTGGAAGTTTTCGGGGCTCGCCCGCACCAAGGTGGCCGAGGAATTGAACCTGATCGACAAGGACCGGTTCGAACTCGCCTGGATCGTTGACTTCCCGATGTATGAGTACAACGAGGAAGACAAGAAGGTCGACTTCTCGCACAACCCGTTCTCGATGCCGCAGGGGGGCCTCAACGCGTTGCAGACGCAGGACCCGCTGACCATCAAGGCGTTCCAGTACGACATCACCTGCAACGGCTACGAGATCGCCTCCGGCGGTATCCGCAATCACCGCCCTGAGGCGATGGTGAAGGCGTTCGAGATCGCGGGCTATGGCGAAAAGGATGTCGTCGAGCGGTTCGGCGGCATGTATCGCGCGTTCCAGTACGGCGCCCCGCCGCATGGCGGCATGGCGGCCGGCGTCGACCGCATTGTGATGCTGCTCTGCGGCACCACGAACCTGCGCGAAATCTCGCTGTTCCCGATGAACCAGCAGGCCGTGGACCTGCTGATGGGCGCGCCCTCGGAAGTCACGACCAAGCAGCTCCGTGAACTCCACATCCGGCTCAACCTGCCGGACAAGGGGTAGTTCACAGCGCCGTCGAGGCCTCGATACGGAATTGCGAAAGCGCGACGAGCGGGTCGATCTTCAACGCCTGGAAGAGCTGCATTGCCGGCACCTTGCCGAGCGGCGTGAGCTTAAGCGTCAGCGTCGTCCGCGGCGTTTCGATAAAGCGCGCTAGCGCCTCGGCAGCGGCCACAGCATCGGCATTGCTTGTCTCCGACTTCGCTGCGCTGCTTCTGATGTCGTCAACGATCGCTTGTCGTGCCGCGTCGCGGCTGATGTTCTGCGTCTTTGCATAGTGGGCGACCGCGAGATCGACGCCACCCAAATCGCGCACCGTGAGCTCGACGGTGCCTGCCTCGATTAGCGTCGCGACGGCGGCTGCCTGCAGCGGATTGATCGAGAACACCTCGCGCGGCACGTTGGCGAGCGAGATTTTTGCCGACGCCTTCAGGATGCTGGCAAGCTCGAACGTCACGGGCTCCAGCACGAATGAGCGTGATGCTTCGGTCCACGCCGTGCCGAGATCGAGATCAATCGCCATCTTGTCGAGGCCCGCGGCAATCAGCATTCGCTGGCCGGGATGCGTCGCATCGAGCGGACCGGAGATCTTTGCGATCAGCCGTGCCTTGCTCGGGATCGGTCCGACGAACTGTCCCCAGTCGAGGCTGACGAGGTCGACGTTGATCGGCCGGCCGGTGTTCTTGTAGGGCGCAGCGAAGCCCTTGAGCTCGGCGCCCTCGAGCAGGGCGATCATGCCGAGCACCTGCTCGGGCGCTGGCGGTTGCGCCGGGTTCGAGAACAGCGCGCTCATGCGCAACAAGCCGGCGATATCCAGGCTCTTCAGGGCGAAGCGGCTGAGCTTGACGGGACCCTGCGGCGTGCGGCCGTCAAAACCCTCGACCGCAAATTCGCCGGTCTTTCCGTTTTCCAGACTGAAGCGCATCGAGGCGAGCTTGAAGCCGCCGTCCGGCATTTCCATCGAAAAGCCGCGCATCTCGGCATTTCCGATACGCACGCCCTCGTAAATTTTGGCGATCCTCTCCATCATTTCGCGCGCCTGCACCGGCGTGGGCTGCGCCGTGCCGGACGGTATCGTTGCCAGCAGCGCCGCCAACTGCAGCCGCGAGGGCCGCGCCCCGATATCCTCGGCCGTCAGTCCCTCGATACGCACCGCCGGACCTTGCCCTGAGGTGATCGTATAGGCGCCGGCACTAATCTGCCGGTAGACGCGGTAGTATTGGTCGTCATTGGCTCGCTGCGGATCGAGGAGGGCTGCGGCGGCCAGCGTATCGACGTCCTGCGCAGCGAGATTTGCCAGCTCACCCATGACCTTCTCGGGCTTGCCTTTCGGCTGCGTGGTCCCTGTGAAAGTCATCCGGTCGATCGTGACAGCGGCGATCTTGCCGGCTTTGATGTCGCGTAGCGCAAGGTTGGAATAGGCGAATTCTCCATTCCCCTGCGCCGGGTTTCCGGAGCTCATGGTGCCGGCAACACGGGGCGCCGTGATCGAGGAGGCTGTGAGCGCACCAAGCTGTTCGATAAGCATTCGATATAGGTCGATGATGGAGGACGATGCCGGTGGCCGCGGCAGGCTTGCGGGACCGGAAAAATCCTTCGCGATGATCAACGGCACCTTGTAGGCGATTTGCCAATCTGCCCCTGCGGGCATCCTGGTATTGAGTTCGAGGTCGAGCGCCTCGATGGCATCGGCCGAGAAGCGCGCCCCATCAGGCTGACCGACACCGGACGCGGTGATGCTGGCGATCTTGACGCTTACCGGCGTCTGCGATGCCGATTCAGTGGCAATATCGTCGATCCTGAGCGTGCGGCTCTTCAGGTCGAATGACACCTTGCCGTGGCTTGCCTTGCCGCCCGAGGCGCGAATCTGCTCGAACGCGGCCTCGACCTCGCCCGCGATTCGATGCTGGGTGTAAAACTCGAAGCCGAAGAAGCCGCCCACCGCGATCACCACCACGGCGGCAAGGCTCATCAGTATCTTTACCATCGGATGTGCTCCGATCGCCGACGTGGAGAAGGCAAATTTGCCATATTGTCGGTCAAGGGGATGGGGTAGGGAGACGAATATGCTACCGGATTTGCCGCCCTCCGTCGATGAGCCCCTGTTGACGGCGGCGTTCTCGGATGTTGCATCCAAGTGGTCGCCCGTGCTTCACATCCCCCTCATTTTGCCGGAAAACTGACCCTGATCTGGAAGTATCAATAAGACAAGAGTTCGGGACCGGAAACGCGGGAGCCTATATGTCGTCCTATTCTGAAGATCTGCGTTCTGCGGCGCTGGCGTACCATCGGCTGCCGAGGCCCGGTAAACTCGAGATCCAGGCGACCAAGCCACTCGCCAACCAGCGCGACCTCGCCCTGGCCTATTCGCCGGGCGTTGCTGCGGCCTGCACCGAAATCGCCAACAATCCGGCCGAAGCGGCGTCGCTGACCTCCCGGGCCAACCTGGTTGCCGTGGTCTCCAACGGTACCGCGGTGTTGGGGCTGGGCAATATCGGTCCCCTGGCCTCGAAGCCCGTGATGGAAGGCAAGGCGGTCCTGTTCAAGAAGTTCGCCGGGATCGACGTTTTCGACATCGAAATCGCCGCCGACACCATCGAGCGTGTGGTCGAGACGGTGGCCGCGCTGGAGCCGACCTTCGGCGGCATCAATCTGGAGGACATCAAGGGACCGGAGTGTTTTGAGATCGAGGCGCAGCTCAAGGAGCGCATGAAGATCCCGGTGTTCCACGACGATCAGCATGGCACGGCCATCATCGTCGGAGCCGCCATCGTCAATGCGTTGCTGTTGAACGGCAAGAAGCTGGCCGATGTGAAGATCGTCTGTTCGGGCGCCGGTGCGGCGGCGATCGCGTGCCTCAACCTTTTGGTGTCGATGGGCGCGCAGCGCAAGAACATCTGGGTCTGCGACATCGACGGCGTGGTGCATGAGGGCCGCAACACGCTGATGGACCGCTGGAAGGCGGTCTATGCGCAGAAGACGAACGCGCGCGTGCTGGCGGACGTGATCGGCGGCGCCGATATCTTCCTGGGGGTTTCCGCGCCCAATGTGCTTAAGCCCGAGATGGTCCAGTCGATGGCGGACCAGCCGCTGGTGATGGCGCTGGCGAATCCGAACCCGGAAATCATGCCGGACGAAGCGCGCAAGGCGCGCCCCGACGCGATGATCTGCACCGGGCGGTCCGATTTCCCGAACCAGGTCAACAACGTCCTGTGCTTCCCGTTCATCTTCCGCGGCGCGCTCGACGTCGGCGCTACCGGGATCAACGAGGAAATGAAACATGCCGCCGTCGAGGCGATCGCGCAGCTTGCGCGCGATCCGCCGTCGGATGCGGTGGCGCGCGGGTTTGACAGCGGCGAGACGCAAGGCTTCGGGCCGGGCTCGCTGATCCCGAGTCCGTTCGATCCGCGGCTGATCCTGCGCATCGCGCCGGCGGTGGCGAAAGCTGCGATGGAATCCGGCGTGGCGACGCGCCCGATCAAGAATTTCGACGAATATACCGCGCTGCTCGAACGCTTTGCGTTCCGCTCCGGCCTCGTCATGAAGCCGGTCTTCGCGAAAGCCAAGACCCAGCCGGTTCGCGTGATCTATGCCGAGGGCGAGGACGAGCGCGTGCTGCGCGCGACGCAGGTCGTGCTCGAAGAGAAACTGGCGCGGCCGATTTTGGTGGGGCGGCCCTCGGTCGTCGAGGCAAGGCTCAAGCGGTTTGGTCTCTCGATCAAGGCGGGCAAGGATTTCGACCTCGTCAATCCCGAGGACGATCCGCGCTATCGCTCGTATGTGCAGACCTATATCGACGTGGCCGGACGGCGCGGAGTCACGCCTGAGGCCGCTCGTACCGTGGTCCGCACCAACAACACCGTGATCGCAGCCCTTGCGGTGGTCCGCGGCGAGGCCGATGCCATGATCTGCGGCGTCGAAGGCCGCTACATGAGCCATCTGCGCCATGTCCGCGAGATCGTCGGCTTCCTGCCCGGTGTCAGCGATTTCGCAGCGCTGTCGATGATGATCACCACCAAGGGGTCCTATTTCATCGCCGACACCCAGGTGCGCCCGAACCCGAGCGCCGAGGAACTCGCGGAGGTGGCGTCGCTGGCGGCAAACCATGTGCAGCGGTTCAACATGAAGCCGCGCGTCGCCTTCGTGTCACATTCCGACTTCGGCAGTTATGATACGGATTCCTCGCGCAAGATGCGCCGTGCCACCGCGCTGCTGAAGGAAAAGCATCCGGAGATCGAGGCCGACGGCGAGATGCAGGGCGATACCGCGCTTTCTGCCGCGGCGCGCAAGCTCGTGCTGCCGCATTCCAACCTGGAAGGCGACGCCAACATCCTGATCATGCCGAACCTCGACACCGCCAACGTCGCCTACCAGATGATCAAGACGCTGGCGGATGCGCTGCCGGTCGGGCCGATCCTGATCGGGCCGGCGCGTCCCGCGCACATTCTAACCCCGGGCGTGACGGCGCGCGGCGTCCTCAACATGACGGCGGTTGCCGCCGTCGAAGCCCAGGAGCGTGCCGGCCGCCAGCAGCCGACCTTGTTCGGGTAGATCCCGGTTCAGATTGAATCAAAACGGGGATCTAGCCTTTTGTTCTGGCGCGTTTTCTTCACGTGGACCGCTATCGTCCGCTTGAAAAACGCTATGATCAAAAAAGGGGCCTTGGTTCTGCTTCTATCAGAAGGTCAGGTTAAGCCTGCGCAGGCTACTGCGCGGATGGTTTCGATTTGAGCGTTTGAAAAGCGGAGGCGAAACGCCCATAATCGTTTCGCGCCGCCTGCAACCTTTGCATGCCATTCAGTGAGGCCGATCCCATGCCAGCGTTAGTTACCTTCGGGCGAGTCCTGTTCGCCGTCCTCTTCATGTACACGGGAGCGACCAAGCTCTTCGCGATTCAGCAGACGGCCGACTTCATCGCAACCAAGATAACCATCCCGGCGGTACTGGCGCCCTATACCTCGCAGCTCGAAACCATGACGGGCATGCCGATGCCGCAACTGCTGGCGATGGGCGTTGGCGGCTTCGAGATCCTCGCGGGTCTGATGATCGCGGTCAATTTCGGCGCGCGCTTCTTCGCGATTCTGCTGATCTTCTTCGTGCTGGCGACAACCTTCTACTTCCACGATTTCTGGAATCAGCCGGCGCCCGAAAATGCCAAGACGCTGATCGATGCCCTGAAGAACCTGTCGATCATCGGCGCGCTGTTCATGATCGCAGGCTACGGCAAGGGTCCGCGACCGAATGAACCGGCCTACGGGGACATCTGAATTCGGTAGCGGCGGCTTCAGACGAAGTCAGAAATTCCGAACGGCAACACGTGAACCGTCAAGGGCCGCGGCGGCGGTCGGCGGCGGCGCGACGTACTCGATCTGCGCGTTGCGTTCCGCCACTCTGCGCGCCTGCAGCCACTGCGGGAACCACATCGCGATGGCCGGGAAGATCAGCACCAGCGCCACACAGGCGCACTGGAGCACCATGAAGTCGGCCATGCCGCGGTAGATCAGCCGCAGGTTCCATTCCTTGACGACCTGCTTGAGATAGTAGGCCGACATGGCGACTGGTGGAGACAGGAACGCGGTTTGCAGCACGACAGCGACGATGCAGCCGAACCAGACCATGTCATAGCCGAGGCCCTTGGCCACGGGCGCCAGCATCGGCAGGAAGATGAAGACGATGGCCGGCCATTCGAACGGCCAGCCGAGCAGGAATATCAGGGTGAGGAGCAGGGACATCGTGCCCCAGGAAGGCAGCGGCGAAGCCAGCAGGGCGTTGGTCATCCAGGTCGCCGTGCCGAGCCACGCGAACACGGCGCCGAACACGTTGGAGGCTACCGCAAGCAATAGCACCATGCTTGTCGTCGCCAGCGTGGCGTAACAGGCATCCAGCAATCCTCGCCATGTGAACTTGCCATAGGCAATGACGAGCAGGATCGCGCCGAGTGCACCGAAGGCCGCCGCTTCCGCGGCCGTCGTGATGCCGGCGAGAATGGCGCCGAGTGTCACGAGCGTCAGCACAGTCACCGGCACGAGGCCGACCAGGCATTCCCACAATACGATCCGCATCGAATCCGGCCGTTCCTCGACCGGCACCGGCGGGCCGAGCTTGGGATTGAAGTGGCAGCGGATCAGGGTGTAGGCGATGAACATCGCGGACAACAGGAAGCCCGGGCCGAACGCGGCTGCATAGAGATCTATGATCGAGATATCGAGCACGGGTGCCATCACGACCAGCATCACGGACGGCGGAATCAGGATGCCGAGCGTGCCTCCCGCGGCGATGGCGCCGGCCGACATCCGCACATCGTAGCCGGAGCGGATCATCATCGGCCCGGCCATGATGCCGAGCAGCGCGACGGTTGCGCCGACAGTTCCGGCGGCGATGCCGAACAGCGTCGCCGTGAGAATGACGACCACATAGAGCGCGCCCTTGAGCGGCGCGAACAGATCGCGGAACGCCTTGAACAGCCGCTCCATGAGTCCGGCCTGGTCGCAGATGAATCCCATCAGAACGAACATCGGCACTGCGACGAGTTCGTCCTGCTTCATCAGGCCGATGGTCTGCAGATAGGCGAGGTTGAAGACGCGCTCACCCATGCCGGCATAGCCGAACATCAGCGCTAGGAACAGCAGCGTGAAGCTGATCGGCAGGCCGATGAAGATGGCTCCCAGCATTACGAGGAGCATGGCAAGTCCGAGGAGTTCGAGGCCCGTCATATCTCAATCTTTTCCTTGTGCTCGAACTCGCGTCCGAACTGGACCTGGTACCAGCACTTCAGGACCTCGGACACGCCCTGGATCATGAGAAGAAGGGCCGCCAGCGGGATCGTGGCCCGGAAAGGCCACATGATCGCGCGCCACACGCTTTCCTGCGATCGTTCGCCGGTCTCGTAGGAATGCCAGGCGTCGTCTATGCTGATCAGCATGAAAATGAGCATGGCCGGATAGAAAAGGCACAGGTATGAGATCAGGTCGACGATGCCTTTTGTCCGCTCCGAGTAGTTCTCCCAATAGATGTCGGTGCGAACATGCGCGCCCTTCAACAGCGCATATCCGGATCCGAGCATGAAGGCCGCGCCGTTGACCATGAAGCTTGATTCATAGACCCAAATGGTCGGTGCGCCGAACCCGTAGCGCATGACGACCTCGTAGGAGATCGTCACGACCAGAAACAGCATCGCCATGGCGATCAGCTTGCCGGTGACGTCCGTAAAGCGATCGATCACGCGAATGATCGCGTAGAACGCGCGTGGGAACTCGCCGCCTGGATGGCCGGGGGCCGAGGCACTTGTGGTGTTCGACGACATGATCGCTCCTCTTCAGGCAGTGCGGTGCCGGCGTCCGGCCGTGCGGACGCCAGCAGCTCAGCTACGTGCGAGAGATCACTTCTTGGTCAGATAGATCTTGTTCTTCCAGTAGTATTCGCCGGCGAAGTTGTACGGCGGGAACCAGGAGAGCTTGAACGGCACGATCTGTTCGGCGTAGGCCTTCTGGCTGTCGATAACCTTCCTGTAGAAGGGATTCTTCGCCGCGTGTTCGGCCTGGATCTTCTCCCACTCGTCGAGGAAGTTGGTCAGGATCTCGTCGGGCGTACGATGCATCTGCACGCCCCCTTTGATCAGGTCCTGGCAAGCCTGCGCCGTCTCTCGGTTGAGGGCGAAGTTACGCTGCGTCGTTGCGTAGACGCTCGCCACCTTGATGATCTCCTGCAAGTCCGGCGTAAGCTTCTTCCAGACGTCGCCGTTGATCATCAACTGGCCGCCGGTGACGGGTTCATGCATGCCCGGCGTGTAGTAATGCTTGGCGACCTGATGGAGGCCGAGCTTTTTGTCTTCCTCGCAGTTGATCCACTCGGCGCCCTCGATCACGCCGCGCTCCATCGCCGGGACGATCTCGCCGCCCGGAATGGTGACGACCGATACGCCGAGCCTGCCGTAGGTTTCCGCACCGATGCCGTAGATCCGGTACTTCATGCCCTTGAGGTCGGCGAGGCTGTTGATCTCCTTCTTGAACCAGCCCATGCCCTGCGGGTAGTCAGTCGGGATCGGGAAGCCGACGACGTTCAGCTTGAGGACGTCTCGGTAGAACTCGTCGAGCAACTTCATGCCGCCGCCGTCATAGTACCAGGCCCAGTAGTCCGAGCCGTCCATGCCGTACAACGGACCATGCGACATCGGTATCGTCGCGGTGTTGCGGCCGAGGATGTAGCCGAACGGTCCCATGCCGACATCGAGAACGTTCTTGGAGGTGGCATCGAACACCTCGAACGGCGGCACGATCGCTCCCGCCGGAAGCGTCTCGATCTTGAGGCGTCCGGCCGTCATTTTCTCGACGGTCTCCGCCCACAGCTTGAAGATGAGATGGAAGTTCGAGGATGCGGGGTGGGTCGACTGACCCTTCAGCACTAGCGGCTTTTGAGCGGTTTGAGCGTGAACCGGCGCAGTGAAGACGGTGACCATTCCAAGAGTCACCGCTGCAATCATAGTTGAAGCGTACCTCAACATGTTGTGGTCCTCCCGATGATGATATGTGTCTTTTTTCTTTTCAGGGTGGAACCGCGTCCGCGTGCTGTCAAGCGATCTCTCGCCGAGGCCGGCTTACCGCGAGGCGATTGTACGAAAGGATGACGCTCTAGGCGCTGCGCCGCCACGGCGTGACGGTGACATCATGCACTGCATCAAGCGTCTGCGCCTCGCCCGCACGCAGCCCATGTGCGGTGAGGATTTCCTGTGGCGTACGGGCAGGGACTCCGGGAAAGCAGGGCTCGCCGCCGGGCAAGCGAACATGCGGCGCGACCGAGAGCCAGAACACGTCGTAGCGGTCCATGAACATGCCGAATACGCCGGGGCCGCCGATGATCGCCACAACGCCGTCAGGCACGCCTGCCTGCGCGCAGGCAGCTTCGAAGGTCGCACCCGCGGGATTCCAGAGCGTGGCGTTCGGATTGGATGGATCGGGCGCGATCGCCTCGACCTTCCGCGTCAGGATGACGCGCCTGCGCCGCGGCGAATTCGGCTGGTCCTCGTAGGAATTGCGGCCATGCAGGATCAGATCAGCACGGTCGAGGGCGGCGGTGAAAAATGCCTTGTCGCCCTCGAACTTCAATTCGTCCGGCATGACGTTGCGCGCGTCGGCCAGCATGCCGTCCGCGGAGACGATGACATAACCTTCGATACGCAGCGCCGGCACGTGTCGCGCCGCGTTATTCCGAGATCGTCTGCACGACGCTGGAGACCGGACGTGAGCTCACGGTCGGCAGCTTCAGATCCTTGACGATGTCCTCGTCATATTGCGCGATGGTCTGCACCGGCGCCTTGGCGCGCATCGCAACCACCTTGTAGCCGCCTGCCTTCAGCTTCTTCAGGAGCTCGGGCAGGGCTTCGGCGGTATGCTTCTGGAAGTCGTGCATCAGGATGATGCCTTTGCCGTTCTTCTCGACCTTGCGCATCACGTTGTCGATGATGGTCTGCGGCTTGCTCGCCTTGAAGTCGAAGGAATCGAGGTCGCAGGAGAAGATTCCGATGTTGCGGGTGCCGAGATAGGTCACCATCTCCGGCGGGTGCTGCAGCGCCGGGAAGCGGAAGAACGGGGCCGGCGCCTTGCCGCCGAGCGCCCATTTCACGGCGCTGAATCCTTTTTCGATTTCATCCTTGCGCTGCTGCTCGTTCAGCTTCTTGTTGACGAGGGCGGCATGCGACCAGGTGTGCGATCCGATGGAGTGGCCGGCCGCCATCACCTGTTTGAGTATTTCGGGATAATAGGTGGCGTGCTTTCCGATCGGAAAGAAGATGCCGGTGGTGCACTCTTCCGCCAGCGTCTTCAGCACCGACGGCGTATTCACCGGCCACGGACCGTCGTCAAAGGTCAGAACCACTTCCTTGTCGCGCAGGAAGTCGAGCTCCTTGAAATGTTCGAAGCCGAAACCGGGACCGCCGGTCGTGTCGATCTCGACGGTGCGGCCGATGCCGAGCGCGTTGGGATTGTTGCATGGCGGACGGGTCGAGACGGGCGCCGGCGGCGGGGCGGGGGCAGGCGCTGCCTGCGGAGGCGAGGCCGCGCCTTTGACGGGTGGCGTCTGCGACCACGCCGCGCTTGATGCCAACAGCGAAACCGCGCCTGCAAAGATCAACCCTGCCGCAATACGCATCTTGTTTTCCCTAAATTTGAATCCCGCTCCCGGTCGCGGCGTTGCCGTCGTCCGGTCTGCCTCCATCCCTCGAAGCAGATAGTAGCCTAGTTGGAGCGGGCGCGCCAACGCAACGGCTGCGGTTACGCCCAGCCGATTTGTCACCGGACAGGTTAATTCAGGAAGCGGCGAGTGCCCGCGCGATGGCGGTTTTCACCCGTGTATCCACGGGGTCGACGGATTCCGGGAAGACGTCGGCGATATAGCCGTCGCGGCCGATCAGGTATTTGTGGAAGTTCCAGCGTGGAACATCCTTCGGCCGCGCCTCTGCCGCCCATTTGTAGAATGGATGCGCGGTCGGTCCCTTGACGACGGCCTTCGCGGCGATCGGAAAGCTGACGTGGTGGTTCTGCGCGGTCGCGACGATTTCGGACGCGCCGCCCGGCTCCTGGCCGCCGAAATCGTTTGAGGGAACGCCGATGATCATTAGGCCGCGGTCGCCAAACTCGGTCCACAATTCCTGCAAACCGCCATATTGCGGCGTGAAGCCACAGAGCGAAGCGGTGTTGACGATCAGGATCGGCCGGCCGGCAAATTCGGAAAGCCTGATGTCGCCGCCGGCCAATCCCGGAAACGAAAACGCGTAAGCCGTGATCCGGCTCATGCCGGCCTGCGCCAGCGATTGCCTGTTCGAGGCGACGGCTGCGATCGCGGCCAGCGCCGCTGATATCACGCTCCTGCGGTCCATCATGAAAAGCCTCGACAGCGGTTCAACTGTCGAAGGATAGCGCAACGCGCGGGGCGCTGCCGCTCAACAAGCCGTTATGGGGTCTACCGCAGGGGTACGATGAAGTCGGTGCCTTCGCCGGTTTCACCGCCCTGGTTGATGCCGTGATCGGACACCAGGATCGAGCTGCCGGTGGTCAGGGCTTCGGCGATCCGGGCGATCGCCTCGGGAGCGACGGTGATGCGGTCCAGGGCCTCGGCGGGGCTGTTCGGCAGCGGCTTGGCCTCGGCGAGGGCGCCGCCGGTCATCTTGCGGCGCCGCGCAGCGCGGTCGTCCTCGTCGGTGCGGGCGGCGTTGCGGGCTGTGACTGGCAGCGAGATCACCGACCAGCGCAACAGGTTGGGATCGTTCTTGTCGACCTCGGCGGTGAAGACGTGCGTGCCCAGCGGCCGGTCGCTCGGCGCGATCGTGATGGGAACGTCGAACTGCGGCTTGAAGTTCTCGCGGACATACAGCTTGGAATCCTTGCGGCTCACAAACACCGCGATCAGGCCGGGACGCCTCGGCGGTTCGGCCTTGGCAGCCGCGCCGGGCAGACGCGCCGTATCCTTCTTCACGTCGGGTGCAACGGCCGGCGCTGCCGGCGCATCGGCGGCCGCCTCGACGGGCTCGGCGGGCTTTTCAGCGGCCTTGGCTTCAGCAGGCTTGGATCCGGCAGGCTTGGATACGGGAGCCTTGGATTCGGGAGTCTTGGATTCAGGAGTCTTGGCTTCCTCGACCTTGGTAATCGCTGCCGTGGGGGCCTCGGCGTTCACCGCGTCGGATTTCGCTTCCGAGCTGGCTTCGACTTTCGCCTCGGCGGGCTTGTCCTCGGCGTTCTCGCTTGCAGAGATTTCGGTCTTCGTGGGCTCGCCGGCGTCAGTCGCGTTGGCTGCCGGCTCGGATTTCGGCGCGTCTGCGTTGGCTTCCGTGTTGGACGCATCGCCGGCCGGGCGGACCTCAGCCGCAGACGGCGTTGCGTCGGACATGGTCACGACGGCGTTCATTGCCGGCAGCGCGGTACTGGCATCCGCGGTGTGGGTCCGTTCGCGCAACGGCGCCGCGTGACCGACGGTCGATCGCAGGTCCAGGCTCGGCTCCGCAAGATTGGCATTCGCAGGCGTGGTTGCATGGCCTGCGTCCGCGCCCTTGTCGCTCTTCACCGCGGGCGCGTCGGTCGCCGGATCATTGGCAATGAGAGGCTGCGGCACGACCTTCTGCGCCACCAGCAATGGATGCGAGAAACTGGCGGGCGTGATCTGGCCGGGCGTGATGATGACGCGCGCGCCCATCCTGGTCCAATTCCACATCTTTATCGCGAACGCCGTCGGCATGCGGATGCAGCCGTGCGACGCCGGATAGCCGGGCAAGACGCCGGCATGCATCGCAACGCCCGACCAGGTGATGCGCTGCATGTAAGGCATCGGCGCGCCGCTGTAGATGTTGGAGCGGTGCATCTTGTGCTTCTGGATGATGCTGAACACGCCCATCGGGGTCGAATGACCCTTCATGCCCGTCGACACCGGGCTTTCGGCGAACAACCCGTTGGCGTCGTAGACGCGGACCTTCTGCTGCTCGATTGAGACCGCGATGATCAGCGGCCCGTGCGGCTTGGCGTTGGTTTCCTTGATGGCGGCCGCGCTCTTGGCGGAAGGCCGGCGGGCCTTAGGCTTGCGCGGCTGCGCCACGGGGGCGGGCCGGTAATAGCCTGGATCGGAGTCCTGCCAGTAGAACAGGGTGGCGGCATCTGCCTGGGGCGCGGCGACAAGGGTACCGGCCGCCGTCAACATCGCCATCTGCCAAAATTGCCGTTTGGAAATCGTTGCGCCCGCAATATCCGCACTGAAAACTCGATGCCCGCTCACGCGCATAATCCTCAAATCCAGTTACTCGAATCCACTCTTCCGATAATTATTTGTTGTCGCAGAGGCAAAACGCGTTCACTAGCGTAAGCCTTCTAATTTCAGCGCTTTTCGCCCCGATCGTAGCAAAAAAGCCTCACATTCCGTTAAACGGCGCCGGCCGAATGGGACGTCAGGGATTGCCGCGTCACGCCCCTTTGCGCTCCGTCAAATCCGCCTGCGGCCTTCCTGTGCGACATTCCGGCACTACATAGGCGGCGAGCGCTTCAGCGGAGATATCAATGACATCCAAGGCCATCGTTAAGTGTGACAATAAGTGGAGAAATCTGGCCTTGGTGGTGCTGGCGCTGACATTCTGGCAGACAGGCCCGGCGTCGGCCGCGGATGAACCCGACCTGATTTTTCGCCGTTCGACCGTGTTCAAGTGGCTGAGCCCCAACGACAAGCTCGCGACCTACGCCCTCGACGACCCCGAGGTGGACGGGGTGGCCTGTCACTTCACGGTCCCGGAAAAGGGCGGCTTCAAGGGCTGGCTCGGCCTCGCCGAAGAGGTCTCGGATATTTCGCTGGCGTGCCGCCAGATCGGCCCCATCAAGTTCAAGCACAAGCTGGAGCAGGGCGACGACATGTTCCGGCAGCGCCGCTCGCTATTCTTCAAGAAGATGCAGATCGTCCGCGGCTGCGACGCCAAGCGCAACGTGCTGGTCTACATGGTCTATTCGGACAGGCTGATCGAAGGTTCACCCAAAAACTCAACGTCCTCGGTGCCGATCATGCCTTGGGGCCAAGCCGACGCCGCGATTCAGAAATGCGGTGAATTCATCCAGTAAGTCCGACGCGAACCAGGATCCGGGATCCAAGATCGGATCCGGGATGAGAGCTTCGGGCTTACCGTTTGACCGGATTGGAATATTGACGGGCCTCCAGGCCGGTTCCGGCCTTGCGATCACGGCAACCGACGAGCTGCACGAATTTTTGCGGCGCCGATACATTGCCGCGAAATTCGCTGCCTTGCTGCGACATCGCGCCACAAAGGCCCACAGCATCCTTTGAGGCTTTTTCTTGAGCTCTTCCTTGGCGCTCTGTCTTCAGGGAAGGATCGATCCGCAGTTCGGAGCCGTTACTCACGGACGAATTTTCAACCGCCGGCTCGCCGGGTTTGCGGGTCGGGGTTGCACTGCCAACATCGTTGTTGCCACTACCCACGACTGCCATCCTTTGTTGAGGAGGGGTCACAACGCACAAGCGCGCGCAAGGTTGCACGGCGTTCGACTGAGTCGGCCGGAACGGGGCTTCGGTTCATCCGGTCAGCCGGTGTACGAGGTCGCTTTCGTCCATGGGAGGAGGGCCAAAGCCGCGCCTATGGCCGGTTTCCGGCGTTCAGCCTGATCATCTGAAGTGAGGGCGTCGCGACTGAATTCATTGAATTTTTCTGGCTATTGTTTCGTCCGCTTGAACCGATGAAACAATTCTCCTGCGCGATGAAACCATTTTCCGTTTTGGCGCAGATGTCCGGAAACAGCCGACAATTATCAGGTGGCCAACGAGACGGCGGGCGCTGCCGGCCACACAGCACCGGAGACAGTCAGATGCGGACCCTCAGCTTCATCCTCGCCTTCGCCTTCATTCTGGCTGGTCCCTCGATGGCTGGTTCCTCCGACCAGGGCCTGCCGGGCGTCGGCACCTTCGCCTATAGTGGCTCGCCGGTTGCGACCCCGGCATCCCAGCCGATGGTCGTGGCTGCCAACTGAGCGTAGTGGACGTTCCGGAAAAAGATCGCCGATAAAGGCCCTGTATGTTCCTACGCATCTGTTGTTCTGCAATCTTGTCGTTCTTCCTTCTTAACGGCTCGGCCCAAGCCCAGGCTCAAGTCCAGATCCAGCTTCAGCCGCCGCAGACTTCATTCCGTTCCCTGTTCAAAGTGCCCGATCCGCGCGGCGAGTTCGTGCGGCTTTGCTCGCCCCATATGGTCGGACGCTGGGCGCACCCCGAAAGCGTTTGCGGCTGTCTGCACGACTACGCCGCCGCGACCGTGGAAGATGCCGATTTGCGCGAAGCGCTGCTGCGCGGCATCAGCGAGACCGGGGTGCCGACGATCGAGACCGCGTGGGTGCCGCCGTCGAAGCAATCCGAGATCGGTCCGACCTTCACCAAGATCGCCAGGCCGACACTACAGTGCATGTTCGAGCCGGCGAAGAACCCGTAAATTCAGCGCCGCTTAGCTCCGATCTCCTTTTGCCCGCGGGCTCGACACACCGGTAACGGCCATTGTAAGCAATGGACCGGTCGAGGATCTCTGTGAGCCAGCCAATGCAGCCCGGACTGCTCCTGCTCTCTTGCGCGGTGCTCGTTGTGCTCGGCTTGCCGGCCGGCGCTGCGCCTGACGAGGACCTGTTGGGGAAGGCGGCCGGCTACCCGATCGGCTCGCGCGCCAACTGGTATTATGACGAGAGCGTTCGGGTTGGGTCGTTCAGCAACGTCGACAAGATACTTCCTCACTACACGCTGGCGAAATCGGCGACGTCGCTCTCGCTTCCTCGGGCTGCAGCCGAACCGAAGATCGAATATCGCTTCGACAAGCAGAGCTATTCGCTCGACGACTTCCTGGCGCGCCAGCGCGTTACCGGCTTCCTCCTGATCAGGGATGGTGAGGTGCTGGCCGAGCGCTATCAATACGACCGCAAGGCGGAGCACCGTTTTGTTTCGCACTCGATGGCGAAGTCGATCGTCAGCCTCGCCGTCGGCATGGCGTTGACCGAGAAGAAGATCGCATCGCTCGACGATACGATCGCCAAATATGTGCCTGGTCTTGCCGGCAATCCCTATGGCGAGACGACGATCCGTAACATGCTGCGGATGGCGTCCGGCGTGCCGTTTCAAGAGGTCTATGACGGCAAGGACGATCTGGCGAAATTCAACAAGATCCGCTACTCGCAGGACTCGGTCGCGGCGCTTCGCGCTTTCACGACGCGCGAGGTCGAACAGGGGACGCGCTTTCACTATGCGTCCAACCAGACCGTGGCCCTGACGCTGTTGCTGCACGCGGTGACCGGCACCTCGCTGAGCGAGTACCTGACGACGCGCCTGTGGCAGCCGATGGGCGCAGAGGCCGATGCGACCTGGTCGAAGACAAAGGACGGCACTGAAAGCGGCTCGGGGAATTTCAACGCGATCCTGCGCGACTATGGCCGCCTTGGAATCTTGCTGGCGAACGACGGCGCCCTCGACGGCAGGCAGATCGTGCCGAAGGACTATCTGCTCGACGCCACCGACTGGCGCCGCCAGCCAGAGCCGTTCACGCCGCGCAAGGCGACGCCGTATTTCGGCTACGGCTACCAGTTCTGGCTGTTTCCGGGCGAGAAGCGGCGGTTCGCGCTGCTCGGCGTCTACGGGCAGTCGATCTTCGTCGATCCCGAACTCAAGCTGGTGATGGTCATTACCGCCGTGGCGAAGAATGCCAGCGTCGGCAAGGAGACTTTGGCGCGTGAGCGCGACGCGCTGTGGCGCGGGGTCGTCGGCGGATATGGAAGCTGGTAGAACAGGTCTGGAATCGAGGCCGGTTGCACAAAGGAGCTGTCATGCGATCTCTTGTTATCGGTCTGATCGGCCTGCTGTCGTTAGCCGCATCTCCGGCGTTCGCCGCCGACGCGGCGACGCAGGAAGCCAACAAGAAGGCCGTGCTCGAATTCTACGATGCGGCGCTCAACCGAAAGGATTTCGACGCCGCCGCGAAGTTTTTCGGGCCGCACTACATCCAGCACAATCCGACGGCCCCCGACGGCATCGAAGGCTTCAAGGCGTTCCTCGGCTTTCTGCGTGAGAAATTCCCGGACTCCCGCAGCGAGATCAAGCGTGCCTTTACGGACGGCGACTACGTGATCGTGCACGTTCACAGCGTGCGCGAGAAGCGTACCCGCGGCCGTGCCATCGTCGACATTTTCAGGCTCGAGAACGGCAAGATCGTCGAGCACTGGGACGTCGTGCAGGAGATTCCGGAGAAGGCCGCCAACACCAACGGCATGTTCTAGAGCGTGATGACTTTTCTTCGAATCGTCATCCCGCTCTATCTCTTTGATTTGAGCATGATCTTCTCGGAAAACCGGTGCCCACTTTTCCGGATCATGCTCTAGAGCTATCGCTTCTTCGTCCCCAGCCTCTGGATGCACTTGCGGGTGCGCAGCACGCCTGAGGTCGTCATCTGCGCGCCCTGGACTTCCTTGATTTGTCCCGTCGGGCACGATCCGTCGTCGACGAGAACGCGCTGGCCGAGCCGCAGGTCGATGATATCCTGCTCGCGCGAGACCACCTGGGCCAGGGCGGGACTCGCAAGGAGCCACAGCGCGACGCCCGCGGGCAGGGCAAGCGTTCGGGCAGCCTTCGTCGTCATCATTCCAGCCTCGCTCACTTGGTCTTGATCTTCAGCCCATCGGGCCCGACATTGATCTGCAGGCCCTCGGGCTCCTTTTTGGCTTGATAGAGATTGTAGCCGAGCACACTGACTGCGACGATCAACACGCCGATGATGAGGTAGAGGACGTTGCGATTGCCGGGCATCCGGTAGTTCCGTCGTGATGATGGACGGCGAGCTTAGTGACGCGGCGGCGATTCTCATAGAGTGCGAGCTGTGCTGCGCCGGCCGCAACGGCTATGTCGCGGACTTCAACCTTCTGACGCCGGTTCCGCTGTTTGCTTTGCGGTTTGTCCGCAAGGCCGTCAGCGATGCCTCCGCAAGCCGTTCGGCCGACGCAATCAGTTGCGGCAGCGGATGGCCGGCAAAGCCTAGGACGAATCCCGGCAGCGGGCGCGCGCGAAAACAGGTTTCCGCCAGCAGCCAACCCGCGACGCCGGCCTCAGCCTTTGCCTTGGCGGCAACCAGCGGATCGGTCGACGGATCGAACCGCGCAACCAGATGCAGGCCCTGCGAGGGCACCGGTACCGATAGAAGCCCGTCCGATGCCCCCGACAGGGTCGAAGCCAAGACGTCACGCGCTTCGCGATAGATCCCGCGCACCTTGCGCAGGTTTGCCGCGAACGCGCCGGAATTGAGCATGTCCGCCACCGCGCCTTCGAGCAGCGTGCCGGGAAAGCGGTCGAGCGCGGCGCGGGCCGTCGTTACCGGCCCGACGAGGCGCTCGGGCAGCGCGCAGTAGCCGATGCGCAATCCGGGAAACAGTGTCTTTGCAAACGTGCCCATGTAGATGACGCGCGAGAGGTGATCGATCCCGGCGAGCGACAGCAATGGCGGACCGTCGTATCGAAACTCGCTGTCGTAATCGTCCTCGATCACGAAGGCGCCGGCATCCCTCGCCCAATCCAGCAATTCCAGCCGCCGCGTCATCGACATCTGCACGCCGAGCGGAAACTGGTGCGACGGTGTGACGTAGGCCGCGCCCGCCGACGGCGCGAGCGCGCGGCCCCGGGCCACGATCATGCCTGAGGTGTCGACCGGCACGGAGACAGGGCGCAGGCCGCAATGCTCGATGGCTTTTCGCGCAGCGGGGTAACCGGGATCCTCGCACCAGATGTGACCGCCGGGCTTGAGGATCGCGCCGAGCACGACCCGCAACGCGTGCTGCGTTCCCGATGTCAGCATGATCTGGTCCGGATCGCAGCGCAGCCCGCGCGCCGATAGCAAGTGATCGGCAATCGCAAGGCGGAGCTCGCGGCTGCCCCTGGGGTCGCCGTATTGCAGATGCTCGGTGCCGAAGGCACGCATACGCCGGCCGGCAAACGCCCTGAAGCGCTGCAGCGCTCTTTCATCGATATGCGTGCAGCCGAGCGCCAGCGCGCCCCGCTGCGGCGCCTCGATCGCGATCTTGGTCTTGCTGATATCGTTGACGCGGGCGGGAATGCGCGCGGCGACGAAGGTGCCGGAGCCGATGGTTGCCACCGCAAAGCCGTCCGCGATCAGCCGCTCATAGGCCGAGGTGACGGCGTTGCGACGGAAGCCTGTCTGCTTTGCCAGCGCTCGCGACGGCGGCAGCGGCTCGCCGGGTTTTGCGATCCCGCCGGTGATCGCGTGGCAGAGCGCCTGATACAGCCTGTGCTGCGAGGAGGCGCTCTGCGTCACGTGCGGGCCGGAAAGGTCGAGCGCAAGCTCGCCCTTGCGCGGCGACGGCGGGGAATTGGTCGGAATTTTTCGCATGGAATTGGCACTATCGCAGACCAAATTCGCCGGTACAACTGTTCCGACTGCCCACCAATCCCGACAGGAGCCATCGTGACCGAAGCCGAGACCACCACCGCGTACCCGCTATCGTCGCGAAACCAGGTGAAGCGACGCCATGATCGCGGCTTCTACGATCACGCCACGGTCCATGATCTGCTGGATGCGTCGATGCTGTGCCACGTTTCCTATGTGATTGACGGCCAGCCCTATTGCACGCCGACCTTCTTCTGGCGGGAGGCACGCAGGCTGTACTGGCACGGCAGCAGCGCCAGCCGGATGCTGCGAAACCAGTCCGGCGGCCAGCAGGTCTGCCTCACGGTTGCGCACCTCGACAGCCTGGTGCTGGCGCGCTGTGGCTTCAATCATTCGGCGGATTACCGCGCGGTGATGGCGTTCGGCACCGCCTACCTCGTCACCGACGAAGCCGAGAAGCAGCGCGCGCTGGTCGCCATGATCGACCGCTTCTTTCCTGATCGGACCGCGAGCCTGCGGCAAAGCACGGTGCAGGAAATCAAGGCGACTTCAGTGATTGCGATGGAAATCGAGCAGGCATCCGCCAAGATCAGGTCGAAGGGTGTCGCCGACGACGACGAGGACTACGAATTGCCTGTTTATGCCGAGCGCATTCCGGTGCGTACCGTGCTGGGCGCGCCCGAACCTTGTCCGCGGCTGCTCAATGGCGTCGAGCGCCCGGCGTCGCTGCGCGGCTACTCGGAAGGCCGCCTGCTCGAAGATGCATTGCGGGATGCGCATTTTGCGCATTACGCAGGCGGCTGAGATCGGGGTAGGGTGCGCACTCCCGATCTCTTTGAATTCGCGACTGGAGCTGCCGCATGATGACCGATACGCAACAAAAAATCCTCGACGCCGTCGACGCCGGCTTTGATGCGCAACTGGCGACGACACGGGATTTCGTTGCTATCCCTTCGACCCGCGGTGCCGAAGGGCCGTGCCAGGACATGATCGGCGATCTCCTGCGCCAGCGCGGCTATGAAGTCGACGATTGGCATATCGACGTCGGGGATTTGAAGGATCTGCGCGGCTTCGGCCCGATCGAGCATGATTTCTCGAAGGCCCGCACGGTGGTCGGCACCTACCGTCCTACGAACAATTCAGGCAAATCGCTGATCCTGCAGGGCCACTGCGACGTCGTTCCGGCAGGACCACTCGACATGTGGGAGACGCCGCCATTCTCGCCGGTCATCAAGGACGGCAAGATGTACGGCCGCGGTGCTTGCGACATGAAATCCGGCACCATCGGCGCGCTCTACGCGCTGGATGCGATCAAGGCGGCTGGGCTGAAGCCGACCGGGCGCATCCACTTTCAATCCGTGATCGAGGAGGAGAGCACCGGCGTCGGTGCGCTCTCGACCTTGCAGCGCGGCTACCGTGCCGACGCCTGCTTCATCCCGGAGCCGACCGGCGAAACGATGGTGCGCTCGCAGGTCGGCGTGATCTGGTTTCGCTTGAAGGTGCGCGGTTTCCCCGTGCACGTGTTCGAGGCCGGCGCCGGCGCCAATGCGATCATGGCGGCGTATCATCTGATCCACGCGCTGCAGAAGCTCGAAGAAGAGTGGAACGAACGCGCCAAGGCGGATCGTCACTTCAAGGCGGTCGCCCATCCCCTCAACTTCAATCCCGGCATCATCAAGGGCGGCGACTGGGCGTCCAGCGTGCCGGCCTGGTGCGACGTCGATTGCCGGATTGCGGTGCTGCCGGGCTGGTCGATCGCCGAATGCCAGAAGGAGATTTTGGCCTGCGTCTCGGCGGCCGCGCGCGACCATCGCTTTCTTTCCAACAATCCGCCGCAGGTCGAATGGTCGGGCTTTTTGTCGGAGGGCTATGAATTGACCAATTCGGCCGAGCCGGAAGCTGCCTTTGCAAAAGCGTTCGGCGCCGTCTATGGCGGCGTGGTGCCCGACCGGGCGTTCACCGCGCTGACCGATACGCGGTTCTACGGCCTGAACTACAACATCCCGAGCCTCTGCTTCGGCGCGACGGGCGCCGCAATGCACGGCTTCAACGAATATGTCGAGCTGGACTCGCTGCGGAAGTCGACCAAGGCGACCGCGCTGTTCATCGCAGAATGGTGCGGGGTGGAGAAGGTATAGCAGCCGCGCTGCCGTAGATGGGGTAACGGGCCCCAGTCTGCCCTCCAAGCAAGCCGCGCTTGCTACGGCGCTATTTGATGGCGCGCTGCGCGCGGCTTGCTTGGAGGGCGGGCGGTCGTCCCTCACATTGATGGTGTGACGGAGTCGAGGGATGAGCCTCGCTCCAAACATCGAGGAGAGACGACCATGAACTACTATGCCGGAATCGACGTGTCATTGGAATGCTCGAGCGTGTGTGTTGTTGACGCAAGCGGCAAGATTTTGCGCGAGGCCAGGGTGGCCAGCGAGCCGGAGGCGCTGATCGCCTGGTTCCGGTCGTCTGGCTTTGAGTTTGAGCGGATCGGGCTGGAGGCCGGGCCGCTGTCGCAATAGCTGTTTGCGGGGATGAAGGCCGCCGGCCTCGCCGTTGAGCTGCTGGAGACGCGGCACGTGCGGAAGGCGTTTGAGGCGATGCCGGTCAAGTCGGATCGCAACGACGCGCGAGGGATTGCGCAATTGATGCGGCTGGGCTGGTTCCGACCGGTCCACTGCAAATCGATCAGTGCGCAAGAGACCCGATCGCTGCTGACGGCGCGCAAGCTGGTGCAATCGAAGCTTCTCGACGTGGAGAACAGCCTGCGCGGGATCCTGCGCGGTTTTGGCCTGAAGGTTGGCAAGACGACCGGGCAGAAGTTCGCGGGACGGATCGAGGAACTCGTGGACGGCCACCCGCACCTGCAGATGATCGCCAAGGCGCTGCTGGCGGTGCGGGCGGTGCTGCGGACCGAGTTCGCAGCTTTCGAGAAGCAGACCTGCAGGATGGTGCGGTCTGACATGCAAGCGCGGCTGCTGACGTCGGTCCCGGCGGTCGGCCCGATCGTGGCGCTGACCTATGCCAGCGCCATCGACGATCCAACCCGGTTCAAATCGTCGAAGCAGGCAGGAGCCCATTTCGGGTTGACCCCGAAGAAGCACCAATCCGGCGAGACCGACTACACCGGCCGGATCAGCAAGATCGGTGACGCCTCGGTGCGCACGGCGCTTTACGAGGCCGCCAACGTCATGCTGACCAAGCCGGTCAAAGGCTGTTCGCAATTGAAGAGCTGGGCCATGCGGATCAAAAAGCGCGCCGGCATGAGCAAAGCCAAGGTGGCGCTGGCGCGCCGGCTCGCGGTGATCATGCATCGCATGCTCGCCGACGGAACCCCCTTTAACGCCGCTGCGACGGCAGCCTGACAGGAGAGACGCAACCGTTTTCGGGCGGGTCACGACACCAGGCCTTCTCGAAGCGAAGTCCCTTCGCCGGGACGATGGATCAGGTCAGGCCGTTGCCCACCAGGTTGCCCTCGTGAGCACGCTCAACGTAGATTGGTCGACCTATCCTCTTCCAACCCCATCAGGTGGCGGCCCTGCGCCGACCCCGTACAGAAGCGAGACCCCGGCGAGCGGACAACGCAAAAGGGATTGACTAATCGAGGCCCGTTACAGAAGGGTGGGCAAAGCGAAGCGTGCCCACCATCGCTTGCACCGGACGCTAGAATGGTGGGCACGGCGCTTTGCGCCTTTGCCCACCCTACGAATTCGTCTCCGGCCACAACGCCTTCACAGTCGCATCCAGCCCATCCGTCAGCGCCGCTGGTCCCGGCTGCAGGATGATCGTCGACTTGATCTCCACAATGCGGTTGTTGCGCACCGCCGGGATATCGCCCCAGCCCGGCCGCTGCCGGATGCGGTCCGGCACGACCTTCTTGCCGCACCATGACGCGAGGATCACGTCGGGGGCCGCCTCGCGCACCACATCGGGCGCAATGATCCGGTCCTTGGCCGCCCGCTGAAGCCGCAGTTTCGGGAACGCGTCCTCGCCGCCGGCGATCTCGATCAGTTCGGATACCCAGCCGATGCCGGAGATCAGCGGATCGTCCCATTCCTCGAAATAGACTTTTGGCTTGGGCGAGGACCGGGGCGTCGCCGCGATGCGCGCGAGGCGTTGTTCGAAGCTGATTGCAAGCTGATCGGCGCGCTCCGCCGCCCCGACCATGGCGCCGAGCGTGCGGATCATCGCGAAAATGCCCGCTATGTCGCGCTGATTGAAAACGTGGATGGCAACGCCCGCGCGCACCAGGTCGGCGACTATATTCGCCTGCAGATCGGAGAAAGCCAGCACGAGATCCGGCTCGAGCGCCAGAATCTTCGGAATGTCCGCGGAGATAAAGGCTGCGACCCGCGGCTTGTCGCGGCGGACCTGTGGCGGCCGCACCGCATAGCCGGAGACACCGACGATGCGGTCCTGCTCGCCGAGGAGATATAGCGTCTCGACGGTCTCTTCGGTCAGGCAAATGATCCGGCGGGGTGGGAACTGGCGCATGCGGACGATATGCCGAATTAACGGGGCGTTGTCACGGCAGCCATTACCTGGAACGTCATTGCCGGGGCTTGACCTGGCAATCCATCCTCTCAAAAACATCTGCTTGGAAGATGGATGGATACGCGGGTCCCGTCTCCGCCAAGGCTTCGCCGGGCCACGAGCTCACTCGGCCGCCGAAGCCTTGGCGGAGGCGGCAAGCCCGCGTATGACAGATTTCAGAAAAGCCGGAGGACGAATGACGCCGCTCGAAAAAATCCAGTCGATGAAGATGCCGTTTGCCGAATTGAAGGGCGTGACCTTCACGGAAGCCGGAATGGATCGGGTGGTCGCCAAGATGCTGGTGAGGCCGGATCTCTGCACGTTGCGGAATACGATTCACGGTGGCGCGATCATGGCGTTCGCGGATTCGGTTGGCGCTGCGGCAACCGTCATCAACCTGCCTGCGGATGCCAAAGGCACCACCACGATCGAGAGCAAGACCAATTTCATCGGCGGCGCCAAGGAAGGAGCGACGGTGATTGCCACCGCTACACCGGTGCACCGGGGACGCCGCACCCAGGTCTGGCAGACGCGGCTGGAGACCGAGGACGGCAAGCTGATAGCTATCGTGACCCAGACGCAGATGGTGCTGTAGCTTCAGGCTGCGTCCACCGTCTGCACGGCGTTCAGCATCCCGGTCTGCGGATGACAATCCACATACTCGAAAAGCTGTTCGTCGGCGCGGGCGACGGTGACTTCGTGGTAGAGCCGCAGCTTAGCGGCCGGCCCGAGCATTGACAGGTACTTCATGGCAGCGCCGAATATCCTGACATGGGTCGGGTGCGATTCAGCCCAGCGTTCCAGCGCCGACAGGCTTTTCCACCAGCTCATGCCGTAGGACTTTTCGATCGCCGTGCCGTCGGGGCCTAAGACCGTCATGTAACGGTTGGCGTAACAGCCGATCGAGCGTCCCTGGTCGCGCAGAAAATCCATACCTTCACGCAGCACCGGCTCGACATCGCCGAGATACATCTTGCGCTCGGCGGCTTCGGTATCGCCCCAATCCTGTCCCGACCGGATCAGGCAGAGGTTGTCATGCGGGATGATCCGGATGCGCGCGCCGTCGCGGATCGCGCGGGCGGTGCCTGAAGGTGTCATCTCGCTGGTTTGCGACAACGCGATGCGGTCGCGCATGCCGCCCCAATAGGCGTGCTCCAAAACTTCGCCGCTCATGCCGTCGGCGAGGACGGCGACGCCTTCGGGCCTGCCGAGGGAAGAGAACAGTGTCTCATAATCCTCCACGGAGGGATAAAGCGCTTCAATGAAGGTGCCAAACCCGTTATTGGTCGGCTTCTCGCCGGTCCAGCGCTCCCTGGCGGCGGGAAACCAGCGATCGAATGTTTGCCGGTCGTCCCAGTAAGCCACCGTGACGACGTTGGTGAAACCGGCCTCGTCGACATAGCTCGCGCGGTCCCAGTGCGTTGGGCCATCCGCGCTTGCGAAATCCGACGCGAGCCGAGCCAACGCTTGTTCCGCGGCGACCGATGGCGCGCCGCGCGCCTGGATGCCGAAATAGGTCATCACCACCCGCGTGACGCTGGGTTTATGCCGCGCCACGAAGGACGGGTAAGGCGGCGCATAATCGTCGCCGACCCGGCGGTGACGCGTGCGTGCGGTTTGCAGATGCGGAGGGATTGCGGATTCCATCGGCCTGCTCCTTGCCAGAATTGAAACGCCTCAGGCCTGCAGCCTGATTTCGCTCATGACCTCGGCATCGACGGGAAGCGAGAAATGCTCGACGCGGTTGGCGCGCGTGGTGTTGAGCAACAGCCGCGTGACGTCGGGCCGTGAATAATGGCCGGCCGGATCGGCGGCGTTCTTCGCTACTCCGATCATGCCGAGATCGATATCGGCATAGAGAATGCCTTCCTGGTCGGGCGGGAGTTTCTCAGCGAGTGGACTGCCGTCCGGTCCGTAGATCACCGCATGGCCGCCGCCGGCATGCAGGAAGGCGTGTTTCTCGGGGGAGTCGCAGAGCTCATCGATCATCGCCTGCGAGACGACCGCGCAAGGGCCCAGGAAGAAGCACGAGCCTTCGACCGCATAGACCTTGCTGGCGGCGTTGTTGACCTCATGGCCGAGCGCATGCGCGAACGGATCGTACAGCGAAAAGCTCGGCCAGGCGCCGACATGCACTTGTTCGTTCTGGGCGTACATCGCGTATTTGGACAATGGCTGCAGGTGCTCCCAGCAGCACAGTGCGCCGAGCCGTCCGACGTCGGCGCGATCGTGCACCGCAAGATCGCTGCCGTCGCCTTCACCGAACACGGTACGTTCGGCGTGGGTCGGCCGCAGCTTTCGGCGCTTGGCGATGGTCTCGCCGTGGGGGCCGATCAGCCATTGCGCGATATAGAGGCTGCCGCCGTCGCGCTCGGACAGCCCGAGCACCGCGGTCAGCTTGGCGCGCTTGACGGCTTGGCGGATTTTTTCCGCCTGCGGGCTGTCGAAGGCTAGTGAATTGTCGAAGTAACGCTGCACAAAGCCGCGGCCGATCGCCCAGGCGGGCGCGCCAAGCCAGATCTGCCACGGATATCCGGGAATGAATGTTTCGGGAAACGCGATCAGCTTCGCACCCCTCGCGGAAGCTTCCTCGATCAGCGCGATGGTCTTGTCAACGGTCGCATCGAGGTCGAGAAAGACCGGCGCCGCCTGAACCACCGCTACCTTGTATTTCTGATGAACCAGACCCATCGCATCAATCCCTTCGCGTTGGCGACCGACAATCGCTGATCCCGAGCCTACAGCCGTGGTGACGCGCGCCGCTTGTCCGCAGCGGAACGAAAACTTGTCTTAACTGGCAGGTGGACGGCCGAGGCGTCAGACGCTTGTGGCGTGGTGGGACGGAGAGGGCCGTGAGGCTATTTGCCCGGCTGCTCGCGCCATTCGCGCGGCGAGACGCCAAAGCGCTGCTTGAAGATACGGCTGAAGTGGGCGAGGTCGTTAAAGCCCCATGCGAAGGCGATCTCGCCGATGTGCCGGGCCTGATGCGCGGGATCGGTGAGGTCGCGCTTGCAGCGTTCCAGCCGCTGCGTCTGGACGTAGCTGCGGAACGAGGTTTGTTCGGCGGCCATCAGATCGCTGGCGTAACGCGGCGAGATTCCTGTCGCCGCCGCGGCCCGCGGCAGCGACAGTTCTGGATCGGCGAGATGCGTCAGGATATGATTCTTGAGGCGATAGAGCAGCGCCGACCGGTGGACCGACTGGACCGGCAACCGCGCGTGCAGCCTGTCCGCTAGCGTCATCGCCAGAAGATCGAGCGCCTGGTCGAGCAGGCGGCTTGCGGCGGCGGCATCGACCAGCTCGATCGTCCTGCTCACATTTCGTGCGAAATCATAGGTCAGCCGTTCGAGCGGGCGGTCGCCGGCGAACGTGGTCGCGGTCAAGCCATCGAACGAGCCGACGCGCTGTTGCAGCAGCTTGCGCGGCATCTGGAAGATCGTCTGCGAAAAACTGTCGTCGAAGCGCAGCTCGTAGGGGCGGGTGGTGTCGTAGATGACGAATTGTCCGGCGGCGACGATGGCCTCGCGGCCGTCCTGGAAGACGCCGTTGACGCCGTTGTTGCCGAGCGCCATCAGCACATAATCTTCGCTGGCGCGAGCTATGCGCGACGGCGTGCGGAATACCCGCTGAGCGGTGGAATCGACCTGGGTGAGCGCGACCTGCCCGATTCTGGATTGCGACACCGCGCCCCAGAACGCGCCGCGCATGTCCGATTTGCAGTCTAAGCCGACGAAGGTGTCGCAGACGATGTCCTGCCACACCGCAAGCCGGCGTTCCGGAAGGCAAGAACTCGTGTCGAGCACGACAGCCACGACGGACCTCCACGAACCATCCGGGTGTGTTGCCTAGCTAGAGCTTCGGTTCTGATTGAATCAGAACCGAAGCTCTAGATTCTTGTCTTGACGCGTTTTCTTCACGCGAACCGGTATCCACTTCGCTCGAAAACGCTATGGAGCCCTGGCCCATTTAAAATAAGCAAGCCCCATGCCCAGTCTGCGCTGGGTCGCGGGCGTTAACAATTGGTTGATAGCGATAGATCTAAGTCACTGGAATTATTGCAATTATTTAAGGAAGTATACGGACAATCCGGGCTTGAATTTCATGCTGCGATGCACAATATAGGTGGTCTAGGGATTCGACGCCTCCTCGAGGGTTTTCTCAGAGGAGTTTAGGATATGTATCTCACCATGATTGCGGCCGCGCTCGCCAATAGTAGCGTGCGCACGCTGAGCCAGCAGGAAGAATTGCCGCTGTTGCGCGATCACCTGCTGCGCCTCGACCGCAATAGCCGTCGCGACCGTTTCCATGGCTTCATGGACGACAGCTTCATCGAGCGCTACGCCGAGAAATGCGCCAATGACGGCACAACCATCATCGCCTTCTTTGAAAACGGCGTTGTTCGAGGCGCAGCCGAACTGCATCCGCCCGACCAGTCACCAGATTCGCTCCCCGAGATCGCCTTCAGCGTCGAGGCATCGGTGCGGCGGCGCGGCGTCGGCAGTATCCTGTTCCGCAAGCTGATCACGGTGGCGCGCGCCAAGGGTTACAAGAGCCTGCGGATCACCACCGGCGCGCAGAACGGGGCGATGCGGGCGCTTGCCAGCAAGTTCGGCGCGCAGCTTGTGTTCCGCCACGGCGAATCCACCGGCACCATCGACCTGACGAAACAGGATCAGACGGAGCTCGCGACCACCTGGGCGGACACTGCGCTGAATGCCGCACGCACGGTCGCGAATTTCAACCGTGCCTATTGGCGGATGCTGCTTCGGATGTATGGCTGGGGCCGCGCCGCTTGAGCGGCGCGTTCAATCAGGGCAATTCGCTGACGTTGGATCCAGCGAATTGCCCATAACTTTCGATTTGTTCAGGTGCCGGTGCGCTTGTCGTTGCCGAACCGCCTGACGACGCGGCGCTCGACCACGACCGCGCGCTGGGCGCCTTGCTCACCCGCGATGATGCGGGTCGCCGATCGCGCTACCGCGCGGCCGGTCTTCTTTACCTCAGCCAGCACGTCCTCGTAGGGCAGTCCCATCAGCGCGGAGGCGATTTCCGCCTGCTGCTGCTGATCGTCGGTGATCCCCACTGCGGCGAAGATTGCCTCCTCGAGCGTTGGCGGATCCCGCCGGACGCGCCGTGTGCCGTATTTCGTGTTCCAGTCTTCGCTCATAGGGCCTCGCATCTGATTGCGGAGATACCTAGGTCCTCACATGTTGCATTGCAATATGAATTTCGCATGGCAATACAGCCATGCATCTACAATCTCTCAAGTCCGGTAGCGCCGTACGGTTCGATGATTTCACCGTTCTCGCCATCATGGGACGGGATTGCCGGCAGCGGCCAGATCCAGCGGCTGCTGCGGCCAGCGTTTTAACGCTGCGTGCCCGGCATCGTTCAGCACGTAGATGCCGCGCTCCGCGCGGTCGAACCAGCCATAGACATTGTGCAGGAGGATCTTTCCGGCATCAGGAATCTCGGCCCGCAGGTCCCTGACGCGCCGCGGCCCGCCTGACAGCGCGGACGCGCAGGCCAGCGCCTGCTGGCGATAGGCCGTCATGATCGGCGCGCGCGTCGATCCGCCCATGGCCGGATCGCCCTTGCGCTTCTGATGCTCCATGATCAGCCGCGAGCGCTTTTTCGGATTGCGGCGAGGGGCTGCCGTCGCGGGCTGGACGATCACCTCGACATCGCCCGTGTTGGTGACCGCCAGCATGCCAAAGCCCAAGCGGCGGCAGAGATTGCGATAACGCGCGTCACTCTCGCGGCCCTTGCCTCGGGCAGATAATTTGGCGGCGAGCCAGACCTCGTCGGCCGCGCCGGCGCGATCGACCGCCTGCAGGATCAGTTCGAGGTTGAAGGAAAGTTTCAGTTCGCCGATCACTACGATCGGCGGATCCTCGCCGCTGAGCGCCACCAGATCGCAGCCGCCGACCTCGCCCTTGACGGTGAAGCCGAGCTTTTCGAGGAAGCGTTTGACAGGAAGATAAAGCGCGGTTTCCAAATTTCGCTCCAGCGGCGCGTATGGCCGCGACTCAATCCCGCAGACTCTAGCTGAATTCCGGCAAAGCGTTTGATCGGATGGCACCGCGGCGGCTAGTCTGGCGCGGGGACAAGGCCAGCGGCAATTGACGGAACCCAGCGATCGATCGTTCGCGGGGCACTCGCCCTTGCCAATTTCCGGAGTATGCAGGGCGTGCTGCGAGGATTGTACAAATTCCGTTTTACGACGGAGCGCGGTGAAGGTTCCGGTGTGATGTTCGCTACCGCGGGCGGCAGGCTCTATGGCGGCGATTCCGGCTCGTCATTCATCGGCCATTTCACCGAGGGCGACGGCGTCATCTCCGCCGAATGCATGATGTCGCGCCATTACCATGATCCCGGCTATGTGCCGATGTTCGACGTCGACAATGTCGCGATGAATTTCACGGGCGCGGCCTGCGGGGAGGAAGTTCATTTCGAGGGCGGCAGCGCGGCCTTGCCGGGCGTCCGGTTCACGGCCGTCCTGACCCCGATCAACGACGCCGACGCGCCGCCGCCCGGTGCGGTCGGCCCTGACGGGATCGGCAACGGGCTCTACTCCATCCACATCCGCATGCTGGACGGCATCGACGCCGGCAACACCGGTGTCATGATGCTGCATGACGGCCGCATCCGGGGCGGCGACGCGTTCTTCGACTATATCGGGGCGTACTCGGCGGCGAACGGCAAATGGAAGGGCGAACTCGTCAACCGCGAGCATACGCCCTCCAGGATCGAACGACCGCTGTTCGGCGGCCATGAAGTCGGCATCGGTTTTTCCGGCACGTACGACGGCAATGGCGCGGAAGGAGAGGCCACCGCGCTCGCCGGCAAGCGCAGCATCCGCTTCAAGGCGGTGCTGCGAAAGCTGGTGGAGGTTAAGAACTAGCCGATTAGCCGATCGTGGTCAGCGTGAGAGCCGATCCAGAACCAGACATAGACATCGTCGACTTCCACAGCCAAGGCAGGATACCGCGTCCGACACGCGCAGACCAATATCGACCAACTTTCTTGAATTGGAGCGAGGGATGGCGCGGATCGCGCTTGAGCAACGCAAAGTTGGCATCAGCCAACTTCTGGATCGATGACGGCAATGATCGGTAAGCGTCCCAAAACCTTGGCGATGCCGAGTGTCTCACAAGTCCCGGGATTTGCCGGCGCGATATGCCGCAACGGCCTCCTCTGCAAATGCGTCGAGTTTGCCGGCCTGCACATCACGTTCGATGGCCGCGTCGAATTGATCGGCGTCAAACGCTTCAAACCAGGCACGAAACCTCGCTAGTTCTCGAGGCGGCAGTTGCTCGACGGCCTTTTCAATGTCTTCGGCTGTTGTCATTCCAGCACTATAGCATCCCAAAAGCGCAGCGAAAAAGCCGTGTGAGGACAGCCTCAGTCCAAACTAAACCCTCCCGTTCACCGGCAGCAGCGCACCGGTGACGGCGCTGGCCGCGTCGCTGGCGAGAAACAGGATCACGTCGGCCAGTTCCTTTGGCGTGACCCATTTCGTGAAATCGGCTTTCGGCATGCTGGCGCGGTTGGCCGCGGTGTCGATAACCGACGGCAGCACGGCATTGACCGTGATCTTGCCCTTCAGTTCGGCGGCTAGCGCCTCCGTAAGGCGATGCACGCCAGCCTTGGAGGCGGCATAGGCGCCCATGCCACTTCCTGCCTGCAGCGCGCCCATCGCGCCGATATTGACGATGCGGCCGGCACCCGACGAGATGAGATGCGGGATCGCCGCGCGCGATGCGTTGAGTGCGGTCATGACGTTGAGCGCGTACATCCGCTGCCAGGTTTTGGGATCGCCGTCGGTCACCGTCTCGAAGGCGAAGCCGCCGGCGATGTTGATCAGCGCATCGAGTTGGCCGAAATGCGATGCGGCTGCCTTGATCGCCTTGGCGGCCTGGGCGGCATCCGTGAGGTCGATGCCGCCGAGTTCGAACAGATCAGCGGTGGCTGGGGCTTGGGTAGGCGCATGATCGATGCTTGCAATCCGGGCCCCCCGCGCCAGCGCTTCGTCCACGACCACTTGGCCAAGCGCACCCAGCGCGCCCGTCACGACAATGACTTTTCCGTCCATGAAGGGCCTCCGCCTGCCGGGAAACGGGAGCGCACCCTATCAGGAGTTTTTCACTGGCAATGCGGCGAATTTCTGCATGGAACGATCTGTCTCACGCGCCCAAATTGCCGCGAGCCGTGCCGATCCGGAGGAAGCGAGTTGCGTAACGCTACGGAATGGGGCGGAATCGATAAAATTTGCCGGAGTTCTGTAAGCCGTTTGCAGAATCCGTTCGGTAAAAGCGGGATACCAACAAAAGGCAGGGGATTTGTCATGGGTTTGCCGGATCATGGTTTACCGCTTGTTCAGCTTAAGGAGCAGCGGCGCGACCTTGTCGTAGCGCTGCAGAATCGCAGCGGTCCGGTCTCGAGCTGGGAATTGATGCAGATCGCGGCAATCCAGCAGGCGATCTCGGCGTTCGAGGACGTCATCGCCGATCTCGATGCCGAAATGGAAATGGAAGCGGCGGCCTGAGCCGATAGCGCGCCGCCTTCCGGACCGTCTAAGGTTTGGTTTGCCGCTACTTTACGGTTTGCGTGCGGCGGATAGGATCGCGGCATGCGCCGAGCTCTGGCCCTTCCACTCGTTCTCATCGCGCTCCATGTGCAGCAGGCGGCTACTGCGCATGCGCAGGCTTGCGTTGCCGATCAACAAGGCGGTCTCGTGTGCGGCGAGGGGAAGGCCGCCATGCGTGTCGTTGCCGACACCACTTCTCCGTCGAAGAATTACGCGTTCGCATGGCGCAGCGAGCAGGGCCTGCCATCCGGCCGTGATCTGCCGCCAGCCGGCGTCGAAAATCTCCTGATCCGCATCGCTGACGGCGCCGTGCTTGCCAAGCTCGGTGGCGAGTATTGGGCGACCGGCGAAATGCGCGCGAACCGCTACGATCTACTGGCGGCCTGGTCGCCGGATAGTCGGGCCGTCATCGAGGTCGCGAACAGCCGCTGGGACAGCGATTCCTTTGCCTACTACCGGATTGAAGGTGCAACGGCGACCAAGCTCGATCTGCGTGCGCTGGTCGAGCCGGTCATGACGGCCAGGTTGCCGCCGCGAAATCGCCAGGGTAATTCCTTCCGCGTGCGTGAGGATCTGCCGGTGACACTCGATGCGCGTGGCCGCGTGAGCTTTACCGCGATGCTCTATGTGCCCAAGAGCGAAACCAGCAACGCCTACAAAGTGCGGGTCGACGTCAGGACGACAGGCCGTAAGCCGTCCGCGCAGGTCGTGTCGATGCGGCGGGTGAAGTCGGATTAGACTAGCGCTGCAGATAGCGTGCTTCGAGGTGGGCGCGTTCGGCTTTGCCGAGGCCGAGGCCATCGCGGAGATAGCTTTCGAGGTCGCCATAGTCGGCATCGATCGCCTCGAACGCGGCGGCGAGGAACGATGCCTGCACCGAGCCGAGCACCTGCTTGATCTCTTCGGGCAGGTCGCTGCTGGAATTGGGATCTCTGCGGTAGAAACGGTTGGTCAGGAGATAGTCTTCCGAGATGATGTCCTCGGAGACGCCGAGCGTATGCAGGATCAGCGCGCAGGCAAAGCCGGTGCGGTCCTTGCCGGCGGTGCAATGGATCACCAGCGGCGCGCGATCTTCCAGCAGATGCTCAAACAGCGCGCGGAAACGCTGCGTGTTGTTCTGCACGTAGCTGCGGTAGGAATCGCGCATCACCTCGACGGCATGGTCCGTCGACAGCGGCGTGCCGGCGGTCGCGATGGCGCGCAGCGCGGCGACGACAGTGGGTTCGACCGGCAGCGAATGGACGGTGATTTCAGGCATGCCGCACGAGGCGGAGGTGCGCTCTTCGGCGCCGCGAAAATCGAACGCGCTGCGGACGCCGAGTTCGCGCAGGATGGAGACATCGTCGCCGGTGAGATGGCCGAGATGGTTGGAACGGAAGATCTGCCGCCAGCGCACGGTCCGGCCGTCGCGCGTGGGGTAACCGCCGAGATCGCGGAAATTGCTGGCGCCGGCGAGATTGAGATGGCGGTCGGGGGGCACTGACATCGGCTGGTTCGGACGATCTCGAGCGGCGGACAAGGGTGGGAAGGGCATGTTGTCCGCTCCCGTCTCGTCTATACTGAACTCTGCAGGGGGCGAAACATGAATTGTCGCAGAAACTGGATTTTTGGCGCGGCGCTGTGCGCCGTGGCGATGGCAACGGTACCGTCGGCCGCGTTCGCGCAGTCGACGTTTCGGAACTATCGCTGCGCCGACGGGGCGCAATTCACGGTCGGGTTTTTCCAGTACGATTCCCGCGCCCATCTGCAGCTCGACGGCAAGGCGCTGACGCTGCCCAAGCGCGTGGCGCTGTCGGGATCGCGTTATCAGGGGAAGGGCGTGACCCTGAGGATCACCAAGGCCGGGGTCACGACGCTCAAGCATGCCAGGCGGCCGACCACCACGTGCGAGCAGTCATGAAAAAGGGCCGAAACGATAGCGTTTCGACCCTTTTCAATTCACCGTCCGCGCCTCACTGATCGGGCGCGTCCCTGCCAAACATCTCCCGGGCATCAGTGGTCCCGCTCGTTCTTTTCGTCCTCGATAGCGGCGGCGTGGTACCAGCTGTCGCTGCAATCCGCGAGGTTGGCCGGCGGGGCGGCAAACTCGGTCTTGGCCTCGCCATAGCGGCGCCCCCCGAGAGCCGCACGGCCCCCGGCTGGGAATTGGTAGATCCTTGCGGACCCCTGATTTACACCCGTATTCATCATTTTCAGTCTCCTTTTGTCGAAGCGCGAGCCTCCATGGTGCGCCCGACTCGTTCTCTAGTAGTTACATGAGGCGATATTGTTCTTGCCCTCGGCAGGCGCAAGCTGACCAAGAGTTCGGCACAGGATGTCTAATTCGTAGGCATTTCCGGCTTTGCTTCCTGCGGGGCAGCGGGCGGATGACCAACGCTTGAGCCGGCGGCATGGTTGCCCGGGGACACCGGTGCGCACGGCGGATCTATCGAAGGAGTGCCGCAGCTTTAATCGCGGAAGGAACCGAACAGGGAAATGCTGGAGAAATGAGCTGAATTCGCGCGCCCGGCGGAACCCGAAACCGGCTGTTTGACACGCCTGCCGCGCTTCTATGTCGCAGCTCTTATTTTGGCTTGCCGCCGGCCCGCGCTGTGGACGGCCTCTTCCGCAGCGCAGCGATTGGCACGTTAAATGCTTAGTAAGGCGTGGCCTGACGTGGCCGGGTACACGTATGCGGAGACCTCCAGGGGGCTGGGCGTCAAAATCCAGATTTCAAGGCTTCGGTCTTCCGCATTCCACTAGCAACTCAAGAGAGGCTCAATGACCAAGTACAAGCTCGAGTATATTTGGCTCGACGGCTATACGCCGACGCCGAATCTGCGCGGCAAAACGCAGATCAAGGAATTCGACAAGTTTCCGACGCTGGAACAGCTTCCGCTGTGGGGCTTCGACGGTTCGTCCACCATGCAGGCCGAAGGCCACAGCTCCGATTGCGTGCTGAAGCCGGTCGCCGTCTATCCGGACGCCGCGCGGGAAAACGGCGCGCTAGTGATGTGCGAAGTCATGATGCCCGATGGCAAGACCCCGCACCCCTCGAACAAGCGTGCGACGATTCTCGACGATGAAGGTGCCTGGTTCGGTTTCGAGCAGGAATATTTCTTCTACAAGGACGGCCGTCCGCTCGGCTTTCCCTCGGATGGCTATCCGGCGCCGCAGGGCCCGTACTACACCGGCGTTGGTTACTCGAACGTCGGTAGCGTCGCCCGCAAGATCGTGGAAGAGCATCTCAACCTCTGCCTCGCCGCCGGCATCAACCACGAAGGCATCAACGCCGAAGTGGCGAAGGGCCAGTGGGAATTCCAGATCTTCGGCAAGGGTTCCAAGACCGCTGCCGACCAGATGTGGATGGCCCGCTACCTGATGCTGCGTCTCACCGAAGCTTACGGCATCGACATCGAGTTCCACTGCAAGCCGCTCGGCGACACCGACTGGAACGGCTCCGGCATGCACGCCAACTTCTCGACCAAGTACATGCGCGAAGTCGGCGGCAAGGAGTACTTCGAGAAGCTGATGGCGGCCTTTGACAAGAATCTCATGGACCACATTGCCGTCTACGGGCCGGACAACGACAAGCGCCTGACCGGCAAGCACGAGACCGCCCCTTGGAACAAGTTCAGCTACGGCATTGCCGACCGCGGCGCCTCGATCCGCGTTCCGCACTCCTTCGCCAACAACGGATACAAGGGCTATCTGGAAGACCGCCGTCCGAACTCGCAGGGCGACCCATACCAGATCGCGTCCCAGATCCTGAAGACCATCGCGGAAGTTCCGACCGGCGCCAAGGCGGCTGCGGCCTAAGGGACCTGCGATATGACCCGGGCCGCCCGGGTGCAAAAGCTGATGATCCGCCAGGGCGAACCGCCCTGGCGGATTATTGCGTTTGATGACACGGCGTCTTGATGGGTTTGATTCAATTCCGCCGGTTCAAGACCGTTTCCCTGCGTTGTGAAGCGCGCTAGACAGCGGCGTGGGCTTGCCGGGGACGCGGCATTGTTTGAGGGATTTTATAAGGTCAGGTTTCAGCTTGGCGCCGCGGTCGGCCGCAGCGTGATGTACGCGCGCGACGGCAGGATGCTGGGCGGCAATTCGGCCTTCGCCCATATCGGCACGTACGAAAAACGGGACGACGGCGTCGACATCGTGATCCAGACCGTCCGCCATAACCCGGACCCGGCTTATCGTGCGATGGCCGGCACCGACGATGCCACCCTGCTGGCGAAGGGCAGGGCTGACGGAAGCCTCTATCGTTTTGAAGGGGGCTTGAAGGAACTGCCGGGTGTCGCGTTCCACTCGGTGATGATACCGATCGAGCAGGACGCGATACCGATCGCTGGCGGCGTCGGCGAACGGGGCGTCGTCAATGGCCTCTATTCCATCCACGTTCGCCTGCTCGACGGCGTCGAGGGCGGCCTGACCGGCGTGATGCTGCTCAATGAGGGGCGCATTCTCGGCGGCGACGCGTCCTTCTACTATGTCGGCACGTACACTTCGGAGAATGGCCGCTGGAAAGGCCAGATCCTTAATCAGGAGCATACGCCCGCAACGGGCGAGAACCCCATCTTCGGCGGCCATGAAGTCGGCATCGGCTTTTCCGGCACCTGCGATGCGGAAGGCGCGCTGCTGGACGCGACTGCGCTCGCCGGCAAGCGCAGCCTTCGCATGACGGCGGTGCTCAAGCTGATGCGCCGGCTGTAGCGACCGATGAGCGAAGCGATCCGCGTGCTCTCGACGCTGGCATTGAAGGGGGCGGTCCATAGCCTGGCGGGACATTTCGAGGCGACCGGAGGTGCGCGCATCAATGCCGATTTCGCGCCGACCTTGGCGCTGCTGGAGCGGTTGCGTGCCGGCGAGGCCGCCGACGTCGTGATCCTGACCCGCGAGGGACTGGACGAGGTCGCGCGCGAAGGACGGGTGGTTGCCGAAGGCTGCGTCGACCTCGCGTGCTCCTGGGTCGGCGTTGCGGTGAAGGCGGGAGCCGCCCATCCTGATATCGCGACTGAGGCTACGCTGCGCACAGCATTGCTCGGCGCGCGTTCGGTGGCCTATTCGCGGCTCGGCGCCAGCGGCATTCTGTTCGCAAAGCTGATCGATCGGCTCGGCATTGCCTCCGACATCAATGCAAAGGCGCAGATCATCCCGCAGGGTTTTACTGCTGAGAAGCTCGTCACCGGCGAGGCCGATCTCGCCGTCCAGCAGATCAGCGAACTGAAGCAGGTGGGAGGGATCGAAGTCGTCGGTCCCATTCCGCGCGACCTGCAAACGCCTGCGGTATTTTCGGCGGGACGAATGGCGACGAGGACGCCCGCTGAAGCAGACCGGTTGCTGCGGTTTCTCGCGTCGCCTGAGAGCGCGCCGGCGTTGCGCGAGAGCGGACTGGAACCCTGAATTTCACTCCCTGATCAAGACGACGCCGGCAATCAGGAGAGCCGCGCCCGCGAGCCGCGCGGCGCCGATCGGATGCGGCGTCAATCCGAATGCGCCGAAATGATCGAGCGTCACCGCGGCGAGCACCTGGCCGGCGATGACAAGCGCAAAGAGTGTCGCCGCGCCGAGCGAGGGCAACAGCAGGATCGCCAACAGGATGAAGGCGCCGCCGAACACGCCGCCGGACCACGCGTACCACGGCACATCGGCCATCGTTTTCCAGGAGGGCACGCGTTCGCCGAGCGCAATCACCGCAACGATCATGGTGACGAGGCCACCGGCATAGCTGACCAGCCCCGCCCAGGCCGGCGAGCCTAGCGCCGTGCGCAGGCTGCCATTGAGCCCCTGTTGGGTGACGACGCTGACACCGGCGCCGAGCGCGAGGAGGTAGAGGAAGAAATGTTGCACGAGGCCCCCCAATCCATTCCGTGCCGGCAGAGTGATCCGGCATTGCAAGCCAGAGACAACGCGAATAGCCGGCCCGGAACAAGAGGCCCCGCGGCGCAATTATTGCGGACAGGGGCTCGCAAACAGCGGTGCTTTCCATGATCCGAAAACTGCAATCGGGCGAATACCGGCTCTATTCCCGCAAAATCAACCCGAAAACGGGCAAACGCCGTAACCTTGGAACCTTCAAATCCCGCGCAGCGGCGGAAAAGCACGAGCGCGCGGTGCAGTATTTCAAACGGCATTGAACCTGGGTGAAAACGCGGCTGGTTCCCGGCTTCCAGCGGTGCTATGCCGCCTGCGAGACAATTCCATAGCGCGGGACATCTTCGTTGCTGAGCGGGCTCTACAAGGTCGAGTATGGCGTGAACGACGCGTTCGGCCGCAGCATCATGTGCATGCACAATGGCAAGCTGCTGGGCGGCAATTCAGCCTTTGCCCATCTCGGCACCTATCAGGAGAGCGGTGACGAAATTCTCGGTGAGGTCATCACCCAGCGCCACAATGACGATCCCTACTACAAGCCACTGATGGATACCGACGTTGCTGCGATCAGCGTGCGGGGCAGGCTGCAAGGCAACAAGATTCGTTTTGAAGGCAGCGCCGCGCCGCGGCCCGGCGCCCTGTTCTGGGCCGAACTGACCCGGCTCGACGACGAGGGGTTGCCGCCGGTCGGCACCGTCGGGCAGGGCGGTATCGTCAACGGGCTCTATTCCCTTCAGCTTCGCGCGCTCGACGGCGTCAAAGCCGGCTTGTCCGGCGTCATGCTGCTGCTGAACGGCCGCATTCTCGGCGGCGACGCCTTTTTCTATTACCTCGGCGCCTATTCCTCGGCTGACGGCCGCTGGAAGGGCGAGATCCTCAACCAGGAGCACACGCCGGCGAAAGGCGAAAATCCCGTGTTCGGCGGCCATGAGGTCGGCATCGGCTTTACCGGCACCTGCGACAAGGCGGGCGCTGAACTCGAAGCCATTGCGCTGGCGGGCAAGCGCAGCCTGCGGCTGGCTGCCACGCTGAAACTGATGCAGCCGGCGTAGCGCATCATCCAGGCCCGTGATGGCTGCGAAAGAAGTGGCGCCGATCGACGATACGAAAACAGGTCATCGTACCACGCGCTCAAACGTATCGGCGCTGGTGATGATCGAGCGCCACCAGTTCAGCTTTTCGATTCTGCCGGGCGCGCCTTCCTCCGCCGCCTTGATCGCGGCATCCGCGACCACGAACCACATCGTCTCCATTTTTCCGTCACGCACGAGTCCGGTATAGGAAACCGCGGCATCGCCCGCAGGCGTCTTGCCGCCCGCGACGAAGCTGATGCAATCGCCCTGATGAATGCCGACGACCGGGATTTCCTGCCCGTAGAAGCCGCTGTCTCTGAGCGCCGTCTTGAACGTGCCGGCAATCCGGTGGTTGGCATCGTCGGTGATATCGACGGTTGAACCGTACTGATTGCGCCATTTGCCTTTCCAGTTCATTGGGAACTCCCTCAGAGCTTGTGGCGGCTAACGGCTGCACGCCCGGAGATGTTCCCGATTGCAAGGGGGCGCAAGGCTGACGCAGCGCGCGCGGATTTCAGGTCCGCCTTCGCCGCGCGAAAAACCAGGCGGTGAGGGCGATGGGCGCACCGAGGGCGAGCCAGGAAAAATAACGGCCCGGACCTTCGGACAACAGCGCGCTCAGCAGCCCCGCGATCGACAGCACGCCGAGCAGGATCGGGCCGCCATACACGGCGCGCCAGTTGCCGCTGGATCGGGATTTGCGTGCAGCGGTCATTCGGACGGCTGCAACAAGGGCTGCCCCGCGATGGCGTGGCTGCGGTGCTTGCGGCGTTTGACGATCCACAGATAGAGCCCGCTGCCGATCACGACGATGGTCATGATATCGAGCAGCGCCCAGATGATCTTCAGCGGCATGCCGCCATAGTCGCCGAAATGCAGCGGTTGCGACACCAGGAGCGCCTTGAGATAGACGGGAAGGTCGCGCGCATCGGATACTTCCCCGGTTTCGCCGTCCAGCAGCACCGGCTTGAGCAACCGCGACGTCAGCGGTGTGTCGCCGCGCATGAACACCGCGAAATGATGCGAGCTTGTGAACGGCGTGCCCGGAAAGGCGACGAACGAGACATTCATGCCGGGCGCGGCTTTGCGCGCTTTCTCGAGCGTTGCGTCAAGCGAGGCGAGGTGCACCGGCGGCGGCTTGCCGGCATAGGGCTTGACCATGCCAGCGAGTTCGTTGGCTTTCCACTGGCTGAGCATTACCTCGGCCAGCGTATTGATGACCCCGGTGGCGCCGACCACCAGCGCCCAGGCGATGGTTATGGCGCCGAGCAGATTGTGCCAGTCGAACCAGGCAATACGGCGCGATTTGTCCCTCAGCGTGCCAAAGCTCAGGCGGCGCGTGAACGGCCAGTACAGCACCACGCCGGAGATGATCGCGACCAGAAACAGAAATCCCATCGCGCCGAGGAACAGCTTGCCGGGCTGGCCCGCAAACATGTCGACGTGGAGTTTTAGGAATATCAGCATCGGGCCGCCGCCGACCGAGCCGAGCGGCTTGGCGGTGTGCGCATCGTACGCCTTGAGCGTTGCCGCATCCGGATCGCCATCGACCTTGTTGTTGGTAAAGGCAATCACGTTGTTCGGTTCGTCCTTGTCCCACAGGATGTACTGCAGGACACGCCCGGGATCGTTCGCGAGCGCCGTGCGGGCGATCTCGTCGATGCTTCGTTTCACGGCGCCCGGCTGGGCGATCTCGGGCTTCGGATCGTAGCCGAGCAGTTCATCGATCTCGTGGTGGAAGATCAGCGGCAGGCCGGTGACGCACAATAGCAGCAGGAACAGCGTCGATATCAGGCTGCTCCAGGTGTGGACCACCGACCAGATGCGAACGGTTCTGGCTTTCAGTGCTGCCTCCTTTCACTCACGCGGCTACCACTTATACGACAGGCTCGCTGTTGCTCGGCGCCGATCCCCATAGAAGCAGGCGTTCGCCGACGAACAGTTGGCCACATAGACCGTGTCGGCGACGTTGATGACGTTGAGCGCCGCGCGCCAGTTCTTCCACTCATAGTGGATAGCGGCGTCGCCGAGCACGACGGAGGGCACCGGCAGCAGGTTCGCCTGATCGGCAAAGGACGATCCGATATAGCGCACGCCGCCACCGAAGCCGAAGCCGGTCAGCGGACCTTCCTGGAAGGTGTAGTCCATCCAGCCCGAGGTGAGCTGGCGCGGCGTGGCGGTCGGGACCTTGCCAATCAGCGCCGGATTCAGATCCTTGCTGATGAAAAGATCGTAAGTCGTGAATGCGCCGATCACCTTGAACCCGGGGGCGAGATTGGCGACGGCTTCCAGTTCGAGACCGCGCGACGTGACTTCGCCGCTCTGGGTCGGTTGAAATATACCAGTCGGGTCGAACGTCAGCGCATTCTGTCGCTTCAAATCAAACCATGCCAAGCCGATGTGACCATTGAAGCCGTTTGGCTGGAATTTGAAGCCCACTTCGGTTTGTTGGCCGGTCTCCGGCAACAGCAACTGGCCCCTATTGACGCCGATGACCGGATTGTAACTGGTAGCGTAAGAGACGTAGGGCGCAAGGCCGAAATCGAAATTGTAGATCAGGCCTGCGCGCCCGCTGAACTTGCTGTCTTCGCGGCTCTGCCCGGTGTCGATGTGGTTGTCGTTATTGGTCGCAACCCAGTCGTTGCGGCCGCTCAACACGAGCGTAAAGCGGTCGAGCTTGATCTGATCCTGTACATAGACGCCAAGCTGCTTTTGGGTCAGCGTCGTGTCCGTACTATTAAACGTCCAATTGATAGGCGCGACGGAGCCGTAAACCGGATTCACGAGATTGAGGGCGGGTGCGCAGCAGGTGAACCCTTGTCGATCGTCGATGCGGTAATGCTTCAGGTCGACACCGAACAGCGCAGTGTGCCTGAGAATGCCGGTGTTGAAACGGTATTCAAGCTGGCTGTCGAGATTGCCCTGATTGGCGACACCACGAGTGATGAAATTGCCCCGCATCAGATTGGCTGCCGCGGGCGTCGTTTCATAACCGAGGCCGAACAGCGTCGCGAGAGTCACGTCGACATGGGCGAATCGAGCGTTCTGCCGGAAGGTCACGTCGTCGGAGAGGTTGCGCTCGAGCTGGTAGCCGAGCATTTCCTGCTCTCGCTTGAACTTGTCGACGCTGGGATCGCTGGCGAACAGACTGGTCGGAATCCGGCCGAATGGCGCTGATACGACAGTGCCGGTATGGGGCAGGAAGTTCTGGCTGCGGGTGTCGTTCTTCGAGGCTGACGCCAGCACGGTGAAGGTCGTATCGGCGTCGGGCTTCCAGGTCAGCGACGGCGCGATGAAGTAGTTGTTGTCGGGCGTGAAATCGACTTGGGTACCGCCGTTCTGGATCTGACCGACCACCCGATAGAACAGTTTTCCATTCTCGGCAGCCGTCGCCACTGGACCACCCAGATCGAAGGCGAAATAAGCGTTGCCGAAATTATTGACCCCGGTCTCGAGATAGCGGATCGGCTCCGTCGGCGGCATCTTGCTGACCGCATTGACGATGCCGCTCGGGCTGGAGCCGCCGTACAGCACGGCGGAGGGGCCGCGGAGCACTTCGACGCGCTCAAGGTTGAACGGCTGCAGCTTCCAGCTCGCAAACGATGTGTAGAATAATTGCAGCCCGTCGAGGAAGAGGCCGACGTCGTCAGACTTGAAGCCGCGGATCAGGAACCAGTCGTTGCGCGGATCGGCGCCGAACGTTCCGGCAAGAACGCCCGGCGTGTAACGCATGATCTCGTCGAACTTGCCGGGTTTCTGGTCGCGAATCTGTTCGCTGCCGATGACCGAGAGGGACTGCGGCGTCTCCATGATCGGCGTGTTGGTCTTGGTGCCCGCCATCGAGCGGCCGGCGACGTAACCCTGGACCGCGCCGCGCGGATTCTCGACAACAGTGGTTGCCTCGCGCTTCGGTTGGGGCCTTTGGGCCGCGGCTGCGCTTTGCGCGGCCGGGTGCCGGGCGCGCCGCGTCGTCGTTGCCGCGGTGCGCTTTTCAGGTGAGGTGACAACGACTGACGGGAGTGATTGCGACGCGGAGCCGGAGCTCGACTGCGCCAACATCGCCTGCGGCCACAAGACCAATACGGACACGGTCGCCGACGCGGCGACCCTCAACAAATCACGAGACTTCAAAGCGTCACCCCAACCCTGAGAGCACTTGTCGCGCTTTCAGGAAACTTGGCAGCGCAACCCCAGTGGGACGCATACGCGAGGGACGATGATTTCTCTAATAGAAAGGTTCTTGGAGTCGCTAGAAAGGTTCTTAGAGAAGCTCTTAGAAGATTTCCAAAAATAGGTGCGAAAAATTGCTGGCCGCCACAACAACACGTAGCGGCTGAGAAGTCGGACAGCTCGTCGATGCTGGTTCCCTGATGGTGTGCTCGACGTCAAACCCATCGCGCCTCCCCATCAGGCTAGTTCCCGAACGCAATCCGAACCCCCAGATTGGATCAAACAATCCAGGAGCTTCCAGTCATGTCCGACCCGAGCGCAACCGTCCTTTCCTCACTCTCCTCCGCCCTCGCCGAGATGGTCGCCCGAACAAGGCCCGCGATCGTCTCGGTGCATTCGCACCGCTTGAGGGCCTCGGGCTTCGTCTGGAAACCCGGCCTGATCGTAACGGCTGACGAGGCATTGGCCGACGAGGGCGAAGTCTCGATCAGACTTGCCGACGGAACGACGCGGCCGGCCAGCATCGCAGGCCGTGATCATACAACCGACATCGCGCTGCTGCGATTCGAGGACAAGAGTATTGCGCCGGTCGCGCTTGCATCTGTCATTCCTGATCTCGGCTCGCTGTCGGTCGTGGTCGCCGCCGAGCATGGCGTTCCCACCGCAGCGCTGGGTGCGGTATCGTTGGTCGGCGGCCGCTGGCGAAGCCTGCGCGGTGGCGAGATAGACGCCCGGATCGAACTCGGCGTCCGGTTGCGACACAGCCACGAGGGGGGCCTTGCGCTCACTGCCTCCGGTGAAGCGATTGGCATGGCTGTCCAGGGGGTGCGACGTGTTCTTGTCATTCCCAGCGCGACGATCGGCCGGATCGCAGCAAGACTTGAAACCCATGGCCGGATCGCGCGGGGCTATCTCGGGGTTGGGCTGCAGCCCGTCAAGCTGGACGATGGCATCGGCGCGATGGTGATGAGCGTCGACAAGTCGGGCCCTTCGGCCGCAGCCGGCATCCGGCAAGGCGATATCATCGTCGGCTGGAACGACGAGAAGCTCTCCGGCGTGCGTTCGCTGTTACGAGCGCTCGGGCCGGACAGCGTCGGCTCGGTCGTTGACGTCGAGATTCGGCGCGGCGGCGAACCAGTGCGGGTCAAGCTCACGATCGGCGAAAGGGCGGAGGCGTGAGCGAGGAAATTTCGCCGGTTGTTGTGGTCGCCATCGAGATTTCCGATCCCGCGCTGGCGGACCGGCTTGCGTCGCTGCTCGGTGGCGTTGCCGGTATCCGCCTGGCGACACCGGGGGAGGCTGCCGCGGTCGTGCTCGTGTCACGTGAAGCGCACGCGCTCGAACCCGCCGACATCGAGCTTACGCCGCGCGAACGCGACGTGCTTGTGCTGATGGCCGAAGGCGCATCGAACAAGGCTATTGCGAGACAGCTTGGAATATCCGTTCACACGGCCAAATTCCACGTCGGATCATTGCTCGATAAACTCGACGCCACCGGCCGTACCGACGCTGTGGCACACGCCGCGCGGCGCGGCGTGATCCACCTGTAACTCCGCCCTGCCGGGCCGACGGCATCCCGCCTATCCGCGGCCCTTGTTGGCAGCGTGATCATGCAACTGTTCGGTTTGGGCCCATTTGCTGTCCTGGCCCCGATCGCGCGAATGCTCGGCCTTGTCGCGGTTGGAGAGCACGTTATCGCCAATCAACTCGTCCTGCAGGTCGGTCATCGCGCCGGTGCCCGCGCCCTTGCCCTTGGCTCCCGGTCCCAGATGCCTGCCATCTCCGTGTGCTCCACGTGTCATGATCTCTATCCCTGCGGTTTTTGGGGCTTATGGCCCGACTGCCCCGGATGATTGTGCTTGTTGTGCTGGCTTTCCTGGTTGAGGCCGGCGCGACTCACCGGAAATTCCGATTGGCGTCCGCCACGCTTCGCGGTTTTTGCACCGCCTTCGCGCTGGGTGCGCGCAATCTGCTCCTCCCGCCTCGCGTCAGGAACATCAGGCTTCCTTTCCAGGATACGCAATTGCTGCTCATGGGTCTTCCTTCCCTGCAGCGGCATTTTCCGCGGGCCGCTGTCCCGATCGTTTTGCGGCGGTCCGCGGCGTCGGTCGCGAACTTCTGCCTTGTTGATGCCGCCCTGCGGATTGGTGTCGTTCTCGATGTCGCCCTCGAAGGTGTTGGCGCCTTCGAACTCCTCCAGCTCGTCCGGCGTAGCCCCCGCCATCGTCACGCCCTTCGATCCGCCAATCAGCGGGTTGCGGGCGAGATCTGCGTTGGTCGGCCTGTTCAGTTTCACATGCTTGGTGCTCATGACGTGCTCTTCGAACCTGGGTGGCTGCCACCGCCCTTTCGTTCCGGGCGATGCGTATGATGGGTATCGTGCTCGCCGCCGCCGCCGGACACTTTGCTGTGCCGGCGCTGTGGATCATCGGCCGGCGGTTTGCTGACGTGAAGGGGCTCCCAGGCGCTCTCGTGGGAAGCGCCCGGGCCGCCTTGGCGAATGCTCGCCGGCGTTTTTGTTGAAGTCGACATGGCGCTCGCTCCTGACTAGCGATCCTGCTGATAGCCCTGATGCGTGGTGTTCTGCGCGGTATTGCCGGGCTGTCCCTGTTCTCGGGGATTTTCGATATGGCCGCGGCCCTTCTGGGCCTGATGAGCGTTGCCGGTTTTCGGATCACCGGTGCCCTTGTGGCTTTGATTGTCCGGCGGCACGGGTGGAGGCTTGGTCATGGCTGTCTCCGTTGTCGCTTTCGAGAAACAACGCCCGCTGAACGCGAGAGTTCTTCTCGATTAGCGGAACCGCGATCACATGCCGCATCAGGCAGCCGAGGAAACCTGATTATCGGCGGGCCACAACTTCTGAACCTCTTCGGGAAGTGCGTGTCGGACCTTCTCGACCTGATGAGGATCGACATGGTGGTTCAGAACCCGAAACACCGCGCGCACCGCGTCATCAGCGCCGATCGGTTTCACGGAACTTAGTTCTGCCGAAACGATGGAGAGAAATTCGTCTGCCGATCGCCATGCCTTCGGCGTTTCACTCGGCCGCCATTGGTCATAGTAGGTGCCGCGCACCAACAGCGGGAGCTGCGCGCCAAGATGTGCGGCGAGATTGGCCGGAACCCGGTCACGGATGGTTCGCAGCACTGCGCCCAATACATGCCATGCCAGCTTGCGATCGCGCGGCAGCGTCGCCATCATTTCGTCCAACCAGGTGTTGGTGATTTGAAGGGTTCTGTCGAACACTTCGAGACCTGTTGCGCTCATGGAACTACTCCGTTCTTCAATTGGATATGACGAAGTAACGAGGCTTGCCCTGATCGGTTCGCGAGGCTCAAAGGTTTTGCCGCGACCGATTCTGCATCCGAGCGGCATGCGGTTGCAGGCATAATAGCTCCCGCCCATGGGTAGAGTGATCACTCCGAATGATGCTATTCGGAACCGCTTCCACCGGCGCGCCAGATGTCCTAAGCAGCGGGCCGCAGCGATTTCCTCCCTTTCAGGCCCCAATGATCCGTCTCGATAACGTCAGCAAGCAAGTCGGCCACCAGATCCTCTTCATCGAAGCCTCCGCGGCCCTCCAGAAGGGGGAGAAGATCGGCCTCGTCGGCCCGAACGGGGCGGGCAAGACCACGCTTTTCCGGATGATTTCGGGCCAGGAGCCGCCGGATGAGGGCCAGGTCTCGCTCGATCGGGGCATTACCATCGGATACTTCAGCCAGGACGTCGGTGAAATGTCGGGCCGCAGCGCGGTGGCAGAGGTGATGGACGGCGCAGGGCCCGTCAGCGCCGTAGCGAACGAGCTCCGGGAACTCGAGTCCGCGATGGCCGATCCCGATCGCGCCGACGACATGGACGAGATCATCGTGCGCTACGGCGAGGTGCAGCACCGTTTTGAGGAGCTCGATGGCTATGCCCTCGACGGCCGGGCGCGCGAGGCGTTGGCGGGCTTGGGCTTCAGCCAGGAGATGATGGAGGGCGACGTCGGCGCGCTTTCGGGCGGCTGGAAGATGCGCGTGGCGCTGGCGCGCATTCTCCTGATGCGTCCCGACGTGATGTTGCTGGACGAGCCGAGCAACCATCTCGACCTGGAGAGCCTGATCTGGCTGGAGCAGTTTCTGAAGGGGTACGAGGGCGCGCTGTTGATGACCTCGCATGACCGCGAGTTCATCAACCGCATCATCAACAAGGTCGTCGAGATCGACGGCGGCACGCTCTCGACCTATTCCGGTAATTACGAGTTCTACGAGCAGCAGCGCGCGCTGAACGAAAAACAGCAGCAGGCTCAGTTCGAGCGCCAGCAGGCGATGCTGGCCAAGGAAATCAAGTTCATCGAACGCTTCAAGGCGCGCGCTTCCCATGCAGCCCAGGTGCAGAGCCGGGTCAAGAAACTCGACAAGATCGAGCGCGTCGAGCCGCCGAAGCGCCGCCAGACGGTGGCGTTCGAATTCATGCCGGCGCCGCGCTCGGGCGAGGACGTCGTCAGCCTGAAGAATGTCCACAAGGGCTATGGCAGCCGCAGCATCTATCAGGGACTGGACTTCATGATCCGCCGCAAGGAGCGGTGGTGCGTGATGGGCGTTAACGGCGCCGGCAAGTCGACCCTGTTGAAGCTGGTGGCGGGTTCAGCCGAACCCGACGACGGCACGGTCGCCGTCGGCGGCAGCGTCAAGATGGGCTACTTCGCCCAGCATGCCATGGATCTGCTCGACGGCGAGCGCACCGTGTTCCAGTCGCTGGAGGATTCCTTCCCGCAAGCGGGCCAAGGCTCGCTCCGCGCGCTGGCGGGCTGCTTCGGCTTCTCGGGCGACGATGTCGAGAAAAAATGCCGGGTGCTGTCAGGCGGCGAGAAGGCGCGTCTCGTGATGGCAAAAATGCTTTACGACCCGCCGAATTTCCTGGTGCTGGACGAGCCGACCAACCATCTGGATCTCGCGACCAAGGAAATGCTGATCAACGCGCTCTCCGAGTTCGAGGGCACCATGCTGTTTGTCTCCCACGACCGGCATTTCCTGGCGGCGCTCTCCAACCGCGTGCTGGAGCTGACGCCCGAAGGCATTCATCAATTTGGCGGCGGCTACACCGAATATGTCGCGCGCACCGGGCACGAGGCGCCGGGGTTACGGAGCTAGCGGGCTATGGGCTACTTGCCCGTTAGCGGGGCGATGGCCTCGATTTCATTGGTCCAGATGCCGCCGGAATAGTTTTGCGGCAAACGCGCAAACTGCTCAGGCGTATCTATTCCGGTCGAGAACTCGCCGCCCCGGTAGGGGCCGAGCACGAAGACCTCGCTGTTGGCCGCCTTCATGCGGTTGAGGAAGCGGTCCGGCCAGCCCCACATCCACGGGGCGACGTTGATCGGCAGCATCACCATCGCGTTGTGGCAGGCTTTCGGCACCACACCGCTCCAGCCGTAGCCGATGTAGCCGAGGAGGCAGCTCTTGATCGCACCGCGCGAGATCGTCCGGACACCGGGCGCATACTGGCGCACGGTCTCGACCGGCTCGTCGCCGCCATAGACCATGATCTGCGCCCGGCGTTCGGCGGGAAGCTTGTTCAGCGCGGCCGCGAGCTTCTCTCCCTCGGAGGGGTCGCGGCTCTTTGCATTGATCAATAGCCGCTGTTCCGGAAAGGTTGCCAGCACCTCGCCTAGCGTTGGCATCAGGCCGATGCCCTTGCCGCGAAACGGAAAGGTCTTGCCGCCGTCAGCCGTATAGCCATGGCCGATATCGAGCTTCTTCAAATAGGCCATGGAGTGTTCGCGCGTGACGCCGTGGCCGTCGGTGCGGCAATCCAGCGTCCAGTCATGAAACACCGCGAATTCGCCGTCGGTGGTGGGATGAACGTCGAACTCGACGATATCGGCGCCCGCCGCAAAACCGGCTCGCATCGATTCGATCGTGTTCTCCAGATACTGGTGACTGGACGGAAGCATCCGCGCCGCGGTGCAGGTGTCGTTCTTCAGCTCGCGTTCGTCGAAGCGTTGGGCAATGCCGCGATGGGCGAGAAGTACGGGCTTGCCGTCCCGATGCGCGGCGAGATGGTTGGTGTTGTTGACGTAGACGGCTGCGGCGAAGACGACGATCGCCGCCGCGGCATATTTCAGTTTCTTGTTCAAGTGTGCCCCCGCGTAGGAGGCGCATTCGCTAGGCAGCATTTCTGTTCGATTTGCGGCGGAGGGCAGGGAAAGCCGAAACGCATGGCGCTACAACTTGCGCGCGGCTTGTCGGTCCGGAACTCGCCCGTTAGGCCTACGCCGCACGCACCTCCGAGAGGAAGCGGTTGACCTGTCCGGCGAGATCCTTGGACTGCGAGGACAATTGCTCGGCCGCACCGAGCACCTGATTGGCGGCGGCGCCGGTGTCGTCGGCGGCCTTCTGGACGCCGGTGATGTTGGAATTGACCTCCTGGGTACCGCGCGCGGCTTCCTGGACGCTGCGGGAGATTTCCTTGGTCGCGGAGCCCTGTTCCTCGATCGCGGCCGCAATCGCGGTGCCGATCTGGTCGATCTCGCCGATCACGTTGGCGACGTTCTGGATCGCCGTCACGGTCTGGTCGCTCGCCGCCTGAATCGCGGCGATCTGTTCGGAGATTTCAGTGGTCGCCTTTGCGGTCTGGCCGGCCAGCGATTTGACTTCAGAGGCGACAACGGCGAAGCCGCGGCCGGCATCGCCGGCGCGCGCGGCTTCGATGGTCGCGTTCAGCGCCAGAAGGTTGGTTTGCGCGGCAATGCTCTGGATCAGCGTCACGACGTCGCCGATCTTCTGCGCGCCGTCGGCGAGCGAGCGGGCGGTGTCGCCGGTGCGCCGCGCATTGTCGACTGCGCGGGCGGCGATTTCGGTCGATTGCGCGACCTGACGGCCGATCTCCGAGATCGAGGAGGCCAGTTCCTCGGTGGCGCTCGCCACCGTCTGCACGTTGGCGGAGGTTTGTTCGGAAGCGGCGGCAACGATGGCGGCCTGACGATTGGTAAGCGTTGCGGTCGACGACATCGACTGTGCGGTGTCTTCCATGACTGACGATGCCGACGACAGCCCGCCGACGAGTTCGGTAACCTTGGCTTCGAATACGCGGGTGAGCTCGTCGAGCACCTGGGCGCGGCGCATCTTGCCGTCGTTCTCGGCGGCCTTTTCGGCTGCGAGCCGTTCGGCCTCGATCATGCTGTCCTTGAAGATACCAACGGCAGCGGACATCGCGCCAATCTCATCGCTGCGCCCGGTGCCGGCGATTTCACCGGACACGTCGCCGCTGGCCAGCCGCGACATGGTGGCGGTGAGGTCGATGATCGGCTTGCAGACCCGGCGGCGCACCATCGCGATCAGCGCGCCGCTTGCGGTGACAACCGCGGCCAGGCCTGCGAGCGCAATCAGGAAGCTGAAGCGCGCGGAGGAATAGGCTTCACCGAGCACCTGTTCAGCGTTATCGTAAAAGGCGTCGCGGACCGTAATGATGGACGCAAGACCGAGTTGCGTCTCTGCGTAGTAGGTCTCCATATCGTGTTCATATTTGCCGCTGATGGCGCCATCCTTGACGAGCTTCAGCTCTTTGCCGAAACGATCGACATAGGCTGCGTTCATCTTGTCAAGCGCGGTGACCACATTGGCCGGCGTGGAGGGATTGCCGCGCAATTCCTGCAGCGTCATCAGAATCTGATCGTTTCGCCCCTGCGAGCGGCTGATCTCCATCTTCTCGGCTTCGGTGGCTACCCGGTTGGCGCCGATGAGATTCTTGTGCAGGCTGGAGTTGAGACCGCCGACGTCGCGTAGCGTCCAGGCGATATTGGCGTAGCTTGCCTGCCGGTAGGCCGTGCCGTCGAGCAGCGCAATCTTGCGCACCTGCTCGTCGAGCAGCGTGGTGATAGCCTTGTTGAAGACCGAGTTGTCGGAGACGATTTTCTTGGCCGCATCGCGGCGGGCTTCCGGCGGACCGGTGAGGGCCTTGTCGATGGCCGTGCGCAGCGCAGCGAACTGTGAGTTCAGGGCATCGATGCTGCTGGTGACGGCGGCACTGTCGTCGATCGCGCCGGGCAGAGTCGTTTTGACCCGGTTCATTTTGTGTCGCGCGCGCCATCGGTGTTCTTGCGATATTTGTCGAGTTCGGCGATCAGCTTCGGATCCACGGCGGGAGGTCCGAACATGATGTTGGTGGCAAAGCCACGCTCGGGATTCATGTAGCGCGGGATATCGCCGACCGCGCGCACCAGCTCCAGCCGGCTCTGGGCGACCGAAACCTTGTCCATGGTCTGGTATTTCGAAGCCGCCACATAGACGGCGAGCCCGCCGCCGACGGCGGAAAGCGAGACGATGGCAGTGGTCAGGAGGGTGCCGATTTTCATGGGATTTTAGGCCATTTGCGCGGGTCAGGGCATGTAGGCCACCAGTATAGGTGGTGCAACTTAATCCAGAGTTTACAGTGGTGGCGTGTCACGCCGGCGCCTTGCACAGTCGTCTTGATGCAGTGCGGGTTGCCGCGGCTTTCGAGAGAGGAGCGAGGAAAATGAAGATCGTTGTCATCGGTGGAACAGGCCTTATCGGCTCGAAATTGGCATCTCTGCTCCGGTCGCGCGGCCATGAGGTGCTGCAGGCGTCGCCGAGCAGGGGCGTCAACGCTGTGACCGGAGAGGGCCTGCAAGTAGCGCTTGCAGGCGCCGACATTGTCGTTGATGTGTCGAATTCGCCCTCGTTCGAGGACAAGGCGGTACTGCACTTCTTCGAGATGGGGACGCGCAACCTGATCGCGGCCGCGAAGCAGGGCGGCGTACGGCATTGCGTTGCGCTGTCGATCGTCGGCACCGACCGGCTCGAGAGCAGCGGCTACTTCCGTGCCAAGCTGGCACAGGAGCGGCTGATCGCGAAATCCGGCCTGGCCTACACGATCCTGCGCGCTACCCAGTTCTTCGAATTCGTCGGCGCGATCGCAGATTCCGGGCGCAGGGATGGCGCGGTCCACGTCTCCAGCCAGTTGATGCAGCCGTTGCTTTCCGACGAGGTCGCCGTCGCGCTCGCCGACGTGACCCTCGGGGATCCCGCCAACGGCATACGCGAGGTCGCAGGTCCGGAACCGGCGACGCTTGCGGATTTCGTCGGCCGCTGGCTGCGCAAGCAGGGCGACAGCAGCAAGATCGTGTCGGGCGCTGACGTGCCGTATTTCGGTGCGCCGCTCGCGTTGCGCACGCTGGTGCCGGACGCTGGCGCGCGGATCATGCCGACGCGTTTCGACGATTGGCTGAGCAGGGCGGCGCTTCGCTCCTCGCAATGACGCCGAAAATTGCACGGGCTCGTCATGCCCGCGAAGGCGGGCATCCAGTACGCCGCGACTTCTTGGTTCAATCACTGGCGTCTCTGGAATACCGGATCGTCCGCCCCAGTGCGCAATTGCGCACAAGGCGGACGATGACAACTGAATATGACGTTATGATCTCGCGGCGCGTCGCGCCCGAGGTTTGCACTTGAACTGTACCCTCTCGTTCAGAGGGCGCAGGGAAGACCGGGTGCTTGCTGCACCCGCGGTCTCGCGTGCGATTTGCGCAAACAAAACTGCACACGAGCATACAGGGCAGCGGGAGCATTCCGGCCTTCCCTGCGCAATGGCTTTACGGCTTACTTCGTGCTCTTCCCGGAGAACGGCTCTGTTGCCTCCGTCGCTGCGCAAACAGTTTCACGCAACTTAGCGCCAGCACCGCGGCGCCCGAACCACACGACTTCGCCGTACGCGTCCGGCGCGTACGTCTAGCGCGCCATCAGCGTCCATCGCATCTCACCGCGCGTTCGTGACGATGGCCAACGCCCCTCATCTGCCGTGAGACGGGCGGAGTTATGGAGCTGATTTGGGTGAGAACGAAAGCAGAATATTTTTGCTGGGAGGGCTGGACAGATTTTTGGTGATTTGCCCGTCGTGCCAGCTTGTCGCAGGCCGCTACATGTATTTACGCTTGCGCACGAAGCAAATCAGTTCGCAGTCCGTGTGGACAAAGCCACCGGATCGCGGCGAATGCCGCGCCCCGCGACGAGCGCAATAGCGCTCGCGTAGTGATGACAGGCCCCGCGTGCCCACCATCAAGATGCACGATCGATGATGGATGGTGGACACGGCGCACAGGCGCCTTTGCCCGCATCACTGCATATCTTCGGTGGCGCCCTTTGCGGCGGAGCGGGGCTGGGCCGGCGCCTTGGAGCCCATCGCCTCACAGGGCCGCTGCGTCCATGAGCCGTCGGCCGCCTGCTGATAGGCATGGCAGCTGCCGGCCGCGGGCGCCTCGGTCGCCTTCGCCGTATGGGCGTTCGTGCTGGAATTCCTGGCGAGCGTCGGCGCTGCCAAGGTGAGGAGGGCGGCCGCCGAACCGAAGAAGATCGCTTGCCCTAACCGCATGGAAAATTCTCCTTTGTCGAAAAATGCTGTCTTCTTCCCAGGAAAGATTGTGGAGTTTCTTGGGAATGCCGATGGGTATGCCGGCGCTTGCTTAACGTTTGGCAAACGCCTCCGGGGGGCTGACGCGCCGTAGCACTGGTCGAATTCTATTCTCGCAGCCGGGAACCAGTTCCTTCGGCCGTGCGTTGGCTTGGCATCATGCCGAAGGCACGGCGTCCATGCGTCGGGAAAGATCGCGTCCGGAAAAGTCACTCTTCAATGCGCTACTGACCCATTTCCTGATGGGCGTGGCGCTTGGGCTGTCGCTGGTCCTATTGCTCGGCCTGACCGATGCCTTCCATGTCAGGGACCTTGTCGCCAAAAGTGACGCACCTGTTCAGACCACGGTGATGCTGGTCACGACCTATGGGTTGATGTTCGGCATCGGCGCGGCGCTGACGGGTCTGGTGCTGACGCTGGAGGAGGAGGAGAGCTGACGGCGAATGGGCTGCTGCCGACTAGAGCGAGATGACTTTTCTTCGAATCGTCATCTCGCTCTATCTCTTTGATTTGAGCATGATCTCCGCGCAGACGCGTTCCGCGTTTGTCGCGAGGGAAAACCGGTACCCACTTTTCCGGATCATGCTCTAGCGGTGCAGGCGGGCGATCGTGCCGGCGATGATCTGCATCGCGACGCCGACCACCCATCCGGCCATGATCATCGATATCCATGCCAAATGCGGATCGTGGCGCAGCACGATCACGCCGACGCAAGCGAACGCCGAGAATGCCGCGAGGAAGGTGCCGACCGCGCTGAGCAGCTCCGGCGTGTCGATCTTGCCTTCCCAGGCGCCATCAGACCCGCCGTCCGATGCAGTGAGGCGATGGGGCGGCGTATCGATGCCAAGGTAAAAGCCGACGGCGCCGCCGATCATCATCAGGAGCAGGAAGGCCTGATTGGTGAGGGCGGAATGGCTCGTTCCCACCAGAGCCGCCACGAACAACCCGCTCGCCGCACCTGCCATGGCAAGCCCAAGGCGTTCCAGCACGTGGGCGACTTTTCGGACGCGGGTTTGCATGGGCGGTGCCCGCCGGTTACCGAGGGAGCTTAGGACCGTTTCCAGCGAGCTGGAAGCAACCTAGCGGTGCAGATGGTGCCGAATTGATACAGCGCAAGGTGTGAGGCGTAGTATAGACTTTGCGTCAAGCTGGAAGGGAATAGCGAGGCCTGACCCGATGCGATTGCGCCTGGACCTGCTTGTGCTCTTGGCTGCGACCCTGGGCCTGGCGACAACCTCGACCGCGCGATCGGAATCACCGGACGAGACTGCCCGCGTCGATCAATTGTTCCAGCAGTGGGACAAGCCGAATTCTCCCGGCTGCGCCGTGGCCGTCATGAAAGATGGCCGGATCGTCCATAAGCGCGGCTACGGCATGGCGGACCTCGATCGCGGCGAGAAGATCACGCCTGCGACCGTGTTTCATGTCGGCTCCATATCCAAGCAGTTCACGGCCGCGGCGGTGCTGGTGTTGGAGCACGAGGGCAAGCTTTCGCGCGACGACGCCGTGAAGACCTATGTGCCCGAGCTGCCGGATTTTGGCGTCAAGATCACGCTTCGTCACTTGCTGCATCACACCAGCGGGTTGCGTGACCAATGGGAGCTATTGACGCTTGCGGGTTGGCGCCCCTCGGATTTGATCACTGACCAAGACGTACTGACGATAATGTCGCGCCAGCGAACGCTCAACTTTCCACCCGGTTCTGAATTCCTCTATTCAAATACGGGTTTCACGCTTCTGGCGCAGGTCGTCAAGCGCGTGAGCGGCAGGACATTTCGTAGCTTTACAACGGAGCGCGTTTTCCAGCCCCTTGTCATGAAACATACGCACTTTCGCGATGATCACGCGGAAATCGTTGAGAACATCGCTTATGGTTACAGGCAGAAGGGAAGTCGCTTCGACTTGAATGTTCCCAATTTCGATACCGTGGGCGCGACAAGTCTTCTTACCACGGTCGAGGATTTGGCGCTTTGGGATGAAAATTTCTACACAGCCCGCGTTGGCGGTGAAGCGATTATCAAGGAATTGCAGGAGCCGCGACGTCTGGACGACGGCACGGCTATCGACTACGCGGCCGGCCTGGTCGTCACCAGATATCGCGGCCTGAAAATCGCCGAGCATGCTGGTGAAGATGCCGGCTACAAAGCCGCTATGATGCGATTCCCCGGCCAGCATTTCTCCGTCGCGACGTTGTGCAATCTCGCCTCCATCAATCCCGGCGCATTGAATCGGAAGATCGCTGATATCTATCTCGCCCCCGAGCTTGCGTCTGCTGATGCTGCAGATGGCGATTTCACGACGTTGCCCCAGCCCGGCCCCGACAGGCTGGCCGCTCTCGCGGGCGTATATGTCGATCCTGATGACATTCGCGTTCTGCGCCTGCACGTGGAAGATGGGAAACTTTGGGGTGGAGGCCTCAACGGCAAAGGGTACGAGCTGAGAGCGATCAGCGACACGCGATTCCGCTATGTTGTTTTCCAGACCGAATTGAGCTTCCGGCCGGACGAGGCCGGGACGCCCAGCGGATTCACTGCGCGAACCAAAGCAGGCAAGTCGTTCCACTTCAGCCGCGCGGCCGCCTATCAGCCAACGGTCGCACAGCTTGAGGGTTTCACCGGCATGTTTCGCAGCGACGAAATCGACCTGCCGTATGAAGTGATCATCAAGGACGGTCATCTGGTGGTGCGATCGAAGGCAGCGGATCTGCCGCTGCTTCCCGTCACGACTGACCTGTTCGTGAACGGGCAGAATCGAATTCGATTTACACGTAATGACCAGGGGCATGTTTCGGGTGCGTTGCTCAGCACCCTCAGGATCCGCAACTTTCGTTTTGAGCGATTGGCAAGGTAGCAAGCTGGCATAATCCGTATTCGGCTACGCACTAATGAGTCCGCGATTGAGATCAGGTAAGAGATGGATGCCCGTGACATCCAGGGCGAGGGGCCCTCCGTGCTGTTTGTTCGGGCATGATGACATCCCTCGAAAGGAGTTACCGACATGAGCCTGCTCGATAATCCATTCGACCCTGCAAGCGAGGCGGCGCTCGTCACCGGCGCGGGCAACGGGATCGGCCGCGCGATCGCGCAAGCCCTGGTCGGCGAGGGTGTGCGAACGGTATTCGCCGACGTGAACCGGGAAACGGTGACCGCAGCCGTCAACGCTTCGTCGCGGCCGGAGCTCGCCGTGCCCTGGGTCGGCGATCTCGCCGATGTCGCGGCGCGCGAGGCGCTATTGGCGGAAGCAGCCGCCACCCTCGGGCGCGTGACGCACTTCGTGCACAGCGCCTCTCCGCCGCGGCGCGAAGCGGATCATGCGCTTGGCGTCAGCACGGAGACCTGGGCGCAGATGCATGCGGTGAATCTTGAAGCCGGATTCCATCTGTCGCGCGAACTGGCGCGAAAGCTGATCGCCGACAAAAGACCCGGCTCGTTCCTGCTCTTGACCTCGCTGCATGCCGGTACCCCGCGCAACCTGCCGCATTACTCGACGTCGAAGGCGGGGCTTTCGGTGCTGGTGAAGGAGCTGGCGAAGACGTTCGGCCGCTTCGGCATCCGCGTCAACGCGCTGGTGCCCGGCGCGATTGCGGCCGGCGGCTTCGTCGCCGATCCCGCGCTCGCAAAACACATTCCGCTCGGCCGGCTCGGCCAGGCCAGCGATCTTGCGCCGCTCGCGCTGGCGGTGCTGTCGAACCGGATATCGGCTTACGTTACGGGCGCCGCGATCGTGATCGACGGTGGCCTGTCGCTGACGAACTGGTTCGAGCCGCCGGAATTAGGGGATTTGTAGGTAATGAATTATAGGATGGGCAAAAGCCACCGGGTCGCAAGAGCGCCTTTGCCCAGCCTACATCCTAAGCGCTATGTGCTCTCATGCTTCGCGTGCCATTTCGGGCCGGGGCCGCGCATGTAGTGCAACTCGGGGCGGTAGGGGTCGCGGGCCAGGTCGACCAGCCTGTGCCAATGGATCACGATCTCTGTCAGGCGCCGGAGAAGCGGTTGCATGGCCAGCATGGCGACCTCTCAATGCAGCTTGCCGAGCACGGACGAAAACGGCAGGGCGAAGATTTCGTCGTTGAGATCGTCGCTGACATGCAACGTCCAGTCGCGCCAGTCTTCCGGGCCCTGCGCCGCAATCAGCGACTGCACGACGCGGGCGGCGTGCTCGCGCACCTCGGTCAGGTTTCCGACGGCAGTGCCGCGCTGGTCGATGCATACGCCTTCGGAATTGGAGTAGTGGAAATAGACTTTTGCCATGTCCGACTCCCGCGATTGCGATTCACGCTGAAAAATACCAGCCGCAAGATCGACTTGATATTCGGGGAGATTGCGGACGGGATATTACGGGGACCCGCAGTGGAACCGCGCGATCCCTAAACTTGTCCGAAAATTATCTGCCGCAGCGGGAGGAACGAGACTTTCGGTTCGGCAGTTTCACGAGCAAGCCGCGATGACCGAAACGCTGCGGCCTGGACTGGTGGAACCCTGGGGAGAGCGACATGATGTCGGAAATGCAGATCCACACGATTGCGCGCCAGATGATGGAGAAGCACGGCCTCACCGCGATCGCGCAAGCCGCGCATAATGCACAGGCTTGCGAGAGCAAGGGTGATGCCGAGGAAGCCAGGGAATGGCGTCATATCGAGGACGCCATGAAGCTGATGCGGGGACCGCATCAGAGCTAGCGGATTGGCGTGGCCAGTTGGATCAGCAGCGCATCACGCCGCCGGCGGCGCGCCGCGCAGCATCCGGGGAACGCAGCTCCCTACCGCAGCGGCATCGGTGGGCGCACCACTGGTGCGCCGTCGTCGGCCATCGTTTGCTGGGGTGGCGGCAATGGCGCGCCGGCTTGCGCCGGCGGCAGCGGTGCTGCGGGCGCGGCGGCAATCGGTGCCGGTGAATAGGACGGCGAATAGGAATAGGCCGGCTTCGGCTTGCGCGCAGGCGGCGGGGCGGCCGGCCGCGGCGCAGGCGGCGTCAGCGCCGACACCCTGGGCCGCACGTTCTGCTCGACAGGCCTGGCTTCGGCCGCCTTGCCCTCCGAGGCTTTGGCAAGTTCACGCGCCATTTGGGCCTGGCTCGCTTTGAGCTGCGCGATGGTGGCTTTCAACTCCTCCACCTGCTGGCCCATTGCGGCGAGATCCTGCGTCATCGATTGCAACTGGGCCGACTCTGCGGAAGGCGCGGCAGAAGGCGCGACCGCAGCCGTGGCGGCGGGTTCGGGCTGGGTCGGTGCCGCTGCCACCGGCTGCTGCGCGGCGGCCGGATCAGCCGCGGCGGCCTGGACTGCAGGCGCGTTTGGTTGCTCGGCAATGGCAGGCTTGTCCGAGGACAATGCAGCCAGCACAAAGGGCGGCGTCCACTCGGCGGCCATCGCCTTGGCATGATCGCCATAGTGCTGCCAGGCGGCGGCAGCCATTGCGCCGCACAGGCCCAGGAGCGCCATGACAATGCGCTTCACCCATTTGGCCGTCGGCCGTTCGCCAAGAGGCTTGAGACCGTCCACCTTGATCTCGCTCGGCCTGACATTCTCGATCCGGATATCGCGCACGTCGGGCGCACGAAACGTCGGTTCGACCTGCGGGGTTGGCGCGACCGAAATCGCGGGCGCGACGTGAATTTGCGGTGCCGCCGCGGGCTGGGTTTGCGGCCCCGCCGCAACATCTACCGGCGGCGCCGCTGGATGGGCGGCCGGATCGTGCGCCAGCGGCGGCGCCTTTTCGGCATGCGCGGCCAGCAGCGTCTCGATCGCAAAGACGTCGTGCGGATCGGTGTCTTTCAGCGTTGGCGATTGCATTGGCGGTCCCTTGCTCAGTCCAATGGCACCCACATCGGGCGGCGAGCACGCTTTGCGGTGTCGAAATCCCGGAAAGCCTTGTCCAAGCCGCCACACGGCCAGCGAGGTTTGACCAAAGCAAGGCAATCTCGTGGAGAGGTTGGGGCCGCGGGTTCCAGGCGCTGGACCGGCGCGCAGCAAAGAATGCGAAGGGAATCGGGATTTTCCAGGTCTGGCGCCGAACGTGTCGGCTGCGCGGTCGGCCGGGTCCTTAGAGGGCAACGCCTGCGATGTCGGCGCGATGCCTGGCGTGCCATTTCGGGCCGGGGCCGCGCATGTAGTGGCGCTCGGGACGATAGGGGTCGCGGGCGCGCTCGATCAGGCGGTGGCACCGCGCCATCATGGCATCGAGGCGGCGAAGCAGCGGCATGAAGGGCGGTCGCGCCGGCAGCATGGCAGCCTCTCAGTGCGGCTTGCCGAGGACGAAGGCGAACGGCAGAACGAAGATCTCGTCGTCGAAATCGTCGCTGACATGCACGACCCAGTCGCGCCAGTCTTCCGAGTCGCGTCCCATGATCAGCGACCGGACGATGCAGGCCGCGCGGTCGCGGGCCTCGGCGAGGTCGCTCACCGCTTCGCCGGACCGGTCGATCCGGACTTCCCGGGAGTTCGAACAGTGGAAATAAACCTGGGCCATGTTGGCCTCCTGCGCATAAGCGAAGCTACTCGTATTGGTACGAAGCTAGCCGCAGAAGGTTCTGCCCAACCGTGATGCACCTCACATCGGATCGTTAAGATTTTATTAATACTATAGAGGTCAAATTTTAGGCATGGAATCGCAGCGGAACCGGACCTCCCGAGCCGGCAGTTGCAAGAGAAGGCCGGCGGCGTAATGCCCGCCGGCCTTTTCTCTTGGGGCTTCTCCTTGGCGGGCCTCTTGGCGGTGACATGCAGGCGATGCTTCTGAACATCACGGCGCTGTGAATCGCCCTCCGGAACAAGCATCTCGTCTCGTCCGTTCGCTGTTCATATGAACAGGAGAGTGAACGATGACGAAACTGACACTGCTTGGCGGGGCCGCGATCCTTGCGACCGCACTTGCCACGCCTGCGATGTCGCAGGAAGCGACCCAGGAGCCCGGCATGATCGGGTTCACCTACCCGAACTCCAACTATCTGCGCGGCGGGTATGGCGTGCGGACGCCAAGCCGCTATGACTATAGCTACTATGGACCTCGCGTCTATTACGGACCTCGCGTCTATTACGGTCCCGGGCCTGTTGGGCTTGCGGCTGGCGTAGCCGCCGGTGCGATCGGAACGGCGGCTGCGATCGCAGGCGCGCCATACGTTGATTCCTACGCCTATTATGACGAGCCCGGCTATTGGTAGAGCCGGACGCGCAACTGCAACGAAGCGGCCGCAAGGCCGCTTTTTTGTTGGCTTGATTCGGCGGGCGGTGGCGTCTCTATGCGGTAATCCGGAAAAGATGCAGCTTCATCCGGGAATTATCGAAGAGCATGAAGTCCGGCCTTAGGTATCGCGCGGCAGCCTTTTCGGTTTATTTTGCGGCAGGCGAGGGCTTGCATGGGAATGGCCCGCATGGTTCGGATGCATCATCCAATGTCTCAAGGTGCAGGTCCCATGAGCAACCGCATTCTCGTCTTTTACGGCTCCTACCGGTCCGACCGCATGGGCATCCGGCTGGCGCAATTCGTTGTCGAGGGATTTGCCGCCCGCGGCGATGATGTCGAACTGATCGACGCCAAGGCGATCGGCCTGCCGATGCTGGACCGGATGTACAAGGAATATCCGAAAGGCGGCGCGCCGGACGCGCTCGAGAAACTGGCCGGGCGGATCCGCACCGCCGACGGCTTCGTGTTCGTCACCGGCGAGTACAATTGGGGCATGCAGCCGGGGCTGAAAAACCTCACCGACCATTTCCTCGAAGAATGGTTCTGGCGTCCCGCCGCGATTGCCAGCTATTCGGCCGGCCGCTTCTCCGGCGCGCGCGCGGCGCTGGCATGGCATGGCACGCTGTCGGAAATGGGCATGGTGGTGATTTCGAGCTCGATCGCGGTCGGCCCGATCGCGCAGACGCTCAGCGAAGACGCCAAGCCGACCGGCGACGGCGGCAAGGCGCTGTCGCACACGTTTCCGCGCTTTGCCGATGATCTCGCGTGGTGGATGGAGGCGGCGCGGGCGCAGCGGGAAAAGAAGAAGCCGCCGTATTGAGCGATGCTCCTCCCATCCCACGAACTGCGCCATGCCGCGATTGGAACGCAATGTTGGCGGAGGCGCACCCATTTTTTGCCACGGCTGGACAGCAGATTGCGTGTCGCCTGCCTTCCTCCCGAGTTGCCTGAGGCAGCTCATCCGCTCCATATGCCGGAAAAACTGATGTCGCCCATGAAAGCGCGCTGCGGTCTGCTTGTTGTTGCCGTCATGGCTGCGCTGGGCGGATCGGTGGCCTTCGCACAGAACCTCGATCAGGGAAAACCGGCGCCAAAACTGTTTGCCGAAAGTTGCGTGTCCTGCCATCGCAGCCCGCGCGGGCTCGCCAAGGGCCGCTTTCACCTCACGCTCTATCTGTTCCTGCAGAAGCACTACTCCAGCGGCTCCAGCTCGGCTTGGGCGCTGACGTCCTATCTGGAATCCATCGACAATGCGAAGCGCGTTGCGGCGAAGCCACAGGTTGCCGCGACAGCCGCGTCGCGGTCACGCTTGCGTCCGCCGGCGCCGGTGCCGGCACGATAGGCCCCGCGCTATCAGCCACGACTTGCTCACGGCTGCGCTACGAAATCTCCTTAGCCCGGCCATCTTTTCGACCTTTGCCGGCCTAGCATCCTAGGGGTGCGTGTGGCGGGGAGTAACGACGATGGTGGTGGCTGAACTCCAGACCAAAGTGGAGAAGTATGAGACGAAAGCCTCGCGCTGCGAACAGCAGGCGCGGGATGCAACCGACAAGGCCGAGCAGAGCTTTTATGAGGTGCTGGCCGGCTACTACGGCAGCTTGGCCACGGATTTCCGGAAGATCCTCGAGAAGCGCCTGGTCGCGTAGGCGGCCGTTGATTCGGGCTATTTCCGCGACATCGCCTTGCCCCGTTCCGCCAGCTTCACCATGACCTGCAGGGCATGATTGGTCGGCGTGGCAATGCCGAGCTCGGCGCCCTTGCGCACCACGTAGCCGTTGAGAAAGTCGATCTCGCTGGGCTTGCCGCGCGCAAGATCCTGCGCGGTAGACGACATCTGGTTCGGCATGTTGGCGGGGATTTTCAGGATCTGCTCGATGATATCGTCTGATATCGATACGCCGCAGGCGCGGGCGACGGATGCTGCTTCCTGCACCGCGCGCGTGACGACATCGCTTGTGCCTTCGACTTCCAGCATCGGGCCGTAGGAGATGCCGGCCACGGCGGAAAGCGCGTTAAAGGCGCAGTTGATGATCAGCTTGCTCCACAGCGTCTTGTCGATGTCATCGGCGATCGTGGTGCGGATGCCGGCGGCTCGAAGCGTTTGCGCCAGCGCTTCGCTCGCGGCGGAGGGGCCGATGGCGAGGTCGCCGCCGCCGTGATGCCGGACGTGTCCGGGCCCGGCCATCTCGCTGCCGACATAGACGACGACGGGAATGACGGCGTGGCCGGTGACGGCGGAAAGACGCGACGCGTTGTCGACGCCGTTCTGCAGGCTGAGAACGGATGCTTGCGGCAGCAAGCGTCCGGCAAGCGATCGGCCTGCCTGCTCGGTATCGGCCGACTTCACGCACACCAGCACCAGATCGGGTGAGGCAAGCGCCGTTGCGTCGGTTGCGGCTTTGGCGGGCAGGTGGCCTTTGAACGTGTTGGTATCCAGCAGCAGGCCATGAGTGTTGATGGCATCGACATGCGGCGGCCGGCCGATGAACGTCACGTCATGCCCGGCCCTCAGCAGCAGTCCTCCATAGTAGCACCCGACCGCTCCGGCACCGACGACTGCGACTTGCATGCTTTTCTCCCGTTCGGCGGACGCCGGTTTGAATAGGGCGAGTTAGCCAATGGGTCGCGCGAATGCGCACCCCCGACGAGCGCAATTGCGCTCGCGTAGTGATGACAGGCTCAGCGTAACCCGCCGATAGAACGCATGTCAGGCCCTTCTGCTAACCGGTTGGGCTCTCACCATTAATTGAGCGTAACTGAGCGTGGGGAATACGCCATCCAATCCGCTGATCTTTCACTGTCTCGGGCGATGGGCGAGCATCTTGTTAGATGGGCGCATGGCTTAGCGGGTGTTCGCGCGGCCTTCTTTCAGGTAGCATTGTCGCATGAGTGAAACCGGGACTTTGTTTGTGGCCCTGCGCCAGTCGTCCGACGAAGCCGTTGTCGACATGCTCGAGCGGATGGTGCGGCATGCCCCGGATCATGCCTTGAACAAGATGAACGCGCTTGATCTCGCAGGCACGGAAGGTATCGACGAAGATCGGGTCATCGCAGCCCTTCTGAATGCGGTGGGGCTCGGCATATTCGAGATGACATGGAACGTGATGTGCCCGAGCTGCGCCGGGGTTCTTTCCGCCAACAAAAGCCTGAAGACCCTGGATCGGACGCAGTATCATTGCGCCTTCTGCGCCGCGGGCTATGAGACGACGCTCGATAATCTGGTCGAGGTGACTTTTACGGTAAGCCCGCGCGTGCGCAAGATCGCGGCCCATAATCCCGACGAACTATCCGCGGCCGAATATTATCGCCAGATCTTCTGGAGTTCGGCGATCGATCTTCCGACCGATCTGGAGAAGCTGCTGGACGAGGTCACGCTCGAAATCGTCGACTTGCCGGCAGGCGAAAGGGCCATCCTTTCCTTGCAGGTGCCGCAGGGCACGTTGATCGTGTTCGATCCCGTGACGCATGCGGCCCAGTTCCTGGAGGTCAGCGGCGAAGAGACCAGCGAGCGCCAGAACCTGTCGGTGATCTTCAACAGGGTCCAGGTTCCCGTCGATACCGTGACCTTGCGTCCCGGGCCGCTGCGCCTCGCCCTGGACAACCGCACCGACGGTCGCGTGCTGCCGGCGGTATGGGTGGCGAACCCTGCGCTGGACGACATCCTCAAGCGACGCAAGTCGGTTCTCACGGCAACGCGTCTCCTCACCAATCAGACGTTTCGCGATATCTACCGGACCGATACGCTCGCCATTGGCCAGCGCCTCAAGATCCTGAGCCTGACTTTCCTGTTCAGCGATCTCAAGGACTCCACCGAGCTCTATGAGCGCGTCGGTGACCTCACGGCCTTCGATCTCGTCAATGAGCATTTCAGGCTGCTGCAGGAGATTATTGCGTCCGAAAGGGGAGCGATCGTGAAGACTATCGGCGATGCCGTCATGGCGACTTTCGAGACGCCCGACCGCGCCATTGCCGCGGCGATCCGCATGCGCGAGGCGATGAGCGATCTTGGCGCCGAGCGCCAGCATCAGAGCCTGCGCCTGAAGATGGGCATCCACGAAGGCTCATGCCTTGCGGTCACACTCAATGGCCAGCAGGACTATTTTGGCCAGACGGTCAATATCGCCTCGCGCGTCCAGGGGCTTGCGGCCTCACGCTCGATCGTGGTGACGGAATCGGTGGTGGAAAACGCGCATGCCCGGGCCCTGCTCGAGAGCAACGGGCTGAAGCCGGCGACGAGACGCGTGGCGCTGAGCGGCATCGCGGACAAGGTGTCGGTCTATGAGATTCCCTGACATGGCTAGCTGGTAATGGCGTAGCCCGGGATGAGCGAAGCGACATCCGGCGACCACTCTGATACCGCCCCGGATATCGCTCCGCTCATCCGGGCTTCTGGCTATGGGCTGTCCAAGATGTCCGATAGCGCCGACAACAGCCGGTCAACTTGCTCGTCTGTGCCCACACTTATCCGAAGATGGTCGGCGATACGGGGAGCGGAAAAATGGCGGACGATCACCGCCCGTTGGCGCAGCGCGGTGGCCAGCGCCGCGCCCTCGCGTGCCGGATGCCGCGCAAAGACGAAATTGGCGGAGGACGGCAGCACCTCGAAGCCAAGCCCGACCAGGCCGCGGTTCAGCCGCTCCCGGCCTTCGATCACGCGCGCGCGGCTCTGTTGAAAATAGGCTTCGTCCTGCAGCGAGGCGATGGCGCCGGCCTGGGCGGGCCGGCCGAGGGGATAGGAGTTGAAGCTGTCCTTCACCCGGGTGAGCCCCTCGATCAGGTCGGCGTTGCCGATGGCATAGCCAACCCGCAAGCCAGCCAGGGCCCGGGACTTGGACATGGTTTGAACGACCAGAAGGTTCGGGTGGGAGGCGACCAGCGGTATCGCGGTCTCGGCACCGAAATCGACATAGGCTTCGTCGATGACAACGGGAGCGTCGGGATGGTCCTCCAGCAAGGTAACGATCTCGGCCCGTGACAACGCAACGCCTGTTGGCGCATTCGGATTGGGCAGGATGAGCGCACCGGCCGGCCGGCGATAATCGGAACAGCGGATTTGCATGGCCTGATCGAGCGGGACGGTTTCGTAAGCAATGCCGAACAGGCGGCAATAGACCGGGTAGAAACTGTAGGTGATGTCAGGGAAGAGCAACGGCGCATCATGCTTTAGCAGCGCGGCGAAGACGTGGGCCAGCACCTCGTCCGAGCCATTGCCGACGAACACTTGTTCTGACCGTACCTGATGATGGTCGGCCAACGCAGCCCGCAGCGCTGACGCCTGCGGGTCCGGATATAGACGCAGCGTATCAGCGGCCTCGCCGCGGATCGCTTCCAACGCGCGCGGGGAAGGACCGAAGGGACTTTCATTGGTGTTGAGCTTGACCAGTTCCGCCATGCGGGGCTGTTCGCCTGGCACATAAGGCCTCAGGTCGTGCGTCAGGCTGCTCCAGAAACGGCTCATTTTTCTCTCCAAGCGGACAAGTCGGCTATCCGGCCTAAGGCCCTATGTGCTCGTTTGCCAGTCCCAATGCGCGCGCCGTTGCCGACCTGCTGGGCGGCCTGCCCACGGCCCCCGGAACACACGCCAGGCCTTTCGGCTAACTGGTTGGCCTCTCACTATTAATTGAGGGTAGGGCGCTGCATTGTTGCAATGCAATATTATGATATCGCAGCGCAGCAAAAAGGTGTAAGCTGCCCCCTCGAATCCTTTCGTCCGGAGAATTGAAGTGAAGAAGACGACCTTGTCGATCGCAGCCGTTGCCGCATTCTCGATTGCGGGTGCCACTGCCGGTTTTGCAGCAGAGTTGCCGCGCTATGAAACGAAGGGGCTGCCGATATCGGCGGTGCAGGTACGCGTGCTGGGAGCCGCTGACGTCAGGGAGCAGTCGCCGGCGCTGACCTCCACAGCCACTGCGCATCAGTTGAGCGTCTTGACGCCGCGAACGACACGGACGGCCGAGACGGCCGCCCCAACCCCGACCACCGGCCGCGCCATTCGCTGACCACGGTCGCGCCGGCGTCTCCATCGCCGCTTGCGCCAGAAAGCCCGCGATTTCGTCGCGGGCTTTTTGTACGGATGAGTGACAGCGAGTAGCCGATCGGCCGCGGATGGACCGCGGATTACGCCTGCGGCTGATCCGCCCTACTGGCCGATCGCGATGCATTCGAATTTGCGTTGCGGATGAACGAGCCACTCTGCGCTCTCGACGATGCGCATTTCCTCGGTGCCACTGGCCTCGGTGCGTTCCAGCACGGCGAAGATGGCGGAGGCGGCGTGGCTGAGCGCATCCGGCGTGTCGAAGCCGCGGACGCGCGCCGACACCAATAGCGCGGCAAACAGATCGCCGGTGCCGTTCGGGCTGATCGGCAGTTTTGGGGTGCGGACGCGAAAGGCCTTGAACCCTTCGTCGGCGCGTTCGACGGCGAGCGTCTCGATCTCGCCTTCGGGCGTGTCGGCAAGCTCGGCGCTGGTGACGACAACCGTCCCGCGCGCCATGAACGCGCGCGCCGCCTTAAGCACCTGATCGATCGAAGTTGCCTTGGCCCCGCACAGCCATTCGAACTCGAAATGATTGGGCGTGATGATATCGGCCAGCGGGCACAGCAAATCGCGCACCAGCGGCGGGATGTCGGCGTGGACGAACAGGCCGCGGTCGCGATCCCCGAGCACGGGGTCGCAGCAATAGACTAGCGCCGGATTCCTGGCCTTGGCGCGGGCGACAAAGTCCGCGACCACGGCGGCGTTGTCGGCCGAGCCGAGATAGCCGGACAGGATCATCGTGGCAGTATCGACCGCGCCGCGCTCCTCGATCCCGTGCAAGAGGTCGGCGACGAGCTCTCGATCGAGCACCCGGCCGCGAATGGTCGGATAGCCCGGCCGGTTGCTGAGCAGCGTGGTCGGCACCGCCACCACGTCGATCCCGTGCATCTGCATCGGAAACACCGCGGCGCTGTTGCCGACATGGCCGTAGGCGACCTGCGACTGGATAGAAATCACGTTCATGAGATTGATCTGGGGAATAAGCCGGTTGTCGGGGCGGGGAACCTGCCGAGGTTAACACATTGGTTATTTGTTTGCGGGCATTTTCACGACCTCATTCAACAGGGAGGCACCATGTCTGACGTCACCATTCCCGGCGGCCGGATTCGTTCTTTCGTCGAGCGGATCGAGAATATCGACACCGAATTGCAGGAACTGAACGAGCAGAAGAAGGAAGTGTTTTCGGAGGCCAAGGGCGAGGGGTTTGATGTGAAGATCCTCAAGGAGATCATCAAGCTGCGGAAGCAGGACCAGGACGAGCGCGACGAGCGCGAAAGCCTGCTCGATCTCTACATGCGCGCGATGGAAACCGCGCCGCCGGAGAAGACCGCGAAAGCGGCCTGAGCTTCGGTGAGCAGGGTGGATTAGCGCCAGCGTAACCCACCGAATTTTCGCGAGAACGGCGGATTGCGCTAACGCTAATCCGCCCTACTTGCGAATCCGTCGGTCGCGCCGTTCGCTAAGGACAACGCGGCGCGGCTTCGTCGCAACTTCTCCGCTGTATCCTCGCGGAAGCACGAAGCAAACGCCTTGTTAAGAATTGGCCCGCGCTGACTTGTGCGATTCCGATTCGTTCCTTGCGAACAAATTGGAGTCGGATGGAGAACAAAACTGTAGCGAACGTAGCCGGGCTGAGCCAACGGGTCGCGCGAATGCGTGCTCCATTGGCTCATCCCGGGCTACTCGCTACGGTCGCAGGCTCCGTTGAAGGAACCGAACCGTGTCGGTGATCGATTGGGCGCGAACCGCCGCATCAAATCCCATCGAATAGCCGGGCGCTGCCGCTATGCACGCACCGAAGGTGGCCGGGTCGAACGGCTTCGCCTCGCCGTCGATGAGCAAAGCCGGCCACTTCGGCCCGAGCAGGATGAGCGGACATTTTTTCGTGCTGACGAGGTTCGGATAGAAGCGCGCGCGGGTGAGGTCGGGAACGGTCCATGCATGGTAGGCGCCCGGGTAGATCACGGTTTCGATCGGGGCCGGAGTCCCGGCGGCGCGCGCGTAGGCCAGATAGCTCTCGATCTTTGTCACCGGCAAATTGTCGTCTTTCTCGCCGAGCAGCATCAGCACCGGAGAGCCGGTATAGGCGCTGGCTTCGGCGACCGCGCCAAAACTCCCGCCGGGATAGAACGCGGCGTGCGCGGCAAACCGGCCCGGTCCGGGAATGAGCGCCGATCGCAGCGTCTCGAATGAAGCGAGATGCGCCACTTCAGCGCCGTACGAGAAGCCGATGATGGCAATGCGGTCGGCATCGATTCGTGGCTCGCCCGAAAGAAGCCGCAGCGCGGCGTATGCGTCCGCAACGCCAAGCGGCAGATAGCCTGTTGATCCCTGCAGGGCAGCGCCCGTGGTTCCGCGCGCGGCGAAACTGTCGTAGGTCAATGTCGCGAAGCCCGCCTTGCGCAATTCGGCCGCGGCATAGCCTTCGTTGGCGTCACGATAGCCGGCGAGGGTGTGAACGACGATGACGGCAGGATAGCGATTCCTGGCCTGTTCGGGGAAGCCGAGTTCGGCCCTGACCGTCACCGCTCCGGTCGCAGCCTCTCGCGTCAAGAGCTGACCCATGTCGCTGTAGGTGGAAGACTGAAACGTGACCGCGGTCATGCCGGCCTGAGTGCTTTCTTGAGTGCCTTGGCAGTGTCCAGTCGTGCTTCCATAGGCGATCGTCGCCAGTAGAACGCATAACATCTGGTACATGGGAGCCCTCTTAGCTTTGCCGTTCGGGCGGGGCTTACCTGCGCCTACTTGAACAGCGCGACATATATCACGTAGAGCCAGCCCAGGATGCCGTGGATGATCGCCCAGAGGATCGAGTGGTTGTTGGTGTAGGAGATCGCGATGGCGAGCGCCGAGCCAAAACCCACGCCGTATTTCGCGCCCTCGACGCGAACCCCGTAATATCGATTTCCGTTCATGGCGATCCTTACCCTGCGATAGGCGTGGATTGGAGCCGCGCCCGTTGAAGCGGGGCGGCGGTAGCGTACCCCGCCGAAGTCCCTGCGAACAAGGCCGCGCCCGCGTCACCCGTGATGTCAAAAGATCGGCTCGCCGATCGCAATCTCGCTGCGCGGGCCCAGCACGATCACGTTGCCTGCCGCGTCCTTGGCGCCGAGGATCAAGAGTTCGGATGTGAAGCCTGCGATGTTCTTCGCGCCCAGATTGCAGACGCACACGACCAGCGAGCCGAGCAGGGCTGCCGGCTCGTAGTTCGTGATCTGCGCGCTCGACCACATGATCCTGCCGGCGCCGACGTCGACGCCGACCTTGAGGGACGGATTGCGCGCGCGGGGAAACGGCTGCACGTCGACAACCTTGCCGATCCGGATATCGAGACGCGCGAAATCGTCGTAGGTAGCCTGGGGTTTTAGCGGGGGCATGTCTTGCTCATTGTTTGCGCGGTCGGCCGCCAAAGATATCCGCATCGAATATCTGGGGATGCCGTAACGCAACCTTTCTTGCCGCGAAAGCGTTGCATGCGCATGATGACAGCGCCAGCCATGCGTCCCATGACGACCTTCGACCCGTTCGAGCCGGCAGTCCTGCACGACCTCACGGCCGATCAGATCATTAGCTGGACTGGCGAGGAAGCCGACGACTTCCGCCGTTCCAGCGTGTTCCGCGATGACGGGACCGTCGCGTGGAGAGAGTATGTGTTCGACGGTTGGGGAAACGTGCTGGGCGGGTGAGGGCGGGATCAAAGGAAAAAGGACACGGCCCGCGCAGCGCGTTCGTCGAGGCTCGCTTCGCTCGCATCTCCAGCGACAACGGCGAAGCCGCATGTCTTCGACTTGAAATCATCAGGCGCCAGAGAGCAGGTGAGGAGCGCGCGGGACCTTTTGTTGCGAAATGCGGGCTTTGCAGCATAGCCCGCAGCCCTTAAGCTGAAGCCAGCCGAACGCGCCCTCCCTCTGACCGGCAGATCGTTCCGTCACGCCGATCGCAGCCCGGGGAGAAGAACAGCGAAAAGCTGCAGCGCGGCACACGGCCTTTGAAAGGGGAGGACACTGATGCCGTCGTCCGTGAACCGCCGTCGCGCGCTCGCGACCATTGGCTCTTTCGTTGCCGCGTCCTGGCTGGCGCCGCGTGTGGGGCGCGCCGGAGAGAGCTGGCCGATCCGCCAGGTGCGCTACGTCAACGGCTTTCCGGCTGGCGGCGCCACCGACACGCTCTCGCGCCTGATCTGCCAGAAGATGAGCGAACTTTCCGGGCAAACCTTCGTGGTCGAGAACAAGGCTGGCGCCGGCGGCGTGCTGGGCGCGGATGCGATCGTGAAGTCACCGCCGGACGGCTATACGGTCGGGCTCGGCGGCATCGCCTCCAACGTGCTGGCGATCGGCAGCTACGCCAAGCTGCCGTATCATCCGCGCGAGGATTTCACCTTCATCTCCGGCATGTGGCAATTGCCGAACATTTTGACCGCGAAGAAGGACCTGTTCTCCGCGGACCTGAAGGAGTTGCTCGCGGCATTCAAGAAGGAGCCGGGCAAATACACCTATGCCTCCGCCGGCTTCGGCACCACGCTGCATCTCTCCGGTGAGATGATGAACAGCATGGCCGGCGTCCAGGTCCGTCACGTGCCCTATCGCGGCGCGGCGCCGGCGCTGAACGACCTGCTCGGCGGCAATGTCGATCTGTTGTTCGACAATCTGCCGGGCTCGCTGCCGAGCGTGCGCTCGGGCGCGATCAGGCCGGTCGCGGTCACCGCGAAGAAGCGGCTGGCGGAGCTTCCCGACGTGCCCGCGATGGCAGAACTGTTGCCCGGCTACGAGATCACCTCATGGGCCGGCCTGGTCGGCCCCGCGAACATGCCCGCCGACCTCGTGGCGCAAATCAACGCACTCGTCGTGAAGGCGCTCAGCGATCCCTGGTTGAAACAGCGCTACGCCGACCTCGGCGCCACCGCTTGGCCGACCACGCCGCAGGAGATATCAGCCTATCGCGACAGCGAAGAAGCTCGGTTGCTGCCGATCATGAAGGCGGCCGGAATCAAGCCGGAGGGCGGGTGAGGGCAGGCCCGCTTGAGGACGCGCCGTTGTTGTTGTCCGCAGATGATTTTGAAAACAGTCTCGATGCCGTTCGCGCGGCGGCGGCCGGACCCATCGCGGGAATCTTTGGCCCGGAGTCCTTGACGTGGCGGGTCGACCGCGAGGCGGCGGTTTTCCTTGGCGCCGGGCGGGCGCTGTTGCTGCAGTTGGCGCACCCCTGGGTCGCCGCCGCCATATCGGAGCATTCCCGGACCTTTGCCGATCCCGTCGGCCGGTTTCACCGGACATTCAACATCACGTTCACGATGGTGTTCGGCTCGCTCGATCAGGCGCTGGCCGCAAGCCGCCGGCTGCATCGCCGCCACGCCGTGATCACCGGAACGTTGCCACAGGCAGCAGGCCGCTTCGAAGCCGGTTCGGCTTACAGCGCCAATGAGGTTTCGGCGCTACGCTGGGTTCACGCCACGCTGGTGGAGACCGCCTGGCAGACGCATGACCTTGTCTTGCCTGCACTCACCAACAGCGAGCGCGAACAATACTGGGCCGAGGCGAAGCTGTACGCGGCGCTATTCGGCGTTCGCGCGGTCGACCTGCCTGCGGACTGGACGTCGTTCGCAGCCTACACGGAAGCGATGTCGCACTCGGATAGCCTCGCGGTCAGTCCTGCCGCCCGCGACATTGCGGAGCAGATCTTTTCGGGCTCCGCCACAGGACTGCGCGTACCCAGATGGTATCGCGCGCTGACGGCCCATTTGCTGCCGGAGCGTTTGGCCCAGGAATTCGGATTTGAGTTCGGCGAACGCGAGCAGCGCAGCATGGACCGGGCGCTGGCGTGGATCCGGCGCATCTATCCCCGCCTTCCCATGCGTCTGCGCGCAGTGGGTCCTTATCAGGAGGCGCTGGCACGCCTGCAAGGCGACAAGCAACCGGACCTGGCCGTGCGCTGGCTCAACCGGCTTTGGATCGGCCGGCCGATGATGGAATGATGTTGGCTGGGGTGAGGAAGGTCGTCGATTTTTAGCTAGCTGGTGGCCCGGATGAGCCAAGCGATATCCGGGTTAAAGTGGTCGCGGATGTCGCGGAGCCTGTCATCACTGCGCGAGCGCAATTGCGCTCGTCGCTGGGCGATGGTCCCGTCCGCGTTCGCACCTCGGTGGGCGCTATTGCCATCGCGGCAACGGCGCCAGCGGCCCTTTCAGCCGTGCTGGTGTTTATGTTTATGGTCATTTTCGGCGGAATGGCGGGAGCGGAAGGTCCCGGTGCGATTTTCGCTGCCGCGCTTCCGGCGCAGATATTTCTGACAGCCCTGATCGGCACCAGCGTGCCATCGGCTATTCTCATGCTTGCCGCCCACCATATCGCCAGGGCGCTTAACCGCGGCAGGGGCGGCGAGTATGCAGCGATTGGAAGCCTCGTGGCCGGGGGTGTCGTGCTGCTGACGCCGCTATTGGCCGTCCATACGATGTTTCTGTTCCTTGCGATTGCAGTCGTCAACGGCGCGATCATGGGTGCGCTCTACCGTCGCTTTGCCGGTATCGAGCCGGTGCCGTTGCCGGAAGTCGTGATTGCAACCGACCCGCAAGCATTGGTCGGCGCCGATCATCCGTCGCGACGTCAGCACAGCGTGATCCTCTCCAGCTAGTTCCGCAAACAGATTTTCCGGGAGACGCGCGATGAAGGGAATTGCTGCCATCGCTGTGGCCATACTTATTGCTGCCGTCGCGGCGTCATGGTTCCTGAACAGTCCAAACGCCGTAACGGTCAAGGTTTCCCCGGTGCAGCCGAACCCGGCATTGCCGACCTTCAAGCAGGTGCAGGAACAGGTTCGCCGCGATGCTCAGCAGCAGCACATTCAATAGCGAGTAACGGGGTGAGCCAATGGTCGCGCGAATGCGCGCCCAGCGACAAAAGCGAGGCGTCTCGCACCTGCGAGACGCCTGCACCCTTTGGTTAACGCGACCACTCCATTAGGGAACGCCTGTTTCGCTGCGGCGTTCCATAACTTATGAGGAGGAACTCGCCATGAAATTAAAAGGATTGTTTATCGCAGCAGCCATGCTGCTGATGCCGACCGCCGCATTGGCGGCGCCGGGCATCGTCACCACCACGGTCAGCCTCAAGGCAGGGCCCGGTGAAGGCTTTCCGACGGTCGACCGCATTCCCGGCGGCGCCCGTGTCAACATCCACGGGTGCTTCAGAGGCAAGGCCTGGTGCGATGTGAGTTGGTCGGATGATCGTGGCTGGGTATCGTCGCGATATCTCGAATATCTCTACCGCAACCGCTACGTCTATCTGCCCGACTATGTCGACGAGATCGACGTTCCCGTCGTGCCGTTCGTGCTGACCTCGTACTGGTCGAGCTATTATGCGGGACGTCCCTGGTATCACCGCCGCGCCCACTGGAGCGGCTACTGGCAATCGCATGAGCGTTTCGCGACGCGGTTGACGATCGACCGCTCGGCGGCCCGGATCGGCCGCGCGGCGGCAGCGCGCGATGCTGCGCTGCCTGAGGCAAGGACGCGTGCAACGGAGCGTTTCGGTGTCGAGGAGAGGTCGCGTGCCCGTGTCGAGGAGCGGACGCGGGATCGGACCCGCGCCGGTGTGACGGAGCGCGTGACGCGGGAGAGAGACCTCGCCACGCGCAGCGCGCGAGAGGTGCGCGAACGTGCGGCGGTCCAGTCCCGCATGACGCGCGAGAACGCGCGGATGACGCGTGAGAACGCAAGAGGGAATGCAAAAGCGGCCGTGCGCGAGCAGCCGATGGGTCGCACCCGCACGCAGACGCCGCCGGTCATGGCCCGCGGTCATGACGAACCGCGTGCGGCTGCGCCGCGGATCGAGCGTGGCACGCCCCACATGACGCAGCCCAATGCAGCGCGCGGCGGCGGTGGCCCGCCGGCGAGCGCACGCGCGCAGATGCCGGCCCCGGCCGCCCCGCGCGCAGCAGCGCCCGCGATGCCGCAGGGCGGCGGCGCACCGCACATCAACGCCGCCCCGCGCGGTGGTGGCGGAGCACCGGGCGGCGGCGGAGGCCACGGTCAGCGCCAATGAACGAAAAGCCCGGCCTTGAGCCGGGCTTTTTTTGCTCGGACTACTTGCTGATCCGTCCTGCGCGCTAATCTGCATAGGACGGGTGAGTCCAGCCCAACCCGCGAAGGAGTATCCGATGAAATCGCTTTTGCTGCTCACGGCGAGCGGTCCGCTGCTCATTCTCACATCGCACGAGTCCTTAACCGATCAGAAGCTTCTTGAGGTGCTCAGGCAAAAAGGCATCGGCAAGTTCGTCGCGTTTGAGGTTCCATTGTCACTTGCCAGGCAGCGCTACGGCGGACATTTTCAAGCCGTCGAAAGCAATCTGCACGAGACTGATGATTTGAGGATCCTCGACTTCAACGGCCAGCGGATCTTTCAGCTCTTTCGTTTCGATGAACTCGGTTCACCGATCCTGCAAGAACAGCGAGCGCAGGCCGGATGAGCCAACGGGCGCATTCGCGCGACCTATTGGCTGATCCGGGCTACTTGCTGCGCAAGCATGAAGCAAACGCATCGTTAAGAATTGCCTCGCGCTGATTTGCGCGATTCCGATTCGTTCCTTGCGAACAAAATGGAGTCGGATGGAGAACAAGGCTGTGGTGCTGTTTGCTTCTTTACCTCGGCAGAGTACAGTTGTGCTCGTCCTACAGTGCAAGCCGCGAATTCATGGCGAAGAAAACCGGCAAGCTGATATCGCGGCATACGGTCCTCGTGATCGACGTCGGTGGTTCGCGCGTCAAGGCCATGACCAGCAGGGAGCGAACCAGGCGCGCGTTTGCGTCCGGTCCCGACCTTTCCGCGAGAGTGATGGTAAGGAAGGTCAAGGCGCTGACGAAAGACTGGTCCTATGACGTCATCTCGATCGGATATCCGGGGCCCGTGGTCAACAACCGGCCCTTGTCGGAGCCGCACAATCTCGGTCAGGGGTGGGCCGGTTTCAATTTCGAAAAGGCCTTCGGCCGCCCGACCAAGGTCGTCAACGATGCGCTGATGCAGGCGATCGGCAGCTACCGGGGCGGCCGGATGCTGTTTCTGGGCCTGGGGACGGGTCTTGGCTCCGCGATGATCGTGGATGGCATTCTGGAACCGATGGAGCTCGCTCACCTGCCGTACCGTAACGGCAAGACGTTCGAGCAATGCGTTGGCGCCGCGGCCCTCAAGCGCGTTGGCAGGAAGAAATGGCAACGCGCGGTGGATGACGTCCTGAAGCGTCTGCTCGCTGCGCTGGAGCCGGATTACGTCATGCTGGGCGGCGGAAACGCCGACAAGATCGACAAGCTGCCGCGCAAGGTCCGGCTCGGCGCCAACACCAACGCGTTCGAGGGCGGATTTCGACTGTGGAAGAAGGGGGCGGTCAAAGCGTCCAGTGTACGGCAGTAGAGCAAGCCGGAGCTGGCGGCGCCGGTGCACAGGCGCGTGAGCTTTGCACCTGGATTTGAATGGCCTCTCAACAGTGGACTGTCTATGGTGTGCAGATGTCCCGCCTTGTGTGTCTGTTGACGGCTGTCCTCCTGTCCCTGTTGTCCGTCGCCGCGCTGGCTGCGCCGGTGCATAAGCGGCCGGCTGCGCGCTGGCACGGCTACGGCTTCCTGCCAGGTTACCATCAGCCGCTGAACAACAACCTTCCACTTTACGCCCAGAAAGACGCGACGCGGCGTTTGGCACGCCGCGACCGGCGCCATTGGTATATTGACCCGGTCCCCCGTTACTACGGGTATGATGGCGACTGGCACTATTTTGGCCGGCCCGGCTTTTACGGCGGACGCTACAATGGCGGCAGCTTCGGCCCGTGCTGGACGCGGACACCGATCGGGCCGATCTGGAATTGCGGCTGATCAGGTCAAACGGGGCGCAAGAGCCAACGCGTCGCGCGATTGTGCGCCCGATGATAAATTCCGCGTACTGCACTGTCTGGCGCTGATGGCGGATTACCCTATGCCAATCCGCGCCAGGCTTGCTTCCCCTTGACATGTTGGCCCTCCGTCGCCCGAATGGCGAATAGCGCATAAGCGCGGCGTCGCGGTGCCTCACCCGACGCATAAAAAGCAAGGCGGGAGGGTTTGCGAATGTTTCGCCAAGCGAGAAATCATGTCAGAAATTTCGCGCTTGCGGCGCTTGCGGCCGCAAGCCTGCTCGGTGCCGGAAACGCGCAAGCGGCCTTCCCGGAGCGGCCGATCACGCTGATCGTGCCGTGGGCCGCCGGCGGCGGCACCGACGCGGTCGCGCGCCAGATCGCCCACATGCTGGAGCGCGATCTCAAGCAGCCGGTGAACGTCGTGAACCGCACGGGCGGCTCGGGCGTGGTCGGCCACCAGGCGATCGCCACCGCCGCGCCGGACGGCTACACGTTCGGTCTCATCACGCTCGAGATCAACCTGATGCACTGGGTGGGGCTCACCGATCTCACCTGGGAGAAGTATACGCCGATCGCGCTGGTCAACCAGGACCCCGCCGCGATTCACGTCAAGGCGGACTCGCCCTACAAGAACGTCAAGGAGCTGTTCGCGCATATCAAGGCGAACCCGAACAAGGTGGTGGCCTCGGGTACGGGGCAGGGCGGAAGCTGGCATGTCGCGCTCGCCGGCCTGATGCAGGCCGACGGCGTTTCGCCCGGCTCGATCCGCTGGGTGCCGTCCACCGGCGCTGCGACCGCGCTGACCGATCTGGCGGCCGGCGGCGTCGACTTCGTCGCGTGCTCGATGCCGGAAGCCGAGGCGCTGCTCAAGGCGGGGCGTATCCGCAGCCTCGTGTTCTTCTCGCCCAACCGCGCGCCGAACTTCCCTGACGTGCCGACCACCGAGGAGGCGACGGGTCACAAGTGGCACAAGGGTGTGTGGCGTGGCTTTGCGGCGCCCAGGGGCCTGCCGAAGGAGATTGCCACGCAGTACGAGACCGCGATCAAGAAGGTCTGGGACAGCGCGGAGTTCAAGGAGTTCATGAACCGGCGCGGCTTCGACATGATCTATCTGGATTCGGCCGGCTTCGCGGAGTTCATGAAGGCGGACAACGAGGACAACGGCAAGGCGCTGAAGTCGCTCGGGCTGGCGAAGTAAGAGGATGAAGTGAGTTGTGGCGGAGCGTAGCCCCGGTGCAGATACTCTTCCGCAGTACACCCCAGGACCCAGACACAAAATCGCGAAAACAACCCCATGCAAAGTAGCGAGCGTAGCCCGGATCGAGCCAACGGGTCGCGCGAATGCGCGCCCCGCGACGAGCGCAATTGCGCTCGCACAGTGATGACAGGCTCCACGCAATCCGGGGCGGTATGAGCGTTGTCCCGGACGTCGCTGCGCCTGCGCCCATCACATCGGAAGCGCAGCCGGCAACCGCTTGCGGCTCATGCCAGACGACCGAGGCGCTAACGCCGAATTAATCTGATCAGCCTAAAGTCTCAGGCAGTTCCAGTTGGGTGCCGCGTAAAGGAGCCGTCGCGAGGGACGATCCGGCGACGGCTTCTTTTCGCTCACTCATTTGAGGTATTGCACGTGACCAGCACATCGGAAAAGCAGAGCCAAAGCGAACAACCTGAATCCACGGCGCCGAGCAAGCAATCGAGCCGGAAATCGATCCTGGCGCTGTCGGTGATCGCGCTTGGAATAAACAGTGCTGCGGCCGTCTATACCATGACCCCTTCCGATTTTGCCCTGCCGAATGTCAGCATGTTGGCCGATCTGATTCCGCACCAGAAAGTTTCCGATCTCATAGCCGATTTGGCCGGCGCCGCATCGAAGGATGCTCAGTCGGCCGAGCAGCAACAGGCTGCCGCTCTGCAAGAGAACAGCTCGCTGTTGCAGCAAAACGCAGCGCTTCTTCAGCAGGATTCAATTGCGCTTGCTTCCCTAAGACAGAGCGTCGCGGATGAGCAGGTCGTCGTGAAGAAAATATCCGCTCAGATCACGGATGAACATGAAGACGTGAAGAAGATCTCTGCTCAGATTTCCACGCTGATGGCGAAGGTCGACTCGCTGAAAAATGCAATGACCCCGGAAGTGACTTCGTCCATTCCAACAAGGCACGCTCGCAACCGGCTATCCCGGGTAATGCGCAAAAAAATGGCTCGGCAGTCAAAGCCTTTTGGACCTGTTTCGGTCGGAGGAGCAGTCCTGAGTGCCCCGGCTACCACGGCAGCCCCACAAGGCTAACCGACAGCAGGGCGACGCGGGCATCGGTCCCGCGCGCCCGCGGAATTACGTTGCCAGTGCAGGCAATGAATTGTGCCTCGGTCAGCATATCGAATGGTTAGGTGCGCTGTCACGTAACGGCGAAGCAAGTGAGCAAGGTGGGTTAGCGCAGCGTAACCCGCCGACCCGGCACTTGGAATGGCGGATTACGCCTTCCGCCTTCGCTCTTCGAGCTACGGCGGACAAGTCGGCTAACTAACTAATCCGCCCTGCGCTTGCTATTCCACCTTGCGAGCCAGTCGCTGCAATCCATGAAAAAAGAGAAATAATGCAAGAGCCAAAACGGCAACGCTTGGCCAGAAGTAGAGGGCGTGTGCTTCATAGTAGCGGCCAGGCAGATATGGAAACTCGCCTTGCAGCAGAAAGGTGCCGATCAGGACCATTGGAAAGGTGTAGACTGCAATCCAGATATTGGCGAGCCCATCGGGGTTCGTTCTGGAAAAGGCCAGCCAGATACCCATTGCTCCCGCGATATAGAGAGCGGGCACGACAAATTTCATCACCCTGAACAGTCTGGACAGCATGCTTCTCATGTTGTTGCCCAACTTAAACTCATTCGCCCATAATCAAAAGGCCGCTCTTTCGAGCGGGGTATTACGGGGAATTACGATGACAGTGCATTCAATTCCCTGTTGAGCACCATACGGCTTTGCTACCGGCTTTCGAATTGAGTGCACTGTCACCGTAATTCAAGGATCTTCGAGCTTGTCGGCGCGGGCAAGCCAAAGCTGACGGCGCTGCAGCATCCACATGAAACGGAAAAATCCAAGGTATCGCCAAACCTTCTGATCGGGGTCCATGAAAATGGTCCAATGTTGAAAGACTCGCTGGTATCACCTAGCGAGCGAACCTAACAGAGGCGGGCATGGAGTAGGCCATCATAAATGTCTACGTAGACGACAGATCTATGGGAGAGGAGCCGGTATCCGTGCGGGCCGCCTGTCCGGTCCGAAGTGTAGGCAAGCGAGTGGCCCGCATGAGCGAAGCGAGGTGGTTCGCCAACAGGGTATCCCCGGATGTCACTCCGCCCATCCGGGCTACATTTGCTTGATACGCTCGTCGCTTTTAGCGGTGCTCCAGAGTCGGTGCTGAATATCCTGCTCGAGCGTATTCATGATCTCTTCCGCCTCAGACAGTCTTTTTGTGTTCTCGCGTAGTCTAGGCCGGATTTCCTCTTGCTCGTTGATTTGATGCTCAATCAGAGCGTCGTATATCAGTTTGTCCAAATGCAAGAACTTAGCCTTTATCGGCTCAGGCACAAAGATTCCATTCTTTTTGAAATAGATATGGAAGTCCCAGCAAGCTTCGCGCGCTTCCCATATCCGATGCAAAGTGCACGCCCTTTGGTAATACTCATTGCGCTGGTCGACTTCCTTAAGTTCGTCCTTCTGCCATCTAGCTAGGAAACCTCCTTCTAGAAATTCTTCAAGCTGACCTGCGGCCATTCGATCTAAGTCTGGATACTGTTGAATCGAAGATGTGACGGTCATAACAATGCCGTGCGCCTGAGTGAGCTTGCCCCATGCTTCCGGAACTACATCAAATTCTTTTTGGTGAAGCTTGATGGTTCGATCCATGAGCGCATTGATCTTGTAACGTAGCTCCTCAAGCTCCTTTTCTTGTGCATGTTTAAACGCCGCCAGTCGTTCTTCAAACTTGGCGTTCATCCACTTCTCACCGAAAAAGCGAAGTATGCCGTAGGCGACAACGGCAATTCCGCCGCCAGCGCCAAAAACTAGACCAACAAGCGTGAGAAGGGCCCTTACAGCGTCATCCATGGCTGTCTCTGAGGCTTCTACAGAAACCGTACGGGCCGCTCTTATGAGCGGCCCGTACGCCTTTTTTCTAATCGACGGCTAGCTACACCCCGTCGTGCTTCCACACGTATCGCACTTCATGCAGGTCCCATTCCGCACCAGCGTGAAGTTGCCGCACTCCGAGCACATCTCGCCTTCGTAGCCCTTGGCCTTGGCTTCCGCCCTGCGTTCGGCCTTGGACGGGGCGACCGCCACTGCGGCGCTGCCGGCCTTGCTCCATTTCATCGCTTCCAGCTTTTCCGTCGGTGACAGGTCGTGCTGGGTTTCCTGCTTCAGGGCGACTGCGCCTTCGTGCGCGTCGGAGACGCGGGCGCTGGGGCCGTGGCCGCCGATGGCGGTGACGTTGTGGGAGCCGCGCGCGTCGGCATCGCCGCCGCGCATCACGACCAGATTATCCGTGCGCGAGCGGGTCAGGCCCTTGGACAGATATTTTGTCGCCTGCTGGCTGCCGTCGGACGGCTCCTTGCCTTCCTCGACGCCTTTGCCCATCGCGTCGAAGTTGGACTCGCTGGGATCGACATGGGCGAGATCGAAGCGCGACATGTAGCTGACCGCAAGTTCGCGGAACACATAGTCGAGGATCGAGGTCGCGTACTTGATCGAGTCGTTGCCCTGCACGGGACCCGCCGGCTCGAAGCGGGTGAAGGTGAAGGCGTCGACATATTCCTCCAGCGGCACGCCGTATTGCAGGCCGAGCGAAACCGCGATGGCGAAGTTGTTGATGAAGGAGCGAAGCGCCGCGCCTTCCTTGTGCATGTCGATGAAGATCTCGCCGAGCCGGCCGTCGTCATACTCGCCGGTGCGCAAGTACACCTTGTGGCCGCCGACCACCGCCTTCTGGGTGTAGCCCTTGCGGCGATCCGGCATTTTTTCGCGCTCGCGCATCACGACGATGCGCTCGACCAGTTTTTCGACGATCTTTTCCGAGACCTGCGCGGCACGCGCCGCCATCGGCTTCTCGTAGAGCGCCTCCACCGCATCTTCCTCGTCGTCATCGTCGGCGATGAGCTGCGAGTTCAGGGGCTGGCTCAGCTTCGAGCCATCGCGGTAGAGCGCGTTGGCCTTCAGCGCGAGTTTCCAGGAAAGGAGATACGCCGCCTTGCAATCCTCGACGGTGGCGTCGTTCGGCATGTTGATGGTTTTCGAGATCGCGCCCGAGATGAACGGCTGCGACGCCGCCATCATGCGGATGTGGCTCTCGACCGACAGATAACGCTTGCCGATCTTGCCGCAGGGGTTGGCGCAGTCGAACACCGGATAGTGCTCAGGCCTAAGGTGCGGCGCGCCTTCCACCGTCATCGCGCCGCAAATGTGCACGTTGGCGGCCTCGATCTCGCGCTTGGTGAAGCCCAGCGCGGCGAGCAGGTCGAAGCCGGGGGCTGCGATCGTCTCGGGCGCGAGGTTGAGCGTCTCGCGCAGGAAATCTTCGCCAAAGGTCCACTTGTTGAAGGCGAACTTGATGTCGAACGCGGTCGGCAGCGCCTTCTCCACCTTGGCCAACGCTTCGTCGGTGAAGCCTTTGGCCTTCAGCGTCGAAACATTGATGCCGGGCGAATTGGACAGCGAGCCGTGGCCGACGGCGTAGGCCTCGATCTCCGCAATATCAGCCTCGCTGTAGCCGAGCGTCCGCAGCGCCACCGGCACTGCCTGGTTGATGATCTTCCAGTAGCCGCCGCCGGCGAGCTTCTTGAATTTCACCAGCGCGAAATCAGGCTCGATGCCGGTGGTGTCGCAATCCATCACCAGGCCGATGGTGCCGGTCGGCGCCACGACGGTGGTCTGGGCGTTGCGGTAGCCGTTGAGCTCGCCGAGTTCGAGCGCCTTGTCCCAGGCCGCCTTGGCGTGGGCGATGACATCCGCTTGCGGGCAGGAGGCGTGATCGAGCGGCACGGGATTGACCGCCAGCGCCTCATAGCCGCGGCTCTCGCCATGCGCCGCGCGGCGGTGGTTGCGGATCACGCGCAGCATGTGCTGGGCGTTCTTCTTGTAGCCGGGGAAGGGGCCAAGTTCCTTGGCCATTTCGGCCGAGGTCGCATACGCCACGCCGGTCATCACGGCAGTCAGGGCGCCGCACAGCGAGCGGCCTTCCTTGCTGTTATAGGGCAAGCCCATGGTCATCAAGAGACCGCCGATGTTGGCGAAGCCGAGGCCCAGCGTGCGGAACTCGTAGGAGAGTTCGGCGATCGCCTTCGACGGGAACTGCGCCATCATCACGGAGATTTCGAGCACGATGGTCCAGAGCCGGCAGAGATGCTCGTAGGATTCGACGTCGAACCGTTTTGTGGTGGTCGAATAGAAGGTGATGAGATTGGCGGACGCCAGATTGCAGGCGGTGTCGTCCAGGAACATGTATTCCGAGCACGGATTCGACGCGCGGATCTCGCCGGACGCCTTGCAGGTGTGCCAGTCGTTCATGGTGGTGTTGAAGTGCAGACCGGGATCGGCCGAGGCCCAGGCGGCGTGGCCGATCTTTTCCCAGAGCTCGCGGGCCTTCAGCGTTTTTGTAATTTTCTTGTTGGTGCGGCCGATCAGGTTCCAGTCGCCATCGGTTTCCACGGCGCGCAGGAAATCGTCCTTCAGCGATACCGAATTGTTGGAGTTCTGGCCGGATACCGTGAGGTAGGCTTCCGAATCCCAATCGGTGTCGTAGGTCGGGAAGTCGATGTCCTTGTAGCCCTGCTTGGCGAACTGGATGACGCGCTTGATGACGTTGTCGGACACCAGCGCGCGGCGCGCCAGCTTGATTTCGCGGCGCAGGGCCGGGTTCTTCTCGGGATCGAAGCAGTCGTCGCCCGAGCCTTCGCAGTTCACGCAGGCCTTCAGCACGGCCTTGAGGTGCTTCTGGTTGATCTTGGAGCCGGTGACGAGCGCGGCAACCTTCTGCTCCTCCTTCACCTTCCAGTCGATATAGGTCTCGATATCGGGATGGTCGGCGTCGACCACGACCATCTTGGCCGCGCGGCGCGTGGTGCCGCCGCTCTTGATCGCGCCCGCGGCACGGTCGCCGATCTTGAGGAAGCTCATCAGGCCGCTGGAGCGGCCGCCGCCGGAGAGGCGCTCGCCTTCGCCGCGCAGGCGCGAAAAGTTGGAGCCGGTGCCGGAGCCGTATTTGAACAGGCGCGCCTCACGCACCCAGAGGTCCATGATGCCGCCCTCGTTGACGAGGTCGTCCTCGATGCCCTGGATGAAGCAGGCGTGCGGCTGGGGGTGCTCGTAGGCCGACTTGGACTTCGTCAGCTTGCCGGTCTTCCAGTCGACATAATAGTGGCCCTGGCCGGGGCCATCGACGCCGTAGGCCCAATGCAGACCGGTGTTGAACCATTGCGGCGAGTTCGGCGCGACCATCTGTTTCGCCAGCATGTAGCGCAGCTCGTCGAAGAAGGCGGAGGCATCTTCCTCGGTCGAGAAGTAGCCGCCCTTCCAGCCCCAATAGGTCCAGCAACCGGCGAGGCGGTCGAACACCTGCTTGGCGCTGAGTTCGCTGACGTAACGCTCGGATTCGGGGAGGAGGGCGAGCGCCTCGGTGTCGGGCACCGAGCGCCACAGCCAGGACGGCACGGTCTCTTCCTCGACCTTCTTCAGCCGCGCGGCGACGCCCGCTTTCCGAAAATACTTCTGGGCCAGCACGTCGGAGGCGACCTGCGACCAGAACTGGGGCACTTCGACATTTTCGAGCCGGAACACGATCGAACCGTCGGGGTTGCGGATCTCCGATGTCGTCAGCCTGAAATCAATCCCTGCGTAGGGTGACTGGCCGGAAGTGGTGTTGCGCCGTTCGATTCGCATTTTGTCGTGCCCCGTCTTCTTGCCCGGTCCGCATTTTCCGCGGTTGCCGGATGTTTTCAGTGAGCGAACCATCGGCACCAAGGTTGAAGACAACCTTGGGCCTGAGATCCGCAAGCTCTACCGGTGGACCCGGCCCTGTTTCTGTCTTCGCCACCCCATGGTCCCGCCGATCGACGGGGCCAATCCCAACTCAACGCCGCTACTCGATCGCCTGAGCCATTCGGCTCGTTTTTCAGCGCCGGATCGCCGCCGTTTTCGGGCAGACGAGCGCTCGATCCGTGCCTCGACCGGCTGACGGAGTGCTCGTCTGGGGAACCCGTTTGGGAGCGTCCGGCGGGACCCAAAACTTAACTCGCGCCGTCCAGCAAAGAGGCTAGGCCAAACCCGTCGCGCCCGTCAAGGACTAGTACGAGTTCCTGAATCAAATACTAAATATGGTGGAAAGTACGGGAAAACAGGGGGTGATCCCGCGCCTGTGATGACGCCAAGTATCAGTGAGTCCTCAGGGATTCCCAACACAAAAAATTTCTTGCGGCGTGTGGAAACCACCTTCGCCCCGCTGTTCACAGGGCAGGTATTTTTTCAGCCGCCGGGATTGCGTTGATGAGACTCACGTACGGCTACGGAGCGGGCTTGCCTGATGCTACGGGGAGGCGAGGTCTGGCATGTCGGCGCATCCGTGGTCGGTGGGGCGGATACGCGGCATGGTGCGCCCCTGATTCCACCCTTTGCCGGGCTCCATGACAGACTCAAAACCCACCGCGCCGCGGATCGCGCCCGCGGGCCTGATGTTCCTCGCCATCACCTCGGTGGGCTGGGGCTTCAACTGGCCCGTTACAAAATACCTCCTGAGCGAGCTGCCGCCGCTGACGCTGCGCGGCACCACCGGCGTGATCGGCGCTGCGCTCTTGGCCGTGCTGGCGCTGGCGCGCGCCCAGAGCCTGAAGGTCGAGCGTCATCTGTGGCCGCGGCTGATGCTGGCGGCGCTGCTCAACGTCACGGGCTGGATGGTGCTGATGGGGCTGGCGCTGTTGTGGCTGCCGGCGAGCGAAGCGGCGCTGATCGCCTACACCATGCCGGTATGGGCCTCGCTGCTGGCCTGGCCGGTGCTCGGCGAACGGCCGACGATCTTGCGCACGGTGGCGCTGGTGATGGCGTTTGCTGGTCTTGCAGCGATCATGGGCGGCAACGGTTTTAGCGCGACCGCCGCAAAACTGCCGGGCATGGTGATGGCGCTCGGCGGCGCTTTCGGTTTCGCGCTCGGCACGGTGCTGGCGAAGAGGTTGCCGGTGCCGCTGCCGCCGATCCCGGCCGCGGCCTGGCAGATCGGGCTGGGTTGTTTTCCGATCGTCATCATCGGTCTCGCCGTCGAGACCACGCATATCGAAAAGGTGACGCAGCTCGGCTGGTGGCTCCTGATCTATTCGACCGTGATCCAGTTCTGCATCGCCTATGTGAGCTGGTTCGCCGCGCTCGCCCGCCTGCCGGCGTCGGTCGCGGCGATCGGCACCATGGCGGTGCCTGTGATCGGCGTGGTGGCATCCGCAGTCGCGCTCGGCGAGCCGCTCGGCGTGATTCAGATCGTGGCGCTGGTGTTCACGCTCGCCGGCGTGGTGCTGGCGACAAGATCGTAGCCGCCGATTTGGGGGAGGCGAGGGGTCTCGGCCCCAAGTTTGTCACTGGCTCGTCGCACGCCTGGCTTCACTGCTGACGCTTGCCAATCCGGTAAGCGCAGCGACGGGCACCGGCGAGGATATGATCGATGCGCTCGACGGTGACGTCGGTCCCCAGCACGGCGCGGAAGATCGCCAATTCCGAACGACAGAGACCCTGGCAAGCTGTCGCCGCCGCGCAAATCGGGCAGTGGTTCTCGACAAACAGAAAGCTTTCTCGCGTGTCTTTGGCGACGCTCGCCATGTAGCCCTCGCGGCTTCGAATTTTGGCGAGGGCGTTCAGCTTTTGGTGAAGCGAGCGTCGCTCTCCGACGAGCTTCCGGTAATCTGCAATGCTCGCATGTTCGCGGTGCTCGATTAGCTGTTCCAATCCGCGCTCCCCAAAGACGTCGCGCATGGATCGCAACAGATCAAGAGTAAGATCGGAATGACGGTCGGGGAATCGTTCGTGACCTCGCGGCGCCAACCGCCAGTATTTCCTTGGCCGTCCCCGCCCTTCGCGTCGGTCCTCGCTTTCCACCAGACCTGCCGTTTCGAGCTTGACGAGATGCTGACGTGCGCCGGCCGGGGTCATGTCGAGGTGTGACCCGACATCTGCAGCGGTCTGCGATCCGCGGGTCTTCAGGTGAAACAGGATGCGATGCTGACTGCGATCCTCGTCTTGACTCATGGGGTCCTTGATTTAGGAAGCAATTACTATCTAAAATAACCCGAACGCTGATGGCTGGCAATCCCGGCGCGTTAATCCCGGAAGGGAAGCAACAGGCATGCAACAGAACCCGGGGCGCGAGGGATGGCGATCGCTCCTCAAATGGGAGTGGATACCGACGCTCGGGATCCTGCTGGGCGGCGTGCTGCTTCAATCGATGAACGTTCTGATGCTGACGACGGTGCTGCCGTCCATCGTCGGCGAGCTGGGCGGCGTCGCCATGTTGAGTTGGCCGACAACCGCATTTCTTGCGTCATCCATTGTCGCAGCGAGTTGTGCTGGCATGCTCGCGGCTGCGATCGGTCCCCGGGCGGCCTACTGCGCCGGGGTAGCGACATTCGGTCTCGGCGCGCTGCTTTGCTCGCTCGCGCCAACAATGGGCTGGATCGTCGTCGGCCGGTTGGTGCAGGGATTCGGCGGTGGTTTGGAGGCGGCCGCAGCCTATGTCGCGGTGCGAGCGACTTTCCCGGAAGCAGTCTGGTCACGGACGATTGCATTGATGTCGACCAGTTGGAGCATGTCTGTCTTGCTCGGGCCGCTGGTCGGCGGAATGTTCGCCCGCTTCGGCAATTGGCGCGGTGCGTTCGTCGCGACCGCGATCGTCGCCGGCATATTGGCCGCGAGCGCCTATGTCATCCTGCCGTCGGGCACGTCGGAACGCCGGACGCCCGCTGCACGCCTGCCGGCCGGACGCGTCGCATTGATCTGGCTCGCAATCGCCGGGATGTCTTCAGCCTCAATCGTCGAATCATCGTTTGCCAAAGCCAGCCTGATCGTCCTTGCGATCGGAGCGCTCGCGGCGATGCTGCGGCTTGATCGTGTCGCGGCGGCGCCGCTGCTGCCGAGCGATGCGTTTTCATTGTACACGCCGACCGGCGCAGGCTTGTGGCTGGCGCTGCTGCTTTGCATCACTTTCAGCCCGTTGCAGATATACGTGCCGATCTTCCTGCAGCACTTGCGCGGACTGGATCCGCTGGCGGCCGGTTTCATGGTTGCAAGCGGCTCACTGGGATGGACGATCGCGTCCCTTGTCACCGCCGGCGCAGCCGGGCCGTGGCCGGACCGGCTCATGCTGGCCGGTCCGGTGATGATGGGCATCGGGCTGATGGCTATCGCGTCGCTGCTCCCAGGCTCCGCGGCGACGCTGACTTTGCTCCCGGCCATTGCCGCACTGGGGATGGGCATCGGCCAATGCTGGCCCTTTGTAGCCCACCGGATCATGAACGGCGCCAAAGCGGGCGATGAGGTCGTCGCGGCCTCCGCGGTCCCGACCGTCCAGCAGACCGGGTTTGCCCTGGGCGCGGCGCTCGCGGGCCTGGTTGCAAATGCCAGTGGTTTCTCCGCCGGGGCCGCGGATGAAAGCATGATGCAAGTGGCGTTCTGGGTGCCGGCAAGCTTTGTCGTGCCGGCGGCCTTCGCCTGCCTGGCGGGCTTGCGCCTGCGCCACCTGCGGAAGCCCTGAGGTTGTTTCGCTGGGCGCGTCGCTCGGACCGACGCAGATCGCGGTGGAGGTGTTTTACGCTGGCTGGCGCGGTGCCGGCGGCGCGATCCTGGGAATATCTCCCTTCTAGTTCTGTCTTGGCGCCCGAGAAGGAGAGATTGCGGGCCGCTATGTGATTGTAACGCCTATTAATTCGTTGTATGCCACGGGCGAAATTTTGGCTCCGCACGGGCCGGGGCGTTCAAGAAGATTCCGGCATCACCTGTGAAAGAGAGAGTATGGCGCGCAACATTTTGATCCTTGGGGCCTCGTATGGCTCCTTGCTGGCGACGAAGCTTTTGATGGCGGGTCACAATGTGACGCTGGTGTGCCGGAGGAAGACGGCAGACCTCATCAACCGCGACGGCACCGAAGTTCGCATCAAGCTGCGCGACGAGGCGGTGCATCGCGCGATCTTTTCGCGCGATCTGCCCGGCAAACTGGACGCCACCACGCCCGCCGAGGTCGACCTTTCCCGCTACGATCTGGTCGGCCTTGCAATGCAGGAGCCGCAATACACCAACCACACGATCCGCGTTCTGATGATCAAGATCGCCGAGGCAAAACTGCCTTGCCTTTCGATCATGAACATGCCGCCGTTGCCCTATCTCAAGCGGATCCCGGCGCTGGCGGACATGGATCTGGAGGAGGCCTATACGAACGCCCAGGTGTGGGAGCGGTTCAAGCCGGGACTGGTGTCGCTCTGCTCGCCCGATCCGCAGGCCTTCCGCCCGCCGGAAGAGGCGGCGAACGTGCTTCATGTCGGCCTGCCGACCAACTTCAAGGCCGCGGCATTTGAGGACGAGCAGCACAACAAGCTGCTGCGCGAACTCGAAGCCGATATCGACGCGGTGACGCTGGATCGCAAGGACGTTCCAGTAAAGCTCAAGGTGTTCGATTCGCTGTTCGTGCCCTTGGCCAAATGGTCGATGCTGCTGACCGGGAATTACCGCTGCATCACGCCGCACGAGCCGCAGTCGATCCGCGACGCCGTGCACAGCGACCTGAAACTCTCGCAGTCGATCTATGACCATGTCGACACCGTCGCCCGCCGTCTGGGCGCCGACTCGGCGGATCAGGTGCCTTTCGAGAAATATGCCAAGGCGGCGGAAAGCCTTCTCAAGCCGTCATCGGCGGCCCGGGCGGTCGCCGCCGGAGCGCCCTTCATCGAGCGGGTTGATCTGCTGGTGAAATTGGTTTCGGATCAACTCGGCCTACCCAGTGCCGAGATCGACCGCACGGTTCAGACCGTCGATCAGAAGCTGAACGAGAAGATCGTGGCAGGCGGATCCGGCTCGTGACGTGACGGATTTCCATGTCAGGTTCGGTGCTGCTAGACGCCAAGTTGTTTCACCAGTTCGGGAATAAGCAGTTTGAGTCGCCCGTGACTGATGAGCGGCGAAGCGGCGATCTCGGCAAGCCGCCGTTCAACGTGGGACCATTGGCTCGTCTCGCGCGGGTCGGTGTCGCCCTTGGCGAGGTTGCAGGGGTAGCAGGACAGCACGCGGTTGCTCCTGCTGTTCCGGCCTCCCTTTGAGAGCGGGATGAAATGGTCAATACTGGCCTTGACCTTGCCGCCGGTCTTTATCCGGGGGAGTCCAACGTCGCAGTAGGCGCATCGTCCGCCCCAATCGAAATAGCAGCGCTTGTAGATCACGTCGGCCATTAGACTTTGGCTCTTCCCCCGAATCCCTTCATCGAACGTCTCGTCCCTTCATACACCAGATCGGCATTGAAACCACGCCGCACGTGAGGAGAAGCTTGCGCCTTCCGCCAGTTTACCCCGTCAACGCACGGCGGACCATGTTCGCCAATCGGGATTTGCGATACGTCAACCCGACCTGTTTGGCGACGGCCGATTGCGCAACCCAATCACTTCATCGAGCTGCGAATGAAGTTCGATGAGGGTATCTTCCCCGATGGTTTCCTTGATTCGCGTGAGGACGCGTTCCCACACGGGAAAGATAGATTCGATCATGCGCTCGCCGGCCCGCGTGATGACGACGACTTTGGTGCGGGCATCTTCCGGCGACCGCGCCACGCGTAGAAGTCCTACGCGCTCGAGCGGCAGAATGCTTCGCGTCAGCGTGGTGCGGTCCATCAGCACGGCCTGCGCGAGCTTGCTCATGGTCGTGCCCGAATCCCCGAACAGTGCGGCCGCCACGAGAACCGGCAGTTGCGACGAATGCAGACCGAAGGGCGTCAACTCGTCGTCGTAGAGCCTGGCCAGAACGCGTGACGCCTGCCGCACGCGAAGGGCCGGGCAGTTCTCGGCCATTTGTCGCGCCAAATGAGAGTAATCGGGCATGGAAAGTGTATATGCATTCAATTGTCGAATGTCGATTAAATTTAGCTGAGAGGTAGCTATTGACAGAATAAGTGCATATGCATTTAATTTCTCGAAAGGGTCGAAACGAGCGGGCGATTGGCGAGGGACTTCGGGCCGCCTGGTCGAAGGCGCCGGCCTCCAAGGGGACGTGCACGAGCGCATCGCGCCGGAGCTATTGCGCTTGATGGCGGCGCTGCCTGACCGTCAGGCGGAATCAAAGGAATCATCCGGCCGCGCCGCTGACCTGTCTAATTCATCTACGAAGGAGGATTCTGCCATGTCGATGTCCCTTGCAGCGATTCCGGTATTCGAGATCGGCCTCAACGCGCTCTCGGCGGTTCTCGACAAGGCCGACGCATATGCGGCAGCCAAGTCGATCGACCCCGCGGTGCTGCTCGGCGCGCGCCTCTTTCCAGATATGTTCGCATTCAACCGGCAGGTGCAGAGCGCCTGTAACCAGGCGAAGAACGGCGGTGCACGGCTCGCCGGCATCGACCCGCCCAAATTTGACGATAACGAGAAGACGATCGCCGAGCTCAAGGCGCGCATCGTCAGGACGATTGCCTTTTTGAAGGCGCTCGACGCCAAGAGGATCGACGAATCCTCCGACCGTGAGATCACTTTCCCGCTCGGCCCGAATACGGGTTACATGAAAGGTGTGGACTATCTCAACCACTTTGCGGTGCCAAATTTCTACTTTCACGTCACCACCGCCTACGACATCCTCCGTCACTGCGGTGTCGAAATCGGCAAGCGCGATTTCCTCGGTGTCATTCCGATGAGAGTAACGTGAGATATGACCCGCGGAAAATTCAATGCATTCTGCCGGACACTTCCTGCGACCACGCATGTGATCCAGTGGGGCGGGTCGCATGTCTGGAAAGTCGGCGGCAAGGTCTTTGCGATCGCCAGCGGGAAGCATGATGAGCCGAGCATCACCTTCAAAGTGAGCGACATTGCTTATGAGATGCTCAAGGATCAGCCGGGTTTGCGCCCTGCGCCGTACCTCGCATCGCGCGGCATGAAATGGATCCAGCACTTCGAAAAGCCCGGGCTGCCTGATGCGGCGCTGCGCGACTACATCCGGCAGTCTCACTCTATCGTCTCGCAGGGCATGTCAAAGAAGAGGCGGCTTGAGCTCGGGCTTGCACCGCCGTAGCCCGCGGGATGGCGGGCGTGGTTTGGGTGAACGCGTTGTCGGTACAGCCGCCGCTATCAACTATTCCTATAGTTGACAATCGGCGTCGACGGTGAGACTATCTACTATATCTATAGTAGATGGTGATGGATGAACATCCAGTTCCATCTACTATATCTATAGTAGATGGTGATGGATGAACATCCAGTTCACAGATCGCGAAATCGACGTGATGGAAGTGCTGTGGGAGCGAGGACCATCACTGGTCGGCGAGGTCAGGGCCGCCTTGAAGGATGATCTGGCTTATACCACAGTCCTGACGATCCTACGCACGCTTGAGGGCAAGGGATACGTTGGCCATGAGCAAGAAGGTCGTGGTCATCGTTATTTCGCCTCGGTCAAGCAACAGACCGCGCAGCAAAGTGCCTTACGTCACCTCACCAGCAAGCTCTTCAAGGGATCGGCCGAATTGCTCTTCACTCATCTGGTTTCCGACCAGAAACTCAGTGCGAAGCAGATCCGCAACATGCGCGCGCTGCTGGAAGACAAGTCGCAGAAGAGAGAGAGCTGATGCTGGCCTGGATGTCATACGTCATCGTGGTAAGCTTGCTACTGAGCCTGGCTGCTCTCGCCTTGGAGCACTCGGCGCGCTTCCGGCAAAAGCCGACGCGCTGGCTGTGGGGCACCAGCATGATTACCTCGCTGCTGGTTCCACTGGTCGTTTCCTCGGTTTCCTTGCAGATTCCGCGGCTGACCGGCGTCGTCGACCCAGTGATACCCCAGCGAGTCGTAGCGGTGCGAGACATAACCATAAGCGGACTATCGCCATCCGGCTGGCTGACCGCGACTGCCGGATCACTCTCGGCGTCTCCCGGTCTCGACCGATTGTTGCAGGTTGGTTGGAGCGCCGCGTCGGCAATCTTGTTCCTGGCAATCCTGGCCAGCAGCATGCAACTGAACCGGCGCCGACGTCACTGGGAGCGCGGCAACGTGGCCGGCGTCCCGGTGCACATCTCCGAAGATGCAGGTCCCGCCATAGTGGGACTGCTTGATCCGCACATCGTCGTACCGCGCTGGCTGCTGCAGTGCTCACCCGATGTACAGGAACTGGTCATCGCGCATGAGCGGAGCCATCTTGAAGCGCATGATGCCCGGCTGGTGACGATCGCACTTGGCCTTCTCGTTTGCATGCCCTGGAACCTGCCGCTCTGGTGGCAATTGCGGCGTCTGCGCTTTGCCATCGAGATCGATTGTGATGCCAGAGTCCTGCGATGCGGCTATGACATTTCACGTTACGGCGAAACTCTGATTGCGATTGGCGAGAGGCAGTCGGCAACCATCGCCATGGTAGCTGCGATGTCCGAACCGAGATCATTGCTCGAGCAGCGAATCCGGAACATGTTGCGGGAAAAGACAAAATATACCCCCGCAACGGCGGTGGTGCTCGGCTGCCTGGGGATCGCATTTGCCGTCGGCGCTGCTGAAATCAGCCCTCCCGACAACGATGGCTCCGGCAAGTCCGCATCGCAGGAGATCGCCACAGATAGCAGAATACGCGATGGCCATGTCGGATTCTACCAACTGAACGACAATGCCATGTTGACGATTACCCGCAATGGCCAGCAACTGAATGCGCGACTCACCGGCCAGCCGTCAGTACCGATCTTTGCTCGGAGCGACACCGAATTTTCTTACAAAGACAAAAGCATCAGTTTCATCACCGAACCTGATGGGCAGACGACATCCCTGATATTGCACCAGCACGGCATAAACATGCCGATGAAGCGTATCGATGCCGCTACTGCGCAGCGGATCGCCAGCACCAAGGCCGAGCAACGCTATCGACCCAAGCCAGACAGGGTGGGCGCTTTGATAATCCTGCGGTGACAGATTTGGACCGGATCTGCACGGCATCTTGAAGGAGGCCGGCTTCGTGATTGATGTCCGCTGTGCAGAACGTACATGTGTGCAATCCACCGACAGTAAGCGTGCAATCGTTGCGGGGGAGCTTCAGATAGTGAGTCGTATCTTGTCCGCGGCTGCAGCCGTGCTCATATCGCAGTGCTTTGTACTCTTCGGAATTGCCCCTTCAGCGTTCGCACAATCCACAATCGCTGCGCAGGACACGACGAACACGGGTGCGACAATGTGGGTAGCCACGACACAACGTATCAAGTCAAAAATCTATGAGAATGCCCGCCTAAGCCAGCATCCGATCCTTGTCCTTGTGGTCCATGGGGACTCGCCAGACAACCCTCCCACGTACCAATACCGATTTGCGCAGAGGGCTGCGGCCCTGATGTCAGATACAGTTGTCGCGGCGGTTCTTCGGCCTGGCTACAGTGACGGCGAAGACAGCTCTGATGGTATGCGCGGCTACACCACGGGCGACAACTGGACGCCTGAAGTAATCAATGCGATGGCTACCGTGCTCTCTGAACTGAAAGACAAATATCATCCGCGCCGGGTGATCCTGGTTGGGCACTCGGGAGGCGCTGCAATAGTTGGCAATTTATTGGGGCAGCAGGGGACAGCGGTGGACGGCGCTCTGTTGGTGTCATGCCCGTGTGATGTCACAGCATGGCGCAAGCACATGCAGTCGGTAAAAGGAGGCGCAATCTGGGAACGCGACGTGCGCTCCCGTTCACCGCTGGCTCTGGTTGATAGCGTTCCCGCGTCGGCGAAGATCTGGTTGCTGGTGGGTAGCGACGATCAAATTACACCCTCAGCGCTGACGCTCGTCTATGCCGAAGCGCTACGAAATCGCAATGTTGCGGTGAATGTGACGATTGCTCCAGGTCTTGGTCACAACATCTTGCTCGAACCAATCGCGATGGAACGCCTCGAAGAGGTTGCCAGCACAATTGATATTGGAAGGTAATAGGTAGCTTCCGCCACCTCACCCCGTCAGCGCGCGGCGGACCATGTTGGCCAGTTGCGATTTTCGATACGGCTTGGTCAGCAGCAGCACGCCGGGATCGAGACGGCCCTGGTGCACGATCGCGTTGTCGGTATAGCCTGACGTGTAGAGCACCTTGATGCCGGGCCGGCGTTTTGCCACTTCGTCGGCCAACTGCCGTCCGGTCATGCCGCCGGGCATGATGACGTCGGTGAACAGGAGGTCGAACGGCTCGCCGTTGTCGACCATCAGCATCGCCGCCGGTCCGTTGGCGGCGGCCAGCGTGCGGTAGCCGAGGCTCTGCAATTGCGCGGTGACGAAATTGCGCACCAGCGCGTCGTCTTCCACCACCAGGATGGTTTCGTTGCCATGCGGCAGCGGCGCCACCGCGGCTGGCGCTGCCTCGGCTTGCCCGCGCGCGGGCGGCAGATAGAGCTTGATCGTGGTGCCGTGGCCGACCTCGCTGTAGATCCGGATGTGTCCGCCCGATTGCTTGACGAAGCCGTAGACCATGCTCAGCCCGAGGCCCGAGCCCTTGCCGACCTCCTTGGTGGTGAAGAACGGCTCGAACACCTTGTCCAGCACGTCCTGCGACATGCCGGCGCCGTTGTCGCTGACCGCGAGCATCACATAGGGACCGGGTTTCGCGTCCGGATTGGCCTGTGCATAGGCTTCGTCGAGCACGACGTTGCGCGTCTCCAGCATCAGCTTGCCGCCATTCGGCATCGCGTCGCGCGCGTTGATCGCCATGTTGAGCAGGGAGTTGGCGAGCTGCGAGGGGTCGATATGGGCGGTCGCCACTTCCTGCTCGAGGATCGAGTTGACCTCGATCTGCTCGCCGAGCGTCGGCCGCAGCAGTTTTGCGATATCGAGCACGGTAGCGTTGATGTCGACATTGCGCGGCTGCAACGGCTGGCGGCGGGCGAAGGCGAGCAGATGCTGGATCAGCTCGCTGCAGCGTTCCGCCGCCTGATCGATCAATTCGGCCGTCTTCTGCAGAGCCGGCTCGTGCGCGAGGCGCGCGACCAGCGTTTCGGTGGTGCCGGTGATCACCGTGAGCATGTTGTTGAAGTCGTGCGCGACGCCGCCGGTAAGCTTGCCGATGGCGTCGAGCTTTTGCGATTGCAGGAGCTTGTGCTCGGTTTCCCGCGAGGCGGTGGCGTCGTGATAGACCAGCGCGGCGCCGCTGATGGCGCCCGAGGCATCGCGCAGCGGCCGGCCGCTGATCATCAGATGAACCGGCGGACTGCCGCTGACCGGGCGGACCACGATTTCGGTGGCATCGAACGCTTCGCCGCGCAGCGCGCGCGAGGCGGGCATATCATGGACCAGCAGCGGCGTGACCCCGTCGGCATGAAACACCGTGCTGAGCGAGTGCAGCAGTTCCACCGTCATTCCCGCGCCGGAAGCGCAGCATCTTCTCGGCGGCCGGATTGGAGAGCAAAATCTCTCCCTTGGTGTCGATGACCAGCACCGCTTCCGCCATGCTGTGAAAGGTGCTGCGCAGGACCGCGGCCGAAAGCCTGAGTTCGTCATGCGCGGCAACTAGGTGCTCGGTGCGCTCGGCGACCGCGGCCTCCAGCGCCTCGTTGGTGGCCTGGGTGGCGCTCAGCGAATCCTGCAGTGCCCGGCGCGAGCGGCGGGCCGACACCGTCAGAACGATGGCGAGGATCAGAATCAGCGCGACGCCAGCGAGATCGATCGCCAGCAGGAAGCTGCCGTTGGTTTCGGATTCGGCGCGCCGCGCGAACAGCAGCCTGCGCTCTTCCGCGACGGCCTTTTCTAGGTTTCCGGTGATCGCGGCGGTCGCGGCACGGTCCTCCTGGCCAACGAGCGCCTCGATCGCGGCGCTGTCTCCCGCGGTCCGCAGCCTGATCAACTCGCCATTGACGGCAATCTGGCGCTCCACCAGCGCCTTGGTCTCTTCGATCAGTTGCTTTTCGGTGGGATTGGCCTTGACGGCCTCGATCAGCGCCGCCAGCGCCGGCAGGATCGCGTCGCTGGCCTCGCGGTATTCCGTGGTGAATTGCTGATCGCCGCTGATCGCGAAGGCCCGCGCCGCGCTTTCCGCCCGGCGCAGCAGCGGGCGCATATCGGAGAGTTTCGCGAGTATTCCAAGCGCACGGTCGACGGAAGCGTTATCGGACCTTGACTTGAGGTCCAAACCGATCGAGGCAGCGCCGATAGCGAGGAGGATGGCGAGGCCAATTCCAAGAATGATACGCTGCGAGGGCATTGCCAATTGCTTACTTCACTATTTCGAGTGGCGCGCGGAAGCTTTCGGTGTGGTGATGCATTGATTGACCGAGGTCAACAGCGCGTCAGGCGTGAAGGGCTTGCGCAGGCAGCATGCCGCGCCGAGCTCGATGGTCATCCGCAGGAAATCCGGCGCGCGCTCGGTGTTGGCGAAGGCGTAGCCCGACATCGCGATGATCGGTATGTCGGGCCTGCGCTCGTGGAACATCCGGATCGATTCGAAGCCGCGCATATGCGGCATGAACACGTCGACCAGCATGACGTCGAAATCGGAGGATTCGAGTGCGCGCATTCCCGCCTCACCACCGTCGGCGACGGTGACCTCGAAACCCTTGCGCGTCAGACAGACCTCGATGGCAACGCATACCATCGGGTCGTCATCGACCACGAGAACGCGCGGCACGATGATTCCTTCTTCCTCGGGCGGCGGCTTAAGCGACTTGCACAGCCCACGTGACGATTAAGTCGAAACGCGACAGGTCGTCTGTCTCATAGAGTGCACATAAAAGTTGCTGAGGGCAATTCCGTTTCGCTGCGTCAGTTCGAGAACGAATGCACTTCCGGTTCCGGATCTAAGCCTGCCATGCACCCGATCAAGCACGCAGGGCGGCAGTCGCCGCTCGGACTCATCCTGCTCGCCATTACGTCGGTGGGATGGGGCCTCAATTTCCCGATCATGAAAGATTTACTGACGGAATGGCCGCCATTGTCCTCACGCGGCCCGGGCGGCATCGCCGGCGCTGCGGCGTTGGCGCTGCGTGCGTAATTTCGCAAACGAAAAGGGCGGCGCAGGGGAGCGCGCCGCCCTTCGAACTCACGATATCGCGCTATTGCGCGGGGCAGGGGTGCCGTTGTCCGTCATAGCCGAGATACGTTCCCGACGCCGGATCGTAGGATTTGTACCTCTGCATGCAATACGCCACGGAATCATCGCCGGCCGGCGGCGCCGCAGCGACCACGCTGTCGTCGTAATATCCGTACGAGTCATCGTAGTAATAGGGATCGCTGTAAGCATAGGCCGACCCGATACCGGCGCCGATCGCGAAGCCCGGCCAGAAGCCTCCACGATGACGGTGATGATGGTAACGGCCGCCGTAGTAGCCGCCGCCCGCGACGGCACCTGCACCGACGCCGGGCGCGGGCCGGACAAAGCCGGGTCCGCGGCCGTCGGTGCTGGCAACGGGGCCAGCTCTGAAGCCACCACCACCGCTGGGCGCAGCGGCCACGCCACCACCTCTGAAGCCACTACCACCGCCGGGTGCAACGGCCATGCCGCCACCTCTAAAGCCACCGCCGCCGCTAGGCGCGACAGCGCCGCCGCCACCGCCTCTAACGCCAGCGCCACCGCCAATAGCTGCGCCGCCGCCGCCCCTGGCGGCACCGCCGCCACCGGCGGGCCCGCCGCCTCTGCCTTCCTGCGCCTGAACGGCGCTGATGCTCGGCGCGACCATTGGCAACACCAGCGCGATCGCCGCTGCAGTACTTAAAACTTTCAGATTGATCATCTCAGGCTCCATTTCCGGGATATGGTCTCAACCATTTTCGGAGGTGGACGTTCCCAAGCCCACGCGCTGATCGTGCGCATACCGAGCCTGTCCCGCCGGAGCTGTATGCGAAATGAACGGATTGCGCCGGTTCCGCGGCAACGCCGGCCCAAATGGCCGCGCGGGCCGCAGCGACAGGCCGGGGGCAACCAGCCTTTGTCTGGACAATCCGCCCCGCGGATGGCATCAGAGCGGCACGACATCTCGAACCGGCCGAGCCCTCATGAAGCTGTTTCTGCTGAAATTTTTCACCTGGTGGAACGGTCAGACCTTCGGCACGCAGCTGTGGACGTGGCGATTCGGCGAGCTGGTTGGCCAGGACGAACAGGGCAACCGCTACTATCGGACCAAGGGCCGCAAGATCGATCCGACGCTCGGCTTTGAGCGGCGCTGGGTGATCTACAACGGGTATGCCGAGGCGAGCCGGGTGCCGCCGTCATGGCACGGCTGGTTGCATCACGTTGTCGATACCGCGCCGACCGAGGAGAGCTACACGGCGCGGGAGTGGGAAAAGCCGCATGTGCCCAACATGACCGGCACGCCCGCCGCCTACCGTCCCTCCGGCTCGACGCTCGCCAGCGGCCGCCGCCCCAAGGCGACCGGCGACTACCAGGCCTGGACGCCCGGAAGCTGAACTCCCGACAAGTTTACCCGCCTTTCACGGCCGGCGTCTTGTCACGGCAATATAGGTGTATATACACTCATGATATGAAACAACCGTCCGATCGCGATACCGATTACATGGCCGCAGCCGGCTGCTTCTGCCTCGCGTCGCGGCAGGCCGCGCGGAAGATCACCCGGCTGTACGATTCCTATATGCAGGGGTCTGGCGTCCGCGTCACGCAATTCACCATCCTGTCGCAACTGATGCTCCGCGGTGAAATGCCGATCGGCAAGCTGGCGGGCCAGCTTGGGATGGAGCGCACCACGCTGAGCCGCAACCTGAATCTGCTGGAAGGCAAGGGCTGGATCTCGATCAGCGCCGGCGAGGATCCGCGCGCACGCATGATCGCCATTACCGCGCAGGGACGCGGCCTCGTTCGCCGCGGATTTCCCTACTGGTCGAAAGCGCAGGCGCACATCGGCAAGCTGCTCGGCGCCGACGGCCAGGCCGCGCTGAGGCTTTTGGGTTCCCGGAATTTGGGGTGAAACGAGCCGAACGTCTGGTCGACACTTCGTTCGTCTCAATAGGTGTAACCACACATAAGGAGATGTGTCATGCTGGACTTCATCGGAACCGTCGTTCTCGTTGCCGCGATCATCGTCAGCATCAATGCGCTCACCGGCGCGATGCCGATCAGCGCATCGCAGCGCATTGCCCTTTCGGTGGCCGCCGGCCTGTGGACGGGCCTGGCCGCCGCGCTTGCCGGCGCGAACCTGTTCCTCGGCTCAAAGGCGGTGGGGCCAGTGATGATCGGTACGGTCATTGCGTCGCCGCTGGTTGCGGCTGCTGTCGCGGCTTCGCTTTCCGCATCGGTGCGCGGTTCGCTGCTCGGGATGCCGATGCCTTTCCTGATCGGTCTCAATGTCTGGCGCATAGGGGGAGGATTCTTCCTGCTCCTCGCGGCCGAAGGCCGGCTTGAGGGGCCATTTCCGTATTCGGCGGGCTGGGGAGACATCATCACCGGCGTGCTCGCGTTGCCGGTGGCCTGGCTCGCGCTGCGCGGGCAAGGCAAAGCGTTGGCCTGGGGTTGGAATGCGTTCGGGATGCTCGATCTTGTGGTCGCGCTTGCACTCGGCATCACCTCGGCGAGTGGCTCGCCGCTGCAGATCATTCACGCCGGTATTGGCTCGGCGGGCGTGCAGATGCTGCCTTGGTCGCTGATCCCGACCGTCCTGGTGCCGATGTTCCTGATCGTGCACGCGGTCATTTTCGCCCAACTGGCCCGTACCGACAGGGATGCGAAGGCGTCGTAACGACGATCATGGTCCCGGCCTGTGGACAACGGTAACAGCGGGGACATTCCTTGGCGCCGTATTGCACTGTGCGCGTGGTGGCGGTTCAATAGGGACATCTTACGGAGATGGGAAACCATCGCGTCGGTGTCGGGCTCCAGTCGCGACTGCCCCGATTTGCAGCGGCCACCGATCAGGATACGGCCGGGAGATAGGCCCCCGGTGCAGAGGTTCTGAAATCGCCCGCTAATGTGTGGCTGCCGTAGGACAGGAAAGGTCGTCTGGGAAACCAGGCGGCCTTTTTCTTATGTGTGGCAGTTGCATGTCCCGGACGCAGCGCGGCACCATCGGCGCGTTTACGCGTAACCGGACGATGCTTCGCATCGCCTGGAGAACGCTGCGCCGGGTCCGAGACAGGATGTAAAGGTACGGCGCCTACGCCAGCCGCGCGGCGGCGCGGCCGATCATCTCGCCGCGGCGGATTTGCGCCTGAGCAATCCTGTCTTTCATGAGGGCGAGGAGTTCCGGCGGCGCGGTTTCCGGTGAGCCGGAGTTGAACGGTGGCGCCGGGTTGTATTCGAGCCGGAGCTGGATCGCTTCCGCGGTTCTTTGGTCGTGCAGCAGCGAGACCAGCGTCAGCGCAAAATCGATGCCTGCGGTGACACCGCCGCCGGTGACGCGGTTGCGGTCGACGCAGACGCGCGTCTTGGTCGGGATCGCGCCGAAGGCCGAGAGGAAATCCATCGCCGTCCAATGCGTCGCCGCGCGATAGCCTTTGAGCAGGCCGGCGGCGCCGAGCACCAGCGAACCCGTGCAGACCGAGGTGATGTATTTGGCGCCAGAGGCCTGCTGACGCAGGAAAGCCAGCATTTCCTCGTCGTTGATCATGTCGTCGGTGCCGAACCCGCCGGGCACGCAGATGACGTCAAGCTGCGGGCAGTCCGCAAAGGTCGTGGTCGGCGTCAGCATCAGCACGGAGTCGCTGGTGACCGGCTCGATCCGCTTCCAGACCAGATGGACGTTGGCGCCGGGCAGGCTGGAGAACACCTGCAACGGGCCGGTGAAGTCGAGTTGGGTCACGCGCGGGAACAGCACGAGACCGATTTGCAGCGGCGTGGGCGTGGGAGACGGCGCGGACATCGTGACCTCCGGAAAATTTGGCTTGACGGGAGGCATCCTGACATGGTCGCTTCGTGTCCGAAACGGTATATTTCCCTCATTTTAGGACATAAACCAGAAAACGGGTCAGCAGCATGATCGGCGTTCTCGTGTTTCCGGATTTCCAGTTGCTCGACGCCGCCGGGCCGATTTCGGCATTCGAGATCGCGGCGCGCTTTGCCGAAGGCGCGTCGGCGATCCGCGTTCTGGCGGTGACGCCGGGGCCGGTGCGCTCGTCGTCAGGCGTCGAGATCGTCGCGAGGGGATTGAAGTCGGCATCCGCGATCACGACGCTGATCGTCGCGGGCGGTGAGGGCGTGCGGCAGGCGGCGACCTGCGAGAAGACGCTCGGCTTCGTGCGCGCGCTGGGCAAGCGCGGCATCCGCATCGCCAGCGTATGCTCCGGCGCCTACATCCTCGCGGAGGCCGGCCTGCTCGATGGCCGTCGCGCCACCACGCATTGGCAGCGCACGCGGCACTTTCTGAAAACCTATCCGCAGGTGAAGCTGGAGCCCGACCGCATTTTCGTGCGCGACGGCAACGTCTGGACCTCGGCAGGGATATCGGCCGGCATCGATCTGTCGCTGGCGATGATCGCAGAAGACTATGGCGACGAGATCGCGCAGAAGACCGCGAAGCAATTGGTGCTCTATCACCGCCGCAGCGGCGGCCAGTCGCAATTCTCCTCGCTGCTGGAATTGAAGGCGCCGAACGGCCGCTTCGGGCCGCTCTTGGCCTGGGCGCGCGAGCATCTCGATGCGCCGCTCACCGTTGAGGATCTCGCCGAACAGGCCGGCATGAGTTCGCGGCATTTCACCCGCGCCTTCATGGCGGAGACCGGCACCACGCCATCAAAGGCGGTGGAGCGGTTGCGCATCGAGGTGGCGCGGCAGCGCGTGCAGTCCTCGAGCGAGGCGATCGAGCGCGTCGCGCAAACCACCGGCTTCCGCGATCCGGAGCGGATGCGCCGCGCCTTCATCCGCGCCTTCGGCCAGCCTCCGCAATCGCTGCGCCGCGCAGCAAGGGCAGGGTAGATGTTTCGGGAAAAAATTATCTCCGAAAATCTACCCGGCCTTGCGCGAAATAACCGTCTATTCGCTGATCGCTCACCACCAGGCCGACCCAGGGGACTGTGATCTCCGGATTGTTCAGGTTGATATACTTGCCCACCAGCCGGCGCGGACCTTCGCGCCTTGCATCGATCAGTCCCCTGCGCCTGCCGGAATCCCAATCGAAGAGCAGGTACACGCGGTCTCCGACGATTCTTGCCTCGCCCCGGCCCTGTTTCCATTTGTCGGGGGCATCGCCCGGTATGGTGGGGTCCGCAGCGCCTTTCCAGCGGCTCGACCATTGACCTTCGATGGTGCCGCGCTGGCCGCTCGCATCGTCAGCGCCCCATGGCGTTGCATTTTCATCGGCGGCGGATCCTTCGGGCGCCGTGTTGCGGGCAAACTGCGTCACGTCATCGTCGTTGGGATTTGGAACGTCGATGACGCCGAACGGATTTCGGGGTGCCGGATCGTTTTCGGATGCGACGCTTCGCTTTGCGCTTTCGGATTTCATCGGCGTCTCCAGTTGCAATTGCTTCGCTTCGGGAGCGCTTCAGATCGCAGGATGGAGGCGTGGCGGCCACCCGATTTCCGGGGGAACCTTGTGGCTATGTCGCCTATACTATCGGCTTTCGCGATTCCGGATGGCTGCGCAGCGCCGCAACGAGGCAGCCGGACCTGCTCCGCTCGTCATTCGACGATCTCCGGCGCGCGATCACCGAGCGCCATTCGTCCGGCTCATGCGACGTCGGCTTGCGCGCTCGGCGTCTCCTCCGCCAGCAAAGCGTCGAGATCGACAAGCTGCGGATCGTCAACCTCGGGTTCGCCGAGTCCTGCGCTGCCGTGAAGATGCATCAGCGTCTGCACACGGCGGGCGTTGAGATGGTCCACATGCTGATGCTGCAGCGCCATCGGCAGCAGCGCTTTGGGGAGCCCGACCAGCGCAAAAGCCGGGACCCTGCGCACCTCGTCCCCCTCGCGCCAAGCTAAGGGATGGAGGGTGTAGATCAGTTGCCGATCGATCTCTGCCGACGGCGGTTGCTCCGATTCCGATAGCGTGATGCTCGCGAGGTTGGCGTTGCCCGCACGTGTCCGTACGGCTGCAGATCGCAGCTCCCAACATATCAAGTCCGCCGCGGCGAGAACCTCGCGGCGCACGGCATCCACGTTGCTCGAAAACCTGGTTGCTTCCGGTATCGACATCGCGCCTTTGGTGACGGCCTCGACCAGCGCGGTGGCGCCGCCATCAAATCCCGGCGCGGCCCGCTCGATCGCCGCAGCCATCGCCTCAATCTGGTCCGCCATCGCATCGCGGTCGCGCTGGGCTTTGGCATCGGCCAGCGCCCGTTCGGCTGAAGCGACCTGCTCGTCGTGTTCCGCCAATGCGGCGCGCCATGTCTTGGTGCGTTCCTCGACAGCGCGCATGTCGGCTTCTGCGCGATCGAGCCGGGCAGCGGCAGCGCCTGCCACCGCCAGCCGTTCGGCTGCGGCACGCTTTTCTGCAAGTTCCGCTTCGGCGACGGTCAGCCGCTCGGCCAGCTTCTGCCGTGCCGTCTGCTTCTCCTTCAGCGCGTTCTCGAAGCGCTCGATCGGACCGAGCTCGCGCTTGAAAAATGCCATGGCAATACCCCCCGCGCATCACGATTGTCCGCCGAATCAGCGGGCCGATTCGTTACGCGCAAAATCTAGCCTGAAACTTGGATGACATTGCGGCTTAAGTCTGTTTTGGGAAAACTAGGCAGTGGATGATGGCCGACGCCGGGCCGGCCATCGCCTTCGCCGTCCATGGAAAGCGGCTAAAGCGGCTTATCCGGGTGCCAGCCGAGCACGGCCAGCATCGCGAAGAACCCGACGACATAGGCCACAGCCACCGGCCAGCCCTGGCTGATCCAGCGCCCGACGGATTTGGCTTCCGGATACATGTTCGACAGTGCGACGCCCGCCGACGAGCCGAACCAGATCATCGATCCGCCGAAGCCGACGGCATAGGCGAGATAACCCCAGTCGTAGCCGCCCTGTTTCAGCGCAAGCGCGGTGAGGGGGATGTTGTCGAACACGGCCGAGACGAAGCCTAAGCCCAGCGCGGTCGGCCATGAGGCGGCCGGCAGTTTCTCGACCGGCATCAGCGAGGCCGCGGTGACCAATGCCAGCAGAAAGATCGTGCCCTTGAAGGTTTCGGGCATCACCTTCCAATCGGGCGCGCGCAGTCCCGCCGTCAACAGAATGACCGCCCAGACGGCGATGCCGAGAACCGGGACGGCATCGAGCAGGGCGGGGAACTTCAGATTGGCGATGATGTTCGCGGCCAACGCGGCGAGCAGAATCGCGGCGACGATGAAAACCCGCGCCGGGTCGATCTTCAGGCCCTTCGACGCATCCTTCTGGATCGGCGAGTAGCGCTGTTGCTGAATGGAGGCGGGCACGGCAAAGATCAGCATGGCGACGATCGCCGCGACATAGGCTTCCACCACGGCGAGCGGGCTGACGCCGGCGATCCACATCATGGTGGTGGTGGTGTCGCCGACGACGCTGCCCGCGCCGCCGGCGTTGGAGGCCGCGACGATCGCGGCGAGATAGCCGATGTGAACCTTGCCCTGGAATACATGCCGCGCAACGGTGCCGCCGATCAGGGCGGCGGCGATATTGTCGAGGAAGCTCGACAGCACGAACACCAGCACGAGCAGCACGACGCCGCCCTTCCAGTCGTCCGGCAGCAGCGCCGGCATCTCATCCGGAATCCGGCTTTCCTCGAAATGCCGGGACAGCAGCGCAAACCCCATCAGCAGCAGGAACAGGTTGGCGAGCGTGACCCACTCATGCGCCATGTGGTGGCCGAGGCCGCCGAGGCCGGTGCCGTATTTGAAACCGGTGAAGATCAACTTGTAGACGATGATCGCGGCAAGGCCGGCGAGCGCGACCTGAAGCGTCTTGTGATGAAACAGCGCGACTCCGAGCAGCGTCAGCGCGAACAGGATGAAGTCGACGGGTATTCCGAATACAAGGATGGGTTCGATCACAACGGCCTCGGATGCGGGCAGGGGAAATTCACGGAGTTCAGCGCGCAATCTGCAATGTGCATTATTTCAGCGTCTTGAGCCAATCGGCGATTTCGCTGACCGCGACGTTGGCTTGCTGCAAGAGCTTGCCCATGGTGAAGAAGCCGTGGAACTGGCCGGGGAAGTGACGGTAGGTCATGGGCACGCCGGCTTCCTTGAGCCGCGCGGCATATTCGGCCCCCTCGTCGCGCAGCGGATCGGCGCCCGCGGTCAGTACATAGGCCGGCGGTAGCCCGGCGAGCGTTGTGGCGCGCGCGGGCGAGGCCTTCCAGTGGTCGATGTCGGCGGCGCCGTTCAGATAATGGTTGCAGAACCATTTGATCACGGAATGGGTGAGGAGGATGCTGGTCTCGGGTTCGCTGTGCGAGGGATGGCTCATCGCAAAGTCGGTGGCGGGGTAGATCAGCACCTGGCCGGCGAGTTTTGGGCCGCCGCCGTCGCGCGCGGCCAGCGCCACGACGGCGGCAAGGTTGCCGCCGGCGCTGTCGCCGCCAACCAGCAATTGCGCGGCGTCGATGCCGAGTTGTTTGGCGTTGGCGGAAACCCATTTCGTTGCCGTGATGGCATCATCAGCGGCGGCCGGGAATTTGTGCTCGGGCGCGAGGCGGTAGTCGACGGAGATGACGATCAGCTCGCCTTGATGGGCGAGCATGCGGCAGACCACATCGTGGGAATCGAGATTGCCGATCACCCAGCCTCCGCCATGGAAGAAGACGAGGCATGGTGCGAGACCGTTGGTCTTGCGCAGCGTCTTCGGCGTGTAGATGCGGGCCGGGAGCGCGCCATGCGGCGCGGGGATCGACAGCAGCTTGTCCGATTCCAGTTCGGGCGGTTCGGGATTACTGACGAAGCGGGCGTTGAGATAGTATTCGCGGGCTTCCGGTGCGGTGAGCGTCTCATAGGCCGGGCGGCCCGCTTCCTGAAAAGCCTTGTAGACGGCGGCGGCATCGGGATCGAGCGTTACTGGCATGGTTTGCGAAGACCTCGTGCGTTGATTGAAAGCTTAGGCGGCGGTCCGGCCGCCGTCGACGGTATAGGCGGAGCCGGAGACGTAGCTGGCCTCGTCGGAGGCGAGGAACGCCACGATGGAGGCGACTTCGGACGCCTGTCCGAGCCGCCGCGCCGGAATCCGGTCGACGATCCTATCGGTCGGCGGCGGCTCGTTGCCGGGATTGCGGCCCTGCAGGATGGTGCTCAGCATCCGGCTGTCGATCAGGCCCGGGCAGACGCAATTGACCCGGACGCCGGTGCCGGTGCATTCCCAGGCGGCGCTCTTGGTGAGCCCGATCACGGCGTGCTTGCTGGCGCTGTAGACGGCGATCATCGGCGATCCCATCAGGCCGGCAATGGAGGCTGTGTTGATGATGCTGCCGTTGTTCTGCTTCAGCATCACCGGCAGCACATGCTTCATCCCGAGGAAGACGCCGACGACATTGACGTCGAGCACGCGCCGAAAACTCTCCAGCGAATATTCCGGGATCGGCTTGATGTCGCCCTCGATGCCGGCATTGTTGTAGAACACATCGATAGTGCCGAACCTGTCGACCGTGGCGCGGACATATTCCGCGACCTCGTCCTCCCTTGTGACGTCCGCCGTGACCGCGAGCGCTTCGGCCGAAGCCGGCAGATCCTTGATGGCGGCCGCAAGATCCCGCTCCTTGCGGTCGACGGCAACGATGCGGGCACCGCGTTCGGCCAAGAGGAGGATGGTCGCGGTTCCAATGACGCCGGCCGCGCCGGTCACGACGGCAACCCGGCCATCGAGGCGAATTCGATCGGGCATAGCTGGGGCTTCCTCTCGTTCGTCCGGTTATCCCGGATTTTGATGGTTTTCGCGCCAGGAGTGGGCACTCTCGCGCGACCGGAAGCGACTATTTCATTTGCGGCGGGGGCTGACTAGATCATGGGGCGCCTATCAGAAGGCCGGTTTCCTGCTTTTCAGGCCACGGTCGAGTGCGGCAGGAAGGCGGTAAACCGGCCCTTTCCCCGCCGTATTCGCCGTGTTAACCGGATGGGACGCGAGCGGCGGCTAAGTCTGTACTATGTCGCGAGCCCGATTCGCCTGTAAAAGCCGCGAGATGCTTCGAACCATTGCCCTGACCGGTCTTGCGGCCTTGATTGCCGCCACCACGACCTCGCTTGTGCCGCCGGCGCAGGCGCAGATCGGCAATATCTTTTCCGATCCGCCGCTGCGGCCGCCGGGCGCGATTCCACGCGGCAATCAGCAGCAGCAACCATTCCCCGACGACGACGAGGAAGTGCCGGAACTGCCGCGCGGCCGCCTGTTGCCGACCCCGAACCGTCCGCCGCCGGGGCAGGGCGCGCCGCCGCCGGGAAGCTTCCAATCGCAACCGCTGGCGCCGCCGCCAGGCACAACGGTCGCGCCACAAGGCACGCAGCCGGGCGTCGCCGTTCAGCCGCCGCAACCGGGCCAGCCGGGCGTTGCCAACGCGCCGCCCAATGCGCAGCCGGGATTGCCGCCGGGCCAGCGCCAGCCCAAGGGCGTGCCGCAATCGCCGGCGACCCTGCAGCCGGGCGACGAGGTCGTGTCCGAGCCGCCGGCCACCAAGATCACCAACAAGAAGGCCAGCTTCTCCGGCCTCGACAAGATTACCGGCCGCATCATCAATTTCGACGAGGATATCGGCGAGACCGTGCAGTTCGGCGCGCTGCGCGTGAAGACCAGTGCCTGCTACACGCGGCCGTCGACGGAGGCCGCCAACACCGACGCCTTTGTCGAGGTCGACGAGATCACGCTGCAGGGCGAGGTGAAACGGATTTTCTCGGGCTGGATGTACGCCGCGAGCCCCGGCCTGCACGGCGTCGAGCATCCCGTCTACGACATCTGGCTGACCGACTGCAAAGGTCCCGACCAGACCATCGTCAGCGCGCAGCCCGATCCGGCGAAGGCGGCTCCGCCGCCGGCCGCAAAGCGTCCGCCGCAGCCGAAGCAGGCGGCGCCGCGCCCGCCTGGACCGCCGCCGCAGCCGCAATTCCAGCCGCAGCCGCAACAGGCTCCGCCACCGCCGCCTCCGCCACAGCAGCGGCCGGGTGGGCTGTTTGGCGGATTGTTCGGGAATTAAGACGTCCGCGCCTGCGCGTCGGGGTGTTGTCCGCCCGGATACTCAGCATTTGCCGTGTAGCCGCCACTTGCCGTCGGCAGTACGCCTTAGGGTAGGGTCGCCCATGCGGATGTGCGTCGCGAGGAAATCGATGAAGCTGCGCACGCGCGCCGGCAGCGGCCCGGCGTGGCCGACGTAGATCGCATGGATGTCTTCGCGGTCCCCGGGATTGTAGTTGTGCAGCACCGGAACCAGGCGTCCGGCCTCGATGTCCGGACCGATGTGGAATAGAGCCAGGCGTGCACAGCCGACTCCGCCGAGCGCGAGCCGGCGGACCGCTTCGCCGTCGCTGGCGCGTGCTGCCGGCGGCGGCAGCACCTCCTCAATCCGCTCGCCGCGACGGAACGGCCAACCGCGGATGCTGCGCGGAAAAGTCCAGCCGATGCCGCGATGGCCCGCGAGTTCGGCCGGCGTCTTCGGCTCGCCGAAACGGGCAAGATAGGTCGGCGCGGCCACCACTGCCATGCGGCTGGTCCCGAGCTTGCGCGCGACGAGGCGCGACGCCCCCAGCGGCCCGACGCGAATTGCCACGTCGGCGCGCTCCTGCATCAGGTCGATGACCGTATCGGTGAGGACGATGTCGAGCGTGATATCGGAATGCTCGGCGAGGAAGCGCGGCAACAGCGGCATCACGTGCTGCATGCCGAAGGGGATGTTGCTGTTCACCATCAGATGCCCGCGCGGCGCTGCGCCGGAGCCGGCCTCGCGCTCCGCCTCGTCGATCTCGCCGAGGATGCGCAACGAGCGCTGATAGAAGGCCTGGCCTTCCTCGGTCAGTTGGAGCTTGCGCGTGGTCCGGTTCACAAGCCGCGTGCCGAGCCGGGCTTCCAGGCGGGATACCAGCTTGCTCACGCCGGATGGGGTCATGCGAAAGCTTTTTGCCGCGGCGGTGAACCCGCCGAGGTCGACGACGCGGACGAAGACTTCCATCTCGGTGGAACGGTTGATGTCGAGCCGGGGCATGTTGATTTCACGTCACAAATGATTGGACTACCGGCATTCTAATTCTTTCGTGGCCCTTCCGCTATTTGCGTTGCAGCAACCCTGTCCTGATCCGGAGCAACGCATGCCTGCCGCCGTTCTTGCGCTAACCGCCGGTGCCTTCGGCATCGGCACCACTGAATTCCTCATCATGGGTCTCTTGCTGCAGGTCGCCGCCGATATGCAGGTCTCCGTCTCCGCGACGGGCCTGCTGATCTCCGGCTACGCGCTCGGGGTGTTCGTCGGCGCGCCGATCCTGACGCTGGCGACGCGGCGGATGCCGCGCAAGGCGGTACTGCTTGCTCTGATGGCGATCTTTACCCTCGGCAACGCCGCATGTGCGCTGGCGCCGGACTATGGGTTGTTGATGGCGGCGCGGATCCTCACGTCTCTTGCTCATGGCACATTCTTCGGCGTCGGTTCGGTGGTGGCTACGAGCCTCGTCGCCGAGGACAAGCGTGCTTCGGCGATTGCCACCATGTTCATTGGGCTGACGGTGGCTACTCTGCTCGGCGTTCCCTTCGGCGCGTGGTTCGGCCTGATGCTGGGATGGCGCGCCGCGTTCTGGGCGGTGACCGCGATCGGTGTGGTCGCCTTCGCAGTGCTGGTCGTTCTCGTTCCCGGCCATGTGGGTGGCAATGAGAAAGCCATTTCGCTGCGCGAGGAACTGGCACTGGTCGGCCGTCCGCAAGTCCTGCTCGGCCTCGCCATGACCGTGTTCGGTTTTGCCGGCCTGTTCGTGGTCTTTACCTATGTCCAGCCGATCCTGACGCGGCTGACCGGCTTCTCTGAAGCGGCGGTCTCGCCGATTCTTCTCGTGTTCGGCGTCGGCCTGTCGATCGGCAATGTTGCGGGTGGGCGGCTCGCCGACCGCGGTCTCGGACGCGCCCTGATCGGCACGCTTGCGGCGCTTGCACTCGTGCTCGTCGCGCTTGCGGCGGTCCTGTCGATCAAGGGCCTCGCGGTGGCGTTCATCTTCCTGCTCGGTGCCGCCGCCTTCGCCACCGTGGCGCCGCTGCAGCTTCGCGTGCTCGAAGCTGCCGGCACGGAGGGGCGCACGCTCGCCTCCAGCCTCAACATCGCGGCCTTCAATCTCGGCAATGCGCTCGGCGCCTGGGCCGGCGGGCTAACGATCGATCAGGGCCTCGGCCTTGCCGCGCTTCCACTCGTCGCGGCGGCGATCACCGCGGCGGGGCTCCTGCTGGCGCTATGGAGCTTGCGTCTCGACCGGCCGGTACCTTCTGCTGCGGCGTGCCCGGCGGAATGAAAGCAAAGCATCAAAAGGAGCACGATGATGCAATATCGCAACCTGGGTGCCTCGGGCTTGAAGGTCCCCGTTATCAGTTTCGGCACTGGCACGTTCGGCGGAGAGGGGCCGCTGTTCTCGGCGTGGGGTCGGAGCGACGCCGAGGAAGCGAGGCGGCTGGTCGACATCTGCCTCGAAGCCGGCGTGAACCTGTTCGACACCGCCGATGTCTATTCGAACGGTGCGTCGGAAGCGATTCTCGGCGCCGCGATCAAAGGCCGCCGCGACAGGGTGCTGATCTCTACCAAGACGAGCCTGCCGATGGGTGATGGTCCATTCGACGCGGGTTCATCGCGGCATCGTCTCATTTTGGCGGTGGACGCCGCCTTGCGGAGGCTCGGGACCGATTACATTGACTTGCTGCAGCTCCACGCCTTCGATGCCTTCACGCCGATCGAGGAAGTGCTGTCAACGCTTGATGGGCTCGTCCGTGGCGGCAAGGTGCGCTATGTCGGCGCCTCCAATTTCTCGGGTTGGCAGTTGATGAAGTCGCTCGCCATTGCCGAGCGTCACGGTTGGCCGCGCCATGTGGCGCACCAGGTCTATTATTCGCTCGTCGGCCGCGACTATGAGTGGGAGCTAATGCCGCTCGGTCTCGATCAGGGCGTCGGTGCGCTGGTCTGGAGCCCGCTGGGCTGGGGACGTCTCACCGGCAAGATAAGACGCGGCCAGCCGCTGCCGGCGGGCAGTCGCCTGCGCGAGACGGCGCAGTTCGGTCCGCCTGTCGACGAGGAGCGGCTCTATCGCGTCGTCGACGTCCTGGATGCGGTCGCGACCGAGACCGGTCGCACCGTTCCGCAGGTCGCGATCGCATGGCTGCTCACCCGCCCAAGCGTGGCGTCCGTGATCATCGGCGCGCGCGACGAAGCGCAGCTCCGCGATAATCTCGGCGCCATTGGCTGGTCGCTGACCGCCGAGCAGATCGCGCGCCTCGACAAGGCGAGCGCGGCGATGCCCTGCTATCCCTATTATCCTTATCGCGTCCAGGAAGGCTTTGCGCGATTGAACCCGCCGCCGGTTTGAGCCGACCGGAAGCGGACGCCGCAGCGCCTCGGTGCTTTGCAAGACCTACGCATTAATTGCGTTCGGCGATGATCGCGAGCGCTTCCGCGCCGCTGACCGGTTGGCCGGCGGCCAAATTCAGGAAATCCGCAGGCTCGCCGGCGATCGCCTTGTCGAGCAATACGCGATAGCGGCGCCTTGGAATTTCAATCGCGCCGAAGCTGCGCAGATGTTCGGTGACATATTGTGTGTCGAGCAGCTCGAATCCGCCTGCGATCAACCGCGCCACCAGATGCACCAGCGCCACTTTCGATGCGTCGCGGGCGCGATGGAACATGCTCTCGCCGAAGAAGGCCCGCCCGAGGCTGACGCCGTAGAGGCCGCCGACGAGGTCGCCGTCCTGCCAAACCTCGACGCTGTGGCAGTGCCCGAGTTCGTGGAGCCCGACATAGAGATCCCTGATACGCTTGTTGATCCAGGTATCGTCGCGGCCCGGCTGCGGCGCCGCGCAACCCGCGATGACCGCCTTGAAGGCGGTATCGACGGTGACGTGGAAGGCGTCCGAGCGCACGGTGCGGGCCAGCCGCGAGGCGATGCGGAAGCCTTGAAGCGGAATCACGCCGCGCATTTCCGGCTCGACCCAGAACAGCGTCGGATCACCGGCGCTCTCGGCCATCGGGAAGATGCCGCAGGCATAGGCCCGCAGCAGCACCTCGGGCGTGATTTCGGAAACGGCTGACTCGCGCGATGTCATGCGCGGGAGAATAGCAGGACGGCACGGGCCTATGCTACGCTTCAGACAAAAAATGGCGGCGTCGCCCCGATCGTTAGTAAATCGAGTTTGATTGGTGCGCCTCAATAGATGTCCTCCCGCCCTTCCAACAATCCGGCCGACGTTGTACGCTGAATGAACGGACATCCAGTTGGTCCGCGAGCTGTCATTGGGGCGTGCCGACGTCACCGTTTTTTATTGGCAGCGTTGATGCCGTCGGCAGGCGTCGCACTTCAAATAGACCGACAGTCTTTTTTAGCCGGCGCGTCTTGGCATTCGCAATCGCACGGCCGTGCGAGCCTGCACGACCGAATAATTTCCGCAGTGACCAGGGAGAAACGTCATGAAGACTCACCATTCAGTGACATTGGCGATGCTGGCGGGCTTAGGACTCGGTGCAGTCGCGGTTGAGAGACTTCATGCTCAGGCCAGGCCGCCAGTATACCAAGTCGTTGAAATCGAGCCCTCGAACACAGAGACCTACGTGAAGGACTACGCGCCAAAGGCTCAGGCCGCCATCAAAGCGGCTGGCGGCAAGTTCCTTGCCGTTGGAGGTAAAACCACGACAATCGAAGGAGAGCCGCCGAAGCCACGCGTTGTTATCATCCAATGGGATACCGTTGAGAAAATCCAAGCGTATCGCGATTCAGCGGCCTTCAAAGACCTCGTGCCGCTCCGCAACAGTCTGGCGAAGTTCCGCTCCTTCGCCGTTGAGGCGGTACCTCAATAGCTGTTCACAATGGGCCTGCCGAATTGAAGGCCGCCTTGGCTGGCAGCCTTCTTTCTCGCACGAAGGACTTGAGTTACCGCGGCTTTGCTGCACGTCTTCTTTCCGGTCATTCGCGGTCGGGTCGAGCCAGCAGCAATTCGGGCCATCTCCGCTTTGCCGGCGAATGGGGAAACCTATGTCGTGTCTGGCCAAGCGTTTATGAGCGCCACGCCTTAGTCCTTGAAGCCGAACAGCTTGGCCGGGTTGGTCACCAGAATCTTTTGCAGTTCCGCCTCGTCGACGACGTACCGATAGAGCAGTTCGAGCAAGTCGGCGTCATTGGGCGGCTGCACCACCGAGACCGGGTGCGGCCAGTCGCTGGCCCACACGCAGCGGTCGGGGGCGGCTTCGATATAGGCGCGCGCGATCGGAATGACGTCGTCCCAGGGCGGGCCCTTCTTCGAGGTCTTTTCCCCAAGCGACAGCATTACCCAGAAATTGCCCTTCGCTAGAAGCTCCAGCATCTTTTGCAAATTCGGATCTTCCTTGCCGCGCATAGGGTCAGGGCGGGCCATGTGGTCGATCAGCACGGGCACGTCGAGGTTTTCGTATTTGGCGACGCTGGAGACGATGCCGTCCTTCTCCGGCTGGATTTTTGCGTACCAGCCGAGTTCGCGAATTTTCGCGATCGCGCGCGCAAAATCCTTGTCCGAGAGCACTGCGCCCAGTTCCTGCCGGAAGCTGAAGCGGGCCCCGCGCACGCCGGCGTCGTGAAGTTTGGCGAGATAGGCGTCGTCGGCTTCGGCAAACACCAGCGCGTTGGCGCAACCGCGGTAGTTCGGCCCCATCGCCACGAGGCCGTCGAGAACCACGGAGTGATCGGCGCCATAGGTCGTGGTCTGCACGATGATGCCGCGCTCGATGCCGAGCGCCTTGTGGACGCGCAGCGCCGCTTCCCAGGTCGCGGTCGGCATCTGGTAGGCAGCGCCCGGCCGCACCGGATATTTCTCCAGCGGACCGAGCACGTGAAACTGGCTGTCGATGCTCTTCGGCGGCGGCAGCCTTGAAGGGCGGCGCGGGTTCGGATCAAACGGGAGGTAGGCCGGCATGTCAGGCTCCTTATTCGGTCGTGTCAGCCGATCACGGCGGTGAAATCGCATTGCACGAGCGCGCCGTTCTCCATGTCCATCTGCAGCGCGTGACGGGCAGGCCGCGAATGCTCGTCGGGAAACATCTTCAGCCACTCGGTATTGACAGGCGCACGCTGACTGCGGTCCTGCAGCCATACCGTCATCCTGATAATGTCGTCGGTGGTCCCGCCGCCGGCCTCCACGATCGCCTTCATGTGGCCGAACATGTTGGCGCACTGATCTTCGATCTTTTCCGGCATCTTGCCGGTCGCGGGGTCGCGACCGAGGATGACACCGGACATCAGGAGATTGCCGATGCGGCAGGCGTTCGGAATGGGATTGGCGTGCTTGAACTCGCCGATATGAATGCTCTTGCGCCTTGTCATCTCTGCTCTCCTTCCGGGACGCTTCTTGTTCAGACGAACTGGCAGGACACCGATCCGAACTGGCCGTAATCGGCGTGAAACGTGTCGCCCTTGATGATGTCGACCGGGCGCGTAAACGATCCGGCCAAAACCACTTCGCCAGCGTCGAGGTACTCGCCCTGGGCGGCCAGCCGGTCGGCGAGCCAGGCCACGCCGTTGGCGGGATGGTTGAGGACACCGGCGGCGATCCCGGTCTCCTCGATCTGGCCGTTGCGAAACAACAGGGCACCGATCCAGCGCAGGTCGAAATCGAGCGGGCGGATAGGCCTGCCGCCGACGACCAGCGCCGCATTCGCGGCATTGTCGGAAATCGTGTCCATCACCTTGCGTGGCGCCTTGGTCACGGGATCGACGCGATGCATCCTCGTCTCCAGGATTTCGAGCGCCGGCGTGACGTAGTCGGTGGCATTGAGAACGTCGAACAGCGTGCAATCCGGGCCCTTCAACGGCGTCTTCAGCACGAACGCCAGTTCGACCTCGATGCGCGGCGCGTGGAAGCGGTCGAACGGGATCGGCGACGCGTCGGGGTAGAACATGTCCGCGAACAGTACGCCGTAATCCGGCTCGGAAATGCCGACGGCATTCTGCATCGCTTTCGAGGTCAAGCCAATCTTGTGCCCCTTGACGACGCGGCCGCGGGAGAGCTGCAGTTTGGTCCAGGCGCGCTGAATGGCGTAGGCGTCCTCGATCGTGAGGTCAGGATATTCGCGCGTGAACGCTGGTATCAGCGACTTGCTGCGTTCGGCGTCATCGAGGCGCTGCGCCAGCCGTTCGACGGTTGGTTGATCGAGCATCGGCTACCGCTCCTCCGCCACGGTGTTGCGAAGGATGCCGATGCTTTTGGATTCCACCTCGACGACGTCGCCTGGCTTGAGCCAGCGCGGCGGCGTGAACCGGGCGCCGGCTCCGGTCGGGGTGCCGGTCGCGATCATGTCGCCGGGTTTCAAGGTGGCAAACGCGGAAAGGTAGGCGATCAGGAAATCGAACGGGAACATCAGCCGCTCGGTAGAGTCGCTCTGGCGCACCTCGCCATTGACGCGGGTAATAATGTCATGAGGTCCGCGCGGATTGCATTCGTCCGATGTGACGATCCATGGCCCGATGCTGCCCGAGCGGTCGAAATTCTTGCCCTGGGTGACGTTGAACTTGCCGTGGTGCAGCCAGTCGCGAACGCTGCCTTCGTTGCACAGCGTCATGCCGAAGATGTGGTCCCAGGCGCGCTCGCGGGGGATGTGCCGTCCTTCCTTGCCGATCACGATCACGAGTTCGCCCTCATAGTCGAGCTGTTCGGAAATTTTCGGCTTCTCGATCGGCTGACCCGAGCCGACGATCGAAGAAGGGTTGCGGACAAACAGGCTCGGATATTTCGGCAGGTCCGAATTGTCCTTGTACTCGGCGTTGCGGTCTTTGTAGTTGACGCCGATGCACCACAGCTTTTCCGGCGCCAGGACCGGCGGGAGCACGTCCAGGTCTTTGAGTGCGTAATCCGGCTTCTGTCCGGCCACCGCCTCGCGGGCATCGTCAAGCGCGTTGGCCGCGATCAGCGCCTTCACGTCGGAGAAGTCGCGGCCGATCCGCTTCGTCAGATCGACGACGCCGCTGTCGACTGCCGCGCCGTAGCGCGGCTCTCCTTCCACCAGATAGCTCACCAGTCGCATTGTCGTCCTCTTCGAGAATTCTGCTTCGATCTGCGTCCGGCGTCAGCAAGCGCGCTACGGATTGCTGCCACCGCTAATCGGTCGATTTCGGGGTTTGGAAGACGCCGCGCAGCGTCACGATCTCGCCGAGGCGGGCGTAGCGGGGCCCACCGATGCGGGCGATCGGGTCGAGCGTCTCGGTCTCGACCTTGCCGTTGTTCACGAGACCGTCGCGGATGTGGAACATCACGACCTCGCCGACGATGAGCCGGCTGCGCGCCTCGCCGAATTCGAGACATTGCCGAAACACGCATTCCATCGCGACCGGCGCGGCGGCAAGCCGGGGCACCTTGATGCGATCGCTGGGACGCGTTTCCAGGTTGAGCTCTTCGACCTCGCTGACTTCGGGCGGATGCTCGACCGAACTGTCATGCACCGCAGCCATCAGCGGCGTGTCGGCGATGTGGATGACATACTCCTCGGTGTCGAGGATGTTGTGCGCCGTATCCTTGTAGTCGGGGCCCTTGCGGCCGACGCTAATGGCCAGCATCGGCGGCTTCTGCGAGACGAAGGTGAAGGCAGAGAACGGGGCGAGGTTGAGCACGCCCTTGCGCGACAGGCTCGTCACCCAGGCGATCGGACGCGGCACCACGATGCCGGTCATCAGCCGGTAAATCCGCTCCGCGCCGAGATCGCCGGGATCGATCTGCATGGATCAGTCAGCCTTGATGTTCGCCTTGCGGACGACGGGAATCCACTTGGCGTCCTCGCGCTCGAGGTAGCTGGTGAAGTCCGCCGGCGTCATCGATACGGCCTCGGCGCCGAGCGCGTTGAACTTCTCGACGATGGCGGGATCTTTCAGGATCTCCGCGAGGGTGTCGTGGAGCTTGGTCACGATCTCTGCCGGCGTACGCGCGGGCGCGAACAGGCCGGTGAAGGTCTGGCCGTCAAATTCCTTGTAGCCGAGTTCAGTGAAGGTCGGCACATCCGGAAGCCAGGAGGCACGGTGGCTGCCAGTGACGGCGAGCGCGCGCAGCATGCCGCTTTTGATGGAAGGCAGACCGACCGAGATCTGATCCAGCGCAAATTGCACCTGTCCGCCGATCAGGTCGTTGAGCGCAGGGGCGTTGCCGCGGTAATGCACCGTCAGCCACTGCAGGCCCAGCGCCGATTGCATCAGTTCGCTGAGTAGATGGTTGGTGGTGCCCTGGCCGGGCGAGGCCATCGTCAGCTTGCCGGGATCGCGGCGGGCGAGCTCGATGAATTCCTTCAGATCCTTGACCTGCACCGAGGGATGCACTTCGAGCACCAGCGGCGTCATCGTGATCGAGGTGATCGGGACGAAATCCCGCTTCCAATTGTAGGCCTCGCGCTTTGCGATCTCGGGCGCGAACAGCACCGGGCCGTTGGCGCCGACGAACAAGGCGTAGCCGTCGGGAGGCATTTTCGCGAACGCCTCGCCGGCAATCAGGCCGCCGGCGCCGGCCTTGTTTTCCACGATGAATGGCTGGCCCAACTTGGCCTGCAGCCTGTCGGCAATGACGCGCGCCGCGCTGTCGACATTGCCGCCTGCCGGATAGGGGACGATCAGCTTAACCTGCCGCGCCGGCCATTGCTGGGCCTCGGCGGGCGTGCTCAACGAAGCCGCAAATAGTACCGATACAGCGACGCCTGCGATCGCGAAAAATTTCATCGCATTCTCCCGAAAAGCGGCGGATCGCCGCTACCTTTTTGTTTTGCGCGAGCCCCGTCCGAGCGGCATGCGCGCCTTTATTGTTCCGCGCGCCCGATCTTGCGCTCAGCCCTTCCGCTGTCGACCAAATTGTGGTGTTTTTGTCCACATTGTGGACAGCGGACAATGCATATGACAAACGGTCGGTTAAAGGCGCGCGGGCGTGGGCCGCGGCAGGGCGGGCAGGCGATCCGCCGCGCGGTAGCCGTGCTGCGCACGCTTGCGATTGGTGGAGAAAGAGGCGTACCTCTCGCGGAAGTCGTGCGGGCGACGTCGCTCGCTCGTCCGACGGTACATCGCATCGTGCATGTGCTGATCGAGGAGGGAATTGTCGAGCGCAGCGAGCGGACGGGAAATTACGTTGTCGGCCGCCAGGTGCCGGAGCTGGCGCTGGCGCGTCCCTCGCGTTCGCCACTACTGATTGCAGCCGAGCCGCATCTCTCGGCGGTGTCGGCGCAACTCGGCGACACCCTGTTTCTAACCTTGCGCACCGGGCTCGACACCTTGTGCGTGGCGCGCCGCATCGGCAGCTATCCGATCCAGGTGTTGTCGATCGAGGTCGGTGTGCGGCGTCCGCTGGGCGTCAGCAGCGCAGGGGTCGCAATCCTGGCCGCCATGCCGGTCCCTGAGGCGCGCAAGATCGTGCTGGCCAACGAAGCCCGCTTTGCCGCCTATCGGACCGATACGGCCACCGTACTTGGCCAGATCCAGCTCGCGCGCCGCAGGGGCTACAATCTGCGTGACGTCGGGCTCGTGCAGGGGACGAAGTCGCTTTCGGCCTGGATCCGGACGCCGGACGGCCAGCCTGCCGCCGCGATTACGCTCTCCGCCATCCGAAACAGGCTGAGCCCGCGTCGCGCGATCGAGGTGGCCGACGTTCTTGTCGCGGCTGCGCGTGCGATCGAGGCGGCGACGCCGCGCAGCTAACCCGCGGCGGCGGCGTTGGTCGATTTCGGCGGTGCTGCCGGGATGCGGCGGAAGCGCAGCACGATCCTGGTGCCGTGATGGTTCGGATCGCGCTCGGCACTGGCGTCCAGCTTGGCGGCCATTGCGCTCACGATGCGTTGTCCCATGCCGGTGGAGCGCGGATCGGCCTTGGCGTTGAGACCCACGCCGTCGTCCGCAATCGCGACCACCAGGTCCTCGCCGTCGGGCTTCAGCTCGACGTGAATCGGGCCGGCGCCGTCGGGATAGGCGTATTTGACGGCGTTCATCACCAGCTCGTTGACGATGATGCCGATCGCGACCGCGCGGTCGGGGTCGATCTCGATCGGCTCGGCCTTGAGCGTCAGCCGCGACATCCTGTTGCCTTCGGCCGAACGCCGGAGGTCTTCCAGCAGGGCTTCGAGATACTGGTTCAGCAACACGCTCTTGAGATCATGCGAGGTGTAGAGACGCCGATGGACCTGGGCGACCGCGGCGACGCGGCCCATTGCATTGGTCAGCGCTGCCTTGACGTCGTCCTGCGTCGTCGAATTGGCCTGCAGATGCAGCAGCGAGGCGATGATCTGCAAGGAGTTGCCGACGCGGTGGTTGACTTCGCGCAACAGCACTTCGCGTTCGGCGGCAAGCGCCGCATAGCGGTCGCGCGAGGCGTGGACCTCGGCTTCGGCTTCGTCGCGCGCGCGCTGAAGCTCGGCCTGCCGCAGGGCGCCGTTGACGGCGACCTGGAGCAGCGGAATGAAATCGCCCTGTGTATCCTTGACCAGATAGTCGGCGGCACCGGCCTTCAGCGCCGTGACGGCGATCGCCGAATCCTGCGCGGCCGTGACGAACACCACGGGCGGGGCGTCCGCAATCGCCATGATCCGTTCCAGCGTTTCGAGGCCGTCGAGCCCCGGCATGTATTGGTCGAGCGCAACCACATCGATGCCGCCTTGCGCCAGCCGCGCCAGCCCTTGCTCACCGCCCGCCGCGTGGACGACCTTGAAGCCTGCTCGCGTCAGGCCGCGGTCGACCAGCCGGGCGAGGCCGGCGTCGTCGTCGATGTACAGCAGTGTCGGCGTTGCTGGTTTCATGTGGCGGCCGGAGGAATCTGAATGACGGAGAAGAACAGACCAAGCTGGCGAATGGCGTTGGCGAAGCTTTCGTAGTTCACGGGCTTGGTAATGTAGACGTTGCAACCGAGGTCGTAGCAGCGCTTGATCTCATGAGAATCGTCGGTCGTGGTCAGCACCACCACCGGCGTGGTCTTCAGATATTTGTTTTCCTTGACCCGCTTCAGAATGTCGATGCCGGTCGTGTCGGGCAAATTGAGATCGAGCAGGATCAGGAGCGCGCTGCCCTTGTGGTCCAAACCCGTCCCGTCCTCGCCAAACAGGTAATTCAGGGCGGCTGTACCACTGGTGAACGGCATGATCTCATTGTTGACACCGGATCGGCGAATATTCCGCTCGATCAGGCGGGCATGGCCCTCATCGTCCTCGATCATGATGATGGTGACTGGAGTACTCATATCCGTGTGTTCCGGTTACCGACAGGCCAATTGATAGGCAGCGTAATCGTAAATGTGCTGCCCTGGTGAAGTTCCGACGCGACTGACATGGTTCCTCCCAGGCGGCGCACCAAAGCGCGGACATGGGCAAGGCCGATGCCCTGTCCCGGTCGGTCCTGGGTTCCCGCGCGGCGGAACAATTCGAAAATGCGCTGATGGTCCTTGGGATCGATACCGCGCCCGTTGTCCGCAATCTCGAAAATCGCAAAGCCGAGCTTGGTGCGGCCGCGCACCGTGATTTCGCCGGGGACTCCGGTCTTGAGGTATTTGAGCGCATTATCGATCAGATTGGAGAAGATCTGCTCCAGCGCAAGACGATCGGTGACGATATTCGGCAGCGCGTCGATCCGGATCTCGGCCTGGGCTTCGGCGGCCTGATGCGCCACGGTCGCCACGATGCCCTCGATGAGCTCCCTGGTATCGATCCAGACCGGCTCGAACTCGCGCCGTCCCTCGCGGGTGAGATTGAGGATCGCAGATATCAGCCGGTCCATCTTGCCGATCGAGGACTTGATGAAGGCGAGCGCCTCGGAGAAATCTTCCGAGAGCTGCTTGTCGGAACCTTCGAGTACGGGCTCGGCGGTACCGGTGGGGTTTTCCGGGGCGGGCGGCGTCTCGGATTGCGCGCGGGAAAGTGACGCAATCCGTTTGAAGATGTCGCCGCGCAGTTCCTCCAACTCGCTGGTGAAGCCCATGATGTTCACCAGCGGCGAGCGCAGATCGTGGCTGACGATGTAGGCGAAACGCTGGATCTCGTCATTGGCTTCGCGCAGGTCCGCGGTGCGTTCGTCGATCGTGGCCTCGAGGTTGAGATGACTGTCGCGCAGCCTGGCGTCGGCCTGGTCGCGCGCGTGCGACGAACGCCGGACCAGGAAGATCGCGATGCCGGCCAGCACGACCACGAAACCCGACCCGATGCCGGTGATCGAGGCCGCCAGCGTCTGGCTGCGGTCGGCATTGGTCGTACGCTCGACAAACAGACGGTCTTCCTCCGCCCGCATCCGGCCCGCCAGATCGTCGATATGTTTCATGGTGTCACGTCCGATGCCCTCGCGCACGATCTTGGCGGCGTCGCTCATGCGCTTCGACCGGGCCAGTTCGTTCGTCGTGCGGAATTCCTCGATCCGCTGGTCGTAGAGCGGCATCATTTCGTTGATGAGCCGTCTTTGAACCGGATTGTCGCTGATGAGCTGGTTCAATCGCGTCAGCGCCGGCGTCAGTTCGGATAGGGCTTGCTCAAAATCGGTTTGGAAATCCGGCCGCAATGTCGCGAGGTAGCCGCGTTGTGCGCTTTCAGCACGCCGCAACTGCAGTTGGACGAGCGATATCTGGTTTTCAACCTCGAGGGTGCGCAGAACCTTGCGCGCGTCCTCGCGCGCCTCATTCACCAGATGGACTGAACCGGCACTGATGACGGTCAACACCAGCAGTCCCGCTGCAAGCAGCAGGATATGCCCCATGGCGCGCTTGCGCTGGGCATTAGCGGTCACGGTGATCTCGCGTCATGACAAACGGAACAAGTTGCCCCCGGCTGGGAAGACCCCTGTGCTTCTTAACGTGCGATGGAACCCGCCGGTTCCGCGCACCGTAGAATATTTCGGGAGCTCTTGTTCTCAGGAGGTCTTGCCGTCCAGCGGCTGACCGGCGAGGTACTGCTCGAGCCAGTGGATGTGGTAGTCGCCGTTGATGATGTCGGCCTCCCGGACCAGCGCCCGGAACAGCGGCAGGGTGGTTTCGATGCCATCGACCACCATCTCGTCGAGCGCCCGGCGCAGCCGCATCAGGCATTCGGCGCGGGTCTTGCCGTGCACGATCAGCTTGCCGACCAGCGAATCATAATAAGGCGGAATGACGTAGCCTTGATAAACGGCGGAATCGATCCGCACGCCGAGCCCGCCGGGCGGGTGGAATTGCGTGATCCGGCCAGGCGACGGGCGGAAGGTCTGCGGGTTTTCCGCATTGACGCGGCATTCGATGGCATGCCCGATGATGGCGATCTCTTCCTGCTTCGCGGGCAGGTCGCCGCCGGCGGCGATGCGGATCTGCTCCAGCACGAGGTCGATGTCGGTGATGCTCTCGGTGACGGGATGCTCGACCTGGATGCGGGTGTTCATTTCGATGAAGTAGAACTCGCCATCCTCATAGAGAAATTCGATGGTGCCGACGCCGAGATATTTCATGTCCCGCATCGCCTTGGCGCAGGTCTCGCCGATTTTGGCGCGGGCGGCGGCGGCGAGAACCGGCGAGGGACCTTCTTCCCAGACCTTCTGGTGGCGGCGCTGCAGCGAGCAGTCGCGCTCGCCGAGATGGATCGCGCCGCCGCGGCCGTCGCCGAGAATCTGGATCTCGATGTGGCGCGGCTTCTGCAGGTATTTTTCGAGATAAACCGAGGCGTCGCCGAACGCCGACTTGGCCTCATTGGATGCGGTCGACAGCGCCATCATCAAATCGTCGGCGCTATGCGCCACCTTCATGCCGCGTCCGCCGCCGCCCGCCGCCGCCTTCACCAGCACGGGGAAGCCGATCGCCTTGCCGATCGCCAGAGCGTCGTCGTCGGGCGAGACCGCGCCATCGGAGCCGGGCACGACCGGGATGCCGAGCCGTTTGGCGGTCTTCTTGGCTTCGATCTTGTCGCCCATCAGGCGGATATGTTCGGCCTTCGGGCCGATGAAATGCAGATTGTGGTCGGCGAGGATTTCGGCGAAGCGGGCGTTCTCCGACAGGAAGCCGTAGCCGGGATGCACGGCGTCGGCGCCGGTGATCTCACAGGCTGCGAGCAATGCGGGGACATTGAGATAAGAGTCTTTTGACGGGGGCGGCCCGATGCACACGCTCTCGTCGGCGAGCCGCACATGCATGGCGTCGGCGTCAGCGGTGGAATGCACCGCGACGGTGTTGATGCCGAGCTCCTTGCACGCGCGCAGCACGCGGAGCGCGATCTCGCCGCGATTGGCTATCAGGATCTTATCGAACATGCGGCCTCAAGTAGCGAGTAGCGAATAGCAAGTAGCGAATGGAGGTGCATTGATTTTCATTCGCTACTCGCCATTCGCCATTCGCTCATTCAATTATTACCAACGGCTCGCCGAATTCGACCGGCTGGCCGTCCTCGACGAGAATTTGCGTCACCGTGCCGGCGCGCGGCGATGGGATCTGGTTCATCGTCTTCATCGCTTCGATGATCAGGAGAGTTTGCCCGGCCGATACTTTGGTGCCGACCTCGATGAACGGCTTGGCGCCGGGCTCGGGCGCCCAATAGGCAGTGCCGACCATCGGCGAGGGGACCACGCCCGGATGCTTGGCCAGATCGGCACTCGCCGCGGGGACGGCAACCGCCGCGGCCGCCGCCGCCGGATGGAAGTTCGCCGGCATCGCTGCCGACACGGTGACGTTGCGTGCGACCCGCACCCGTAAGCCGGCGCGCTCGATCTCGATCTCGGTCAGGCTGGTCTCATCCAGCAGCAGCGCGAGTTCGCGAATGAGCGCGCTGTCGTCGCTCTTCAGGTTTGCGGCTGATTTGTCCGCTGACTTGTTGTCGGGCTGGCGGGCCATGCTCATGATCCGGAATTCTCGATGTGGGTGACGCCGTAAGCGTCAGGTTTGGTGTCGTTCGACGTCAGGATTTGAAGTCAGGTTTTGGCCTTGGCGCCGAGTTTGGCGGCGAGGCCATTGATGGCGAGACGATAGCCATCGATGCCGAAGCCGCAGAGCGATGCAAAGGCGGCCATGGCCGTGTAGGAGTGATGGCGAAAGCTCTCGCGGGCGTGGATGTTGCTGATATGCACTTCCACCGTCGGGATTTTCACCGCGACCAGCGCGTCGTGCAACGCGATCGAGGTGTGCGAATAGCCGCCGGCGTTGATGATGATGCCTGCCACCTTCCTGGCGTGTGCCTCGTGGATGAAGTCGATCAACTCGCCTTCGCGGTTGGACTGGCGGCAATCGGCCTTCAGGCCGAATTGCGCGGCGGTTTCAACGCACAGCTTTTCGACATCGGCGAGCGACGCATGGCCGTAGGTTTCGGGCTCGCGCGTCCCCAGCATGTTGAGGTTCGGGCCGTTAAGCACATAGATCGTCGCGGCAGAGGCTTGGGCCATCCAAATTCCAGTAAACGGGGTGGGACAGGTCGCGGGGGTTATAGGTAACAACGGGCCGCAGGGGAAGCCTTTGAGGGCGCTTTTGAACCTTTGAAGGGCCTCGTCCTGTTCATAAAAAGGCGTGCAGAACCTGCTGAAACTGCTTCGTTAACCAATGCCGGGAAGTCGGCGCCATCGTCACGTCGCCCTGGGCCCGAATGCCCGGGCTCGGGCCAAAGTCGCCACGGGAATTTTGACCGCAAAAAAGGGCGGGCATTTCTGCCCGCCCCCGATACCTGTGAAAAGTCCGCGATCAGACTTCCAGAACAGCCACGATCTCGTAGGTGTTCGGATCCACGATCACGATCTGCTCCTTGACCAGGATAAACTTATACCTGCGCCATTCCGGATAGATCGTCACCACGCGCTCCGGCAGGGTGTGGAAGGTCACGTCGCGCGGTACGCGGGTGCCGACCGAAATCGAGAAGTTCACGTTCGTCACCGGCGCAACGTGTTGCTCCTTGATCACGCTGGTGATCTGGGTGCGCTGCTCAGTTGAGAGCTTAGCTGCCGCGCCAGCCTGGCCTGTCGTGGTCGTGCTTTGACCAGTGGCTCCGCCCTGAGTCTGGGTCTGCATGCGGTCTTCCTTGCCCTGGGCCTTCTGGTCCTTCTGCGGCATAGTCTGGTCGCGACCTTGGGTCGTCTGGTCACGATGCTGGGTCGTGCCCTGATCGCGTTCCATTTTGCCTTGGCCGGTGGTCTGGCCCTTCTCGGACTTCTGCTCGGACTTCATGCCGCCGCGGTCTTCCTTGCCCTCGGCCTTCATGTCCTTGCCGCCCTTCTTTTGGTCTTCGACGCGCTGGTTCTTTTCAGCGCCCATCGACTTCTGCTCGGACTGTTCGCCCTTCATGCCGGACGCGCCGCCGCTATCGCGCTGCATCGTGCCCGACGAGGCGCCGCCGCGATCCGAGGAAGGTGCGCCCTGCTGCGCAGCGGAACCCGCCGATCCCGCGTCCCGCCCCATGCCGGTACCCTGCGCATTCGCAAAGCCAGTTCCTGCGATCAGGGCCGCTGTCGCGACCGAAATCAAAAAGCGATTAGTCATCGAATGTCTCCTCACGAGTTTCTGCATTGCCCACGCCGTCAACGAAAGGAATTGCCTGATGTTCCGGCATATTGCCGGTTCCGAACGCCTTGTTTGGTGAACGCAGGATGAATTGATGCGCCCGGCAGTGCCGTAAACGCGCAAACAAAAAGGCCGGCTGCGAGGCCGGCCTTTTCATCGCAATGCTTTGCGTGCGAAGCTTCGCCTCAGCATGTCGCCTTGCCGCAGCGGGCGTTGCTGATCTTTTCCCGCAGGCTCTCGACGCCGACCGCGCCGATCACGACCTGCTTGCCGATGACGTAGCTCGGCGTGCCGTTCATGCCCATCGCTTCGGCGAGCTTGAAATTTTCCTCGAGCGTGTTGCGTACTTCGGCGCTCGAAAGGTCCTTCTCCAGCTTCGCCATGTCGAGTCCGACTTCCTTGGCAACCGCCATCGCGCGCGCCTTGTCGGCGGCGCCGCGGCCGGTGAGCAGCTTCTGGTGAAAGTCGAGATATTTCTTGCCGGTCGGATCCTGCATGCGTACGGCGACGCCGACCTGGGCGGCTTCGACCGAGCCCGCGCTCAGCACCGGAAACTCCTTGAGCACGACCTTCAGCTTCGGGTCGGCCTTCATCAGCTCCATCATGTCGGTCATCGCGCGCTTGCAGTAGCCGCAATTGTAATCGAAGAATTCGACGAAGGTGACGTCGCCGTCCTTGTTGCCGAGCGTGACGTTGCGTGGCGAGTTGAAGATCGCGTCCGCGTTGTTGGCGACACCTGATGCATGCTTGGCGGCTTCCGCCGCGGCCTGACGCTTGCTGAGTTCGGTCATCGCCTCTTCGAGCACTTCAGGATGGGCAATCAGATAATTCCGGACGATCGTCTCGATGTCGCCGCGCTGGGTGTCGCTGAAGCCCTGCGCGGAAGCGGACATCGGCGCGCCGCAAAGCGCCAGAGCAAACAATGCGGGGACGAGAAGACGGAACGAGGGCATCGGTAAATCCTTATGCGGCGGGTTCCCGGGCAATTCTGCTGAAGGCCGGCTCCTGGAGAATATCCTGGTCGCTGGTGACCAAGTCCTTGGTGATCAGGTCCGATTATAGCCGAACGCGGTTTAATTCTAGTTGCTCTTCTGGCCTGGCAGCGGCTTGGCGCTCACAATGTCGTCAGCCTTGACCCATCCAGGCGTCCCGATCGCGAAGCGCGTTTTCGCGCGCGAGGCCAGATCGCGCGCCGTCTTGCTGTCGCCGCGAAGGTAGGCGGCCTGGGCCGATGCCAGATCGGCCTGCGCGTAGTCGCCTTTTCGGCCATAGGCCATCGCGAGCTGGATGTAGCCGATCGGCGCTTCGCTCTCGCGCGCCACCGCCGCGCGCAGGATGGCGATCGCCTCGTCAGTGTAGGCGTTGTTGCCGGTTGCCACCAGGGCCTGCCCAAGCAGCATCTCGATGAGCGGCGCGTTGTTGGAGAGCGCGACGGCCTTGCGCAACGGCGCAATCGCCTCCTGCGGCTTGCCGCCCTCCAGGAGGGCTTGGCCGCGCACCTCGTGGAAATAGGGATTGTTCGGCTGCTGCTGGATCAGGGCATCGATCTGGGCGAGCGCGCTGCGCAGGTCGCCGTGCAGATAGGTCGAGATCGCATGGGCATAGCGCGCAGGCAGACTGTTGTTGGACAGCGGATAGCGCCGGTACACGGTCTCCTGCCGCTCCATGAAGGCCGAGATCTTGGCGCGCGCCATGTCGTGGCGCAGTTGCAGGGCAGGGTCGTCCTTCTTGTCCCAGTAAGGGCTCGACCTTGCCAGTTCTTCCAGTGCGGCGACGCGCTGCGCCGGCATCGGATGTGATTGAACATAGGGGTCCGAGCCGCGTGCGGCGAACAGGCTCTCGTCCGTGAAGCGCTTGAAGGTCTCGTACATGCCCCGAGCGGACTGGCCGGTGGCGTTCAGAAATTTCACGCCCGCCTTGTCGGCATTTTCCTCCTGCTGGCGCACGTAAGACAACAGGTTGCGGCGGATGATTTCTCCCGGAGCTGAGAACATGGCCGCGCCGGCGTTCGCCAAGCCGCTGTTGCTGCCGCCTCCTTGCGCACCCGCCACCATCGCGCCGGCGCCAAGCAGCATGGCAATGATCATCTGGGTCTGGGCCTGCGCCATTTGCTCGCGCATCTTGGCGAGATGGCCGCCGGCAAGGTGGCCGGTTTCGTGAGCCATCACGCCAATGATCTGGTTCGGCGTCTCCGATTGCATGATCGCGCCATAGTTCACGAAGATGCGACGGCCGTCGGCAACGAAGGCGTTGAAGACGCCCTGGTTGATGATCACCATCTGGATGTTCTGTTTTTCCAGACCGGCGGCGCGCAGGATCGGCCGCGTATATTCGCGCAGCAACTGCTCCGTCTCGGTGTCGCGCAGCACCGGCGGACCCTTGTTCTCCTGCGCCACAGCCGCCATAGGCGCAACGGCAAGCGCTGCGGCCGTCATCAGCGCGGTCAATTTCAGTGATTTCGTGCGTAAGGCGATGCGGAGCAGCATGAGCAGTCTTTGGCGATTGGCGATGCGACCGGATTTGCCCGGACGCCGGTTCGGTTTCCGATTAGATCAGAAACGGGTCCCAGTTTGTTGTTTCAACGCGTTTCTTTCACCCGAGCCGGTATCACTTCGCTGGAAAAAGTTATAACAAGCCATCGAATGCGGCCAGTCTGGGGCGCTAACCGGTTCGGGAACCTGAATTCGGCACGTGCCCCGTGCAAATAGCAGATATCGATGCTGGAATCGACACTTAGAGATCGCGCGAAAGCGCTGCTGACCCCCTCGGCACGGAGCGATGTTCCGCCTTTCATGGTGATGGATGTGATGGCGGCGGCAGCGCGCATCGAGGCGGCCGGCGGCCATGTCATTCACATGGAAGTGGGGCAGCCGGCGGCGTCGGCACCCAAGGTCGCGATCGCGGCCGCGCATGCCGCGCTCGATGCGGCGCGGATCGATTACACGTCCGCGCTCGGCATCCCCTCGCTTCGTACGCGGATCGCCAGACACTACCGTGATACTTACGGCTGCGCGGTCGATCCCGAGCGCATCGTGATCACGACCGGCTCGTCCGGCGGGTTCATTCTGGCGTTCCTGTCGATGTTCGAGCCGGGCGACCGGGTGGCGGTCACGGTGCCGGGCTATCCGCCATACCGGCATATCCTGACCGCGCTTGGCTGCGAGCCGGTGCTGATCGAGACATCGGGCGCAACGCGTCATGCGTTGACGGGCGAGGCCTTGCTGGCCGCGCATCGCAAGGCGCCGCTGAAGGGCGTGCTGGTTGGCAGCCCCGCCAATCCGACGGGAACGATGATGTCGCGCGAGGCGCTCACCGGCCTGATCAATGCGGCGGAAGGCGCCGGCATCCGTTTCATCTCCGACGAAATCTATCACGGCCTCGACTATGCGTTTCCGGCGGTGACGGCGGCGGAGCTTTCGCCGCATGCGCTCGTGATCAATTCGTTCTCGAAATATTTCTGCATGACCGGCTGGCGGGTCGGCTGGATGGTGGTGCCGGAGCCTTTGGTGCGGCCGATCGAACGGCTGCAGCAGAACCTGTCGATCTCGGTGCCGACGCTGTCGCAGATCGCGGCCGAAGCGGCGTTCGAAGGCCGCGAGGAGATGGAAGCAATCAAGCGTGGCTATCAGGAGAACCGCCGCATCCTGATCGAGGGACTGCCGAAGGCGGGCCTCGCCAAGTTCCTGCCGGCGGATGGCGCGTTCTACCTCTACGCCGATGTTTCCGATTTCACCGCCGACAGTTTCGAGTTTGCCGGCCGCATGCTGGAGAAGGCGCATGTGGCGGCGACGCCAGGCGTCGATTTCGATCCGATCCACGGCCGCAGCTTCATTCGTTTCTCCTACGCGCGCTCGGCCGACGAGATGCGTGAAGCGGTGACGCGCATCGCGCGTTGGCTTCGTTAGCACGCGGCTCATCTGCCGTTCATTTCGTTCCATTGTTCCGCCCCGGCCGGAAAGATTATTCTTCTCGGTCGAGGCATCGCTCGCCTGTTGGCGAAGCGACCAACACCATTGACTCCGCTTGCCCAAAGGATTTTGGCTGTCTGCGACGGATTGGCGCATATTCGATCGATCCGCACCTTCCGAGGGGAGTAAGCGTCATGGCGGCAACGATTGCGACCGAAGCACCGGCAAGTGCGGCAAAGCCTTGGTATCGCGTTCTTTATGTCCAGGTCTTGATTGCAATCGTGCTCGGCGCGTTGTTCGGCTGGCTGTGGCCTGTGCTTGCGACCAACGACTGGATCAAGGCGCTCGGCGACGGCTTCATCAAACTGATCAAGATGGTGATCGCGCCGATCATCTTCTGCACCGTGGTATCTGGCATCGCGCATATACAAGATGCCAAGAAGGTTGGCCGGATCGGCGTCAAGGCGCTGGTCTATTTCGAGGTCGTCTCGACCTTTGCGCTGGTGATCGGTCTGCTCGTCGGCAATCTGGTCAAGCCGGGCGCGGGTTTCGGCGGCGGCATGGCGAATGCGCAAGCCGTCGCCGGCTTTGCCAAGCAGGCCGAGGCGCAGAAGAGCGTCGATTTCTTCCTGCATATCATCCCCGATACCGTCGTCGGTGCGTTCGCGCAGGGTGAAATCCTCCAGGTGCTGCTGTTCTCGATCCTGTTCGGTTTTGCGCTGATGGGGCTCGGCGAGCGCGGCCATACGGTCCGCGCCTTTATCGACGATGCGGCGCATGCCGTGTTCGGCGTCATCGCCATCGTGATGAAGGCAGCTCCAATCGGCGCGTTCGGCGCGATGGCGTTCACGATCGGCAAGTTCGGGACCGGCGCGATCCTGAACCTGATCGGGCTGATCGCGACCTTCTACGTCACCGCGGCGCTGTTCGTGTTCGTGGTGCTCGGCGTGATCGCGCGGATGGTCGGTTTCTCGATCTTCAAGTTCCTGGCCTACATCAAAGACGAACTCTTGATCGTGCTCGGCACCTCATCTTCGGAAAGCGCGCTGCCGTCCCTGATGGAAAAGCTGGAGCGGCTCGGCTGCTCGAAGTCGGTGGTGGGCCTCGTGGTGCCGACCGGTTACTCGTTCAACCTCGACGGCACCAATATCTACATGACGCTGGCGACCCTGTTCATCGCGCAGGCGCTCGGCTTCGATCTCACCTTCAGCCAGCAGCTGACCATCCTCCTGGTCGCGATGCTGACCTCGAAGGGCGCATCCGGCATTACCGGGGCCGGCTTCATCACGCTGGCCGCGACGCTCGCCGTGGTCGATCCGCGGCTGGTGCCGGGCATGGCCATCGTCCTCGGCATCGACAAGTTCATGAGCGAGTGCCGCGCGCTGACCAACCTGTGCGGCAACGGCGTCGCCTGCGTGGTGGTGTCGTGGTGGGAAGGCGAACTCGATCACGAGAAGCTGCGCGCCGGTCTCAACAAAGAGATCGATCCGTCCGACGTGGAGACCGCGATCACGACGGGATAGCGACCAGCTCAACGCAAATAAAAACCGCCCGGTTTTGGCCGGGCGGTTTTTCTTTTGGTTTGAATCTTACTCGCCGCTGCCGAAGCGCCGCGACCACCAGCCCGCCTTGCGGGGCGCGGATTCCTCCGATGCGGCTGGCGCAGGTTCGGTCGGAGCAGGGTCGGGAGGCGCGACCGGCTCTGGCGCGCTCGGGCTGACCGCGGGCGCCGCCTCGGCCGGAGCGCTGGTCATGAAGCTGACTTTCTCGCGCACGGTCGAACGCCGCCGCGCCGCAGCGCGCTCGGCCTCTTGCCTGGTTTCTTCAGCGGTTGGCGCGGGCTCGCTCGCGACCGGCTCCGGTTGGGCATAGGCCGCGGGCTGCATCTCCGCCGGCTGCGAGGCCGGCCCCGGCTGAACGTCGGCCTGCACCAGTGACGGCGCAGACTCGGACTCGCCGCCGTCGAAATCGGCAACCGCGTTAGTCACTTCGGGAGCGGGCGCCGGCCCGAGTTCGTCCGCGATCGATCCGGCAAGACCGTCGTCCGGCCCGCCACCACGCCGGCGGCGTCCGCCGCGACGGCCGCGGCGGCGCGGGCGTCGCTCGCCATTGGCAGGCTGATCGCCGCGGACCATGCCCGGCTGTTCATCGCCTTCGTCCTCGTCGGCTTCGCCGTCCTCGGCGATCGCGCCTTCGACGGCCTCGCCGGCGACGCGCATCGCGTCACTGTCCTCGCGCGGAGCGCCGCCCTCACGCGGCTCGCCACGGCCGCGCCGGCGCCGGCGCCGCTTGCGGCGGTGGCCGTCGCCTTCGCCTTCGCCAGCCGCCACTTCGGCGGCGTCCTCGGTCAACCCCTCGGTCTCCTCGGTTTCGATCTCGGATTCGGTTTCGATGTCGAACGCCTCATCGTCGTCATAGGCCTCCTCGACCTGCGACGGGAAGGCGGCAGCCTGCGCTGCCAGCAAAGCCTTCGCGGCTTCCAGCGTGTGCACCTGCTCACCGCGGTCGATGATGTAGGACTGCTGGCCGGCGACGGTTGGATCGGCGCTTACTGCGAGCGATACCTTGAAGGCATTTTCGAGATCGCGCAGATGACCGCGCTTGTGGTTGAGCACATAGAGCGCGACGTCGGTGCGGGTACGCACCACCAGATTGTGAGTCGCGCCCTTCATCAGGATTTCCTCGATGCCGCGCAGCAATTGCAGCGCGACGGAGGAGACCGAGCGCACATGCCCGCTGCCGCCGCATACCGCGCAGGGCTCGGTCGAACTCTCCAGCACGCTGGCGCGGATGCGCTGGCGCGACATTTCCAAAAGGCCGAAATGCGAGATGCGGCCGACCTGGATGCGCGCGCGATCCTGCCGCAGACAGTCGGAGAGCTTGCGCTCGACTGCGCGGTTGTTGCGCTTCTCGTCCATGTCGATGAAGTCGATGACGATCAGGCCGGCGAGATCGCGCAGCCGCAACTGCCGCGCGACTTCCTCGGCCGCCTCGAGATTGGTCTTGAGGGCGGTATCCTCGATATGATGTTCGCGGGTCGAACGGCCGGAGTTGACGTCGATCGAGACCAGCGCCTCGGTCTGGTTGATAACGATGTAGCCGCCGGAGCGCAGTTGCACGGTCGGCGAGAACATCGCATCCAACTGGCTCTCGACGCCCATCCGCGAGAACAGCGGCTGGCCGTCACGATACTGCCGCACTGCCCGCACGTTCGAGGGCATCAGCATCTTCATGAAGTCGCGCGCTTCCTGGTAGCCGGCTTCGCCGGCGACCTGGATCTCGTCGATTTCCTTGTTGTAGAGGTCGCGTAGCGACCGCTTGATCAGCGAGCCTTCCTCGTAGACGAGGGTGGGGGCCTGCGACTTCAACGTCATGTCGCGTACGGTTTCCCACATGCGGATCAGATATTCGAAGTCGCGCTTGATCTCCGGCTTGGTCCGCGAGGCACCGGCGGTACGCAGGATGATCCCCATGCCCTCGGGCACGTCGAGATCCTGCACCACTTCCTTCAGCCGCGAACGGTCCTGGGCCGAGGTGATCTTGCGGCTGATGCCGCCGCCGCGGGCGGTGTTGGGCATCAGCACCGCATAGCGGCCGGCGAGCGACAGATAGGTCGTGAGCGCCGCGCCTTTGTTGCCGCGCTCTTCCTTGACGACCTGAACCAGCATCACCTGGCGGCGCTTGATGACTTCCTGAATCTTGTACTGGCGGCGCGGGCGGAACGGGCGTTCCGGAACTTCCTCGAGCACGTCATCGCCGCCGACGGATTCGACGACTTCCTCTTCGGCGTCCTCAGCGTCGTCCTCATCGTCGTGGCCGTCGTCGCGTTCGGAGACGGGGGCGAGTTCGTCGGGGGAAGCAACGCCGTATCCTTCACCGGCGTGCTCGATATGCGGCGCGTCGTCGGCATGGGCCGCGTTTTCGCGCGCCTGTTCCTCATCATGATGCTCATCATGGGGATGTTCAACCGTCGCCTCGGGGCCGGCCGCCTCGACCGATGCCGCGGCGGACGTGCCGGATTCTGATCCCGCGGCCGGCGCTTCGCTTACGGTTTCCGCTCCTTCGCCAGGACCCGGCGCATCGTGATCGTGGGGATGATCGTGATCGTGGTGATCATGCGAGTGGTCATGACCATGCGCCTCGTTATCATGGGCGTGATGGGCCGCATCCCCGTGATGCCCGGCATCATCCTCATGATGCCCGGCGTCGTGCGCCTCGGCTTCGCCGGCATACATCTCTTCGTGGCCATGCGCCTCGCCCTCGTAGGGCTGGGCCGCCTGTGCGGGATCCTGGCCGGCATTCTCGACGACGTCGCTCTGGACGCGGTCGCCATGGCCGCGGCGGCGTGCATTGCGGTGGCGCGAGCGGCGGCGATGGCTGGCGCGGTTCTCGCTCTCTTCCTCGGCCTCGCGGTGGGCGCGCTCGTCGGCTTCGATCAGCGCCTGACGGTCGGCGACCGGGATCTGATAGTAATCCGGATGGATTTCGCTGAACGCCAGGAAGCCGTGGCGGTTGCCGCCATATTCGATGAACGCCGCCTGCAGCGACGGTTCTACGCGCGTGACCTTGGCGAGATAGATATTGCCACGGAGCTGCTTGCGCTGGGCGGTCTCGAAATCAAATTCTTCGACGCGGTTGCCGCGGACCACAACGACCCGGGTCTCTTCCGGGTGGGTGGCGTCGATCAACATCTTGTTGGGCATTTTGGAACTCTTGACGGCGGCGGGCGCGGTGCATGGCGCGCGCAAATTGCGCGGCCCGGTGACGCGACGGTCCACCTGATTCGGGGGTGAGGGGAAGGCCAAAACGCACTTCTTGGCGCCGCGCCGAACGGGGGACCACCAGAGCGAGGCGACGTGCGAAGCTTTCGCCTCGCGTCGGCGCGGTCGTTCCGTGGACCTTGGTCGGCAATACAGTCTGGCGCATCAAGCGTCGGCCCGTCTGAACATGTTGGCGGAAAGGATACCGCCGCATCTATCGCTGAAGACCCGGTTCGGCGCCTAAACGCCCGCCGGCCATCGCATATCGGACCGTTTTGGGTCCGGATAATCAGTTTTGCCGTGTCTTAAACCGTCCCTGGAAAAGTACCTGGGACCGGACGCCGCTCGGGCTCGAAACCGCCGCTCCGTGTCAGCCGCGCGCTGCGCTGGCCGTGGAGGATCGGGAAAGACGCAGGTTCCTCCGGCTTCGAAGGTACCGGCGCTGCACCGGGAGGCTGAACGCGACACAACCGGGAGTATTAGCCGTCAGCACCTCGTACATACGTGGATTGGGAGCTGCGTGCAAGGGAAGCGCAAGGGAACCCCAAGGGAGCCAAAAAGGGCCCTCCCTTAAGCGTCGCATCGCGGCAACACTCATTTCTTTTCGCAAATCAGGCTTAAGGCCCAATTAACCCTGTGGTTCTAATGCGGTAAGGGAAGGCTCCTCCGGAGGCACCGAATCGTTGGCGAGCCGCGCAAATCACCTTGTTTTGCTGGGTTGTGGCGCATTGTGCGTTGCAGCATTGCTGTGCGCTCAAATAATCGGCCCCAGCGCGGCCCAGGCACCGGTTTATCAAGGGCCGGCTTCTCAAGCCGCGGTCCCCGGCCCGGCGACGGTATCGAATTTCCCGATCGCGTCTGACGCCCGGCTGGCTGGCGACGCAAGGCAAACCCGCTTCATCCTCGACCTCGACAAGCCGGTCCAGTTTCGCGCCTTCGCGCTGGCGGACCCGTATCGCGTCGTGGTCGATCTTCCCCAGGTCAGTTTCAAGCTTCCCGCCGGGGTCGGCGTCGCGGGACGAGGGCTGGTCAAGGCGTTCCGCTACGGTCTTGTCATGCCGGGCGGGTCGCGGATCGTGTTCGACCTGATCGGGCCGGCCAAAATCGCCAAGTCCTATGTGCTGGAGGCGGCAAACGACCAGCCGCCGCGGCTGGTGATCGAATTCGCAGAGGTGGATCGCACCGCCTTTGTCCAGTCGCTGGCGCCCGAAAGCCGTCCCGAGCTGCGGCCTGCGATCGCCGAGGCCAACGCTGCCGCCTCGCCGGATGCGCCAGCCGCGCCGAAGCCCCCGCCAGGGCCGCCGGACCAGCGACCGGTGGTCGTGATCGATCCCGGTCATGGCGGCGTCGACAACGGCACCCAGGCCGGTGGCGGCGACATCATGGAAAAGAATCTGGTGCTGGGATTTGGCCTGGCGCTGCGCGATCGGATCGAGAAATCCGGCAAGTACCGCGTCGTCATGACCCGGACGGACGACACTTTCATTCCGCTCGGCGACCGCGTGAAGATCGCGCGCAGCGAATCGGCGGCATTGTTCGTCTCGATCCATGCCGATGCCTTGCCGCGCGGCGAGGGCGACGCCCAGGGCGCCACCATCTACACGCTGTCCGACAAGGCCACCGACTCCGAGGCCGAACGGCTGGCAGATACCGAAAACAAGTCGGACGCGATTGGCGGCGTCAGTCTTGCCGACGAGCCGACCGAAGTCGCAGACATCCTGATCGACCTGGCACAGCGGGAAACCAAAACCTTCTCAAACCGGTTCGCGCGGATGCTGATGGGCGAAATGAAGAGCACGGTGCGGATGCACAAGCATCCGCTGAAATCGGCCGGCTTCCGGGTCCTGAAGGCCCCGGACGTGCCCTCGGTCCTGGTCGAGCTCGGCTATGTCTCCAACAAGGGCGACCTCGAGCACCTGGTGTCGGAAAACTGGCGGAACAAGACGGTCGGATCGATGGCGCAGGCAATTGATGCATTTCTCGCCAAACGGCTGGCAACTAACGGACCGGGCAAGTGAAAAGTCCGGTGCGCAGGGCGTAAGCGCGGGCTGAAAAGCATGCCGTTCGGTGGCCCAAGCCCTAGTTTGGCCACAGCGGCAACGGTATAGAAAATCGACTGCAGGTCTTCGGCATCGGTCAAAATTGTCCGCCGGACCTTTTATTGTTCGACCGCGTAGCGGCAACTCGTTCGGCGAGATTGCCGTGTTAGGATAGCCGCCGCAGATTTCGGCGCACAGGGTTGGAACGGAACTTCGATAATGCGCTTGCTGGTCCGGTTTTTGGGTTTCCTGTTCGCTGCCGGAACCGTCGTGTTCCTGGTTGGCGTCGCCGGCGTTGCGGGCGCGATCTGGCATTTCTCCAAGGACTTGCCTGACTACTCCCAGCTTCAGGATTACGAGCCCCCGGTGATGACGCGCGTTCACGCGTCCGACGGTGCGCTGCTCGGCGAGTATTCGAAGGAGCGCCGGCTTTATCTGCCGATCCAGGCGGTACCGAAGCTCGTCATCAACGCGTTCCTAGCGGCCGAGGACAAGAACTTCTACGAGCATGGCGGCATCGACTTCACCGGCATGGCGCGCGCGGCCGTCCTCTACGCGCAAAATTTCGGCTCCAACAAGCGGCCGCAGGGCGCCTCGACGATCACTCAGCAGGTCGCGAAGAACTTCCTTCTGACCAACGAAGTCTCCTTCACCCGCAAGATCAAGGAAGCCTTGCTGGCAATGCGCATCGAGCGCGCCTATTCGAAGGACCGTATCCTCGAACTCTATCTCAACGAAATCTATCTCGGCCTTGGCGCCTACGGCATCGCGGCCGCATCGCTGGTCTATTTCGACAAATCGGTGAACGAACTCACGATCGCGGAAGCCTCCTATCTGGCGGCGTTGCCCAAGGCGCCCGCGGTGCTGCACCCGGTTCGCAACCGCGATCGTGCGGTCGAGCGGCGCAATTACGTGGTCGATCGCCTGCTGGAAAACGGCTGGATCAAGCAGGCCGACGCCGACAAGGCGCGCAAGGAACAGCTCAACGTCACCAGCCGCGGCAACGGCGCGCATATCTTCGCCGGCGAATATTTCGCCGAGGAAGTGCGGCGCGACATTTTCGAGCGCTACGGCGAAAAGAAACTGTACGAGGGCGGATTGTCGGTCCGCGCCACGCTCGACCCGAAGATGCAGGTCATGGCGCGCAAGGCCATGGTCGCCGGTCTCGTCAAGTATGACGAGGCGAGTGGCTGGCGCGGCGCGCCCTCGAAGCTCGATATTTCCGGCGACTGGGGCGTCAAGCTCGCCGAAGTCAAATCGCTCGGCGACATCTCGCCCTGGCGGATGGCTGTGGTGCTGGAGACGTCCGACCAGTCGGCGCGGATCGGTTTCCAGCCGGGCCGCGAGCTCGGCGGCGCCGTCAGCAAGGTCAGGCAGACCGGCATCATCACGCTCGAGGGCGTGCGTTGGGCCAAGGCGGCCTCGGGTCCTGCGAGGGGCAAGACGCCGACTTCGGTGGCGCAAGTTCTGGCGGCCGGCGACGTGATCTATGCCGACCCGCTGTTCGACAAAGAGGGCAAGCCAGTCGAGGGTCAGTATCGGCTGCGCCAGTTGCCGGAAGTTTCCGGCGCGATGGTCGCGATGGATCCGTGGACCGGCCGCGTGCTGGCGATGGTCGGCGGCTTCTCGTTCGACCAGAGCCAGTTCAACCGCGCCACGCAGGCTTATCGGCAGCCCGGTTCGTCGTTCAAGCCGCTGGTCTATTCGGCGGCGATGGACAATGGTTACACGCCGTCGACGGTCGTGGTCGACGCACCCATTGAAATCGATCAGGGGCAGGGCGCCGGCGTCTGGCGTCCGGAAAACTATTCGTCGGGGAAGTACCAGGGACCGGTCACGCTGCGCAACGCGCTGCGGAATTCGCTGAACACCGTGACCGTGCGGCTGGCGCAAGACATCGGCATGCCCTTGATCGGCGAATATTCCAAACGGTTCGGCGTCTACGACGACCTGCCGAACTATCTGTCCTATGCGCTCGGCGCCGGCGAAACCACCGTCATGCGAATGGTGACGGCCTATTCGATGTTCGCCAATGGCGGTCGCCGCGTGAAGCCGACGCTGATCGATCGTATTCAGGACCGCTACGGCCATACCATCTTCAAGCATGACGCCCGCGAATGTCGCGGCTGCGACGCGCCCGGCGGCTGGAAGAATCAGGCCGAGCCGCAGCTCGTCGACCGCCGCGAGCAGGTGCTCGATCCGATGACGGCCTACCAGATCACCTCGATGATGGAATATGTCGTCCAGGCCGGCACCGCGACCGTCGTCAAGGAAGTCGGCAAGCCGATCGCCGGCAAGACCGGCACCACCAACGATGAAAAGGATGCGTGGTTCATCGGCTTCTCGCCGGACCTCGTGGTCGGCATCTACGTCGGCTTCGACAAGCCGCGCAATCTCGGCCGCGGCATGACCGGCGGTCATCTGGCCGCGCCGATCGCCAAGGACTTCCTGAAACTCGCGCTCGCCGACAAGCCCGCGATTCCCTTCAAGGTACCCGCCGGCATCAAGCTCGTCCGCGTCGACCCCAAGAGCGGAATGCGCGCCGGTCCGGGCAGTGGCGGCCTTCTGGAAGCCTTCAAGCCGGGCACCGCGCCGCCGGATAATTATTCGGTCATCGGCGTGGCCGATGCGGATGGCCGGATGCCGCAGGGATATCCGCAAGGGTACCAGCCCGACGCCGGCAATATCATGCGTCCCGGAACCGGCGGGCTTTACTGATCCCGCACGGAAGGCTCACAACCTCAAGACGTATCTCTCGGACATTGCGATAGACAAATGATTGGACCCGGCCGATCTGAGCGATCCGCGCCGGGGCAAAGGGAATCTCCGATGGATACGAAGGCAAGCGCCGGCTGTTGCGGTGCAAGGGTTGGAACGGGGCGTCGATGATGCGCTTGCTGGTGCGGTTTTTCGGTTTCCTGTTCGCCGCGGGGACCGTGGTGTTCCTGGTCGGCGTAGCCGGTGTCGCGGGCGCGATCTGGCATTTCTCCAGGGACTTGCCCGACTACTCGCAGCTTCAGGATTACGAACCGCCGGTGATGACGCGCGTGCACGCATCTGACGGTGCGCTGCTCGGCGAGTATTCCAAGGAACGCCGCCTCTATTTGCCGATCCAGGCGATGCCAAAACTCGTCACCAACGCGTTCCTGGCGGCCGAGGACAAGAACTTCTACGAGCATGGCGGCATCGACTTTACCGGCATGGCGCGCGCGGCCGTGGTGTATGCGCAGAACTTTGGCTCCAATCGCCGCCCGCAAGGTGCGTCAACAATCACCCAGCAGGTCGCGAAGAACTTCCTTTTGACCAACGAAGTTTCCTTCACCCGCAAGATCAAGGAAGCCCTGCTGGCGATGCGCATCGAGCGCGCCTATTCCAAGGACCGCATCCTCGAACTCTATCTCAATGAAATCTATCTCGGCCTCGGTGCCTACGGCATCGCGGCGGCGTCGCTGGTCTATTTCGACAAATCGGTGAACGAGTTGACGGTTGCGGAAGCCTCGTATCTGGCAGCGCTGCCAAAAGCGCCGGCCATGCTGCACCCGGTTCGTAACCGCGATCGCGCGGTCGAGCGGCGCAATTACGTGATCGACCGCCTGCTGGAAAACGGCTGGATCAAGCAGGCCGATGCCGACAAGGCGCGCAAGGAGCCGCTGGTCGTGACCAGCCGGTCCAACGCCGCGCATATCTTTGCTGGTGAGTATTTCGCCGAAGAAGTCCGGCGCGACATCTTCGAGCGCTACGGCGAAAAGAAACTCTATGAAGGCGGCCTGTCGGTCCGCACCACGCTCGATCCGAAGCTGCAGGTGATGGCGCGCAAGACCGTGGCCGCCGGCCTCGTGAACTTTGACGAGGCCCAGGGTTGGCGCGGAGCCATGAGCAAGCTCGACATTTCCGGCGACTGGGGCGTCAAGCTCGCCGAAGTCAAATCGCTCAGCGACATCTCGCCGTGGCGGATGGCCGTGGTACTCGAGACCAGCGACCAGTCGGCCCGCATCGGTTTCCAGCCCAGCCGCGAACTGGGAGGCGCGATCTCCAAGGACCGGCAGACCGGCCTCATCACGCTGGAAGGTGTCCGATGGGCGAGGGCGGCTTCCGCCTCAGCTCGCGGCAAGGCGCCGGGCGCGGTCTCGCAAATTCTTGTCCCGGGCGACGTGATCTACGCCGATCCGCTGATCAAGGACGGCAATATAGTTGAAGGCCAGTATCGCCTGCGGCAATTGCCGGAAGTGTCCGGCGCCATGGTCGCGATGGATCCGTTGACCGGCCGCGTGCTCGCGATGGTCGGTGGCTTCTCGTTCGACCAGAGCCAGTTCAATCGCGCGACCCAGGCCTATCGACAGCCGGGATCGACGTTCAAGCCGCTGGTCTATTCGGCGGCGATGGACAATGGCTACACCCCGGCGACCATCATGGTCGACGGACCGATCGAGATCGATCAGGGGCAGGGCGCCGGCGTCTGGCGCCCGGAGAACTTTTCGGTTGGCAGTTATCGTGGCCCCATTACCCTACGTGAAGCGCTCAAATGGTCGGTCAACACAGTGACGGTGCGGTTGGCGCAGGATGTCGGCATGCCCTTGATCGGTGAATATGCCAAACGCTTCGGCGTCTATGAGGAATTGCCGAACTATCTTTCCTATGCGCTCGGCGCCGGCGAAACCACGGTCATGCGGATGGTCACGGCGTATTCGATGTTCGCCAACGGCGGCCGGCGGGTGAAGCCGACCCTGATCGACCGCATCCAGGACCGCTACGGACGTACGATTTTCAAACATGATGCGCGCGAGTGCCGCGGCTGCGACGCGCCGGGCGGCTGGAAGAATCAGCCCGAGCCGCAGCTTGTCGACCGCAGGGAGCAGGTGCTCGATTCGATGACGGCCTATCAGATCACCTCGATGCTGGAGGGGGTGGTGCAGGGCGGCACGGCGTCGGTGATGCGCGAGGTGGGCAAGCCGATCGCCGGCAAGACCGGCACCACCAGCGATGGAAAAGACGTCTGGTTCATCGGCTTTTCGCCGGATCTCGTCGTCGGTCTCTATCTTGGCTACGACAAGCCCCGCAGCCTGGGCAGGGCGGCGCAAGGCGGCCATACCGCCGCTCCGATCGTCAAAGAGTTCATGAAGCTCGCGCTCGCGGACAAGCCGGCGACGCCGTTCAAGATTCCCGCCGGCATCAGGCTGGTCCGTATCGATGCCAAGAGCGGCATGCGCCCCAACCCGGGCGAGGGCGGCCGCACCATCCTGGAAGCCTTCAAGCCGGGCACCGCGCCGCCGGATAATTATTCCCTCGTTGGCGTTACCGACCAGGATGGGCGCGTGCCACAGGAAATCCCGCCCGATGCCAGCAATATCATGCGTCCCGGAACCGGCCGGCTTTACTAGCAGCCGGTTTGCGGATTGCGCTTTGCGGCGCAGGCCGCTACATCCCTCGCAAGCCAAAGCGTTTTCGAGCGAAGTGGATACCGGTTCGCGCCAGGAAAACGCGTCCAACAAAAGACCACCAGTAGCGGTTCCAGCCGCAGACAGAAGAGACCATGCGCGCCGAAGTCGAACGCCTCGTAGAAGAGATCAAGCAGTCAGTCGGGCTGCTGAGGAGGCATCTTTGACGTCGAGAAATCGACGGCTCGCCTCGCCGAGCTGAACAAGCTCGCCGAAGATCCCAATCTCTGGAACGATCCCCAGAAAGCCCAGAAGCTGATGCAGGAGCGCACCTCGCTGGTGGATGCGCTCGAGGGCATCGGCAAGGTCGAGCGTGAGCTCGACGACAATGTCGAAATGATCGCGCTGGGCGAAGCCGAGAACGATGAAGGCGTGGTGGTCGAAGCCGAAAACGCGCTGAAAGCCCTGAAGAAGGAAGTCGCCCGCCGCGAGCTCGAAGCGCTGCTGTCGGGCGAGGCCGACAAGTTCGATTCCTATCTCGAGGTGCATGCCGGTGCCGGCGGCACCGAAAGCCAGGACTGGGCCGCGATGCTCTTGCGCATGTATACGCGCTGGGCCGAGAACCACGGCTTCAAGATCGAATATCTGGAAGAAACCCTCGGTGAAGAAGCCGGCCTCAAATCCGCGACCATCCAGATCAGCGGGCACAATGCCTATGGCTGGCTGAAGACGGAGGCGGGCGTGCATCGCCTGGTGCGGATCTCGCCGTTCGATTCCAACGCGCGCCGGCACACTTCGTTTTCGTCGGTCGCAATTTTTCCGGTGGTTGACGATTCGATCAAGATCGACATCAAGGAATCGGACGTGCGCACCGACACCATGCGCTCGGGCGGCGCCGGCGGGCAGCACGTCAACAAGACTGAGTCCGCGGTACGGCTGACGCATATTCCGACCGGCGTCGCCGTGGTCTGCCAGGCCGGCCGCTCACAGCACAAGAACCGCGCGCAAGCCTGGGACATGCTGCGCGCACGGCTCTACGAGATCGAACTGAAGCGGCGCGAGGAGCAGGCCGCCGCCGATCAGGCCGCCAAGACCGACATCGGCTGGGGCCACCAGATCCGCTCCTACGTGCTGCAGCCCTACCAGATGGTGAAAGACCTGCGCACCGGCGTGCAGACATCAGATACATCAGGTGTGCTCGACGGCGACCTCGACGAATTCATGGCGGCAACCCTGGCGCAGCGCGCGTTCGGCACCGCGCCCGGCGCTGTCGAGGATGTGGACTAGCCGATGACAAAGGTCGCCTTCATCGGGCTTGGGCGGATGGGCCACGGCATGGCCGGCCGCTATCTCGATGCAGGTTGTGCCGTTGCGGTGTGGAATCGCAGCAAGGCAAAAGCGGAAGATTTGATCGCGCGCGGCGCGCGCTGGGCCTCGTCGCCGGCCGACGCTGCTAACGGCGCCGATGCCGTCGTGACCATGGTCGCGGACGACGAGGCATCGCGTGCCGTCTGGCTCGGCAAGGATGGCGCGGCTGCAACGATGAAAGCGGGCAGCCTCGCGATCGAATGCTCGACGGTCTCGCATCAGCATGCGCTCGACATGGCGCGCGAGCTGCGCGGGCGCGGCCTGATCTATATCGATTGTCCCGTCACCGGCCTGCCGCAAGCGGCGGCCGCCGGCAAGTTGACCTTGCTCGTTGGCGCTGAACCTGCCGATCTCGATCGCGCGAAACCCTATCTGGCGCCGATCGGCGACGTGATCAGGCACTTCGGCGCGGTCGGCACCGGCACGGTCTTCAAGCTGATCAACAACATGATGGGCGCGGTGCAGATTGCTAGCCTCGCCGAAGGCATTGCCATGGCCGAGCAGGCCGGGCTCGACATGAACCTGGTGGCGGAGGCGCTCTCGACCGGCGCGGTGGCGAGCCCGCAGGTGATCCGCCATTCCAAACGCATGGTCGCGCGCGATTTCTCCGGCGCGTCGTTCACTGCGGCGCTTCGCCATAAGGATGCGGCCTATGCCGTGGCACTGGCCGAAACACTGCTGCCCGGCGTGCCTGTCAGCCGCGCCGCGCTTGCCGCCTATGAGAAGGCGAAGGCAAGCGCGCCCGACGATGACGAAGGCAAGATGATCGAGATCGTGTCGCAGTCGAAATAACCTTCGGAAATCGGGTGGACGGCGACGCGCGTCCGTCCTAGCTGGTTGTGCGATTTCATCAGGTTCTTGCGAAATGACAGTCAGCGACGGCCGGATCGATGCGCGTGACTGGGCGTTGCTCGCCGCATTGTCGGTGCTGTGGGGCGGATCGTTCTTCTTCAATGGCGTGGTGCTACGCGAACTGCCGCCCTTCACGCTCGTGCTGTTGCGCGTGCTGCTGGCCGCCATGATCCTGCTGCCGGTGCTTTGCGCGCAGCGACTGCCGTTTCCGAAGGGGTGGATGGGCTGGAGGCCGTTCTTCCTCGTCGCCTTGTTCAACAATGTACTGCCGTTCTCGCTGATCGTCACCGGACAGATGTACATCCCGAGCGGGCTGGCTTCGATCCTCAATGCCACCACGCCGCTGTTCACGGTGGCGGTGATGGCGGCGGCGGGCGAGGAGAAGCTCATCATCAGGCGTGTGGCCGGTGTGATCGTCGGCCTTGTCGGCGTCGTGATCCTTCGCGGCAGCGGCGTAGGCTTTGCCAGCGGGCAGGGGCTCGGCGTCCTGCTGTGCCTCGCGGCGGCGCTGAGCTACGGTATCTCGGCGCTGATAGCCCGCCGCGCGCTATCGGATTCGCCGCCGCTTGCTGCCGCCACGTTTCAATTAATGGCATCGAGCTTGATGATGGCTGTCGTCGCCGGCATTTTCGAGCGGCCGTGGCAATTGCCGATACCGGGCGCGGTGACATGGTTCGCGGTGCTCGGTCTTGCCGCATTATCGACGGCGCTGGCCTATATCGTCTTCTTTCAGGTGCTGCGGCGCTCAGGCGCCACCAATGTCATGCTGGTGACGCTGCTTGTGCCTGTTACGGCCATCCTGCTCGGCTCGCTTGTGCTCGGCGAGCAGATTTCGCCGCGTGAAATTGCGGGCGCGCTGGTGATCGGCAGCGCGCTGCTGTTGATCGACGGCCGCATGCTGAAGTTCTTTCAGCGATAAGCTACGCGCGACGGGCCTTCCATTGCGAGTACCAGCCCGTAAACCTTCGGCTGTCGCGCTCGTCACCATGCCAGGCTGCGGTCACCGTGCCGTCCCCTGCCACCAGCACCACGACATCGAGTCCCTTGGAACGGCGCAGCGTGTCGATCGCCTGCTGCGGGCTCTGGGCGATAGGACCCGCGACATTGAAGGATGTGTTGACGGACAGTTCGACGCCGATGTGGCGGCCGAGCGCCTTCAGATAGGCGTAGGTGAGAGGATCGTCGCCCGCGCGCACGATCTGGATGCGGCCGGTGCCATCGGCATGAATGACGGCCGGGATCTTTTCGCGCGCGTGCGGCTTCGAATGCGCCGTCAGCACCATGTAATTATAGGCGTTGTAATCGGCATCCGAGGCGCCGGGCAGCAGTTCGAAATATTCCTGGGCGGCCTCCAGCGTTGCCATCGGCGCGAGCGGGCGAATGGCCTCGCGGTATTTGACGCGCTCGTTGAGCCGCTCACGCGCCTTGGGATCGCAGGGGTTGGCGAGGATCGAGCGATGGCCGAGTGCGCGGGGGCCGGTTTCGGCCGCGCCTTGATACAGCGCGATTACACCGTTTTGCGCGACCATGAATGCCATCAGGTCGGCGACCGCGTCGAGGCCGTCAGGCGTCGAGATATCGCCGATGCGTTGCGAGGCGATGTCATCGGCCTCAAGCACGCTCGCAATGTCGTCCTGCGATGGCGGCGTGCCGCAATAGAACGCATGCGTCATCGGCGCGCCGCGCGGGGCGCCGGCGAGATGGGCAAACAGCCAGGCGGCGCCGATGGTGACGCCGGCATCGCCGGGGACCGGCGGCACCCACAGATGCAGCCGCGCGTGGCGCTGCTGGGCTTGGGCGAACCATGCCTGATCGAAATGTTCGAGCAGCCGCATATTGCCGACCGCGTTCAGCGCGACGCCGCCGGTCAATACCAGCCGGTTGGCGCCGGTCGTGCGCAACAAATGATCGACAACGTGGATCATGGCGTCCTCGAACACCAGTTGGGTCGCGGCCGCCTTGTCGAGGCGGTCTTTGGTGTCGGGGCGGTGATGGATGTCCTCGACACGCAGCACCGCATCCGGATTCCAGAGTTGGTCCGGCTTGAGCGGTTTGCCGAGTAACTCGGTGAGTGCCTGCTTGTAGGGATGATCGAAGGGGTCGCAATACCAGTGGGCCATCGCGCGGTTGAGCCGAACTTCGCCATCGCTGCCGAAATGCAAGACGTCGCGCAACCGCGCATAGTATCGATTGCTGGCGCGGTCCATGTCGCCCCACGCGGCGGCGCCCATATAGCGGCCCTCGCTGGAAAGCCAGGTCCAGCCTCCTTGCGTCGACGAGATCACGCTGTAGAACGCGCCGAGTGAATCGAACATGCTGTCGTTGCAGTAGAGCCGGCGCATCGCGCCATCCTCGACCACATAGAGCGAGATCGACCCCTGATCGCCGGTGCCGTCGAGCACCGCAATCGCCGTCGGCTCGCCATCGTCGGCAAACGGCGAGGCGGCGTAGGAAAACCAGGCGTGGTTGTCGTGATGCGGCAGGCAGATCAGCGGCACGCGCTCGGCAACCCCGAGCTGGCGGGCGAGGATTTTTGGCGTCCGCGTCATCTGGTCGAGGCGGCGGCCGTCGAAGCCGGCAGCCTCGGTGGTACGCACGAGCTTGAAACTCTGCGGCAGTTCCTCGATCACCGAGCGCGCCAGCGTGCCGGCGAGCGTCGGGTAATCCCAGCTCGTGAGCCAGGCATCGATATCGCCGATATCGCGGCCCATCTCCCGCAGCGTCGCCACCGCCGCGTCGATCGACAGTTCCGGATATTCCGTCGTGTGCTTGTTGCCCGAAAAGCGCTCTTCCTCGTTGTTGACGATCAGCCGTGGCCCGTCCGCCTGCGTCACCTCAACCAGCGCCAGACCCGAATTATGCGTGCCGGGTGCGCCGAGGCCAGCGAGATAGACCGTTTCGCCCCGCGCTAGCTTGTCGCGCACATGCGCGATCCGCGCATCGGCGAATTCCGAGCCGAGCTGGTGAAATCCCGCAAGCCCCATGGTTTTTGCCGCCAGCCAGCGCGCGAAGCGAAATCCGCCGGCAGCGAGCCTGGGATGTCGCGGACCAATTCGTGTGTTCTGTTTCAACCCTGTCCAACCTCTGGGCCCTGCACGCATGGGAATGACGCGAACCTGCATCAATCACAATTGCTGTTGGGCAACAATGGTGTTTCGTCATACGGAATAAGCGCATGCTTGCAAGCGTTGATGCGACTTGCGAGACTTGCCCGCAACAAGACTGAAAAAATAAGGGGGAGAAACCGATGCCGGTTCGCATGCAGAACCTTGTTGCCCTGACAGCGTTGGCCGTCGCCGCAATGGTTGCCACCGCGGCCGCCGCGCAGAAGAAGTACGATCCCGGCGCCAGTGATACCGAAATCAAGATCGGCAACATCATGCCTTATAGCGGCCCGGCGTCGGCCTACGGCACGATCGGCAAGGCGCAGGCGGCCTATTTCAACAAGATCAACGCCGAGGGCGGCATCAACGGCCGCAGGATCAATTTCATCAGCTATGACGACGCCTTCAGCCCGCCTAAGGCGGTCGAGCAGGCGCGCAAGCTGGTCGAAAGCGACGAGGTGCTCCTTATCTTCCAGCCGCTCGGCACGCAGTCGAACTCCGCCATCCAGAAATACATGAACGCCAGGAAGGTGCCGCAGCTCTTTGTCGCGACCGGCGCCACCAAATGGGGTGATCCGCAGAATTTTCCGTGGACGATGGGCTGGCAGCCGAATTACCAGAGCGAGGGGCGGATCTACGCCGCCTACATCCGAAAGAATTTCCCAAACGCCAAGATCGCGGCGCTCTGGCAGAATGACGATGCCGGCAAGGACCAGATGAAGGGCTTGCGCGACGGCCTTGGCGACAAGGCCAGCATGATCATTGCCGACAAATCCTACGAGGTCTCCGATCCCACCATCGATTCGCAGATCGTCGCGCTGAAGGATTCGGGTGCCGACATCATGATGACCTGGGCGGCGCCGAAGGGCGCGGCGCAGGCGATCCGCAAGGTCGCCGAGCTCGGCTGGAAGCCGGTCTATTTCCTCGGCAATGTCTCGACCTCGGTCGCTGCCGTTCTCAAGCCGGCCGGCCTCGATAATTCGAAAGGCATCATTTCAACCGCATATCTGAAGGATCCGACCGATCCATTGTGGAAGGACGACCCGGGCATCAAGAGCTGGCTTGCGTTCATGGACAAATATTTCCCTGACGGCGACAAGACCAACGCCAACAATATCTACGGCTATGCGACGGCACAGACCATGGTGCAGGTGCTGAAGCAGTGCGGCGACAATCTCACCCGGGAGAACGTGATGAAGCAGGCCGCAAGCCTGAAGGATTTCACCAGCGAGGTGCTGCTGCCCGGCATCAGGATCAACACGGCCGCCAACGACTTCTTTCCGATCGAGCAGATGCAGTTGATGAAATTCAACGGCGAAGCGTGGGAAGTTTTCGGCGACGTCATCACCGGCGAGGTCGGGCATTAGAGGACAAGGCACCACAGCGTGGTGCCTCCCCTCGACCGTCACTATCCCGGAATATCCGGCTCCACGAGCAATGCGAGCTGGGCGAGCGACTGTTGCCAGCCGAGATAGCAGGCTTCGACCGGAATTACCGTCGGCAAGTTCGTCTGTTCGATGTGGATCTCGGTTCCGACCGAAACCGCTTTCAGGGTCACAGTGACCTCAATGAGGCCAGGCAAATTGGGATCGTCGAAACGATCGGTGTAGCGGATACGCTCATTGGGCACGATTTCCAGATATTCTCCGCCGAACGAATGGCCTGAGTTCGTGGTGAAATTCGTGAACGACATCCTGAATGTGCCGCCAACCTTCGCCTCGAAATGGTGAACCTTGCAGGTGAAGCCATAGGGCGGCAGCCACTTGGCCATGGCTTCCGCATCGAGGAAGGCGCGGAAAACCTTCTCCGGCTTGGTGGCGAGGACACGATGCAAACGAACGGTATTGCCTTGGGACATGACGTTATTTTCTCCATTACCGAGCGGAGTATATCGCGGGATTTGGTTGGGTTGGCTCCGTCTCTGCTACAAGGACGCCTGGCCTCCCTGCGAGCCGACATCGGGCCAAAAAATTCACCGGCGCCGGCGCGAGCCGGTTCCGTTTTAGGTGACTGTGGAACTGCAAGGATAAAATAGAGGGAATACCCCGCGCGCGATCGACAAGCGAGCAAGTCGGTTCTGACGGCGCGATGCTAGCCCGCGCTGAGCCTGACGCCCGCGCGCAAAAACTTTTGCGGGTCGACGGCATCGCCGTCGATGCGCGTTTCATAGTGCAGGTGCGGACCGGTGGAGCGGCCGGTGGAGCCGACGGCGCCGATCACCTGGCCGATCCTGACGACGTCGCCGACCCTGACGTGAATTTCCGACAGGTGGCCGTAACGGGTCGACAACCCATTGCCGTGGTCGACCTCCACCATGCGGCCATAGCCGCCCATCCAACCCGACGATACGACCTTGCCGTTCGCGGTGACGCGGACGGGATCGCCGGTGGCGGCACGGAAATCGAGGCCGGTGTGCATGGCCGGGCGGCCGAGGAAGGGATCGCTGCGGACGCCAAAGCCCGAGGTGAATTCGACCTCGCCGATAACCGGCTTGCGGTAGGGCACCAGTGCCAGCGTCGCGTTGAGACGCTGCATCTGGAAGCGCGCGATGCTGATCCGGTAGAGCTGGCGCTCGAATGCGCCGGCATCGGCCGAAAGCTTCACCGGCACGAACGGGCCGCCGATGGCCGAGCGCGGCGTCGCCGCTTGGAGTTGCGCCATGTCGAGGCCGAGATCGGTGAATACGCCGCGCATCCGGCGGACGCGCGATTCCATGCTGTCCTCGACCGCGGTCAGTGCCGCCATCTGGCGCCGCTCGACGGAGTCGAGGGAGGTCTGCAGGCGGACCAAAACGTTGTCGAAGCCCTGAACCTTGGCAAACTGATTTGGCTGCGGCTTGACGATGGTGGGCGCGCGCGATTCCAGCCGCGCTTCGCGATCCGGCGGCGCCACGAAGATCACGGTGTCGCTGATCGGGGAGGGTTTTAGAGAACCGGAAGCCGGCGTCTCTGCCGCCGCGCCACGGCCCGGCGGGCGAACAGAACCGGTAGCCGCGGCGTCCGGGATCGCGCCAAGTGCAGTGGCGCGCGATTCGAGCGCGGTCTGGCGGCGCATGATCTGGTCGAGCTTCTGGTCGAACTGTTCCTGATCGAGCAACTGGCGGCTGGTGGTGCGGTCCACCTTGGCGCGCAGCTCCGCGATGCGATCTTCATAGGCATATTGCATCTCGGCCTGACGGGCGATCAGCCGGGTCAGGACATCGTCGCGAAACGCGAAATAGGTGGCGGTCGCCGCCGACCACATGCCGAGCAACACGATCGTGCCGACAACGATCCAGAACAGGACGGGGCCGAGCCGGACCTGCTTGCCGGCATGCACGATGGTGTAGCCGTCGCCGTCTATCGCTGCGGCCTTTGCCGCGGAGGGGGCGGGACGGTGGGGCGGCGTCCTGCCATGGTCGTGAGGATGGTGGTAGTCGGAATAATGATGACCGGAACGGTACGACATCGGCACTCCCGCGCCGGTCGGAGATGAGTTCCGTACGGCTCAATTTGCGGGGCCGATTTGACCCTTTCATGGTTAATTTTTGGGAAATGGAACCTGCCAAATCAGATGGCGCGGACGGCAGCCAGCACCTCGTCGGCATGGCCGTCGACCCGCACATTGCGCCAGATCTTGGCAATCCGTCCATCGGCGCCGATCACAACCGTCGTTCGAATGATTCCCATGAAGTTCCTGCCGTACATCGATTTTTCGCCCCAGGCGCCGTAGGCCTCCAGCATCTCATGTTGCTCATCCGAGATCAGAGGAACTGAAAGCTGGTGCTTCGTACGGAAGGACTCCTGGGCTTTTATGGTGTCTGCCGAGACGCCGAGCACCGCGGCTCCCTCGTCGGCAAACGCGTCCTTGAGACGCGTGAAGTCGATCGCTTCCCGCGTGCAGCCGGGGGTGTCGGCGCGGGGGTAAAAGAACAGCACCAGTTTCTTGCCCGTATAGTCAGCCAGCGAGACGCTGCCGCCGCCGTCGCGGGGCAGGCTGAAGGGGGGAGCCATCGCGCCTTCGACAAGTCCGGTTCCGGCAGCCGGTTTGGGCGCGTCCGATAGATTGGATTTTATTAACTGTTTCGATGTCGGCTTGTGCGAGGCTTTTGCTGACGTGGTTTTGGCCGCCTTGTCCGATTTCCTGGCGGCCGTCTTGGTGGCGGTTTTGGCTGCCTTGCTGGCTAGCTTGGCTGCAGGCTTTTTGGCCGATGTGGTCCCGCTGCGGCGAGCGGCCTTGCCGGGGGGCTTGCTGGGTGTCTTGGCCAAGACTGGTTTTTGGGCGGGCGTCTTGCGGCTTTCGGGGGATGGCTTGGAGGATTTCTTGCGCGTTTTCTTGGACATACGCCTTCCTTTCGTCGCTTTCCGCAGATCAACCATTAAGGTATTGCGGGTCTCGCCCTTGATCGTCGGATTCGCTCCGGCTGCTGGGCAAGTTTGATGACCCCGGAGTATGGTTACAAGGAATTCGACGCAACACCCGTCCGCTCGTCGATGGGGCCGCCCAGTCAACCCTTGAATCAACCCTTGGGCCCGACCACGAGTAACAGTATTAATCGAGGATTGGCAGCGATGCCGGCACAGGAGCGCTCGATAACGATCGAAGAGCGAGCCCTTGGCGGCGATCAACCTCAGTGCCGGCACCGAGAGGCAATGGCTAGCAACACTTCGCCCAAGGGGTCGAATCCGCGTGCCGAGGCCCACATCTCGCAGTGGGACGATGCGGCCGGCTGGGATCAAGAGCCCGATGAGGCGGCGCGCTCGCGTGCGCGGCGGCTGTTGTCGCATTCCGATTCCGGATTTCACCGGGCGGGAGACCGGTTTGCAGCGCTGCAGCGCTGGCTGACCGGCGAACGCTGGGTCAAGCGCCTGGCGATTGTGATCGGCGTGCTGGCAGTAATTTTCACCGGCTGCTTCGGCGGGCTGTGGTGGCGCCTCGGCGCCGGGCCGATCAATCTCGACGTGGCCACGCCATGGCTTGCGGCCGCGATCGAGGACAACATCGGCCACGGCAACACGGTTGCGGTCGGCGGTACGCAGATCGAGCGGGCCGGGCGGATTCGAATCGCGGTGCGCATCCGCGACATCGTGGTGCGCGACCGTGACCAGGTCATCGTTGCCACCGCGCCGAAGGCCGAGGTGAAACTATCCGGCACGGCGCTTCTGATGGGGCGGCTGCGCGCCGAAAGCCTCAATCTGGTCGACGCCGAACTAGCTGTGCGAATCACGCCGGATGGTCAGGTGACGGTGTCCGCCGGCGACACCGCCAAGCCGCTGGCGACAGGCGTCGCCTCCAAGCGCGACGCCGGCATGGCGCCGACATTCCCGCGCCAGGCGCCTGCACCCGCGCAGGGTGCTGTTGCGACGGCTCCCGACACGACGCAGAACGGACTGCTGGCCGGCCTCGACTGGCTCGACAGCCTCAGCCTCACCGGCCTTGACGGCCAGAATCTGAACGAGATCGGCCTGAAGAACGGCAATCTCGTCGTCGACGACCAGCAGCGCGGCAACAAATGGACGTTCGATAATATCAGCCTCAGCATGCGCCGGCCGAGCGGCGGCGGGGTCGCGGTGAGCCTGGGCGAGGAGGGCGCGCGCCCGTGGTCGCTCAAGGTCGTGGTCGGTCCGCAGCAGAACGGCGTGCGGTCGGTCGACCTTCGCGCCGACAAGGTACCGGCTGCCAACATCCTGCTGGCGATGCGGGTCAAGGACCTGACCTACAGCGCGGAATTGCCGCTCTCCGGCGAGTTGAAGGGCGAATTGGGCCGCGACGGCCTGCCGACCTATTTCCGCGGCAAGATCACCGCCGGCGCCGGAAACCTCATTGACACCGATACGCCCGACTATCCGATGGCGATCGATTCGGCAGAGATGAGCGTCGAATGGGACGCCGGACGGCGCGTGCTGGTGGCGCCCTTCAAGATCGTTTCCGGCGCGAACCGGATTACGTTACTGGGCCATCTCGAACCGCCGAACGGCGCGACCACCGAATGGCAGGCGGGCCTTAGCGGCGGCACGATCCTGCTGGCCGGCACCGACAACGAACCCCGCCGCTGATCTTCAATCGCATCGCGATCGGGCTGAAGTTCGACACCGACCGGAAGCGCGTGCTGCTCACCCAGGCCGATATCAGCAACGGCGAGATCGGCATCGCCGGCACCGGCAGCATCGACTATGCGAACGAGGCGCGGCTGCAACTTGGTTTCGCGGGCACGCCGATGTCGGCATCCGCACTGAAGCGGATGTGGCCGATCCTGATCGTGCCCGAAGTGCGCGAATGGGTGATCGAGCGGATCGAAAAGGGTACGCTTCAGCGCATCGAGGTCGGCGTCAACTCGCCGGTGCGTAATCTGTCGCGCAAGGGGCCGCCGATTCCGGATGATGGTCTCGCCGTCAACATCGTGGCCTCCGGCGTCACGGTTCGCCCAGTGGATGAAATGCCATCGGTTCGTGATGCCGACTTGAAGGCGCGGGTCACCGGCCGCACCGCGACAGTGACCATCGGACAGGGCATCGCCGATACGCCGGCCGGGCGCAAGATCAACATTTCGGATTTCACGTTCGAAGTGCCGGACATGGCGCCGAAGCCGTCGCCCTCGCGGGTGAAGTTCAGGGTCGATGCTCCGGTGCCGGCCGCCGCAGAGATTCTCGCCTCGGACCGCCTCAGCGACGTCTCCGGCACCTTGATCGATCCGAATTCCAGCAAGGGCAACCTCACCGCCTCCATTACGATGGGTATGCCGGTCAAGGGCTCAATGACCAAGGCCGACACCACCTACGCCGTCACGGCCGATCTCTCCGGGTTTGCCGCCGACAAGCTCGTGATGAACCAGAAACTGGAATCCAATGCGCTTAAGCTGGTCGCCAACAACACGGGCTACCAGGTCAAGGGCGACGTCAAGATCAACGGGCAGCCGGCCTCGCTCGACTACCGCAAGCTGAACGAGGGCGACGCCGACATCAGGCTGCAGGCGACGTTGGACGACGCCAGCCGCGCACGCCTCGGGATCGATCTCGGATCTGCCGTCAGCGGCTCCATCCCGATCAAGGTGATCGGCAAGATCGGCGAGAACGACAGCCGCGTCGGCATCGAGGCCGATCTGACCTCCCTGCGTCTCGACAACATCCTGCCCGGATGGGTCAAGCTGCCCGGCAAGTCGGGCAAGGCGACGTTCAACGTGGTGAAAAAGGAACAGTCGACGTTGTTCCAGGATATCGTGGTCGAAGGCGGCGGCGTTTCGATCAAGGGATCGCTGGAAGTTGACCAGAATGGCGAGCTGTTGAGCGCGAACTTCCCGGTCTATGCACCGTCGGACGGCGACAAGACCACGCTGAAGGCTGAACGCGGCGCCGACGGCGTCGTGAAGGTCACGATGCGCGGCGACGTGTTCGACGGCCGCGGCTTCCTCAAATCGGCGATCTCAGGCAAGGAGGCCGATCCCAAGAGCAAGTCCAGGAACATCGACCTCGACATCGACGTCAAGCTCGGCGCGGTGGCGGGCTTCAACGGCGAAGCGTTGCGCAGCGTCGATAGCAAGTTCTCCCGCCGCAACGGCATCGTGAAAAACTTCACGCTCTCCGGCAAGGTCGGACGCGACACGTCGGTGACGGCCGATTTGCGCGGCCGTGGACAGGGGCAGGGCCGGGACGTCATCATCCTGCAGACCAACGATGCGGGGGCTTTCTTCCGCTTCACCGACATGTACTCCAAGGTGATTGGCGGACAATTGTCCCTTGCGCTGGAGCCGCCAACGGTTGAACCCAGCGCCAAGGACGGCCTGATCAACGTCCGCGACTTTTCTATCAAGGGCGAGGCTTCGCTCGACCGCGTGGCCGCAGGTGGTTCTACCGGCACGCAGAGCGGGGTTTCCTTTACGGCGTTGCGCGCCGAGTTCACCCGGCAGAATGGACAGCTCGCGATCCGCGATGGTGTCGTAAAGGGACCGATGGTCGGGGCGACCATCGAAGGCAGCATCGATACCGTCGCCAATCAGGTTCGGATGAGCGGCACTTTCGTTCCGATGTACGGACTGAACAACATGTTCGGCCAGATTCCGGTGCTCGGCCTGTTCCTCGGCAACGGCAACAATGAAGGCCTGATCGGCGTGACCTATGAGGTCGTGGGCACGCCGGGCCAGCCCGTGCTGCGCGTCAATCCGATTTCGGCGATCTTTCCCGGCGTGACGCGAAAGATCATGGAGTTCAACACCGGCAAGCAGAACACCCCGATCGAATTTCCGCCGAACAACTAGTCAAGCCGCGCTGCGACCGGTCGCGCTGCGCGTTCGGCCGAAATCACAATCACTGTTCCGGCCTGCTTGCCAAGCAAGGATCAAGGAGGACGTGGTTGGCGTCGCGTCGCCGATATCCGCCCTTAACGATGACCCTCTCGCCAACCGTCATGCCGTTGGATTGGTAGGTCACGCACATGATCCGGATATCCGGCAATGAACACAGCACGAGATACCACAACACCTGATCCGTCTGCACGGCCGTGAGGCTGCCGACCACGGATAGATCGATCCGGTAGTCGAGTTCAGGAATTCCTTCTGCCATCCGCCTCACATCTCGGCATTCGGCTGGCATCCGCACGGGCTGCTCCGCTACGGAAAATGCGGGCCGGTTGGCGAACAACTCCTCCGAGGCGATCAATGGAGACAAACCCGGTACGCCAACGCACAGCGGGATGATTGCTATCGACAATCCGCCAATCGTTACCGCTCGCATTTCTTACCTAGCCGGATGTTGTCGCCGAGACCGCGCGCGCGACCGAAGCCACGATAGCATTCTGTTGCTCGAAAGAAACAGTAGCGCCCGTCAGATAGACCGCAATCACCATGGGGGCGGCGCTGGGTGGCCAGACCACGGCGACGTGGTTGTTCGTGCCTCGTCCGCCTGTGCCGGTCTTGTCTCCGATACGCCAGCGTTTTGCAAAACCGGCACGCAGTCGCATGTCGCCGGTTTTGTTGGCGATCAACCATGCCGTCAGTTGCTCACGCGATGCAGCCGACAGCGCTGTCGTCCCAAGAATGAGGGCCTGCAAATTCGAAGCCATCGCATTCGGTGTCGTAGTATCGCGGGGATCGTCGGGCAAAGCCTCGTTGAGCGAGGGCTCATCCCGGTCCAGCCGCGTGACCTGGTCACCCAGGCTTCGTGCGAAGGCCGTCAGTCCCGGAGGTCCGCCAATGCTGGCGAGCAGCAGATTGCCGGCCGTATTGTCGCTCCGAGTTAGCGCCGCATCGCAAATCTCAGCGAGCGTCATGCCATCGCCGCCGACACGCTTTTCAGTTACGGGTGAGTTCACGACGAGTGCGGACGCGTCGAAGGTTATGCGCCGTGTCAACTGTTCCTTGCCTGCATCTATCCGCGCCAAAGTCGCCGCGGCTGCGAGCACTTTGAAGGTGCTGCACATCGGAAACCGCTCGTCGCCCCGATGGACATGGCGGGCATCCGTTGCTGTCTCGAGGACACAAACGCCCAGCCGGCCGCCACTTTCGCTCTCCAGGCGCTTGATCTCATCGATCAGTCGTTGATCTGCGGTTGATGCGCGCACGGCTTTTATCCGCGCGCTCAAAGCAGTCGCTATCAGCACTGTGCCGAACCCAAGCTGGAACTGTCTTCTGGTAATCACTACGAATCCCTCCTTGCTGCGAGCAGGAAAGTGCCCATCGGCTGCTGTCTTGACAAACGATCAGTTCTGCGGGCAGGCATAAGAAAAACCAGGGACAAGTAATGCGACGCCGGATGAAGCTTTCGCACCTTCCGCTCAACGCACTGCGGGCCTTTGAAGCAACAGCGCGCCACTTGAGTTTCACCCGTGCCGGCCTGGAACTTCGCGTCACGCAGGCAGCGGTCAGTCAGCATGTGAAAGTGCTGGAGGACCGGCTTGGCGTACAGTTGTTTCGCCGGCTGCCGCGCGGCGTCGCGCTCACCGATGAAGGACAATCGCTGCTACCAAGCATCGTCGAGGCCTTTGGCCGGCTCAGCGAAACGCTCAACCGTTTTGAAGATGGTCGCTACCAGGACGTCATCACGGTCGGCGTGGTCGGTACCTTCGCTTCGGGATGGCTGCTGCCGCGGCTTGACGATTTCAGAAACGCGTATCCGCGGATCGATTTGCGCCTGTTCACCAACAACAATCGTATCGATATCGCCGGTGAGGGCCTCGATTACGCGATCAGGTTTGGCGATGGGCTCTGGCATGGCACCGAGGCGACCCACTTGATGGGGGCGCCATTTACGGCGTACTGCGCGCCTGCACTGGCTCGCCGGCTTAGCCGGCCGGCCGATCTCAAGCGCGAGGTGCTGCTGCGTTCCTACCGACAGGAGGAATGGCCGCGCTGGTTTGCGGCGGCGGGACTGCAGAGTCCGGTTCTCAAGGGAATGGTGTTCGATTCATCGATCACGATCGCCAGCGCAGCAGCGCGCGGCTTCGGCGTTGCGTTGTTGCCGGGGGCATTGTTTCAGGATGAGGTCCGAAAACGTCGACTCGTACGTCCATTCAAGATCGAAGTGGGACTCGGCGATTATTGGATTACCTCGTTGCATTCCCGGCGACCGTCGCCCGCGATGCTCTCATTCAAGAGTTGGCTGCTCGAGACGATGGCGGCAACAAGCAGGGTCCAGGCAATCAGGCCGGGGCTTAGCTAGCTAGCGCCGCAGCGCCGGCACGACGAGGAACGGGATCATTCCGAGCACGACGGCCACCAGCGCGAAGGCGATCACGGGATTATAGCTGTGGGTCCAGTCGTGGATCAGGCCGCCGGCCCAGGCGCCGAGCCCTGAGCCAAGACCGCTGCCGATCGAGATCGTGCCGTAGATGGTGCCGACCCGCTCGCCGCGGAAGATCTTCATCGCGGTCGCCGTGATCAGCGGGCCGCGCGAACCGATCATGCTGCCGAAGGTCACCACGAAAGCCGCGAGCAGCCAGAAGTTCGGATAGTACTGCAGCAGCCACAGCAGAATGATGCCGACGATCGAGATGGCGTAGCTGAGCAGCACTGACGGTCTTCGTCCGATCATCGCATCGAGCTGCGTCACCCCCAGCATGCCGAACAGCAGCACGACGCCGGAAAAGCCCCAGGCGGTTGCGGCCTGCAGCGGCGGGAAGCCGGCGTCGATAAGGTAGGCGACGATCTGCGCCGAGATCGCGTACATGCCGATTGCCGTGAAGAAGAAGGTTGAAAACAGCGCCCAGAACGCGTGGTGGCGCATCGCGCTGACCAGCGTCCAGCCCTCATCGACGAAACCAGGGTCGGCCTGTTTGGCGATGTGCGGCGAGCCGGTTGAGAACAGCCGCCATGGTAGCAGCAACAGCGGCACCAACAAGCACAGCGCAATGATGCCGAAGATCTGGTGGGCGCCGCGCCATCCGACCTGGTCGATCAGGATTTGCGACGCCGGCAGAAGGACCAAAACGCCTGCGCCGGTTGCGGAATAGACGATCGCCATCGCCGTCGGCAACCGCGGGCCGAACCAGCGGCCGAGCAGAATCGAATTCGGCACGTTGCCGATGAAGGCGATGCCGATCCCGACGCAGAGGCCAACGCTCAACTGGAATTGCCACAGCGCCTGCGCCTGCGAGGCCGCCAGGAACGCGCCGCCGAGCAGCAGCAGTCCCAGCGAATAGACGGTGCGAGGGCCGTAGCGATCGAATAGCCGGCCGACCACCGGCGCCGTCAGCCCGCCGGCGAGCCAGGTCAGCGAATAGACCGAGACCACTGCCGCGCGGTCCCAGCCGAAATTCTCAGAGATCGGTTTGAGGAAAACCGTAAAGCTCTCGCCGAGGCCGCGGCCGAGCAGCGCCAGCGTAAAGCACAGCGCCAGCACGTTGAGCGCAACCCGCTCCGGCTTGTGCGGTCTGGCTAACGCATCTCCCTCTGGCGTCTTGTTGTCCATGGGACGCAGGGAGCGCGTTTCCGCAGTTCCCCGCAAGCATCAAAAGCGAATGCGCCTATGCAGGCCCGATCAGGCGGGTTTCAGCAGGACGTGCTTTTTCTTCCCCATGGAAAGCTTGATGACGCCTTCCGGCGTGAGGTTGGAGGGCGTCAGGACCATCTTCTCGTCGGTCACGGCGGCATCGTTGACGCGCAAGCCGCCGCCCTTGATCTGGCGCCGTGCTTCGCCGTTCGAGGCCACGAGGCCCGCTTTCACGAACAGCCCCAGCACGCCGGCGCCAGTTTCGAGCTCGCCACGCGAAACTTCCACTGTGGGCAGGCTCTCTGCGATCGCGCCTTGCTCAAAGGTTTGCCGGGCGGTTTCTGCGGCCGTGTCGGCGGCCTCGCGGCCGTGCAACAGCGCGGTCGCTTCCGTCGCCAGCACCTTCTTGGCCTCGTTGATCTCGCCACCCTGCAATGTCGCGAGCTTTGCGATCTCGCTAATCGGCAGAATCGTGAACAGCTTTAGAAACTTGACGACGTCGGCGTCCTCGACGTTGCGCCAGTATTGCCAGAAATCGTAGGGCGAGAACTGGTCGGCATTGAGCCACACCGCGCCCTGCGCGGTCTTGCCCATCTTGGCGCCCGACGCTGTCGTCAAGAGCGGTGTCGTCAGCGCGAACAGTTGCGGCGCGCCCATGCGACGGCCGAGATCGACGCCCATCACGATGTTGCCCCATTGATCGGAGCCGCCCATCTGCAGGCGGCATCCGGTGCGCCGCGCCAGTTCGACGAAGTCGTAGGCCTGGCAGACCATGTAGTTGAACTCGATGAAGCTCATCTCCTGCTCGCGCTCGAGCCGAAGCCGCACCGAGTCCATCGTCAGCATGCGGTTGACGGAGAAGTGCCGGCCGACGTCGCGCAGCATTTCGATGTAGTTCAGTTTCGTCAGCCACTCGGCATTGTCGAGCATGATGGCATCGCTCGGGCCCGAACCGTAGCGAAGTACCTTCGCGAACACGCCGCGGATCGAGGCCTTGTTGGCCTCGATTTCCTCGATCGACCGGATCGCCCGCGACTCGTCCTTGCCGGAGGGGTCGCCGACCATGGTGGTGCCGCCGCCCATCAGGGTGATCGGCTTGTTGCCGCTCTGCTGCAGCCAGTGCAGCATCATCATGGTGAGGTAATTGCCGATATGCAGCGACGGCGCCGTGCAGTCGTAACCGACATAGGCGGTCGCCTGACCCTTTGCGGCCAATGCGTCCAGGCCCTCGAAATCGGAACACTGGTGGATGAAGCCGCGTTCCCTTAAAATGTTCAGGAAATCTGATTTAAATGCGGTCATGACGGGCTGCTTTGATCATTCTATTTTCACTGTAATTGTAACTGTTTGCGGAACCATGGCGGAACGGGCTGCCGCAAGGGTAGGCGCTGTGGCATTATAAGATGTGCGTGTTTGGCACAAGCTGATCGTCGTCGGCGGGACGGATCGAGCAGGGCGTTGCAAAGGCACGATTTGAGATGATGTTGACGGCGCTTGGTCTGATGAGCGGTACCTCGCTCGACGGGGTCGATGTCGCTTTGATCGAAACCGATGGCCGACGGGTCAACGCCCTCGGGCCGTCGGGATACCGGCCCTATACCGAAATGGAACGCAGCCTGCTGCGCCAGGCACTGTATGAGGCCGCCGACCTGCCGGATCGCGCGGCGCGGCCAGGCTGCCTGCGCGAGGCGGAGCGGGTCGTCACATCAGCGCATGCCGAGGCGGTGGCCGCCTTTACCGCGCAACACCGGATGCGCTTCGACGACATCGACATCGTCGGCTTTCACGGCCAGACCGTGCTGCATCGGCCCGAGAAAAAACTAACGGTCCAGATCGGCGACGCGGCCACGCTCGCCAGGATGATCCACGTTCCGGTCATGTACGATTTCCGCGCGGCCGACGTCGAAGCCGGCGGGCAGGGCGCGCCCTTTGTGCCGGTTTATCACCGCGCGCTCGCCCAATCGCTGGACTGGGAGGGGCCGACCGTCGTGGTCAATATCGGCGGCGTCGCCAACATCACCTATATCGATGGCGACACGCTGGTCGCCTGCGACACCGGTCCGGGCAACGCGCTGCTCGACGACTACATGTTCCGCTGGCTGAACCAGCGCTTCGATACCGAGGGCCGCACCGCGGCGCTGGGCAAAGTCGATGCGGCGTGGATCAATCGCGCGCTGGCGATGCCGTTCTTTTCGCTGCCGCCGCCGAAATCGCTCGATCGCAACGATTTTGCGAGGCTGAAGCTCGGCGACATACCGCCGGAAGATGGCGCTGCGACCTTGACCGCGTTCACAGCGGCCGCGATCGCCCGCGTGGTGCCACTGCTGCCGAAAGAACCCAAGAACTGGATCGTGGCCGGCGGCGGCGCCCGCAACCTGACCATGCTGCGGATGCTGCGCGAGTGCTTGGCGCCGGCGACCGTTCAGGCGGCGGACACGCTGGGCTGGGCATCCGACGCCATCGAGGCACAGGCCTTCGGATTTCTGGCGGCGCGGGGCCTCAAAGGCCTGCCGCTGAGCTACCCCGCCACCACGGGGGTACCGTTCCCGATGACCGGCGGCATCATCGCGCGACCCTGACCGGTTCAAGATCTGTTGATGCAACTGCATCGACCTTGACGGCTACATGCAAATGCATCTAATTAAATGCAGATGCATGGAGCGAGGCCTGCCGGCCTTCGCCCGGGAGGTCGTCATGGCACCAAAACTCACGCTGATCAGCCACAAGCTTTGTCCCTATGTGCAGCGCGCGGTGATCGCGCTCACCGAAAAGGGCGTTCCGTTCGAGCGGATCGACATCGATCTTGCCAACAAGCCGGACTGGTTTCTGAAGATTTCGCCGCTCGGCAAGGTGCCGGTGCTGCTTGTCGAGACCAAGGACGGCGAGGTGGCGCTGTTCGAGAGCAATGTCATCTGCGAGTACATCGAGGAGACGCAAGGAGGCGCGAAACTGCATCCGCAGGACGCGCTCAAGCGGGCGCAGCACCGCGCCTGGATGGAATTCGGCTCTACGATTCTGAGCGAGCTATGGGGCCTGGAGACCACAGGCGATCCCGCGATCTTCGAGAGCAAGCGGAAGGCAGTAGCCGCGAAGTTCGCGCAGGTCGAGAAAACGCTCGGCGCGGGACCGTTCTTCGCCGGCAAGGATTTCAGCCTGGTGGACGCGGTGTTCGCGCCGATCTTCCGCTACTTCGATGTGTTCGATCAGTTGATCGATCTATCGGTGTTTGCCGATACGCCGAAGGCAAGCGCATGGCGAGAAACGCTGGCGCAGCGGCCGAGCGTGCGCACGGCAGTCGGTCCGGACTATCCGCAGTTGCTGCACGCGTTCCTGGTGCGCCATAACGCGCATATGCTGAAACTGGCGGCGTGAGACGAAGATACCGACACGGTCACGTCAGCGGACGTTGGCGAGCCGCATGTCGAGATAGCCGGTCACCGTCTCCATCAGCGGCTCCAGCTTGCCGTCGAAGAAATGGTTGGCGCCGGGGATGATCTGCTGATCGATCACGATGCCTTTTTGCGTCTTCAGTTTTTCGACCAGCGTGTTGACGTCCTTCGGCGGCACCACCGCATCCTTCTCGCCATGCACGATAAGGCCTGACGACGGGCAGGGCGCAAGGAAGGAGAAGTCGTAGAGGTTGGCGGGCGGCGCGATCGAAATAAAACCTTCGACTTCGGGCCGGCGCATCAAAAGCTGCATGCCGATCCAGGCGCCGAACGAGAAGCCCGCGACCCAGCAGGCGCGCGCTTCGGGATTGATGGTCTGCGCCCAGTCGAGCGCGGAAGCCGCATCCGACAATTCGCCGGTGCCGTGGTCGAACGAGCCCTGGCTGCGGCCGACGCCGCGAAAATTGAATCGCAGCACCGAGAAGCCGCGATGCGCAAACGCGTAGTAGCACTGGTAGACGATCTGGTGATTCATCGTGCCGTGAAACTGCGGATGCGGATGCAGGATCATCGCGATCGGCGCGTTCTTCTGCTTGGCCGGATGGTAACGGCCTTCGAGGCGGCCCGCGGGGCCGGTGAAAATAACTTCAGGCATTCATGATCCTTGGAAGTGGTCCTCGGCAACGGCCGTGATCCGGCGGAGAAGAAATGCGATCAGGCGTCGTTGGGTGGTGCGCAAACGGCGCTCCCGTGAAACTGGTGGCGGCGTTCTAGCATGAGGCGAGGGGCAAAAAGCAAGCATCTTGAACATCTCGAAGGCAGCTCAAGGCGTTAAGCTGCGATTGCCTGGAGACGGCGCGATCCCTAGTTGCCATAAGGCAACCTGCGCCGGCGCGAGGCCATGCCTTGCATGAGCTGCTTGCCGGATATAGGTAATATTGTACGGACATGCCTGACCGGGTCTATCTCGACTGGAATGCGACGACGCCGCTTCGCCCCGAGGCCAGGCAGGCGATGGCGGCTGCCTGGGACATGGCCGGCAATCCGTCCTCTGTTCATGCCGAAGGGCGTCAGGCGCGCCGGCTGGTCGAGGATGCACGGGCGGACGTCGCCGCAGCGATTTCGGCGCGGCCGCAGGACGTGGTGTTCGCCTCTGGCGGCACCGAAGCCAACGCGATGGCGCTGACGCCCGGGTTGCGCCGCGGCGCGGGCTGGCCGGTTCAGCGGCTGCTGGTTTCGACCATCGAGCATACGTCGGTGCTGTCAGGGGGACGGTTTCCCGCCGACGCGATCGCGGCCATCAAAGTCTCCGGCGTTGGCCTGGTGGACCTCGACCATTTGCGCACACTGCTCGCTGACGGGCCGCCGGCGCTGGTGTCGGTAATGCTGGCGAATAACGAGACCGGCGCCATCCAGCCGGTCGCCGACGTCGCCGACATCGTGCACGGAGCAGGCGGCCTGCTGCATGTCGATGCGATCCAAGCATTTGGCAAGATACCGTTTGAGATCAAATCGATGAAGGCCGATCTGGTCACGCTTTCTGCGCACAAGATCGGCGGCCCCAAGGGCGCCGGTGCGCTGGTTCTGGCCGAGGACGTGCAGGGACTGGAGCCGCTGCTGCGCGGCGGCGGACAGGAACTTGGACGCCGGGCCGGCACCGAGAATGTTGCGGGTCTAGCGGCCTTTGGCGCTGCTGTGCGGGTGGCCATGGCCGCGCTGGAAGGCGATGCAGTTCGGCTGCATGGCCTTCGGAACCGCCTCGAGAGGGGCCTCAGGCAGACCCCTGGAATGATTGTGTTTTCGGAAGGCACGCCGCGGCTGCCGAATACCACCCTGTTCACGGTTGACGGCCTGAAGGCCGAAACCGCCGTGATTGGCTTCGATCTCGGCGGTATTGCGGTATCTTCCGGTTCCGCCTGCTCGTCCGGCAAGGTCCAGCCGTCGCACGTCCTGGCCGCCATGGGGGTCGGCAGAGACCTAGCCCAAGGAGCGGTGCGGCTTAGTCTGGGCTGGTCTACCACGGAGGCAGACATTGATTTGGCCCTTCAGGCTTGGCGAAAGCTTGCCGATGCCTTACTTAGAGGGCGACGAAACACGGCTTGAAACGTTCTAAGTCCGTTTCGCCGGAACGCTTCGTCACCGATGTTGAATTGTTCCACCGCGGTCCTTGAAACCGCGAGCGGAGGATGGAATGCCAGCCGTACAAGAGACGGTCGAGCGCGTGAAGCGCATCGACGTCGACCAATATCGATATGGGTTTGAGACTCTCATCGAGTCCGACAAGGCGCCGAAGGGGCTGTCGGAAGACACCGTCCGCTTCATCTCTGCAAAGAAGAACGAGCCGGCCTGGATGCTGGAATGGCGGCTGGAGGCCTATCGCCGCTGGCTGACCATGACCGAGCCGACCTGGGCCCGCGTCAACTATCCCAAGATCGACTACCAGGAGCTCTACTACTACTCCGCGCCGAAGCCGAAGAAGCAGATCGGCTCGCTGGACGAGATCGACCCGGAAATTCTCAAGACCTACGAAAAGCTCGGCATCCCCCTGCGTGAAGTTGAGGTGCTGGAAGGCGTCGTGAAGCCGGAAGGCGAGCGCAGGATCGCCGTCGACGCCGTGTTCGACTCGGTTTCCGTCGCTACCACGTTCCAGAAGGAATTGAAGGCGGCCGGCGTGATCTTCATGCCGATCTCGGAGGCGATCCGCGAGCATCCCGAACTGGTGAAGAAGTATCTCGGCTCGGTCGTGCCGACCTCGGACAATTACTTCGCGACGCTGAACTCGGCGGTGTTCTCCGACGGCTCGTTCGTCTATGTGCCGGCTGGCGTGCGCTGCCCGATGGAGCTGTCAACCTATTTCCGCATCAACGAGCGCAACACCGGCCAGTTCGAGCGCACGCTGATCATCGCCGACAAGGGGTCCTACGTCAGCTATCTCGAAGGCTGCACCGCGCCGCAGCGCGACGAAAACCAGTTGCACGCCGCCGTCGTTGAACTGGTCGCGCTCGATGACGCCGAGATCAAATATTCGACGGTGCAGAACTGGTATCCCGGCAACTCGGAAGGCGTCGGCGGCATCTACAATTTCGTCACCAAGCGTGGCGACTGCCGCGGCAACCATTCAAAAATCTCATGGACCCAAGTCGAGACCGGGTCGGCGATCACCTGGAAATATCCGAGCTGCATCCTGCGCGGCGACAATTCGCGCGGCGAGTTCTACTCGATCGCGATCTCGAACGGTTACCAGCAGGTCGATTCTGGCACCAAGATGCTTCATCTCGGCAAGAACACGACCAGCCGGATCATCTCCAAGGGCATTGCCGCGGGCGCTTCGCAGAACACCTATCGTGGCCTCGTTACCGCGCATCGCAAGGCGACCGGGGCGCGCAACTATACCGCCTGCGACTCGCTGCTGATCGGCGACAAATGCGGTGCGCACACCGTGCCCTACGTCGAGGCGAAGAACTCGTCGGCTACCTTCGAGCACGAAGCGACGACGTCGAAGATTTCCGAGGATGTGTTGTTCTACTGTGTCCAGCGCGGCCTCAGCCAGGAAGAAGCCGTCGGCCTCGTCGTCAACGGCTTCGTGAAGGACGTGCTGCAGCAACTGCCGATGGAATTCGCGGTGGAAGCGCAGAAGCTGATCTCCATCTCGCTGGAGGGCAGCGTGGGATGATCACGCTTGATATCAGCGAGATGCGCACGCTGTTGCCGATCTTGAACGAGATCGACGAAACCAGTTTGTCGCGGCTCGACAGTTCAGAGTGGTTCCGGCCAAACGCCGCGCAGGCGCGCCGCCTTGAGGCCGCCGCCGACAGGATGGGTGTTTATCTGATGGCCTATCGGGCGAACTGCCGTGCGGGTGTCGGCGACGGACTTTGCAATTTGATCGCAGCGGTGGAGCTCGATGCGGCCAAGCTTGACGAGATCGTAAGTCTGGAAAATGCGTGCCCGGATGCCGCGATTGTCGCCTATGAGCGCCCGATTCGGCAGCGCCACTAAACGAATTTCGACAAGGGAAAGCCATGCCATTACTCGAAGTCAAAAACCTGAAGGTGCGTGTTGAGGATAACGAAATTCTCCACGGACTGACGCTCACCGTAAACCCGGGCGAGGTGCACGCGATCATGGGGCCGAACGGCTCCGGCAAATCGACGCTGTCGCACGTCATCGCCGGCAAGCCGGGCTATGAAGTCACCGACGGCGAGATCCTGTTTAGGGGCGAGGATCTTCTCGAAATGGAGCCGGACGAGCGCGCCGCCAAGGGCTTGTTCCTGGCGTTCCAGTATCCGGTCGAAATCCCTGGCGTCACCACCTGGAACTTCCTGCACACCGCGCTGAACGCCCAGCGCAAGGCGCGCGGTGAAAGCCAGCTTACCTCTCCGGAGTTTCTCAAGAAGGTCCGTGCGGTCGCAAAGTCGCTCAACATTCCGCAGGACATGCTCAAGCGCGGTGTCAATGTCGGCTTTTCCGGCGGCGAGAAGAAGCGCAACGAGATTCTGCAGATGGCGCTGTTCGAGCCTGCCGTCTGCATCCTCGACGAAATGGATTCCGGCCTCGACATCGATGCGCTCCGCGTCGCGGCCGATGGCGTCAACGCGCTGCGTTCGCCTGATCGTGCCATGGTGGTCATCACCCACTACCAGCGGCTCCTCAACTACATCGTGCCTGATTTCGTGCACGTGATGTCGAAGGGCCGGGTCGTCAAAAGCGGCGGCAAGGATCTGGCGCTGGAGCTCGAGGCTTCCGGCTACACCCAGTTCGAAGACGCAGCCTGACAGGTATCGTGATGAATTTGGCTTTGGCAAAGAACGAGACGGGACGTGCGCTGAGCGACAGCTTTGCCGTCGCGCGCGACCGGCTGCCGGGCACCGGCAGGGTCGCCGAGGCGCGAAGTGCCGCCTTCGAGGCCTATGATCGTGTGGGCCTGCCGCACCGGCGAATCGAGGACTGGAAGTACACCGATCTGCGCGCGCTGATGCGCGAAGTGCTGCCGCTGGCGCCTGCGCCGGATGCTGACGCGCTGACGCGGGCTGCGGCGGCGGTGAAGCTGCAGGCGATCAAGGGCGCGCGCCGGCTCGTGCTGGTGGACGGCGTGTTTGCGCCAAAACTTTCCGAGCTGGACGGGCTGGAGAAGGGCGTTGCGGTCGGCACCCTGCGCGGCGTTCTGGAATCCGGCGAAGCCGCCCTGCAGGCCCAACTCTTTACGCTCGACAGCGCCAATCCGATGGTCGCGCTCAACAGTGCGATGATGACCGACGGCGTGGTGATCCAGATCGCCAATGGCGTCGTGCTGACGCAGCCGCTGCAAATCATTCATGTCGCGACGGGTACCACTCCTACGGCGATGTTCACACGCTCGCTGCTGCGGCTCGGCAAGGATGTCGGCGTGACGCTGGTCGAAAGCTACGTCGCAGCCGATGGCGCGAAGACCTATCAGGCCCACGACTCGCTGGTCGTCGCGATCGGCGACAATTCGCGGCTCGACCACGTCCGCCTGGTCGAGGACAGCCGCGAGGCCTTCAACATTTCCTCCGCCGTGCTGACGCTGGGTGCGCATGCCCACTTCAACACCTTCGGCATGACCTCGGGCGCTGCCGTCAGCCGCTACCAGGCGACGATTGCGTTCGCCGGCGAGGGTTCGCGGGTCGAGACCAACGGCGTCAATCTGCTCAATGGCCGCCAGCACGCCGACACCACGCTGTTCATGGACCACGCGGTGCCGCATTGCGCCAGCCGCGAAGTGTTCCGCGCCGTTGCCGACGACCGCGCCCACTCGGTGTTCCAGGGCCGCATCATCGTGCGCCCCGATGCGCAGAAGACCGACGCCAAGATGATGACGCGGGCGCTGCTGCTGTCTGACGAGGCCGAGGCCGACAACAAGCCGGAGCTCGAGATCTTCGCCGACGACGTCACCTGCGGCCACGGCGCCACCACCGGCGCGCTCGACGAGAGCCTGCTGTTCTATTTGCGCGCCCGCGGCTTGTCCGAAAAGCAAGCCCAGGCGTTGCTGATCCAGGCTTTCGTGGGCGAGGCCATTGAATCCATCGTCAACGACGACCTGCGCGAGCTTGCGATTGCGGCCGCGCAGCGCTGGCTGGAGGCGCGGTCATGACCCAGCATCCGGCGGTGAAGAATGGCGCCTATGACGTGGCCCGCGTGCGGGAGGATTTCCCCGCGCTGGCGATGAAGGTCTATGGCAAGCCGCTGGTCTATCTCGATAATGCCGCTTCCGCGCAGAAGCCGACCGCCGTGCTCGACCGCATGACGGAGGCTTACAAAAGCGAATATGCCAACGTGCATCGCGGCCTGCATTATCTCGCCAATGCTGCGACCGAGGCTTACGAGGGCGCGCGCGGCAAGGTAGCGAAGTTCATCAATGCGACGCGAAGTGAGGAAATCATCTTCACCCGCAATGTCACCGAGGCCATCAACCTCGTGGCATCGTCCTGGGGCGAGCCCAACATCAAGCAGGGCGACGAGATTGTGCTCTCGATCATGGAGCACCACTCCAACATCGTGCCCTGGCACTTCCTGCGCGAGCGCCATGGCGCGGTGATCAAATGGGCGCCGGTTGACGACGACGGCAATTTCCTGATCGAGGAATTCGAGAAACTGCTGACGCCGCGCACCAAGCTCGTCGCCATCACCCAGATGTCGAATGCGCTCGGCACTTTCGTTCCGATCAAGGAGGTCGTGAAGCTCGCCCATGACCGCGGCATTCCGGTGCTGGTCGATGGCGCGCAGGGCGCGGTACATCTGCCCATCGACGTGCAGGACCTCGATTGCGATTTCTATGCCTTCACCGGCCACAAGGTCTATGGCCCGACCGGAATTGGCGCGCTCTATGCCAAGCATGAGCACCTGGTGGCGATGCGGCCCTATAACGGCGGTGGCGAGATGATCCGCGAGGTGGCCAAGGATTGGGTCACCTATGGCGACCCGCCGCACAAGTTCGAGGCCGGGACGCCGCCGATCGTTGAGGCGATCGGGCTGGGTGCTGCGATCGACTACGTCAATTCGATCGGCAAGGAACGCATCGCCGCCCACGAGCACGATATTTTGAATTACGCCCAGGAACGGCTGCGCGAAATCAATTCGTTGCGCCTGATCGGCACTGCGCGCGGCAAGGGACCGGTGATTTCCTTCGAGATGAAGGGGGCGCATGCCCACGACGTCGCGACCGTGATCGACCGGCAGGGGATCGCCGTGCGCGCCGGCACCCATTGCGTGATGCCGCTTTTAGAGCGGTTCAATGTCACAGCCACCTGCCGCGCGTCGTTTGGAATGTATAATACCCGTGAAGAAGTCGACCATCTGGCACAGGCGCTGATCAAGGCGCGGGATTTGTTCGCATGAGTGACACGGCCGAAGTCAAGTCAGCTAATATGGAAACCAACTCGGCGCTGCCGCCGGAGGAAACCGAGCGGCTTGGGACCGAAATCGTCGCCGCGCTGAAGACGGTGTTCGACCCGGAAATTCCGGCCGATATCTACGAGCTCGGCCTGATCTACAAGGTCGATCTCAAGGATGACCGTGCCGTCGATGTGACGATGACGCTGACCACGCCGAACTGTCCGGCGGCCGGCGAACTGCCGACCATGGTCGAGAACGCGATCGCCAGCGTTCCAGGCGTCGGCGTCGTCAACGTCAACCTGGTGTGGGATCCGGCCTGGACGCCGGATCGTATGTCCGACGAGGCTCGCCTCGTGCTGAATATGTGGTGAGTTGCGTGAGGATTTAACCGCTTTACTGGAAGATCACAGGCATTGATTTGCCGTTGGGAATGACGACATGGCTAGCATGACACCCGCTTCACCCACGACGGCCAAGCCGAAGCCGCGGCCCCGCCCGCAGGTCATGAAACTGACCGAAGCGGCGGCGCAGCGGATTACGGAACTGACCAAGCGCGCCGATTCCGAGATCGTTGGACTTCGCGTCGGGATCAAGAACGGCGGCTGCGCCGGCCAGTCCTACACGGTGGAATATGCCCATGAGATCCGCCCGACCGACGAAGTGGTCGAGGACCGGGGCGTGAAGATCCTGGTCGATCCCAAGGCGGTGTTGTTCCTGCTCGGCACCGAGATGGACTACAAGGCCGACAAGCTGCAGGCCCAGTTCATCTTCAACAATCCGAACCAGGTCTCCGCCTGCGGCTGCGGCGAGTCGGTGCAACTGACGCCGGCGAAGGTTTAACGACCGCATCGCCGGGGCGGTGAGCGATGGATCGCGATTTCCTGATCGACCTGTTTGCTGATTTCGGCCCCGTCACCATCCGCAAGATGTTCTCCGGCTACGGCATTTCCGCCGACGGCACCAACTTCGCGCTCGCGCTGCGGGCCGGCCTCTATTTCCGTGCTGACGACCAGACGATTCCGCAATTCGAAGCGGAGGGGTCGCAGCCGTTTCAGTATCAGACCCGGGTCAAGACGGTCACGGTGAACTCGTACTGGCAGTTGCCGGCACGCCTGTTCGACGACTCCGAGGAACTGGCTGAGTGGGAGCGGGCGGCGCTGGCCGCAGCGCAACGCGCGGCGCTGCGCAAGCGGCCGAAGGCGCGCAAGGCGGCCCAGCCGAAGGTTGCGGCCGAGCCAGCTGTTGGCCGCAAGCCGCCGGCGAAGCGGCGGGCAGCGAAGGCGAGGAAGGCGACGCGCCGGTAATTGGCGCTACGCGACCTGGCTGCGGCTCTCGGCGGCGTATTCGGGATCGACTTCGCAGATCACGCGGTTGCGGCCGTTACGCTTAGCAGCGTAGAGGCACGCGTCGGCGCGCTCGATCAGCGAATCCGTGTCGTCGTCCGGTTTCAGCATGGAGACGCCGACGGAGATGGTGACGCGGCCGAGAATTTCGCCGGTCGATTTCTTCTTCAACTCCTTCGCCATCACGGCGCGGCGGATATGGTCGGCGACCGTTAGGGCCTGGCGCAGCGCCGTGTTGGGCAGCACCACCGCAAATTCCTCGCCGCCGTAACGGGCGGTGATGTCCTGGCCCTTGATGGTCTGCTTCAGCGACATCGCAACCAGCCGCAGCACCTGATCGCCGGTGAGGTGGCCGTAGGAATCGTTGAACGATTTGAAATGGTCGATGTCGAACATCATGAGCGACAGCGGCTCGCCGCTTGCCAGCGCAGCCCGTACCGCCATCTCGATCGAGCGGTCGAAATATTTGCGGTTGCCCAATCCGGTCAGCGGGTCGGTCAGGCTCTCGGCGCGGATCGCCTCGAGGCTGTGTTGCAGATTGCTGATCTCGGTTTTCGACAGCGACAGCCGGTTTTCCAGCGCCTTGTTGGTCTCTTGCATCTCGCGGGTCGATCTCACCAGGCCGTCGACGACCGCCTTGATCTGATCGCGGTTCTTCGCGTTCCTGAGCTTCTCGTTCGCTCCATTCAGCTTGGCGTCGTAGCTCTGCGACATGCCAAGCGCGTCCGTGATCAGGGCCATCACGTCGTCGATTTCGCCGATCACGCGCGCGCCGACCTTGTCGATGCGGTCGGAGGTCTTGATGTGGGAGAGATAGGTTTCGTAGATCTGTTCAAGATCCGACTCGCTCAACCTGCCGTTGCGCGCCAGCGTCTCGTTGATGATCTTGTTGAGGGGGGCGTTGTATCCGGTCGCGTAGACGTACCAGATTTCGTAATTGCGCGGGACTGCGGTCTGCCGGAGGGATTTGATCTGGCCCAACGCCACTTCGGCGAACGCCATCGTGCGTTCGTGTTCGTCCAGCAGCTTGACCACTGATCCGTCCCCAATATCGAGCAGCGCCGCTCGTTGCCGTGCCGCAATGATTAAATTATCGGCGGCAAGTTAATGGAGGAGGATGAACGGCCGGTAAACGCTTCCGGCCGCAAGGATCGACGTCGATATCGACGCCGTTTCAGACGCGGGCGCGAACCGGCCGCAACAGGAATGCGGGAAGGTGCGAGTGATCGGCGGGCTCGGATTCGACCTCGCGGTGGGCGCGGCGCGGTTCGGGCCGGCCGATCGAGGGCACGCGTGACGGCTGTGCAGGGGCAGGCGGCGCGAAGTCAGCCGCCGGCTGCGGAGCGGCACTGCGGCCTGCGCCCTTGGCATGCCGCGGTTCGCGATCGCTGCCCATGTCGCTGCGCTTGTCCGTGCCCCTGGCCTGCCGCGGCTCGCGTTCGGCGCGCGGTTCGCGTTCGCGCCGTGGCTTGCGGCCGCCGCGTGAACCTTCCCGCGATCCCTCGCGTGAGCGATGCTCGCGCGGCTGATCGCTCGCCTCGGACGCATCCGAGTGCACGGTGTAATCGCCCTCGGCGGTGGGAATGGCTTGCCCGATCAGCCGTTCGATCGCAGCAATCGATTTGTTGTCGAGCGGGCTGACGATCGAGATCGCGGTGCCGGCGCGTCCAGCGCGTCCGGTACGGCCGATGCGATGCACGTAGTCGTCGGCATGATGCGGCACATCGAAATTGAAGACGTGGCTGACGGCGGGAATGTCGAGGCCGCGGGCCGCGACATCGGAGGCGACCAACAACGGGATCTCGCCCTTGCGGAACTGATCAAGCGCCGCAGTGCGCGCCGACTGGTCCATGTCGCCATGCAGGGCGCCGACACTGAAGCCGTGTTTCTGCAGCGATTTGTAAACGACGGCGACTTCGCGCTTGCGATTGCAGAAGATGATCGCGTTCTGAAGATCCTTGGCGTCGCGCAGCAGGCGGCGCAGGATCTCGCGCTTCTCGTGTACCTCGCGTCCGGCGGGGACCTGAAATTGCGACACGCCCACCGCTGTGGTCGCCGGCTTCGAGACTTCGATCCGCGCGGGATTGTGCAGGAAGGCTTCGGTGATGCGGCTGATTTCCGGCGGCATCGTTGCGGTGAAGAACAGCGTTTGCCGCGTGAACGGCACCAGCTTGCAGATGCGTTCGATGTCGGGAATGAAGCCCATGTCCAGCATGCGGTCGGCTTCGTCGATGACGAGCAGTTCGACGCCGGTCAGCAGGAGACCGCCGCGTTCGGTGTGGTCGAGCAGGCGGCCGGGGGTTGCAATCAGGACGTCGACGCCGCGGGTCAGTTTGCTGTCCTGGTCGCCGAACGAGACGCCGCCGATCAGGAGCGCGACGTTGAGTTTCTGGCCGGCGCCGTATTTGTCGAAATTCTCTTTCACCTGGGCCGCGAGTTCGCGGGTCGGTTCGAGGATCAGGGTGCGGGGCATCCGTGCCCGGGCGCGGCCCTTTTCCAGAAGTGTGAGCATGGGCAGGACGAAAGCAGCGGTCTTGCCGGTGCCGGTCTGGGCGATGCCGAGGACGTCGCGGCGGGCCAGAACGTGCGGAATTGCCTGTTCCTGGATGGGGGTAGGGGTGGTGTAGCCGGTGGCCGCAACTGCGGCGAGGACCTTATCGGAAAGGCCGAGATGGGAAAAAGACATTGAGCCTCTAGTCGACACCGCCGTTCGGAATCGAGGGTAAAAAGGCTGTCGCGTTTCGCCCCGAAACGGCGCGCTTTGAAAAGCTGGGGGCTCTGACTTACGCAGACGAGCGGCTAACCTAAGGAATCGCGTTTCGATCCAAGGCCGCGTTGAGCGCGAACATAGGGTCGAAATGGCCAAAGTCAATCTGGGAACAGCAATTTGGCCGAAAAAGCTTAACGTTTTCGCACAAATAACGGCCGAAACCGTCATTTGGCCGTCAAATCGCGCCGCTGTATTCCTATCAACCGTGGCCGTTGAACCGTGGGCATCGGGATGCCGACTATGGCATGAAGCGGCTTTGCAGGGCCTAAACCAGGACCATTCGCGCGCTGGGGGATTTCGATGAAGGGGTGGCTTTCCAGATTGCTCGCGGTGACGGGCCTTGCAGCTTGCATGGCGGCTCTTGCCGCCCCCGCTTATGCCGAAAAGCGCATCGCGCTGGTGGTCGGCAACAACGACTACCGGAACGTGCCCAAGCTGCAGAAGGCGGTCAACGATGCCCGCACCATGGGCGACACGCTGAAGCAACTCGGCTTCACGGTGATGGTGGCGGAAAATCAGAACCGGCAGGCGTTCAGCCAGACGCTGCTGGCGTTCGACAAGGCGGTCGACGCCGGCGACACCGCGTTCTTCTTCTATGCCGGTCATGGCTTTGAAATCGCCGGCCAGAATTTCCTGCTGCCGACCGACGTGCCGGCGGCGACCGAAGGCCAGGAAGAGCTGGTGCGCGACGCCTCGATTTTGGCCGACCGCATCATCGAGCGGATGCAGAACCGCAAGGTGCGCACCGCCATTCTGGTGTTCGACGCCTGCCGCAACAATCCGTTCGAGCGTGCCGGCACGCGGGCGGTTGCCGGCGGCGGCGGCCTTGCGCCGATGACGCAATTGCCGGAAGGCGTGTTCTCGATCTTCTCGGCCGGGCCGCGGCAGACGGCGCTCGACCGGCTCTCCAACGACGACGCCAATCCCAATTCGGTGTTCACACGCACCTTCGCCAAGGAGCTGACGCAGCCCGGCGCGAATCTCGTTCAGGTCGCACAGCGCACGCGGCGGCTGGTCAGCGAACTGGCGGAGACCGTGCGTCACAAGCAGATCCCGGTCTATTTCGACCAGATGGTCGACGACGTATTTCTGAATGGCATAGCGAGCACGGCGCAGCCGGAAGCGGCGGCGAAGCCTGCCGAGTCGTTGCAGAAGCTGGCAGCGTTGCCGCCGGTGCAGCAACTCAAGCCGCAGAACGATTCCGTCAATGCGCCGATCGCGATGTTCTCGCGCCACAATGGCGGCTGGACCGTGGTGTTCTCGATCGCCGACCCGACGCTCGGCATTTCCTGGCGGCTGGGGGACAGCGGCAATTTCCGCGAAACCGGCTTCATGGATACGCTCGATCCGCGAACCCGCAAGCGGATGCCCAACCCGTCGGTCGAACTGCCGGCCGATGCGCCGGCGGCCGTCATCCAGGTGCGCTATGTCGACACCAATGGCGAGTTGCAGGGGCCATTCCCGATCCGCTTCGACCCCGAGGCCGCACTGATCCGCGACCAGCGCAAGATCCTCGACATGACCGCGACGAGCTGGCTGTCGTTCCGCGAATTCAACGGCCTGCTGGTCTATTACACGCATCTGATGTCGTATCGCTGCGCGATCCGCGAAGTGCGCGTCGGCATCGACAGCACGGTGCCCGACAAGGTGCTGAAAATGCCGCCGTGCGATCCCCGGGATCCCAGCGTCATTCCGCATGACGCGACGCCGTACTTGAAGCTCGCGCCCGCGACCAAGTCGGTCTCGGTGGAATTGACCTACCGCGACGGCAGCGTTTCGGAGATCAAGAGTTTTCGGCGGTAGCATCTACGCGGCGATCTATCCGCGTCATCGCGAGCGAAGCGAAGCAATCCATCGCGCCGCAAGTGGAGAGATGGATTGCTTCCGCGTTCGCTCTTCGAGCCACGGCGGACAAGTCGTGATTCGTTCCCCGCAATGACGGCGTACGTCATGGCTCGCTCTCTACTTTCGTCATTCCCCGGTGCGCAATTGCGCACCTGAGGATGCGCCGCTAGGCGCAGGCCCGGAATCCATTGTGCCACTTTCGATGCCGCCTGATGGATTCCGGGTTCGCGCTACGCGCGCCCCGGAATGACGACCGAATATGCGTTCGCGTTCTCGCGACGCAAGCGCCCGAGGTTTGCATGACTTATCTCCCAATAGAGGGAGCAGGGAATGCCGGGTGCTTGCTGCACCCGCGGTCTCGTGTGCAAATGGTGCAAAGAGAACGCACACGAGCATACAGGTACAGCCGGAGCACTCCGGCATTCCCTGCGCCCTTGCCCCTGCAAAGTGATGGATGAACTCGGGCCGATCGAAGGCTTTCTAAAACGGCCCATCTGTGCCTGCAGCGGATGGATGGGATGGATTTGGTGTCGCTTCGATCAGGCGGAGTCCCGCGCCGGTGTGGGAGCTGGCCCACCAAATGAGACGTTGGCCGACGGGCTCCGATATGTTTTGATAATCGGAAGCGTGTTCGGGCAGAGACCTGAATGGCAGGCCGGGCAAAACGGCCGGTGGCGGTGCATCAAGCTGCCATAGAAGAAGAAAAACGGGAGGATACGGCAGTGCAAACGCCCGCCCGAACCTTGCTGGCCAAGATCTGGGACCAGCACGTCATCGTTCGCGTCAGCGATGACACCGATCTGCTTCACGTCGACCGTCATCTGCTGCACGATCTAGGCGGCTCGCGCGGCCTGCTCGATCTCAGGAATCGTAACCTGCCAGTGCATAATCCGGAACTGACGTTCGCAACGCCGGATCATGCAATTTCGACGGCGCGCGGACGGGCCGGCACCAGCAAGGTCGGACAGGAGCTTCTGGCGGGCCTGCGGGCCGAGACGTCGGCGACCGGCATCCGGATGTTCGATGTCGACGAACCCGGGCAGGGCATCGTCCATGTGATCGGACCTGAGCTTGGCCTCAGTCTTCCCGGCTGTCTGATCGTCTGCGGCGACAGCCATACCTGCACCCATGGCGGGCTGGGCGCGCTGGCGTTCGGCATCGGCTCCAGCGAGTTGACCCATGTGCTCGCGACGCAAGCGTTGATTCAGCGACGGCCGAAAACCATGCGGGTGCGGTTCGAAGGCCGGCTGCCGCCCGGCGTCACGGCCAAGGACCTGATCCTCGCCCTGATCGGGCATGTCGGCGCTGCGGCCGGCACAGGTTATGCGGTCGAGTATGCCGGGAGCGCCATTCGCGATCTGCCGGTCGAGGGCCGGCTTACCATCTGCAATCTGTCGATCGAACTCGGCGCCAAAATGGGCTTGATCGCGCCGGACGAGAAAACTTTCGAATATCTGCGCGGGCGTCCTTATGCGCCGCAGGGCGACATGTGGGAGCAGGCCGTTGCGGCGTGGCGGAAATTGCCAAGCGATCCCGATGCGGTGTTCGACCGCGAAGTCGTCATCGATGTCGAGAAGATCATTCCGCAGGTGACCTGGGGCATCAGTCCGGAACACGTGATCGGCGTCGATGGCCGCGTGCCCGATCCGGACGCGGTCACTGACCCCGCGCGTCGCGCAGCGATCGAGACGGCGCTTGACTATATGGGTCTGGTACCCGGCGCGCCGATCGCCGGTACGCCGGTCGATTGGGTTTTCATCGGATCATGCACCAACAGCCGGCTCAGTGATTTGCGGGCCGCCGCCGAGGTCGCGCGCGGCCGAAAGGTCGCCTCTCACGTTCGTGCCTGGGTCGTGCCGGGTTCGGAGACCGTCAAGCGCGATGCCGTCGCCGAAGGGCTGGACAAGATCTTTACCGATGCCGGCTTCGAATGGCGCGAGCCTGGATGCTCGATGTGCCTTGCCGCCAACGGTGAAACCGTAGCCCCCGGCCAGCGCTCGGTTTCGACCTCGAACCGCAATTTTGTCGGCCGCCAGGGCCCGCGGGCGCGTACCCATCTGGCAAGCCCGGCAAGTGCGGCCGCGGCGGCCATCGCCGGCGCCATCGCCGACGTGCGAACGATGGGGCGCTGACATGCCGAAACCGTTCACCACACTGACGGCGATTGCCGCCCCCATCATGCGCGGCAACATCGATACTGACGTCATCATCCGCATCGAGCGGCTGGTCGGAAACTCCATTCGCGGAACGCTCGGCAAATGGGCGTTCGGCGCACTTCGCTATCTGCCCGACGGTTCGGAAAACCCTGAATTCACCCTGAACCGCGAGCCCTATCGAAGTGCGGAAATCCTCATTACCGGTCCGAATTTCGGTTGCGGCTCCTCGCGTGAAGGCGCGGTGTGGTCGTTGCAGGAAATGGGCATCCGCGCCGTCATCGGCTCGAGCTTTGGCGACATCTTCTTTGCCAATTGCTTCCAGAACGGCATCCTGCCGATCGTCGTCGACAAGGCGATCGTCGATGGCTTGGCTAGCGAGGTGCAGCAGACCCAGGGCGCCGGGCGTATCAGCATCGACCTGCAGCAGCAGACGATCATCTCGCCTTCGGGACAGCGGCACGAGTTTGCAATCGATCCGCGCCGTCGCGCCGGGCTGCTGGAAGGTCTCGATGAAGTCGCGCTGACGTTGCAGCGCGATGATGAAATCCGCGCCTTTCAGGCGGCCGACCGGGCGGAACGGCCCTGGATCCATTTCGCAAGAACAACAGCGGGGAACGCGGCATGAAGGATCGCTCCAACATGATCAAGGTCGCCGTGGTCGGCGGCGAGGGCATTGGCCCGGAGGTGACCGCGCAGTCGCAGCGGGTGCTCAACTGGTTTGCCGCCAAGCGCGGCGTCCCCATGGTATTGCGCGAAGCGCAATACGGCCTCATTCCCTATCTCGCGACCGGCAAGGTGATGCCGCCTGACACCGCCGAGGCGATGGAGGAGGCTGACGCGATCCTGTGGGGCGCAACCGGCGGCCCGGAGACGAAGGAAGTCCCCGCGGCGGCGCGCAAGGCGGGGAGCCTGTTGGGCCTGCGCAGCAAATACGATCTTTACGCCAATCTCAGGCCGATCGTCGCCCATCCGGCGCTTGCGGATTCGGCGCCGCTCAAGGCGAGTGTGCTCAGGGACGTCGATTTCGTCATCATCCGCGAACTGACCAGCGGCATTTATTTCGGCGAGCCGCGCGGCATCGAGACGCTCGCCGACGGGCAACGCCGCGGTTTCAACACCGAGCAATACACGACCGATCAAATTCGCCGCGTCGCGCGTTCCGCCTTTGAGCTGGCGCGGACGCGAAGGAACCAGGTCTGTTCGGTCGACAAGGCCAACGTGCTCGAAACCTCTGTGTTGTGGCGCGAGGAAGTCATTGCCCTGCACGCCGCGGAATTTTCCGATGTCGAGCTCACGCATATGTATGTCGACAATGCCGCGATGCAGATCGTGCGCGAGCCGGCGCAGTTCGATGTGATGGTCACCGGCAATATCTTCGGCGACATCCTGTCCGATTGCGCGGCGATGGCCTCAGGGTCGCTCGGCATGCTGCCGTCGGCCTCGTTGGGCCCAGTCGACAAGTTCGGCCGGCGCAAGGCGCTTTACGAGCCGGTGCATGGCAGCGCACCCGACATCGCCGGCAAGGGCATTGCCAACCCGCTCGGCTCCATCCTCAGCGTCGCCATGATGCTGCGCATGACGATGAACCGGCCCGAAGATGCGGACCTGCTGGAAAAGGCCGTGGCCGGTGCCTTGTCGGGTGGCGCGCGAACCGCCGACATTGCCGAGGCGGGAGCAAGGCGACTTTCAACACGGGAAATGGGCGACGCGGTGCTGAACGCGCTGGAGAAGGTCGCCGGCAAGGAAAAAGACAGGGAAAAGGAGCGCGCGTGATGGCACATTTCACCAGACGTTCGGCGCTGACAATCATCGCGGCCGGCGGCGCCTCGATCGCCTCTGGCAGGGTATGGGCCGAGGACAAGCCCGGCCGCGTGATCTATCCCGTCGCGGTGCCGGTCTATCAGACGCACTTCGTCGCCGACAGATTGGGATATTTCAAGGAGGCCGGTCTCGACTGCAAGCTGATCCAGGGCGGCAGCGGCGTTAAGACGCGCGAAATCATCGCCTCCGCGCAGGGCGACATCGGCATCGGCGATATCACGCATCCGATGCAGCTCTCTAATCGCGGCCGCAATGGCCGCGTGCTGATGCCGGTCGATACCCGCTCCTCTTCGGTGATGTTCATCATCCGCAAGGATCTTTGGGACCAGGGCATCACCTCGCTCGAGAAGTTGACGGAATGGAAGCGGCCCGACGGGCGCAAGCCGATCGTCTCGGTGTCGTCGCTCGGCGGCACCAATCACGTCTGGTCATCCTATTACATGGAGACGATGGGGCTCGACCAGAAAGTCACCTGGATCGGTACCGGCAATGTCGACACCATGCTGGGCTCCCTGAAGACCAGGCAGGTCGACGTGCTCGTCAGTTCGCTGTCGCTGCTCAACGATTCGAAGGAACAAGGGTGGGGCGCGCTGCTGTTCGACGGCACCGATGAGACGATCTGGAACAAGTATATCGGCGGCAAGGTGCCGGTGACGGCGCATTTCACGCTGCAGGCGACCATCGACAAGGACCCGGCCAAGATGCAGGCCTTCGTCACGGCGATCTGGCGCGCGACGCAATGGATCAAGAAGCATTCGCCCGACGAAATACACGACACGATCGAACCCTATGTCGGCAGTACCTCGCGCGCGGCCAACATCCTCGAGATCACCGCGCTGCAAAAGGTCGTCGATTACGATGCGTCGATTGATGCGGCGGCCTTTGCCCGCGGCGAGAAGGTCTGGTTCCGGGAAATGACCGGCATCAAGCCGCTGACGCCGGCCGATCTGGTCAGCCCGACCTTCATCGAGGCAGCACGAAAGGCGTATCCGGCTTGAACGTCCAGAACCTTTCCACGCCGCTGCCGGATGGACAATCCAGTGTCCAGCGTATTGAGGTCAGGGGACTGAGCAAATCGTTTCAGCTTGCCGGGACCGCGATCGAGGCGGTGCGGGACGTTTCCTTCGGCGTCCGCCGCGGCGAGTTCGTTGCGCTTCTGGGGCCGTCCGGCTCCGGCAAGAGCACCGTTCTCAACATGATCGCGACACTGATCAAGCCGAGCAGCGGTCAGATCCTGATTGACGGCGTGCCGGTCGTTGCAGGCAGGGCGACGCCCAATGTCGGCTACATCTTCCAGCGCGATACGCTGTTTCCGTGGCGCACGGTCGCCGACAATATCGGCTACGGCCTCGAGCTGGCGGGCTTTCCCCAGGCGGCGCGCAAGGAACGCATCGCGGCCTGCGTGGCGCAGGCCGGTCTGCAAGGCTTCGAACACGCTTATCCCTCGGCGCTGTCGGGCGGCATGCGCCAGCGTGCGGCGCTGATGCGAACGCTGGTGGTGGAGCCGCAGATCTTGCTGATGGACGAGCCGTTCGGCGCGCTCGATACCCACACCAAGATCGACATGCATGAGGTGCTGCTCAGGATCTGGGAGCGCGAGCAGCAAACCGTTCTGTTCGTGACCCACGACCTCGGCGAAGCCCTGACGCTGGCCGACCGCATCATCCTGTTCTCGGCGCGTCCCGGCCGGATCAAGGACATGTTCGAGGTCGACTTCGCGCGACCGCGCGATGCGGTCAAGGTGCGCGAGACGCCGCGCTATGCCGAGCTGTTCCAGCACATCTGGCACTCGCTCGGGGAAGAGTTCGTCAAGGGGCGCCACCCATGAGGACACGTCGCATCGGCAATACGCTGGCCTGGCAGGTGTTGATCTGCGTGGCGGTACTGTCGATCTGGCAATGGGGATATGACCTCCATGCCAAGGTGCCGTGGCTGGTGCCGGACCTGCTCGATCCCTATTTCGTTTCAAAGCCGTCGCAGATCTTCGAGCACTTCCTGATCCTGAGCTGCCTCAAATCCAAGCTCGGCGCCTTCAACGGCTGGTTCAACGGCGACTTTGCCAAGTGCATGGTGCGCAACGAGAACAATCTCTGGATCGCGACCGCGATCACGCTGAAGAACACGTTCTTCGGGTTTGTCACGGGGGTGTCGAGCGGCTTTGTCGCAGGGCTTGTTCTGGGGCGTTCGGACCGGCTCAGCGCGATCTTTCAGCCTTTCATTACGGCGGTGAATTCCATACCCCGGATCGCGCTGGCGCCGATCATCGTGTTGGCATTCGGGATCGGCGATACCTCGAAAATCGTGACCTCGTGGATCGTGGTGGTGTTCCTGGTGTTCTTCAATACGTTCGAGGGCGCCCGTTCGATCGACGAGGGATTCATCAATGCCGCGCGGCTGCTGGGCGCGAGCGAATGGCAGATCACCCGCACCGTCGTGATCCCCTCGACCATGGCCTGGGTGTTTGCCTCGCTCTCGCCGGCGATCTCCTTTGCGCTGATCGGCGTCATCGTCGGCGAATTCATCGGCGCGGAGCGCGGCATCGGCCGCCTGATCATCGAGTCCGAGGCACGGGCGGAAGCCTCGGGGATGATGGTCGCGGTGATCGTGCTGATGCTGGTGGGGGTGGCGCTTTCGGCCATGATCTGGCGGCTGCAGGCCCATCTATTACGCTGGCAGCAGCACAATATGGTTGAGTAGGCTGGGGTGGTCGAACAGGCTTGATGGAAGGCCTGGCTCTACCGATGCGACGGAGCGAGCGATGCAAACGCGGTGCTGTATCGTCGGCGGCGGGCCCGCCGGCATGATGCTGGGCTACCTGCTCGGACGCGCCGGCATCGACGTTGTGGTGCTGGAAAAGCACGCCGACTTCTTCCGCGATTTTCGCGGCGACACCGTGCATCCCTCCACGCTGCAGGTGATGGACGAACTCGGGCTGATCGACGGATTTCTCAAACTGCCGCATCAGCGTCTGCAGAAGATGGAGGGGATGTTCGGCGGCGAGACGGTGCGGATCGCCGATCTGAGCCGTCTCAACGTCAAATATCCGTTCATCGCCTTCATGCCGCAGTGGGACTTTCTCAATTTCCTGCGCGAGAGCGGCAAGCGGTTCGCGTCGCTGAAAGTCATGATGTCGGCGGAAGCGGTCGATCTCGTTCGTGGCGGCGAGCGCGTCACGGGCGTGAAGGCGGAGACGCTGGACGGCGTGATCGATATCGAGGCCGATCTGACCGTCGCCTGCGACGGCCGCCATTCGCTGATGCGCGAACGCGCGGGCCTCGAAGTCGAGGAAATCGGCGCGCCGATGGATGTGCTGTGGTTTCGCGCCGGCAAGCGGGAAGGCGAAAACGAAAACCTGTTCGCGCGGGTCGATCCCGGCAAGATGATGGTGACCTTCGATCGCGGCGACTATTGGCAATGCGCGTTCGTCATTCCCAAGGGGCAGTACGACGCGGTGAGGGCGAGGGGACTGCCAGCGCTGCTCGACGACATCGCGCGGATGGCGCCGATCCTGAAATCGGGGCTATCAGAGGTGAAGAGCTGGGATGACGTGAAGCTGCTGACGGTTGCGGTCAACCGGCTGAAGCGCTGGACGCGGCCGGGGCTGTTGTGCATCGGCGACGCCGCGCATGCGATGTCGCCGATCGGCGGCGTCGGCGTGAACCTCGCGGTGCAGGATGCGGTCGCGACCGCGAACTTGCTGGCAGCGAAGCTGGTGCATGGATGTCCATCGGAGGACGAGCTCGACGCTGTGCGCCGCCGCCGCGAATTCCCGGTGAAAATGACGCAGCGGATGCAGGTCGTGGTGCAGAACAATATCGTCAACGCCGCACTGAAGCCGGGTCAGCAGCCGCTGAAGGTCCCGTTCGTCATGCGGCTGCTCACGGCGGTGCCCTGGCTGCAGGGCATCACGGCGCGGTTTGTAGGCTTGGGTGTGCGGCCTGAGCATGTGCGATCCGGCAGTTAGCTGATGGCAACAGGCAGGCGATCTTGGGCAAGCGATCTTGGGAAGGCATTTTGCATACAACCGGTTCCGTGTGGTCGTCTCACATTGCTCGCAACTGTCGCAACCGGGTGACAGTTTTTGAGCCAGAATCCGGATAAATTTTGATCAGGCTTTCGATACTTCATCCGCAGTTCGATGCTCCATCCGCGCATGTCGCCGGCGCAACTTACAGGGGGGAATGACAATGAAGAAACTGGTAGTCGCTGCTTCCATCCTTGCCGCCAGCGCGGTGAACGCGTTCGCCGCCGACATGCCGGCACGCATCGCGAAGGCGCCCGTGGTACCCCCGGTCGTTACCTATGATTGGTCCGGTATCTATGTCGGCGGCGCGGTTGGCGGCGCCTGGCACGATACCGCCGGAAACTTCTTCAATACTCCCTTCCTCTGGAGCACCGGTAACAGCGACGCCGCTTTGATTTACGGCGGCTTTGCCGGAATCCAGAAGCAGTGGGGCAATTTCGTCCTCGGTATCGAAGGCGGTTACAACGCCCTCGACAACGGCTTTAACACCACCGCCGGCACTGGCGTCCTCGGCTCCTGCAACTTGCTCGTTGGCTTTTCCTGCCAAAGCCGCATCAACAACATCTGGTATATCGGTGGGCGGGTCGGTTATGCCTGGAACCGCTTCATGGTGTATGGCCAGGGCGGCTACGCGCAGGCTGACATCGACACCCAGATCCTCGCCAACGCAACCGGCATTACGTCGGACCATGCCGGCGCCACGCATGGCGGTTGGTATGCCGGCGTTGGTGCCGAATACGCCGTTCTCGACAACCTGATTCTTGGCATCGACTACAAGCACTACGAGTTCGACAGCAAGCAGCACAATTGTAATCTGGCGTTGGTGACCTGCACTCCTGGAGGGGTGACCTTCCGCAACGTCGATGCGGATGTCGACGCTGTGATGGCTCGGGTGAGCTACAAGTTCAATCCGTGGCCGACCGGGCCGGTCGTGGCGAGGTACTGATCCAGGTAGTACTCAAAACCTGAGACGATGGAAAAGCCCCGGCCTTGGCCGGGGCTTTTTCGTGGAGGCGAGGATCCGGCAAGTCCTTTTGATTACCCCATGACGGAATACCCGCCATCGACGGGAATCGCGGTGCCGGTGACAAAATCGGACGCGGGCGAGGCGAGGAAGATCGCGATCCCGGCAAAATCATCGATGGTGCCCCAGCGCGCCGCGGGCGTGCGCGCCAGCACCCGGTCGTGCAGGCCGTCGATCTCCGTGCGGGCGCGCTTGGTCAAATCCGTGTCGATCCAGCCCGGCAGCACGGCGTTGGCCTGGATGTTGTCGGCGGCCCAGGCGCAGGCGCAGGATCGTGTGAACTGCACGATGCCGCCTTTGCTGGCGGCATAGGCCGGCGTGAAGCTGGCGCCGAAGATCGACATCATCGAGCCGATATTGATGATCTTGCCGCCGCCGGCCGCCTTCATGGCGGGATAGACCGCCTGCGAGCACAGGAAGGCGCTGGTGAGGTTGGTCTGGATCACGCTGTTCCACTCGGCGATATCGAGCGCGTGCGGCGGCTTGCGAATATTGATGCCGGCATTGTTGACGAGGATGTCGATCCGGCCGAGCTCGCCGGCGACGCGGTCAGCCATGGCGGCGACAGCGGCCTTGTCGGTGACGTCAGCCGCGACCGCAATCGCCCTGGCGCCGCCTTGCGCCAACTCTGCGACCGCGGCGGCTGATTTGGCCTCGTTGCGGCCAATGATGGCAACCGCCGCGCCGGCCTGTGCGAGGCCCCGGGCCATGCCGAGCCCGATGCCGCCATTGCCGCCGGTGACGATGGCGACCTTGCCTGAGAGATCGAATAGCTTTGTGTTCATTGATTTCCTCCCTCCGCGTCATGGCCGGGCTGGTCCCGGCCATCCACGTCTTAACGGTGAGCAGAAGGGAAGACGTGGATGCCCGGCACAAGGCCGGGCATGACGATTCTCATCTGCGACCGTCCCAGTACCATTTAGCGGTTGCCCTGCCAGATCAGGATCAGGCCGACGGCGCCGAGCACGGCGCCATATCCCGCCCATTGCAGTTGATTGATCATGAAGCTCGATGGCGGCCAGCGGATGACGCCGATGCCCTGACCGATCCACAACAGGCCGATGGCAAGCGCCAGAAAGCCGATGATCGAAAGCGATCTGGCCATGGATGTCCTCCCGTCGCCGCTTGCGGCCGTTGGCTCCCCGAGAGCTGGTCCACTGGACGATTGCCAGCGGCGGCCATGCCTTGCGATCCAATACAATGCCGGTCAGTGCCGCAAGGCCAGAGTCGCGCCGAAGGGGAGAGTCGAGAGGAGTGAAACCAGATCCAGACAACAAAAAAGCCCCGGACGATGCCGGGGCTTTTAGGCTGCTAGTCAGCAGAGATCAGTACTTGGCCTGGATCGGAGCGCCGCCCCAGTTGAAGCGGTAGACCAGCGAGGTGCTGATGGTCTGTGTCCAGGGCTTGAAGGTGACGGCGTTACCGGTCGGAAGACCGGTCGCGGTAGCCGTCTCCGGAAGAGAGATCCGGTCATAAAACGCCGACCGATATTCGGTCTTCATGAACCAGCCAGGTGCGGAGATACCAAAGATGTCGAGATTGTTTTCGACGCCGCCGCCAATGAACCAGCCATTACGTTGGAAGGAGCCCGTGGTGGCAACAGTCGGACCGCCGCCCGCAGCCATCGTCGACATATTCGTGCCCGACCACTCCGAGCCCGAGTAACCGCCGTTCACGTAGGACAACACGTTCGGAGCAACCAAGTAACCAACTCTCACGCCAGCAGCGTAGCTGGTCTTGAGCTTCTCGCGGCCTTCGATATCGAAGTCCGGATCGCTCAGCGAGCCACGGATGTCTCCGAATTGTCCGTCACCGAAGATACCAGCCACCCACCGGCCACCGAATTGCCAGTCGTAGCCGATACCAACCGTACCGAACCAGCCGCTGCCACCCAGACGCTGATCTCGGGTGATGGCAACGGCTCCGGGGAAGGTCTGCACGTTGCTGTCGGCATTCCACAATCCGCCGCCGCCACCGCCGAAGATGTAGAAGCCGGTCCAGTTGTAGGCCGCAGCGACCGGCGCAGGCGCCTTGGTGTAAGGACGGGCGCCGAGGTCGGCGGCCGAGGCCGATCCGGTGAATGCCGCCAGCGCGGTCAGAGCGAGCAGTACCTTTTTCATTTTCAATCCCTCAGTCCAGAAGCGTCAAATCTGATCGCTCTAACGATGCGCGAGCACCCGATTCCCAAAACCCAGTGTCGTGACTATACGCAGTTCCGCCCAAAAAGCTGTTGCGGGGGGAACACACCAGTCCGAAAACGAAGTACGGAGAAAAGCCTCAAAAACGGGCAGATTCCGGCGTTAACCGGCCCAGAGGGCCGGAAATCGCCCGAAATTCGTCACTACCGGTAAAATCACACGTCCAGCAGGTCGTCGCTGGCGAATTCCGCCTTGTCGGAGATGAAGGCGAATCTGGCTTCGGCCTTGGTTCCCATCAGCCGCTCGACCGAATCGGCGGTACCGTCGCGATCGTCGGCCAAAAGCACCACGCGGAGCAGCGTGCGCTTGGCGGGGTCCATGGTGGTCTCCTTGAGCTGCGCCGGCATCATTTCGCCAAGGCCTTTGAAGCGGTTGACCTCGACCTTGGCGTTGGCGTTGAACTCGCTCTTCAAGAGCACATCCTTGTGTGCATCGTTGCGTGCATAGACCGACTTGCTGCCGTGGGTCAGTTTGTAGAGCGGCGGCACTGCGAGATAGAGATGCCCTTCGTCGATCAGGCGCGGGGTCTGGCGGTAGAAGAACGTGATCAGCAATGATGCGATATGCGCGCCGTCGACGTCGGCGTCGGTCATGATGATGATGCGCGAATAGCGCAGATCCTCTTCGCGATAATGCGCCAGCGTCCCGCAGCCGATCGCCTGCATCAGGTCGGCGAGCTGTGCATTCGCGGTCAGCTTGTCCTTGCCGGCGGAGGCGACGTTGAGGATTTTTCCGCGCAGGGGCAGCACGGCCTGGGTCTTGCGGTCGCGCGCCTGCTTGGCGCTGCCGCCGGCCGAGTCGCCCTCGACGATGAAGAGCTCGGAGCCTTCGGTTGCGGTGTTGGTGCAGTCGGCGAGCTTGCCGGGCAGGCGCAGCTTCTTCACCGCGGTCTTGCGCGAGGTCTCCTTTTCGGCGCGGCGGCGCAGCCGCTCGTCGGCGCGCTCGATGACGAAATCCAGCAGCTTGTTGGCCTGCAGCGGATTACCCGACAGCCAATGATCGAACGGGTCCTTGATCGCCTGTTCGACGATCTTCTGGGCTTCGGCGGTGGCGAGCCGATCCTTGGTCTGGCCCTGGAATTCCGGCTCACGCACGAACACCGAGAGCATGACGGCGGCGCCGACCATGACGTCTTCCGAGGTGACGGGTGCAGCGCGCTTGCCCTGGCCGATGCGCTCGGCGTGATCCTTCAGGCCGCGCAGCATCGCGCTGCGCATGCCGGATTCATGGGTGCCGCCGTCGGGCGTCGGCACCGTGTTGCAATAGGAGGAGAGGAAGCCGTCGGCATCCGCGGTCCACGCCACCGCCCATTCGCAGGCGCCATGGGCGCCGTTGCGTCCCGATTTACCGGAGAAGATATCCGGATGCACCAGCGTGTCGGCGTGGATGGCGGCACCGAGATAATCCTTCAGGCCGCCGGGGAAGTGGAAACTATCCTCGGCGGGCACGTCCTCGATGCCCTTCAACAGCGCGGGATCGCAGCGCCAGCGGATCTCGACGCCGCCGAACAGGTAGGCTTTCGAGCGCGTCATCTTGAACAGGCGCTGCGGCTTGAAGCTTGCCTTGGCGCCGAAGATGTCGGTGTCCGGCTTGAAGCGGATGCGGGTGCCGCGGCGGTTGTTGATCTTGCCGAGATCCTCCAGCTTGCCCTTGGGGTGGCCGCGCTCAAAGCTCATCCGGTAGAGTTTTTGGCTGCGCGCGACCTCGACCTCGAGCCGCGAGGAGAGGGCGTTGACCACGGAGACGCCGACGCCGTGCAGGCCGCCCGAGGTCTCATAGACCTTGGAGTCGAACTTGCCGCCGGAATGCAGCGTGCACATGATGACTTCGAGCGCGGACTTCTTCGGAAATTTCGGATGCGGATCGACCGGGATGCCGCGGCCGTTGTCGGTCACGGTCAAAAATCCGTCGGCGCTCAGTTCCACCTCGATGAACGAGGCGTGCCCGGCCAGCGCCTCGTCCATGGCGTTGTCGATGACTTCGGCGAACAGATGATGCAGCGCCTTTTCGTCGGTGCCGCCGATATACATGCCGGGGCGGCGGCGCACCGGCTCCAGTCCTTCCAGCACTTCGATGTCGGCCGCGGTATAGCCGGCCTCGGCGCTGGCCGCCCGCGACGCGGCCTTGGGCACAACGCGGCCCTTCGGTTCCGTTCCAAAAAGATCGTTGGCGGATTTGGCTTTTGTAGCTGATTTCAATGGCTTGGACATGGCTCTTTGTGTGTTGCACGCAGCATGGCGTGCCGAATCGGTTACGCTGACTATGCCATGGATGGGCTCAAAAAGTGACGGCTGGGCTGGAAAGCCTCGCGGCCGGGCGGGACCGGAGGGTTAACAGTATCTCAATGCCAGCGAGGGCTTCCCCTTGCGTTCGCGTTAGGGTTGCCCGAATGTTTTGGCGGGTGGGGGAGCGTACATGATCATCAGACTATTGCTGACTGCCGCGATCGCGGCACCGTGTGTCGGTTTGCCCCTGCAACCGGTCGCGCCGCAGAGCTGACTGCATTCGCGGATGATTCGAAGTGGCGGGTTTCTCGACTCAGGTCTTGGCGAGATATGCAGCGCGGTGCCATCCGGCCCCGGGGCAAGCCGCCCGTGGATCACAATCCATGTCCGCCTTTGTGACTTGATGTCGCGGAAGCGGCCGGCTTACCTGTTCTTCCCGGCGGAACCGGTAGAAAGGTTCAAAGACAGGAATCGGGGCGGAAAGGGCTCGGAATGGATGATTATGTGCGTGCTCTGGCTGATTTCGTGCGCGACAATCAGGCCTGGGCCGTCCCAATCGTCCTGTTGCTGGCGTTCGGCGAATCGCTGGCCTTCATCTCGCTGCTGGTGCCGGCCTGGGGCGCACTGGTCGCGATCGGCGCGCTGATCGGCGTCAGCGGCATCAGCTTCTGGCCGGTCTGGCTGGCCGGCGGGCTGGGTGCTGCGCTCGGCGACTGGGTCTCCTACTGGTTCGGCTACCGCTACAAGGAGCACGTCGCCGAGATGTGGCCGCTGTCGCGCTATCCCGAGATCCTGCCGCGCGGCGAGGAGTTCGTGAAAAAATGGGGCGTGCCCTCGATCTTCATCGGCCGCTTCTTCGGGCCGCTGCGGGCCTCAGTGCCGCTCGCGGCCGGCATTTTCGAGATGTCCTACTGGCCGTTCCAGATCGCCAATTTCGTCTCGGCGCTGATCTGGTCGGCCGTCCTGCTGCTGGTCGGCGATGTGATGGGCAAGCTCGCCGAATGGCTATGGCGGGCGGCGTAGGGGCTGGCCGGAATAAGCTGATGACGGGGGTGTTAGCCCAACATGCGTAGACCGGAGCATCTTCGCGTTGCCGTCGCGAAGCCGTCGTCGCGCGTTCGCAGAAGCGCTGATAGATCCATCGTTTCACTGGGAGGACATCACATGGAATTAACACGTCGTCACGCACTCGCCGGAGCCGCTGCGCTCGCCGCTACGCCCTTGCTGCCGCAAGCACCCGCCAAGGCCGCCGCGCCGGCGGCGGACAAGCAGGCGCCGAGTTTTTATCGCTACAAGGTGGGCGACGCCCAGGTGACGGCGATCTCCGACGGCGTCAACAATTTCGCGCTGCCCGACACGTTCGTGCTCAACGCCAAGAAGGACGAAGTCAACGCGGCGCTCGAAAAGGCCTTCATGCCGAAGGACAAGATGTCGATCCAGTTCGCGCCGCTGGTCATCAACACCGGCGGCAAGCTGGTGGTGGTCGACACCGGCAACGGCGCCGCCGCCTTTGCATCGAGCAAGGGCAATGTCGGCCAGTTCGGCGCCAACATGGTCGCCGCCGGCTTCGATCCCAAGGCGGTCGACATCGTCGTGATCTCGCACTTCCATGGCGACCACATCAACGGCCTGCTGACCGCCGAGAACACGCTCGCATTCCCCAACGCCGAGGTGCTCGTTCCCGCGACGGAGTGGAAGTACTTCATGGACGACGGCGAGATGAGCCGTGCGCCCGAAGGGCGGATGCAGACCGTGTTCAAGAACGCCCGCCGCGTGTTCGAGGCGGGGCTGAAAAAGAAGGTGACGCCCTATGAGTGGGGCAAGGAAGTCGCTCCCGGACTGACGGCGATGGAAACCATCGGCCACACGCCGGGGCACACCTCCTACGTTCTCGCCTCGGGCTCAGACAAGGTGTTCATCCAGTCCGACGTCACCAATCTGCCGGCGCTGTTCGTCGCCAATCCGGGCTGGCACCTGATGTTCGACCAGGATCCAGCGCTGGCGGAAAAGACCCGGCGCCGGGTCTACGACATGCTGGTCGCCGACAAAATGCGGGTCCAGGGCTTCCACTATCCGTTCCCGGCCAATGGCTTCGTCGAGAAAGACGGCAATGGTTACCGGCTGATCCCGGCGCCGTGGAATCCGGTGATCTGATCCCAAGTGTCATTCCAGGGCGCGCGCAGCGCGAACCCGGAATCCAGAGGTTTTCGAGCACGAGATTCCGGGTTCGCGCGCATTGCGCACGCCCCGGAATGACCTCCCATAACTTCCGGAATGGCAGTCATAACTTGACGTGTGGCGGGCGCGGCCTTATAGCCGCGCCCATGACTATCGCCGCGACCATGACCATCGCTCGCCGCCGCCGCATGTCAGCGGTATGGGCGGACGTCTGCGTTTGAGATCGTCGCCCCTGCCGCCGGATCGGGTCCCGCGGCTTCTTCCTTTTCCAGAAAACGCGGTCTGAACTGGCGGCTCCTACGTCAAGCAGGAGTTTGAGATGTATACGCCTCCACCGTTCAAGTCCGACCGCGCCGCGAGCCTGGCGTTCGCGGAAGCGCGCGGATTTGGGCTGGCCTGCGCATGGGACGGCAACAAGCCGGTCGCCTCGTCGCTGCCGTTCTATCTGACTTCGGCCAATGACGGCACGCCGCGCGCGGCCTTTCACGTTGCACGTCACAATCCGCTGGTAAAGCTCGCGGACGGGACGACGTCGTGGCTGCTGGCCGTCACTGGCGCGGATGCCTATGTGTCGCCGGACTGGTACGTCTCGCCAGACCAGGTGCCGACCTGGCTCTATCAGGCGGTACATCTGACGGGCCCGGTGCGGGCGATGTCCGACGACGAACTCGCCGCGCAGATCGAGGCGCTCAGCGCCAAGTTCGAAGCGCGGCTGTTGCCGAAAAAGCCGTGGCTGTCGTCGAAGATGACAGCCGGGCGGCTGGAAGCGATGAAGAAAGCGATCGTGGGCCTTGAGATGACGGTTGAAGAGGTCGAGGGCAGCTTCAAGCTGAACCAGCACAAATCCGAGACCGACTATGCGGCGGTTGCAGGGTCGCTTGCCGCGCGGGCCGATGCCGGCGCGCAGCAGATTGCGCATTTGATGAAAGAGGCGCGGCCGCAGGCCTTTGCCGACGAAACCAACCAGCTCGAGAGGAGCGAGCCATGACCCTCACCGATGGCCAGCAGCCCAAGACCGGCAGCAAGACCGCCGACGCCGCGACCAGGCCCGCCGTGTTCGTTGACGGCGCGTCCGGAACGACGGGGCTCGGCATTCAGGAACGCCTGCGGCTGCAGAACGGCGTCGTCGTGAAGAGCATCGCTGAGGAGAAGCGCAAGGATGCCGGCGTCAAGCGCGCGCTGATGGAGGAGGTCGATCTCGTCATCCTCTGCCTGCCTGACGATGCCGCCAAGGAAACCGTTGCCCTGATCGACAGCATGGGCGCTTCGGCGCCCAAGGTGCTCGACGCGTCGACGGCTTTTCGAGTGGCGAGCGACTGGACGTACGGCTTTCCCGAGCTCACGCCGGACCAGGCCGACAAGATCCGGAGCGCGCGCAAGGTTTCGAATCCCGGCTGCTATCCGACCGGCGGGATTGCGTTGCTGCGGCCGCTGGTCGATGCGGGTCTCATGCCTGCGGACTATCCGGTCACCATCAACGCGGTCAGCGGCTATTCGGGCGGCGGCAAGTCGATGATCGCGAGTTTTGAGGATGGCAGCGCGCCGTCCTTCGAATTGTATGGCCTCGGCTTCGAGCACAAGCATCTGCCGGAGACGCAGCTTTACTCAAAGCTGACGCGGCGGCCGATCTTCGTGCCGTCGGTCGGCAATTACCGGCAGGGCATGCTGGTCTCGGTGCCGCTGCATCTCGACACGCTGACGGGCAAACCCAGCGGAGCCGACTTGCACGCCGCGCTGGCGAAGCGCTACGCCGGCAGCACCTACGTCGCGGTGATGCCGATCGAGAACGCGGCGGCCAAGGGCGGGCGGATCGAGCCGGAGGCGCTCAACGAGACCAACAGACTGGAGCTTTACGTCTTTGCCAGCGACAAGCATCGTCAGGCAGTGCTGGTCGCGCGGCTCGACAATCTGGGCAAGGGCGCGTCGGGTGCCGCCGTGCAGAACATGCGGCTGATGCTGGGCGTTGCCGAGAAATAGATGACGCCTGCAAATGACGCCGGAAAGGAACGCGTGATGGGCTCGAAGAAGAATATCGGCATTCTCGGCGCCTCAGGTTACACCGGGGCCGACGCGGTACGCCTGTTGGCGCGGCATCCGAATGCCGAGATCACGGCTCTGACCGCCAATACCCATGCCGGAAAGTCGATGGGCGACGTGTTTCCGCATTTCTTCATGCTGGACCTGCCAAAACTGGTGGAATGGGAAAAGGTCGACTGGACCGGCCTCGATGCGGTGTTCTGCGGGCTGCCGCACGGCACCACGCAGGAGATCATCGCCGCCGTCCTCAAGGCCAACCCGAAGATCAAGGTTCTCGACATGTCGGCCGACTTCCGGCTGCGTAACAAGGACACCTATGCGCAATGGTACGGCCACGAGCACCGGGCGCTCGAACTGCAAGGCGAAGCCGTCTATGGCCTGACCGAGTTCTATCGCGAGAAGATCGCTGCGGCGCGGCTGGTCGCTTGTCCCGGCTGCTATCCCACCGCGGCGCTGCTCGCGCTGGTGCCGCTGGCGAAGGCAAAACTGATCGACATCGACGACATCGTCATCGATGCAAAATCGGGTGTCACCGGCGCCGGGCGCGGACTGAAGCAGAACACGCTGTTCAGCGAGGCGGGCGAGGGGCTGTCGCCCTATTCGGTCGGCACCCACCGGCACGCGCCCGAGATCGAGCAGGAGATCGGCGTCGCCGCCGGCTCGGCGGTGACGGTCAACTTCACGCCGCATCTTATCCCGATGGCGCGCGGCGAACTCTGCACGTCTTACGTCAAGCTCAACGGCGCGACGCCGGACGATCTGCGGACCGCACTGGAGAAGGCTTACGCCAACGAACCCTTCGTGCATGTGACCAGGAAAGGCGTGCTGCCGCAGACCCAGAACGTGCGCGGTTCCAACTATGTGCAGATCGGCGTCGTCGCCGACCGCATCAAGAACCGGGCGATCGTCATTTCCACGCTCGACAATCTGGTGAAGGGTTCGGCTGGACAGGCGATCCAGAACATGAACCTGATGTTCGGTCTTCCCGAGACGGCAGGGCTGGAACAGATCGCGCTGTTCCCTTGACACGAGGTGCCGCAGTGGACGAAGCGACGTTGCAGTTCTACCGCGGCAACGCCGAGGCCTACGCCAGGCGCACATTCACCTCGCGCCAGGCGCGGCTGATAGCGTTTCTGGCACAGCTTTCGCCGGGCGCGTCCATTCTCGAACTCGGCTGCGGCGCTGGCGGCGACACCGCGGAAATGCTGGCGCGCGGGTTCGAGGTGCGCGCGACAGACGGATCGCCGGAAATGGCTGATGTCGCGTCAAAGCATCTCGGCCGCACGGTCGAGACGCTGCTGTTTCATGACCTCGACGCGGTCGAGGCCTATGACGCCGTGTGGGCCAATGCCTGCCTGCTGCATGTGCCGAGGACAGAGCTTGCGGATGTTCTTGCGCGGATCTGGCGCGCGCTGAAGCCTGCGGGCGTCTTCTACGCCAGTTACAAGGAAGGCGATGGCGACGGCCGCGACACGCTCGATCGCTACTACAATTATCCGTCGCCGGACTGGTTGCGCGCGACTTATGCCGAGGCGGCGAACTGGAACTCGTTGTCGATCGAAAGCGGCGAAGTCATCGGATTCGACGACAAGATGGCGACGATGCTGTTTGTCGTGGCTCGAAAAGGCGACTGAAGAACGGCTTCTAAGTCTGCGATATTGCCCGCATATTGCCGCAGTTCGTCGCACGAGAAATCCTCCGGAGGATGTGGCCGTCCAGCTACAGCTTTAGGATACGAATCCGGTAAGCACGTTCCGAGTACCGACAGCGCGTGTGTCGGATGTTCTGGGAATGCCGGACTGGGAATGCCGTAAATGAAGATGAAGAAGTACTTGCTGGCCACCGCTCTCGTTGGCCTGGGATCCGCCCCGACGCTTGCCGCAGACCTCATCGCCCGGCCTTACACCAAAGCCCCCGCATTGGCCGCCGTCTACGACTGGACCGGCTTTTACATCGGCGTCAACGCCGGCGTCGGTCTCGGCCGCGATCGCTTTCAGCACGACGTCCTCGGCGTTGGATCGGTCTATTCGTTCTACGTCTCGCCGCAGGGCGGCTTCGGCGGCGGCCAGATCGGCTACAATTGGCAGACCGGTTCGGCGCTCGGACCGATCGTCTTCGGTGTCGAGGCGGATATCCAGGGCGCTGGCCTGAGCGATGATCGCACCACCTTCAACGAGGCCGTCGTCGCAAGAAACTATAGCCAGAAGCTCGATTGGTTCGGGACCGCGCGCGGGCGTATCGGCATCGCGAATGGTCCGGTGCTGAGCTATGTGACCGCCGGCTATACATTCGGAAGCGTCAAGACCAATGCGAGCGCGGCATTCGGCGGCTTCACAAACACATTCTCGAACGAGCGCACGCAGGGCGGATGGGTGGTTGGCAGCGGCGTCGAAGCCGCGCTGGGCGGCAACTGGACCGGAAAGATTGAGTATCTCTACCTCAATCTCGGCAACCACAGCGACATTGCCACGCTCGGTGCCGCGACCCCGATCAACACCGAACTTCGCGAGAACATTTTCCGGGTTGGTCTGAACTATCGGATCGGTGGCAAGGGTTATGCGCCGGTCGTTGCCGCCAACTGGGCCGGGTTCTATCTCGGCGGCAATTTCGGTTCCGGCACCGGGCGGGACCGCAGCACTTTGAACCTGCCGGCGATCGGCGTTTTCCAGACGTTCAACCTGGCGCCCGACGGCATCAATGGCGGCATCCAGGCGGGCTACAACTGGCAGGCGGCCAATTGGGTATTCGGCCTGGAGGCCGATATTCAGGGCAGCACCCAGCAAGACGACAAGACGTGCGTCCTCTCCTGCATACCGGGAGGGGTGACGGCGGCCTACGACGCCACGCTGCCGTGGTTCGGCACGGTGCGCGGGCGGCTGGGCTATTCGGTCGGCTCGACCCTGTTCTATGCGACCGGTGGTCTCGCCTACGGCAGCATCAAGACCAAGATCGCCACGACCTCCTTTGTCGGCCCGGTGACGCAATCGTTCTCGCACACCAATACGGGCTGGACCGCGGGTGCAGGCATCGAAACGCCGTTTACCCTGCTGGGATTGCTGGGCCCGAACTGGACGACCAAGACCGAATATCTCTATGTCGACCTTGGCTCGACGTCGGACAGCTTCGTCTTCGGCGCTGTCCCGGCGACGACCACCCGATCCGTGACCGAGCACGTCTTCCGCACCGGGATCAACTATCACTTCAATTCGCCGGTCGTTGCGAAGTATTGAGCGCTGTTTGAGAGGCGCGAATGAAGAAACCCCGGGATCAAGCCCCCGGGGTTTTTTCGTTTTCGAGGTGGACGGACGCCTCAGAAAATCTTGAAGATCGGTAGCGCGCCCGCAGGGCCTGGGTGGCGCCGTCATCAAACTGACATGCAAAATATGCTTGGGATCGCGGTTGCATTTTAGTTCGGAGAACGAATGCGGTTTCCTGATTCCGGCAAACATATCATCGGTGTCCTGCTTACCCTTGCAATCGCGCAAGTCATTGGATGGGGCACGGTCGGCCTTCTTGCCGTCATCGGCGCGCGAGTTGCCGCCGATCTTCACATGGACATCGCGGCGGTATTCGCCGGCAGCTCGATCTTTTACGTGGTCATGGGCCTGTGGGCTCCCATTCTGGCAAAGGCATTCACGCGATTTGGAGCCCGCCGGGTGATGATCGCCGGGACCGTTATCGGCGCACCGGGATTCGTCCTGCTGTCGCTTGCACACGGCCCCGTGCTGTATTGCACGGCATGGGTCATCCTCGGTACAGCCGGCAGCGCAACGCTGACCACAGCGGCCTATATCCTGCTCAATGAGATTGCGGGCCGGAACGCACGGAGCGCGATCGGTGCTCTCATGCTGGTAACCGGCCTTTCGAGCAGTATTTTTTGGCCAACCACCGCGTTTCTTTCGGACGCGGCGGGCTGGCGTGCGACTTGTCTGGTCTATGCCGGTACGCTGCTACTCGTGTGCCTTCCGCTCTACGCGTTCGGATTGCCGCGTCGAACCGAACTGACAGATGAAGCCGGCACGGCAGCGCCGCCGGCGAGCGAGTCCGCCACCGTGCGGAAAAGCACGTTCTACCTGATCGTATCGGCGATCGCGTTGAATGCTTTCGTTACCTTTGGGTTCAGCGCTGTGCTGATAGAGTTGCTGAAGACCGAGGGCCTATCGCCGCCGGAGGCCGTCGCCTTCGGCTCGATGTTGGGCGTGATTCAGGTCAGTGCCCGGGCTCTCGATTTTCTCGGCGGCGCACGATGGGATGGGGTCACGACGGGCTTGTTGGCCGGCCTCGCGCTGCCTGTGGCAATGTTGCTTCTGATGATGAGCGGCGGATCGCATTGGACGATCGCAGGATTCATTCTGCTGTATGGCCTGGGCAGCGGCGCCTTCGCGGTCGCGCGTGCGACGATACCCCTGGTGTTCTACGACAAAGCGGAGTTTGCCAAAGCGACGTCGCGCATTGCGTTGCCGCTCAATCTCATCTCCGCAGCTTCGCCTCCGATTCTCGTCGGCCTGCTGACGCATTTTGGCAGCAACGCGCTCCTTGGCCTCGCGATGCTATGTTCGTGTGGTGCCTTCTTGATCCTGCTTTGGCTCAGCCGCCGCCGTCCGGCAATCGGAGCGACCGCGGCGATCTGACGAGCATGTTGCGAAACGGCCGTTGCCAATATGCGGCAGCGGCTGGGTTGCCCTCACAGCGGCGGCCGAGCGTCGTTGATCTACGCGCCACATCACCGCAGGCGGATAAGGCTTATGTGACGATCCATTCGAGCAGGGCGTTTTGCGCGTGCAGAAGATAAGCCTTTGCAGCGGCGCTCTGGCAAGTTGGGTGACGCATTGCGTCAGCGGTGACTTCCTTTCCCCTGGAAACGGGCGGGCAGGGTAGGAAAATGGCGTCGGAACGGCATTTCTCCAGAATAGACGTCGAGATCTGGTATTCCAGCATCTGCTCTTCATTTGCCCCACTTGGCCATGAGTCGGTAACGATCACATCCGCATCCAACAGCTCTGCGAAGTCGGTACACGCAGCGAAGTTTGGACCCGATAGTGAGGCGTCTTTGACGTGCCAGTTTTCCGGATAGACCTGTCTCACCTGGATAGGCATCGAGATGGAAGCTTCTACCCATGATCGGAGTATGTTCGCGTCCGGAGCGACGCCGACGACTTTCATTCCCTCAAGCGTTCCTCTCTTGCTTTGGATGTAGGCGAGATCGCCAAGTGTTTCGCACGGGTGATTGGACCTCGTTCTCGCATTTACCACCGCGGCTTTGGCAATTGACGCGAGTTCCTTCAAGACCGACAGCTCTTTGGTGCGGATGACCAAAATGTCGAACCAGTTGTCGAGGTACCTTGCTAGATCCGCCGTAGTTTCATGAACGTTGAACTTGATTGGCGATTGGACACAGAGGCCACCCATCGCCTGTATGCCCAGATCAAAAGCAGTCGTATTTCTCCATCCGCTATCGTCCGCAATGAGGGCAACACGTTTGCCTGACAAGCTCTGCGGCATGGCGCGATCGTTCCAGGCTGTCGCCAGCGACCGAGCGCGATCGATGAGGGATAAGATGATTTCCTTTGGCAATCCGTGGAATTCAAGAAAGTCCTTGTTGGATTCCATACGCATTCTCGCCTCAGGTGCTCGCTATAGCCCAGCCCGGAATCTCAAGATTCTCAGGTGCGCAATTGCGCACCGTAGTTCGCTCTTGGGCGCCCCGGATAACGATGCAGGGAGATGGATTGCCGAGAGGTTAGTCGCCTCACACCACCTTGAAGATCGCCAGCGCCAGCACGGCCTGCGCCAGGAAGCCGACGGTGAAGGCCAGCGTGCGGAAGATCGGCAGGCCGAGCGTGTAGAAGATCAGATGGGCGACGCGGGCCCAGAAATACACCGCACAGGCGTAGACAGTCCATTTGTCGGAATAGTCGACGGCGTTGAGGATCAGGACCAGCGGCGCGAAGATGATCAGATTCTCCACCGCGTTGTCATGCGCGAACATCAGCCGCGTCGCCCAGTCCGCATGCGGCTTGTCGTTGCGCGAGGGGTTGGCCATGGCGCCTGTGAGGCCGCGCACCTGACAGCGATTGATGATGTAGGGGATCCACATCAGTCCGGTCAAAATCACGGTCAGCGTCAGCCAGAACAATTCACGCGTCATTGGTTTCCCCTCAAACGATTTCGAATCCCGGCGTGGGACGGCTGATTATAGCGAAACGCGTGCGGCGGCGCTATGCGCGGACCTTGACGTAGCTGCCGGGCGCGTCCTCGATCGGCGGCATCTCCTCGGAGCCGACGGCGCGCGCGGGGACGCGCTCGGCGTCGAGGCCTTCAAGCCATTGCAGCCAGTCGGGCCACCACGACCCCTTGTGTTCGGTCGCGTTCTTCATCCAGTCGGCGAGCGTGACATCCCTGATGTTGTCGTTGGTCCAGTACTGGTACTTGCCCGCCGCCGGCGGGTTGACCACGCCTGCGATGTGGCCTGACCCCGACAGCACATATTTGACCGGGCCGCCGAAGAACTGCGAACCGTAGAGCACCGAGTCCGCCGGCGCGATGTGGTCCTCGCGCGTCGCCAGATTGTAGACGGGCACCTTGACCTTCGACAGGTCGAGCAGCGTGTTGTCGAGCACCATGCTGCCGGAGGAGAGCCGGTTTTCCAGATAGCAGTTGCGCAAGTAATAGGAATGGTTGGCCGCCGGCATCCGCGTGGCGTCGGAATTCCAGTGCAGCAGGTCGAACGAGGAGGGCGCCTGTCCCTTCAGATAGTTGCTGACGACATACGACCAGATCAAATCGTTGGAGCGCAGCATGTTGAAGGCCATCGCCATCTTACTGCCTTCGAGAACGCCCCTTTCCTCCATCTCGCGCTCCAGCGTCGAGATTTGGTCCTCGTCGACGAACACCAAGAGATCGCCGGCATGGGTGAAGTCGACCTGCGCCGCAAAGAACGTCGCAGACGTCACGCGCTGGCGCCGCTTCTCGGCGAGCCAGGCCAGCGTCGAGGCGAGCAGGGTGCCGCCGACGCAGTAGCCTGCGGTATGCACCTTCATCTCGCCCGTCACCTTTTCGATGACGTCCATCGCGGTGAGCGGGCCTTCCTTCATGTAGTCGTCGAAGGTTTTCTTGCCGAGCTCCTTGTCCGGATTGACCCAGGAGATCACGAACACGGTGATGCCCTGGTCGACGCACCATTTGACGTAGGATTTTTCCGGCTTGAGATCGAGAATGTAGAACTTGTTGATCCAGGGCGGCACGATCAGGAGCGGGGTGCGCAGCACTGTCTCCGTGGTCGGCGTGTACTGGATAAGCTGCATCAGCTCGTTCTGGAAGATCACCTTGCCCGGCGTCGTCGCCATGTTGACGCCGACAGCGAGATTCGACGGGTCGGACTGGCGGATGCGCAGCGTGCCGCGGCCGGCCTCGATGTCCTCGGCCAGCATCCTCATGCCGCGCACGAGGTTGTCGCCGCTGGACGCCAGCGTCTCGCGCAACACTTCGGGATTGGTGAGAACGAAATTCGACGGCGCGATCGCGTTGGTGATCTGCTGCACATAGAACTCGGCCTTCTTGCGCGTGTGCGGGTCGACGCCTTCGGCGTTCTTCACCAGTTCGTGCGCCCATTGCGCGGTGAGCAGATAGAGCTGCAGCACGAAATCGAAAAACTGGTTCGATCTCCACTCCGGATCCTTGAAACGCTTGTCGCGCGGCGACGGCTCGATCGCGGGCTTGACCGCTTCGCCGGCCATGCGGCGCGCCGCCTGGCCCCAGAGATCGAGATAGGCCTTGCCCATCCGGATCTGCAGGTCTTCGGCGCGTTGCTGATCCGTCAGCCAGTATTCCGCCACCTTGGTGAACGTCTTGATGACTTCACCGATTTCGCTGGGCGGCTTGTCCTTCGGTTCGCCATTCTCGCGCGGCTTGAGATAGGCCGCGAGCGCCTGGCCGCTCGTCTCCATCGCCCTGGCGATGTTCATGGCGAAGGCTTCGGCGTTGAAGGTCTTCGGAGCCTGGGTTTCGGTGTTGACGTCGCTCATATCAAGGACACTATAGCTTCGTTTCGCGTTCGTCACCGCGTGGATTGATGGCAGCGGGTTTGGGGTTAACCCTGTTGCACTGCGATAAAGTTTGCGTGTTCAGACATATTGCACACATTGCAGCCGCACCTGTCACATTTGCTGTTTGGGCTTTAATCGTTTCGGGCGACAATGGTTTGAACGGTTGGGGCGAAATCAACGCCGCGGGACGGCTTGGCGTTGCAAAGCTCGTACCACCGCATAGATGCGATCGGGTTGCGCGCGTTGCGCTTGGGTAGTTGGGGATTTTCGGAACGGATGCCGGTCACGCGGACGATAAGGCTGTGGTCGATTGCCGCGCTGTTCGCGTCGGCATTTGCGCTTGGCGGCTGCTCGACCCAGATCGCGGACATGCCGGGCCTTGGCGTGCCGGCCGGCGCGCCCGAGCGTCCGAAGGAAGCCGGTGGCTATCTACCGGTGCATGACCTGCCGCCGGACCGCAACGAGGAGGCGATGAAGCCGGCCGAACTGGCTAAAATTCAGTCAGAGTTGACGGCCGCCCGGGACCGTCAGGCGACGGCCTCGACCCCTCCTTCAAAGCCGGCCAAGAAGTAAGAAGGCCGTCGTATTGAAGCGCTGTTCTGGCGCGAAACGGTCGGCCTGGACCGGCGCGGGCCTTGCCTGAAAACACCCATAAAAACTGGCGCTGCCGGGCTCCCGTGGTAAAAGAACCCAGTTCAACCGCATTGCGGGTCCAGAGCCTTTAAGGACCTCGCGCCTGAATTCGCTCTAAATCATTGATTGAGCGCGACTTCTGACCGAAGCCCGGTTCCGGTTTCGATAGCCGCGAAGGTTCCCCGATTCTGTCCTGCCGGTTGTCGGAGCAAGGGTCCCATGGAAGATTTTTATCGCATCCGCCGTCTGCCGCCTTACGTGTTCGAAAAGGTCAACCAGGCCAAGGCGGCCGCGCGGAACGCCGGCGCCGACATCATCGACATGGGCATGGGCAATCCGGACCTGCCGACGCCGCCGCATGTGCTTGAGAAGCTAAAGGAGACGCTGGGCAAACCGCGGACCGATCGCTACTCGGCCTCGCGCGGCATCAACGGCCTGCGCAAGGCGCAAGCCGCCTATTACGGGCGGCGGTTCGGCGTAAAACTCAATCCTGACACTCAGGTCGTGGCGACGCTGGGCTCGAAGGAGGGCTTTGCCAATGTGGCGCAGGCGATCACCGCGCCCGGCGACGTCGTGCTGTGCCCCAATCCGAGCTATCCGATCCATGCCTTCGGCTTTCTGATGGCTGGCGGCGTGATCCGCTCGGTGCCTTCGGAACCGACGCCGCAATTTTTCGAAGCGGTGGAACGCGCGATCATCCATTCGATCCCGAAGCCGATTGCGCTGATCGTCTGCTATCCCTCGAATCCGACCGCCTATGTCGCCGACCTCGATTTCTACAGGGATCTGGTGGCGTTCGCGAAGAAGCACGAGATCTTCATTCTGTCGGATCTGGCCTATGCCGAAGTCTATTTCGACGACAACAATCCGCCGCCCTCGGTGCTGCAGGTTCCCGGCGCGATGGACGTCACCGTCGAGTTCACCTCGATGTCGAAAACGTTCTCGATGGCGGGCTGGCGCATGGGCTTTGCAGTCGGCAACGAGCGGATCATCGCAGCCCTGGCGCGGGTGAAATCCTACCTCGACTACGGCGCGTTCACGCCCATTCAGGTGGCCGCTACCGCAGCATTGAACGGCCCGGACGATTGCATCAAGGAAATGCGCGACACCTACCGTAAGCGGCGCGACGCGCTGGTCGAATCGTTTGGCCGGGCGGGCTGGGAGATTCCGCCGCCGCAGGCCTCGATGTTCGCCTGGGCGCCGCTGCCCAAGGCCTTCGAGAGCGTCGGTAGCATGCAGTTCGCGACCCTGATGGTGGAGAAGTCCGGTGTAGTGGTTTCGCCCGGCGTCGCCTTCGGCGAGCATGGCGAAGGCTATGTCCGCATCGCCATGGTGGAAAACGAGCAACGTATCCGCCAGGCCGCGCGCGGGGTGCGCCGCTTCCTTGAAAGCGGCATTGAAACGTTGCACAACGTGGTTCCTCTCGCCAACCGGCGCTAATTCCTTTTATTGCAGGTTCTCTCACTCATGGTCGCACCCCTGAAAGTGGGTATCGCGGGGCTCGGCACTGTTGGCGCCGAAGTCGTCCGCCTCATCGAAGAGCAGTCGCGGATGCTGTCCGAGCGCAGCGGGCGCGGCGTGCGCGTCGTTGCCGTCACCGCGCGCTCGAAAGCGAAAAAGCGCTCGCTGGACCTGCGCGGCGTCGACTGGGCCAAGAGCCCGCTGGCGCTGGCCTCTGATCCCAACATCGATTGCTTCGTCGAACTGATGGGCGGCTCCGGCGAGCCGGCGCTGTCGGCAATCGAGGCTGCGCTGAAGGCCGGCAAGTCGGTGGTAACCGCCAACAAGGCGCTGATCGCCAAGCACGGAATTCGGCTGGCGAAGGCTGCCGAGAAGCATGGTGGCGCGCTCAACTACGAGGCCGCTGTCGGCGCCGCCATTCCCGTCATCAAGACCCTTCGCGAGGGGCTTTCCGGCACCGGGGTCAACCGCGTCTACGGTATCCTCAACGGCACCTGCAATTACATCCTGACCCGGATGGAGCAGGAGGGCCTGTCGTTTGCCGAATGCCTGAAGGACGCGCAGCGGCTGGGCTATGCCGAAGCCAATCCGTCCTTTGACGTCGATGGCCATGACACTGCACAGAAGCTTGCGATTCTGGCGAGCCTCGCCTTCGGCACCAAGGTGGCGCAGAGCGCGGTTTATGTCGAAGGCATTTCCTCGATCGCGCCGGAAGATCTGCGTGCAGCCGAAGAACTGGGCTACCGCGTCAAGTTGCTTGGTGTCGCGGTACGCACGGCAAAGGGCATTGAGCAGCGCGTGCATCCGACCATGGTGCCGAAATCGTCCTCGATCGCGCAGGTAATGGGCGTCACCAACGCGGTGACCATCGACGGCGAAGGCATTCCCGCGATCACGCTGGTGGGACCCGGCGCCGGAGGTGCTGCCACCGCTTCCGCCGTCGTTGCGGATATCGCCGATGTGGCGCGCGGCATTCGCGCCAGACCTTTCGGACGCCCGGTGGAGCGGCTGCGCGACACCACCAAGGCACCGATGGAGCGCCACGAGGGCGGCTATTACATCCGCCTGATGGCGCGCGATCTCGCCGGCACCGCCGCCACCATCGCCACCCGCCTCGCCGAGCAGAAGATTTCGCTGGAATCGATCGTGCAGCGCCATCCCGAGGGCGTCGACCTGAATGGCGCCACAAAAAAAGCGTCACCGGTTCCGGTCATCCTGATTACCTACGCAACATCAGAGGATGCGGTGTATCGTGCGCTAGAAGCGGTACAGCGCGACAAGGTGATCAGCGGCCGGCCGCAGGTGATACGGATCGAAAAGAACTGACGCGGGATCCGAACGGATCGCGCGCCAAACGATTGATTTGCGGACCGAGAGGCCCGTGCAGGTTTAAAGGAGTAAGCCGATGTCGACCCATATTTCCGTTCCGCCGCAATTGCTGCTTGAACGCATTCTGACGCTTGAAATCGTGCGGGTGACGGAACGTGCGGCGGTTTCGGCCGCGCGGCTGCGTGGCCACGGCCAGGAGAAGGCCGCCGACCAGGCCGCGGTCGACGCGATGCGCCGCGAACTGAACAAGCTGCCGATCGAAGGCACCGTCGTGATCGGCGAGGGCGAGCGCGACGAGGCGCCGATGCTGTTCATCGGCGAGAAGGTCGGGCTGAACGCAGGCCCCCAGGTCGACATCGCGGTCGACCCGCTGGAAGGCACCACGCTCTGCGCCAAGAACATGCCGGGCGCGATCGCGACCATGGCGATGGCCGATGGCGGCACGCTGTTGCATGCGCCCGACGTCTACATGCAGAAGCTCGCGGTCGGCCCGGGCTACACCAAGGGCGTGGTCGAGCTCGACGCGTCGCCCGCCGACAATGTCCGCCGGCTTGCCAAGGCCAAGGGCGTCGAGCCCGCCGCGATCACGGTGCTGGTGCTCGATCGCCCGCGCCACGCCGATATCATCGCCGGCATCCGCTCGACCGGCGCCGCGGTGCGGCTGATCACCGACGGTGACGTGGCCGGCGTGATCCATTGCGCCGATCCTGATAACACCGGCGTCGACATGTATATCGGCACCGGCGGCGCGCCCGAGGGCGTGCTGGCCGCAGCTGCGCTGCGCTGCATCGGCGGCCAGATGCAGTGCCGGCTGATCCTCGACAGCGACGAGAAGCGCGACCGCGCGCACAAGATGGGCGTGACCGATCCGAAGATGATCTACGGCATCGAGGACATGGTGCGGGGCGACTGCCTGTTTGCCGCAACCGGCGTCACCACGGGCTCGCTGCTGACGGGCGTCAAATTTCGCAAGGATGTGATCGAGACCGAAACGGTGGTGATGCGCTCGGTCACCGGCACGGTGCGCTACATCAAGGCCGAGCACCGGCAGTTGGATAAATTTCATCTGGATTGAGGGATGTCCCTCGTCGTTCCGGGGCGGCGCGAAGCGTCGAACCCGGAACCTCGAGATTCCGGGTTCGCTTCGCGCCCCGGAATGACGGCAACGGGAGGCTCGCATGTCCGACATTTCCGCAGTGAAGGCGCTGGTGTTCGACGTGTTCGGCACCGTCGTCGACTGGCGCACCAGCCTCATCAACGATTTCACCAAATGGTCGGAGACATCGGGCATCGAGGCTGACTGGACCGCCCTGGTGGATGGCTGGCGTGCGGTCTATGCCGCCTCGATGGACGAAGTGCGCAAGCATCCCGAACGCGGCTATCAGATCCTGGATACGTTGCACCGGCAATCGCTGGAAAAACTGGTGGCGCAGTTTTCGATTCAAGGCTTGAGCGACGCCGATCTGCACCACCTCACCATGGGTTGGCACCGCCTGCATCCGTGGCCCGACAGCGTGCCCGGCCTGACGCGGCTGAAGAAGAAATACATCATCTCGCCGCTCTCCAACGGCAACGTCGCGCTCTTGACCAACATGGCGAAGTTCGCCGGCCTGCCGTGGGACCTCGTCATGTCGGCGGAACTGTTCGAGCACTACAAGCCCGATCCCGAAACCTATCTCGGCGCCGCCAAACTGCTTTGCCTGCCGCCGGAGCAGGTGATGATGGTCGCCGCCCACAATAACGATCTGAAAGCGGCACAGAAGCTCGGCCTCAAGACCGCCTTCGTCGCGCGTCCGAGCGAATATGGCCCGCACCAGAAATATGATTTCGAGGCCAAGGGCGATTGGGACATCGTCGCCAAGGATTTTGGTGGGATCGCTGATCGGTTGGGGTGCTGAGGCGGCTCAGTTCCGGGCACGGCCCAGCGTTTTTCACGACGCACTGCGGGGCCGGCACGTTATCGCGCGCCCGACGCGGAGCGAGATCGACGCGATGTGTGGCGCATGCGCTGAACGATTACCTCGCCATTGGTGACGCGGTAAAAGATCAGATAGGGATAAGGGCTGAGAGTGAGGCGGCGCACGCCTGGAAGGTCGGTCGCTTGCCCGGCGTGTGGATGCTGAGCCAACAAATGGAAAAGGGCTTGAATCCGCTCGCGAACATGGTTTGCCCCTTGGGGCGATTCCGCCTCGATATAGTCAAGCGCCTTCTCGATCTGCATCGCCGCGCGCCTTGTGACGCGCAACCTCACACAGTGCGCTTTGCCAGGATCGAACGCATCTGTTCGTCCGTGGCGAACTCACCCCGCGCGATCTCGGCATCTGCTTCGGCGAGGTCGGCGCGTTCCTCGGACGTCAACAGAATAACGGGTTGCTCTTCGCCGGCTACCTGTAAAAGCAGGCGCGCAAGTTCGTCCTGCACCTCGGGGGGGAGAGCGCGTACGCTGTCGACCGCATGTTCAAGCAGTTTGGTCATGGTTGAAAGATAGGCGTTTCCCGAGCGAGAAGGAAGGATTTCAAGGGAAATGTTTGCGTCTTATTGTGCCTTGACGCTACGATGCATTGCCGCCGCAGCCTATCCCGCCCCGCTCTGAATCACACCGAACCAGCCGAGACCTCTATACGTCTCGTACCCCGGCGTCGCATGGAACGCGACCAGCGCGCCGGAGCGGTCCTGATGGAAGCCGGAGCGCCGGCCTTCCAGTGGAAGCGAGACGCGCTCGGTGAGCAGGCCCTGGCCGTCGGATGCCGCGATCACCCGGAAATTCGAATCGACCAGCAGCACGCGGGCCTTGTCGGCGGCGCCGACGCGCACGCCTTGCACGATGGCGCGGGCCTGCGGCTCCCAGTCGAAATGAACCGCGAGCACGCCGGTCGGTTTGCCGTTCGCCTTGCCATCGGCGCGAACGCTGGCGCAATAGGTCACGACCTGGGCGTTGCCGAGCAAAGGCTGGCATTCGACGTCGCCGACGGCGTAGTCGTCGCCGGAGCGCAAGGCGCGCGCGGCGCGAAACCATTTTGTCGACGCCACATTCTGGCCCACGACGCCAAAGCGATCGGCGCGGCCGTTGGCTCGCACATTGCCGTCGAGATCGCACAGCCAGAGATCGAGATAGACGGTGTAGGCGCCGAGGATCACGGCCATCCGTTCCGACGCGTGCGCGACGGCCGCGGCCTCCGGCGCCGCTGCGCAATCGACGACGGCGGAGTCGGTCGCCCACCAGCGCACGTCGCAGGTGCGCTCATAGAGGTTGCGGTCGATCAGCTCGATGGCGTTCAGCGACAGATCGACCATGCGCTCGCCGCGCGAGCGGTCGGCCATCTGCGCGATCGAGTTCATCAGATTGCCGGTCCGGTTGGTGAGCTGGCTTTCAAGCTCGCGCGCGATGGTCTCGACCTGCTGGCCGACATTGCGGACTTCCTGTGCCACCACGGCAAAGCCCGCGCCCTGGGCGCCGGCGCGCGAGCTCTCGATCAGCGCGTTCAGCGCCAGCATCTTCATCTGGTTGGTGATCTTCTGGATCGACTTGGTCTTCTCGCAGGCAACCTGGTTGACCTCGGCGGTCAATCTGGCGATCAGCGCGGAAACGTCGGCTTCATCCTCGGTGCCCGCTGAACTGGCCGACTGTTTGGCGAACGTTGCGGTCTGAGAGCGAAGCGCGACGGACATTGGCGGGAATTCCTCAGTCTTTGTGCGGTTGCCGGTCTTCTGCGGATCGGCGGAGACTCAACGGAAGCGTGTTGGACTCCTTTGTCGGGGATCATGGCTAACGATTGGTTTAATTTCTGCCTCCCGCGGGTAGTATTGCGGGGACAAGTTGCATCTTCTTTGTGCAAGTCGTTTTTATCGGCATAGACTCAAAGCCGGCGCGGCCGGGATTGTGTCGGCTTGGCCGCGGCAATTCGCGGCGGAATCCCGCACCACGCCATGGTCCCGGTTTGCCGACCGGCGGCTTTTTCCCTATCACTCGAAGGAATCATGACGCTTCCCGCATCCGCACTGCCTGTTGAACTGCCGCCGGCGTTTCTCGGCGTGTTGCGGTCGGCGACCGGCAAATTGTGGCGCGATCGGCTCGACGCCAGGGGGACGGCGCGGGCGCTGGCGATCACGCAGCGCTACCAGTTGCCGGAAATGTTGGCGCGCGTGCTGGCGGGCCGCGAGGTCGGGATCGACGAGGTCGAGGATTTCCTCGATCCCACCATCCGCAAATTGATGCCCGATCCCCACACCGTGACAGCGATGGAGACGGCGGCCAAGCGCATCGCGGACGCGGCCACGCGCGGCGAGAAGGTCGCGATCTTCGGCGACTACGACGTCGACGGTGCGACCTCGGCGGCGCTGCTCGCCTGGCATTTGCGCCATTGCGGGCTCGATCCGCTGATCCACATTCCCGACCGCATCTTCGAGGGCTATGGGCCCAACGTCGAGGCGGTGCGTGCACTGGCGGGGAAGGGCGCCACGCTGCTGGTGACCGTCGATTGCGGCACCACCAGCGTCGAGCCGCTGGCGGAAGCACGGAAGCTCGGCATGTCGGTCGTCGTCATCGACCACCACCAGACGGCGGAAGAGTTGCCCGAGGTCGATGCGCTGGTGAACCCGAACCGGCCCGACGACCTTTCGGGGCTGGGCCATCTCGCCGCGGTCGGTCTCGTGCTGATCACGCTGGTGGCGGTGAACCGGGAATTGCGCGGCCGCGGCTTCTGGAATGCCGAACGGCCGGAGCCTGATTTGCTCGGCATGCTGCACCATGTGGCGCTCGGCACCGTCGCCGATGTCGCGCCCCTGACCGGGCTCAACCGCGCCTTCGTCGCCAAGGGCCTGATCGCGATGCGCCGCCGCGACCATATCGGCCATACCGCGCTGATGGATGTGGCGCGGCTGAACGGCCCGCCCGAAGCCTGGCACCTCGGCTTCATGCTGGGGCCGCGCATCAATGCGGGTGGCCGGATCGGGCGCGCCGATTTAGGCGTGCGGCTGCTTCTGGAAGGCGACATCTCGGAAGCGGCACGAATCGCGGCCGAACTCGACCGGCTCAACAGCGAGCGCCGCATCATCGAGCAGGCGGCGGAAGCGCAGGCCGAGGCGGAGGCGCTGGCGTCGCTCGGGCTGGAAGACAAGGGCGCGGTCATCGTCACGGCGTCCGAAGGTTGGCATCCCGGCATCGTCGGGCTGGTGGCGTCGCGGCTGAAGGAGAAATTTGCGCGCCCCGCCTTTGCCATTGCGCTGGAGCCGGGCGGCATCGGCACCGGCTCGGGCCGCTCGATCTCGGGCGTCGATCTCGGAAAAGCCGTGCGGCAGGCGGTGAAGGAAAAACTGCTGATGAAGGGCGGCGGCCACGCCATGGCCGCCGGCGTGACGCTGCGGAAAGACAAGCTCGCGGAGTTTCGCGCCTTCATGGAAAGCGCACTGGCCGAAGACGTCGCCAATTCCCGTCACGAGAACGAGCTGTTCATCGACGGCGCGGTGAGCGCGCGCAGCGTGACGGTGGAATTCGCCAACATGCTAAACCGCGCCGGGCCGTTCGGGGCCGCCAATCCGGAGCCCGTGATCGCGCTGCCGGCGCATCAGCTCGTCTATGCCGATGAAGTCGGGCAGGCGCATCTGCGCGTGCGCTTCAAGGCGGGCGACGGCGCCATCGTCAACGGCATCGCGTTTCGATCGGTCGGCCAGAAGCTCGGCCACGCGCTGACGCAGAACCGCGGCCAGCCACTGCATGTGGCTGCTACGCTCGCGGTCGATCGTTATCAGGGGTCGGAGCGGGTGCAGTTGCGCGTCGTCGATGTCGCGGTGCCGGACCCGGGGCCGGCGGTGATCAGGTAATTCGACAACCAAGAACAAAACAGCGGGAGCAGAAATGGCAGGGCAGGTTGAGGGCAAGGTCGCGCTGGTGACGGGCGGCGCATCCGGCATTGGAGAAGCGGTTTCCGAATTGCTGGCGCGCGAAGGCGCCTCGGTTGCCGTCACCGACGTAGATGATTTGAAAGGTCCCGAGGTGGTTGCGCGGATCAAGAAGGCCGGCCAGGAGGCGAGCTTTTGGCATCACGACGTCACCAGCGAGGAACGCTGGATCGAGGTCGTGGCCGATGTCGTGAAGCGCTACGGCCGGCTCGACGTGCTGGTCTCGAACGCCGGCATCGGCATCTCGGTGCCGTCGATCACCGAGATGTCGCTGGCGGACTGGCGCCGGCAGACCGCGATCAATCTCGACGGCGTGTTTCTCTCGGTGAAACACTGCTTGCCGGCGATGCGCAAGACCGGCGGCGGCTCCGTCATCATGATGTCGTCGCTGGCGGGCCTGCGCGGCGCGGCCGGTCTTTCCGGTTACTCCGCGACCAAGGGCGGTGTCCGGCTGTTCGCCAAGTCGATCGCAATGGAATGCGCCACGTTTGGCGACGGCATCCGCGTCAACTCGGTGCATCCCGGCATCATCGATACGCCGATCTGGAGCAAGATCCCGGCGGGAGCCGGGGGCAGTGGGCAGAACGCGCCGATCGATCCCGAGGAGCGTGCGAAACTTGCCACGCCGCTCGGCCGCGCCGGGCAGGCCATCGAGATCGCTCAGGGCGTGTTGTATCTTGCGTCCGATGCCTCGCGCTACGTGACCGGGACGGAACTCGTCATCGATGGCGGCATGAACGCGGGCGGGGTAGCGCGCAGGGTCTAGAAAAATGCAGGACCAGATTGTCCAGACTGTAGGAGCGCTGTTCGTCGGCGAAGACGGCCAAGTACTTCTCGGCTTGCGGGCGCCCTGGAAGAAAGTATGGCCCGGCCATTGGGATACGATTGGCGGCCGCGTTGAGGCCGGCGAGAGCCTTGATGAAGCCCTCGTGCGTGAGGTTCAGGAAGAAGTCGGCGTAACTCCAACTGAATTCAAGCAAATCGCAATGGTTCGGGAGCGGCAGCCAGAAACTTATGGGGACGCGCTACACTATGTGTATGCCGTTACAAAGTGGAAAGGCGGTGAGCCGACCAACATCTGTGATGAACATACGGAGGTGAAATGGTTCAGCGTCAGCGAAATGCGTCTGCTGACCAACATCGTCGATTGCGATTATCCGCTGTTCGCCCACCAAGCTTTGACGGGAGAGGCGACGAGCTAGCCACCCTGCCTCAACCGCGCCAACACCTTCAGGCCGCCATAGCCATCCGCCGGCAATAGTCCCGTCTTGGTCTGATAATCCTTGACCGCCTTCATCGTGTCGTTGCCGACGCGGCCGTCAGTGCCGCCGGTGTCGAAGCCGGCCTTTGTCAGCCGCGTCTGGACCTCCTGCACCTCGGCGAGCGTCAGCGCGCGTTCGGAGCCGGGGAAGGGCTGGATGAAGGGCGGCGCGCCCAAGATGCGGTCGCCGAGATGGCAGATCGCCAGCGCGTAGTTCATCGACGGATTGTAGCTTTTTACCGAATAGAAGTTCGGGCCCAGCAGGAACGAAGGTCCGCCGGCGACCGGCACCCACATCTGCGCCGACGCATTCGGCTGCGGGAACGGCTTGCCGTCAGCGCGGGTGACGCCGGCGCTGGTCCATGCCGCATAGGTCCGGCTGCCGCTCGAAGAGCCTCCGGAGCTGCGGACTTCATAGCCCCAGTGTTCGCCGCGGTGATACTTGCCGCGGTTGAGCAGATAGCGCGCGCTGGAGCCGAGCGCGTCGTCGGGCTTGCCGAACGGCGAGACGCGGCCGTCCTTGTCGTAGTCCATGCCGACATTGAGCCAGACTTCGGGCATCCATTGCGTATGGCCCATCGCGCCGGCCCAGGAGCCGCGCATTTCCTCCGGCGTGCCCCAGCCGCGGTCGACGATTTTCAGCGCGTTGATCAGCTCGGTTTCCCAATAGGCGCGACGGCGCGGCTCGTTCCAGGCCAATGCTGCGAGCGCGGGAAAGATCGGGCGCATATGATTCTGCTGCACCAGCGGATCGCCATAGGCCGATTCAACGCCCCACAGCGCCAGCAGCGTGCCGCGCTCGACACCAAAATCCTGCTCGATCCGCGCGAACAGCGCCTCGTGCTTCTTCAACGCTTCGCGGCCGTTGATGATGCGCCAGTCCGAGACGCGGCGGTTGATGTATTGCCAGATCTGCTCGTGAAACTCCGGCTGTTTCTGCATCTGCCGGAACACGCTCATGTCGGGCTCGATGCGGCCCATCACCCGCGTCCAGGTCGCGTCCGAAATGCCTTTTGCGAGTGCGCGCGCGCGAAAATTGTCGCGCCACTGATCGAAGCCGGCCGGCGCTGCAAATGTCGGAAGTCCCGTCGCGAGCAGGACGCCGGCGCCAAGGCCGCCTTGCAGCACGGCGCGGCGGGTCGGGGCAGTCTTGGAATCAGGCTGTTTCATGCCCGCATTCTAGCGGCGGGGCGGGCCAGCGCCAAAAGCCATGACGCCGCGGGAACCGGCTTTTTCGGGAGAACCCGCGGCAATTTTTGCTGGAGCGCTTGGCCATGGACGGGGTGCGGGGTCTCTTATAATCAAGCAGAGTACTGACAACGGAAGGCAGCAAGAATGTCGCACGCCCGCAAGGAATACAGAGACTTCATGGCGCTGACACCTGACGCCTATGAGGCCGTGCTGGCGCTCAGCCAGGTCGCGGGCAAGGCTGGCATGGACAAGCAGTTGCTCGAGCTGATCAAGCTGCGCGCCTCGCAGATCAACGGCTGCGCCTTCTGCGTGCAGTATCACATCCTGGAGAGCGAGAAGCTCGGCGTGCCCACCGACAAACTCAACCTCGTGGTGGTCTGGCGCGAGGCACCGCAGTTCTCGCAGCGCGAGCGGGCGGCACTGGCCTGGACGGAGGCGCTGACCTTGCTCGGCGAGGGCGTCAGCGACGAGGTTTATGCGGAGGCGAGCCGCGAATTCTCCGAGAAGGAGCTCGCCTATCTCACTTCCGCGGTTGCCTCGATCAATGTCTGGAACAGATTCGGTGCGGCGTTTCGCTGGACGCCGCCGGCGCGGAAGCAGGCTGTGGGCGCGGCGGCTTCGTAAGGACGAGAGTCGGGGCGCGGGCCCGGCCTCAAGCGAATTGCGCGAGGCCGTGGCCGACGGACCAATTCTCTTTCGCGGCGTCGAGAATGGTCACGAAAACGTCTTCCGGCCGGATGCCCGGATTTTCGCCGAGCAGCTCTGCGATGCGCCGGAACAGCGCCTTTTTTTGTTCCACGGTGCGGGTGTTGAACACGGTGATCTGGATGTACACGACATCTGCACTCCGGGCGACGCCGTAAGCATTACCGTAGCGGAAGTTCGCGGTGTCATGCTCCGTGATCGTCATGAACTGATCGTCTTCGGGCACGTTCAGTGTTTCGCGCATCGCCCGGTAAAGGCTGTCGAAGATCGCCTGGCGATAGGCTTCCGGCTTTCCGGTGCGCAGTGAGATGTGAAGCAGCGGCATCGCGGGTCCTTTCCATTCTGTGCTGGCCCAACGTTAGGTACCGTCGGGCTATTTTGATATGCTATGGATACTGATATCAGCTATAATGCAGGGAAATGATTGAACGCCCCCTCGACCTGGATGCCGTCCAGGCTTTCATCCGCATCGCCGAACTTGGCAGCTTCACGCGCGCGGCTGAGGCCATGCGGACGACGCAGGCCGCGGTTAGCTTGAAGCTGAAGCGGCTCGAAGAGAGGTTCGGCTGCCGGCTCATCGAGCGGACGCCGCGGCATGTGCAGCTTTCGGCGCAAGGCGCAGCCTTCCTCGACTACGCCCGTGAAATCCTTGACGTACACGATCGCGCGCTTGCTTTGTTTGCCGGAGCCCGGCAGCGCCTCACCATCGGCATCAGCGACCATGTTGCAGGGCCGGAGCTGCCTGCACTGATCGCGCGCATGAACGCGCAAGACCCGCAATTGTTGATCGAAATCAGGATCGGATCGTCGGGCGACCTGCTGCAAAGCTTCGACCGGCGCGAACTCGATACGGTAATTGTCCGCCTGCACGCCGGGCGGAGCGATGGGGAAATTCTGACCGAAGAAAAATTCGGCTGGTTCGCAAGCCCAGGCTGGCAGCATCGCGCGGGCGAGCCCCTGCCGCTTGCCACGATGGCCGAGCCCTGCGGCGTGCGTGCAATGGCCGGGCAGCTTCTCGATGCCGCAGGCGTGCCCTGGACAGAAATCTTCGTCGGCGGCGGCGTTGCGGCGGTCGCGGCGGCCGTCATGGCCGGGCTCGGCGTTGCTGCACTGGCACCGCGCATGCTGCCATTCGGCGCGGTTGACGTCGGCCCCAGGCTCGGGCTTCCCGATTTGCCGCGCTTGCCGGTTCTGCTTCACACAAGGGTCAAGGACGGCCGGCCGCGCGATGCGCTTGCCGCGCTTTCGGCTGCCTTCAGGAGCGCAGTGCGAGGCTAATCAGTTCTCGCTGCCTTCCCGGGCAATGTGACGAAGGATAGCCTCCGGCAACGCATGCACCACAGCGGCGACGGCCGGAGGATCGGTGCCGATTTCGCGGCCGCGGCCGCGGATCAGCCGTTCATAGGACGCGATCAGGGTGGTGTAGGGGTTGACCCAGATCCAGCCGTCACGCGTGAACACCTGTACGTCGAAGTGAAGGTGGTACGAGGTGCCGTTCGGGAAATCGAGATAGTTGGAGACCACGCCGATCTTCTCGCCCTCGGCGACCCGGCGACCGTTGAGAATGCCGTCCGCATCCATCGCTGATGGGTTCATGTGCATGTAGCGGAAGCGGATGTGCTCGTTGCGGGTGTTGATCTGCAGCGTCGCCGCCTGTTGCTTCAGCGAGCGGATCAGGATGCCGTCGCGGACGGCCACGACGGCCTGCTTCCTCGGATGGCAACTGCTTTCGCTGCTGCTGTTCGGCGGGCAGGGCGCGGGGCGGATGTCCTGGCCCTGATGCCCGAAGCCGGCGGCGCATTGCCCGACCTGGAAGCTGCGGGCTTCGCAAAAATTGTCCCGCCACGGATAGACGCCGCGGCCCTCCTCGAACCTTGCTTTGCCGAAGGATTGCGAACGCACGAGCGCAGGCGCTTTCTCGAGCGGAAAACGGATTTGTGAATAGGCGGCGAAGTCGGCATTTCCGCTGCGCCTGCGTGCGCCGTTGCGGACGACGATGTCCCCGCCCGGGCGATAGGTGAAGGCGGGCGAAACCGCGATCGGCCGTTCGACGATCTGGGACGGAATGTCGTGGCGCGGCTGCGCCGGTTGTCCGCCCGCGATGCGCAAGGCTTTCAGGAAGCGCTCGGCGATCGGATAGGCTTCGCGGCAGGCCAGCCGCCGCGCCCGCGGCGCCGAGTCGAGACACTGGATCGACACCACATAGGGCACGCCGAAGCGCGTGAAGGCGTAGCGCACATAGCCTTCACGGATGAAGCGCCGCATGTCGGGGAACTGCGCCGCCAGCGCCTTCACCGGCTCGCCCTTGCCGCCAAGCGGATCGGCGAGGTCGTAGACGAGGATCGAGCCGGTGATCTGCACTTCGACCGGCCGGGCGAAGATACGCGACGGCAGACCCGCGCCTGCGCCTGGCAGCAGCGAAAACACCGCGTCGTAGCCGGCTGGCCCTGCGTGAAACAGGTCGGCGGGACGGAAATCGGCCTGGTAGCGCGACAGCGGAAGCTGGGTGCCGTGGGCCTGACCTTCGAGGTAGCCTGCGGTATCGAATGGCAACAGCACCGGCACCGGGCTGCGTCCGATCCCCGTGAACAGGCTCGCGTTGATGGCGTTCAGTTGCACCAGCGCGGGCGCAGAGCGCGGATCCCATGCCGGGACACGCCGCTGGCCTGCGAACGTAAATCGGGAAGCGATCGACGGGCGGGTGCCGATCTCGGTGCGGAACTGGTCGACAACCGCCCGCCATTCGACGCGGACGGCCGTGATCGACGGCGTCCGGAACTCGGCGGCTGCTGCGGTGAGCCCGCCCGGCAGCAAACAAAGGGCTGCCAGCCAACGCCTGAGCAAGCGGACAGCCATCGTATTCAATGCAATCGCCCCCCGGCGCGTGCCCCTTAATTCCAGTGCGCGATCCTAATCCTTTGCGCGCTCGACGTAGGAGCCGTCCTCGGTCATGACCACGATCCGCGTTCCCGTTCCGATGTGCGGCGGGACTGCGGTGCGAACGCCGTTGGAGAGAATAGCAGGTTTGTAGGAGGAAGATGCGGTCTGACCCTTGGTCACCGGCTCGGTTTCCACGACTTCCAGCGTCGCGCGCTGTGGCAACTGGATCGCGACCGGATTCATGTCGTGCATCGACAGCTTGACGGTCATGTTTTCCTGCAGATAGGGCGCGGACGACCCGACGATCTCCTTCGAAACCTGGACCTGGTCATAGGTCTCGTTGTTCATGAAGTGGAAGCCGTCGGCATCCTCATAGAGGTAGTTGAAATTGCGGTCCTCGACGGTCGCCTTCTCGACCTGATCAGTGGTCTTGTAGCGTTCCGACACCTTCACGCCGTCGCCGATGCGGCGCATTTCGATCTGGCTGACCGGAGTTCCCTTGCCGGGATGGATGTTTTCCGCGGACAGCACGACATAGAGCCTGCCGTCCTGCTCGATGATGTTGCCCTTGCGGATAGAACTGGCGATAACTTTCAAAGCTGTTTTCCTGAATTTCTGGCCTTCGGCCAATCCGGACATGGGCGTCCGCAGGGCCAATCAGGCGGTTTCGGGCTGCAACATACTGATTTTGCCCGTCGATGCCAGCCGTTTTACTACCGTTCCGGCGGGGCCGCCGGAGGCCGAAACGGCGTTATGTCGCTGGGCCTATTGGCCGACTCGGGTGGTCCATTTGACGGCGGCTGCCGATACCGATGGCCTCACGCAAATTTTCAAGGAAGGCGCAGAAGCCCGAAAGCTCAGCGAGTTACCCTGGCTTTCTAAGCGAATGGACAAGGTGCACGGGTTTCGCCATGACAATATGGATTAGGCACGGAATTTTGCCGCCTGCGGGCATCACAGAGAAAGTCGAACAGTTTCAATGGCATTTGACGCTTCCTTGAATGGTGGTTTAGGCGCTGCGGAACGCGCTCCGTGCCTCAGCGGGGACCGTTGCTGATGGATGGGACCGACCAGCCGTCGCCATGGTGGTCGCCCGCGCGGCACACCGACCGGAAGCCGTTCCTGATGGCGCGAAGTGCGATCACCCGGGCGGTGCGGGCCTGGTTCGACGAGCAGGGTTTTACGGAGGTCGAGACCGCCATCCTCCAGCTATCGCCGGGCAACGAGACGCATCTGCATGCCCCTCGCACCGAGCTGACAGGCGGCGATGGCATCCGCGCGACGCGCTATTTGCGGACGTCGCCGGAATTCGCCGCCAAAAAGCTGCTCGCCGCGGGTGAGGCCAAAATATTCGAGCTCGCGCGCGTGTTCCGCGACCGCGAGCGCGGCGATCTTCATCTGCCCGAATTCACGATGCTGGAGTGGTACCGCGCCGACGCAAGCTATGATGCTGTGATGGCCGATACCGTCGTCGTGATCGCGCATGCTGCACAGGCGACCGGAATCGGCCGGTTTTCGTTTCGCGGCCGAACGGCCGATCCCTTTGCCGAGCCGGAACTGCTGACGGTGGCGGCGGCATTCGAGCGCTTTGCCGGAATCGATCTTTTGGCCACGATCAACAATGGCGAGGGCGATCGCGCGGCGCTTGCGGCCGCGGCGGGCGCACGGGTACGGATCGCCGATGACGACACCTGGTCGGACATTTTCAGCAAGGTGCTGGTCGAGCATGTCGAACCGAATCTGGGGCAGGGGCGTTTGACCGTCTTGTTCGAATATCCGGCGCCGGAGGCGGCTCTTGCGCGGGCGAAGGCGGCCGATCCACGCGTCGTCGAACGTTTCGAGGTCTATGCCTGCGGCGTCGAACTCGCCAATGGATTTGGCGAATTGACCGATGCCGCCGAGCAGCGCCGCCGCTTCGCCGCTGACATGGACGAGAAGGAGCGGCGCTATGGCGAGCGCTACCCGCTGGATGAGGATTTTCTCGCAGCGGTTGCCGCGATGCCGCCATCGAGCGGCGTAGCCCTCGGTTTCGATCGGCTGGTGATGCTGGCCAGCGGCGCGCTGCGGGTCGATCAGGTGGTGTGGACGCCACCGGCAGGAGAGATATGAACAGGATAGATCCAAAACTGGCAACGCTGCGGCTGCCCGGCGATCTCGTCGAGCGCGGGCTGGCGAAGCCTGCCGATCTCGCCGACCTCGAGCGGGTTGCCGCGCGCTATGCCATCGCCGTGACGCCTGATATCGCCGGCCTGATCGATACTGAAAACCCTGATGATCCGATCGCGCGGCAATTCATTCCGAGCGCATTGGAATTGGTGAACGCGCCGGGCGAAAACGCCGATCCGATCGGCGACGACGCGCATTCGCCGGTCCCCGGCATCGTGCATCGCTATCCCGACCGCGTGCTGTTCAAGCTGGTGCATGTCTGCGCGGTGTATTGCCGGTTCTGCTTTCGCCGCGAGATGGTCGGGCCGGGCAAGGCAACGGCGCTGTCGGAGGCCGCCTATCGAGACGCGCTGGCCTATATTCGCGATCACCGTGAAATCTGGGAAGTCATCCTGACCGGCGGCGATCCGCTGATGTTGTCGCCACGGCGGCTGGCCGAGGTCATAACAGACCTCGCAGCCATCGATCACGTCGAGATCGTTCGCATCCATACCCGCGTGCCCGTGGCGGCGCCTGGGCGAATCGACGAGGATATGATCAAGGCGTTGCGGGTTGGCGGCGCGACGACCTGGATCGCCGTTCATGCCAATCATCCGCGCGAATTGTCGGGCGAGGCGCGCTTGGCCTGCGCGCGGTTGGTCGACGCCGGTGTTCCCTTGGTGAGCCAGACCGTGCTGCTTCGCGGCGTCAATGACGATGCGGCTATTCTGGAAGCGCTGATGCGGGCCTTTGTTGAAAACCGGATCAAGCCCTATTACCTGCATCATGGCGATCTTGCGCCGGGAACCGCGCATCTGCGCACCACGATCGCAGAGGGCCAGGAACTGATGCGCCGTTTGCGAGGCCGCGTCTCCGGCCTGTGCCAGCCGGAATATGTGCTCGACATTCCCGGCGGCCACGGAAAGGCGCCGATTGGCCCGAATTATTTGTCGCATGCAAATTCCAGGGAATATGAACTATCTTTGGAAGCGCAGTATCGTATCGTCGACTATTGCGGCGACGTTCACCTCTATCCGCCAAAGCCGTGACCTGTGATGGCGGGGGACGGCGAGGAGAAACGGGAGCCGCCGGAAGACGAGGGCCATCGCGGAATCGAAAACGCCGTGCTGCTCGGCTTCTTCGTGGTGCTGGTGGCGGCCGGAATCTGGTTGCTCGGCACCATGGCCGATGTACGAAAGGCGCAGGACTGCGCCGCCCAGGGACGCCGCAATTGCGCAACGATCGACGCGCCAGTGCGATAGGAAGAAACAGAAAGACGGGAGAACCAGAATGCGAAAAACAATCCTCTTGACGGCGCTGATGGTTCTGATCGGCGGGGCGGACGCGTTCGCGCAAGGCTCCTCGTCGGTTTCGAAGAATTCGGACAAGCCTATCCCGCAGGCCCCGGTCGGTCATCGTCAGCCGCGCGCCAGCGACGTGCCCAATGAGAAGAACCTGAGCGATCCGAACGATCCGCTGAGCAAGGAAAACGCCGCCCTCGACCGCAAGATCAAGAGCATCTGCCGCGGCTGCTAGGGCGCGTACTCTCACATGAGAGGTCGCATGTCCGCTCGAATGTTGCGAGCGATCGCGGCGCAGTGCTTTTGGATACGTTGCGTCTAATCGTGCGATCCTTAACTCCCCCGTCTGAAAAACAAGATGGATCGTGCTCAGGAGGCCCTCAAGCATGATCGTCCTCGGTCGTCATCGTGCGCTTACACAGGACGCCTGGAGTGAGTTGGTTGTCCGGGCTGCGATCGAAGAAATTGCGACCGATGCCATCGCCAATTTCGATCCTGACAGGTTCTGGCCGGGTCATCCTGGTGACGATGGGGTGGGAGATGGGAATACTAGTTTCTACATGGGAGCGGCCGGCGTTACCTGGGCGCTGGACTATTTGCATCGCATCGGTGCGACCCGTGCTGCTGAAGACTTTCGCCCTGTGCTCCCGAAACTTCTGGAGCGGACAAGCGCCGCTTTCGAAAGCAATTCTCCGACCGGTTATTCGAAGCATGGCTCGTTGCTCTTCGGCGACATGGGTGCGGCACTTGTCGCCATGCGCCTTGCGCCCACATCGACCCTTGCTGATCTGGTCTATACGCGCGCAGAAGCAAATATTGGACTGCCGATCCGGGAGCTTATGTGGGGCATGCCCGGATCCATGCTGGCCGCGGTCCACATGGCCGAAATGACAGATGAACCTCGGTGGCGCCGCCTGTTCGAAATGCAGGCAGCCCGGCTGTTGGCTGATCTGGAGGACACGCCGCAAGGTCCACTTTGGACACAAGATCTTTATGGTGCCAACGACCGTTGGCTCGGGCCCGTTCACGGTTTCGCTGGCAATGTCATCCCACTATTGCGCAGGTGGGATTGGCTGACGCCGCCGCAGCAAGCGCAGGTGGCTGAGTTTGTGCCGAGATCCCTCGCGGCGAATGCGTGGCAGTCTGAAGCTGGCGCAAATTGGGGCGCGAGGAGCAAGCGCGAGAAGCCGCCTACGCTATGTCAGCACTGTCACGGTGCGCCTGGCATGGTGACGACCTTTGCGGATGCGCCCTTCGCTACCCCTGAATTTGACGCACTTCTTTTAGAAGCCGGTCGCTTCGCCTGGACCGCCGGACCGCTTACCAAGGGCTCGAACCTTTGCCACGGCACGGGTGGGAATGGCTACGCGTTCCTCAAGCTCTACCGCCGCACAAACGACCCGATTTGGCTCGACCGCGCACGCCAATTCGCCATGACGGCCATCGTCCAGTATCGCGGCACCCGGCTAGCCGTTGGTCGCGGACGGTATTCGCTTTGGACCGGCGACGTCGGCCTCGCAATTTACCTTTGGGACTGCATCACAGGGGAGCCTCGTTTTCCGACGATCGACGTGTTCTGACCCCAACGCGGTGACACGTCAGAGCTGGCAAATACACGCGCCGAGAGTGCAAAAGCATTTTGTCTTGAACAGCTCCTTGCCGAACAATAAGATAATTGGCAGGCCATTTTTCGGAGTGTGCCATGCAACTGCTTCGTTCCGGATACGCGGCTCTCGAATACGAGATCGCCGAGGAGAGGGCATCAGCGCTCGCACGGCTTGGACACCGGCTTGAGGTTGCCCTGACGGCACTTGCCGCATGCCCGCGGACGGCCGATTCAGATCGAAAAATCCGCGATGGTCTCGTCGAACAGGCGGGGTATGCGCTTTGGCTCTTCGTCGTGCAGCGCGAGGCCTGCGGTCTCAACAAAATCGACCACGTGATAAAGGTCTACGGGGTGCCGAACGAGGTGGTTGCCCGCATGGGGCCATTGGCCATGCCGAGCATGCATGCAAGCAAGACCATAGGGATTGCAGAAACGCGGGCGCCATTGTTCTAAGGCTCGCCTTGCGCGTGGCGGGTCGCCGCTATCTTGCGGCATGCAGTGGCTGCGGGCTTATTGAGTCCCTAGTAATCGAGATCCGACAAGAACGTGGTGTTCACGATTTCGAACTCGGACTCGCGCCAATCTTTCAATAATTTCGCGCGCGCCAAGCGATGCGTTGCAGAATCGGAAGTGCTGCATTTCACTGCGTGGTGATCGATGCCTGAAATCTCGAGCAAATCATCGAAGCTTGCCTGCCGGTCTTCGCGGTTCTCAACTTCGGCGAAGTAGATGGTATGGTCGAATTTTCCCATCGCCCAACAAAATTGAACGCGGGTTTGCTCGGTGTCGGCAAATGCCGAACCTGGAGCGAGCAGGGCTGCAATCAAGAGCAATCGAATGATCGGTTTAATCATCGCTATTTCCAAAAAAATGAATGTTATTTGAGTAGTCGGCCCGCGGCGGCTTGCGGCTTGGCGACAGGCTTGGCTGCTGCCGGAACGTCGACAGATGCTGATGAGCCTTTCAAGCGCGCCACCTGGATTTCGTTCGACGCCCTGAGTTCGCTCGCGGGCCTGTTCGCGAAAGTGAGGGCAACCGCGACGATAATGGCGGCCAGATAGGATAGGTATAAGCCGCCGGTCCACCGACGGTAGGTACGCAGGTCGTCTGCACTCAGGTTGTTCGGAAATCGTTTCATGAGAGCATCGTTCGAGACAGCAGCCCCGTTGAGACAATATTCTGACGCGCTGTTTCCTGGTGTGAAGTACGCCACAGGCTGGTCGGTTTTGCCACGTGTACGGCGTGTGCGCTTGCCAGGGCAATCATCCAATGGCGGGAGAAGTAACCTGGGTTTATGCCGGCTACGCTCCGGATCGAGGTTGCAGCGTCAAGTCAAACGGGAGCAGGCCGCGCTCCGATTGCGTGCCCTGCTTCGCCATCCTTCGGCCCGGTTGGCTAGGCCGAACGCTCCCCGCGGAAATTGCGCGATGGCGCATTCCTTCGCAGCGCCACCGCATCGGCCAGCACGTTTAGGACGGATACCGTCGTCTCCCAGTCGATGCAGCCGTCGGTGATGCTCTGCCCGTAGGCGAGCTTCTTGCCCGGCGCCACGTCCTGGCGGCCGGCGACGAGATTGCTCTCGATCATGACGCCGGTGATGCGTTGCTCGCCGCTTGAGATCTGCTGCGCGATGTCGGCCACGACCAGCGGCTGGTTCTCCGGCTTCTTGTTGCTATTGGCGTGGCTGGTATCGATCATGATCCGCGGCGCCACGCCGGCGCGCGCGAGTTCGAGGCACGCGGCATCGACGCTTTCCCGGTCGTAGTTCGGCTGGTGGCCGCCGCGCAGGATGACATGGCAGTCCTCGTTGCCGGTGGTTGCCGCGATCGCCGAGCGTCCGCCCTTGGTCACCGCCATGAAATGGTGGGAATGCGAGGCCGACTTCACGGCATCGGCTGCGATGCGGACATTGCCGTCGGTGCCGTTCTTGAAGCCGACCGGACACGACAGCCCGGAAGCCAGCTCGCGATGAATCTGGCTCTCCGTCGTGCGCGCGCCGATCGCCGCCCACGCCATCAGGTCGGCAATGTATTGCGGCGTCGTCATGTCGAGGAATTCGGTCCCGGCGGGCAAGCCGAGATTGTTCACGGCGGACAGCACGTTGCGGGCAAGCCGGAGCCCCCTGTTGATGTCGAAAGAGCCGTCGAGATTGGGATCGTTGATCAGCCCTTTCCATCCGACCGTGGTGCGCGGCTTCTCGAAATAGACGCGCATCACGATCTCGAGGCGGTCGGCCAGCTTTTCGCGCAAGGCGGTGAGCCGCTCGGCGTACTCGACGGCTGCCACGGGATCGTGCACCGAGCAGGGCCCGACGACGACCAGCAAGCGGTCGTCGGTCCCGTTCAGGATGGCGTGGATGGCGTTGCGCGCCGCCATCACCACGCGCGTCGCGGTCAAGGTGCGCGGTATCTCGCGCATCACCTCGTGGGGCGTACTCAGCTCTTTCAGTTCGCTAATTCGAAGGTCGTCGGTGGTGCTCAACACGGCTGTGGCTCCTGTTTGCCAGGAAACCTGCCGGCCAATAAAAAAGCCGCCAGGTCTGGCGGCTGTTCGGACTTCTTGGCTTCAATTCGTCAGATTGAGCGCGATCCTCCCACCGCCAGCGAGCTGTCGTAGCTAAAATACCAAAAGTTGCTGGCAGCGATCTTGATCATGGCGGGCTCTATAGCGCACCCGGCAGGGCTTGTCATCCCATAATCGGCGATGTTCAGGATTTGCGCGCGGCGAGCGCCATGCCAACCAGCGACGCGCCGCCGAGCACGAGATTGATCCCGACGAGGAGCCCGATCGCCCATTCCGCGGACCCCGGCAGCCCGGCCACGATGATGAGCGCGATCAGCAGGTCCATCACCCCGGACAACATGAGCCAGGACCAACGCCCCGACAATTCGCGGCGGTGCTCCAGTGCGTACATGATGGTGACGACGCCTTCGGCCAGAAAATAGGCGCCGACCACGATGGTGAGCGTGAGGATGCCTTGCACCGGCCTCGCCAGCAGGATTCCGCCGGCGAGGACGGCCAGCGCCGCGGAAAACAGCGACCACCAGAAGCCCGGCATCTGCCGCGCCCAGTAGGTGGCAAACAGCCCGGCAATGCCGCTGATCAGAAACATCCAGCCGAGGAAGATCGTGACGGCAAGGCTCGCCAGCGGCGGCACGATCATCGCAGCGAGGCCGAGCAAAGCGAGCACGATGCCCTCGAACAGGAAGGCCTTCCAATGCGCCTTCACCGCGGCGTTCATTTCCGACTGCAGTTTGCCGATATCTGGCGGAATATCGTGGGGAAGGGTCATTGGAAACTCCCGATGCCTGCCGCGCCGATCGAGTATCCAATATAGCCCGTGTGCCGCCTGCGGGTAAAATTTGTTCGCCGGCCTTTTTGAGCGAGATCAACGACGAAAGGATGACGTTCAGCCTGGCTCGGGCGCGGACGAAAATCCCTCCGAGGACGTCCTGATGCGGTTGCGCCCGAACACATAGACCGCCGACGTCGCCAGCAACAATCCCAAGCCGATCAGAATGGAGGTCAGGCCGAGCGGAACGAGAAGTAGCGACGCGTTGCGGTCGGGATTGACGAACCAGTGATGGAGCGAGGTCAGCACGAAAGCAGCCCCAGCGAAGCCGGCCCCGCTGCCCACGAGCAGCAGCGCCCACATTCGCCGCAACTGGCTCAGCCGCTCACGCGCGATCTCGGTGCGCGGCGCATGGTGGCGGCCGACGCGCCGCACCAACCGGATGGCAAATCCGATCGAACTGAATCCGATCAGCAGGCTGGCCGCCCCGAGCAGCATTCGCGTGGTGTGACCGAGATCGGGATGCTTCTGCAACGTCAGCAGCGGAAAATCGAAGGCCGCATGCAGCGCGACGGGAGCGAACAGCGCCAGACACCAACTCGAAATCCTGGCCCAGTCGCGATGATGGCGGTGCGCGCCCAGCGCCGTTCCTGCGCGCGCGATCGCGATATAGGCGCCGGCGATAATGCCGAGCGCGCCATGAAACGGCACCGTCAGCACGCTGCGCAAGGCGGCCAGCGATCGCCACATGTCGGCGTGCTGCACGAGATAAGCGAGGTTTTCGTAGGCCGCGAAGCCGAGGCCGGCGGCCGCGCCGTAGACCACGGTATCCATCGGATCGGCAAACGTGCGGCGCCGCAGCGATACCGCAATGATCACGAGGACCTTCACGATCTCTTCGGGCGCAGCGACGCCGAAGATCGAACGCAGGCCCTGCGTCATCCAGGGGTTTCCCGGCACCGCGAGGATCGCGGCAAACGGGGCGCGCGCAATTCCCAGCAAAGAGATGCTGGCGGCTCCGAGGACGAAAGCGAGCCATACCCGCGTGGGTGGGCCAGGGCGCTCGTCGGCGGCAATGACGAGCCAAAGCACCAACAACGCCGGCGCAATGGCGGCAACGCCGATCGATGTGGGGAGGGCCTGAAGCAGCAGCATGTCGGAAACATTACCTCGTCAGGCGCTCAAATGGCCGCAAATTCAGTTGTTTGCAAGAAAGCCGAACGCGACTCGTTGTCGCCAAGAGCAATTTGAAAGAGCAATTTGAAAATCCGGGCCTTCCGGGGCTATGCGGCGGCCTTGCCGCCCACCCTGCCGTGCACCATCAGCAACCCCGCCAGCGCAACCAGCGCGAAGCCGGCGCCGGCCAGGAACGCCCCCTGCGGCCCCGCGAGATCCCAGAGGCTGCCTGCAATGATGCTGGCTGCGAGCATCGCCAGACCGCCGAGCAGGTTGAAGAACCCGTAGGCCGTGCCGCGCAATTCGGCCGGCGCGGTATCCGCCACGAGCGCGGCCAGTAACCCTTGCGTCAGCCCCATGTGCAGGCCCCAGAGAACGACGCCCAGCGCAACGCCGCCGATCGACGGCAGCAGGGCCAACGCGATGTCAGCGGCAATCAGCAACACCATGCCGGCCGCCAGCACGGCCGTGCGGCTGATGCGATCCGAGATGACGCCGGCGGGATAGGCCGCGACGGCATAGACGACATTCATCGCCACCAGCACAACGGGCACGAGCGTGATTGGCAGCCCGACATTCTGGGCGCGCAGAACGAGGAACGCCTCGCTGAAGCGCGCCAGCGTGAACACGCTCGCCACCGCCACCACCCACCAATAGGCCGCCCCGAGGTTCTTGATCTCGGCCAGGCTGATCGGATTGCGCACGGCGCGCAGCTCTGCCGGCCGGTCCGGCTCACGCACGGCGAAAACGATCAGCGCCAGCGCCAGAAAGGCGGGAATCACGGCAACCCAGAACACCGCCTTGAAGTTGTCTGATGTCCACCACATCAGGGCAATGGCCAGCAGAGGCCCTGTGAAGGCGCCGATCGTGTCGAGCGACTGACGCAGCCCAAAGCTCGCGCCGCGCAGCTCGGCCGGCGAGAGGTCTGCCACCAGCGCGTCGCGAGGGGCGCCGCGAATGCCCTTGCCGATCCGGTCGACGAAGCGCGCCGCCACCAGCCAGGCGATGGTTGGCGCCAGCGGAAAGACCGGCTTGGTGAACGCCGCGAGACCATAGCCCGCGGCCGCGAGCCATTTGCGCTTGCCGAGCCAGTCGGAGAGCGCGCCGGAGAATATTTTCGTAATGGAGGCGGTCGCCTCGGCGATGCCTTCGATGACACCGACCGTCACCATCGAGGCGCCCAGCACCGACACCAGGTAGATCGGCAGCAGGGCGTGGATCATCTCCGACGAGACGTCCATCAGCATCGAGACGAAACCGAGCACCCACACGCTCGGCGGAATGTTCCTGATCGAATAGGTCGGCTTGGTGCCGGCAGCCATGTCGTCCCTTACGCGCCGTCTCACCGCGACAACAGCCGCCGGCACGCGTCGACAAAGACCTCGGCCCCCGTGACGATGTCGGTGTCGGCGGTGTTCTCGGTCCAGTGGTGCGAGATGCCGCCGATCGAGGGCACGAACAGCATGCCTGCCGGCATGACGGTTGCGAGAATCTGGGCGTCGTGACCGGCGCCGCTCGGCATGCGGAGTGACCTGCCGCCGGCAAAGGCTGCGCTGGCTTGTTCGATGGCCTGCTGGAACGAGCCATCCATCACCGCGGGCGCACCGGTGCGAATGCGCTCCACCGCGACGCTGCAGCGGCCCTGCTTATCGACCTCCGCGGCCATGCTGCGGAGGAGATCCTCCAGCCGCGCAATCACAGCCGGATCGTCGTCGCGAATCTGGAACAGCATTTCCGCAGCTCCCGGGATGATGCTGGGCGCGCCGGGATCGAGGGTGATGCGGCCCGTCGTCCACACCGTGCGCGGGCCGCAGGCCGCAGGAAAGCGATTGTCGATCTCGACGCAGAACCTGGCGAGGGCGAGGCCTGCGTCCCGGCGGATGGCCATCCGCGTGGTGCCGGCGTGGTTTTGTTCGCCCGTGAAGGTGATGCGGTATTGCCAGATCCCGACGATGGACGTGACGATTCCGATTCCGAGACCGCTGCTTTCGAGCGTCTCGCCCTGTTCGATATGGGCTTCCAGATATCCGATGTGCCGGCCGCGTTCGTAACCTGCGCGGGCGCGGCCGGCGAGGCCAGCGTCGCGCAGCGCGTCACGCATGCTCCTGTCGCTGTTGCGGTCGCGTGCCGCGTCGATATCGGCTTCGGTGACGCCGCCGACATAGGACCGGCTGCCGAGGAAGTGTCCGAAATGTCCTTCCTCATCGCACCACGACGCAACTTCGACGGCGCCGCTTATATTCGGATCGCGATTGATGACGCGGGCGGCTTCCAGCGCATAGACGACGCCGAGCGGCCCGTCGAGCCAGCCCGCGTGGTTCTGGCTTTCGAGATGCGACCCCGCCAGCAGCTTCGGTCCGGATTTCGTGCTGGTGCCGAGGACATTGCCGATGCCGTCGATCTCGCCGGTGAGGTGGGCCTCGGGAAGCCGCTGTACCAGCCACGCCAGCGAGCGCAGATGCGGTTCCGAGAAAGTCGGCTTGTGAACACCGGTCTTGTACGGGCCGATTGCGCGCAGCGCGTGTAGATCGGCAAGGACGCGCGTGCCGTCGGCGCGTGAGAGATTGTCAGTCATGGCTTGCGCACCTCTGGTGGTCCGTAGTTCTCCGGAGCAGAACAAAGTTCCGAATGTTCGCGTGAGTAGAACAAAGTTCCAGGGATGATGCCAGCCGCGCTTATTTTATCCTCCCGACAGCAGCGCCAGTGCGATGATGGCAAGCCATGCCACGATGACGAGTGACGTTACTGCGCCGGCAGTTATCTTCGCTTTCTCCTTTAACGTGTAGCTGCGCATGTTTTCCGCAAAACGTGTGAGGGGCATTCAGACCCGTGCGGAGGATATTCAATCCTCAGTCGCATCGGGAAAGAAATAGTTCGCGTTGTGCGAGTGGAAAAGGGCGGTGCGAGCAGGGAAGCGGCTCCAACGCCGTGGGGCGATGGCCGCCACTTCTACCGCTCGTCGAGCGCGGCTGCGGGCGGCATAGATGTCTTGCGTGTTGGAAATCGCGTCGGCGGCGCTAGGGGAGTTCGCTGGGTGGCATGCCGGCCATGGCGCGACCTTCGGCCAGGCGGTTCTTCATCGCGGCAACGACCTCATTGGCAAACGCAATTTGAGGGTCGTTCGACGCCAGACAATGAACCTGGGGCGCCGTCGTTTCCGGCACGGGCTTCGAATGCATCGAGCTGATGCTCGAAGTTCGCGAGCGCTTCCTTCAGATTAGCCAATTCTTTCGCGCGGGGATCTCGATGCATACGATGCTCCCAATACGATGCTCCAAGCGTGCAGGCCGAAGTGCATCAGCAGCTCGAAGTTACGCAGGATGGGTTTCCTCAATTTGCGCGAACGCCTTGATCCGGAGGCTATCCATTGTTCCGCCTTGCTCGAGCACGTTCCTGACCCAAAGCGGTTGTGCTCCTCTACCGGACCATGTCTGGAACGGGGCGGGTTACGAAATTTTGCCACGGCGGCATGTTTGCGCTTATCACTGCAACGTGCCGTTTGAACGAAGACACGCCGCCGTATCTCATCCAGTCTTAGTTGAATCAAAGTCGCTTCGGCCTCCAGCTTGGCCGCAAGTTTCGATCAAGTCCCAGAGCTCGGCATCGATTCGAAATTGCAATCCCTCTGTTTCATCACGCGCCCTGCTGCGATTAACTTTGGTCGGTGGCAATTTCGCAAAAAGGGCCGCCAAGAGTGGCGGCCCTTTTTGACGTTCTAGTTTACGCGCATCAAGCCAGACGTACTGCTTGGCCTTGCCCTCGCCGGCGGTAGGCCAGGAAGCCGACGCCCACGAAGCCGAGGATCATCATCGCCCAGGTGGACGGCTCGGGAACGGCGGCAGTGACTTCGTCAAGCCTTATCTGCCTCACGTCCTGAACGCCGTTCCCTCCATTGAAAGTCATGAAGATGGAGGAAATGCTTTCTCCGTTGATACCCTGGAAGCCAAAGAAGTTCGAGCCGTTTACTAGGGCCAGATTGTTGAACGTGAAGAGTTGCAAGGCGTCGTCATAAACACTGAAACTGACCGACGTTGCGCCGCCACCGTTCGCGCCATTCAGCACGGTGTTTATGTTGAACTCTTGGTCGTTGAAGGTGTTGCCGCCTTGAAGATGCCAGTTCAGGCTGGTGAGGCGCGCGTCCGCCGTGCCTTCGATCCGAGCCTGCCCCCCGTTCGCGGTGATCGTAGTACCGCCGTCGAACGTAGTACCGCTAAACTCGACAATCGTCCCCGACTGCGTATGTCCAAAAACGGTCGTGCCGATTTGAGTGCCGGAGTTGAATAGAACATTATCCCCCTGGATCGAACTCGCCGATATCATGACGATATCAGCGCGAGCCGGGCCAGATGAGAGAGCGGCAATCGATATGAACGCTGCTGCTAGTATTCCGCGTGATCTAATCATTCGGTACTCCTGCCAGCACTGGATTTCGCAATAAATTTAACGACTGGCCCGATATGCCAGATTTTCTGGAATGTATGCATTCATTAAAATTTGGTAAAGCGATTTAACCTTACTTTTATACCGTCCAGTAAATTTATTTAATCGATTATAAGTTGCCCTTTTCCCCTCGCGCACCCGTCTCTGTAGCACTCGTTCCGGCTGTATTTGTGCTTACGGCAATCTCTGGAATCATCGCACACCCATTTAATCGGAGCGATTGCGAATATGCATTAAATACACGCACTCAGAATAAGTGCACAGTCTTCCTGGCCTAGGTTCGGTCAGGTTTCCTCGTGGTGAGGTCCATGCGGCCGTTTTGCGGGATATCGCCTACCGGCTCGCCAAGCGAGCGCCTACGCCCCCGTTGGGAGCGCAAGTCAGATTCAGTTTCGAACGTTGGGGAGGAGCAGCGCCGACCGCGGTTTGGCACTCGTAGATCGTGCGGTCGAGGACGTGCGTAGCGTCTTTCCCGCACGTTACAATGCCGGTCAGGTGAGGGCGGTCAGGTATCTGGTGGAAAATAGGTCCGCAACGTCAGGCGGGGTGCGGCGTAAAGTGCGACGCAGGTTGTGAGTGCAATAGCAGCCGTATCCATTTCCTGTCCCTTATTCTTAACTTCTTAACGCATTGCGCACCGGTGTCCGTCGCCGGACAGCGCAGCGGAATGGAACTTGGGCGCTGAAAATGATTCCCTTAAGCCGTGAAAACGATCGCCTTGGGTTTTGGAAGTGTTTGCAGCGCTATGGCGCTCCCTAGCGGAATCGAACCGCTCTCTCCACCGTGAAAGGGTGGCGTCCTAACCGATAGACGAAGGGAGCAAAAACAACCGGAAAATCAAGGGATTATGCGCTTGATTGGCCGTGTTGGCCGCCTGCCGTCCATGTTCCATGGAGGCGGCGACGGGCGAACGTATAGTGGCGTTTGGCCGGGTGGGCAAGCCGCTCGAAAAGGCGTTTTTTGCGGCCGTTTGCGCCTCGATCGACACTCCACGTAGGCACGCCCGACCATGCAACGGATTTTAAAGGCGCACGTCGTAGGATTTATGTCGGGGGAACTTCCGACATGGCTTTGCTATCGAACAAGAAGCGCGAGACGCGCAAATCATTGAGTCAGCCCGGCTGGATCACGCTGGAGGGTGGTTTTGCTGCGCGCCAATGCGTGGTGCAGGATCTGTCCACAACGGGAGCAAAGGTCACGATCGACGATCCCAACTCGCTGCCGGCGAAGTTGCGGCTGGCGTTCTCGCGCGACGCCAGGACCGGACGCCGCTGTGAAGTGGTCTGGCGCCGCGGCAAATCGGTCGGCGTCAAGTTCGTTCGCTAAACTGGCATCGATCCGCGAGCGGCGATAAAAGGCGGGATGCGAAAATCTCTCCTGGTTATGATGGCTGTGGTGTTCCCGGCGCTTGCCGCGGTCGCCGAGCAGCCCCGTCTTCAGAAGTCCGACAAGGCCGCAACGTTGGGCAAGCTGCCTCCGCTGAAGCGCTCAAATTCAGCCAATGCATGCGCGGAGTACGGCGCGGGCTTCGTCAAGGTCGAAGGCACCAACACCTGCATGAAAATCGGCGGCGCGGTCAGCATCGGCGCCGGCGTGTCCAGCGGCTCGCGCTGACAGGATGAGCTCGAAAGCGCTCACGTCATCGGCGGCGCAATGAACCGCGTGAAGCCGGGGCGGGCAGAGAACTGCGCAAACCAGCGTTCGAGGTTTTGCAGTTTCGGCTTGGTGACGCCTTCGACGCCGAACCAGCGCCGCGCATAGGCGCCGAGCGCGATGTCGGCGATGGTGAACTGATCACCTTCGATGAAGCGCCGCGTCGCCAATTGCGCCTCGACGATGCGCCACACCACGGCCTCGGCGTCGGCATCCTTCTGGATCGCGGCCATGTCGCGCTTCTCGGGCGGCGTCCGCACCAGCGCCCAGAACACCGGGCGGTCGACCGGCTGCAGCGTCGACAGCGTCCAGTCGAGCCAGCGGTCGACGCCGGCGCGCGCCTTCGGCTGCGCGGGGTAGATCGACGAATTTTCGCCATAGGCCATGCAGAGATAGCGCATCACCGAATTGGATTCCCACAGCACGTAGTCACCGTCGACCAGCGTCGGCACGCGGCCGTTCGGGTTCATCGCCAGATACGGCGCCTCGTTGTTCTTGCCGAACTGCATGCCGGCGTCGATGCGCTCATAGCCGAGGTCGAGTTCGGCGAGGCACCACAGCACTTTTTGAACGTTGACCGAATTGGCCCGGCCCCAGATGGTCAGTTATTGTTTGTTGTTGTCGGCCATGCGTGTCGCTCCCGTTGCTCCCGTTGATCCGTTCATAACCGAAGATCAGCGAAAAAGCGCGCGGTTTGCAGCAGGACACGGTTGCAAAATCAGGCTTACAAAAAAATCAGACCCCGCCGCGGTGCGGCGGGGCCCGATCTTGGCCTGACGCGTCGTTGCGCCAGTCGTCAGTGACCGAAGAACAGCCATAAAAGGATGATCACCGGAATCGGCACGCCCAACAGCCAAAGCAATGTTCCTCGTCCCAGCGCCGTCTCCTCGATTTCTCAATCGCGAAGACAACGTGCTTTCGCCATGTGTCGTTCCTGCCGCGAAATTGCACGCAAGCGAGGGAACGTTTCACGATGTGGGAATTTCCGAGAGCGACAATCCTATTCGAAACAGCGAGTAGCCGTCGCGGTCGACCGCCTCGCGCACCTCGGCGTTGACGTCGTCAGCATGGCGGCTGCGCGTCAGCCGCCATTCGCTTTCACGCGCGCCCGATGGAAACGGCACATCAGCCTTGGTCACGAGCCGGTAGCTCGGATGACGGACGTGTACGAAGAAGTTGTACAAAGCCTACCAATGGCCGGTGTTCGGCATCGACGTCCACGGCTCCGCCGGCGGCTTCGGCTCGCCCTTCTGCAACAGCTCGATCGAATGCAGATCCGGCGAGCGGACGAAGGCCATATTGCCGTCGCGCGGCGGCCGGTTGATGGTGACGCCGGCCTTCATCAGGCGGTCGCAGGTCGCGTAGATGTCGTCGACCTCATAGGCGAGGTGACCGAAATAGCGGTCCTCGCCGTATTTCTCCTCGTCCCAATTGTAAGTGAGCTCGACCAGCGGCGCGCCGCGGTTCTGCGGCGCGGCCTTGAACAGGCCCTCGTCCTCGGGCGCGCACAGGAACACCAGCGTGAACCGGCCCTTGTCGTTGTCGACCCGGCGTACTTCCTTCAGCCCCAGCGCATCCCGGTAAAACTTCATCGCGGTATCGAGATTGCGGACGCGCAGCATGGTGTGGAGATAGCGCATTTTGGAGAACTCCTTGAGAGGGTTTGTTGTTTTTCAGGCGTTTGGGGCGCTCGGGGGCAATAAATAGCAGCAAGGAAGAGCCCTGAGCAATCCGGGCTTCTGATTTCGCCGGTGGCGGATGTGAAAGAGGCGTTGGTCTGGAACCTTTAACGTCACAAAACGTTGACCGACATGGATTACGAAACCCGCGAGAAGCTGGCGCCCACGAAGGAAGAACGTGAGGCAAAGAAAGAGCAGGCTCGCAAGGACGCCGAGGAAGCGCTTATTGCGCGTAAGAAAGCTGACGACGCTTTCCGTGCGAACTTTGAGCGGCTCAAGGCAGAACGGCGTGCCCGCGAGGCTGCCGAAACAAAATCATAGCGCACTTTCTGCGCTCCGATAGTGTCGTGAAGGGCGGACGTACCCCTCGTGACAGTGAAGGCCTCCAGCTTCGGCCGGAGGCCTTTCGCGTTTGATGCCCGTTCGAAATCGGCTCACGAATTCAACCGTGCCGGCGTATCGGCGCTGGTCGACCAGCAGCGTAGGGCAGGAGGTGCACACCACCCCTGTCCCCGCTTGCGCGCGCGCTTTGGATGTTGGCCAGCCTGGCCATCCTCATCGTTGCAGGGCTTTAACCGTAGCTCAAGCTTGGCGCGTCAGTGCGTCACCAGAGTGATCCCTCACACATACGCGATTGGCCCCTTCGTCCATCGTGAATGCCAACGGAGGGATCAGTCATGTACCTGGTTTACGGCGTGCTCATTCTCGCGATGATTTTCTTCTTCGTGCTCCCGATTACCGACGCAAGGACGGCCCGGATGAAACTGTCTTTGGTGGGCAGCCTCGGCGTATTGCTGGCGGTGTCGGTTGTCGTGCCGCGCCTGATGCACTAACGAAGAAATTGCCCGCCTCGACGCGCAACGACCGGCGCCTCCGAGGGCGGGCGCAAGGAGCCGGGCTGCATTTCGCATGACGTGCATGACTGCCAGAACCCGATGCGGCTGTTCTTCTTCGAGCAATGGGCTGATGAGGCGGCGTTGCGCACGCATTTCGCCATCGAAGAATCGAAGGCGTTTGTAAGATCGCTCAAGGGCCGGATCGTCGAGACCTCGGGGACACGGATCTATCGGGCGGAAGCGATACCGAGATAGCGCGACGCTAACAGCAGGGGATTGTATATCCAGTCGTCGGGCCAGAACCTGTTTCCAAACCAGCCGAGAACCGTCACCACGGCAAAAAAGACGATCGCGGTCGGGATCAGCTCGTCGATCGCGAAGGCCGCGGCCGCGAGCGGGCCGGCCGGATGCGCCGTCAGCCCGGCGATACCGATCCGATGCCGAACAGGACGGCTTGAACGATCCAGATCATGACCTCGCGAAACGGCATCATGCTTCGACGATAGCGCCAGTGCAGGCGCGGTCGATGTGACCGGACGCACAGTCTTGTTCCGACGGCGCGCGCTGGAATTGACTTCCGACTTCGCTCAGACCTTGACGTCCACCAGGGGCGGTTCTTCGGACTGCAAATTCTCAAGTGTCGCTTCTACGGCGGCTGCCTTGGCGTGGTAGACGGCCTGAAGATCCTGATTGATCGTCGTCGGCGGCGCCTTGGCGTTCTGATCGACGACGAGTTGTATTCTGGCCTGTGTCACTTCAACCGGTATGGGATAAATGACCATGGGAATGACCCTCCTGGCCAAAACTTGTCAGGCGCGCATTTACGTTTTGTAAAGAGGTTGGGTTAACGGCGGGGCTCTTTAGCGGGAAGAGGTAAACAGGGGCTTAAAGTCTCCGCTCCCGTGATTCTCAGGAAGAGAGCTGGTGCGTCTCTTCCAGCCGCTCGGCGTAGAGGCGGAACTCTTCAGCCATTTCGATCAGCTTCTTCGAGGCTTCCGGATCCTTGACCGCTTCGGCGAGTTGGCGAGCTCTGTTGGACTGCTCTCGATAGTGGTCAGCTTGGGTCATGGCAGCACCTTTTTAGATGAGTACGGATGGCGCCAAAAAGGTTCGACGGCCGGCATCGGCGCTGGCGATCGGCAGGTCAGCCGCGCGGGATCGGTCGGGTCGGCGAGCGGACGAAGCTTGTGAGGTAACGGTATCTTAACGGGGCAACCGCGGCGGAAAATGCACCCCCTGTTCGTTCCAGGAGAACAAAAGGAGTCTTTCTCGACGCCAGAATCGGTGTTGGGATCGGTGTTGGACTGCTGCGCTTCGCGTCGGCACGCATTGCCGTGGCTACCGAGGCGGATGCGAAAACCACCGCCAGGCGCTAGTCAACGCCGCCCGGCTCGTCCGCACCGAGGGTGAGCCGCCCAAAGCGAACCGACCAGGCAAACTGATCAAAGCAAACTGATTGACCAAAGCAAACTGATGCTGGACGATTGGCGCTCAACGGTCCGGCAGTTTGTTGTTCGGTGATCGGTGATAGGTCGCGATGGCGATGAAGCCGGCATAGCCGATCACGTTGATCAGAATTTCCATCCACGCGGGCATGACACACCTTTCGCGAACGATAATAACTCCGCAAGGGCCGTAGTAGTTCCCGCATAATCCGACGATCAGACCCGCCCGATCGCATTGGCTTGCGATCGCACGCGGTCGCAGGTCCATCCGCTCGTTAACGAAAAACCCCGCCCACATTCGAAGATGTAGGCGGGGTCTTTCGTGCTTTCACCTCTCGCAAGGTTGCTGCACTTGGAAAGAAAACTTTGAGGCCGCGGCTTCGTTCCCGGTGTTGCAGAATTCTTGGCGAAATACTCTTGCGGCTCCGCGCAACATATTTGGTCGGCGACAATGCAAAGGCCCTGCACCGGTTCCGCCTCAACGCCAGAACGAGGGCCGGCTGGTTCCGTTCAGCGCATTGGCTAGAGTTGTTTCGTAATATTCCTCGCGCTCGCGTTCGAACTTCTGCTGGGTTTCCCTGAAGTTCGCGACGCGCGCTGCGATTTCGGCGCGGTCGCGCGCGAGTCTTTCTTCCTTCTCGGTCATCGCCCATCCGTTATCTTGTTTGATTCGCGTCCCGCCATCATTGGCGCGCGCGAATGGGGCGTGAATGCGGAAGCGGGGTTGCAGCGTTATGATCGCCTGCCGTTGCGAGGTGAAGGCGGTGGATAAGATGTGGCGCATTCTTGTCGCTCACGCCGGTTCCCGTTAGCGAAAGGATGAAACGGGAGGTTCCATTGGCAAAGATCGATCTGGATTCACTTGGTATCGAAGAACTCGCAGGCTTGCGCGACAACGTTACCGACAAGCTGTTCGAGAAAGTCGCAGCGCGACGCGCCGAGCTCTAAGCGGAACTGGAAAAGCTGGCTCAATACGGCAAGCCGGTGAAGAAGATGGAAGGCGCGCCGGCGCCCAAGGTGAAGAAGGCCGAAGAAGCCAGGGAGCCGAAGGAGCAGGTCGCCAAGGCAGCGTGATCAAGGCAGCATGATCAAAGCAGCGTGAAGAAGCAGCGTCGGTATAAGGCCGCTTGATAAAGGGGCTTTGACGAGGCCCGTGCGGCGCGGCCGGGCAGGGCGCATCGATCTGGCAATCCGAACGGCCGTGCTATAATCGGCACGGCCCCACAATTCGGAAACATCAGCGGTGATCGCCAAGGATTTGCGCAGCGGCGTCGAGCAGCTCGGCAATATGATCGCCGAAGCGGCGTGTATCGTTCCCTTTACCGGAGCCGGCATTTCCACCGAATGCGGCATTCCGGATTTCCGCTCGCCGGGCGGCCTGTGGACCCGTAACCGCCCGATCGCGTTCGACGAATTCGTCTCGAGCGCCGACGCGCGGGCCGAGGCCTGGCGGCGGCGCTTTGCGATGGAAGAGACCTTTGCAGCGGCGAAGCCCGGCCGCGGGCATCGCGCGCTGGCCTCGCTCTACAGGGCCGGCAAGACGCCTGCGATCATTACCCAGAACATCGACAATTTGCATCAAGCGTCAGGCTTCAAGGCTTGCGACGTCGTCGAACTCCATGGCAACACCACCTATGCCCGCTGCATCGGCTGCGGACATGCCTATGATCTTCCTTGGGTAAAAGTGCGTTTCGAAGAAACCGGCAGCGCGCCCGACTGCACCATCTGCGAGGAGCCGGTGAAGACTGCGACGATCTCGTTCGGACAGTCGATGCCGGAAGACGCGATGCGCCGGGCCACCGAACTGGCCCAGCAATGCGACCTGTTCCTGGCGATCGGATCGTCGCTAGTCGTTTGGCCTGCCGCAGGTTTTCCGCTGATGGCCAAGAACTGCGGTGCCAAGCTCGTCATCATCAACAATGAGCCGACGGAACAGGATGACGTCGCCGATCTGGTGATCCGTTTCGACATCGGGGAAGCGCTCGGACCGTTTGTAGGCAATTGATCTCCAATTGATTCGCGGCTGTGCAAGCCTGTTCATAGCCCCCGCAATTTTGTTTTTTTTAGCTATGCGCGGCAGTCGGGAGTGTTATCTTTTGATTCGAGAGATTCGCGCTGCGTTATCATGATGGTCATGGTAGGGCGCGTGTTCCGGTCCGCCGCGGCGACAGCGGACCGCTTTTTGAATGTGTGAGGTCCGGGGTCATGGGGTCGGACGAATTTGGGTCCAAGAAGCTCGGGGGGCCGCCGTCAGGCGGGACAGGGCAAAACAGACTTGGGCCAGATGAATACGCAGCCGGCTCGCAGCGCGATCCGGCAGTGGATGCGCTGTCGGGGCTCGGCGATGCCGCAGCCAACCTTGTCGAAATATCCGGCGTCATCAAATGGTTCGACGCTTCGAAGGGCTACGGCTTCATCGTTCCGGACAATGGCTGGCCTGACGTGCTGCTGCACGTCACCGTGCTCAGGCGCGATGGCTATCAGACCGCCTATGAAGGCGCGCGGCTGGTGGTCGAGTGCGTGCAGCGCGCCAAGGGCTATCAGGCGTTCCGGATCGTTTCGATGGATGAGTCCACCGCGATCCATCCGGCGCAGATGCTGCCACCCCGCACCCATGTCAGCGTCACGCCGACCAGCGGGCTGGAGCGGGCCCAGGTCAAGTGGTTCAACCGGCTGCGCGGTTTCGGTTTCCTGACCTGCGGCGAGGGCACGCCCGACATTTTCGTGCACATGGAAACGCTGCGCCGCTTCGGCATGACCGAGTTGCGGCCGGGCCAGTACGTACTGGTGCGGTTCGGGCCCGGCTCCAAGGGCATGATGGCGGCCGAGATCCATCCCGAGACCGGCCCGTCGGCGCTGTCGTCGCACTAACCCTGCTGCGCTGCTGACGCAAACGTGAGCCGGACGCCGCGCACCCGCGCGGCGGCCTCTGGCATTTGCCGCAATCGTCAGGTTAGGGTTCCCCGGCAATTCCCAAATATCCGGCGTGAGTGCTTTGATGAATTTTGCTTTGATGGTTGCGCGGCTTCGTATCGGCGGCCGCGTGGTGACGTCGTTGGCGGCATCCGCCGTGCTCGTCATCCTCTGCGCCAATCCGCCTGCGAGGGCCGCGAGCTTCCAGCCGCTCGAGATCGCTACCAAGTCAGGCGTGCAGGTGTTCTCGGTCGAGATGGCGACGACGGAGGAGGAGAAGACCCAGGGGCTGATGTACCGGAAGGAGCTGCCGGACGGCAAAGGCATGCTGTTCGATTTCTCGCCGGAGCAGCAGATCTCGATGTGGATGAAGAACACCTACATCTCGCTCGACATGATCTTCATCCGCGCCGATGGCCGCATCCTGCGGATCGCCGAAAATACCGAGCCGCTCTCCACCAAGATCATCTCCTCCGGAGGGCTCGCCAAGGGCGTGCTGGAAGTGGTCGCCGGCACGGCGAAAAAATATGGCATTCAGCCGGGCGACCGGGTGGCACACCCGCTGTTCAACAAGCGCTGAACCTTTCAGATCGCCTTGATGGCGGGGATTTAAGCGTGTATCGACGGATTTCCCAACACAGATCGGGGTATAGCGCAGCCTGGTAGCGCGGCAGTTTTGGGTACTGCAGGTCGTTGGTTCGAATCCAGCTGCCCCGACCAATAAAATCAATGACTTGCTGCGTCTTTTTCGGATTGAATCCGTCCCAGCGATCCCAATTGGGACGGGCAGGGGAAAACTTGTGACGGGTAGGAAGTTAGTCATTCTGGCGCGGCAGGCTCTGCTGCTGGGGCTGGCGCTTTGTTTTGCCATTGCGGTCCTGGGCCGGACGGCCGCGGCCAACCCCGCGCAGATGATTTCTGACTTTCGGCTAAAGCACGGGGAGAAGCGGGTAACCCTGGATGCAACCCTCACACGGATTGCACACGATCAAGCCCAGGCGATGGCCGCAAAGGACGTACTGGATCACGATGTCCTCGGCCGATTCAATTCGCGTGTCAGTCCGGCAGGCGCCGGCCGAGCCGCAGAGAACATTGCGTACGGCTATGACGGTTTTCCCAAGACCCTCGACCAGTGGATCAATTCGTCAGGGCACCGAAAAAACCTCCTGCTGCCCGGCGCCACGCGCGTCGGTGTTGCCAGCGTCAAAAGCGGCAAAACCGGTCGTACGTACTGGGCCATGGTGATCGCAGGCGACTATGAGCGTCCCAAGAAGCCGAAGGGTTCGCCAAAGAGTTTGCCGAAGGAATCAAAGCAGGCAAACGCTGCGAAGCCCAAATCGCGCGCGGCTGAGGCCTGCCGATTGAAGATTCTCAGCATCTGCTTCTAGCGAAGTTGCAACTTTAACGCTTGCCATGTCGTTCTTGTTATGTTCTCTTTGGTCGTTCTTCGGAGGTGACCAATGGATGTCGAGAAGCAACGAGAAATCATCCGGCTCTGGAATCGCATGCGCCGGGTCGAGGGTCCGCTCGCGGAGGAAATCCGTATCCAGATTCTTGAATGCTTTGCGCAGCGCGAGCCACCGAGCACGCGGCTGAGCGATCGTCGGGAAGTGTTGAGCCGCGTGCGGGTTCCAACCGGTCAGGTGCATCGCCTCGGCGGGCGCGGCAACAACGCAACGCTTTGACGGCTTTCGCACGTCGGTGCGGTTGATTCGGCGGCCGTCAAGGTTGACGGAATCGACGCGTGGTGCATGCTGCACGCATGTTGTTGTCGCGTGTGCGCAATCATTTCCAAGGTGCGAAGTTCGCCCGCATGAGCAGCGGGACGTACTGCGTCATCCGCGATCTCGGGCTGGTCAAGGGCGGCAAGGGGATGCGGCACCATGAGGTGCTCATTACCTTCAGCCTCAAGGCTGCCTGGCGGTGGATGGGGCGCGTTCGCAGGGACGTGGTCAGGACAAGGAAGAACTCCGCCTGGCTTGAACGGATGCCGGAAGGCATGTCGGAGAATGCTTCGCAGCCGTAAGCGCCACGTCAGCGCTGCGCCGCCTGCCACGCCAGCAGCCGGTGTTCCGCCAGCGACATCGCCACCGACGTCACATAGCCGGTCACGCCGAGCAGGATGACACCGGCGAACAGGTCGGCGGAGCGGAACGCGCGGGCCGACAGCAGAACCCAGTGGCCGAGCCCGTCGAGGCCGGCCAGAATTTCGCAGACCACCGACAGGATCAGCGCCACCGTCAGGCTGAGCCGCATGCCGGAGAGAATGTCGGGACTGGCGGAAGGCAGTGCAATCTTGAAGATCACGGCGAGGCGCGACATCTGCAGCGACCGCGCCACCTCGTAGAGCCGAGGCTCGACGGCCGCAAAACCGTGGATGGTCGCCAGCATGATCGGCCAGATTGCGCCGAAGGCGATCACGAACAGCGCCATCGCCTGAGTCAATCCGAGCATGGCGATCGCGACCGGAATGATCGCCGAGACCGGCAGCGGCCGTAAAAACTCCAGCGAGGGCGCGACATAGGTCCGCATCGTGCGCGACGAACCGATGATCGCGCCGATGGCGATGCCGGCGATGGAAGCAGCGAGCCAGCCATAGGCCATATGCTCGAGCGTGCCGGCGAGCTTGCTCCAGAGATCGCCCGAGGCAAATCCGCGCATCAGCGAGGCCCATGCGCGGTCCGGTCCCGGCAGGAACACCGGCGAGACCAGTTTCAAATTGGCGGTCAGTTGCCAGAGCGCGATGAAGCCGGCTGCTATCGCAAAGCTTGCCACGCGCCAGATGATCGCTGTGCGGTTCATGGGCTGTCTCCGCTCAGGGCGGCGCGGCCGAACAGGCGGCGCTGGGCCACGACCAGCAGGACATTCAGCGCGTAGCCGATGGCGCCGATCCAGACCAGATAGGCCAGCATCAGGTCAGGGCGCAGCGCCTGCTGCGCCAGCATGATACCGGCGCCGAGGCCGAGCGGATTGATCGCGATTTCAACGGTCACGGCGACGATCAGCGCGATGCCGGCCGACAGCCGAAAGGCGACGAAGATCCGCGGCAGCGCCGCCGGGATGATGATCTTCCAGACCCGCTGCGCCGGCGGTAAGCGTAGCGCGCGCGACACCTCCATCAGCCGCGGCTCGATGCTGCGCACGGCGGCGCGCGAGAGGATCAGAATCGGCCAGACGCAGGCGAACGCCACGATCACGATTTCCATGCGGTAGCCGAAGCCGAGCGCGATCAGCGCGATCGGCAACAGCGCGATCGAGGGGATCGGGCGGATCGCCTCGACGGTCACTTCCATCAGGCGGTTGATTGTATCAGAAATTCCGAAGGCGATGCCGAACGCCAGGCCAATAAGGGTGCCGATGGCGAGGCCCGTGAACGCCGAGAACAGCGTATCGCGCGTCGCCGCCAGGATCGAGAAATCGGCGAAGGCGCCGGCAAGCGCCGTGACGATTTCGCTCGGCGGCGCGAGGCTGTCGCTTTGCAGATGGGTCGCGCGCGCCCACACTTCGAACGCCACCAGCACGGCGAGCGGCAGCACCAGCGCCTTGGCGGAATTGCTGGTCAATGCTCGCTCGCCTTGATGAAATCGAACAATTGCCGCCGCAGCCGCAGGAATTCGGGATGCTCGCGGGTCGACAATTGATCGCGCGGGCGCGGCAAATTGACCGGCAGTTCGATGCCGATCCGCCCCGGATGCGGCAACAGGCCGATGACGCGGTCGCCGAGATAGATCGCTTCATCGAGGTCGTGGGTCACGAAGATCACGGTGGCGCCGCTGGCCGCCACCAGCGACAGCACCTCGTCCTGCAGTCCCTGCCGCGTCATCGCATCCAGCGCGCCGAACGGCTCGTCCATCAGAAGCGTCTTCGGCTCCTGCGCCAGGCAGCGGGCGATCTGCAGGCGCTGCTGCATGCCGCCGGACATTTCTGACGGATATTTGCCGGCGTGGCCGGGCAGGCCGACGGTACGCAGCAATTCCTCGATGCGGGCTGGGCGTTCGGCCGACGGCATGCCGCCCGCTTCCAGCGCCAGCGAAACGTTGCCGGCCGCGGTGCGCCACGGCAGCAGCGCCTTGCCGTAATCCTGAAACACGATCGCGATCTCGCGGCGCGGCTCGCGCATCGGCTGGCCGTCGAAATTCACCTTGCCGCTGGTCGGCTGGTAGAGCCCTGCCGCCAGCCGCAGCGCCGTGGTCTTGCCGCAACCGGAGGCGCCGACGATGCAGAGGAATTCGCCAGGCTGCACACCGAGGCTGAGGCGTTCGATGATGGTCTTGCCGCCGAGCTGCAGCGTGACCGCGTCAAAGCTGATTTGCGGCGCGGGCGTGCCGGGGACGGCTTCGAGGCGTTTTGCGGCGCTTGCCATGATGTCAGCTCTCGCTGCCTGAGGGATAGACGAAGTCCAGGGTCGAGCGCAGATGCGCCGTCAGCATCGCCTGCGAGCCGGGAATATCGCGCGCGATCACCCGATCGGCCAGCAATTGATGCGCGCGCACGAATTTCCTGCCGCTGTCGAACGAGCGCATCATCACGCGGCGGTAGCGGTAGGCCTGGTCGTAGAGATCGGAGTGGGACGCGAGCAGGCGTTTTGAGCCGCAGGCGGCCAACAACGCGGTATGAAAGCCCTTGTGCAGCCGGTCGAAATCCTCCGCGCCTTCGCGAAATTGATCGCCGGTCCGCTCGATATGGCGGCGCATCTGGTGCAGCGCGCTGACGATGCCGGCCTCCCAGGCGTCGTCGCCATGGACGATGGCCAGCCGGATGGCCTCGACCTCGACCGCCGTACGCATCGTGGTGATGTCGAGCAGGTCCTCACGGCTGATGTCGGCGACGCGAAAACCGCGCTGCCCAGTGCCCACGATCAGCCCGCGCGACATCAGCCGCGACAGGCCCTCGCGCAGCGGCGTGGCGCCGATCTCGTAGCGCTGCACGAGGTCGACGATGCCGAGCCGCGATCCCGGCGCCAGAAGACCGGCCAGGATGTCCTGTTCGACCAGCATGGCCGCCCGCTCGCTCAGCGTGGCGGCCTCGGTTACCGGTCGGTTCGGTTGGCGCTCGGAAGCCGGCATCGGCAATCCCTTACTTGAGGACCAGCTTCGAGGTGTCGAGCTTGGATTGCAGCATCTTCTGCGACGACATCACCTCGATCCACCAGGCGAGCTGCTCGGGCTTCAGCGCCGGTTCGGAGCGGTTCGGCGGCGTCGCCTTGACCAGCTCAATCGGCTGCTTGGTGAATTTTGAGATCGAGGTCGATGCCTTTTCGCGGTCGTTGTTGACGATGACGGCGGACTCGGCGATCGCGTCACGGAATTTCTTGATCGCCGCGGCGTTCTTGTCTGCCCATTCGCGCGACGCGGCGTAGAAGATGATGGGGTCGGTGCGTGCCAGCTCGACCGCGTAGCGTGCGCCGACCGAGCCGAGGCCGGCGTTGGTCATGCTGCTCACGAACGGTTCGGCGGTCAGCACGGCGTCGACGCCGCCGGATTTGATGATATCGGTCATGGTCGGGAAGGTGACCTCGACGAAATTGACGCTCTTGGGGTCTACGCCTTTCTCGACCAGCCATTTCACGAACAGCACGTGCAGGAATGCGTTCAGCCCGGGCGCGCCGACTTTCTTGCCGACGAAATCCTTCGGTTCCTTGATGGTGATGCCGTTACGCACAAAGGCGGTGATGTTGCCGTTCGACACCGGGCTCATCACGGTAGCTCCCGCGATGGCGACGAGATCGAGGCCGCCGTCGACCGCCTGCAGGAACACGGTCGAGGTCGGTCCGCCGATCTGAATCGAGTTCGACAGGATCGCCGCCGGGATATTCGAGTTGATGCCGATCGGCGTCATCTCGACCTCGAGCCCGTGCTTTTTGAAGATGCCTTCGTCGATCGCGACCATCGCAGAGGCGCAGTCCGAGGTCGCCGTGCAGCCGACCTGGATCTTGGCTTGCGCGAAAGCGGTGCCGGTCAGCGCCACGCTGACCGCCAAGGCGGCAAGAGCCTTTTTCACGGTGTTCTCCCCAATACACATTTTTCTGTCTTGTTTATCGATATTTTTTTTGATCATATATTCCAGCAGAAAACAAGGGGTCATCCAGTGAAACTCGCGACATTCAAATCCGGCGGACAGGAAAAGATCGGAATCGTGCATACGGGCGATACTCTTCTGTTCGATCTCGCAGCCGCCGCTAACCGGAGCGGAAGCGCCAATCCGGCCTTTGCATCGATGCTGGCGTTGATCGACGCCGGCGAGAGCGCGCTCGAACAGGCGGCCAAGATGTTCGACAAGCACGGCCGGGACGAGACGCTGTCGGCAAAGACCGGGACGGCGGAGATACTCGCGCCGGTTCCAGAGCCGCGGCAGATGCGGGACGGCATGTCGTTTCCGCTGCACATCCTGCAGGCCCCGCGCGGGCAGCTCAAGCTCGCCGCGCGCGCCAGGAACGACATGGCGGAGCTGGCGCGGATCGAGGCCGAGCCGCTCGGCGAACTGCCGGAGGTCTACCGCAAGCAACCGATCTACTACATCACCAACCGTTTCAGCGTGCGCGGCACCAACACCACGGTGAAATGGCCGCGTTACAGCCAGGTGATGGACTACGAACTCGAATTCGGCATCATCACCAGGAACAAAGGCGCCAACATCTCCGCCGCCAAGGCCAGGGACCACATCTTCGGCTATACCATCTTCAACGATTTTTCCGCGCGCGACGCCCAGCGCATCGAAATGGAGGGCCGCCTCGGCCCGGCGAAAGGCAAGAGCTTTGACGGCGGCAACGTGATGGGGCCGTGGATCGTCACGCCAGACGAGATCGGCGATCCCTACAAATTGAAGATGGAAGCGCGCGTCAACGGCGAGAGGCGCTCGCAGGGCGCGACCGAAGGCATGCTATTCTCGTTCGAAGAGATCATCGCCCATGTCAGCCAGGACGAGACCCTGATGCCCGGCGAATTCATCGGATCCGGCACCGTCGGCAATGGCTGCGGGCTCGAGCTTGGCTGGTACCTCGAGCATGGCGATACCATCGAGCTCGAAGTCGAAAAGATCGGTACGTTGAAGAACCGTGTCGAGCGGCAATAGTCTGCTTTTGGCGACGTTACAAAAGAACATTAAGCTGAGGAAACACCATGGCGCGCAAGTTGATCGATATCTCCGTTCCCCTGCAAAACGACGTGCCGGCCGATCCACCCGGCAATCACCCCACCATCCAGTATATCGATCACCAGCAGGGCCTGCCGCGCATGCTGCAGTTCTTCGATGGGCTGAAGGCGGAAGATCTGCCTGATGGCCAGGGCTGGGCGGTGGAGCAGGTATCGCTCTCCACCCACAACGGCACGCATCTGGACGCGCCATGGCACTTCCATCCCACCATGAATCGCGGCGAGCGTTCTTGGACCATCGACGAGGTGCCGCTGGAATGGTGTTTCCAGCCGGGTGTGAAGCTCGACTTCCGGCATTTGCCGGACGGCTATGTCGCCACCGCCAAGGATGTCGAAGCTGAACTGAAGCGTATCGGCCATACGCTGTCGCCGCTGGAGATCGTCGTGGTCAACACCAGCGCCGGCGTCAAATATGGCAGGCCCGATTACGTCACCTCCGGCTGCGGCATGGGCTACGAGGCGACGATGTATCTGTTGGAGCGTGGCGTGCGGCTGACCGGCATCGATGGCTGGAGCTGGGATGCGCCGTTCGTCTACACGGCGAAGAAATACGCCGAGACCAGGGACGCCAGCCTGATCTGGGAAGGGCACAAAGCCGGACGCCATATCGGCTATTGCCACATCGAAAAACTGCACAATCTCGAGCAACTGCCGTCGACCGGCTTCACGGTGTCGTGCTTCCCGGTGAAGATCGAGCGGGCATCCGCAGGATGGACCCGTGCGGTCGCCATTCTCGACGGCTGAAGGCTGTACGCAACAAAAAACAAAAACCGGGAGAAAACGAATGACGGATTTGCGCGCACCGCGATTGCGGGGATGCTTCTGCTGTGGTCCATCAAGCGCGTCGCGCTCCACGCCCAGCCGGCGCGGTTTCATGCTCGGCGCCGGCGCGCTGGTGATGTCAGCGGCCATGGGGCAAGATCGGGCAGGGGCGCAACCCGCCGACACAAAACCGTTCCGGATCGACGTTCATCATCATCTGTCGCCGCCAACCTATGTGACCGCGTCGAACGACAGCGGCTTCGGCGATCCCCTGATGAAGAACTGGAGTATCGAGAAATCGCTGGCTGACATGGACAAGGCCGGCATCGCCACCGCAATGCTTTCCGTCACCACGCCTGCGGTCAATTTCACCAAGGGCGACACAGCGCGAAAGCTCTGCCGCGAGTCGAATGAGTATGGCGCAAAACTGGTCGCGGATTATCCCGGACGCTTCGGCAATTTCGCGATGCTGCCGCTCACCGATGCTGAAGGCAGCCTGCGCGAACTGACCTATGCGCTCGATACCCTCAAGGCCGACGGCATCGCCTTGATGACGAGCTACGGCGACAGATGGCTTGGCGATCCATTATTCCTGCCTGTCATGGAGGAGCTCAATCGCCGCAAGGCGCTGGTCTACACCCATCCGACGGCGGCCAATTGCTGCGTGAACCTCGCGCCGACGCAGCCGCCGGTCATGATCGAGTTCGGCACCGACACGACGCGCACCATCGCTGACATCGTGTTCTCCGGCAATGCGCGGCGGTTTCCCGAAATACGCTGGATCTTCTCGCATGCAGGCGGGACGATGCCATTCCTGATCGAGCGCTTCGTCCGCCATCCGCTGCTGGCGCCGAAGGCCAAGGAGACGGTGCCCGACGGCACGCTCACCGAGCTGACGCGTTTCTTCTACGACACCGCGCAGACCTCCAACCGCGGCGCGATGTCGGCGCTGGCGGCGATCATTCCGCCGTCGCAGATCGTGTTCGGAACGGATTTTCCGTACCGCACCGGCATCGATCACGTGAAGGGCTTGCGCGAGGCGGGCGTGTTCACGGACGAACAGATCACGTCGATCGAACGCGGCAATGCGCTCAAGCTGATCCCGCGGCTGGCAAGCTGAGTTGGCAGCAGGCGAGCGCCGTCGCCCGCGGAGTCGACTCGCCAAAAAGAAAAAGCGCGCCGGTTGCCCGGCACGCCTGGTTGTATTTGCGGTCGCGTTATGCGACGGCGATCAAGCCTATGTCACCAGCGGCAGCGGCGAACGCCATAGGGTGTCCACCAGCAGCGCGGACCCGGGGCGACGACAACGGGGCCGCCATAGAAGCCATAGCCGCGCCCGCGGCCCCAGCCTCTGCCATAACCTCTGCCATAGCCTCGCCCACCATAGAAGCCACGGCCATAACCCCTGCCACGCTGCGCCTGTGCCGGCGAGGTCGTCGCGCCTACCAGGACAGCAGACGTGCTGATGAAGTAGACGAAGAACAAAGCCAGCGCTGCAAGACAGCGGGTCAGGATATTGTAGCGTTTAGCCATTCGAGAATCTCCCGGTCACTTCCAAACATCTGGACCTCGCCACTATCTCACTAAGACGCGCGAGACAGTTTTCAGTTCAGATGCGCTAACACAATATTTTCACAAGGTTCTTTCGAGCTCTTGGGACTTTATTGAGAAGGGGAAGTAAGGTCAAGTTACGGTGGGTTTTGCTGCGGATTCCTGCGGCGCGCATTCATCTTCCTGAATATTGGATGAACACTTGGGATTGTGCACTGCAGAACCTTGAACGAAAAAAATCCGCAAGGCCACGCCAACAACTTGATGTCGACATGATCTCCATTTTTCAGCGCAAGACGATCCTCTCCTGACGAGTACCCATGCCAAAAAAACACACTTATGTCCTTGGTCTGAACACCTATGACCATGATGTCAGCGCCTGCCTGTTGCGCGACGGCGCCATCGCGTTTGCGATCGCCAAGGAGCGGATCACGCGGGCCAAGCACGCCTCCGGCTTCTACAAGGAAGTGATCGACTATTGTCTCGAGGCCGAAGGCATTACGCTCGACGACGTCGATCTGGTGGTTCGCAATTGCTACATCCTGCCGGTTCAGGAAATGGAGGAGCGGCTGGTCTATTTCGATGCGCCGGGCTTTCTCCCGGAGTTCGAGCGCGGCGACGCGGCCAAGCATCCGCTCTATCTGAAGCATTCGGACAAGGTGGTGACGATCTCCCATCACCTCGCGCACGCCTACAGCGCGTTCGCGGTGTCGCCGTTCGAGGATGGCGTCGTGATGATCGTCGACGGCGTCGGCAGCTACCGATCCGACGTCATGGAATCGTTTCCTGCCAGCGACACGGCGACGCCGCTCGCACGCGAATCGGAGAGTTACTACAAGTTCAGCGGCACGACGCTGGAATGCGTCAAAAAGGTCTGGATGGAGCCGGACCGCGGCTTCCTCAGCGACGAATTCTACACCATGCCCGGGCTCGGTGCGCTCTACAGCCGCGCCTCCACCTACATTTTCGGCGACTGGAACAAATGCGGCGAGCTGATGGGGCTGGCGCCCTATGGCCGCCGCGACCAGGTCAAGCATCTGCTCGAACTGAACGACGGCAAGCTGCACGTGCCGCACTGGACCGCCGACTTCAAACAGCCTTACGTATTCGAACCCGGCAGCAATTGGGAAAAGAGCCCCGCGATGCGGCACTGGGAAGATCTCGCCTGGCGCACGCAGGACGACACCGAAAATGTGCTGCTCGCCCGCGCCCGCTGGCTGCGTGAAACCACCGGCGCGAAGAACCTCTGTATGGCCGGCGGCGTCGCGCTGAATTGCGTCGCGAATGGGCGGGTCGCCCGTGAAGCCGGATTTGAGAACGTCTGGATTCAGCCCGCGGCCGGTGATGACGGTATCGCCATCGGCTGCGCCTATTACGGCTGGCTCGAAATCCTGAAGCAGCGCCGCAACTTCGTGATGGACCATTCCTATGTCGGCAAACGCTACAGCGATCAAGAGGCCGCGGCGGAATTGAAGAAATTTCTGGTGCGGATCCAGGTCGAGGCAAAGCGCAGCGACAATGTCTGCCGAGACACCGCAAAGCTGCTCGCCGACCAGAAGGTGATCGGCTGGTTTCAGGACCGGTCGGAATTCGGACCGCGCGCGCTCGGTAACCGCAGCCTGATCGCAGATCCACGCAAGCCCGGGATGAAGGATATCCTCAACAGCCGCGTCAAGCACCGGCAGGCGTTCCGCCCCTTCGCGCCGATCGTGCTGGCCGAGCGCATGACGGAAATCTTCGAAGGCGAGGAGGATTCGCCGTTCATGCTGATCGCCAAGCCGGTGCGCCCCGAGTGGCGCGACAAGATCCCGGCGATCGTGCATGTCGACGGTACCGCGCGGGTGCAGACCGTGCGCGAGGAAACCAATCCGATGCTTTATCGCCTGCTGAAGGAATTCGAGGCGCTGACCGGCGTTCCCGTGCTGATCAACACCTCATTCAACATCAAGGGCGAACCGATCGTGGAAACACCGCAGGATGCGGTGAACTGCTTTCTGACCACGGGCGTCGATCATCTGGTCATGCACGACACGATCGTGTCGAAGACGACGATGCACAAGGTGGTCGCGCCGCTGGTCAATATCTACGCCGACGTGCGGATGCTGGTGGCCTCGACCGCGCAGCCGGCCTGAAGCCGGCTGCCGAGGCCGGGAGCCGCTCAAGCGGCTTTCGGCGCCGTGGGCTTGAGCGGCTTGTCCTGCCGCTTCGACCAGGAAATGTAATAGGCGACGATGGTCATGATGGCGATGCCGGTCACGCTGACGAAGATCTGCGCGAACAGCGAGCCTGAGCTCATCGACAGTTCGAAATGCCCGACGAACGACAGGAACACGCCGACGCAGAACACGGCCAGTGACTGCTGGCCGCAAACGACCAGCGGATCGAAAATCTTCCATTCCAGGCCCGGCCATTCCTTCGGCACGAAACGGATGACGAGGATCACGATCACTACGAAGTGCAGGAAGCGATAGGGCGCGAGGTTGGTCTTGTCGTTCGGGTTGAACGTCGAATACAGCCACTGCGGGAACATTTCGCCGAACGCCGGAAACTTGCCGGCCATGGTCATGACCAGCGCCAGGATCATGTAGGCGATGCAGAAATACAGCGTAATCGGCGAATTGATGATGTGCAGGTTCTTGCGGGCGCCGCCGAGCGCGCACCATGCGCCGAACACGAACAGCACCTGCCAGGCGAACGGGTTGAAGTACCAGGTCCCCTGGGGGTAGGCGGGCAGGTTCCAGCCGGTCTGCCGCGACACCAGCCACAGCGCGATCGCGGCCAGCATGGTCCAGTTGGGCTGGCGCAGCATGATCCACAGCACCGGCGGGAACAGTCCCATCAGCACGATGTAGAGCGGCAGCACGTCGAGATTGACCGGCTTGAACTTCAGGAACAGGCCTTGCCGCAGCGTTTCGGTCGCGTTGTCGATCAGGCCGACGACGTTGAAGTCGTTGACCAGTTGGGAATCGCCGAAGCGCAGCGCCAGATAGCTGATCGAGGCGATATAGATCACGAACAGGATGATGTGGGCGACATAGAGCTGCCAGACCCGCTTGGTCAGCCGCGTCGCGCCGACGATAAAGCCGCGCTCCAGCATCATCCGGGCGTAGACGAAAGAGGCGGTATAGCCGGAAATGAAAACGAACAGGTCGGCCGCGTCGCTAAACCCGTAATTGCGCGTGGTGATCCAGTTCACGACATTGTCGGGAATATGGTCCAGATAGATCGCCCAGTTCGCGACCCCGCGAAACAGGTCGAGCCGGAGGTCGCGTCCTTTGTCGGGCAGGGTGGCGTTGATTTTCATGGATGCCGCTTCACAGTGAGGCTTTCGGGAAGATGGCGCCGCAAGACGGTGTCCCGGGCGCCGGATAGCCCTAGATTGTCACAGTACGGCATAATGACTATACCGGTACGGAAATGGTACATCCGGGTTTTACGGAATCACCGATCAATTCCTGAAAGGTGTGTCTATACTATCCCGGCTGTTTCCACCAACCGCTACCATGTCGCATACACTTAAGGACCCGACCATCCATGACCGCACGCATTTTTAAGCCCGCCAAAAACGCGATGCAATCGGGCAGGGCCCAGGCCCGGGAATGGCAGCTCGATTATGAGCCCGAGCAGCCGCGGGCGGTCGAGCCCCTGATGGGCTGGACCTCGTCGGGCGACATGAAGCAGCAGCTCACGCTGCAATTCGACACCAAGGAAGACGCGATCGCCTATTGCGAGCGCAAGGGCATTGCCTATCAGGTGATCGAGCCCAAGGATTCGGTGCGCCGGCCGGCCGCCTACGCCGATAATTTCGCCTTCAAGCGCGTCGAACCCTGGACGCATTAGAGGCCTGAGCGGCGCTTCCCGGTCGCTCGAGGCGGGGAGTTGCGGGTGGGGGTGGGGCTACTGCGCCAGGTCGGATGCTGCCGGATAGTTGGGGATCGGCAACGGCGTATCCTTGGCGACGCCGAGCACCGGAAAAGTTCTGATGTTGCGGACTTCGGGCATCGCGGAAAACTGCAGAAGCTGCTGGTGCATACCCTCGACGTTTCGCGCCACGCATTTGAGCAGATAGTCGGCGTCGCCCGAAATCCGCCAGCTCTGCAGCACGAGCGGCACCCCCGCGATCGACTTTTCGAACGCCTGCAGCGGCGCCTGGGCCTGGCTCTGCAACTGGATCAAAACAAAGGAGATGACTTCGTAGCCGAGCAGCGTTTCGTCGAGCGTCGCCCTAATGGCGCTGACATAGCCGCGCTCGCGGAGCGCGCGAACGCGCCGCCGGCATGGCGGCTCCGAAAGGCCGACCCGCTCCGCCAGTTCGTTGTTGCGGATACGTCCATCCCTTTGCAGCTCGGACAGTATCTTCAGGTCGATGTCGTCGAGGAGGGGGCGTTCCGTCGTAGGCATCATCGGCGCTCCAGCCCGGCGGGCGCGGTAATATCAGGGGAGGGCGCGGGTTTGGTTCGCGCTGGATCAGGTGTCACACCGGGGGCGACGCTCGACAGCACCAGCTTTTCGTGGGCGGCGACGATAGCCCCCTTGGTGAGCCGCCCGCCGGGTCGGTACCAGGTGGTGAGGCCGGTCAACAAGGCCAGGATCGCAAAGGTCGCCACCTGGATGTCCACGACTTCGAATTCGCCTTCGGCGACGCCGTCCGAGAGGATTTCCGCCAGCCGCCGCTCATAGGCGCCGCGCAGCGCCACGATATGCTCGTAATTCTTCGGCTCCAGGCTCCGCAACTCGGAATTGGCGATGAAGACCTCGCGCTTCCTGGTCATGTGATAGCTGACGTGGAAGGCGGTAAAAGCGCGGAGCTTGTCGACCGGCCGCTGTTTGCCCTGCAGGGCGTGATCGAGCTGGCGCAGCAATTCGTTGATGTGGTCGCGTATCAGCTCGAACAGCAATTCCTGCTTGGTGCTGATATGGTTGTAGAGTGAGCCCGACTGGATCCCGACCTCGGCGGCGAGCTGGCGCAGGCTCATGGCGGCGTAGCCGTGCTCGAAGATCAGGCGCAGCCCGGCCTTGCGGATCGCCTCCATCGTCTTGGGGCCGTGAGAACCGATCGTCCGCGCCATGGGGCCTCTGAAGTGGGCGTTCGCTAACCCGTGGAAACGAGCGAGCGATCGTATAATTATGGCATGAAATCATAGAAATTTCAATCGTCTGTAGCTCTACTTGAATACTGGCAGGTTCCGCTTGCAGATGAGTTAAAAAAACGTATGATCGTTTAATTCCAGAAGATTTCGGGGGAAATGATGGCCTCAAACCGGACGCTGCTTCTCAACTTCGATCTCGGCGAGACCGCGGATGCGATCCGCGAGACGGTGCAAGCGTTTTCGCAGAACGAAATCGCGCCGCGCGCCGCCGAAATCGACCGCAGCAACCAATTCCCCAGGGATCTCTGGCCCAAAATTGGATCGCTCGGCCTGCACGGCATCACCGTCGAGGAGGAGTATGGCGGCTCGGGTTTGGGCTATCTCGAGCACTGCATCGCGCTCGAGGAAATGTCGCGGGCGTCGGCGGCGGTCGGTCTGTCCTATGGCGCGCATTCCAACCTCTGCGTCAACCAGATCCGCCGCAACGGCAGCGAGGCGCAGAAGCGGAAATACCTGCCAAAACTGATCTCGGGCGAACATGTCGGCTCGCTGGCGATGTCGGAGCCTGGCGCCGGCAGTGACGTGGTGTCGATGAAGACCCGCGCCGACAAGAAGGGCGACCGCTTTGTGCTCAACGGCAACAAGATGTGGATCACCAACGGCCCGGAGGCCGATACGCTGGTGGTCTACGCCAAGACCGACGCCAATGCCGGCCCGCGCGGCATGACCGCCTTCATCATCGAAAAGGGCATGAAGGGATTTTCCACCGCACAGAAGCTCGACAAGCTCGGCATGCGCGGCTCCGACACCTGCGAACTGCTGTTCGAGGATTGCGAGGTGCCGGAAGAAAACGTGCTCAGCGAAGTCGGCCGCGGCGTCAACGTGCTGATGTCGGGCCTCGACTACGAGCGCGCGGTGCTGGCGGCGGGGCCGATCGGCATCATGCAGGCCTGCATGGACGTGGTGCTGCCCTATGTGCACGAGCGCAAGCAGTTCGGCGAGCCGATCGGCACGTTCCAACTGGTGCAAGGCAAGATCGCCGACATGTACACGACGATGAATGCCTCGCGCGCCTATGTCTACGCGGTGGCCAAAGCCTGCGACCGTGGCGAGACCACGCGCGAGGACGCGGCGGGCGCCATTCTTTACGCCGCCGAGAAGGCGACGCAATGCGCGCTCGACGCCATCCAGTTGCTCGGCGGCAACGGCTATATCAACGACTACCCGACCGGGCGATTGCTGCGTGACGCCAAACTCTACGAGATCGGCGCCGGCACCAGCGAAATCCGCCGCATGCTGATCGGCCGGGAGCTGTTCGAAAAGACGGCTTAAGCTTCACATCAGGGCAAAGATGATACAGGCTGTCGCATTCTCTTCGAACGTGCCGTCCTGAAGCACTCTCAACGGCTCTCCAGCATCCAGAGAAAACGCCGATATGCAGCTTCATTCCACCATCGATCCCAAATCCCCCGAGTTCGCTCGCAACGCCGACGTGATGCGCAGCCTGGTGGCGGAACTGCGCGACAAGCTCAAGGTCGTCTCCGGCGGCGGTGGCGAGGTCTCCCGCAAGCGGCATACGTCGCGTGGCAAGATGCTGGCGCGCGAGCGCGTCGACCTGCTGGTCGATCCGGGCACGGCGTTTCTCGAATTGTCACCGCTGGCCGCCAACGGCCTCTATGGCGGCGACGTCCACTCTGCCAGCGTGATCACGGGCGTCGGCCGTATTTCGGGCCGCGAATGCGTCATCGTCGCCAATGACGCCACCATTAAGGGCGGCACCTATTATCCGATGACGGTGAAGAAGCATCTGCGGGCGCAGGACATTGCGCGGCAGAACAATCTACCCTGCGTTTACATGGTCGATTCCGGCGGCGCCTTCCTGCCGATGCAGGACGAGATCTTTCCCGACGAGCGGCATTTCGGCCGCATCTTCTATAATCAGGCACAGATGTCCTCGCAGGGCATTCCGCAGATCGCGATCGTGATGGGGTCGTGTACCGCTGGCGGCGCCTATGTGCCGGCCATGTCGGACGAGAGCATCATCGTGCGCAATCAGGGCACCATCTTTCTCGGCGGGCCGCCGCTGGTAAAGGCCGCCACCGGCGAGGTGGTTTCGGCGGAAGAACTCGGCGGCGCGGACGTGCATTCGCGGCAATCCGGCGTCACTGATCACTACGCACAAAACGATGCCCATGCGATCGGGATCGCCCGGCGCATCGTCGCCACGCTGAAGCAGCCGACGCGCGCCGCGCTGAACATGCGCGAGCCGCGGGAGCCGCTGTTTCCCGCCGAAGAAATCTATGGCGTGGTGTCCGCGGACGGCCGAAAGCCGTTCGACGTCCACGATATCATTGCGAGGATCGTCGACGGCTCCGAGTTCGACGAATTCAAGAAACTCTACGGCGCGACGCTGATCTGCGGCTTCGCTCACATCTGGGGTTATCCGGTCGGCATCATCGCCAATAACGGCATCCTGTTCAGCGAGAGCTCGCTGAAGGGCGCGCACTTCATCGAACTGTGCTGCCAGCGCAATATTCCGCTGGTGTTCCTGCAGAACATCACCGGCTTCATGGTCGGCAAGAAATACGAGGCTGGCGGCATCGCGCGCGACGGCGCCAAGCTCGTGACGGCGGTCGCGACCGCCGGCGTGCCGAAATTCACCGTCGTGATCGGCGGCTCCTATGGCGCCGGCAATTACGGCATGAGTGGCCGCGCCTACTCTCCGCGTTTCCTCTGGATGTGGCCGAACGCGCGGATATCCGTGATGGGCGGCGAGCAGGCCTCGATGGTGCTGAGCCAGGTCCGCCGCGACAATATCGAAGCCAAGGGCGAGAGCTGGTCGGCCGAGGAGGAAGACAGGTTCCGCAGCCCCATCCGCGCGCAATATGAGAGCCAGGGCAATCCGTACTACGCCACCGCGCGGCTGTGGGACGACGGCGTGATCGACCCGGCCGACACGCGGCTGGTGCTTGGCCTTGGATTATCAGCGGCTGCCAACGCGCCGATCGAGCCCACGAAATTCGGCCTGTTCAGGATGTGATGATGGACCGCTCGAAGCTTTACCGGCGTTTTCGCACTCTCCTGATCGCCAACCGCGGCGAGATCGCCTGCCGCGTCATCCGCTCCGCCCGCGCCATGGGGCTGCGGACGGTTGCGGTCTATTCCGAGGCCGACCGCGACGCCATGCATGTCGCCGTGGCCGATGAGGCCGTGCTGCTTGGACCGGCGCGAGCGCGCGATAGCTACCTCAATATCGAACGCGTGATCGACGCCGCGCGCCAGACCGGCGCCGAGGCCGTGCATCCCGGCTATGGTTTTCTGTCTGAAAATGCCGAATTCGCGCTGGCCTGTCTGAATGCCGGGCTGGTGTTCGTCGGTCCGACGGCTCAGATGATGACGGCAATGGGCTCGAAGTCTGGCTCGAAAGCGCTGATGGAAAAGGCCGGTGTGCCGCTGGTGCCGGGCTATCACGGCGAGGCCCAGGACGAGGCGACGCTTGCGAAAGCCGCCGACAAGATCGGTTTTCCGGTGCTGGTGAAGGCGTCCGCCGGCGGCGGCGGGCGCGGTATGCGCGTGGTCAATTCGGCCGGCGAACTTGCGGCAGCGATCGTCAGCGCCAAGCGCGAGGCCAAGGCGGCGTTCGGCGACGACCGCATGCTGATCGAAAAATTCGTGCAAAACCCCCGGCATATCGAGGTGCAGATCATCGGCGACAGCCATGGCAATCTGCTCTCGCTCTGGGAGCGCGAGTGCACGCTGCAACGGCGGCACCAGAAGGTGATCGAGGAGGCCCCATCGCCGACGCTCGACGCCAACCAGCGCGAGACGGTCTGTGCCGCCGCGCGCAAGGCGGCTGCCGCGGTCAACTATGTCGGCGCCGGCACCATCGAATTCGTCTCCGACGGCAAGGAGGTGTTCTTCATCGAGATGAATACGCGCCTGCAGGTCGAGCATCCCGTGACCGAGCTGATTACCGGTGTTGATCTCGTCGAATGGCAGTTGCGGGTGGCGTTCGGCGAGAAGCTGCCGCTGGCGCAAAACGAGATCAGGCTGAACGGCCACGCCATCGAGGCGCGGGTCTACGCCGAAAACCCGCAAAAGAATTTCATGCCTTCAGTGGGCCGGATCAAGACCTGGCGGACGCCGGATGCCGTCGACGGCCTGCGGATCGATGCCGGCTATCGCGACGGCGATGCGGTGTCGCCGTATTATGACGCCATGCTGGCCAAGGTAATCGCGTGGGCGCCGACCCGTCAGGCCGCGATCGAGCGGCTCAACCGCGGGCTGGAAGAGACTGATGTCCGCGGCATCGTCACCAACATCCCGTTCCTGTCCGCGCTGGTGACGCACCCTGCCGTGCGCGCCAATACCATCGATACCGGCTTCATCGAGCGTGAGTTGAAGAAGCTGACGGAAGCGTCGGGTACGGCAGGCGAACTCGAGCTTTGCGCTGCGGTGGCGGCGATTGTCGTCGATGAGCAGAAGGCCGCGCGCAAGGAAACGCGTTCGCCGTGGCAGACTTTTGGCTGGATGCCGGTTGGCCAGCGCAAGCGGGTGTTCTCGTTCCGTCAGGGACAGGGTGCCGAGCAGAAGGTGACATTGCACTATGGCAACGGGCCATCGGCGGTGTCGATCGGCAAGCACGAATTCGTTTTCACGACTTCGCCTGCGGAAGAAGGCGGCTTCGACTTGACGATCGATGGCATGAAATCGCGCGTCGTGGCCGTGATCGAGGGGCATGAGCTTTACCTGCGCACGCGCAACGGCCGCTTCGACCTGCATTGGGTCGATCCATTCGGCGGCGAGACCGAGGAGCAGGTCGGCGAGGACAAGATCGTGGCGCCACTGCCCGGCACCGTGGTGGCGCTGTTGGCCGAGGAAGGCGCGACGCTGGAAAAGGGCGCTGCGATCCTCACGCTCGAAGTCATGAAGATGGAGCAGACGCTGCGCGCGCCCTTTGCGGGCGTGTTGAAGAAGATCAAGTGCAAGGTCGGCGATATCGTCGGCGAAGGCGTCGAACTCGCCGAAGTCGAACCGGCGGCGTCATGAGCGATCGCGTCCATATCGTCGAAGTCGGCCCGCGCGACGGGCTGCAGAACGAGAAGACCCCGGTCAGCGTCGCTGACCGGATCGCCTTCATCGAGGCGCTGATCGCAGCGGGCCTCCGCACCGTCGAGGTCGGCGCGTTCGTTTCGCCCAAGGCGATCCCGCAAATGGTCGGATCGGCCGAGGTGCTGCGCGGCGTCAGCCATCACGTGAATTGCGAACTGCCGGTGCTGGTGCCGAACGAGAAAGGTTACGAGGCTTCGCAGGCTGCGGGTGCCAAATTGATCGCGGTATTTGCCGCGGCATCGGAAAGCTTTTCGCGTGCCAATATCAACTGCTCGATCGCGGAATCGATCGACCGGTTCAAGCCGGTGCTCGCCCGCGCCAAGGCGGACGGAGTGCGGGTGCGGGGCTACATCTCCACCGTGCTCGGCTGTCCCTATGAGGGCGAGATCAAGCCACAGGCGGTGGTCGATGTTGCAAAAGTGCTGTGGGATCTCGGCTGCTACGAAATCTCGCTCGGCGATACCATCGGCGTCGGCACGCCGTTGAAGGCGCGGCAGCTCATACGCGCGGTGGCCGGCCACGTACCGATGGCCAATCTTGCAATGCATTTCCACGACACGTACGGGCAAGCGCTCGCCAATCTCTATGCCGGGCTGGAGGAGGGCTGCCGCGTGATCGATTCCGCCGCCGGCGGCCTCGGCGGCTGCCCCTACGCCCCCGGCGCGACGGGGAACGTCGCGACGGAGGACGTGGTCTACATGCTCGAGGGCATGGGCATTTCGACCGGGGTCGATATGTCAAAACTGGTCGCGGCAACCAATGTCGTAAGCGGACTGATCGGCCGTCCGCCGGTCAGCCGCGTCGCGGCGGCGTTGAACGCGAAGATGCGGGCCGCGAAATAGGCCGCTTACGCGGCCTTCAGGCCAACATTCGGCAGCACCGGCCGGTTCTTCAGTGCCTTTGCCATCATCGCCTCGACCTCCGCCTTCTCGTGCGGCAAAAGCGCCAGCCGCGGCGGGCGGGTTAGGGCGGTGCCGCGGCCCACGATGTGCTCGCAAAGCTTGATGCACTGGACGAGGTCGGGGCGGGCATCGAGGTGCAACAGCGGCATGAACCATTCGTACAGCGGCATCGCTTCTTCGTAGCGTCCGGCCTTGGCGAGGCGGAACAGGGTCTCGCCCTCGCGCGGGAAGGCGTTCGACATGCCGGAGACCCAGCCGACGGCGCCCATGGCGACGCTCTCGACGATGACGTCATCGAGGCCGGCGAACAGGACAAAGCGGTCGCCGACCATGTTGCGGGTATCGATGAAGCGCCGCGTGTCGCCGGAGGAATCCTTGAAGCAGACGACGGTTTCGACGTCGGCAAGGGTGGCGAGAATGTCCGGCGTGACGTCGTTCTTGTAGATCGGCGGATTGTTGTAGAGCATCACCGGCAGGTCGGTCGCGCTGGCAACCGCGCGGAAATGCGCGGCGGTCTCATGCGGTTTTGAGGAATAGACCAGCGCGGGCATCACCATCACGCCGTCGATGCCGACCCGCGCGGCTTCCTTGGCGGTTTCGACCGCAAACGCCGTGGTGAATTCCGCAATGCCGCACAGGACGGGGACACGGCCGGCCGCAACGGATTTCGCGGTTTCCATGATTGCGACCTTCTCCTTGCGCTCCAGCGAAGTGTTCTCGCCGACGGAACCGCAAACGATCAGTCCGGAAACGCCGTCGCGGATCAGGCCGTCCATGACCTTCGCAGTCGCATCGATATTGAGCGACAGGTCGTCATTGAATTGCGTGGTGACGGCCGGGAAGACGCCTTCCCAGGAAATGCGTGGGCTCATTTGTTTAGCTCCATTGGAATTGTTCCGGCGGACTGATGAATCCGCAGGGCTTTGGCTTGAAAACGATGGGATGGGATCAGAGCGTCGCGCCGACTTTTCGCAGCTCGGCGAGAACCGGCGCCTTGGGCAGCCAGATCTTGTCGAATTCGGCGATGACGGCCTCGGTATCCTTGGCATCGACCTGACGGATCGGGATCGGCGCGTTCTTGAAGTTCTCGATCAGCTTGGGCTCATTGCCGGCCAATTCGTCGATCTGCGCATCGAGCGTCGATTTGACGGTCTTGGTGATCAGCTCGCGGTCGGCCGCCGGCAGCGACTGCCAGACGCGGCCGGAGACGACGGCCGCCATCGGCATGAAGACGGCGTTCATCTGCAGGATGACTTTTGACACTTTGTCGAAGCGCTGGTTCCAGGAAAATTCCAGATCCGCCTCGAGGCCGTCGACCTGGCCATTCGCCATGGCGTCGAACACCTGGGGCGTCGGGATCGGCGTCGGCGCGGCGCCGAGCGACGAATAGAAATCGCGATAGACCGGTGTCGGGTTGATGCGCAGCTTCATGCCTTTGATGTCGGCAAGGCTCGTCAGGTCTTTCGACGAGAAGACGGCGCGCATCCCGGTGATGCCCCAGCCCAATCCGATCGTCCCGGTTTCCTGCGGCAGGACGTCGAACAGCTTGATCGCCGCCGGATGGCGGACGAATTTTGCGACCGACGGTGTCGAGCGCACGATGTAGGGCGCGTTGATCGCCGCGATGTGCGGCACGCGCGAGCCGAGCTCGGCGGCCTGGATGAAGCCCATGTCGAGCGCGCCCGACTGCAATTGCTGCATCATCGCCGGCTCGTTGCCGAGCTGGCCGGAGTGAAACACCGTCATGGTCAGGCGGCCGTTGGTGGCCGCCTTGAGATCGTCGCCGAGTTTTAGCGCCGCCTTGTTCCAGGAATGGCCGTTCGGCGTGATCAAGCCGAGGCGAAATTCCTTGGCTTGCGCCAGTGCAAGCGACGGCGCGAACAGCGGCACGGCCGCGCTGGCGGCAAGGAAGCGGCGACGTGAAAGAGGCATTGGCAAGGCTCCTTGAGGGTTTGGACCTACTTGATGAGGACGAGGGAGAGGGATGGATAGAGCGAGAGCAGCACCAGAAGGATGCAGGAGATGCCGAATAGCGGCAGTGTCACCATGAACATCTTGCCGGGCTTGGCCCCGGTGACGGCGGCGGCGACGAAAAAGCAAAGACCGACCGGGGGTGACAGCAATCCGAGCACCAGGTTGATCACCACGACGACGCCGAACTGGCGCGGATCGATGTGATAGACCTCGGTCGCAACCGGCAGCAGGATCGGCACCGTCATGATCAGGCCGGGAATGCCGTCGATAACCGTGCCGATCACCAGCAGGATGACGTTGCAGATCAGCATGAAACTGACGGGATCCTTGGCGACCGACTGGATCCAGCCCGCGGTCTCCTGCGGCACCTTGCCGAAGATCAGTACCCAGGAGAATACGGCTGCGGCAGCGACCAGGAACAGGACGATGGCCGAGTAGATGCCGGCGCGCAGCATCATCTGCGGCAATTGCGAGAACTTGAACTCCTTGGTCCAGTATTTTCCGACCAGGGCCGCCGCCACAGCGCCGACGGCCGCCGATTCCGTTGCGTTGGCAAGCCCGCCAAGGATGCTGCCGACGATCACGATCGGAATCAGCAGCGTCGGCGACGTCCGCAGGATCGTCGCTACCCGCTGGCGCGGGGTCTGATAATCGGCTTTGGGGTAATTGTAGATGTATCCCATCAGCGCGATGACGATGCAGAACATCACCGTCAGGATCACGCCTGGCACGATACCGGCGATCAGCATGTCGCTGACGGAAACCTGCGCCAGCACGCTGTAGACCACGAACATCACCGACGGGGGAATGATCGGCCCGAGCATGCCGCCATAGGCGGTCAGTCCCGCCGCAAAGGTCTTGTCGTAGCCCTTCTTTTCCATTTCCGGGACCATGATCTGCGCCATGATCGCGACCTGCGCGGTCGCAGATCCCAGGATGGATGAGATGAACATGTTGGCGAGAATATTGACGTAGGCCAGCCCGCCCTTCAGCGAGCCGACAAAGGCCATCGCCATGTCGACGATGCGCCGCGTAATGCCGCCGCCATTCATGATCTCGCCGATCAGGATGAACAGCGGGATGGCGATCAGGCCGTAGCTGTCGACGCCGCCGAAGAGCTGCAGCGGATAGGACTGGAACAGCACCGGATTTCCCGATGCGATGATGTAGATGAAGCCGGCAAGGCAAAGACAAAGCCCGATCGGCACCCCGACCAGCATGATCGCGATAAAGGCGGCTGAGGTGATCATCAGTTGACCCCGTCGAGCTCGGAGAGCTGGAAGCCTTTTGGCGGCGTTCGCGGGACCAGTTCGAGATCTTCCAGCAGGTTTGCCAGCCCATGAACGGTCATCGACACGGCGAAGATCGGCAGCGTCAGGTAGACGACCCAGGTCGGCCAGTTCAGCGTCTGCGTGCGCTCGGTGTAGAGGAAGTTGAAGGTTTCGGCGGCGAGCTTGCGCGCGTCGAAGCCGGCGCGAGCGAGGCCGATCGGATCCATCCAGAGGAAGCAGGTGATGATCAAGGCCACGCCGAACACGACGACCATGCTTGTTGCGATGACTTTTGCGATCTTCTGATTCCGCGCCGAGAGGCGCTCGGTCATCATGGTGACGGCGAAATCGAGCCGCAGCCGTGTCATGGCGGAGGCGCCGATGAAGGTCAGCCAGACCACGCAGTAAACGGCCGATTCATCGATCCAGTAGATCGGGAAGTGCGAATAGCGCGTGACGACGTTCACCAGGATCAGGGCCGTCAGCAGATACATCAGCCCCATCAAGGCGATGCGTTCGGAAGCGAGCAGGAGAGCCGAAGCCCTGAGAACGATCTGCCGGGCGCTCAATGCCGGCGCATCCGCAATCGTCTGCTCGATCATAAAGAGCCCCCGCTACCCCTGAGATTTGTCGTGCATTTCCAAGATGTATAATTTATACAATCTTGTCAAATGGAGATTACGAGGGCCCCTTAGCTTTTGCTGGGTCGGGACCGCGTCAACGTGCGAAATAAAAGCCCGCCTCGATCGGAAAAGGCCGGCCATGACGACGGAAGATCAAATGAAGGGCCCTCTGAAGCACCGGACGCTGTCGGCTGCGATCGTCGACCAGCTCAGGCAGTCGATTCTCGACGGGACCTATCCGGCCGGCTCGCAGCTTCGGCAGGACGCGCTGGGCGATGCCTACGGCGTGAGCCGCATTCCCGTGCGCGAGGCGCTGTTTCAGCTCGAGGCCGAGGGGCTGGTGCGCATCGTCCCGCAAAAAGGCGCGATCGTCTCGGAGCTGTCGCTGGACGAAATCAACGACGTGTTCGATCTCCGCGGAATCATGGAGCCGCGGCTTTTGGCGCAGTCGGCGCCGCACTTCACGGAAGACGACTTTGCCGGGCTGGACGACATCCAGAGCCGCTTCGAGAAGGCGATCAAGGCGGGCAACGTCAGCGAGTGGGGCCAGCTCAATGCCGACTTCCATATGGCGCTGTATGCGCACGCGCGGCGGCCGCGGACCAAGGCGATCGTCATCGCGTTGCTGCAGACCAGCGACCGCTACACGCGCCTGCAGCTTTCCAACACCAAGGCGATGGGAACGGCCGAAAAGGAGCACGCCCACCTGATCGAACTGTGCCGGGCGCAGGACATCGACAAGGCCTGCCGCTTTCTCGCGCAGCATATCGAGGCGGTGCGGACGGACCTATTGCAAGTCGTGGGCGGCGGATCGATTGCGTCCCGTGCCAGAAGCGAAAGCGCTTGAATTGTAGGGTGGGTAGAGCGAAGCGAAACCCACCGCGCGATGGGTTTCGCTGCGGCCTGCCCATCCTACGGAAGCCTCACCGTCCTCCGTCGGACCCCATCACCAGATCCGGCAGCCAGGTCGAGATCCCCGGGAAGAAGCACAGCAGCAGCACCGCCAGCATCATCAGCAGCACGAAGGGCAGCGTGCCCCAGATCACCTCGCTCAAGGGGACATCGGGCGCGACGTTGCGGATGACGAAGATGTTCAACCCGACCGGCGGGTGGATCAGCCCCATCTCCATCACGATGGTCATGACCACGCCGAACCAGATGATGTCGAAATTGGCGGCGCGCAGCGGCGGCAGGATGATCGGCGCGGTCATCAGGATGATCGACACCGGCGGCAGGAAGAAGCCGAGCACCACCACCATCAGCAGGATTGCGGTCAGCAATTCCCAACGCGGCAGATGCATGGCGACGATGGATTCCGCTGCCGATTGCGAGATGTGCAAATAGCTCATCACATAGGAATACAGCAGCGACATGCCGATGATCATCATCAGCATGGTGGATTCGCGGATGGTGGACTTCAGGATCGGCGACAGGTCGCTCGGCCGCCATACGCTGTAGATCACCGCAATCAGCACCAGCGCCAGCAGCCCGCCGAGGCCTGCAGTTTCCGACGGCGTCGCGTAACCGCCATACAGCGCAATCATCACGCCGGTGAGCAGCAGCACGAACGGGATCACCCGCGGCAGCATGGTGAAGCGCTCGGCCATCGTGAACTCGTCGCGCTGCAGGATCGCGGATTCCGTTCCGGTCTTTTCGTAGAGCGCCTGCGCCGCCGCAAACTCCTTGCGGAAGCGCAGCACGGCGTAGATTCCGAACAGCGTCACCAGCAACAGTCCCGGGCCGATGCCGGCGAGGAACAGCCGGCCCAACGATTTCTCCGCGGCGACCGCGAACAGGATCATGGTGATCGAGGGCGGCAGCAGGATGCCGAGCGTGCCGCCGGCGGCGATGATGCCGGCGGCAAAGCCGCCGGAATAGCCGCGCTTGCGCATCTCGGGAATGCCGGCCGAACCGATCGCCGAACAGGTGGCGGGCGAGGAGCCCGCCATCGCCGCAAACAGCGCGCAGGCGAATACGTTGGCGACGCCAAGCCCGCCCGGCACGCGATGCAGCCAGGCATGGAGCGCCGAATAGAGGTCCTGACCGGCGCGGGATTTGCCGATCGCCGCACCCTTGAGGATGAACAGCGGGATCGACAACAGCGTGATCGAGGCCATTTCCTCATAGACGTTCTGCGTCACGGTATCGAGCGACGCCGCGGGCATGAAGATCGCCATGAAGACGACGGCGACGGCGCCCAGAGCAAACGCAATGGGCATACCGGAAAACATCGCAAACAGGGTAGCAAGGCCGTAACTGATACCAATTCCAAGAACGCTCATCGACGTGAAGCACCAGCAAAGGGAATAATGATCTGCAGCAGGATCTGCAGGCACAACAGCGTCATGCCAACTGCCATCAGCACATAGGGGATCGCAAGCGGGGGCGACCACATCGAGTTCGACACCTGGCCGTCGACGTAAGCCTCATGCGCCAGCGTCCAGGACTTCCAGGCGAAGAAGGCGCAGAACAGCAAGCTTGCGACATCGACCAGCCACAGCCGGATGCGGTTGGCGAGCGGCGACATCAGGCCGACAAAGGCCTCAATGCCGATATGGCCGCGCTGACCCTGCACATAGGCCGCGGTCATGAAGGTCGCGCCGACGAGCAGAAACACCGCAGCCTCATCCTGCCAGTAATTGGCGCTGTGGAACAGGGCGCGACCGAGCACGCTGTAACTGAGGATCACACAGGCCGCGATCAGCGCGAGCGCGGCAAAGACCACGATGACGCCGTTGCACAGCGCCAGCGCTTGGCCGAGCGCCGCCACGAGCGGATTGCCCGTGACGGCCTCGGAATGGTCTTGTTGATCCGGGAGCGGACCATGCATCATGCGGCGACGTCGCTGGCGAGCTTCAGCAGATTGGCCGACGCCGCAGTCTTGGCGCTGTAGTCCTTCCACGCGGTATCGCGCGCAATATCGCGCCACTTGCCGACGGTCGCGACATCGAGCTTGCTGACCTTGGCGCCGGCCTTTTCATAGACCTTGGCGACCTCGATATCGTCGTCCTGCGCGCCCTTGCGGCCGAACGCTTCCAGTTCGCTGCCGACCGAAAGGATGATGTTCTGCTGGTTCTTGGGCAGCTTGTCGAAGATCGCCTTCGACATCATCAGCGGCTCCAGCATGAACCAGTAGGAGGCGCCGGCGCCGGAGGTCAGCGATTTGGCGACCTCTTCGAGACGGAACGAGATCAGGCTGGTGGAGGAGGTGATGCCGGCGTCGCAGGCACCCGTCTGCATCGCGGCGTAGATTTCGTTCGAGGGGACTGACAGCACGGCGGCGCCCGCGGTCTGCAGCACCATGTCCATTTCGCGCGAGCCGCCGCGCACCTTCAGCCCCTTGGCGTCTTCAGGGGCGACGATCGGCCTGGAACGGCTGGCGACGCCACCGGCTTGCCAGACCCAGGTCAACAGGATGATGCCCTTGTCGGCGAGGAAGTCGGTCAGCGCCTTGCCGACCGGCTCCTTCTTCCAGCGCATGCCCTGGTCGTAGGTTGCAACCAGGCCGGGCATCAACCCGATATTGGTCTCCGGCAATTCACCGCCGGCATAGGGCATCGGATAGAGGCTGATATCGAGCGCGCCTTTGCGCATCGCCGAGAATTGCGCGTTGGTCTTGATCAGCGACGAGTTCGGATAGACCTCGGCTGCGATCTCGCCGCCAGAGCGCTTGGCGACTTCGGCGGCGAACATGCGGCACAACCGGTCGCGGAAGTCGCCCTTGTCGATGGTGCCACCCGGGAACTGATGCGAGATCTTCAGTGTCGTGGCGGCATGGGCGGTGCCGAAACGAAGGACGGCGGGCGCGGCAAGTACGGATGCAATGACATGGCGGCGTGTAAGCATGGTTTTTCCCCTGCAAATTGGTTGTTGGATCGGCGATCCGGACCGGCTTCAGCCCATTTTAGCCGGTCTTCGTCTGAAGTTGCGTTGGTCTGATCGTTCGAGGCTGTGTGATAGGTCGAGGCGGCACGTGACGGCAAGCCCAGATTTCCAACCCTCAGAGCAAAGTCTGATATCGCCGCGGCGCACGCCCGGGAACAGCCGTTCGCAGAGGCGCACGCCCGGGAACAGCCGTTCGCAGAAGAGTCAGTCAACAATACGTCCGACCCTGGCACTCGCGGAGCGTTAGCCGCCATCAATTTGCCCGCTTCAACTATCCGTGACCAGCGAAGAATTTTGGAATGTGGCCGGTAACAAATCCGGTCACGGCATCGTCGTTTGAGGAAGCGGCAGATGTCGCTTTCGAGAAACCAACCAAACCCAAAGGACGACCATCCCATGACCACCACGACCCGTATCGGCCTCGGCCTGTCTGCCGCGCTCGTTTCGTTCGGCCTGGCATTCGCGCCGGCCGTCTTCGCTCAGGACAAGATGGGCAAGGACGACGGCATGAAGAAGGAATCGATGTCCAAGGATGCGATGAAGAAAGACGATGGCATGATGAAGAAGGGCGGCATGAAGCACGATGGCATGATGAAGGATGGCATGAAAAAAGACGACGGCATGAAAAAGAACTGACGCTTAGGGCAGTCATTCCGCGATGGCGCGTTAGCACCAGACCTCAGGTGTGCAATTGCACACCGGGGAATCTCGAGATTCCGGGCTCGATGCTGCGCATCGCCCCGGAATGACGACGAGAGCGCGCCGGCACCAACGGCGGCTCGCAGGCCTACTTCTTCTTGCCCTTGCCTTTGCGCGCGGCGTAACGGGCGTCGCGCTTGGCCTTCTGCTCGGCCTCCAGCGCCGCCTGCCTGGCGGCCTCTTCTTCCTTCTCCCGCGCGATCCTGGCGGCTTCTACCGCGGCGGCCTCGGCCTCGCGACGTTTCTGCTCGGCCTTTTCGGCTTCCTTGGCCTCTCTTGCCTTGGCGCGCGCGGCCGCCTGGGCTTCGCGCTCGGCCTGGCGGCGCTTCACCTCGGGATCATCGGGCCCCGGCTGGGCGCGAAACTTGTTCAGGATGTTCTGCCGCGCCTGCATCGCGGCCTTCTGGCGGTCCGCGAAGTTCGGTTCCTTGAATCCACTCATAAAACAGGCCTTGTCGCTTTCACTCTCGGGGTTGGATGCGCCAAACGCGCGGAATGGGGCCTAGGTAAGTGAACCCGGGGCAAAATGCCAGCGTCGAAATGGGGCCGGTAGAGCAGGGGAGACTTGCGTGAACAGCAAATGGCCCAAACTGATGCTGATGAGCGGGATTACGTCAGCCTGGCTGCTCTACGAGATGGCAACGGCGACCGAAGCCCCGGGCCGGACGCTGGCGATCCTGCAATACGGGCTTCTCGGCTGTGCGCTGATTGGCTTGGTTGGCTCGCTGGTGATGCTGGCGTCGGAAAAGTGACCGCGCTTCTATAAGCTATCGCGACGGCTGCCGGGTCCTAGAACGCGTGCGACCGTCATCGCCGTCATCGCGACCCGATCCGCGGTCCGCTGCGCCTCCAGCCTTTCGCGGGCTTTCTCCCTGATCATGATCTCGATCAGTTCGAGTCGTTTGGTCTCATCGACCGCTTCCGCCAGCAATTGCTTGTACCTGCTATAGTCGTAGCCCGTTTCCTGCTTACCGGAATCCTGCTTTGCCGATTCCTGTTCAATCATGGCACGCCCCGCACACGCGCTGTCTCCAAGCGGTAAGTGTCGATCAAGGTCTCTTCGCGCGCAACGGATTTGAGGAAGTTATACCCATTCCATACTCATTCCTGTGCCGATCGGGGCCCCATTAAAAACCTTTATACTGTGAAGCCGTTCACACGAGTGGGGATTGGGCGATCCTATCTTCCGGGCTTCTCAAACAGGAGCGACCGCCATGCCCCACAATTGGTGGACCCGCAAGAACTTCATCCTCGCCGTCGCCATCGGCGTGCTTGCCTTCATAGGCTTTGTCGTGATCGGCGTGTCATATCCCGAGCCAGCCGCCAGCGCTGTCCTCGGCCCGGACTGGCAGTGCAGCCGGTTGGCATTCATCTTCACGACCTGCAGCCGGGTCAAGCACGGCCAGTCCACGCCCGTCCGCGTCGCCAAGATCCCGGTGTGCGGACGGCTGCGGACGTAATAGGATCGGTCCGGAAACGGAGTTGGCCAGAACCGGAGTTTCCCATGCAAAAACTGTCTCGTCTTGTAGTGGCCGCGTCGGTGGCGGCTCTCGGGTTGCTGGCGGCCGGCGCTGCACGGGCGCAGGGGGCGCCGAGCGACGGGACGGCGCCTGCGGCAACGTCCACTGCCGCGCCGGAAACCACGGCTCCTGAAAAGGAGAAGGCGGCGCCGAAGAAAAAGAAGCCGGCCAAGATGACCCGGCAGCAGGAGGTCGACCGTTCGATCGACCGTGGCACGGTGCCCGCGCGTTACCGGAACTCGGTGCCGAAAGAGTATCACCAGTATATTCCGTTCGATAAGCGGTAGGACGCGGCGAGACGGATTGCTTTGCTGCGCTCGACGGCCGAGCAGCGTTTTGCGGTCTCGCGTGCGGGACACACGCAAGGAATATGCGCGGGAGTATCGCACCGTACTCATACGGATTGGCTGCACGCGCACGGCGCACCTATAACGACGTCGCTTGCAGCGGGGGGCAGGGCGTTCGTCCATCACGGCGGACGCTACCACTGGAGGCCACGAGGCCCGGACTCCTAGGCACTCCGGGCCTCGTCTACTCCTCATCCTCGTCTGCTCTTCATCGCGTCATCGCAGTGGCCGAACTGCTTCCGCCGTTCGACCCCGCATCATCACATCGCAAATGCGCAACGCGGTATGCGGTCACTGGGCCTGCGCGCCCGCGATCAAAGCGATCCGAGAAATCGCCAGATGATCAGCAGCACCACGATGCATGACATAGACGATCTTGCAGACGATACCGCTCATCGCACTTCCTTTCGGCTTCGCGCGCGTGAAAGCGATGCTGGTCGTCCGGGCTTCAACGGCAGCGGGGGATCCGCTGGTCAGGCCCCGGAGCCGCCGTGGATGCCGGGCTCCAAATTCACATTAAGCTCGCGTTTTGCTTCGGTGGCGGGATTTCGGTGCTAAGGGGTAGCCGATGTGGAACGGTTGGAAAAAAGCGGCAATCGGATTGAGCGCACTACTCGCCTTTGTCCTGCTGGAGCTGATGGCGGTCATCGGCGGCATCGCCGTATTCCTGGGCGTTGTCATGGACGTGGATTTGCCGTTCTTCGCGGCCTCCGAGGAATAGCCGCCCCGGCCCCTATCCCAGCAGCCGGTAGATGATGCTGGTCGATGCGCCCGCCAGGCAGAACGCCAGCGCCATGCACACCAGCACCTCGTCGCGGTCGAATTCTGGCGGTAGAGGGCTCAACGGGCTTACCGTTTCAATTGATGAGGTGGGGAAAACGTGTCGAAGGCTCTCGGTTCCCTATCTCGGCGATTTCGGGCCGTTTTGCCGCTCTTTTCGGTTCCCCGCGAAGGCCGGATGCCAGCGTCAGGAATCGACTGCGGCTATAAAATCGTTATGATTCAATGGCCTTTTAAATCCCTCTTTAAGTAAGAAATGAGTTCCTTATCAAGCCGCACCGCCGCGCGGCCCGAATAGCCGGGCGCCGCCCCTTCACCTACCCTAGGGAGACGCGCGCTCGGCTATTGTGGGCACTTCATCCGCCCCGACGACAAAGCCGCCGATGGCGCCAGCGCACCCAAGAGTGCAGCGGGCAAGCGCGTGGCGCGTTTCGCCCGGTCGTGCGATTAGGGAACTATCAACGAGAGGCGCTTAGCTTCAGATCATCACACGCTGTGTGTGGCGCGGCCACCAGCCATAAAAGGAAATTGAGGTGCGCCTTCGAGCAAATTCGTTATCGTTGTGTTGTGAGACGAATCCAATCCGTTGGAACTTTTCGGCCCGGAAGAGGTTCTGAATTGGTCTTTATTCTGCTCATGTCTTCTACCAACGATGACGGCTACATCGAATCATGATTGGGGACGGTCGTGAACCAAAGTAAGTTCAAATCAATGTCCACGGATGAGTTGTGGGCACTCCACGAAGAAGTTGCTGCCAGGCTTGCAGCCACGCTGCTCGCGGAGAAACGCGTGCTCGAAAATCGCTTGAAGCAGCTCAAGGGAATCGCTGAAGCCGAACGCGCGAGTTCGTCGACGGGGAAGCGGCCATATCCAACCGTCGTTCCGAAGTTTCGGAATCCGGATCGCCCGTCCGAGACTTGGGCGGGACGAGGGAAGACGCCGCGCTGGCTGGCTGCAAAATTGAAGTCCGGCAAGCGGATCGATGACTTCCGCATAAGGCAGGTAGCCTAAGAGGATTTGCAGCCAATCGGCTCCGACGCGCGCGCACTTCGGCCAATCCACCAATTGGCTGCTTGAAGTCTGCAGGTGCCGTGCCGACCTGCTGCGCGTCGCTGGCGTGCGCGAGCTCTTGGCTGTTCGGCTTGGAAAGCCTTCAGGCGTTTCAGCGCGACATTGCCGGTGACGTCGATCTGGATTCAGATACTGGCGTCACGATCGCTCTTCAGTTCGTCTCGATCCTGGCTTGGAGATTGCTCAGGGTTGAGTGTTCTTTCGACACGCGATTCGAGGGCTCTGACAATTCCCATGCGCGCAAACAGCATGGGGCCGCGATCTTCGGCGGCATCGATGAGCATCTGGACGGCAAGCCGCCATTCCCGACAATCACGCTCTGACTGAGGCAGCTTCCTGATGTAGTCGGCGGCGTCTCGCAGGGTTTGCGCAGGCGGTCCCTCCGGGAGCGGGACAGGCTGAGCGAACGGACGATCCCAGGACATTATGAACTCCCGTCACAGACCTCCAAACGGCCCCTGAGCGGAAGGGACGCGCCAGAACGGTCAACTCCGCTTGGGTCGTGTTCCGGAGGCACCGGAAGCACCGGGATTCGACGCGGCGTCGCGATGTTAGTTCCATTCTCCCGAGGCTGTTTTGGTCTATCGCGGGGTCCCGTATGCCGAGCAGGGTACGCCTCGCACCTGCGAAATCAAGGTGCGGCGCTCAAGGAGCACGCGTTCCGGCAAGTCGCCCGTATCAGTTTTGAAACGCAACGCCGACGAAATCGCCTTGCCGCCAGACCACGCGGCACTCGCGAACGGTGTGAAAATTGTCGAAGCTCAATTCGAAATTCAGCGGCGACAGATCGAGGCTGTGGAGTTCAATTCCGGCCCCGGAATTCGTGACGTCCTGAACACGGCAGGTGAGGACGCCGCGCTGCGCGTCGAAGAACAGCAGCGCGTTTTTCGCGATCGTCGTCCTCGCCACCGATCGGCGTTCGAAATCCATCCGGGTTACCAACCGTTCATGCCAGGCTCTGGCAAGTAGAGATTAGCGAATTGCGCTCAGACGGCAATCACGTTCGGTCTTCTTCGTAAACAATCAATTTTAATCATCGCGTAAAGCCGCGTTCCACAGGCGGAGTAGCCACGATTCAGGGTTGGTGTCGTTGCGGCTAAAGCACAGGTTCGCCTGTTCCGTGTTTGGAACTCATAATCACGCTTGATGCTACGGTAGAAGCCGGGCCTCTCTTAACGTACAGAGGGGAATCATATGCACTTACGTTGGATGTGTGTGCTGGCGCTATGTCTGGGAACATCGAGCGCCGGCTTTGCGGGCGAACAGTCTGGTGTCTTGCGTCGAATTTCATGCCCGGTCGTGCGCTATTACGTGGCGAAATACAGTGCGTCCGCGGCAGAGCAGTGGGCCCGCGGCAAGGGCGCGAGTGATTCCGAGATCGAAGCAGCCCGGCGCTGCCTGAAGCCGGAAACGACGCGAACCGCCAAGGCCCCGCCGAGGCCGCTCGCGCTCGGTACTTACGGCTGGTGAACCCGCAGGGACGCTGGCGGCCTGTCGGCCGTCGAAGCGAGCCGATTCTCAATATTGCTGGGACCGTTGGCGCTTGCTGCGCCCGGCCTTCGGCCCGCCGTAATATGGATTGACCACGCATTGGGCGGAGCGGCCCGAAGCCGACGCCTGACACTGCGCCATCGTTCGATAGTGGCACTCGAAATAGAAGTCAGCGATGCCGCCCTGGTAGACCTGCAGGCAGACCGGATAGCTCGGATCGTAGGTCTGGGCGCGGGCGGGTGCGGGCAGGGCGGTAGCCGCGGCCAAAATTGTCAAAGACAGTGCAGTGGCAGATGCGTGTGGCAGCTTCATCCTGAACTCCCAGCGTGAGCCCGCGCTTCAGACTTCCCAGTCCTCAAACCCGTACTCTCGATAGATGTTGGCTCGGTCGGCATGGGGGTTCAGCCGGCACTTGGCCTGGGCGAGGTGCAAATTGAGGGTCCCGGGCTGGCAGTTGGCTGCTAGCAGTTTCCGGATATCGTCCATCTGCTGGCGCGATTGCTGGGTCGGCTCAAGCTGTTCGAGCGCAACCAACGCGGTTGCCAGCGCTTCCGTAACGACCCATTCGTCGTGGCCGGTAATTCCCTTTTTTGGCATGACGATCCGCATCCTTTGTCAGGGCAACGGAGCAATTTCCGGCCGGCATCGTAGGCTCACGTCCAAGTCGAGTCGAGAATGACGTCGAAATTGCGAACGATGCGCCGCAGCCAGCCCAATTTTGGTGGCGATCCCAGCAGGATTCGAACCTGCAACCCACGGAGTAGAAATCCGTTACTCTATCCAGTTGAGCTATGGGACCGTCGGGGGGCGTTGGCCGCCCCAGGTATTCCGCCTTATAGGCCTTCCTTATCTAGCACTGCCAATATGAAAAATCCGCTTTCCCGCCAAGACGGTCGAACCGATTTCCTCAAATTCGCGACCAAGGCAGACGGCGGACTGCCTCACATGGTCCGCCCCTGACATAAAGCCAGCCGCCGGCACCCCGCCGGGCGGTGCGGCCGGGATCGTTTGGACTGCCAGCACCATGCATGCGACCCCTTCGCAAGCCTTTATCACCGCCATCAGTCCGTCACCTTTTCGCGCACTTTTTGACGTTACGCGGCTGATGTCCGCGGCAAGGAGCCCATCATGATCGGTTTGGTTCGCGCCACAGTGATTTGCGCCACGCTGGCGCTTGGCCTGACGGCAGCAGGGGCCGCGGACAAAGCGTTCAAGCGCGACGAGCTGGCCGATTTGGCCGTCAAGCTGGAAGCCCAGATCAAGAGCGAGGCGGGGCCGGTCGCCAAATCCTCCGCGACCCTGCGCAACGACGCCGACGCCGCTTTCAAGCGTGCCGACTTCCGAGTCGGCCTGCAGATCCTCGGCCAGATCGCCGCCACCACGCCGGAGGATGGCGCCAACTGGCTGAGGCTCGCCAAAACCATCTTCCAGATCCGCTCCGCCAGTTCCAGCGAACAGACCTTCCTGTACGAGCGCGCTTCGACCGCGGCCTACATCGCCTATCAGCGCGCCGGCAACCAGGCTGAGGAGGCCGATGCGCTGGCCGTGTTGGGCCGGGCGATGTCCGAGCGCAAGCTGTGGCGTCCGGCGCTGGATGCGTTGCGGCTGTCGCTCGACATGCGCGAGGTCGCCGAGGTCCGCGGCCAGTATGAGAAGATGCGTGACCAGCATGGTTTCCGCCTGCTGGATTATACCGTCGATTCCGACGGCGCTTCGCCGCGCGCCTGCTTCCAGTTCTCCGAGGATCTCGCCAAGCGGGTCGATTTCGCGCCCTTCGTGGCGCAGGCCGGTACCGACAAACCGGCGCTGACGAGCGAGGGCAAGCAGCTCTGCGTCGACGGGCTGAAGCATGGCGAGCGCTACAACATCAACCTGCGCGCCGGCCTGCCGTCCACCGTCAAGGAGAGCCTGCCGAAATCGGCCGAGTTCAATATCTATGTGCGTGACCGCAAGCCGTTCGTGCGCTTCACGGGCCGCGCCTATGTGCTGCCGCGCACCGGCCAGCGCGGCATTCCGCTGGTCAGCGTCAATACGCCGTCGGTGAACGTCAACGTGTTCCGGATCGGCGACCGCAACCTGATCAACACGGTGGTCGACAGCGATTTCCAGAAGACGATCTCCAGCTACCAGCTCTCGGATTTGGGCAACGAGCGCGGCACCAAGGTCTGGTCCGGCGAACTTGCGACCGCGACCACGCTGAACCAGGATGTCGTGACGGCGTTTCCCGTCGACCAGGCGCTCGGCGACCTGCAGCCCGGCGTCTATGTGATGACGGCCGCGGCCAAGGGGCCCGGCAGCGGCGACGATAACGGGTCGCTCGCGACGCAATGGTTCATCGTCTCCGACTTGGGGCTGACCGCGTTTTCCGGCAATGACGGCATCCATGTGTTCGTCAACTCGTTGGCCTCCACGGAAGCCGTCGCCAAGGCCGAGGTGCGGCTGATTGCGCGCAACAACGAGATACTCGCCACCCGCAAGACCGACGACGCCGGGCATGTGCTGTTCGAGGCAGGGCTGGCGCGCGGCGAGGGCGGGCTGTCGCCGGCCCTGCTGACGGTCATGAGCGACAAGGCGGACTATGCCTTCCTCAGCCTGAAGACCAATGCCTTTGACCTCACCGACCGCGGCGTGTCGGGGCGGGTGGTGCCGGCTGGCGCCGACGCTTTTGTCTACGCCGAGCGCGGGGTCTACCGCTCGAACGAAACCGTCTACCTGACCGCGCTGCTACGCGACGGGCAGGGTAACGCCATGGCCGGCGGGCCGCTGACGCTGGTGATCGAGCGGCCGGACGGCGTCGAATTCCGCCGCGCCGTGCTGCCGGATCAGGGCGCGGGCGGCCGCTCTCTTGTCCTGCCGCTCAATTCCGCGGTCCCGACCGGGACCTGGCGGGTGCGCGCTTTTACCGACCCCAAGGGCTCCTCCGTCGGCGAGACCACCTTCATGGTCGAGGACTACATCCCCGAACGGATCGAATTCGATGTCTCGGCCAGGGAGAAGATGATCAAGGCTGAGACGCCAGTCGAACTGAAGGTCGCCGGCAAGTTCCTTTACGGTGCACCCGCCTCGCGTCTGCAGCTCGAAGGCGACATGCTGGTGGCGCCGGCTGCCTCGGGGCGACCGGGCTATCCCGGCTACCAGTTCGGCGTGGCCGATGAGGAGACCGCCTCCAACGAGCGCACCCCGATCGAGAACCTCCCCGAGGCCGACGCCAATGGCGTTGCGACCTTCCCGGTGTCGCTCGCCAAGGCGCCGACGTCGACCCGACCGCAGGAGGCGCAGATCTTCATCCGCATGGTGGAGACCGGCGGCCGCGCGGTCGAGCGCAAGCTGGTGCTTCCCGTGGCGCCGCAGGCCGCCCTGATCGGCATCAAGCCGCTATTCGGCGACAAGAGCGTCGCGGAGGGCGACAAGGCCGAATTCGACGTCGTGTTCGTCGGTCCCGACGGCAAGCAATTGCCGCGCGACGGCCTGCGCTACGAACTCCTGAAGGTGGAGTCGCGCTATCAATGGTACCGCCAGAACTCGTCGTGGGAATATGAGCCGGTCAAATCGACCAAGCGCGTCGCCGATGGCGAGCTGACGCTGACATCAGACAAGGCGGCGCGGGTGTCGGTCGCGCCGGAGCCCGGCCGCTATCGCCTTGACGTCAAATCGACGGAAGCGGACGGACCGGTCACGTCGGTGCAGTTCGACGTCGGCTGGTACTCCGACGGCAGCGCCGATACGCCTGATCTTCTGGAGACCTCGGTCGACAAGCCGGAATACGCTTCCGGCGACACCATGGTGGTGTCGGTCAATGCCCGCACTGCGGGGAAGCTGACCATCAACGTGCTCGGCGACCGCCTGCTGACGACGCAGACCGTCGATGTCAGGGAAGGCACCCATCAGGTCAAGCTGACCATCGGCAAGGACTGGGGCACCGGCGCCTATGTATTGGCGACGCTGCGCCGGCCGCTGGATGCGGCGGCGCTGCGGATGCCCGGGCGCGCGATCGGGCTAAAGTGGTTCGGCATCGACAAGAAGACGCGCACGCTGCAGGTGGCGCTATCGCCGCCGCCGCTGGTGCGGCCGGGCACGGCGCTCAAGATCCCGGTCAAACTCGGCGGGCTCAATCCCGGCGAAGACGCCAAGATCGTCGTTGCCGCAGTCGATGTCGGCATTCTCAATCTGACCAACTACAAGCCGCCGGCGCCGGACGATTACTATCTTGGCCAGCGCCGCCTGACGTCCGAAATCCGCGACCTCTATGGGCAGTTGATCGACGGCATGCAGGGTACGCGCGGCCAGATCCGGACCGGTGGCGATTCCGCCGGCGCCGAGTTGCAGGGCTCGCCGCCCACGCAGAAGCCGCTGGCGCTCTATTCGGGGATTGTCACGGTTGGCGCCGACGGCACCACGGAAATCAGTTTTGATATTCCGGAGTTTGCCGGCACGGCCCGCGTCATGGCGGTCGCGTGGAATTCGACCAAGCTCGGCCGAGCGACCGTCGACGTCACGGTGCGCGATCCCGTGGTTCTGACGGCGACGCTGCCGCGCTTCCTGCTCAACGGCGACAAGGGCACGATGAGTTTCGACCTCGACAATGTCGAGGGCGCGCCCGGCGATTACAGCATCAGCGTCAAGACATCGGGCCCGGTGAAGGTGACGGGTAATCCGACCACGTCAGTCAAACTCGCCGCCAAGCAGCGGACCTCGATGGCGCTGGCACTCGACGCCGGCGGCGCGGGGACCGCCAATCTCGACGTCGACATCAAGGGACCGAATGGGCTGACGCTGGCGCGGCATTATGCGCTCGACGTCAAGGCGGCGACGCAGGTGCTGGCGCGGCGCTCGATCCGGACATTGGCAAAAGGCGAGAGCCTGACGCTGACGCCGGACATGTTCTCCGACTTGGTGTCGGGCACCGGCAGCGTGTCGCTGTCGGTGAGCCTGTCCACCGCGCTCGATGCGGCCACCATTCTGAAGGCGCTGGATCGCTATCCGCATGGCTGTTCCGAGCAGATCACCAGCCGCGCGATGCCGCTGCTCTATGTCAACGACCTCGCGGCTGGCGCGCATCTGGCGATGGATACCGCGGTTGACCAGCGCATCAAGGACGCGATCGAACGGCTGCTGGCGCGGCAGGGCTCGAACGGCTCGTTCGGCCTGTGGTCGGCCGGCGGCGACGACGCCTGGCTCGATGCCTACGTGACCGACTTCCTGACCCGCGCCCGCGAAAAGGGCTTTGCGGTGCCGGACGTGCTGTTCAAGAACGCGCTCGACCGCATCCGAAATTCCGTGGTCAACGCCAACGAGCCGGAAAAGGACGGCGGTCGCGATCTGGCCTATGGCCTCTACGTGCTCGCCCGCAATGGCGCCGCGCCGATCGGCGACCTGCGCTATCTCGCCGATACCAAGCTCGCCAATCTCGCGACCCCAATCGCGAAATCGCAACTCGCGGCGGCGCTGGCGCTGGTCGGCGACAAGACGCGGGCGGAGCGGGTCTATGGCGCGGCGCTCGATGCGCTGGCGCCAAAGCCGGTGATCGAGTTCGGCCGGGTCGACTATGGCTCGGCGCTGCGCGATGCGGCGGCGCTGGTCTCGCTTGCCAGCGAAGGCAACGCGCCGCGGGCAACGCTGACGCAGGCTGTCCAGCGCGTCGAAGTGGCGCGGGGGCTTTCGCCCTACACTTCGACCCAGGAAAACGCCTGGCTGGTGCTGGCCGCACGTGCGCTGTCGAAGGAAACGCTGGCGCTGGACATCGATGGATCGCCGGTGAAAGCCGCGGTCTATCGCAGCTACAAGGCCGAGGCGATGGCCGGCAAGCCGGTCAAGATCACCAACACCGGCGATGCGCCGGTGCAGGCGGTGGTTTCGGTCTCGGGTTCGCCGGTTACCCCCGAGCCGGCGGCGTCGAACGGCTTCAAGATCGAGCGCAATTACTTCACGCTCGACGGCAAGCCGGCAGATGTCACCAAGGCCAGGCAGAACGACCGCTTCGCCGTGGTGTTGAAGATCACCGAGGCCAAGCCGGAATACGGACACATCATGGTGGCCGATTATCTGCCGGCCGGCCTCGAGATCGACAACCCGCGGCTGGTGTCGTCGGGCGACTCGGGCACGCTGGACTGGATCGAGGACGGCGAGGAGCCGGAGCATACCGAGTTCCGCGATGACCGCTTCACGGCGGCGATCGATCGCGCCAGCGACGACAAATCAGTGTTCACGGTGGCCTACATCGTGCGTGCGGTCTCGCCGGGCAAATACGTGCTGCCGCAGGCCTATGTCGAGGACATGTACAATCCCTCGCGCTACGGCCGCTCCGGCACCGGTTCGGTTGAGGTGCGTCCAGCGAAATGAGCGAGATGGGTCCCCATAATTCTCCGTCATGCCCGGGCAAAAGCGCGAAGCGCGTCTTCGCGCAGATGTCCCGGGCATCCACGTCTTCCTCGAGTGAGGGAAGCAAAGACGTGGATGGCCGGGCCAAGCCCGGCCATGACGGCAGTGCTATTGGGCGCCGCCGCTTTTTCCGGATCGCGGTGTCTCTCGCCTTCATCCTCATCGTGATCACCACCGCCGTCGCCGGCTGGATCGCATCGCTCGGGCCGCTGCCGCTGGAGGAGGCGCGCAAGGTGTCGACCACGGTCGTCGACCGCAATGGCAAATTGCTCCGCGCCTATGCGATGGCCGACGGACGCTGGCGCCTGCCGGTGGAGGCAAAGACGTCAGTCGATCCCGGCTATCTCAAGCTGCTGCTGGCGTATGAAGACCGCCGGTTCTGGTCGCATGGCGGCGTCGATCCGCTGGCGCTCGGGCGCGCGGCGCTTCAATTTGGGACTAGCGGCCACATTGTCTCCGGCGGCTCGACCATCACGATGCAATTGGCGCGGCTGATGGAGCCGCGGCGCGAGCGCTCGGTCTATGCAAAACTGCGCCAGATGGTGCGCGCGGTCCAGCTCGAGCAGCAGCTCAGCAAGGACGAGATCCTCGATCTGTATCTCGCGCTGGCGCCGTTCGGCGGTAACCTCGAAGGCATCCGCGCCGCATCCATCGCCTATTTCGGCAAGGAGCCGAAACGGCTTTCGCTTGCGGAAGCAGCATTGCTGGTCGCGCTGCCGCAATCGCCGGAACGCCGCCGGCTCGATCGCTATCCGGAAGCCGCCCATGCCGCGCGCGACCGCGTGCTGGCGCGGATGGTCGAGGATGGCGTCGTGTCGAAAGAGGACGCGGCGCAGGGGAGGGCGGTGACAGTGCCGCGGCTGCGCAAGCCGATGCCGATCCTGGCGCCGCATTCCTCCGATGCCGCGATGGCGACGGTGAAGGATGCGCCGCTGGTCAAGCTGACGCTGGATTCGGGCCTGCAGAAAACGCTGGAAGCGCTGGCGCGCGACCGTGCAGTAGCGCAGGGACCGAACATTTCGGTCGCCATCATCGCGGTCGACAATGAAAGTGGCGACGTGCTGGCGCGCGTCGGCTCATCCGATTATTTCGACGAGCGCCGCGCCGGTCAGGTCGACATGACGCGCGCCGTGCGTTCGCCGGGCTCGACGCTGAAGCCGTTCATCTATGGGCTCGCCTTCGAGGACGGCTTTGTGCATCCCGAAAGCCTGATCGACGACCGCCCCATTCGGTTCGGCTCCTACGCGCCGGAAAATTTCGACATGACGTTCCAGGGCACGGTGCCGGTGCGCAAGGCACTGCAGCTCTCGCTGAACGTGCCGGCGATCGCGCTGCTCGACCGGGTCGGCTCCAGCCGGCTGTCGTCGCGGCTGAAGCAGGCCGGCGGCAACCTCGTGCTGCCGAAGGATGAAGCGCCGGGCCTTGCGATGGGCCTTGGCGGCGTCGGTGTCACCTTGCAGGATCTGGCGCAGCTCTATGCCGGGCTGGCGCGGCTTGGCGCGGCGCGGCCGCTCCGCGAGATCATGCTGGCGAAAGACGCGCGCGAGCCGCTGCGGCTGATGGACCAGGCCGCCGCCTGGCAGGTCGGCAATGTGCTGCTCGGGACGCCGCCGCCGGAGAACGGCGTGCACAACAAAATCGCATTCAAGACCGGCACCAGTTACGGCTATCGCGACGCGTGGTCCGTTGGTTTCGATGGCCGCGTCACGATCGGGGTGTGGGTCGGGCGCCCCGATGGCGCGCCGGTGCCGGGCCTGGTCGGCCGCACCGCCGCAGCCCCGATCCTGTTCGACGCATTTGCGCGGACCGGGAAGACCCCGGCGGCGCTGCCGAAGCCGCCAAAGGGGGTGCTGATTGCTGGCAATGCCAAGCTGCCGTTGCCGCTGCGGCGTTTCCGTCCCGTTGGCGAACTGATCCGCACCGGAAACGATCAGATGCCGCGCATCCAGTTTCCGTTGAATGGCTCGCGGATCGATGTCGACCGTTCGGGCGGCGGGCAGGCCGCGCCGATGCCGGTCAAGGTGGCGGGCGGCGTGCTGCCGCTGACCATCATGCTGAACGGTACCTCGGTCGGCGAAATCGACAGCCGGCGCCAGCGCCTGGTCGATCCGCCCGGGCCGGGCTTTGCCCGGTTGACCGTCATCGACGCGACGGGGGCGGCCGACACCGTTGTGATCCGGGTACAGTAAGGAAAAAGCGTCTGGGGACAGTCGGATAGGGCGAATCTGTGGTGTTGTTTGCAGTGCGGTTTCATCGTATGCGTCCAACATGGTGGAAACCTTCCAGCCCCCACGCTTTGGAGCAGGCCAACAGCCTGTAAAACCTGCGCATTCCGGTCGCCGGCTGGCCGCCGCGTTCGACTTCGCGACCGCGAACCACTTTCGCGCCATCGTGTTCCTGGTGCTGTGCGGCATCGTTTTGTTCCTGCCCGGCTTCTTCAATATTCCGGCGATCGACCGCGACGAGGCGCGGTTCGCGCAGGCGACCAAGCAGATGGTCGAAAGCGGCGATTTCGTCGATATCCGCTTTCAGGACGACGTCCGCTACAAGAAGCCGGTCGGCATCTATTGGCTGCAGGCCGCCGTGGTCGAAACCGCCTCGTCGCTCGGCCTACCGCGGGCGCAGTTGCGCATCTGGCTCTATCGCATTCCCTCCCTGATCGGTGCCATCGGCGCGGTGCTGCTGACCTACTGGGCGGCGCTCGCCTTCGTCACGCGGCGGGGGGCCGCGCTGGCGGCGCTGATGATGTGCAGTTCCGTCCTGCTCGGCGCCGAAGCCCGGCTCGCCAAAACGGACGCGATGCTGCTGTTGACCGTTGTCGCCGCGATGGGGGCGATGGCGCGGGTCTATCTGTCCTGGCAGCGCGGCGAGGACCCGGTGCATCCGTCCTGGAGCGCGCCCGCGATCTTTTGGACGGCGCTGGCCGGCGGCATCCTGCTCAAGGGGCCGCTGATCCTGATGTTCGTTGGCCTCACCATCCTGGCGCTCGCGATCCTCGACCGTTCGGCGGCGTGGCTTTGGCGGTTGCGCCCGGTCTGGGGGCTGATGTGGACGCTGGTGCTGGTGCTGCCCTGGTTCGTTGCGATCTTCTGGCGCGCCGGCGAGGCCTTCTTCTCCAATTCGCTTGGCGGCGACATGCTGAGCAAGCTCGGCGCGCAGGAATCCCACGGCGCGCCGCCCGGCCTCTATCTGTTGCTGTTCTGGATCACGTTCTGGCCGGGGGCGGCGCTGGCCGGGATGGCGGCGCCGGCAGTATGGCGCGCGCGGCGGCGAGCCCGGCGCGCAATATCTGCTGGCGTGGCTGGTGCCGTCATGGATCGTGTTCGAACTGGTGCTGACCAAGCTGCCGCATTACGTGCTGCCGCTCTATCCGGCGATTGCGATCCTCACCACCGGCGCGCTGGAGCGCCGCGTGCTGTCGCGGTCCTGGCTGATGCGCGGTGCCGCATGGTGGTTTGTCATTCCGGCGGGGGCATCCGTGATCGCCGTCATCGGCGCCATCAAGCTGACGCACTACCCCGCCTTTCCGGCCTGGCCCTTCCTCGCGGCGGCGATGATCTTCGGTCTGATCGCGTGGTGGATGTTCGAGGACAGCCGCGCCGAGCGATCGTTGTTGAACGCCGTAGTCGCGGCGATGTTTCTGGCGATAGGAATCTACGGCATCGTCATGCCATCGCTGACCACCATGTTTCCAAGTGCGGAGATCGCGCGGGCGCTTCGCAACGTGGTCTGCGTCGGGCCAAGGGCAGCCGCGGCGGGCTTTCACGAGCCGAGCCTCGTCTTCATGACCGGCACCGGCACGTTGCTGACCGACGGATCGGGCGCTGCCGATTTTCTGGGGCAGGGCAGTTGCCGCTTTGCGCTGGTGGAATCGCGCACGGAACGCGCCTTCGTCCAGCGCGCCGAAGCGATCGGGCTGCGCTACAACGTGGCCAAGCGGATCGAGGGCTATAATATCTCGCAAGGCAAGGCGGTCTCGATCGCCATCTTCCGCTCGGAAGGCACGGAGTAAGATGTCCGCAAACGCCGTGGCCGGCGAATCCAGAAATTATGCTTCGCGCTTCCTGACGCTGAGCTGGCTGTCGCTGGCGCAGCTCGTGCGCTCGCCGTCGCATTCGCGGCGGGCCGAAGCTGCTCGCCGGGCGGCGCGTCACATCTTGTGGATTTCGGCCGGTCTCGGCGCTGCGATCGTGGTGCTGATGTATGCGCTCGATGCGTGGGAAATCGCCCAGATGCCAAAGCGCGGCACCCCGTCGCTGTGGTGGGTCCGCATTCTAACCGATTTCGGCAAGGACGAATATGTGCTGGCGGCGCTCGCCGGGCTGTTGATCCTGGTGGCGATCATTTCGCCGGCCTTGGGTGGAATCCGGCGATCGCTGCTGCTCGGTTTGGGAACGCGGTTGCAGTTCATGTTCCTGGCGGTAGCCGTACCCGCTCTCGTCACGGAAGTCCTGAAATGGATCGTTGGTCGTGGCCGGCCGTTTGTCGGCGGCGAGGCCGACGCCTTCAACTTCTCGCACTTCGCCGGAAACCCGGCCTATTACAGTTTTCCTTCCGGCCACGCCACCACCGCATTCGCGTTAGCTTTCGCGGTGTCGGCCATCTGGCCGAAGGCGCGGGTTACGATGGCCGTCTATGCTCTGATCATTGCTGCCACCCGACTGGTGCTGGTCGCCCACCATCCGAGCGACGTGGTCGCCGGCGCGCTGGTCGGCATCATCGGCGCGATGTTCGTGCGCTACTGGTTTGCGGCCCGCAGGCTGGGGTTTGCGATTCAAAGCGACGGCAGCATTGTGTCCCTGGTCGGGCCCTCGTCCGAACGCCTCAAAAGGGTTGCCCGGGGCGCTTTCGCCCCATAAAAGCGGACGCCGCCTGACGGCCCGATACGCCCGGTTCCGGGTTCTCCCAAACCAACCAGACGAGTGCCGATTTGACACCTTCCGACAGAGCTGCGGTCGCCGTTTCCATCGTTGTGCCGGTGCGCAACGAAGCGGAGAACGTCGCGCCGCTGGTTGCGGAAATCGTCAGCGCGCTCGACGGCCGGTGGGTCTACGAAATCATCTATGTCAACGACGGCTCGACGGATGCGACCGCTGAACGGCTGGCCGCGCTGATGAAGCAGCACAGTCAGCTCCGGCACCTCAAACACGCCAATTCTTCCGGGCAATCGGCGGCGGTGCGCAGCGGGGTGCGGGCCGCGTGCGGCGCCATCGTGGCGACGCTGGACGGCGACGGCCAAAACAATCCTGCGTTCCTGCCCGACCTGATCGCGGCGGTCGAAAACGGCGGTGGGCGCGTCGGCCTCGCGGCCGGCCAGCGGGTCGGGCGCAAGGACACCGGTTTCAAGAAACTGCAGTCAAGGATCGCCAATGGCGTGCGCAATGCGATCCTGCGCGACGGCACCCGCGACACCGGCTGCGGGCTGAAGGCGTTTCCCCGCGAGGTGTTCCTCTCGATGCCCTATTTCGATGGTCTGCATCGTTTCCTGCCGGCGCTGGTACGCCGCGAAGGCTTTGACATCGCCTATGTCGACGTCGTCGATCGTCCGCGCCGTTCCGGCGTGTCCAATTACGGCTTCTTTGACCGGCTATGGATCGGGATCATGGATCTTGCCGGCGTGTGGTGGCTGATCCGCCGCAAGAAATCGACACCCGTCGCGACCGAGGTTCTCTGATGCTGATTCAATACGGCCAGGCGCTCGGCGACTATCTTTACGACGTCTTCGTCGCCAAGTTCGATTTCTGGCTGGCCTTCGGGCTGGTTGCGCAATTGCTGTTCACCGCCCGCTTCCTGGTGCAGTGGATATCGAGCGAGCGTGCCGGGCAAAGCGTGGTGCCGATGGCGTTCTGGTTCTTCTCGATGGGAGGCGGGATGATGACGCTGGTCTACGGCATCGCCAAGCGCGAACCCGTGATCATCATCGGCCAGTCGCTGGCCACGATCATCTACATCAGAAACATCATGCTGATCGTGAAGAACCGCGGCACCGCGTCGAAGACGCTGGATCGCTGATTACGGGCGGCCGGGCACCGGCGTGGGCAGCGCCGGCAATTCGGCTTCGGCACTGCGATAGGCGGCCAATTCGCCCGCGGCATCCAGCACGGGATAGGCGACCGAGCAGATGTGCGAGTGGATGCGCCTGAGGTCGCGCAGCACGTCGAGATGAAGCGAGGTGGTCTCGATGGTTTCTGGCCGGCCTTCGCGCAGGCGGTCGAGATGGCGTTCGGTCGCGGCCAGTTCGGCATTACGTAGCGCGGCCTTCTCGGCCAGAAGCTTGCGTGCCTCGTTGACGTCGCCGGACATGAAGACGCCGAACGCGATCCGAAGCGAATCCATCGTGCGCTTGTGGAAGGCGGACAGCTCTTCGGCGCCCTCGGCCGAGAACTGGAAGCGGCGCTTGATCTTCTTGGTGGCGAGCTCGCTCAGATTCTTGTCGATGATGTCGCCGATATGCTCGAGGTTGATGGCAAAGGAGACGATCTCCATCGCCCGCTGTCCCTCGCGCTCGTCGAGACTGCCGCGGGTGAGTTTCGTGACATAGAGCTTGATCGCTTCGTCGAGGCTGTCGACGCTGTTGTCCATCTGCGAGACCTGGTCGACCAAGGCCCGGTCGTTGGTCATCATCGCCGCCATTACCTTGCGCAGCATGATTTCGACGTGATCGCCCATATGCAGGGTCTCGCGGGCGGCGTCGGCCAAGGCAAGCGAAGGCGTCTCCAGCGCGCTCTCGTCGAGATAGCGCGGCCCGGACGCGTCGGCCTCCTTGACGCGCTCGGGCAGCAACGTCTTCAGCAGCCGCGCCATGCCGTCGAGCAGGCCGATGAAGAGAAGTGCGGTCGCAACGTTGAAGGCGATGTGGAACAGGGCGGTTGCCTTGGCGGCATCCGGCTGCCACGCGATCAGAAGGTCCGCGATCGGCTGCAGGAACGGCGCCACCAGCAGGATGCCGGCAAGCCGGTTGACGAGGTTGCCCAGCGGCAGGCGATAGCTCGCGGGATTGTCGCGGCGCGCGCCCTCGACGATCGGATTGATGGCGCTGCCGAGATTGGCGCCGAGCACGAGCGCCAGTGCCGCGTAGGGCGTGATGAAATGCGCATAGGCCAGCGACATCACCAGCAGCACGCTGGCGACGCTGGAATGCACGAGCCAGGTCACGATCGCAGCGAACAGGATGCAGAGCACGGGATCGCCGGTGATGGCGTTCATGAACACGCGCACGCCGGGCGCATTCTCTGCCGGCGCCAGCGTATTGAGCAGGATATGCAGCGCCAGCAGCATCAGGCCGAGCCCGATGAAGACGCGGCCGATGTCCTTGACGCGCGAGCGAGGCCCGCTGCGGAACGCGACCAGGCCGATGATAAAGAGCACGGGTGCGACGGCGGCGATGTTGAACGACAGGATCTGTACGATCAGCGTGGTGCCGACATTGGCGCCGAGCATGATCGCGAGCGCGGGGACGAGGCTGACCAGGCCTTCCGACGTAAACGAACTCGTGATCAGCGCCGTCGCGGTGCTGCTCTGGAGCAGGGCGGTGAGACCGAGGCCGGCGCCAAAGGCGGTGAAGCGGTTGCTCAGGGCCTTTGCCAGCAACAGGCGCAGGTTCGGCCCAAACGCCCGCAGGATCCCGCTGTGGACCATATGCAGGCCCCACAGCAGCAGCGCGACGCCGCCCATCAGGTCGAGAAGAACCAGACTTCCCATGCGTTTCAGTTTCCGCCAAATCGAGTCGAGGAGTCAGGCTATCGCCTAACGAGGGGGGATCAACCTTTTAATTTGCCGAAAATTGCGCCGCGGCAGGCGTATTTGCTGGCCGTGCGAGGCCCTCGGTCTTCAGCCCAAGCGCCAGGCTCGGTAAACGGAGTTCGAACATATCAGTTACATTGCGAGCCGTTGCGATAGGCCAATTCCAACAATTCTTCGGTAGACCTGATCCACCATCGGGTGAATCACTTCGAGCAGGATCAGGGATCGACATGTATGCGAATCGCCGCAGAAGCGAACGTCGGGCGTGCAGAAGCTTTGCAAAAATACAGTTTGCGACCGGCGGGTTGCCGCGCGATTGCATGATCTCGGACATGTCGGATGGCGGTGTGAAGATCATCGCCGAGTATCCGGAAATTCCTTCCGAATTCACGGTGATCTTCTCGGAGGGAAGGCCGCGTCAGTGCCGGCTGGCCTGGCGGATCGGTTGCGAGCTTGGCGCACAATTCGTCGACTAGGCCGCGCAGCAGCAGCCCAGGCAAGACGCAAGCGCCCGGCCTGTGAAGGTCACCGATTACCGCAAAGCCGGGTCGGCTTAACCTGAACTTAGGGTTAAGCTGTGAACACTTCTGGACAGTTCCCGCCGTGAGTCGAGCTACATGTCCCAGAAGTCGCCCCATCCGTCCCGCGCCGCGCGGCTTCTTGCGTGCAGATCCGCCTTGATCCTGGCGCTGGGGCTTGGCGGCTGCCAGACCTCGGGACTATCGGATATTACCGGCTCGATCGACGAGAAGGCCGACACCGGCCGCGGCAGCGATCCGCGCCGCGACGTCGAACTCTACCAGGAACGCTATCGCGCCAATCCGAAGGATGCCGACGCGGCGCTGAAATACGGCAAGGCGCTTCGCGCGACAGGACAGCGGGCGCAGGCGGTTGCGGTGCTCGAACAGGCCACCATCGCCCATCCCAGCAACAAGCTGCTGCTCGCCGCCTACGGCCGCGCGCTCGCGGACAACGGCAATTTCCAGCAAGCCTTCGACGTGCTCGGCCGCGCCCACAGCCCCGATGATCCCGACTGGCGCCTGCTCTCGGCACAGGGCGCGACTCTGGACCAGCTCGGCCGATATGAGGAGGCGAGGCAATATTATGCGAGCGCGCTGAAGATCGCGCCCGATCAGCCGGCGGTGCTGTCCAATCTCGGACTGTCCTACGTACTCTCGAAGGATCTGCCCAAGGCCGAGGAGACGCTGCGCCGTGCCCACGGCCTTGCGGCGACCGACCTGCGCATGCGCGCCAATCTGGCGTTGGCGGTTGGCCTGCAGGGCCGTGTTGCCGACGCCGAAAAGATCGTGAAGGCCGATCTGCCGCCCGCCGAGGCTGCTGCCAACGTCGCGCTGTTGAGGCAGATGCTGTCGCGGAAGGACAAGGAGAACGCGCGCGCCGAGGCCGGGAAGATGCCGATCGCGGCCGCTGGACGCGCCGACTAGGCGTCAGCGCTCCAGGCGCTGCCGTCGTCGTTGTTTGCTCAGGCCCTGCGAGCCGTCGCGCCTTGCAGCTTCTTGATAATCGGCGTCAGGAACGACGTGCGGGACCGCTTGGTCACGGCATGGCCGGTCAGGCGCTGCGCCATCTGCAAGAACATCTGGGTGGTGCGGTGCTTGGCGGCGATCTGCGCGATCATCTGGCCGTTATTGGCGGCGGTGCCGAACATCTTCGAATCGAACGGAATGGCCGCGATCGGCTGGCTCTCGATTGCCTTGGCGAATTCGCGCGTGGAGATCTCCGGACGCTTGTGCATGCCGACCTGGTTGAGGCAATAGAGCGGCGGCCGGTCGTTGGGCCGCGCCGCCTTCAGCACGTTCAGCATGTTCTTGGCGTTGCGCATGTTGGCGAGATCAGGCTCGGCGACGATCAGAATGTCGTCCGCGCCGACCAGCGTGCGCTTGGTCCATGCCGACCATTGATGGGGGACGTCGAGCACGATGCAGGGGGTCGTCATGCGCATCGTATCGAAGATCGCATCGAAGGCATCGGCCCCGAAATCATAGACCTGGTCCAACGTTGCCGGCGCCGCCAGCAGGTCGAGGCGGTCGGTGCATTTCGCCAGCAGACGTTCCATGAAGGCGGAGTCCGGCCGCTCCTGCTGGAAAACCGCATTGGCGATGCCTTGAACCGGATCCTGGTTGTAATCGAGGCCGGCGGTGCCGAAGGCAAGGTCGAGATCGATCACGACGGAATCGAGCGCGAGATCGCGCGCGATCGCCCAGGCCACGTTGTGCGCGACGGTCGAGGCACCGACGCCGCCCTTGGCGCCGACCACGGCGATGATGCGGCCGACGGCCACCGCCTCGGAGGCCGCGTAGAGACCGCATATTGCACGCACGACGTCGATCGGTTCGATCGGTCCGGTCACGTAGTCGCTGACGCCGCGCCGCACCAGTTCACGATAGGGCGTGACGTCGTTGGCGCTGCCGATCACGACAACGCGGGTTCCTGCGTCGCACACGCCCGCGAGTTCATCGAGCCCTTCGAGGATGTCGCTGCCGGGCTCGGTCTCCAGCACAATGACGTTCGGCGTCGGCGCTGTGTGGTAGGCCTCGATGGCGCCGGCAATGCCGCCCATGTGGACCGAAAGGTGGGCCTTGCCGAGGCGGCGGTCCTCGCTCGCCGCGCGTACCGCTGCGGCGACAGCGACGCTGGCGCAGAAGGCCTGCACCGATACGCGCGGTGCCGGCGAGATGTATTCCTCGGGCTGCGCCGGCGTGTCGTCGAGTTGATCGTCGGAGTTTTGAAAGACGCGGCTGATCATTTGCCTGTATCGCTGAGTTTGGCTCTGTCGGATTCGGGATAGGTGGTCGTGGTCGTGACGCCTTTGCGGTATTTGTCAAAGGCGATATCGCGCCGCGGCGTATAGGCAGGGGTCTCGGGACGCGGCTGTTCGAGATCGGCGGGATTGTCGATCATCGCTGCAAGGTTGCGCTGGGTGGCGCAGCCGAAATTGTGATAGGAGCGGTTTTCGTTGTAGGCGACATTATCGATATTCGGTCCGAGGTCTTGCGGCCACAGGCCGCAAGGTCCCGCCACGGCCGTAATCTTCGGATAGCTGAGCCGGATCGTCGGCAACGTACGGGAATCGTCGGGCCGGTAGTGACGCAACGTGATGGCGCGCGAGGGCACGCCACCCGCCATTAGCACCGACTGAATTTCCCGGAACGATGCCGCGGCCGCGCGCGCGTTCGGCGTGTCGATCGGGACGTCGGCGATGATCGCGCCGGTGCCTTCGCGCACCCAGGTCTGCGCGAGGCCCATGACGTCGGTGCGTTGCGGCCCGGAGAGGCCGCCGCGTGCATGACCGACGAACACCACGATCGAGCGGTTGGCTTCCGTCACCGCAATCGGATGACGGTGGCGGTAATCATCGGAGACGCTGGCGGTCACGATTTCCGTGGTCTGCGGCGTGCAGGCGCCGAGCGCCGCCGAAACGCCGAGGAGGGCGCCAAGCATGCGCGAGGCCTTGACGCGATGGAGCGGTATTCTCGTTGTCATCGTTCTGTCCTCGTCCCCACTCGGTGAGCAGTTCTGCGTCTCAATCAATGATGAAGCCGAAATTGCCCTGCATTCCGCTGATGGGATCGAGGCGGGCGGCAACGCCGTAAATCCGGTTGATGCGCCCGAGCAACGCGGACTGGGAGTCGGACGCCGGCGCGAAGCCGTCGTCGGGCCGCGACAGTTCTTTCTGCGCGACGGCCCGGACGACATAGGGCGTCACGATGACCATCAGCTCGGTCTGGTGGTTGATGAAGTCCTGGCTCCTGAAAAGCTGTCCAAAAATCGGTATCTGGTCCGCGCCGGGCAATCCGTTAATGGCCTGCTTGGTTTGTTCCTGGATCAGTCCCGCCATCGCGATTGAGCCGCCGGACGGAATTTCCAGCGTGGTTTCCGCGCGACGCGTCTTGATCGAGGGAATCGTTGTGCCGCCGGCACCGCCCTGCAAAGCGTTTTCGGTCGAGACTTCCGACACTTCGGTCATCACCCTCAGGCTGATGCGTCCCTCGGTCAGCACGACCGGTGTGAAATTGAGCGAGATGCCGAATTTCTTAAAACTGACCGTCTGGACGCATTGTCCGATCGCGCCCCCCGTCGTCGTTTGGCAGGTTACGCCGGTCGGAATGGGAAATTCGCCGCCTGAAATAAATGTCGCGGACTCGCCGGAGATCGCCGTCAGATTTGGCTCCGCCAGCGTCCGCACCACGCCCGCGCTCTCCATCGCGCGCAGGGTCGCGGTGACCGATGGCAGACCAGCTTTGTTCAAAGCCGCCGCAGCCAAGCCGTTGCCGGGGACGAGCGGCGCACTGTTGGCGGTGAACGGATTGCTATTGTTGAAAACGACCGCCGCGGTGCCGTAGTTCATGCTGGCACTGAGATCGACACCCAATTGCTTGACGATGTCCCGACGCACTTCCGCGACGGTGACCTTGAGCATCACCTGGTCGCGGCCGCGGACGACGACCGAGTTGACAACCTTATCGGCGCCGCCGACCAGCCGCGCCGCGATCTCGCCGGCTTGCTGGGCCTCGACTGGAGAGGATACGGAGCCGGTCAGGACGACGCTGTCGCCGACGCCCTCGATCTGGATACCGGGCAAGGTCTGCTTCAGCGCGGCCCGCACACCGTTGAGATCACGCTTGACCGCGATGTCGTAGGAAGCGATCTGCTGGCCATCGCCGTCGAAAAACACGACGTTGGTCTGGCCGACGGCGCCGCCGATGATATAGGCGCGTTGCGGGGAGCGAATGACGGCATTGGCGATCTTCGGATCGGCGACCAGCACATCCTTCACGTCGCGCGGCAGGTCGACGACCATGGACTTGCCGATGCCGAGCGACAGGAAGCGCATCTTGACCGGGCCGATGGCGGAGGTCGTCACGGGATCTTTCTCGGACTCGGCTGCGACGACGGGCAGCAGCGGGCCAAGCGTCAGCGCGGCGACGGCCGACAATAACAGGGTGCGCGCCGCTACGGTTCGCATCGCTGACTGATTTTCCCCAAACTTCATCTCGGGCGTCCTTTCGGTCACTTCTGTGCCGTCGTTTGATTGGCGACCCCGTAGCGAACCACGTTGACGCTCTCGCTTCGTTTTCGAACCTGATCTTCGGAACGGCCTTCGGCCGCGTTGACGTCCGTGATGCTGCGCAGCGCGAGCGCCAGCGTGCCGCTTTGGCGCGCGCGCGCCAGCGTCTCGGCCTGCTCGGGCTTCAGTTCGAGCGTGACGGTGCGGCCGACGAGGGTGTTGATGCCCTCTTTTTCCTTCGGCGCCTGATCGATCGCGAGCACGCGGATGTTGGAGAGAATGATTTCGGATTGGACGGCGTCGGCTCCGCTGGCCCCCGGAGTCTTTTCGCGCTTGGTGAGAATGACGTCGACGCGATCGTTGGGCAGGATGAAGCCGCCGGCGCCGGTTTCCGGCGAGATCTCGGTCGAGATCGCCCGCATGCCGGTCGGCAGGATTGCTGCCATGAAGCCAGAGCCGTTGGCCCTGACCAGCTTCTGTTCACGGATCGGCTCGCCCGCGATGAAGGGAGCGCGTGCAATCGAACCGGCGATTTCCGTGATGGCCTCGGCTCTGGAGGCGCGGTTGACCAGATTGCTGCCGGCGGAAGCCGGCCAGGCCTGCCATTGCAGGTCTTCGGGCTTGACCGGCTGGCCGAGCCCGATGTCGGACTTCGCGACCAGAACTTCCATCGTCGGCAACTGCGCGACCGGTTCGGCCGCAGGACGGGATTTTTCTTCCGTGCCACGGGCGAGATAGGCGGCGACGCCGCCGGCACTCAACGCGATGATCAGAACGACGACACGACCGATATTCATACGCTTTACTACTCTTACGCAGGGACGCCCCAACTGCACGGCAAATGACAGCCGTCCCCGGAGGTATGACTAGGCATCAAAGGTATAAGGGAACTTGAGGCGTGAAGTTTTTGGACGATCGGACGGCGGGATTCGCCGTCATGGTGAACGGGTGGTTATCGTTTGGATAAAGACCGCTCCGCAAAAACCCGGAGCCGTTCGGTGTGGCGCATCAGCGATCACACTCGCCCATGAAGATCGGCGTGCGTTTCAGAGCCGATCGGCATCAAGTCTGATCGCTGCTATGACGCGCGAGCCTGATCTTGAGGCTCGGTCTCGGCGAAGCCCGCCTGCAACACCTCGTCGCGCTTGTGGCGCAGATGTGCGCGCAGGATATGCGACAACCCAACGCCGTCGCGGCGTTGCAGCGCATTGAGGATCGCTTCGTGCTCCTGCACCGCCAGCGCCCAGCGCCGGGGCGTCATTGGCGTGACGTAGCGCGCGCGGCGAATGCGGGCCGTGACTGAATCATACAGGCCGGACAGCACAGGGTTGCCGGCCGCGGCAATGATCGCCTCGTGGATATAGCGGTTGCAGCGGTAGTACTGCAGAAGGTCGCGATCTCCGTAGTGCCGCACCATCGCGGCGTGGGCGGCGGCGACGTCGGCGATCTCGGCATCCGTGATGCGTTCGCAGGCGAGTTCACCGGCCAGCGCTTCAAGCCCCTGGCACACCTCGAACAGGTCGCGCATGTCCTTGTCGGTCAGCTTGGCCGCGCGCGAGCCGCGGTTCGGCAGCAATTGGACCAGGCCCTCGGCGGCGAGCACCTTGAGGGCTTCGCGCAGCGGCGTGCGCGAGATCTGCAGCCTCTCACAGAGGTCGCGCTCGGGAATCCGCGCGCCCGGCGGAATCTCGCCATCGAGCAGCATGGCGCGGACGCGGCCTACGACTTCCTCATGAAGCATCGCCCTAATATCCAGTTTGAATGCAAAAATGGCTATATCATCGGATTTGTGTTGGTTCCAGCTTGATAAATCGAATTTTTGCATTCAGAATTGGTTAAAATCGATTAACGCGTGGGATGGCGACGTGGATCAGGAAATGACGGTACGGGAGGGGGACCTCCTGTTTACCCTCGATGACGGCATCGGCCGGGTAACCTTCAACCGGCCGCAGGCGCGCAACGCCTTCACCTTCGAAATGTACGAGCGGCTGGCCGAGATCTGCGAACGCGCCAACCGCGACCATGCGATCAAGGTGCTGCTGCTGCGGGGTGCCGGCGACAAGGCGTTTGCCGCGGGCACCGACATCAACCAGTTCCGTGCGTTCAAGACGCCGCAGGACGCGCTCGACTATGAGAACCGCATCGACCGTGTGCTCGGCATTCTCGAAACATGCCGGGTGCCGACCATTGCCGCCATCAACGGCGCCTGCACCGGCGGCGGCGCGGGAATCGCGGCCGCGTGCGATCTGCGCATCGGCACCAGGAGCACGCGGATGGGATTTCCGATCGCCCGCACCCTCGGCAATTGCCTGTCGATGTCGAATGTCGGCCGCATTACCGCGTTGATCGGTCCGGCGCGCGTCAAGGATCTGATCTTTACCGCACGTCTTGTCCAAGCCGAGGAGGCGGTCTCCGTCGGCCTGCTTAACGAGGTCGTCGATGATCTGGCCGCGCTCGATACGCGCGCCGACGAGATTGCAAGGCTCGTTGCCGGCCACGCGCCGCTGACGCTGAACGCGACCAAGCAGGCGGTCGCCCGGTTGCAGAACCGGATGGCGCACGGGGAGGGCGAGGACCTCATCCTGATGTGCTACACCAGCCAGGATTTCCGTGAAGGGCTCGACGCGTTTCTCACCAAGCGCGCGCCGCAATGGCGCGGCCAGTAGGAGCCCTTGATGTCCGTTCAAAACGACAAGATGCCACGCACGGGGCCGCTCGCCGGCCTCAAGGTCATCGATCTCACCCACGTGATGGCGGGGCCGACCTGCACCCTGATGCTTGCCGACATGGGCGCCGACGTCATCAAGATCGAGAAATGGCCGAATGGCGACGACACGCGGCATTCGGTGCCGCCGAAGATCGGCGACGAGGCGGCCTCGTTTCTGATGATGAACCGCAACAAGCGCGGCATCGTGCTCGACCTGAAGACCGCGGGCGGCAAGGAAGTGCTGCGGCGGCTGATCGCCGGCGCCGACGTTCTGGTCGAGAATTTTGCGCCGGGCGCGATGGAGCGGCTCGGCTTCGGCTATGAGGATCTGCACAGGGATTTTCCGGCGCTGATCTATTGCTCGCTGTCCGGCTTCGGCCGCACCGGCCCGTACCGGCATCGCCGCGGCTTCGATCTGGTCGCCCAGGCGATGAGCGGCATCATGAGTTTCACCGGCGAACGGCCGGACGGTCCGCCAGTCAAATGCGGTCCGCCGCTGTCCGATATCACGGCCGGACTCCTGGCCAGCATGGGTATCGTGGCCGCCTATTCGCACCGGCTCAAGACCGGTGAAGGGCAATGGGTGGAGACATCGCTCTATGAGGCGGCGCTGGTTCAGACCTATTGGCAGTCGACAATTGCGCTCGCCAGCAACGTGGCGCCGCGCGCCATGGGCTCAGCCCATCCGCTCAACGCGCCGTATCAGGCGTTCGAGGCGTCCGACGGCTGGCTCGTGGTCGGCGGCGCCAACAAGAAGCATTGGCTGTTGATGCTGGAAGCGCTTGGTGCGCTGGAGCTGGCTTCCGACTCGCGCTTCGTCAACGGCTCCGACCGCATGGCGCATCTGAAGGAACTCGAAGCCGAACTGAGCGTCCGTTTCCGCAAACAGACGCGGGCGCATTGGCTGGCGGCACTGGACGAGAAAGGCGTGCCCTGCGGCCCCGTTCACAACATGCTGGAAGCGCTGAACGATCCGCAGACGCTCGCGCGCGACATGGTGGTCGAGGTCGAGCATTCGACGCTCGGACCGGTGAAAACGATCGGGCTACCGGTCAAATTCTCGGCGACGCCGGGCAAGGTGCGTTCAGGCGCGCCCGTCTATGGCGAGCATACGCGTGAAGTCTTGCGCGAACATGGTTTCGATCAGAGCCAAATCGAGGCATTCGAGCGGGAGGGCGCGGTCGTTGCCGCCCCGGACGGAAGCAAGGAGCAGGTTGCCTGACGAGAAAACGAAAATACCAACGACAACAAAAAATGCCTATTCGGAGGAAACGATGAAGATCACTTCAAGACTCCTGCTGTCCACGGCAGCGTTGATGCTGGCCGGCGCGATTCCGGCCGCTGCGGCCTGGCAGCCGCAGAAGCCGATCGAGTTCGTCGCCACCGCGGGGCCGGGCGGCGGCACCGACAATCTCGCGCGCGCCGTCCAGAGCATCGTCACCAAATACAAATTGACCGATCAGCCGATCGTGGTCGTCAACAAGGGCGGCGGCAGCGGGGCAGAGGGCTATGTCTATGGCAAGGCGTCCGCCGGCGATCCCCACAAGGTGATCTTCGGCACCTCGAACGCGTGGCAGCAACCGCTCGTCTCCAAGGTCGCCTTCAACTACAGCGATCTCACCCCAGTCGCCGCACTGGCGCAGGACGAATTCCTGCTCTGGGTGAAACAGGACGCGCCCTACAAGACTGCCGGCGATTTTCTCAAGGCGGCAGCCGCGACCGAGTTCAAGATGGGCGGCGCGCAGTCCAAGGACACCGACGAAGTCCTGACGCGGATGATCGAGAAGGCGGCGCACGTCAAATTCACCTACATCCCCTTCAAGAGCGGCGCCGAGGCCGCCGTTCAACTGGCCGGCGGCCACATCGATGCGCATGTCAACAATCCCTCCGAGAGCCTTGGGCAGTGGCGCGGAAGTACCCAGCGCCCGCTCTGCGCCTTCAGCCCGAAGCGATTGCCGCAGGGGCCGAAGGTCACCGCAACCGAAGGCTGGAGCGACGTGCCGACCTGCGTCGAGCAGGGGCTTGCGATCTCGCAATATGAGCAGCCGCGGACGGTTTGGCTGCCGGGCAAGGTCAGCCCGGAGCAGGCGGCGTTCTACGTCGATCTCATGAAGAAGGTGCAGGCGACGCCCGAATGGAAGGACTACATCGAGAAGACCTCGCAGGTTGACACCTTCCTGACCGGCGCTGCGTTCGCCGATTTCATCAAGCAGGACCTCGAACACGTGAAGCAGGTTGCGGGCGAACAGGGCTGGCTGGTGAAGTAGGGCGGGCAGCGATGATATCACGACGGGCGCTCGAGATAGCCACGGCGGCGCTGACTGGAACCTTCGGTATCGTGGTCGTCGTATCCAGCATCGACAACGGCATCGGCTGGTCGAGTGCCGGCGTCGACGCCGGCACGTTTCCGTTCCTGACTGGCGTCATCGTCGTGCTCGGCAGCCTTTACAACATGGCGCAGGGCGCGCTCGGGCGCGGCACCCTGGCCATTATCAGGGTGGCCGTCACGCCGTCCGAACTGCGCCGCCTTGCAGGGTTGTTCGTTCCTGCCGCGATTTTCGTTGCTGTCATTCCCGTCGCTGGGATGTATCTCGCTTCGGCGGGCTATGTTTTTGCGGTGGTGGCGTTGCCGAAGCAGCAATCGGTCTTGCGCGCGCTTGGCATCGCCGTGGTTACGCCGCTTGCGCTCTACGTCGTGTTCGAGCGCATGTTCCAGGTGTCGCTACCGCACGGCGCACTCGGCTCTGCGTTCGGTTTCTGAAGGGACGGGCGATGGAAAACCTTCAATCGCTGCTGCACGGCTTCACCATCGCAGTCACCGTTCCGCATCTGACGCTGATGGTGATCGGCGTCCTGCTCGGCATTCTGGTCGGCGTTCTGCCGGGCCTGGGTGCGCCAAACGGGGTATCGCTGTTGCTGCCGCTGACGTTCGGCATGCAGCCGGTATCGGCGATCATTCTGCTTTCGAGCATGTATTGGGGTGCGCTGTTCGGCGGCTCAGTGACGTCGATCCTGTTCAACATCCCGGGCGAACCTTCGTCGGTCGCCACCACGTTCGACGGCTATCCGATGGCGCGCGACGGCCGGCCGACCACGGCGCTGGCCACAGCCTTCGGCTCGGCGGCGTTCGGCGCGCTTGTCGGCGTGATCCTGATTACGTTTCTGGCGTCCTGGGTTGCGCAGGTGGCGCTCGCCTTCGGACCGCCCGAATACTTCGCGGTCTATTTCCTCGCCTTCGCCAGCTTCGTCGGCATGGGCGGCGCGGCGCCGATCAAGACGGTGGTGGCGCTCGCGATCGGGTTTGCCATCGCCGCGATCGGCATCGATACGGTCTCGGGCAGCGTCCGGCTCACCATGGGTATCGACGAACTGGTGAAAGGCGTCAGCTTCGTCGTTGCCGTCATGGGACTGTTCGGCATCGGCGAGTTGCTGATCGCGGTGGAGGAAGAGTTCCAGGCCCGCGCGGTATCGTCGAGGGTCGATTGGAAGGAAGTCTTCCAGGCGCTGAGCCGTCTGCCGCACCATGGCATTGCGTTGCTGCGCAGCGCCGCCATCGGCTGCTGGATGGGCATTACGCCGGGCGGCCCGACCGCAGCTTCCTTCATGAGCTATGGCATCGCCAAGCGCTTCTCGCGCAATGGCGCGCGTTTCGGCAGCGGCGAGACCGAGGGCATCATCGCGCCGGAGACCGCCGACCATGCCGCCGGCACCAGCGCGCTATTGCCGATGCTCTCGCTCGGCATTCCCGGCTCGGCCACGGCTGCCGTCATGATGGGCGGGTTGATGATCTGGGGATTGAATCCCGGGCCGATGTTGTTCGTCGACCAGAAGGATTTCGTCTGGGGGCTGATCGCCTCGATGTATGTCGGCAACATCGTTGCGGTTGCGCTGGTGTTGCTCACCGTTCCGGTGTTTGCCGCCCTGATGCGCATTCCGTTCGCCGTCATCGCGCCCCTTATCGTAATCATCTGCGTCGTCGGCGCTTATTCGGTCTCGAACTCCTATCTCGACGTCGTCTTGATGCTTGGCTTCGGTGTCGTCGGCTATCTCTTCAAGAAGCTGCACTATCCGTTGGCGCCGTTGGTGCTTGCGATCGTGATCGGCGACAAGGCCGAGGACGCCTTTCGGCAGGCCATGCTGATGTCGAAGGGATCGCTCGAGATATTCTTTGCGAACCGGCTGGTGGCGACCCTCGTCCTGGCCGGGATGGCGTTGTTGCTGCTTCCACTCGCCTTGCAGATCGTGCGTCTGCTGCGAAAGCCGGACGAAGCCGCTCATGAAAAGGTGAGGATCATATGAACGTGCAGAACCCCGGCAAGCCGGTGATTGCGCTGGCGATGGGAGACCCCGCCGGCATCAGCCCGGAGCTGACCGCAAAGCTCGCCTGCCTCGACGAAGTCCGCTCCCGCGCGCGCCTGATCGTGATCGGGGACCGCCGCGTTTTCGACGAAGGTGCGCGCGTGGCGGGTGTCAAGGCTGACTTGCCAAATGTCACGCCGTCCGCAGGCCCTCGAACAATTGGCAATGATGCCGCCTTTATGGATCTTGGCCATCTCGATCCGGCGACCATCGAACGTGGCGTCGCCAGCCAGGCCGGCGGTGCATTCGCGCTGGAGAATTACCGCCGCGCGCTCACGCTGGCGCGCGACCGGCAGGTGGACGCGGTCTGCTTCACGCCGTTCAACAAGAAGGCAATGCGGCTCGCGCGTGCGGAGTATGACGACGAGATTGCGTTCTCCACCGAAATCGCCGGCCTGAAAACGCCGGCCAGCGAATTCAACGTGCTTGACAGGCTCTGGAATGCGCGCGTCACGTCGCACATCCCGCTCAGGGACGTGGCCTCGCGTCTTTCCGTCGAACGCATTCATCGCGCGCTCAAACTGACTGATGCCTGCATGCGACGGGCCGGCTTTGCCGCGCCCCGGATCGCCGTAGCCGGGCTCAACCCGCATGCCGGGGACGGCGGCAATTTCGGCCGCGAGGAGATTGACGTGATCGAACCCGCGGTCGTGGCCGGCCGGACTGGGGGAATAGCGGCGGAGGGGCCGTTTCCGGCCGACACGGTTTTCCTGCGCGCCAAGAACGGTGCCTTCGATGCGGTGCTGACGATGTATCACGACCAGGGCCAGATCGCGATGAAGCTGATGGGCTTCGATCGCGGGGTGACGATCCTGGGGGGCTTCCCGTTTCCGATCTGTACGCCGGCGCATGGCACGGCCTATGACATCGCAGGCCAGGGCGTCGCCTCGGTCGGCGCCAGCCGGGCAGCTCTGTTGCTCGCCGCGGAGATGGCGGGCGCGGCCAAGGCTGGCAATCGGGCGGCGTGAGGTGCCCGCCTAGCCGGCCGCCTTTAACGCTGCAAAACCGCGATCGAGATCGGCCTTGAGGTCATCGACATTCTCCAGGCCGATATGGAGCCGCAGCGTCGGCCCGCCGGGGGACCATTTGGTCGCGGTGCGGTAGGAATCGCAATCGAACGGGATGACGAGGCTTTCGAAGCCGCCCCACGAAAAGCCCATGCCGAACAGCTTTACGGTATCGAGCAGGGCGTCGACCGCCTTTTGCGGCACTGGCTTTAGAACAATACTGAACAGACCGGATGCGCCGGTGAAGTCGCGCTTCCAGATCGCATGCCCCGGGTGGCTTTCAAGCGCCGGATGCAACACCTGGAGCACTTCGGGCCGGGCGGCGAGCCAGCGGGCCATTTCAAGGCCCGAGCGGTAATGCTGCGCGAGCCGCACCGAAAGCGTTCGCGTGCCGCGCAGCGCCAGGAAGACGTCATCGGGACCGGCGCAGACGCCGAGCAGGCGGATGCCCTCGGCAATCAGCGGCCACGCCTTGGCGTTCGCCGAAATCGTGCCGAACATGATGTCGGAATGGCCCCCGATATATTTGGTGGCGGCCTGCATGCTGATGTCGACATCCTGATCGAGCGAGCGATGAAACAGTGGTGTGGCCCAGGTGTTGTCGTCGATGACGAGCGCGCCCCTTGCATGCGCGACGGCGGCGATGGCGGGGATGTCGCTCATTTCAAACGATTGCGAGCCGGGCGCCTCGACCAGCACCGCCTTGGTGTTGGGCTTGAACAGGCTTTCGATGCCGGCGCCGATCAGCGGATCGAAATAGCTGACCTCGACGCCGTAGCGCGCCAGCATGCCGTTGCAGAAATTGCGCGAGGGCCGGTAGACATTATCGGTCACCAGCACATGGTCGCCGGCGCTGAGCACCGAGAGCAGGGCGGTGGTGATTGCGGCCAGCCCCGACGGCGTCAGCCCGACGCCGGCGCATTGCGGGCCTTCCAGCGACATCAGCACGTCCTGCAGCGCCCGCGTGGTCGGCGAGCCATGACGCCCATAGGAGAATTCGGCGCGGTGGGCGTGCAGGTCCTCGGCGGTCGGATAGAGCACGGTCGAACCGTGGAAGACCGCCGGGTTGACGAACCCCCGCTGTCCCTTGGTGTCGCGGCCGGCGGTGACCAGTCTGGTTTCGGCTTTTTGCGGGTTGGACGGTTCGTCGTTCGAAGAGCTCATGCGTTTGCATCATCCAAGACGTTATGCCGCAGCTACAACTTGATCGCGAAAACACTGCCGGGCGGCGGGTCGGGGGCGGCTGGGTTAATAACAAGACACAGAAGACGGCCGTCAACCCCTTGACCCGGCACGCCAGTCGTTCTGAGATGCATGCCAACTAACAGTCGCTGCAAGTTGAGGGGCCTGCCGCGATATCAGATCCACCGCCTGACCGGGTTGGCACGTCAAATGCACGGTCAGGATGACGCTTTTCAGCGAGGGATCAGCGGGTTGGCCCTACAACGTGAGGCGTTGCCTAAAAAACGATCTCCGGACGCCCCTTGAAAGGCCTTGCCCATGAAACGCGTATCTCTGGTTGTTACCCTTGCCGTTGCCGCCGGTCTCTCGGTCCAGGTCGCCTCGGCGCAAACCCTCAAGGCGGTCAAGGACCGGGGCATGCTGTCTTGCGGCGTCGGCCAGGGCCTGCCGGGCTTCTCGTCTCCGGATGACAAGGGTAGCTGGACCGGGCTCGACGTCGATGTATGCCGGGCGATCGCGGCGGCCGTCCTCAACGACGCCACCAAGATCAAGTTCGTGCCGCTGTCGGCCAAGGACCGCTTCACGGCGCTGCAATCCGGCGAAATCGACGTGCTGTCCCGCAACACCACGTGGACGTTGTCGCGCGATACGTCGCTGGGCGCCAACTTCACCGGCGTCACGTATTATGACGGCCAGGGCTTTATGGTGAAAAAGTCGCTGAAGGTGAATTCGGCGCTGGAATTGAACAGCGCATCCGTCTGCGTGCAGACCGGCACCACGACCGAGCAGAACCTCGCCGACTACTTCAAGGGCAACAACATGAAGTACGAGGTGATCGCGTTCGGCACGAACGACGAAGCCGTCAAGGCTTACGAGTCCGGCCGTTGCGACGTCTTCACCACCGACGTGTCCGGCCTCTATGCCGACCGTTTGAAGCTTGCCAACCCGGCCGATCATGTCGTGTTGCCGGAAGTCATTTCGAAGGAGCCGCTGGGCCCGATGGTGCGCCACGGCGACGATCAGTGGTTTGACATCGTGAAGTGGACGCTGTTCGCAATGGTCACTGCCGAAGAACTCGGCATTACCCAGAAGAATGTCGATGAGATGGCCAAGTCGGACAAGCCGGAGATGAAACGGGTGTTCGGGACCGACGGCAATCTCGGTGAACAGCTCGGCCTGACCAAGGATTGGGTGTCGCGGATCGTAAAGGCCGTCGGCAATTACGGCGAGGCCTTCGATCGCAACGTCGGCGCCGGCTCCAAGCTCGGAATTGCCCGCGGGCTCAACGCGCTGTGGAATAAGGGTGGCATCCAGTACGCACCGCCGATCCGCTGATCGCTAGCCGAGAGGGCTGCGGCGATGGCCATCGAACCCCGGAAACCACCGTCGCAGTTTGTTGCCAAACTGCAGCGGATGCTCGGTGGAAGTGCGGGCTGGAGCGGTTTTGTCGTCCAGATCCTGTTCGTCGCGGCACTGTCCTGGATTGCTTACGAGATCGTCGCCAATGCCCGCGCCAATCTGCAGGCGCAGCGGATCACTGCGGGCTTTGGCTTCCTGGCCAACAATGCGGGCTTTGACGTCAGCCAGAGCCTGATCCCGTATTCGGGATCCGATCCTTACACCCGCGTTTTCCTGGTCGGTCTGCTCAATACGCTGCTGGTCTCGGTGATCGGCATCTTCTTTGCGACGCTGATCGGATTCCTGGTCGCGCTTGGCCGGCTGTCGCCGAACTGGCTGCTGTCGCGGATTTCGGGCGGCTATGTCGAACTGATCCGCAACCTGCCGCTGTTGTTCCAGATCCTGTTCTGGTATCTCGCCGTCCTCGCCGCATTGCCCAATCCGCGGCAGAGTATCTCCGTTTTCGACAGTTTCTTCCTGAGCAACCGCGGTCTGGTGATTCCGAAGCCGATCGGCACGCCCGGGTTCGAGCCGTTTGCGGCTGCGCTCCTGGTGGCGATCGTGGCGGCGATTGCGCTGTGGCGTTACTCCCGCCGGCAACTCTTCCAAAGTGGCAAGGTGATCAAGGTCTGGCCCTATGCGCTCGGCATGGTCATCGGCCTTCCGTTGGTCAGCGCACTGATCTTTGGTCTACCCGTCACGTTTGAAGTGCCGGTACTCAAAGGCTTCAACTTTGCCGGCGGCTCACGTGTCATTCCCGAATTCGTCGCGCTGACGCTGGCGCTATCGACCTACACGGCGGCCTTCATTGCCGAGATCGTGCGCGCGGGCATTCTCTCCGTGCACAAGGGGCAGATGGAAGCCGGCTCCTCGCTCGGACTGCAGCGCGGCTCGGTGCTGCGGCTGATCGTGATCCCGCAGGCGCTACGCGTGATCCTGCCGCCGCTGACCAACCAGTATCTCAATTTGACCAAAAACTCTTCGCTGGCGGTCGGGATCGGTTATCCCGATCTGGTGTCGGTGTTTGCAGGCACGACACTGAGCCAGACCGGGCAGGCGATCGAGATCATCGGCATTACCATGGGCGTCTATCTGCTGATTTCGCTGGTGACGAGCGCGATCATGAGTTTCTATAGTTGGCGTATCAGCCGGAGTATGGGCTGATGAGCGACACCACACCATCCGGCTTTGTCCGCCAGGACCTCGTCGCCGAACGCCCTGCCCCGGTGAAGACCACGGGCTTTGTCGGCTTCTTGCGCACGCGCCTGTTCAATTCGCCGACCAATATCCTGATCACGATCGTCAGCACGTTGCTGTTATGGTTCACCATCGTTCCCGCGCTGAAATTCCTGCTGGTCGATGCGGTCTGGACCGGCGGGGATCGCACCGCCTGCCTTGCCGAGAATGCCGGGCACGTGGTCGGCGCCTGCTGGCCGTTCATCCAGGCGAAATTCACCCAGTTCATCTATGGATTCTATCCGGAGCCGGAGCGCTGGCGGGTCAATTTGACCTTCATCCTGGCCGCAATCCTGCTGCTGCCGCTGCTGATTCCGCGGCTGCCGGCCAAGGGCCTCAATGCCGGGCTTTTCTTTGGCGCATTGCCCGTCGTCGCCTTCTTCCTGCTGCATGGCGGCGGACTGGGCGGGTTTGGCGTGAGCTGGACGGCCGGACTTCTGGCAGGCTTCAACGACAGTATTGGCGACGGCGGGCGGAAGCTCGTGGCTGCGGGCGAGACAACGGCCGTGATCGGGCCGCTGCTATGGCTGCTCGGCAAATTGATCGTGCTGGTCGCTACGGTGATCTCCTGGTTGTTGCTGCCGCTGACCTGGCTGCGCGACCAGATCCAGGCTTTTGGCCGTCCGGTGTGGGCGGATCTTGCGGTTACCGCCATCATCGCTTCCGCTTTGGTGTTCTGGTTGGGCGCCGGCAAACGCGACGCTTTGCGTCCCCTGGTCAATTGCCTCGCGATCTTCGCCGGTATCGGCATTGCCATCGGGGTGATGGGGCTCGACCGTGGCGGATTGCCTGTCGTCGACACGCGGCTGTGGGGTGGCCTGCTGGTGACGCTGGTGGTGTCGGTTACCGGCATCGTCGCGTCGATGCCTGTCGGAATCGCGCTCGCGCTCGGCCGGCGCTCGTCGATTCCGCTGATCCGGATTTTCTCGATCGCCTTTATCGAGTTCTGGCGCGGGGTTCCGCTGATCACGGTGCTGTTCTTCGCAACCTATATGTTGCCGCTGTTCGTTCCGACCGGTTTCACCATCGACGGATTGGTGCGCGCCCTGATCGGGATCGCGCTGTTTACCGGCGCCTACCAGGCTGAAAACATCCGCGGCGGCCTGCAAGCGATCCCGCGCGGGCAGAGCGAGGCGGCAAGTGCGCTCGGCCTGTCATGGGGCAAGACCACGGCGTTGGTCGTGATGCCGCAGGCGTTGCGCCACGTCATCCCCAACCTCGTCAACAGCTTCATCAGCCTGTTCAAGGACACCTCGCTGGTTTCGATCGTTGCGCTGTTCGATCTGTTGGGATCGCTGCGCGCGTCATTTTCCGATCCAAACTGGTCGACGCCGACCACGCTGTTCACCGGCTTTGCGTTCACCGGGATCATCTATTTCGTCTTCTGTTTTGGCATGTCGCGTTACTCTCTGTTCGTCGAGAACAGGCTGAACGTGCACCGCCGCAACTGAGTGTAGGACCATGAGCACAGATTCGATCGTTGGCATCCAGGGCCTCAATAAATGGTACGGCGAGTTTCACGTCCTGCGCGACATCAACCTCGATGTCTCCAAGGGTGAGCGCATCGTGATCTGCGGTCCTTCGGGCTCGGGCAAGTCGACCCTGATCCGTTGCATTAACGCGCTGGAAGAATTCCAGGAAGGCAACATCGTCGTGGAAGGTATCGAACTCGGACCGAACCTGCGGCGGGTCGACGAAGTCCGCCGCGAAGTCGGCATGGTGTTCCAGAGCTTCAACCTGTTTCCGCATCTGACCGTGCTGGAGAACTGCACGCTGGCGCCGATCTGGGTGCGCAACATCCCGAAAAAGGATGCCGAAGCGGCGGCGATGAAATTTTTGGAGCGGGTCAAGATCCCGCATCAGGCCAACAAATACCCGGGCCAGATGTCGGGCGGCCAGCAGCAGCGTGTCGCCATCGCGCGCGCACTGACCATGAACCCGAAGGTGATGCTGTTCGACGAGCCGACCTCGGCGCTCGATCCTGAAATGGTCAAGGAAGTGCTCGACACCATGGTCGACCTCGCCAGGGAAGGCATGACCATGCTGGTGGTTACCCACGAAATGGGATTTGCGCGGGAAGTCGCCAACCGCGTCGTCTTCATGGATGCGGGGCAGGTCATCGAGTCAAATACGCCGCAGGAATTCTTCGCCAACCCGCAGCACGCGCGAACGAAGCTGTTCCTGAGCCAGATTTTGCGGCATTAGCGTCTGTCTGTAGGGTGGGCAAAGCGCAGCGTGCCCACCAGAAGTGTCGTCGTTGAGAGATGGTGGGCACGGCGCAAGGGCGCCTTTGCCCACCCTACAACTCTCCCGCCTCACACCTTGACGAAGGGCACGTCGATCTCAGTGCGCCTTTCCAGCCATGCCGGAACCGGCAGGTTCTTCGAGCGCATGAATTCCGGATTGAACAGTTTTGACTGATAGCGGTTGCCGGAATCGGCGAGGATGGTGACGATGGTCTTGCCGGGTCCGAGTTGCTTCGCGAGCCGGATCGCACCGGCGATATTGATGCCGGTCGAGCCGCCGAGGCACAGGCCTTCGTGCTCGAGCAGCTCGTAGATGACAGTTACGGCTTCCTCATCCGAAATCAGGAAAGCGTCGTCGACCTTCGCAGTCTCGACCACGGGCGTGACGCGGCCGAGGCCGATGCCTTCGGTGATCGAGTCGCCTGGCGTCGATTTGGCGGTGCCGTGCTTGAACAGCTCGTACATCGCAAAGCCGTGCGGATCGGCGCAGGCATTGACGATGCCCGGGTGCTTCTCCTTCAGATAGCGGCTGGCGCCGGCCAGCGTGCCGCCGGTGCCGACCGAGCAGATGAAGCCATCGATTTTGCCGCCGGTCTGGTCCCAGATTTCCGGACCGGTCGATTCGTAATGCGCCTTGGCGTTGTCGAGATTGTTCCACTGATCGGCGAACAAGACACCGTTCGGCTCGGTCTTGCGAAGCTGTTCGGCCAACCGTTTGCCGACGTGCTGGTAATTGTTCGGGTTCGAATAGGGCAACGCAGGCACTTCGATCAACTCGGCGCCACAAAGCCGCAGCGTGTCCTTCTTTTCCCGGCTCTGGGTCTCCGGAATCAGGATCAAGGTCCGGTAACCGCGCGCGCTGGCGACGACGGCGAGACCGATGCCGGTATTGCCGGCGGTCGATTCCACCACGAGCCCGCCCGGCTTGAGATCGCCGCGCTTCTCGGCTTCGAGGATCATCCACTTGCCCGCGCGATCCTTGACCGACTGGCCCGGATTCATGAACTCGGCCTTGCCGAGAATGGTGCAGCCGGTCAGCTCGGATGCCTGCTTCAGCTTGATGAGGGGCGTGTTGCCGATCGCTTCGATGACGTCTTTGTTGAAGGCCATGTCTTTGAAATTGCCGGTTTGCTTGCCTAATCGTTGGGCGACCCTAAAGGACCGCCGCTAGCCGCACAAGCCAGCGTTCGGGCAGGCGGTCAGCCCGATTTCGCAAACACCACCTGACGGACGTCGATATTTCCGGACAGGAACCCGGCCTCGCAATAGGCGAGGTAGTATTCCCACAGCCGCCGGAAGCGGTCGTCGAAGCCGGACGGCGTCAGGTTGGGCCAGGCCGCGCGGAAATTGCTTCGCCAGATCGCAAGCGTCCTGGCATAATCTTGCCCGAAAATGCGCTCGCGGATGACGGGAACGCCGAAGCGCTCGCCGAGCGTTTTAAGGATCTGCGGCGAGGGCAGCATGCCGCCGGGAAAGACGTAGCGCTGGATGAAGTCCACTTCGCGGCGATAGGTCTTGAACAGGCTGTCCTGGATGGTGATGGCCTGGATGCCGGCGAGCCCGCCAGGCAGCAGGCGGTCGCGCAACTGTGAAAAATATTTCGGCCAGAATTGCTCGCCGACCGCCTCGATCATCTCGATTGAGGCGATCCGGTCATAGCGGTCGCGCTCGTCGCGATAATCCTGCAGCCTGATCTCGACCTTGTCGCTGAGCCCGGCGCTGTGAATGCGCGCCTGCGCGAAATCGCGCTGCTCCTTGCTGATGGTGAGCCCGACGACCTTGGCGCCGAACGTCTTGGCGGCGTATTCGGCAAAGCCGCCCCATCCGCAGCCGATCTCCAAAAGCTTCTGGCCCGGCCGCAGATCGATGGCCTCGGCCAGCCGTCGGTATTTGTTGTGCTGGGCTGCGGTCAGGTCCGGCGTGTCGTCCTCGAACAGCGCCGACGAATAAGTCATGCTGGGATCGAGCCAGGCCGAATAGAACGCATTGCCGATGTCGTAATGCGCATAGATGTTGCGGCGGGCCTGCCGCTTGGTATTGCGGTTGAGCCAGTGCCGAACGGCCTGGAAGGTGCGTGTCAGCGGGTTGCCGATCAGCATGGTCTGCATCCAGTCCTGGTTGACGCAGAACAGATAGAGGAACTGCGTGAGGTCGGGCGTGTCCCATTCGCCGCGCAAATAAGCCTCCGCAATGCCGATGTCGCCGCCGCGCAGCAGTCGTGAGGCGAAGCCGTAGTCGTAGATCTTCATCGCTGCGGCCGGGCCCGGCCCGTTGCCGCCCAACCGGACCAGGCGGCCGTCGGCCAATGTTACGTCGAGCGTGCCGTGCTGCAGCTTTGAACCAAAGCCCAGCGCCAGCCGGACCAGGCGGGGCAATTCCGGAAACGTCGCGTCTACGGTTTCCGATGTGACCGAAATCAACTCGGACATGGGCGATCCATCGAATGGCGGTTTACCCGGCCTCGCATGGTCGATTGATCCTGCTTCAATCCCTGGCACGGGTGGGCAACGGCCGCGAAGTATAATCGTTGCTTTTCCCGCTCGCCAAGCCGGTATTGTGGGCTGCATCCTTCCGCGACACCGGCCGCGCGCCTTTCAGCCAGAGCCGCAGCGCCTCCCAGTGGATCGCCGCCATGATCTTTACGGTGACCAGTGGGAGGGCGAAAAACGCGCGCAGCAACTCCTTGGTGTCGAGCATGCGACAACTGCCATTGAAAGTTGCAGCGAGGACGGGGCCTTCGTGGCCGGTTTCCAGAATTCGCAACTGGACGCGCTCGCCGGGCAGCAGCACGCGAAAATGATAGCGCATCGCCATCTCGATGAAGGGCGAGACGTAGAACAGCTTGTCCTGCTGCTGGCGCACGCCGGCGTCGCTGATTTCGTTTGACGTTACCGGCAGGACGTAAGGATGGATGTCGCCAAAGGTGTTGCGCACTTCGTAAATCAGCAGCGCCAGCTCACCATCAGCGCGATAGCAGAAATAGACCGAAAGCGGATTGAAGGTGTAGCCGAGCAGGCGGGGATAGCAGAGCAGCAGCACCCGTCCGCCCGTGAGGTCGATACCACGCTCGGCCGCGCAATTTTGCGCGTAGGCACGCAAGGATGATCCATCCCGTCTGCCATGATCGGCCTCATGGAAAGCGTAGAGCGCTGCGCGGTTGACGCCGAACAGCGGCGATAGCCGGTCTGCGTCCGCGAGCCGGTCCAGATCGATCAAGAGGCTCATCACGCGATAGCTGAAACGATGATCGATCGGCTTCAGCCGCGCATGCATGACGCAGCCGACGTAAAGTGCCGCCGCGTCGGCGGAAGGTCGTTTTGATCCTGCCGGGGTTATGCGCATGGCTACTCCGCAGCTTCCGCCAGCTCGGGCGATGCCTGGCGCCATGGCGCCACCGCGCCGAGCGCTTCGGCGACCGCAAGGCCTGATCGCAATCCGTCCTCGTGGAATCCGTATCCGGTCCATGCGCCGCAGAACCAGGTATGTCGCCGGCCCTGAATTTCGGGCAGGCGCCTCTGGGCGGCAAAGGCCGTGGCGTTATATTGCGGGTGCTCGCACAGGTACTTGCCGAACGTCAGTGAGGGATCCGGTGCGACGGGCGGGTTGAGGCTGACGAATAACGGCTTGTCGGGATCGATGCCCTGCAGCTCGTTCATCCAGTAGGTCACCGAGACGTCGTTATCGACGCTTCCCAGGCGCGGCCAGCGCAGGAAATTCCAGGACGCCCAGGCGCGCCGGCGCTTCGGCATCAGGCTGGTATCGCGATGCAGATAGATCGTGTTCGGCGAATAGCCGATCGCGCCCAGGATGGCGCGCTCGCGGTCATCGGCATCCGACAGCATCGCCAGTGCCTGGTCGCTGTGGGAAGCGATCACGACATGATCGTAGGTGTTGGTCTTGCCGTGGCTGTCGTGGACGATGACGCCATACGAGGTACGCTCGATTCCGATGACGGCGCAGCCGAACTTGATCCGGTCGCGGAATGAAGCGGTCAGTTTTTCGACATAACGATGGCTGCCGCCCTTTACGGTGCGCCAGACCGGGCGGTCATATTGCAGCAGGCGATGGTTGGCGAAGAAGGCGACGAAATTTTCGGCCGGAAAATCCAGCATCTCGCTCGATGGCGCCGACCAGATCGCTGCGCCCATCGGCGCCAGATAATCGGTCAACAGCCGCGGCGCAAAGTGGCGGGTGCGGAAATATTCGCGAAGCGTCAGCCCGGCCAATTTTCCGGCGGCGTAATCCTCGATGCTCTGCTGGTTGAAGGTGACGATGTCGCGAAGCATCCAGAGATAGGAGGGCGACAGCATGTTGCGCGGCTGCGCGAACAACCCGCACGCGGTCTCGAACCAGTTGTTGCCGCCGCCTTTCCACTCGAAGCGGCCGGTGTCCGCCGTCACCGCAAAGCTCATGCAGCTTTCGACGGTCTCGACGCCGAGATGGGCGAACAGCGCCGTCAGGTCCGGATAGTTCAGTTCGTTGTAGACGATGAAGCCGATGTCGACCGCAAGCTGCGCGCCGTCATAGTCGATGCTGACGGTGTGGCTGTGGCCGCCGGGCCTGAGTTCGCGGTCGTAGACGGTGACCGGATAATGTTTCGACAACGTCCAGGCCGCGGCATTGCCGCTGATTCCGGTCCCGACCACCGCGACTCGCATTTTTGGCCCTCCATGGCACGCTGCGAGATACGGGGGGCTGTTCCCGGAGTTTCAAATCGGCCACAGGCGGGGATTCGCTGTACGACAGGCCGATGCGGGCGTGAGAACAGGGGAAAAATCCCAGGAAAAGCCCATGAAATCTTCGTAAGATTTCGATGGTCCTGCCGCGTCCCGACATCACGACAAACCCTATAAAACAAGGGGAAACGAGCCCTTTACTGCCTGTTTTGCGCACCCGTGCGGACGATCGGCGGTGGGCTGCGCGGGGCTGTCCGCGCCCGAACCGCAAGGCTAGTATGGCGGTCGGTTCCAACGGAAGCATCACCCCGTGAACGTAATGCAGGCCATCAGGAGTAGCGCTCGTTATGCGCCGTGCCGGGATTTGCCCGGTGGAGAACGGGTGTGACCCAGCGAACTGCAACTGCTGCGATGGATCACTGGCCTGCTCTGGTCCCCGGCGCCCAGCGGCTGGCGCGATCGCTTGCAGTATTTGGCCTTGTCGCCGCGTCCTCCGGCTGCATCCTGACCAAGGATCTTCCCGATCCCGCGCTCGACGTGCCCGAAGGTTACAAGGCGGCGAGGCTTTCGCGGGCCGCGGACGCACCGCCGACGCTCGACTGGTGGCGCGGCTTCCGTTCGCGGGAGCTGACGGGCCTGATGGAGGAGGCGCAGACCGTCAATCTGGACATCGCGGCAGCCACGGCGCGGTTCAAGCAGGCCGATGCGCAGGCGCGAATCGCGGGCGCGGCACTTCTGCCTGCTCTCAGCGGCAGCGGCTCGGAGAGCTATTCCCGGACCTCCGGATCGAGCGCCAGCGGCTTGAGTATTGGCGGCCGTGAGGTGGTCAACTATTCGGCCTCGCTGAGCGCCAGCTACGAGCTGGACTTCTGGGGCAAGAACCGCGACGCCGCGCAAGCAGCGGAAGAGACCGCGGTCGCCAACCGCTTCGATCGCGACGTCGTCGCGCTGACCACGCTGACGACCGTCGCCAATGCCTATTTCCAGGTGCTCGCCGCGCAGGACCGGATCAGGACGGCGCAGCGAAACATCGCCAGCGCCGAGCGCATCCTCAACGCCATCAAGGACCGCTTCAAGGCCGGCACCGGCACCGACCTCGACGTCGCGCAACAGGAAAGCGTGGTCGCCAACCAGCGCGCCCTGGTGCCGCCGCTGCGGCAGACGCTCGACCAGAACATCAACGCGCTGGCAACCCTGGTGTCGCGGCCCCCGGAAGCGGTGCGTGTGACCGGGGGATCTCTGAACCAGATCGCCGCGCCTCGGGTCACGCCCGGCCTGCCGTCGGAATTGCTGACACAGCGTCCCGACATCCGCCGCCAGGAAGCCCAGCTTGCCTCCGCGACCGCCAATGTCGGCAACGCCCGCGCGCAGTTCTTTCCGAGCATTCAATTGACCGGGCAGGGCGGCTATCAGAGCTCGGCGCTGACATCGCTGTTTCAGCCTCACGCCGCGTTCTTCAGCATGGTCGGCAGCCTGACCCAGCCGATCTTCGACGGCGGCCGGATCCTCGGCAATTTCGAGTTCACCAAGGCGCGGCAGGACGAGTTGCTGCAGACCTATCGCAAGACGGTGGTGCAAGCCTTTGCCGATGTCGATACTGCCTTGATGTCGATCCGCCAGACCACCGAGAGGCTGCGGTTGCAGCGTGAGGTGGTGGCGGCCTCACGGCGGGCCTTCGAGCTGTCCGAGCAGCAGCTGCGGGCAGGGACCGCCGATATCGTAGTTGTGCTAAATACGCAGCAGACGCTATTCCAGGCTGAAGATTTGCTGTGGCAGGCCCAATTGGCCCGGCTACTCGCGATCGTCAGTCTCTATCAGGCGCTGGGGGGCGGCTGGGAGCCCAGGATGGAGAGGCCGGTCAATGCTCTTTAAGCCGGAAGTAAAGGACGACGCGAAGACGGCGGGCAAGCGCGTCGCGCGCGGCATCGGCCGGCGGATGGTATCGCTAACGATCACGCTGTTGATCCTCGGCGGCCTCGGCTATCTCGGCTGGAACGCCTTTCAGCAGAAGCAGACCGGCCGCGGCGGGCCCGGCGCGCGCCCCGACCTCCCGGTGCCGGTGCTGGCGGCGACACCGCGCACGCAGGATGTCCCGGTCTATCTCGACGCGGTGGGCTCGGTCCGCGCGTTGAACAACGTTATCGTGCGTGCTCAGGTCGACGGCAAGCTGATCAAGGTAAATTTCGTCGAGGGCCAGGACGTCAAGCAGGGTGACGTGCTGGCCGAGATCGACCCCGTGATCTACCAGGCCCAGTACGATCAGGCGGTGGCCAAGAAAGCCCAGGATGAAGCGCTGCTTGCCAACCAGAAGCTCGATCTGGCGCGCTATCAGCAGCTTGCCGCGTCGAATGCCGGCTCCAAGCAGCAGGCCGATACGCAGCGCGCGGTGGTCGCCCAGCAGGAAGCGCTGGTGCAGGCGGACCAGGCTGCGATCGACAATGCGCGGGCGATGCTCGGCTACACCAAGGTCATCGCGCCGCTGACGGGGCGCGTTGGCCTGCGCCAGGTCGACCAGGGCAACATCATCCGCGCTTCTGACGTCACCGGCCTCGTCATCATCACCCAGTTGCAGCCGATCGCCGTGCAGTTCAGCATGCCGCAGCAGCAGATCGTGCGGGTCAACGCCGCCGCAGCCAAGGGCGTGCTGGCGGTGGACGTGTTTGGCAATGACGGCGTCACAGTCGTCGATACCGGTACGCTCAAGGGCATCGACAACCAGGTCGATCCGACCACGGGCACGCTAAAGCTGAAGGCCGAATTTCCGAACGCCAAGTTCCAGCTCTGGCCCGGACAATTCGTCAATGTGCGGCTGAAGGTCGAGACGCTGGAGAAGGCGATCGTGGTGCCGGCCGCCGCCGTACAGCGCGGCCCTATTGGTACCTTCAGCTATGTGATCGGCCCCGACAATATCGCTACCGCCAAACCGGTCGTGGTGACGCAGCAAAACGAAAACGACGCCGTCGTCGCAAGTGGCCTTTCGGTCTCCGACCGCGTGGTGACCACCGGCTTTGCCAATCTCTCTGACGGCGCCAGGGTTCTGATCGGCACCGACGACCGGGCGCCGACCGCCGATCTGGCGCCGCGCAAGCGCAGCCGCTCGCCGGATGCCAAAGGAGACGCCAAGGGAGATTCCAAAGGCGGTCCGGCGAAGGACGGCGAACACCGCGGCAAGCGCGAGCGCGGCGAGGGCGATCAGAAGGGACAAACCGGTCCGGCACCAGCCGAGCCGTCGGGCGGCGCCGCGAAGTCGCAGCCATGATCGACGCGCCGCACGCCTGAAATGAATTCGCAAGTGAGGACGCAACCATGAGCGTCTCCGAACCGTTCATCCGCCGGCCGATCGCGACCTCGCTATTGGGGATCGCGCTGATGATCGGCGGCGCGCTCGGCTATTGGGCACTGCCGGTATCGGCGCTGCCGCAGGTCGATTTCCCGACCGTGCAGGTGACGACGCAACTGCCGGGCGCCAGCCCCGACGTGATCGCGTCGCTGATCACCGCGCCGCTGGAGCGCCAACTCGGGCAGATTCCGTCGCTGTCGTCGATGCAGTCGACCTCCTCGTTCGGCGTCAGCCAGATTTCGCTGCAGTTCGACCTCAACCGCGACATCGACGGCGCCACCCAGGACGTCCAGGCCGCGATCAACGCGGCCGCCGGCATCCTGCCGAAGAACCTGCCGTACCCGCCGACCTACGCCAAGGTGAATCCGGCGGATGCCCCGGTCATGACGCTCGCGCTGACGTCGGAGACGATCTCGCTGCGCGCCATGAGCGACATCGCCGATACGATCCTTGGGCAACGCATCAGCCAGATTTCCGGCGTCGGGCGCGTTGCAATACTCGGTGGGCTGAAGCCTGCGGTGCGGGTTCAGGCCGATCTGGCACGGCTTGCAGCGTACGGCATTTCGATGGAGGATTTGCGTAACGCTATCGCGGGCGCCAACGTGTCGGGGCCGAAGGGATCGCTCGACGGAGCGCAGCAGGCCTACACCATTGCCGCCAACGACCAGATCGCGGCGGCGGAAGCCTACAAGCCGATCATCATTGCCTACCGCAACGGCTCGCCGGTCACGATCGGCGACGTTGCGATCATCGTCGACGGGCTGGAGAACGATCGAACCGGCGGCTGGTATCAGGGCACGCCGGCCGTGATCATCGACATCCAGCGGCAACCCGGCGCCAACGTGATCGAGGTGGTCCGGCAGATCCGTGACGAAATCCCCAAGGTGCAGCGCGCGATCCCGGCCGGCGTCAAACTAACCATCGTCTCCGACCGTACCGTCACCATCCGCGCCTCGGTGCGCGACGTCCAGTTCACGCTGATCCTTTCCGTGGTGCTGGTGACGCTGGTGGTGCTGTTGTTCCTGCGGTCGCTGCGCGCGACCCTGATCGCGGGCGTGGCGCTGCCGCTGTCGCTGATCACGAGCTTCGGCATCATGTATTTTTCGGGGTTCAGCCTCGACAATCTGTCGCTGATGGCGCTGACGATCGGCACCGGCTTCGTGGTCGACGACGCCATCGTGATGATCGAGAACATCGTCCGCCACATGGAGAACGGCGAATCCGTGATGGAGGCGTCGCTGAAGGGCGCCAGCGAAATCGGCTTCACCGTGATCTCGCTGACGGTGTCGCTGATTGCGGTGTTCATTCCGCTTCTGTTCATGTCCGGGCTGGTCGGGCGCATGTTCCGCGAATTCGCGCTGACGCTGACGATTGCGGTCGTGACGTCTGCGATCGTGTCACTGACGCTGACGCCGATGATGTGTTCGCGGCTGCTCAAGCATGTCGGCGAAGAGATGACGGTTCCGGGGCTTGCTGCCGTCAGCCGCTTCATCGACGGCATGGTCGCCCTCTACCATCGCACGCTTTTGTGGGTGCTGCAGCGCCAGCGGGCGACGCTGGTGGTGACGTTCGCCACCATCGCAGCGACCCTCTTCATGTATGTGATTGCGCCGAAGGGCTTTTTGCCGCTGCAGGATACCGCGTCGATTACGGCGGTGACCGAGGCCGGACCCGACGTTTCTTTTGCCGAGATGCAAAGCCGGCAGGCGATGGCGGCGGCTGCGATTCAGGCCGATCCTGACGTCGTCGGCGTGGTTTCCGTGATCGGGGCAGGCTCGGTCAACCCGACCACCAATGTCGGACGCCTGGTGATGACGCTGCGGCCACGCGGCGAACGGCACGATGATGTTGCCGTCGTGGTCGACCGGCTGAAGCAACGCACCGCCTCGATCCCCGGCATGACCATCTATTTCCAGCCGGTGCAGGACGTGCAGATCTCGACCCAGTCGAGCCGCTCGCAGTACCAGTATACGCTGACCGGCACCGACGCGGCGCAGGTCTCGCTGTGGTCGCAGAAGCTGATTGCCGAAATGCGCCGCGATCCCTTGTTCCGCGACGTCTCCTCGGAAGCTCAGGAGGGCGGCTTGCGCGCCGCGCTCGACATCAACCGCCAGCGCGCTGGCCAACTCGGCGTCAGCATCCAGGCGGTCAACGACACCCTCAACGACGCCTTTGCGCAGCGGCAGATTTCTACCATCTACGGCCAGGCCAACCAGTACCGCGTAGTGCTGGAGGCGATGCCGATGTACCAGCGCGATCCGTCGATTCTGTCAAAGCTCTATCTGCCGGGGGCCGCGAGTACCACCGCAGGCGCCCCCGGCGCCCAGGTGCCGCTGTCGGCGGTGGCGACGCTGACCCGCACCACCGCGCCGCTGGCGATTTCACATCTGGCGCAGTTTCCGGCGGTGTCACTCAGCTTCAACCTCGCGCCCGGCGAGGCGCTTGGCGATGCCGTCGAGGCGGTCAAGAAGATCGAGACCAGGATCGGCATGCCCGGCAGCATCGTCGGCGTCTATGCGGGCGACGCGGCCGAGTTCTCCAAATCGCTGGCCGGGCAGCCATGGCTCATTCTGGCGGCAATCGTCACCATCTACATCGTGCTCGGTGTGCTCTACGAGAGCTACATTCACCCGATCACCATTCTCTCGACGCTGCCATCCGCCGGCGTCGGCGCCATCCTGGCGCTGATGCTGTGCGGGCAGGACCTGTCGGTGATCGGCCTGATCGGCATCATTCTGTTGATGGGCATCGTCAAGAAAAACGCGATCATGATGATCGACTTTGCGCTGGAGGCGGAGCGGCATCAGGGCATGTCGCCCAATGAAGCCATCGTGCAGGCCTGCCTGCTGCGGTTCCGTCCGATCATGATGACGACGCTGGCCGCGCTGTTCGGCGCATTGCCGCTGGCGATCGAAAGCGGCACTGGCGCCGAATTGCGCTTCCCGCTCGGCATCTCCATCATCGGCGGCTTGCTGCTGAGCCAGTTGCTGACGCTCTATACGACGCCGGTGATCTATCTGGCGCTCGACCGGCTCAATCGAAAGATCGAAAGGGCGGTGCCGGACCCAGGGCCTCCCGGGCCGACGGTCGCCGGCGCGACCGAGGGGATGCAATAGATGGCATCGATCTCGGAGCCCTTCATTCGGCGGCCGGTTGGCACCACGCTGCTGGCGATCGGGCTGTTTCTCGTCGGCATGGTCGCCTATGTCTTTCTGCCGGTCTCGTCGGTGCCCAACGTCGACTTCCCGATGATCCGGGTGTCCGCCACGCGTCCCGGCGCCGATCCTTCCGTGATGGCCTCGACCGTTGCCGCGCCGCTGGAACGCCGGCTCGGCCAGATCGCGGGCCTCGACCAGATCACCTCGACCAGTTCGCTCGGCTCCACCAGCATCCAGTTGCAGTTTGCGATCGGCCGCAACATCGACCGCGCGGCGCGCGACGTGCAGGCGGCGATCAATGCGTCCCTGGCCGACTTGCCGAGCGACCTGCCGTCGCTGCCGCGGTTCCGCAAGGCCAATCCTGCCGCCGCGCCGGTATTCGTGCTGGCGTTGACGTCGAAGACGCTGACCACCAGCGCGATGTACGACGTGGCCGACACCGTGATCGCGCAGCGCATCTCGCAGGTGCCGGGCGTCGGCGAAGTCAACGTCACCGGCGCCGACCAGCCGGCGGTGCGGATCGCGCTCAATCCGGTGGCGCTGTCGAATGCTGATATCGCGACCGACGACGTCCGGCTTGCGATCATCAGCGCCAATCCGCTGGGACCGGTCGGCATCTTCAACGGCGGCCGTCAGAGCGAGACGATCTCGACCAACCGGCAGATGCGCACCGCGGCCGAATTCCGCGATATCATCGTCAAGAGCTCGGCCGGCAATTTCGTCCGTCTCGCCGACGTCGCCGAGGTCGAGGATTCCGTCCGCAACAGCCGCTCGATCGCCTGGTTCAACAAGCAGCCGGCGGTCCTGATCCAGATCACCAAGCAGGGCGACGCCAATGTGATCGACACCGTCGATCGGGTGAGGGCGCTACTCCCCGAACTGAAGCAGTGGCTGCCCGGCGGGGTGGAAATATCGACGCTGGTCGATCGCACCGGCACCATCCGCGCCAGCGTGCTCGACATGCAATATACGCTGCTGGCGACCGCCTTCCTGGTGATGGTGGTGGTGTTCGCGTTCCTGCGGCGACTGACGCCGACCCTTGCGGCGGGTGTTTCGGTGCCTCTGGCGCTGGCCGGGACCTGCGCCGGCATGTGGCTCGCCGGATTCTCGATCGATAATCTGTCGCTGATGGCGCTCGCGATCTCGGTCGGTTTCGTGGTCGACGACGCCATCGTCATGATCGAGAACATGTACCGGAATCTCGAACATGGCATGGCGCCGTATCCGGCCGCCCTCGAGGGCGCCAAACAGATCGGCTTCACCGTGCTCTCGATCAGCCTGTCCTTGATCGCGGCGTTTACGCCGCTGATCTTCATGGACGGCATCGTCGGCAGGCTGTTGCGCGAATTCTCGCTGACGCTGACCTTCGCCATTGTGGTATCGACCGTGGTCTCGCTCACGATCACGCCGATGATCTGCGCCCACTATATCAAGGAGGCGACTTCCGATCGCGCGACCTGGTTCGACCGCCTGGTCGAGGGCACGCTGTCGCGCATCGTTGCCTTCTACACCTGGACGCTGCGGGCGGTGCTGGGATTCCCGTTTCTCACGCTGATCGTGTTTTTTGCGACCATCGCGCTGACGGTGGTGCTGTATATCAAGACACCGAAGGGGTACTTCCCGACCGACGACAGCGGTTTTGTGATCGGCGCGACACGCGCATCCCCCGACACCTCGTTCCAGGCGATGCTCGGGCTGCAGCAGCAACTGGCCGACATCGTGATGGCCGATCCGGCGGTCGCCGGCGTCGGCTCGTCGCTCGGCGGCACCGCCGGTCCGGGCGGCGGCGGCTCCAACCGCGGCACCATGTTCATCAGCCTGAAGCCACCCGAGGAGCGGGCGGGCCTATCGACCGCACAGGTGATCGATCGCCTGCGGCGCAATCTCTACCGGGTCGCCGGCATCCGGCTGTTTATGTTCGCCGCGCAGGACATCCGCACGGGTGGCCGGCAGAGTGATTCCGACTATCAATACACGCTGTCGAGCACCAACCTCGATCTGCTGCAGAAATGGGCGCCGCTGGTCGCCAAGCGGATGGAGACGGTGGAGGGTATCACCGACATCTCCAGTGACCGCGATCCCGGCGGGCTGCAATTGTCGCTGGTGATCGACCGCAAGACCGCCTCGAGCCTCGGTGTTCGCGTGCAGGATATCGACAACGCCTTGAACAACGCGTTCGCGCAGCGGCAGATCTCGATTATCTATACCCAGCGCAACCAGTACATGGTGGTGCTTGAGATCGACCCGAAATTCCAGAGTGATCCCTCCAACCTGGAACGCATCTATGTGGCCGGCGCCAACGATGCGCAGGTGCCGCTATCGGCCGTGGTGCGCTACCAGCGCGGCCTGTCGCCGCTCGCGGTATATCATTCGCAATCGTTCCCCTCGACGACGGTCTCGTTCAATCTTCTGCCCAACGTACCGCTGGAGGTCGCGACCTCGAACATCCAGCGCGCCGTCGAGGAACTGCACATGCCGGAAGGCATCCGCGGCAGTTTTGACGGCAATGCCGGTGATTTCAACAAGACCAGCGGCCGACAGCCGCTATTGATCCTCGGCGCGCTGGTGGCGATGTATATCGTGCTCGGCGTGCTCTATGAGAGCCTGGCCCACCCGATCACGATCATCTCGACCTTGCCGTCCGCCGGCCTCGGCGCGCTGCTGGCGCTGCAGGTGACCAACACGCCGCTGACGGTGATCGCCTTTGTCGGCATCATCCTGTTGATCGGCATCGTCAAGAAGAACGGCATCATGATGGTCGATTTCGCGCTCGACGCCGAACGCCACCGCGGCCTGTCGTCGGCGGACGCGATCTTCGAGGCGTGCCGCGCCCGGTTCCGGCCGATCCTGATGACGACGATGGCCGCCCTGTTTGCCGGCATCCCGCTGGTCATTGCCACCGGCCCCGGCACCGAGCTGCGCCGGCCGCTCGGCATCACCATCATCGGCGGCTTGTTCGTGTCGCAGATCCTGACGCTCTACACCACGCCGGTGATCTACCTCCTGATCGACCGGCTGAGGCAGCGACGCCAGCCGGCCGCGGTCGCCGCGCCCGCCGAATAGTTGAATTACTGGCCACGAAGCGTATAGCGGGCAGATGTCAGAACAAGCCAGTTCCAAGTCCGGCTCCGCCGAAGAGGTGGTCCCGGACTGTCCGCATTGCGCCAAGCCGCTGCCGCTCTGTATTTGCGACAGCGTCACGCCGATCGAAAGCAAGACCTCGCTCCTGATCCTGCAGCACCCGCAGGAGCAGGACCGGGCGCTCGGCACCGCGCGGCTGACGGCAATGCATTTCAAGGATGCGGTCGTCAAAATCGGCTTGTCCTGGCCAAGCCTCTCCAAGGCGCTGGGCCGGACGGTCCACGATCCCTCGCGTTGGGCTGTGCTTTATCTCGGTTCGGCCAAGGTCGCCGATCTCGACACCGATGCCGAGATCGTCGCGATCAACCGCAAGGGCGAAATCGAGCCGCACCAGCGGGCGATCCTTTCCGACATCGAAGGCGTCGTGCTGCTCGACGGAACCTGGAGCCAGGCCAAGGCGCTATGGTGGCGCAACGCGTGGATGCTGAAATGTCAGCGGGTCATTCTCGGGCCGAAACGCCCGTCGCGTTACGGTAAGCTCCGCAAGGAGCCGCGCCGCGACGGCCTGTCCACCATCGAGGCCGCCGGCCTGCTGCTCGCCGCGCTCGAGAAGCGGCCTGCGATCGCGGAGGCGCTCAACGCAAGCTTCGACCGCATGCTGGCACGCTATCGGGAAGTGCAAGCCGAAATGCCCGAGCTCGCGCCGAAGCCGAAGAAGCGGGATTTTAGGCGCCGCAAGCGCGGCTAACTCCGGCGTTCGAGCAAAAGCTGCGTGGACGAAACTGGTACGAATTGCGCAATGTTGCACTATCACCCGTCATAGGGGGGACGCCAGCACGCGGGTTCCAATGTCGGATTCAAGACATAGCGGGCTGTGGACAATGATGACATCTCCCTTGACGGTGCTAAATTCCAAATTCTCCGCGTAACAATTTGGAGCTTAGTCGATGACTTTGAGCACAGAAATTCTCACTCGCTCTCCATTACTTGACGCCAACGAAATCGAAGGGGAAATCGGCAACATCATCCACAACACCCGGCGAGGGCCGTTCATCCGTGCGGTGCCTCACAGCGACGATCGTCCGTTGCCGGTAGGCCCGATGCCCGACTACGTAGAGCACAAGGAAGGCGTCAATCAGGTCGGCAAACTCTCAGCCGAAGCCGTGGTCCGCGAATACGAGGCCGCGGTGAAAGAAATCGAAGCGCTCGGTGCCGAACTGGCCGAGGCCGCCAAGAAATGTGAGGCGATGGTTGCCGGCGTTCACGCCATGGTGGACGAGATCAAGGAATTGGCGGCGAACTATCGCGAGGAGGGCAAGCGCTACTTCCTGCAGATCGAGGATTGTTCCCTGATGACATCCGAAGTCCGCACCGTCTGTGAGACCCTCAAAAAGAAAATTGCCGCAGGCAGTAGTCTCGCCGCCTGATGTTCCGGCTGTGGCCGGTGCTGCTGATGGCCGCGCCGTTCGTTGTCGCGGCCATCAGCAGCGTATTCTAAGCTGCACGGCCGTCATCGGGTGTCGATGACGGCACGCGCCAGATGCCAGGTCGGATGGGCGTTCCGACTTGTACTCGGTCGCGTCTCATGACGTGCGCGATTGAAGGACTGAAGGTTGCTCCATGCTTTCGCTCGCACTATGACGGTGCGTCGGATGCAAGCGGAGCAACGGATGGAATTGGTTGCGCATTTGCGCCTGTCGAAACAGGCTCTGATCGATCTCGTTTTCTTTTGCGGCGTTCCGATCGTGCTGGCGGTGCTTTCGGCCGTTCTCGGACCGTATCTGGCCATCATGGGAGCGGCTGGCGCGACCGTCTATGTCCTTTTCCTCGCCATTGTGCCCTGGTGCCTCGCTGGCCTCGTCACCCAATGGGTGAGCAAGACAGCCGGGCGAAGACTGCCGCTTTGGCTGATCGCGGCCATCGGTGCCATCGCCGCCGGCCCCTTCGTGTCGCTGTACGCGCATGGCGTCAATTCAATCGCGGGAGACATCTGGCCCGCTCTGGGTGCCTTGGTGCCGGCGACGTTCAGCGCGGAACATCTCAAATCCGCGGCCTTGTCCGAGGGGCGGGCGATCGTTCTGTGGATCGCCTTCGTCGTCATTTTCCATGAGACGCTGGGCTGGGTGAGGTTTGCGCCGCCAACCGTGGAAGCAAGCCGCGAAGAGCGCTTTCAACTGAGCGGCGCTGAATGGACGGTAGAAGACGATACGCTGCTGCGGTCGCTGATCGGCAGCGGCAAGCCGCCGAGGGTAATCGCGATGGAAATGAAGCGGACGGTCGCGGGCATCCGCGCCAGGACGGCCAAGCTGGGGCTTCGGAATAATCGTCACGGCGATAGGTCCGCCGGCTGAGGCGCCAAGATCCGGGCTGTGTCAGTCGCTAACCAGCGCGGGACGGGACCAGCGCTGCTTGGTTGCCTATCCGGGGCAGGGCGTATATGAGTGCGCCCGATGGGGCCACGTGGCGGAGTGGTTACGCAACGGTCTGCAAAACCGTGTACACCAGTTCAATTCTGGTCGTGGCCTCCATCCATATAATCAATGACTTAGACTGATTATATGAGAGGCCGCAGCAGGCCGGCCGCGATCAGCAGGCGGCGTACCAGCCCTCGGGAAACGGAACCAGCGGCCAACGGGCCTGGTTGTCGTTGGCGGCACGCGGCGACGGACAAAAGCGCTGGGTCTGGACCACGAAATCATCCTCCAGGGCTGGCGCAATGGCCGTCTGCACGACTTCCAGCAGCAAATCGTATTCGACTTCGCTCATCGCGCTCTCCGGGGTTCCAGAGGCGATGGTCGCAAAACTATTTTGTTTCCAGATTGAGCGGATCGCTCGAATTTTAACGATTCGGCGGCCGCGGCAAAGCTGGTTACTAAAGTGTTGAGTTCCCCGCGCAACACTAACCCCGCGCAGGTGGGACGTCGTGTGAGAAAAATCACATTCTACAAAATTCAGTTCGCGTATTCGCTGGATGACGCCTGCCATCTCAAGGCGGGCGTGATCCAGGGAGACGCGGTCAATGAAGGCAAGGTTTGTACGAGGTGCGGCACTATTCCGTCGTTCCCGCCGGGCTTCGACGCTCGGCTTCCTGCTCACGCTGATGGCGAGCGGCTCGGCCGGTGCCCAGCAAGGTACTCCCGAACAGCGCCGAGCCTGCACGCCCGACGTCTACCGGCTCTGTGCCGGCGAGATCCCGAACGCCCGGGCGATTACCGCATGCCTGCGCCGGCAGAAGTCGAGCCTGAGCCCGGCTTGTGCGGCAGTGTTCGAGCAATAAGTATCGACCGCTTCGCTACATCTCCAGCGCAGCCAGATTGTTCGGCAGCATCCGCTTGAACAAGGTGAGGATGCGGGCCGCTTCCTTCGCGTCCTGCGCGATCGCGTGGCGGACGGTCGCTGCGATCAGCGTCATGATCAGTTGGGAAAACGAGGCGAGGGCGGCTCTGGGCGCGTCGGGTGCGATACGCCGCAGCGCGTCGCCGAGCAGCCCGGCGAGATAGACGCCATCCTCCTCGTCAAGTCGTTGCAGGGCACGGTCGGCCTGCGTCGCCTGCCAGATGTCGCGCATGACCGGCACATCCACGAACATCCGATAGTAGCTGTCGGTAATCCGACACAGGGCCGGATGCAGATCCCGCGCCGTCTTGACCACGGCGAGGTCGCGCCGGACGCAGTCGCGCCCGACTGTGTTGTAGCGTTCCGCGAGCGTGCCGATGATCGCGGTCTTGTCCGGAAAGTATTGATAGAGCGAGCCGAACGGCACGCCGCTGCGTTCGACGACGTCGCTCATGCGGAAGGCTTCGCTGCCTTTTTCCGCCATCAGCTCTGCGGCGCATGCGAGAATTTTTTCAAACCGCTCGCGGCTGCGTTGCTGGGTCGGGACGAGGCGCGCCAATCCCGCAGTTCCCGCTTCGGCTGCCTTATGTCCGGCTTTTCCCCTCGGCATCGGTCCTCTCACACAAAAGCGACTTGACGTGACCAATACGAGAGTTTATCGGGTTTGGCAAATACGAGATATTCTCGTATTATATTCCCGAAAAGGATGATCCATGTCAGAACTTCCGATCCTGATTATCGGCGGCGCGGGCAAGACCGGTGCGCGCGTCAATGCGCTGCTAAGGGCGCGCGGCGTCCCGACGCGGCCGGTGTCGCGTTCGACACCGGTGCCGTTCGACTGGACCCGCCCCGAGACATGGCCGGCCGCGCTTGCCGGCGTCTCGATGGCCTATGTCACCTACCAGCCGGATCTTGCGGTCGAGGGCGCCAGTGATGCGATCGCCGAGGTGAGCCGGCTGGCGCACGAGAATGGGCTGGAGCGCATGGTATTGTTGTCGGGGCGTGGCGAGCCGGGAGCGCAACGGGCAGAGGCGGCGTTGCAGCAATCCGGCATTCCCTGGACCATCGTGCGCGCAAGCTGGTTCGATCAGAATTTCTCCGAAAGCTATCTGCTCGACGGCGTGCTGGCCGGCGAGATCGCCTTGCCGGCCGGCGCCGTACCCGAACCGTTCATCGACGCCGATGACATCGCCGAGGTTGTCGTCGCCGCGCTGACGGATCGGCGTCATGCCGGCAAGGTCTATGAGGTGACGGGACCGCGCGCGCTGACATTCGCGCAGGCGGTCGCCGAAATCGCCGCCGCCGCGGGGCGGCCGGTCGGGTACCGGCAGATCGCGCCGGAGGAATTTGCAGCCGGGATGCGGCCCCACGCACCCGACGAAATCATCGAACTCATGCTGGAACTGTTCACTGTCGTGCTCGACGGGCGCAATTCTGATGTCGCGCACGGTGTCGAACAGGCGCTCGGGCGTCCCGCGCGTGACTTTTCCGATTACGTCCGCCGGACCGCGGCGACCGGTGCCTGGAGGGCATGATCATGCTGCAGATGTTGATCACGGGGCTGCTGTGGTTTTCCGCGATCGGCTGCGGTCTGCTCGCCGGGCTTTATTTCGCGTTCTCGACCTTCATCATGACGGCGCTTGGCCGCATCGGTCAGGCGGCAGGCATCGCAGCGATGAATGCGATCAACGCCGCGATCGTCCAATCGCTGTTCATGCCGATCTTCCTGGCAACGACGGCTGCGAGCGCCGCTCTGGCGGTGACCGCGCTGTTTCGTTGGGGCGAGCCCGGCGCGATCGCGATGACGGCCGGCGGCGTACTCTATGTGCTCGGCATGTTCGTCGTGACGATGGTCTTCAACGTGCCGCTGAACAACGCGCTTGCCGCGGCCGATCCCGCAAGCCACGAGGCCGCATCGCTGTGGGCGCGTTATCTGACGGACTGGACGGTGTGGAACCACGTGCGGACGGTTTCATCCACGGCGGCTTGCGCGCTGTTCATCGCTGCCATTGCGGCGAGGTAGGGCGCCACCGATGTCGAAAAACAAAAGCCGCCCGATCGGGCGGCTTTCGAGTTGTTTCAACGCCTGAGGTCAGGCTGCGGTGATCGCGCTTCCGCCCCGTTTGCGACGATAGGCCATGAAGCCGACGCCGCCGAAGCCAAGGATCATCATCGCCCAGGTTGACGGTTCCGGTACCGGAGGGGCCGCCGTCGCGAAGGTAAAGTCGGCCACGATCTTGAGCGTCGACGTCCCACGCTCCGGGTTCGTCCATCTGCTTCCGTCGTACCATCCATCGCCAAATTCAACGAAGTGAATGTCGGAAACCGTAACGCCGTTGAGAGTGAACGGGCCCAGGTTGTTGAGCGTCGTCTGGCTGATGTTGAACACGTTGTCAGGCGACGGGTTGGTCGTCTGCTGGATGTTCAGGTTGAACACCTGAGAATCAAACGCATTGTTCGGCGATGTGAAATTCAGCGAAAACGTGTATTTGACGTTGAAGTTCTGATCGGTGTTGTAAGTCGCCAGGTTCACCCAGGTGATCTTGCCAATAGTGTAATCGTTCTGGTTCGTTGTGATGTTTGTGCCGGTGATGTCCGTAATGGTCAGCGTGCTCGACTGATTTCCCGGCCACGTCGCCCCGGACATTTTGAGCACGTTTTTGTCATTGCTAATGGAGCAGCCGGGGCTACCGCCGGTGCAATTCGACACGTTGGAGAACTTGCCGTCGCCCGTGAAATTCACGACCGTTGCAGCGCTCGCCTGCGAATGAACCAGACTGGCGAGCAACGTCACGGCCAGAATATTAAATAACTTACCCATAGCGGCACCTTGTTATTTTTAATATTTAAAATACCAGGGAACATTTTCAGAAATTATACCATTTGGTCAAGCGGTATCCTTTAATATCCTGCGTTGAATATTCGGGCCAAGCACGGCGCCGGGTTGTGTAGTTGATTCATGCCCCGCGGGTCCGATTGATGCTGCTTTTTCAGCGTTACGCTGCTGAGTCCGGCTGCGGAAGCCCGGCCGTATAAGGGCTCTTCCTTCCAGGACCGACGCGCTCGTGGCAGCGCCGATCTATTAAATAGCTCGCCTTCAGAAAGGATTTGCCGCGATAAATGAAGCGCCGCAATTTACTGTATGCGCAGATTGGAGGTCGTCTATCGCGCGGGTAGGGATCGAAAAATGGCGAACCTACCAGCCGCAACTGGCTCCCCGGGCTGGATTCGAACCAGCGACCATTCGATTAACAGTCGAATGCTCTACCGCTGAGCTACCGAGGAACAGGCGAAACAAAGGTTCGCGAGCGGGGAGCGTATAACAAAGCCTTTCAGGCTTGCAAAGGACCAAATCATCGGCTGCGCTCCTGCTTGAAGCGGGGCCGGAAAGCCGCTGCGTCACAACGATTTGTCGTCGTTTTCGGCCTGGGGAAGACGGTCACCCGGAACCTAACATGCGCAATCCCGTCATCCCCGTCATCCCCAGGCGTCATGGAGCGGGCCGCCAATTCGACTCAATCGGTCCGGAGGCTCCGTGATGTCGGGGTTTCACGGGAGCTGATTCGATGCCAGCCATTGCGACCGACCTGATCCGCGCCGTACCTTCGATCGTTCCGAGCGACGGTCCCGCCCTAAGTGACGACGAATGCCTGCAGCGGCTCGCGCAAGCCATTGAAGAGCACGATACCGAACATCTGGATGAGGTCGCGCGGCTGATCGCCCGGCTCGCCGTGACGATCGAGTAGGCGGCTTCGAGTAAGCGGCTTTTCCCGCACCGCCGGCGGGCAGCCCGGCGACAGGCGGGCCGCATGTTGCGTTTTGCCGACGCTTGTACCAAAGATGACCTCGGTTTCAGCTCTCCCGGCGGCCACGCCGCATGCTCTCAGGGTCTTAGCCTATGTCCGGTTTTGCGACCGCGCGCCAGAAAATGGTCGATGGTCAGGTGCGTCCGAGCGACGTGACCGATATCCGAATTCTCGATGCCATGCTGGCAGTGCCGCGCGAGGCCTTCGTTCCCGAAAACAAGCAGGCGCTGGCCTATCTGGACCTCGATCTCGACGTCGGCGAGGGCAGTTCGGCCAAGCGGTTCCTGATCAAGCCGGAGGTGCTGGCGAAGATGCTGCAGGCGGCTGACATCAAGGAGACCGACCGCGTCCTGGTGGTCGGCTGTGCCACCGGTTACGCCGCCGCCGTGATCGCCCGATTCGCGCCCCAAGTGTCCGCGACGGAGAGCGATTCGGCGCTGGCCGCCAAGGCGCAGGCGATTCTGGCCAGCAATGGCTGTGGAAACGTAACGGTCCGCGCCGCAGCGCCGGCCGATGGCGACCCGGCGAAGGCACCTTATGATGTCATCGTGCTGAACGGTGCGACCGAAATCGTGCCAGAGCAGCTCTACGGGCAATTGCGCAGTGGCGGCCGATTGGTGGGCGTTTTTGCGATGTCGCGGCCGGCACGGGCTACCATCGTGACCTGCTCGCATGGCGATTTCGGTCACCGGACGCTGTTTGATGCCGCTGCCCCGGTGCTGCCCGGCATGGAACTTGTTCCGGCCTTCGTTTTCTAGCGTTTCAGCCGTTTCCACGCCCAATATCCGCCCTCCGCGGCCGGCTAAATCCTCTTCGAAATCAGAAGTGTGGCCCGATTGCCCCACGTGAAGAGTTTCGACGGCGTTTGCTTGCGGGGTAGTTCCGTCCGGCTTACGTGCGGACTAAGGTGAGCTGGGACTCACTTCGAGTGAAGCGACGTTCGGTTAATGATCATGTGCGATCATGGTCATGGGTCGGGCGCCAAAAGATTGGATTGCTTGGGATGCGTGGGGTGAAGGCATTTGCCGGGGCCGCGGCTTCGGCCCTTCTATTAGTGTGCATGGGCCAGGCGCCCGTCTTGGCCGACACAATTGAGGCAGCGCTGGTGCGCGCCTATCAGAACAACCCGCAACTCAATGCGCAGCGCGCGCAGGTGCGCATCACCGACGAGAACGTGCCGCAGGCGCTGTCGGGCTACCGCCCGAAGGTCGCGGTCACGGCAAGCGCGGGCTACCAATATACGGATACGCTGAGCACGCAGGGCGGCACCCCCGACGTCCTGGTGAGAACCGTCATTAACGGCGCCAATCCGCCGCGCAGCGTCGGCGCGACCATCACGCAGACACTCTTCAACGGCCAGCAGACCGCGAACCGGACCAGAGCGGCTGAGGGGCAAGTTTCCGGTGCGCGCGAAGCGCTGCGCGCACTCGAGTCGACCGTCTTGCTCAGCGGCGCCACGATCTACATGGATTATCTGCGCGATTCGGCGATCGTCGAGGTGCAGAAGAGCAACGTTCGCGTGCTGGAGCAGACACTCAAGCAGACGCGCGACCGCTTCAACGTCGGCGAAGTCACGCGCACCGACGTCGCGCAGTCGGAAGCCCAGCTTGCCGCCGGCAAGACGCAGCTCTTGACCGCGGAAGCCAACCTGACCACGACGCGCTCGAACTTTCGCCGCATCATCGGCAACGAGCCGGTAGCGCTCGCGCCGGGCTCGCCGGTCGACCGTTTCCTGCCATCGACGCTGCCGGCCGCCGTCGAGCTCGGCCTGACGCAAAATCCGACCGTCACCGCGGCGATGTTCGGCATCGACGTCAGCTACCTCCAGGTCAAGGTGGCCGAAGGCGCGCTGTTGCCGACGGTCACGCTTCAGGCCTCTGTGCAGCAATCCTACGAGCAGAGCCTGATCCAATATCGGTCGTTCGGCGCGTCCGCGATCACGCAACTCAACGTTCCGATCTATCAAGGCGGCAGCGAATATTCGCTGATCCGCCAGTCCAAGGAAACGCTGGCGCAGCAGCGTCTGGCTCTCGAGCAGACCCGCGACCAGACCCGCGCCAACGTGGTCACGGCATGGGGACAACTCGTCGCCGGCAAGGCGCAGGTTGCATCTGCACAAGCGCAGGTGCAGGCGTCGGAAATCGCGTTGAACGGCGTGCGCGAGGAAGCCAAGGCCGGACAGCGCACCACACTCGACGTGCTGAACGCGCAGCAGGCGCTGGTCAACGCGCGCGTCGCGCTCGTCACCGCGCAGCATGATCGCGTGGTGGCGTCATACTCCGTGCTGGACAAGGTCGGACGGCTGTCGCCGCTGGTGCTCAACTTGCCAACCACGGTCTACGACCCCAGCGTGCACTATCATCAGGTGCGTGATAGCTGGGCTGGCGTTCGCACACCCGACGGCCGCTGATCTCCGAGCAGATTTCCGCACAGGTGGGATGAAATCGTCGCCCGGCGCCTGAAGCGCCGGGCGCTTTGCTTGCAATCAATTGTGGCCATGACGTACCGTTTCCGGGGCGAGCTGAGCGATTCGTGGCCCGCGTCCTTGCATCTCACGGACGCGCGTCAGGGGGTCGCCTTGAGGGGAGAAGGGCCACCGCGCGATGCAGCGGCGGGCTTGATCTGGGGACAAGTCAGGCTTGTGCGATGAAAATCCCGGCCTGCATTTCCGGAACCGGCAATTCCCTCGTGGCTTTGGTGTAAAATGGTTTCGATGTGGAGTCGGAGATGACGCAACCTGCAAAGGTCCAAGAGCCCTCGATGGAGGAGATTCTGGCGTCGATCCGTCGCATCATAGCCGACGACGAGGCCAAGCCTGCGGCTGCCGAAAAAACGGCGAGCCCGGCCGCCGCAAAGCCGGCCGTGATGAGGGATATCCCGCCGTCGGCAATTGCTCCGGTACCGAAGCCGGCTCCCGCGCCGAAGCCGGTCCCACCGCCGCCTGCACCTGAACCGGTCGCCAGCAACAACCAGGACGACATCGACGCCATGCTGGCGAGCCTCGACGCGGCGACGCCCGAGGCGGACATCCGGCCGGCGCCGCAACCTGAACCAGAACCAGACGTGTTCGAACTCACCGACGAGATGGCATTGCCGGAGCCGACACCAGCCCCCGCCGCAGCAACATTCAGCAAGGTCGAACCTCAGGACGACATCGAATTCACCGAAGCCAGGGCGTCACGTCGCCAGCCGGCCTATGAGCCGCCGTTCGAGAGCGCGCCAGCGCGACCAATTTTGTCGCATTCGACCGTCTCCGCCGTGGAATCCGCCTTCAATTCGCTGGCCAATACCGTGCTGAGCAACAATGCGCGGACGCTGGAAGACTTGGTCAAGGAAATGCTGCGGCCGATGCTGAAATCCTGGCTAGACGACAATTTGCCGGGATTGGTGGAGCGGATCGTCAAGGCCGAAATCGAGCGGGTTTCGCGCGGGCGCTAGTCCCAAGACAGGGTCAAGGCTGCATTGAGGTTGCCCTCGGCAGGCATCGATCGGGCCCCATTCGGACATTCAAACCGGCGTTACCACGGCTCCCTGCAGGTCCGGCACTGAGTTGTCAGGTTGACTTGAGGCGCTGTGGCGGCTTTCTAGGGGCGGCCCGGCGCCGATCGCATTCAAACCGGGCGCTACCACGTTGATTTGATTCACATTCTTTGAGCGGGCCGGCGACGGTTTTGCTCAAGAGCGCCCCCTACATCCCAATTGCAGTGCCATGATCGAGAAAAACTACCAGCCCGCCGATATCGAAAGCCGCATGTCCCGGATCTGGGAGGAGAGCGACGCGTTCAAGGCCGGCCGCCCGGAACGAAAAGACGCCGCGCCGTTCACCATCGTGATCCCGCCGCCGAACGTGACGGGCTCGCTGCATATGGGCCACGCGCTGAACAACACGCTGCAGGATATTCTCTGCCGCTTCGAGCGCATGCGCGGCCGCGACGTGCTCTGGCAGCCCGGCACCGATCATGCCGGCATCGCGACCCAGATGGTGGTCGAGCGGCAATTGATGGAACGGCAGGAGCACCGGCGCGACCTCGGCCGCGTCAAATTCCTCGAACGCGTCTGGCAATGGAAGGCCGAGAGCGGCGGCACCATCGTCAACCAGTTGAAGCGGCTGGGCGCCTCCTGCGACTGGTCGCGCGAGCGCTTTACGATGGACGAAGGCTTGTCGCGTGCGGTCGTGAAGGTGTTCGTCCAGTTGCATCGCGAGGGCCTGATCTACAAGGACAAGCGGCTGGTCAACTGGGATCCGAAGCTGGTGACCGCGATCTCCGATCTCGAAGTGCTGCAGGTCGAGGTCAAGGGCAGTCTCTGGTATCTGCGCTATCCGATCGAAGGTAAAATTTTCAGCCCCGACGATCCCTCGACTTTCATCGTGGTGGCGACGGTGCGCCCCGAAACCATGCTCGGCGATACCGCTGTTGCGGTCCATCCGGAGAACGAGCGTCTCGGGCACCTGATCGGCCAGCACGTTATCCTGCCGCTGGTCGGCCGCCGCATCCCGATCATCGGCGACGACTACGCCGATCCCGAGAAAGGATCGGGTGCGGTCAAAATCACGCCGGCGCACGACTTCAACGACTTCGAAATTGGCAAGCGTCACGGCCTGCCGCAGGTCAACGTGTTCGATCGCGAGGGCTGTCTCGCTCTCGTCGACAACGAGGATTATCTGCGCGGCTTGCCGGAAGGCGCGAGCCTTCTTGCCGAAGAGTTGCACAATGTCGACCGCTTCGCCGCACGCAAGCAGATCGTGGCACGGCTGGAGGATTTCGGTTTCCTGGACAAGGTCGAGCCGTACACGCACATGGTGCCGCATGGCGACCGCTCAGGCGTGGTCATCGAGCCTTACCTGACCGACCAGTGGTATGTCGACGCCAGGACCATGGCGCAGCCGGCGATCGCGGCCGTGCGCTCGGGCGCGACCAGCTTTGTGCCGAAGAACTGGGAAAAGACCTATTTCGAATGGATGGAGAACATCCAGCCCTGGTGCATCTCGCGCCAGCTGTGGTGGGGCCATCAGATTCCCGCGTGGTACGGACCCGACGGCAAGGTGTTCGTCGCCGAAACCGAAGAGGAAGCCGTCGGCAACGCGCTCGGTTACTACGTCGAGCAGGAAGTCATCACGGAAGAGCAGGGGCGCGAAATGGCGCAGGACCCTGCCAGGCGCGAGGGCTTCATCGTCAGGGATGAAGACGTGCTCGACACCTGGTTCTCATCGGGGCTGTGGCCGTTCTCGACGCTCGGCTGGCCGGACGAAACGCCGGAAGTGAAGCGCTATTACCCGACCAACGTGCTTGTCACGGGGTGGGACATCATCTTCTTCTGGGTCGCCCGGATGATGATGATGGGCCTGCATTTCATGAAGGAGGCGCCGTTCTCGACCGTCTACATCCACCGCCTGGTGCGCGACGAGAAGGGCGCAAAGATGTCGAAGTCGAAAGGCAATGTCATCGATCCCCTGGGCGTGATCGACGATTTCGGCGCGGACGCGCTGCGCTTTGCGCTGGCGCGCGGCGCCGCCCATAGCCACGACATCAAGCTGTCGCCACAGCTCGTCGAAACCAATCGGAATTTCGCGACAAAACTCTGGAACGCCTGCCGCTTTGCCGAGATGAACGGCTGCGAGAAGCCCGCGGCCTTTGATCCGACAGCGGCGAAGGAAACCCTGAACCGCTGGATCGCGCATGAGACGTCGCGCGCCACACGCGAGGTTACCGAGGCGATCGACGGTTATCGCTTCAACGACGCCGCGAACGCGATCTACCGTTTCGTCTGGAACGTCTATTGCGACTGGTACCTCGAACTCGCAAAACCTGTGCTGATGGGCGAGGATGGGGCGGCCAAGACGGAGACCCGCGCCATGATCGCCTGGGCGCGCGACGAGATCCTTAAATTGCTGCATCCGTTCATGCCATTCATCACCGAAGAGCTCTGGGCCGTGACGGCCAGGCGCGACGGCCTATTGGTGCTGGCCGAATGGCCGCGCAAGGCGAGTTCGGTTACGGCCGAGCAGATCGCCGCGATGGCGATGGCAGGGCCCGGTGATCCCCTGATCGCGCCGGCCACGGCCGCGCTCTATGCCGAAGATTTCAGCGATCCCGCTGCCGAGGCCGAGATCGGCTGGGTGGTCGATCTCGTCACCGCCATCCGTTCGGTGCGTTCGGAAATGAACATTCCGCCGGCGACGTTGATCCCGGTGGTGCTGTCGGGTGCGTCCGCGGAGACCAAGGACCGCGCCCAGCGCTGGAACGACATCGTGAAACGTCTGGCGCGGTTGGCCGAGATCGATTTCGCCGATCGCCCGCCGGAAGGTGCCGTGCAGTTGCTCGTGCGCGGCGAAGTCGTGGCGCTGCCGCTCAAGGGCGTGATCGACCTTTCGGCCGAAAAGGCCCGGCTCGACAAGGAAATCGTCAAGGCCGACGCCGACATCAAGCGGGTCGACGCCAAACTCGGCAACGAGAAATTCGTGGCGAACGCGCCCGAAGAGATCGTCGAGGAAGAAAAGGAAAAGCGCGAGGCGGCGGTGGCGCGAAAGGAAAAGCTCCTCGAAGCGCTGGAGCGGTTGAAAATGGCGTCGTAGCTGTCCGCGCCGTCATTGCGAGGAGCGAAGCGACCAAGCAATCCATCTATCCGTTATGCCGCGATATGGATTGCTTCGCTTCGCTCGCAATGACGATGGAGGTTTCTCAGTCATCATCGAGGGACTTATCGATGCTGGACCACGTCTCCATCACGGTTTCAGATTTCGCCTCAGCCGAGCGCTTCTACGACGCGATCATGAAAGCACTCGACGTCGTCAAGGTTGGAAGAAGCGACCGCTGGATCGGCTATGGCGAGCGGGCTGACGCGGCGCATCCGGACCATGTCTACCTCGCGATCTACCGGGGCCCAAAGCCGGACGAAGCCTCCAGCCGGCATTGGTGCTTCAGGGCGAAATCGCGAAACGAGGTGGACGCGTTCTGGCACGCCGGTATCGCCGCCGGCGGCACCGATGACGGGCCACCCGGCCTGCGCCACTATCACGCCGCCTATTATGGCGCGTTCCTGCGCGATCCCGACGGCAATAAGGTCGAGGCGGTGTGCCATCGAACAGAGTAGCCGCGCGATGATTGTCGGTGCGGCGCTCGGCCCGATAAGCTTCAGACGAATAGAAAATCGCTGGCGTGGAGTTGGCTCAAGGTCTTGTTCTGAATCTCGATCGTATTGTTGGCGTCGACCGTGATCACGACGCTGGTGCCAACCTCGGCCATGTGCGATTGCAGCGCGCTGAAGTCGGCAAACACGGTCTTGTCGAACTGAATGATGTCCTGCACGCCATCGGTATTCTGGAAGTCGGCAACGGTGTCCTTGCCGAAGCCAGGGGCGAACACGAACGTATCGTTGCCCGTCCCGCCGGCCAGATAATCGTTTCCAGCGCCGCCGGTCAGCCGGTCGTTGCCGCTGCCACCGTACAGGAACTCGTTGCCGGTGACGCCCTGCAAACTGTCGCTGCCATCGTCGCCGTACATCCTGGTCGCCGCGGCGCCGCCCTTTAGCTGATCGTCACCGGCGTTGCCATGCATGACATCCAGCCCGCCGCCGCTGGACAAATAATCACTGCCGTCGTCGCCGTTCATGACGTTCGCCGCCCAGCTGCCATACAACTGATCCTTGCCAGCGCCGCCGTCGAGCAGGGCGCCGGTGTCGCCGCTGCCAGCCTTGATGATGTCATTGCCGTCGTCGCCATAGAGTTGATCCGTCGCCGTGGTGATGCCGGCGCCGCTATTGATCGCATCGTCGTCCGCTCCGCCGTGGATCACATCCGCGCCGGGCCCGCCGGTAATGGTGTCGTTGCCCGCGCCGCCCTGGACCGTGTCCGTCCCGGCGCCACCGCTGATCACATCCTTGCCCGGGCCTCCTTCCAGATAGTCATCATCAGTCGACGAACCGAAGAACAGGTCCTGGTGCCCGGTCATGTCATAGTGGATGGACTTGTTCTGGTAGAGGTTCCACGTCCCTGGCGAGCTCGGATTGACGCCTTCCGACACGGCAAGATGCTCGCCGTTGACGGTGATGTCCTTGACATAAAGGTTACGGTCGCCATTGGCGTTGGCTATATCGTTGATGAAGGCGAGATCGAGACTGGAGACGGTAGCCGGGTTGGCGAACGTGAATGTGAAAGTCTGGAAACCCGATGGGTCGGTCGCGCCGTGGAATTCGACCGTACTGCCGATCTGCTGCCCGTTGATCAGGAGTTGCATTTTGGCGCCGACGCCGTCGACGACGGAGCTGTAGCCCGTCACCGTGATAGTGGTCTCCGTGAGTTTCGGAATCGTATCGGGGCCGCCGGTAATGGTGTCGTCGCCGCCGCCTGCCTTGATCGTGTCGTTGCCGACCCCGCCTGACAGCACGTCATTGCCGCCACCGACATCCATCAAATCAGCAGACGGAGAACCCGTTAGCGTCTGGCCTGGCGGCTGGTGCTGACCTCCGTACCATTCGGTAATCAATTCCTGTGCCGGCTTGCCTTCGGGCGAGTAGCCGATCGGCGAGTATTTGTTGTTCGCATCCCAGTTCCAGATCGACGCGCCCCTGAACCAGCTTCCGCCTTCCGATCCCCACACCTGAAAGAAGGCGTTGAAGGCATCGTATTGCTCCTGGACATCTTGCGTCGTGCTGTCGGCCCAGCCGCCCGGACTGATATTGGTTCCGTCGACGCTGCGGTAGCCGGTCTCGGTGAAGAACACCTGCTTGTCGTACTGCACGGCAAGGGAATGAAAGAAATCGACCGGCGACATGTGGTTCATCACCTTCGCCCAGTAGTCGTCGGTGGACATGCTGTTCCATGCATTGACCATCTCCTCGACGGTCGGGTCCGTTTTCGTCGTCAGCGGCGGATATGCGTTGATTCCGATGACATCAACCTTGTCCCAGAAGCTGACATTGATGGCTTCGTCGGTGGCGGCCGCGTAGGTTATCTCGCCGTGGAACACGGCGCGCACGGAATCGATCAGGTCGACCCAATAATTTCGGTATTCAGGGCCGGAGAGCTTGCCCAGCTCATTGCCGATCACAAGCATGCTGACGTCTGCTTGTTCGGCAATTTCAGCCATATGAACCATTTGGTTCTTGTAGGAAGCAAAGAACGCGGCGGGATCGCTCGGATTGAGGACGTATGCAAGCGAGCCATCGAGGGCTGAAACCATGGGCTTCAGCGTAACCGAAAGCCCGAACGCCCCCGCATTTGCCATGGCCTGAAGAATATTGGCGTCGCTCTCGGTCTTGTTGGGGTCGGCGAAGACGTCATTCGACGTCCTGGTCTGCATAAACAGCCGCGGCGCGAGCTCGATCGAGTTTGCATTCGTGCCCGCAATCGCCTGCATGGCGGCAACCGCGGAACTGGCTACGAATGCACCATTGTAGTTGGAAAGGAATCCAAATCCTTGAACAGGAAACACGCCGCCCGCCATCGTACAGCTCCTTTTCTTTGAAGTTTCTGTTGCTGCTTGGTGACTCCGTGGCTTGCGCAGACTTATCGCGCTGCGTGTTCCACGTGTTCGACGCGGTACAATCTATGAGCACACTTGACTCGCGCAAAGCGAAACAGCAGGCCACACTTACGTGCTCAACGTGGGCGTGTCGTGACGGGATTGAGTCGATGTTGCGATTGCTGAAAAGGCGATGCTCGTCGTCACCGCATCGTTATTGGGTCTGCTCAAACCAAAATGGCTAGCAATGGAACTCGACACGTGGCTTCGGTCCGTATTTGGCAGGCTTGAGAACGCGCTCCGTCTTTCACGCTGCAGGCACGGTAACTCGAATATGCGGGCACCGGGCCCAAGGGATTAGTTGCGCCCCTTCTGCATTTTCGTCTTGAGATCATCGGTCAGGTGGCGAAGGAAAAAATCAATCACTCGCCTTCGGCTGTCGGCCGTGGCGTCGGGGCTGTAGGCAAGCGTGTGCCCTCTGTATGTGGCGGGACGATCACGCTGTTGGTCAAAGCCATGACGTGCGTTTGGGTAATCGACCACGTCAAATGTGGCTCCTGCAACCCAATTGATATTCTTGGCTCTTAGGCAGCCGTCTGGAAGCGTCCAGTCGTCTTTCCCTGCAACGAAGATCAACAGCGGCGATTGTATCGCGACGTTTGGGCCGAATGAGTGGCACTCCGGGTAATAGGCGGCCACGGCTCTAAATCGAGCTTCGGCTTTTCCCTTTGCGATCTCGATCGCAGCACTCCCTCCGCTGCTCAAGCCGAGCGCAAACAAATTATCCTTGCTGACTTTCGGGTTCCTCGCCAGAAAAGCCATCGCGTTGAAGGCATCGTCCTTCCGAAAGCGGGACGTTTCCATTCCACAAGCCTTTCCTCCGCCCAGATTCCGCGGCCCGAAGCTATCAAGAATGAATGCGCCAAAGCCGGCCGTTTGCAGGTTCTTGGCATGCGCCTTAAGGGTCGCCACGCCAAACCGGTCAAGTCCACCACAGGGATGCATCAAAACGACCACGGGAAAAGGTCCAGGTCCTGGAGGAAGTGACAAAGTGCCGGTCACAATTGCGGTTCGCTCGGAAGGAGAAACAACGCTCTCAAACGAGAGCGCTTCAGCCTCCAGTGGGGTCGACAATATGACCATCAACGCGGCCGCAATGATGCAGGCGATACGATGCATAGAATTCCCCCTTTCGAATTCGAACAGCGCCGTTCGTCCCGCCGTACAGCGCAGCGGCAGTCCAGTCAATTCGAGCGACGAAACAGCGCGGCGTTTTTCCGATGTCGCTGTGGCCCACGGCGCATAGCCCGCGTCGCCTGCGCCAATACGCGATTTTCCGTAGCAACTTCAAGCTGATTTGCCCCGTCCAGCTTCGGTCGCAAAAATATTCCGCTTCCTGACAGACCCAAATCACCGGTAAAACTCCCGCCATCCCGTCCTAAAGAAGAGGGGCGTTGGCCATCGTCACGAACGTTGGGGCGGGTTGCGGTGGACGCGGCAGCGTCAGGCGCGCAAGATGTTTCGCAGGGCGGTTATCCGTGAGCGAGCATTGCGCACAGACGAACGGCGCTTAAGCGCTTTCGCCAGAAGTTTGGCCGGCGGCACTGGCTGGTTGAATGGTTTGGCGGAGGAAGCTGCGTACGGCAAAACCGTGTGGTCCTGGCACCCGTGGCTGGTGTCAAGCTGGCGGAGGTTTGCAAAGCTCGACCGGGCGATGCGAGCCGTCAATTCGTCAGCGATGGAGGCAAGAGGAATTCGTCTCCAGGGAGAGCGCGGCATAAGCTGTCAAACCATTGCGCGGGGAATGCCGGGCTGCTCCGGCTGTACCTGTATGCTCGTGTGCGCATTCTTGAGTGCATCTTGCACACGAGACCGCGGGTGCTAGCCGGCACCCGGCATTCCCTGCGCCCTCTCACTTTCGAGGGCGAACTTCAAGCAAACCTCGGGCGCATTTCGCGTCGCGAGATCGCGGATGTATGTCGGCTCGTCGATCTCAAACCTGAAAATCTTCCGTCGTCCCTGCGAACGCAGGGACCCATAACCACCGGCCGAAGTTGTTTTATGAGGTCGTCGTTATCTTGTTTTTTCAACAACAAAAGCCGCGGAGTATGAGTCCCTGCGTTCGCAGGCAAAACTCCACTGTCAAAACGGCTTGCTCAGAAATCGCGATCCCTTCAAACCGTAGCGCCAGGGCAGTTCGACCGCCTTGGTGATGCCGATCCGCACGCCCGCAGCGATCTCGGCCTTGCCAAGCCGCGCATGCAGCGCGAACGGCGGAACGTCGAGCGGCAATTCGTGGTGCTTGATCGTGATGCCAAGCGCCTCGCAGAGCTTGCCGGGCCCCGAACACAGCGCGCGCTCCTCCTGCAGTCCGCGGCGGCGGCGCATCGCCGCCATACCGTGGGTTGGCTCGATCGCGCGGATCAGCACGGCACTGGCCGAGCCTTCCGCCTCGCAGACGAAATTCACGCACCAGTGGATGCCGTAGGAGCGGTAGACATAGGCAAAGCCAGGCGGCCCGAACATGATCCGGTTGCGCGGCGTCGGCCCGCGGAACGAATGCGCGGCCGGGTCCAGATGGTGATAGGCCTCGACCTCGACAATGATGCCGCCGACGCCATCGACCAGCAGCGTCGCCCCGATCAGGTCGGGCGCGACCTCATGCACGCTGCGGTCGAAAAATGAGCGTTTCAGCGGCTTGCCGAGGGGCGGGAGCGTCCCGGCCGATTTTGAGATTTGAACCATTCGAGGTGAGAATCAGAGGAACAGTGGGGAAACCTGTCGAAATAGTTACATGTTCCCCGGGGGTTTCGCGAGCCGGGTTGCAGGCACCTGATATACCGATTACCTAGGGATTCCGGCCTTTTGGACGAACCATGGTCACCATCGTAGACACGCTTTCCACCACGCCCCTGCGGCCGCGTCACCCTGAAAAGGTGAATCGGCCGGATGCGCTGTCGCCGCCAAAGCCGGACTGGATCAGGGTGCGCGCGCCGAACACCCGGGGCTATGCGGACACCAGGAAGATCGTCAAGGAGAACGGCCTCGTCACAGTGTGCGAGGAGGCCGGCTGTCCGAACATCGGCGAGTGCTGGGACAAGAAGCACGCCACCTTCATGATCATGGGGGACACCTGCACGCGGGCCTGCGCGTTCTGCAACGTCAAGACCGGCATGCCCGGCGCGCTCGACTCCGCGGAGCCGGAACATGTCGCGGAGGCGACCTTCAAGCTCGGGCTCACCCATGTCGTGGTAACCTCGGTCGACCGCGACGATCTTGCCGACGGCGGTGCTGAGCACTTTGCGCAAACAATCCGCGCCATCCGCGCGCGTTGCCCGACTACGACCATCGAAATTCTCACCCCGGACTTCCTGCGCAAGGAAGGCGCGCTGGAAGTGGTCGCGGCAGCAAAACCCGACGTGTTCAACCACAATCTCGAAACCGTGCCGGCGCGCTACCTCACGGTGCGGCCGGGCGCGCGCTACTTCCATTCGATCCGGCTGTTGCAGCGGGTCAAGGAAATCGATCCCACGATCTTCACGAAGTCGGGCATCATGGTGGGCCTCGGCGAGGAGCGGCACGAGGTGCTGCAGGTGATGGACGATCTGCGTTCGGCCGAGGTCGATTTCCTGACCATCGGGCAGTATCTGCAGCCGACCCGCAAGCATCATGCCGTCATGCGCTACGTAACCCCGGATGAGTTCGCGGGCTACGAGAAGGTCGCCTACACCAAGGGTTTCCTGATGGTGTCGGCGAGCCCGCTGACCCGCTCGTCGCACCATGCGGGCGAGGATTTTGCCAAGCTGCAGGCGGCGCGCCTCGCGCGGGCCCGCTAGCCTCGGATAGAACCAATGCAACGCGTTCTCGTCATGGGATCGTCGGGGTCCGGCAAGTCGACATTTGCTCGACGGCTGTCGGAGATTGCGGGCATTCCCTTCGTTTCGCTGGATGCGCTGTACTGGAAACCCGGCTGGGTCGCGTCAGACAACGCCGAGTTCGGACATCGCGTTGCCGAGGTCGCGCGTCGGCCGCAATGGGTCATGGACGGCAACTACACCAGGTACGGCGCGGGCGAATTGCGCCGCCAGGTCAGCGATACCGTGATCTGGTTCGACCTGCCGCGCAGGGCTTGCATGTTCGGCATCATGAAGCGGATCGCCGGCAGCTACGGCAAGGTCCGCCCGGAAATGGCCGAAGGCTGTCCGGAGAGAATCGACTTCGAGTTCTTTCGCTATGTCAGGACCTATCGCCGGCAACAGCGACCGAAGCTCCTGGACTATTTTGGCGGCCTGCGCGCCGACCAATCGCTGGTCTGCTTCACGGATCGGAGGCGGGCGACCGGCTATCTGCAGGAAATCGCGCTCAAGCAAAACCGCGTGAGTGTCCACTGATGCCGCGCTTTTCCAGCAAGCGCCGGGTTCGTCACACCGCGTCGCAAATGTTCGACCTGGTTGCCGATGTCGAGCGCTATCCGGAATTCGTGCCGTTGTGCCAATCTTTAAAGGTACGTCAGCGCACGTCCAGGGCGGATGGCACCGAAATCATCGTCGCCGACATGACCGTATCGTTCAAGCTGGTGCGGGAATCCTTCACCAGCCGGGTGACGCTGGACCGGCCGAACCTGAAGATCATGGTCGAATATCTGAAGGGCCCGTTCAGCAATCTCGAGAACCGCTGGACGTTCGAGCAGAAATCCGAGACCGACTGCGATGTTGGGTTCTTCCTGTCCTACGAATTCAGGAGCCGGATGCTGGCGATGCTGATGGGGACGATGTTCGATGCCGCATTCCAGCGCTTCGCCGCCGCGTTCGAAAAGCGGGCGGATGCGGTTTACGGGAAGGGGCGCGGCGCGGGTCCGGTTAGGGCCGGCTGACGCCAGCGTGATCGGCAAAGCATTGCACCAATCCAAGAAATTCTCGAACAATCACGGAAGTTGAAATGACGACATTCGAACGCGTTGGCTTCATCGGGCTCGGAGGAATGGGACGCGGTTTGGTCAAGAACCTCGTCGCGAAGGGCGTGGCCGTGACCGCTTTTGATCTCAACCCCGCCGCGGTCGCGATTGCCAAATCGTTTGGGGCGACCGCCGCGGGCAATCTGCAGCAGATTCGCGATTGCCGCATTGTCATGATTTGCGTGAATGAGGCCGAGGACGTCGAGGCGCTGCTCACTGGCACCAATGGGCTGCTCGCCGGCCCTGCGCGGGGATTCATCATCGTGGACCACACCACCGGCAGTCCGCAAATGGTCGCAAAGCTGGACCGCATGGTGCGGGCAGCCGGCGGGCGCTACGCCGAGGCGCCGATGACGCGGACCCCGAAGCACGCCGACATCGGCAAGGTCAACGTGCTGTTTGGCGGCGAGCGCGACCTGCTCGACGATCTCAGGCCCTATTTCGAGCTTTATGCCGAAAACATCTTCCACATCGGCCCACAGGGGCACGCCATCCGCCTAAAACTCATTCACAACTACATCGCCTTCGCCAACGTGGCGGCGTGGTGCGAGGGATTTGCGCTTGCTGCAAAGGACGGACTCGATCTTTCCCAGGTGATCGGCATCATCTCGGCCGCCGGCGCCAAGAGCGGCATGCTCGATCTCTACGGTCAGGCCACGCTCGATGGCGACTTTACCCCGCTGATGTCGTTGGCGAACGCCCGCAAGGATGTCCGCTATTACGCGCGCTGGCTGGAGGAGGCGGGCCTGCCCGGGTTCATGGCGGAGGCCGTGCACCAGACCTACCGGCAGGCGGCGCTACTGGGGCACGACGGAGAGTCCTGCACCGCCGTCATCAAGGCCTATGAGGCCGTGACAGGTGTGGAGGCGCGAGTGGCACCGAAAGACCAACAATAAGAACAAAGACAACGACCGGCGACATATCTGATCTTGCAGGAAAACCGGTTGCTGGTGCCGACACCATTCATTAAGCCGGGTCCAAATCCGTGATCCCGTAACCGAAGGATGAGGCGATGGACGCAAATCTTCGAACCGGTGGCCATATTCTGATCGAGCAACTGGCCTTGCACGGCGCCGACACCGTGTTCGGGGTGCCCGGCGAGAGCTTCCTGGCCGCGCTCGACGGCATGTACCAGAGCCAGCGGGTGCGGTTCATCAACGCCCGACATGAAGGTGGCGCCGCCATGATGGCGGAGGCCTATGGCAAGGTGACCGGCCGCCCGGGTATCGCGTTCGCCACGCGGGGGCCCGGCGCCACCAATGCATCGGCCGGCGTTCATGTCGCATTTCAGGACTCGACGCCCATGATCCTTTTACTGGGCCAGGTCGGGCGCGACATGATGGAACGCGAGGCGTTCCAGGAAATCGACTATCGCCAGATGTTCGGCCCGATGTCGAAATGGGTGGCCCAGATCGATGACACCAGGCGGATCCCGGAGTTCATCTCGCGCGCCTTCTTCACCGCGACCTCGGGCCGTCCCGGCCCGGTCGTGCTGGCGCTGCCCGAGGACATGCTCACCGATACCGCCGAGGTGCCGGATGCGCCGCCCTACACGCCGCTTCCGATCGCGCCTGATGACGGCACCCTGCGGCAGTTCCATGCGCTGCTTTCGGAGGCGAAGAAGCCGTTCCTGATTGTCGGCGGCGGCGGATGGCGCGAGCAGGCACGCCGCGATCTCGAGGCGTTTGCCTCGGCGCATGAAGTGCCCGTCGGCGTTTCGTTCCGCTGCCAGGACTATTTCGACAATTTGCATCCCTGCTACGGCGGCCATGTCGGCATCGGTCTCGACGCAAAAATCGCCGACCGGATCCGCAACAGCGATCTGGTGATCGCGCTTGGCGCGAGGCTGGGGGAGGCCACCACCTCCGGCTACACGCTGTTCGATATTCCGAAGCCGAGGCAGCCGCTGGTTCACGTCTATCCCGATCCCGAAGAGATCGGCCGCGTCTATTCGCCGACGCTCGGCGTGGTCGCGAGCAGCTCGGCCTTTGCGGCCGCGATCAAGCGGCTGGAGCCGAAGCACCGATCCCGCGCCGACCATGTCAAGGCGGCGCATGCCGACTATCTCGCCTTTGCCGAGCCGACGCGCTCGCCCGGCGACGTGCAACTCTCGCAGATCGTGCGCGGCTTGAGCGATCGCCTGCCCCATGACACCATCATTTGCAACGGCGCCGGCAATTATGCCGTCTGGGTGCATCGGTTCTGGCGCTATCGGCAGTTTCGTACCGAACTCGCGCCGACCTCTGGCTCGATGGGATACGGCCTGCCCGCGGCGGTCGCCGCCAAGCAGTTGCATCCGGAACGCACCGTGATCGCGTTCGCCGGCGACGGCTGCTTCCAGATGACCGGGATGGAGTTCATGACGGCGGTCGAAAACCGGCTGCCGCTGATTGTGATCGTCTGCAATAACGGCATGTACGGCACCATCCGGATGCATCAGGAGCGGACCTATCCCGGCCGTGTCTCCGGCACCGATCTCGCCAACCCGGATTTCGCGGCGCTGGCGCGCGCGTGCGGCGGCTTCGGCGCCCATGTCGAACGGACCGAAGACTTCACGCGTGCTTTTGATGGGGCCGTGGCAAGCGGACTTCCGGCCATCATCGAGCTTTCGATCAGCCCGGAAGCATTGACGCCGGCAAGCTCGCTGAGCGAAACGCGCGCCAAGGCGTTGGCCGCGCAGGGTTGATACCGGCTTTACGTCCGCGTCGGCCGGCGTCGCTTGACGGCGCTGCGCCGTGGCGTTCGCGCGACCCGTGGACGCAACCGACTCATCGTCTGGCGTCGCGGTTTGACCGGCGGCTGCGGCCCGCGCGCCAGCTCCATCAACAGGCGCAGCGCTTCCACGACGGAGCGCTGGCGCACGGTGGTGCGGCCAATGGCTCCAAAACGGAATTCGCGGTGCAGGATCTTTCCATCGCGCGAGGCGACCGCGAAATGGACGAGCCCGACCGGCTTGCCCGGCGTGGCGCCGCCGGGGCCTGCAATGCCGGTAATGGATACCGCGAGATCGACGCCGGCCTTTTCCAGCGCGCCCACCGCCATCGCGGTCGCGGTTTCCTTGCTGACCGCTCCGAAGGTCGTAAGCGTTGAGGCTTTGACGCCGAGCATCGCGCGCTTGGCGTCGTTGGAGTAAGTGACGAAACCGCGATCGATGACGTCTGACGAGCCGGGAATGTCGGTGAGCGCGCCGGCGACCAGGCCGCCGGTACAGGATTCCGCCGTCGCAATGGTGAGCTTGCGCATCCGGCACAAATCGAGCAGCGAGCGGGAGAGGGCGCGCGCGTCGCTGCCGCTCATGTTACTCGCCCCAGCCCTTATCAGACCAGGGGAGACGGATGGTGGCGCTAGCAGTCGCTGCGATGCCTTCCTCGCGGCCGGTAAAGCCAAGCCGTTCGCTGGTCGTTGCCTTGACAGCGACGCGCGAGATGCTGAGCCCGGTGATCTCGGCGATGCGCGCGCGCATGATGTCGCGTAGCGGCCCGATCTTCGGGCGCTCGCAGATCATCGTGACTTCGAGATTGGCGATCCGGCCGCCGCGTGCGGTGACGCGGTCGACGGCGTATTTCAGGAATTTGTCGGACGCGGCGCCTTTCCACTGCGGATCGCTCGGCGGAAAGTGCGAGCCGATATCGCCGTCCGCCAGCGCGCCGAGAATGGCGTCGACCAGGGCATGCAGGCCGACGTCGCCGTCGGAATGGGCGAGAAAGCCGCGTGTGTGCGGCACGCGTACGCCACAGAGCATCAGATGATCACCGTCGCCGAAGGCATGCACGTCGTAACCGGTACCGGTCCTGATGTCGCCGAGTTGGGCGGCGAGGCGGGCTTCCTCGCGGGCGAAATCTTCTGGTGTGGTCAGTTTCATGTTTGCAGGATCGCCTTCAAAGGTCGCTACCGTCAATCCCGCCCATTCCGCGAGTGCCGCATCGTCGGTGAAATCGCTGCGGCCGTCGCGCGCGGCGCGGCGATGCGCATCGAGAATCACATCGAAACGAAACGCCTGCGGCGTTTGCGCGATTCGCAGCCGCGCGCGTTCGGGCGTGCCCTCGACATTGCCGGTATCGTCGACCTGCTTGATCGTGTCTGCGACTGATATCGCAGGAACCGCGGCGCCGGTGCGGCCGGCGGCGTCAATCGCGCGTGAAATCACCGCAGGGGTCACGAAGGGACGCGCGGCGTCGTGGATCAGGACGATGTCGGGCTTCTCCGCGGCCAGCGCCTCGAGCCCGGCGTGCACCGAGGCTTGACGTGTCGCGCCGCCATTGGCGGGCGGCTGGTGGCGTAGTCCCGCGACGGCCGCATTGAAGATCGTGGTGTCATCGGGATTCACCACCGGCTGAACAGCAAACACGTCCGGATGCCGGCAGAACGCCTCCATGGCGCGGAAGATGACCGTCTGTCCGCCGATCTCGCGGTATTGCTTGGGTCCCCCGGCGCCGGCGCGAAGCCCGCGTCCGGCTGCGACGAGGATGGCTGCGGTGCGCTCAGGTCTGGGCATCTGGACTCAAATACGAACGAATCGGGTTGAGGAGAGGGTGTCGGGCCGCGCTGGCGCACAGCCCTTACCATGCCGAATACGGAAAAACAGAGCGATTCCCACTAGCTGTGGGAAAAGCGGTTTTTGTTGCAGTGCACTTGCACAAATGATAGATCTGTCTAAAGTGTAGGCAAGAAGCTTGACTGCACAAGATTTGTGCTCACAATATGCGCCGACGGTTGCAATGACGCCGCCGCCCCAACCATGAGAACGCCGTGACCGGCCCGGAAAGTTCACGTTCTAAGCCGTTGAAAATAGGCGAGATTGCTGTCGCCAACCGGGTCCTTCTGGCGCCGATGTCCGGCGTCACCGATGCTCCCTTTCGACGTCTTGCCGCTACCCTCGGAGCCGGACTGGTCGTCTCAGAGATGACCGCCAGCGACGAACTCGTGCATGGCCGGCCGATGTCGCTTCTGCGCTGCGAGACAGCCGGCGTCGGACCGCACGTCGTCCAGCTCGCGGGTTGCGAGGCGCATTGGATGGCGGAGGGCGCAAGGGTTGCGGAAGCGGCAGGCGCCGACGTCATCGATATCAACATGGGTTGCCCGGCACGTCACGTCACCGGTGGCCAATCCGGCTCGGCGCTGATGCGCGATCTTGATCATGCGCTCACACTGATCGAAGCGACGATCGCGGCGGTGAAGGTGCCGGTGACGCTGAAGATGCGGCTCGGCTGGGATGATCGCTCGCTCAACGCGCCCGAACTGGCGCGCCGCGCAGAACAGGCTGGCGTGCAGATGATTACCGTGCACGGGCGCACGCGCTGCCAGTTCTACAAGGGCACGGCCGATTGGGCCGCCGTTCGCCCGGTCAGGGAGGCGGTTTCCGTGCCGCTCGTCGTCAACGGCGACATCACTTCATTCGAGAAGACGGTGCAGGCGCTGGAAGTGTCGGGCGCGGACGCCGTGATGATCGGGCGCGGCGCGCAGGGGCAGCCCTGGCTGCCGGGACAGATCGGACGCCGGCTCGAAACCGGGAAGTCCGAGGCGACGCCGGCACTGGCCGAGCAGCTCATCCACATTCGCGCGCTCTATGACGAAGTCTGCAGCCATTACGGCCAGCGCATCGGGCTCAAGCACGCGCGCAAGCATCTTGGCTGGGCATTGGAGATCGCGGCCCAGTGCAGCCGCGCGCCGGCAGAGACGCTGAAGGGCTGGCGGCAAAAGATTCTGACGTCGGAGGATCCGCGCCGCGTGCACCGATCGCTGCAGGACGCGTTCGACGATTTCGCATGGAGTGCTGCTGCATGAGTTCAGTCGCAGAACACCGCCGCGCCGTGCCCACCGACAGCGAGGCCATCCTCAACGCGCTACCCAACCCGGTGCTGCTGGTGGCGCCCGACGGCCGCATCGTCGACGCCAATATCGCCGCGGAATCCTTCTTCGAAATCTCGACGCAATTTCTGCGCCGGCAATCCCTGAAAGAGCTGGTGCCGTTCGGCAGTCCGCTGCTGGCGCTGATCGACCAGGTGCGGTCGAGCGGCTCGCCGGTCAATGAATACAAGGTCGATCTCGGTACGCCCCGCATCGGCGGCGATCGCCAGGTCGATCTGCACGTCGCCCCGCTCACCGAACGGCCCGGCCACATCGTCGTGATGCTGCAGGAGCGCACCATCGCCGATAAGATGGACCGGCAATTGACGCACCGGAGCGCGGCGCGCTCGGTGATCGCGCTGGCTGCGATGCTGGCGCATGAAATCAAGAACCCTCTGTCGGGCATCCGCGGCGCAGCGCAGTTGCTGGAGCAGGCGGCCTCATCCGAAGACCGCATGCTGACCCGGCTGATCTGCGACGAGGCCGACCGCATCGTCACCCTGGTCGACCGCATGGAAGTGTTCGGCGATGACCGTCCGGTGGCGCGCGGACCGGTCAACATCCACTCCGTGCTCGACCACGTCAAACGGCTGGCGCAGTCCGGGTTCGCCCGTAACATCCGCTTCATCGAGGAATACGATCCGTCACTGCCGCCGGTGCTGGCCAATCAGGATCAGCTCATCCAGGTGTTCCTCAATCTGGTGAAGAACGCCGCCGAAGCGGTGGCCGATCTCGGCTCGGACGCAGAGATCCAGCTCACCACCGCGTTCCGTCCCGGTGTCCGCCTGTCGGTGCCGGGCAAGAAATCGCGGGTGTCGCTGCCGCTCGAATTCTGCGTCAAGGACAACGGTTCCGGCGTGCCTGAAGACCTGCTGCCGAACCTGTTCGATCCCTTCGTGACGACAAAGCAAACCGGCAGCGGTCTCGGCCTGGCGCTGGTCGCCAAGATCGTCGGCGATCACGGCGGCATCATCGAATGCGAATCGCAGCCGCGGAAGACCACGTTCCGCGTGCTGATGCCAATGTTCAATCCCGCCAAACAGTTCGACCAAAGCAACCGCGACGGCGTTCCGGGTACGCTGCCGCCTGCCTCACAGGACGCAAGATGAGGAATAACGATGCCCGCAGGTAGCATACTCGTTGCCGATGACGACACCGCCATCCGCACCGTTCTGAACCAGGCTCTCTCGCGCGCCGGATACGAAGTGCGCCTGACCGGGAATGCCGCGACGCTGTGGCGCTGGGTGAGCCAGGGCGAGGGCGATCTCGTCATCACCGACGTGGTGATGCCCGACGAGAACGCGTTCGATCTGCTGCCCCGAATCAAGAAGATGCGGCCGAACCTTCCCGTCATCGTCATGAGTGCGCAGAACACCTTCATGACGGCGATCCGGGCCTCAGAACGCGGCGCCTATGAATATCTGCCAAAGCCGTTCGACCTGAAGGAGCTCATTACCATCGTCGGCCGCGCGCTGGCCGAGCCGAAGGAGCGGGTGGCGAGCGCGGCCGACGATTCCGAATTCGATTCGATTCCCCTGGTCGGCCGCTCGCCGGCGATGCAGGAAATCTACCGGGTGCTGGCGCGGTTGATGCAGACCGACCTCACGGTGATGATCTCCGGTGAGTCCGGCACCGGCAAGGAACTGGTTGCCCGCGCGCTCCACGACTACGGCAAGCGTCGCAACGGCCCATTCGTCGCCGTCAACATGGCCGCGATCCCGCGCGACCTGATCGAATCCGAATTGTTCGGCCATGAGCGCGGCGCGTTCACCGGCGCCAATACCCGCGCGTCGGGCCGGTTCGAACAGGCAGAAGGCGGCACGCTGTTTCTCGACGAAATCGGCGACATGCCGATGGAGGCGCAGACGCGGTTGCTGCGCGTGCTGCAGCAGGGCGAATACACCACGGTCGGCGGGCGCACCCCGATCAAGACCGACGTCCGGATCGTGGCGGCAAGCAACAAGGATTTGCGCATCCTGATCCAGCAGGGCCTGTTCCGGGAGGACTTGTTCTTCCGCCTCAACGTCGTACCGCTGCGGCTGCCGCCGTTGCGGGAGCGGATCGAGGATCTGCCCGATCTCATCCGGCATTTCTTCGCGCTCGCCGAAAAGGATGGCCTGCCGCCGAAGAAACTCGACACGCAGGCGCTGGAACGCCTCAAGCAGCACCGCTGGCCCGGCAACGTGCGCGAGCTCGAGAACCTGGCGCGCCGGTTGGCGGCGCTTTACCCGCAGGACGTCATTACGGCCTCGGTGATCGATGGCGAGCTGGCGCCGCCGGCGGTCACCTCGGGCGGCAACGCCCCGATGGGCGTGGAGAACCTCGGCGGTGCGGTCGAAGCCTACCTGTCCTCGCATTTCTCCGGCTTCCCGAACGGCGTGCCGCCGCCGGGCCTCTACCACCGCATCCTCAAGGAGATCGAGGTGCCGCTGCTCACCGCGGCACTGGCGGCCACCCGCGGCAACCAGATCCGCGCGGCCGACCTGCTCGGCCTCAACCGCAACACGCTGCGAAAGAAGATCAGGGACCTCGACATTCAGGTCTACCGGAGCGGCGGTTAGGGATTGCACCTGCCTCCTTCCGCAATGCAGACGGGTGACGTGGCTGGGGATCGATCGCTTTAGCGGTCGGTGCGCCGTCGAATTGTCGCAATTCGGCAACATTGTGATATGAATGCATCAGTCCGCGAATGGCGGGCCCTAGCCCTTTCAGCTCACCGATTGCCGGAATGACCACCGCAGAGACGACCTCGGCACCACCATTCGACCCGTCACTTGCCGAATCCGGAGGGGGGATCCTGCGGAAGTGGGTGGCGCCGTTTGCGGTCGCGATCGCGCTGCTGTCGGCATTTCTGACCTTCATGGTCCTGGCTGGCCTGACGCCGATCGAGCCGACCCGCCAGGTGGTCTATTCATTCCTGCTGATCAATGCGGCGACCATCCTGCTGCTGGTCGGCATCATCGTCCGCGAAGTCTGGCTGGTGATTCAGGCGCGGCGACGCGGCCGGGCCGCGGCACGGCTGCACATTCAGATCGTCAGCCTGTTCTCCTTCATCGCCGTGCTGCCAGCGGTCGTGGTTGCCATTGTCGCCAATGTCACCCTTGATCGCGGTCTCGACAGACTATTCTCCGGGCCGACGCGGGCAGCGATCGAGAACTCGCTGAGCATTGCCCATGCCTATGTCAATGAGCACGCCTACCTGATCAATGGCGACATTCTGGGGATGGCCAACGATCTTTCCAATGCGCGGCCACTTTTCGACCAGGACCGGCAGTCATTTTTCGAATTGCTGACGAACAACGCAGCTTCACGCAATTTGCCAGGCGCGATGCTGATCGACAAGGATCGCAATGTTCTGGTGACGGCGCAAACCGGCATCCAGCAGCAATTCGCGACGCCGCCGCAGGAGTTCCTCAGCAATATCGGTGAAAGCAAACCGGAGATTGCGGTATTCCCGGACGAAAACTACGTCGCAGCGATCATTCGCCTGCGCGGCTTCACTGACACATTTCTTTATGTTGCCCGTCTGCTTGACCCGCGGGTGGTCAGTCAGCTGAAGCAGACCCAGGCCAGCGTCGCCGAATATGCCCAGATCGAAGCGCGCCGCCTCGGCATCCAGGTCACCTTCGCGCTGATGTTTGCCGTGATTGCACTCACCATTTTGATGGCGTCGATCTTGATCGGACTGAATTTCGCCAACTGGCTGGTGGCGCCGATCCGCAACCTGATGAGTGCGGCCAATGTCGTTTCGACCGGCGATCTGCATGTCCAGGTGCCGGTCCACAAATCCGAAGGCGACCTCGCGCAGCTCGGCGAGACATTCAACAAGATGACGGCCGAATTGCGCACCCAGCGCGACGAGCTGGTCAGCGCGTCGGATCTGATCGACAGCCGCCGCCGCTTTATCGAGGCGGTGCTGTCTTCGGCCAGCGCCGGCATCATCGGCGTCGACGCGTCAGGCAGCGTCGGAATCCTGAACCGCTCGGCCGAGAAGCTCATCGGCCATGCCGAATCCGAGACGCTGGACCATCCGCTGTCCGACGTGCTGCCCGAGCTCGACGACATGATGAAGACCGCGCGTGAGGGCACGCAGCGCCTGGTGCAGGGCCAGATCACGATTACACGCGACGGCCATGAGCGCAATCTGTCGGTCCGCGTCAGCGCCGAGCAGACCAGCCAGTCGCGCGACAGCTACATCATCACGCTCGACGACATCACCGATCTCGTCTCCGCGCAGCGCACCTCGGCGTGGGGCGACGTTGCGCGCCGCATCGCCCACGAAATCAAGAACCCGCTGACGCCGATCCAGCTTTCGGCCGAACGTATCCGCCGCAAATTCGGCAAGGTCATCACTGAAGACAAGAACATCTTCGAACAATGTACCGACACCATCGTGCGACAGGTCGACGACATCAGGCGGATGGTTGATGAGTTTTCACGCTTTGCGCGGATGCCCAAGCCCGTCATGGAAGGCGAGGACGTCGCCGACACCGTGCGGCAGGCGGTCTTCCTGATGAAGGTCGGGCATCCCGATCTCGATATCGAGGCCGATATCAAGCAGGATCCGATGCGCGCCCAGTTCGACCGCCGGCTGATTTCGCAGGCGCTGACCAACATCATCAAGAATGCGACGGAGGCGATCGAGCAGGTGCCGCCGGAAGAACTCGGCAAGGGACGCATCGACGTCATTGCCGCGCGCGAAAGCGACGACATTGTGATCGACGTCGTCGACAACGGCATCGGCCTGCCCAAGGTGAGCCGTGCGCGGTTGCTGGAGCCCTATGTGACGACGCGCCAGAAGGGCACCGGGCTCGGGCTCGCCATCGTCGGCCGCGTGCTGGAAGACCATGGCGGCCGCATCGAACTCAAGGATGCCTCCGATTTCCGGCCCGGGCAGCGCGGCGCCTGGATGCGGCTGCGCTTCGCCGTGTCGGGCCATGCGCCGAAGGCGGAAGCAAGACTACAGGTTAATCAAACAAAAGCGCCGTCAGGCGAAACCAATGAGGCGGCATCCGCGACCAATGATGAAGCAAAATCCGAAGCCGCAACAGGCAACTGACAAGACAGGTGTAACCCATGGCCAGTGACATTCTGATTGTCGACGACGAAGCCGATATTCGTGACCTCGTTGCGGGCATCCTGGAGGACGAAGGCTTCAATACCCGTACCGCGCGCGACAGCGATTCGGCGCTGGCCGAGATCGCCAATCGCCGCCCGCATCTGGTGTTTCTCGACATCTGGCTGCAGGGCTCCAAGCTCGACGGCCTGCAATTGCTCGAGCAGATCAAGAAGGACCACGCCGACGTTCCCGTGGTGATGATCTCCGGCCACGGCAACATCGAGACCGCGGTGGCTGCGATCAAGCGCGGCGCCTATGACTTCATCGAAAAGCCGTTCAAGTCCGACCGGCTGATCCTGGTGGCGACGCGGGCGCTGGAGACCTCGCGCCTCAAGCGCGAGGTGAAGGAACTCAAGCAACTGGCGCCCACCGCGAGCGTTCTCACCGGACGCTCGGCCTGTATGAACCAGTTGCGCCAGACCATCGACCGGGCGGCCAAGGCCAACAGCCGCATCCTGATCGTCGGCCCCTCGGGTTCGGGCAAGGAGCTGGCCGCGCGCATGCTGCACAATGCATCGAGCCGTGCAGAGGGACCGTTCGTCGTCATCAACGCCGCGGCGATCACGCCGGAGCGGATGGAGGTCGAATTGTTCGGCATCGAGCAGTCGAACGGCGAGCAGGCGCGCAAGCCGGGCGCGCTGGAAGAGGCCCATGGCGGCACGCTGTTCATCGACGAAATCGCCGATATGCCGCGCGAGACCCAGAACAAGATCCTGCGCGTGCTGGTCGATCAGACCTTTCAGCGCTCGGGCGGCACCGCCAAGATTCATGTCGACGTCCGCATCATCTCCTCTACGGCGCGCAACCTGGAGGAAGAGATCGCGGAAGGGCGCTTCCGTGAGGATCTCTACCACCGGCTGTCGGTGGTGCCGATCCGCGTGCCGCCACTGTCGGAACGCCGCGAGGACATTCCCGAACTGATCGACTATTTCATGGACCAGATTTCGGCGGCGACGGGCTTGCCGAAGCGGCAGATCGGCCAGGACGCGATGGCGGTATTGCAGTCGCATGTCTGGCCCGGCAACGTCCGCCAGCTTCGCAACAACGTCGAACGCGTCATGATTCTGGCCGGCGGCGGTCCTGAAGCGATCATCACCGCCGACATGCTGCCGCAGGATGTGGGCTCGATGGTGCCGGCGATGCCGACCAGCAATAATGGCGAACACATCATGGGGCTGCCGCTACGTGAGGCGCGGGAGGTGTTCGAGCGCGACTATCTGATCGCCCAGATCAGCCGGTTCTCGGGCAACATTTCGCGCACCGCCGAATTCGTCGGCATGGAGCGTTCGGCGCTGCATCGCAAACTCAAGGCGCTTGGGGTTGGCTGAAGCCTTAAGTGAATCGCCTGTTCGCTACATGCCGAAATCTGCGGCTCATCTCGCTCGCCTTGAAGCGATCCATGCACTTGCTTTGGAATATTTATCTCTTTCCGCACTTTTACGGAGAATGGCCACTGGGTTCCTGCCAGGTGGAACGCGAACCGGCTTGCCTTAAAACCGCGCGTAGCCTCTAATCGTGCTGCCGAGCCGACCGGAGGGGGATCTCAGGGGAAGCCGGCGAGTCGGGGCAGGCTCCGTGAGAGAGCAACAACCGGCTTAACAAAAAGAAGCACGAGACGGCGGGACAAAAACAATGGCGGCAGACCGCGCACAAAATCTACAAGACACCTTCCTAAATCACGTTCGTAAAACAAAAACGCCACTGACGATCTTTCTGGTCAACGGAGTGAAGCTGCAGGGGATTGTTACCTGGTTTGACAACTTCTGCTTGCTGCTCCGGCGCGACGGTCATTCGCAGCTTGTGTACAAGCATGCGATCTCGACCATCATGCCGGGGGCTCCGATCCAGTTGTTCGAGGGCGGCGAGGATGCTCCGGCTTGAAAGTGAACTGATTGGAACCCTTCAACCGTGAAGGGAGCGCCGACCGTCCGCGGTCGGCGGGGGCAAAACAGACCGGGCGGGCGATCGTCATCGGCCCTTACTTGCGAATGCGCCGCGGCGACGCCGATGCGCAGTCGAATGAGGTTGCGCGCGATTCCGAAGCCCGGCTCGAGGAAGCGACGGGGCTGGCGCGCGCCATCGACCTCACCATCGCCGATGCACTGATTGCGCCCATCAGCCAGATCAGGCCTGCGACCTATCTCGGCAAGGGCAAGGTCGAGGAGATCACCGGCCTGATCGCGGGCCACGACATCGAACTTGTGGTGATGGATTGCGCGCTGTCGCCGATCCAGCAGCGCAATCTCGAGAAGGCGTGGAACACCAAGGTGCTCGACCGCACCGGCCTGATCCTGGAAATCTTCGGCCGCCGCGCCAAGACCAAGGAGGGCGCGCTGCAGGTCGAGCTCGCGCATCTCGATTATCAACGCAGCCGGCTGGTGCGGTCCTGGACCCATCTGGAGCGCCAGCGGGGCGGATTCGGGTTCATGGGCGGCCCCGGCGAAACCCAGATCGAAGCCGACCGCCGCCTGATCGGCGACCGCATCGCGCGGCTGGAGAACGAACTGAAGAAGGTGCAGGCGACGCGCCGGCTGCATCGCGCCGGCCGGCAGCGGGTGCCGTACCGCGTGGTCGCGCTGGTCGGCTACACCAACGCCGGCAAGTCGACGCTGTTCAACCGGCTCACGCGGGCCGACGTGCAGGCGGCCGACATGCTGTTTGCGACGCTGGATCCCACCTTGCGCGCGCTGAGCCTGCCGCATGGCGGCAAGGCGATGCTATCGGATACTGTCGGATTCATTTCCAACCTGCCGACGCAACTCGTCGCGGCGTTTCGCGCCACGCTGGAAGAGGTGCTGGAGGCCGATATCATTCTGCACGTCCGCGACATCTCGCATGAAGACGCGGAGGCGCAGCAGCGTGACGTCGACGCCGTGCTGCGTCAACTCGGTATCGATCCGGACGCAGGCGCGCGCATCCTCGAAGTCTGGAACAAGATCGATCGGTTCGATCCGGAGGAGCGCGAAAACCTGCGCAACATCGCAGCGCGCCGTCCGGCGGAGCGGCCCTGTTTTCTGGTGTCCGCCGTGTCAGGCGAGGGGGTCAATGAGCTGTTGACGGCGATCGAGGATCGGCTGGCGGCGACGCGCACGACGCTCGATCTGTCGATTGATGCTTCCGACGGCGCCGGGATCAGTTGGCTGCATCGCAATGCCGAAGTGCTCAACAAGAAGCTGCATGACGGCCGCTTCGACATGACCGTGCGCGTCGACGAAACCAAGCGCGACATCGTGGTTTCCAGGTTTGACGCTGTGCCCCACGTGGCTTCTTGATTTCTCGTCGTCCCTGCGCACGCAGGGACCCATAACCCGAAGTGCTCATTGTTGCGAAAAGTCGTCGAACACCTTTCCTAAATTGGTAGATCACGCGGTATGGGTCCCGGCGTTCGCCGGGACGACGATAGGGTTTACTGCTCAGCCTTGGCTTCGTTCCACAGCGCGTCCATCTCTTCGAGCGTTGCGTCTTCCAGCGAACGGCCCTTCGCCGCGAGCGCACGCTCGATATAGGCAAAGCGGCGCTCGAACTTGGCGTTGGTGCCGCGCAAGGCGCCTTCCGGATCGGCGCCGATGTGGCGGGCCAGATTGACCAACGCGAACAGGAGGTCGCCGGTTTCGGCGGCGAGTTCATCGGCGTCGGCGCTGTCCAACGCTGCTTCGATCTCGTCGGCCTCTTCGCGGATCTTGGCGAGCACCGCGCGGGGATCGTTCCAGTCGAAGCCGACGGTGGAGGCCTTGCGCTGCAGTTCCATCGCCCGCGTCAGGGCCGGCTGACCCGCCTTGACGCTCGATAGCAGCGACTTATGCGTGGTCGCTTCAGGCGGCCGTCGCGCCGCGCGCTCGGCCTTTTCCTCGGCCTTGATACGCTCCCAGGCGCTCTTGACGCCGGCGGGGGCGATATTGCCGTCTTTATCGGCGAACACATGCGGATGACGGCGGATCAACTTCCTTGTGATCGCCTCGACCACGTCGCCGAAAGCAAAGGCGTTCTGCTCTTCCGCCATGCGCGCGTGATAGACGACCTGCAGCAGGAGATCACCGAGTTCCTCGCGCAGGTCGTCGAGGTCGCCGCGGGTGATCGCGTCGGCCACCTCATAGGCCTCCTCGATGGTGTAGGGCGCAATGGTCGCAAAGTCCTGCTCGAGGTCCCACGGGCACCCGGTGACCGGCGTGCGCAGCGCCGCCATGATCTCGATGAGCCGGGAAATATCGCGGGAGGGCGTCATGGAATTTCCATCGCTTGGGAGCACAAGCCGCTTTATGCCGCAAGCGGTCGCCCGATCCCAGCGGAACGAGCCGAAATCGAGGCAGTTTCCACCGGTTGGCCTCAAAGCGCGGGAGTGCTATTGGCCCGTTATGAGCGATCAATCATCGTCCGAAACTGCATTGGTGCTGTTTTCCGGCGGGCAGGATTCCACTACCTGCCTGGCCTGGGCGCTGCAGCGCTTCGCCCGCGTCGAAATGCTCGGCTTCAGCTACGGCCAGCGCCACGCCATCGAGCTTGAATGCCGCGACCGGTTGTTGTCGGGCCTAAGATCGCTGCGGCCAGATTGGGCGGCAAAACTCGGCGAGAACCACACGCTGGAAATCCCGACGCTGGCTGAAATTTCCGACACCGCGCTGACGCGCGATGTCGCCATTGCCATGGGCGAGGATGGCCTGCCCAACACCTTTGTGCCGGGCCGCAATCTGGTGTTTCTCACCTTTGCCGCAGCGCTGGCGTACCGGCGTGGCATCCGCCACATCATCGGCGGCATGTGCGAGACCGATTACTCCGGTTATCCGGATTGCCGCGACGAGACCATCAAGGCGCTGCAGTCCGCGCTCAATCTCGGCATGGCGAAGAATTTTGAGCTGCATACGCCGCTGATGTGGCTCGACAAGGCTTCGACCTGGAAACTCGCGCAGGAACTCGCCGGGGCAGGGCTGGTCGATCTGATCCGCGAGCACTCCCACACCTGTTATCTCGGCGAGCGCGGTGCGCAGCACGATTGGGGTTATGGCTGCGGCGAATGCCCGGCCTGCGCGTTGCGCGCGAAGGGCTGGCGGGAATATGCGGCGCTGGCCTAGAGCATGATCCGGAAAAGTGGGTACCGGTTTTCCGAAAAGATCATGCTCAAATCAATGAGATAGAGCGAGATGACGATTCGAAGAAAAGTCATCTCGCTCTAGCGGCCAAAATCTTCCACCGTCAGCTCGATCGGCGCACCGTGTGGCGTGCGACCGGCGGCGTGATCCCAGGCGCCGCGATAGCGATGCAGGGCATCCGATGTGGCAACGCCCTTGGCAGCGACGATCGTTTCCAGCGTGGCGAGCCAGTGCCGGTAATAGGTTTCGCCGGTGTCGGGATCGCCTTCGGCCTGTGCGCGCTTGATTTGCGCCCCCAGCGTCTCCGCCCATTCCTTCCAGGTGAAAACGCCGGCCTCGTGCAGCGCCAGCGCCATGGCAAAGGCGCGCGCCTCCCATGGCTCGCGAAACACCGGGCCGGCTTCGTCGCGGGGCACGCCGGGGACGGCGACGGCCGCCCGCATCGCCTGCTGCGGGGTCAGATTCATCACACGCGCTCCAGATAGGATTCCCAGGCGTCGACGGAGACGCTGAGCGTGGGATCTCCATCCTTGCCCCACAATTCCGGGCCGTCGAAACGCACGGTGTAGAGCCATTGCGGGTCCTCACCCTTGCCGAGCGAATTGGTGTCGGGGAAGACATGACAGCCGTGAATGAGCTCAATGATGCCGAGATGGCCGCGGACATATTGCGGCAGCCTTGTATGCGTCACCGGGTGGATGTCCTTCATCCGGACGGTCTCGCCGACCGCAAACATCGCGGGCGCTTTGGGTTCGCGTTCGGTCGGGCCCCCGCGCCGGATCGCCGGCGTGACCTCATTTGGGGCGATCGGCGTGACGCCGGGCTTTGGCGGCGACAGCACCTTGCCGGTTTCGATCTCTTCACGCGTCACCAGTCCACGCTCGACCATCAGCGTTTCCAGACCGGCCAGCCAGATCTGGAAATAGCTCTTGCTGAGATAGTCCTCGGGTGGCCGGTTCTCGCGGGCAAACCGCGACATGTCGATGTTCCAGCCGCCGGGACGCGCCATCGCCACCGTCAGCGCAAAGGCGCGGCGCTCCCAGTCGCCGTGAAACACCGGCTCGTTCGGCTCGGGCACAACCGGGCCAAAGCCCTTGGCGCCGCCCATGTCATGCGCGCCGTCCATCAGGCGGTCTCGCCGGGCTGCTTTGGTAGGCCCGTGCCGATCATGCTGTCGCGGGTGACGAGTTCTGCGAGCTGCTCCGCGCTCCAGCCGTCGGTGCCCTCAGGGCGCATCGGCAGCACGAGGTAGCGGATCTCGGCGGTCGAATCCCAGACGCGTATCTTGGTGCTGGCCGGCAGCGTCACGCCGAAATCCTTCAGCACGCCGCGCGGATCGGACACGGCGCGCGAGCGGTAGGGCGCGGACTTGTACCAGACCGGCGGCAGTCCCAGCACCGGATGCGGGTAGCAGGAGCACAGCGTGCATACCACCATGTTGTGCTGCTCGGGCGTGTTCTCCACCACGACCATATGCTCGCCCTGGCGGCCGGAATAGTCGAGTTCGGCAATCGCAGCCGTCGCATCTTTCATCAGCCGGGCGCGATAGGCCGGATCGCTCCAGGCCTTGGCGACCACGCGAACGCCGTTGCGCGGTCCGATCTTCTTCTCATAGAGATCGATCAGGAGATCGAGGGACGCCGGATCGACATAGCCTTTCTCGGTCAGGATCGACTCCAGCGCGCGCACCCGCAGCTCCGTTTCCGACAACTCGGAATGGTCGTGATCGTGGTGGTGATGATGGCCGTGGTGATCGTGATCATGGTCGCTCATGCCGTCAGGATAGGCGCAAAATCCGGGCTATGTCGAGGCAGAGACTCTGCTAGCATTTCCCAATGGGGATCAGGGCAGGGTGCACGGCAATAGCATTCGCGGCGGCCATTTTGGGCTGGCTTGCGGCCGGGGAGGCGTGCGCAGCCAACGGTGCCTATGCGGT